>NZ_CP022380.1:712500-1692500 GCF_002302515.1 Capnocytophaga sp. H4358 | reverse complement strand
CCCCCGCATCCAATCAGTAGCTCTACCTCTAATAAACTAGAACACGACGCTGTACCTAAATACATTTCGGGGAGTACGAGCTATTTCCCAGTTTGATTGGCCTTTCACCCCTACCCTCAGGTCATCCGAAGTCTTTTCAACGACAACCGGTTCGGTCCTCCACGCTGTGTTACCAGCGCTTCAACCTGCCCAAGGGTAGATCACCAGGTTTCGCGTCTACTACTACTTACTATAACGCCCTATTAAGACTCGCTTTCGCTACGAATTCGCATCTGAAATGCTTATCCTCGCAAGTAAAAGTAACTCGTAGGCTCATTATGCAAAAGGCACGCCGTCACCCTAATGGGCTCCGACCGCTTGTAAGCGTATGGTTTCAGGGTCTTTTTCACTCCGTTATTCACGGTTCTTTTCACCTTTCCCTCACGGTACTAGTTCACTATCGGTCTCTCAGGAGTATTTAGCCTTACCGGATGGTCCCGGCAAATTCAGACAGGGTTCCACGTGCCCCGCCCTACTCAGGATTTCCCTATGATTTATTATACGTTACCTATACGCGACTTTCACGCTCTATGATGTGATTTTCCAAACACTTCTAGTTCCATATAACAACCAATATCGGGTCCTACAACCCCCATATTGCCGTAACAATATAGGTTTGGGCTATTCCAATTTCGCTCGCCACTACTCTCGGAATCACTTTTGTTTTCTTCTCCTCCGCCTACTTAGATGTTTCAGTTCAGCGGGTTCGCCTCCTTAACAGGATACTGCACCTTCAATGCAGTGGGTTGCCCCATTCGGATATCTGCGGATCAAATCGTATGTGCCAATCCCCGCAGCTTTTCGCAGCTTATCACGTCCTTCTTCGCCTCTGAGAGCCTAGGCATCCCCCATACGCCCTTACATAACTTATTGCGCTTGTAGTTGTTTTGCTATTGCAAAACATACCTCGTTCTCTTTGATTCTTTATTTATTTCTCGATTTAATCAATCTTATTTGATCTCTCGTGTTTTTTATCCCAATATGTCAATGAACTCTTTATAGCTTTCCGCTATTAGCCATTAGCTAAAGGCTTTAAGCATTATGTGGAGAATAAGGGAGTCGAACCCTTGACCTCCTGCGTGCAAGGCAGGCGCTCTAGCCAGCTGAGCTAATTCCCCATTAATATAGGTATTAGGGGTTAGGCAATAGGGAATAGTTTATATCAATCCCAAAACTCTTACCTATCTTAAAAGCAACAACCTCTAAAATTTCCTTTCATTCTATTTGTATGAACTTTTTAGCTTTTAGCTATTGGATATTAGCCATTAGCTATCTGCTCTGTAGTCCCAGGCAGACTCGAACTGCCGACCTCTACATTATCAGTGTAGCGCTCTAACCAGCTGAGCTATGAGACTGCATCTTTTTAGCTATTAGCCATCAGCAAATAGCAATTAGTCTATATAACTTCTAAACACTAATCACTAACCTCTAATTAGCCTAGAAATATCGACTGCACAAGATTTAAAGAATACCCTACAATTACTCTCGTAAAGGCATTTCTCTAGAAAGGAGGTGTTCCAGCCGCACCTTCCGGTACGGCTACCTTGTTACGACTTAGCCCCAGTCACTAGTTTTACCCTAGGCAGCTCCTTGCGGCAACCGACTTCAGGTACCCCCAGCTTCCATGGCTTGACGGGCGGTGTGTACAAGGCCCGGGAACGTATTCACCGGATCATGGCTGATATCCGATTACTAGCGATTCCAGCTTCACGGAGTCGAGTTGCAGACTCCGATCCGAACTGTGACCGGCTTTATAGATTCGCTCCTGCTCACGCAGTGGCTGCTCGCTGTACCGGCCATTGTAGCACGTGTGTAGCCCAAGATGTAAGGGCCGTGATGATTTGACGTCATCCCCACCTTCCTCACGGTTTGCACCGGCAGTCCCGTTAGAGTGCTCGACTTAACTCGCTAGCAACTAACAGCAGGGGTTGCGCTCGTTATAGGACTTAACCTGACACCTCACGGCACGAGCTGACGACAACCATGCAGCACCTTGAAAAACGTCCGAAGAAATACCTATCTCTAGGTACGTCGTTTCCCATTTAAACCTTGGTAAGGTTCCTCGCGTATCATCGAATTAAACCACATGCTCCACCGCTTGTGCGGGCCCCCGTCAATTCCTTTGAGTTTCACACTTGCGTGCGTACTCCCCAGGTGGGATACTTATCACTTTCGCTTAGCCACTCAGTCCGAAAACCAAACAGCTAGTATCCATCGTTTACAGCGTGGACTACCAGGGTATCTAATCCTGTTCGCTCCCCACGCTTTCGTCCATCAGCGTCAATCGGTCGTTAGTAACATGCCTTCGCAATCGGTGTTCTGTGTAATATCTATGCATTTCACCGCTACACTACACATTCCAGCTACTTCACAACTATTCAAGACATACAGTTTCAAAGGCAGTTACTCAGTTGAGCTCAGTGCTTTCACCTCTGACTTATACGCCCGCCTACGGACCCTTTAAACCCAATGATTCCGGATAACGCTCGCATCCTCCGTATTACCGCGGCTGCTGGCACGGAGTTAGCCGATGCTTATTCATACAGTACCGTCATCAATCTACTCGTAGACCTTATTCTTCCTGTATAAAAGCAGTTTACAACCCATAAGGCCGTCATCCTGCACGCGGCATGGCTGGATCAGTCTTCCGACCATTGTCCAATATTCCTCACTGCTGCCTCCCGTAGGAGTCTGGTCCGTGTCTCAGTACCAGTGTGGGGGACATCCCTCTCAGAACCCCTACCCATCGTAGCCTTGGTGTGCCGTTACCACTCCAACTAGCTAATGGGACGCGTACTCATCTTTTACCACCGTAGCTTTAATTATTTAATGATGCCATAAAATAATACTATAAGGTATTAATCCAAATTTCTTCGGGCTATCCCTTAGTAAAAGGTAGATTGTACACGTGTTACGCACCCGTACGCCGGTCTAGGGAGAGCAAGCTCTCCTTACCCCTCGACTTGCATGTGTTAGGCCTGCCGCTAGCGTTCATCCTGAGCCAGGATCAAACTCTTCATCGTTAAAAATCTTTAATATCGTAACCTTTAACAAATAAGTAATCGACTCTTAGGATAATTCTTTAAATCTTATTCTTGTGCTGTCAACAATTTTTTCAATGAACTTTATTACTCTTCGCTTTTAGCTACTAGCTAACAGCTATTAGCTCTCAAAGCGGGTGCAAAGATAATAACTTTTTACCTTTACTTCCAAATTTTTTTTCAAAATATTTTTTTGAACTTTTCGCTTCGCGCTGTAAGCTATACGCCACAAGCTAATAGCTAACTGCTTTTCGAAAGCGGGTGCAAAAGTAATACTTTTTTTTCTAAACTACAAAAACTTTTGCAAACTTTTTTTCAAAATATTTTCTTGAACTTTTCGCTTCGCGCTGTAAGCTATACGCCATAAGCTAATAGCTAACCGCCTTTCCAAAGCGGGTGCAAAAGTAATACTTTTTTCTAAACTACCAAAACTTTTGCAAACTTTTTTCAAAATATTTTTTTGAGCGTTTTGCTTTGTGCTGTAAGCTATATGCTATAAGCTAATAGCTAACCGCCTTCCAAAGCGGGTGCAAAAGTAATACTTTTTATTTAACCACCAAAAGTTTTACAAACTTTTTTGGAACTTTTTTTACCCATTATTTTTAAACCATTATATATCAAGGAAATAAAATACATTTGTTTTATTAAACATTTCTTAATTATCAAGGCTCTAAAAGTAGTTCTTGATTATTTTACATTTACAGAATTTATAAAACTATCTTTTTCAGCAACTGCTCGCGGACTATCATTCATCAACACACATTCAAAGGCTATAATTCGTCCGCGAATAAATAAAGCCAATTTGGCTCTCCCTGAAACATCACCCGTAGCAGGATTCACAGCTCTATATTCCATTTTTCTACCATAAAACTTTCCTTTTTTTATTTCCTGCACTTGTACTTTATTTCCTATACTCGCCATAGCTCCCTTTACGAAATTATTTAAAAAACTATCGGCAATAGTTTTTTTATCCGCTTCTGAAAACTTTTGCTCTGCTATCATATATTCCGCACGTTGAGGCAAATCTACTATTTGCACCATAAAAATCACATTTTCAGTTTTAGAGATATAACTACGATACCCTTCAACAGTTGTATACTCTGGTTTATTTGGAAAAGTAACAAAAATACCATTCTCTACTTCTTTTCTTACTTGGGCAAAAAGCCCCATTGAAAATAAGAAGAATACAACGCTTAATTTGTTTTTCATAGAATTATTTTTAATCAATTTATTAGGTTGAACATTGCCTTACAAAATACATTCAGTTATTATTTAAAATTCGAAATTTGTAGCACTACTTCCTCCTTGTCTTTTAGAATCTCCTGTTTCTATTTCCCAAGTATAAGAAGTGTCATAGCCTACACAACATCCCGCATCAGCTCTAAAATACATATTTCCTTTTTTCATAAGTAGTTGAAAGCTCTGTCTATCCTTCTTAAAGCCCCATCCTAAGCCTTGTTCTACAAGTTCTGCATAACTCCAAGTATTCCAACCAAAAGGGGCTTTTGTTACCTTATAACCTTGCTTTAATTTCATTTTTATGGTATTTGAAATAAACTCAGCTATTGAGGCTTTATGCTCAGAACTACCTTTAATGGTAATTGAAACAGGTTTGTAATTATCATTCATTTTAATAGTTACAATTCCTTGAAGGTCGCCTTGTGGAGTGAACAAGGTAATATTATCTGAATCTTTATATTTTTCATAAAGTTTATCTATTTCGGATTTCGTTGCCGAAGTTTTTTTATTTTGACCATTTACATAACCTGTAAATATAGCTAATGTTATGAATAAAATTATCTTTTTCATTGTTATAAAATTTTGAAGTTATCTACATACTCCACACGAACCACCGCTATTACAATGTTTACAATATTTGCAGTTTTTACAGGCTTTACAATTTTTAGCTCCTACACATTTTGCACAACATTCATCTTTGACGGTTTCTCGAACCCCCATATAAGCAGTAGCTCCCAATGAAACCACTAAACTCATAATCAATACTATTTTTTTCATTTTTCACCTCTATTTCTTTTTCTAAACGCCTTAATTATTAAATATATCACCCCAACAATAAGCGATAACATCAATAATTTCCCTAAAAAGTAGCCTATTACATAACCTAAATTATACGTATCCATAACTATTATTTATTTTAATTTTAGTGTATTTTTTAAATGATTAAAGTGTTGTTTTAGTTGTGTGGGAGATTTTGCAAATACCATTATCGTATAAGCCACATTGTTATAAAAAAATGCAATGTGTTTTGCATAAATCTGGTCTTCTTGTGAATTTAAATCAGCTATAATAGCTTCTTGACCTAAAAAATTTTGCCATTGATAGTTAAGCGTACCCGAATTTTTAATCGCTTTTAAAAAGTCTTTTTGTTCTGATTTATTTCTAAATGAAATTTCTCGTGTGGCAAATGTATATCCAAACCTTTGTTTTTCATTTACATAAGAATAATTATTTGAACTGTTTTTAGGTTCATAATAATTTTCTACCTCTGTGCAATCACAACTAAAATCAAAATGTTTTGCTTGAATCTTTTTCTGTGCATTTACACAGATAGAAAACCATATTAGCGTTATAAATAAGATTTTATACTTCATATTACTTCATTTTATTTAAAAATTCACAGGCTTGTTCTAATTGTCCTTCTTCGCAAGCCTCAATTAACCATTCGATTGCTTTTTCGGCAGATTGTTTAACGCCTTTTCCGTCTCGATAGGCAAGAGCCAAATAAAATTGAGCCTCGGCATTGCCTTGCCCAGCTGATTTTTGATACCAATACACCGCCTGTTGATACGATTGAGCCACGCCTACCCCTTGATAATAAGCATTCCCTAAATTGAGTTGAGCGTGAGCGTTGCCTAACTCTGCCGACTTTTGATACCAAAACAAGGCTTCGGTGTTTGATTGCTCAACGCCTTTTCCTTTTTTATAGGCATCACCCAAGTTAAGTTGAGCATAAGTGTTATCTTGTTCGGCTGATTTTTTCCACCAGTAGATACCTTGCTGATACGATTGAGCCACACCCACCCCTTGATAATAAGCACTCCCTAAATTGAGTTGAGCGTGGGCATTGCCTAACTCTGCTGATTTTATCCACCAATATACCGCCTTTTCATAGGATTGGGCTACGCCCGTTCCTTCAAAATAAGCAAATGCTAAATCGAACTGAGCATCGGCATTGCCTTTCTCAGCTTTTTCTGTCAAAGTGCTTATGTCTTGTCCGTAAGACAAAACTGTTATTAAAGCACTTATGGTCAATAGCATATTTTTCATCTTTTATAAAATTAGACGTTATTCTATATAATTCATTTACAAATAAAAACTTACTTGCTTTTAATTTTATTAAACATACGGCAAGCTTCCTCTTCTCCTTGTTCACAAGCTTTTCCTAACCAATACGTAGCCTGTTCATACGATTGAGTTACGCCTTCTCCCTTATAGTAAGCAAGTGCTAATAGATATTGTGCATCGGCATTTCCCTGTTCCGCTGATTTCCTAACCCAATATACTGCCTGTTCATACGATTGAGTTACGCCTTCTCCCTTATAGTAAGCAAGTGCTAATAGATATTGTGCATCGGCATTTCCCTGTTCCGCTGATTTCCTAACCCAATATACTGCCTGTTCATACGATTGAGGGACACCTTGTCCATAATAGTAAGCAGTTCCTAAGGCAACTTGCGCTCGGGCATTTCCTTGCTCTGCCGATTTTCGTAGCCAATATATTGCCTTTTCATACGATTGGGCTACGCCTACTCCAAAATAGTAAGCAAGTCCTAAAAAATCTTGTGCGTTGGCATTACCTTGCTCGGCTGATTTTGTCCACCAATATACTGCCTTTTCGGAAGATTGTGCTACGCCTTTTCCTTCATCGTAAGCCTTTCCTAAATGATATTGTGCTGCGGTATTACCCTGCTCGGCTGATTTTGTCCACCAATATACTGCCTTTTCGGAAGATTGTGCTACGCCTTTTCCTTCATCGTAAGCCTTTCCTAAATGATATTGTGCATCCGCATTGTCCTGTTCCGCTGATTTTCTCCACCAATATACTGCCTTTTCGTATGATTGTACTACGCCTTCTCCTTTATCGTAAGCATTTCCTAAATGATATTGTGCATAGACATCGCCTTGATTGGCTGATTTTCTCCACCAATATACTGCCTTTTCGTATGATTGAGCTACACCTTCTCCTCTATAATAATTAGCCCCTAAGAGTACTTGTGACTTAGCATGCCCCTGTTCTGCTGATTTTTGATACCAATATACCGCCTTTTCATACGATTGAGCCACACTTGTTCCCCCAAGATAAGCAACCCCTAAAACATATTGTGCATGAATATTTCCCTGTTCCGCCGATTTTGTCAACCAATACACCGCCTTTTCGGGTGATTGAGCTACACCTTCTCCCTCATAATAAGCATTTCCTAAACGATATTGTGCATCGGCATCGCCTTGCTCGGCTGATTTTTGAAACCAAAATAGTGCCTTTTTATATGATTGTGCTACGCCTTCTCCCTTATAATAAAGGAACCCTAAATTATGTTGTGCTTCAGCATCTCCCTGTTCTGCCGATTTTGTCAACCAATATACTGCCTGTTCGTACGATTGAGATACACCTTCTCCGTTATAGTAAGCATTTCCCAAATTATTTTGTGCATCAGTATTTCCCTGTTCTGCTGATTTTGTCCACCAATACACCGCCTCTTCGTACGATTTTGCGATGCCTTTTCCCATATAATAAACATTTCCTAAAATATATTGTGCAAGGGCATTGCCCTGTTCCGCTGATTTTCTCCACCAATATACTGCCTTTTCGGAAGATTGTGCTACGCCTTCTCCTTTATCGTAAGCAACGCCTAATTTACATTGTGCTTCGGCATTGCCTTTATTTGCTTTTTCTGTCAAAGTGTTTATGTCTTGTCCGTAAGACAAAACTGTTATTAAAGCACTTATGGTCAATAGCATATTTTTCATCTTTTATAAAATTAGAGTTATTCTATATAATTCATTTACAAATAAAAACTTACTTGCTTTTAATTTTATTAAACATACGGCAAGCTTCCTCTTCTCCTTGTTCACAAGCTTTTCCTAACCAATACGTAGCCTGTTCATACGATTGAGTTACGCCTTCTCCCTTATAGTAAGCAAGTGCTAATACATATTGTGCATCGGCATTTCCCTGTTCCGCTGATTTCCTAACCCAATATACTGCCTGTTCATACGATTGAGTTACGCCTTCTCCCTTATAGTAAGCAAGTGCTAATACATATTGTGCATCGGCATTTCCCTGTTCCGCTGATTTCCTAACCCAATATACTGCCTGTTCATACGATTGAGGGACACCTTGTCCATAATAGTAAGCAGCTCCTAAGGCAGCTTGTGCTCGGGCATTTCCTTGTTCTACTGATTTTCGTAGCCAATATACCGACTGTTCATACGACTGTTCTACAACAGCTCCCTTATAGTAAGTAATCCCTAATTCATATTGTGCGTCGGCATTTCCCTGTTCCGCTGATTTTCTCCACCAATATACTGCCTGTTCATAGGATTGTGTTACACCTTCCCCATTGTAATAAGCATTTCCTAAAATATATTGTATATTCATATTTTCTCTTTGCTCTGCCGATTTTGTCCACCAATATACAGCCTTTTCGTGTGATTGAGTCACACCTAATCCAAAACGGTAAGCAATTCCTAAAATATCTTGTGCATCCGCATTCCCCTGTTCCGCTGATTTTATTAACCAATATACTGCCTGTTCATAGGACTTAGCCACGCCTTTCCCTTCAAAATAAGCACTTCCCAAATTATATTGTGCAATAGCGTCTCCTTTTTGAGCTTTTTTCTCGATTTCTTCAATATCATTTTGCCCATAAGATAAAGAAGTAATTGCCATCATTAGTGATAAAACTATCTTTTTCATTTTTTACATCTATTTCTTTTAAATTTATCCCTACTCTATTACAGGCTTTTCGGGTTTGCCTTTTCTTTTTAGTTCCCCTTTTTTGGTGTTAAATAAATAGTTACTTTATTAGTTCTTTCTGTTGGTATGAGCCATTTTTTTAAACTTTCAACTTGGTCTAAAACCTTTTTTTCTTCATTATTTTCTAATTCAGAAATGATTTCTATCTTTTCATCAGACATTTTTAATTTTATCTTGCTCAATTTTTCATAATCCTTAATTCTTTTATAAGGTTCAATAGTGTCAATCAAACATAAGAAGAAAAAGAAAGGATATTCTTCTAACGTAATTTTATACTTATCTCCTAACGAATGATCAAATATAAGTTCATCCATACCATATTTTCTATATTTCCCTTGGTCATTTTTATCACCAAACCAAATATTATGTGCCAAAATATTCCACGCACAGAAATTATATATATCTTCTAATCCTTGCTCCCAATTAAAGGTAGCATCGCCTGACAGCTCAGTCCAATACCTTATCTTACAGAGACTATGAAACATTAAATAAGCTGCGGTAATCCCGTGATCATTCTTTCCTCCTTCTCTTATTCTATAATCGTAATATTTTGGGTGAATTTCTTTATAAAAAGGAGGGATACCTTCTACTTCTTTTAAATCGGAAGTTTTATTTTTTAATTCTTCTAACGAAATATACTTTATTCCTGTACTTTTTTCAATCGCATATCCTAAATCGTGGAATAGACAAGTCAAAAACCAAACAAATGTAAACAGACGATTATCTGATGATATTTTCAATTTTTTTATAAGCTCTCCAAGCTGTTTGTCTATCAAATCTTTAATTTTTTCATTGTTTTGATAGATATAATGCCCTATGAAAAATGTAGAAACTATATGTGTAGCTCTATCTTCTATCTTATCAATCTCTTCGTTAAGTGCATTTTCCTCCTTGCCCGAAAGTTTAATAAAGTTTTTGATAAACTCCTTGCTTTCTTCAATACTCAACATCGGATTTTCTGTAAATTCTTCTTTTCCTTTATAGTAATTCCAATTTTGTTGTTGAAATGTTTGGTCAATTGCATCTTTAAAACTAATTGATTTCATCATTTGTTATTTTACTTCTACTCTGTTGCAAATCTTAAACACACCTTATTAGTACCTTTTTTTTATTTCATTTAATACCTCACAAGCTCTGTCAGACCCCTCTTCACAAGCCTTACGTAACAATTCTATGGATTTTTTTACAGAACGTCTTACACCATCTCCATTGATATAAGCAATTCCTAAATTAGTTTGAGCTTCTACTATTCCTTGTTCTGCTGCTTTTTCCCACCAATACACTGCTTGTTTATAAGATTGCTCCACTCCTTCTCCCTCATAATAAGCAAGTCCCAAAACACTTTGAGCACTTGCATCATTTTGTTGTGCTGCTTTTTTCCACCAATATACTGCTTGAGTGTAGGATTTTTTTACTCCATTTCCATAATAGTAAAGAATTCCTAAATTATATTGGGCAGAGACATAATCTTGTTCAGCTGCTTTCTTATACCAATATGCAGCCTGTTCATAAGATTGTTCTACTCCCTCTCCTCTCTCATAAGCAACTCCCATATTAAATTGAGCTTTTGGGTACCCCAACTCAGCTCCTTTTATCGTAAGATTTATATCTTGTCCGTAAAACAAAACGGTCATTAAAATGTTTATAATCAATATTATCTTTTTCATTGTTTTAAAATTTAAAATTCCCCCTACTCTGTTACAGGCTTTTCGGGTTACGCCTTGTTTATACTTATCACCTAAAAGAACATGTCTTTTCCTTAGAAACAAATTTGGAATACCTCTATTCAAAAATTTTCTTGTACCACTCGCCTACATCTTTTCGTATCATATCATAATATTTATAAAGATAAAGAGCTAAATCAAAATTGGCTCTTTTATCTTTGTACTCATTGATCGTAAAATATCCATAAAAATTACCTTGTTTATCCACAATTACAGGAGGATTACTTGCATATTTATTCCAAGGAGATGTATCCGAATACTGACTTCCATAATTTCCGTATTGATTCCATATAGAATTAGAATTGTATGAGTTTCCATATTCTCCATATTTATTCCATATAGAATCTGAGTCATAATGATCACAATTCAAACAACCCAAATAGACATCGTGGTTTTTTCCTCCATAGATATGTAAAGTTTGAGCAGAGATACTCCCTGTAACAAGTAACAGCAAATAGATTATCTTTTTCATATACTACTTTCTTTTAGGTACATAGGTTTTATTTCCGTTACTATTGATATAATACTGCCCTCCACGACTTCCTGTGCGAATGGTCTGTCCCGAACCATAATTATATGCCCCTGAGGAATAGTCCTTAGCACGATAGCCTGAACTTCCTGTATAATAATTGGTATTTCCTTTGGTAGAAAAATTATCGTGATTAGTTTTGTTAATATCGGTTTTGTAGTGAGGTACTACATAAGTACCATTCGATTTTTGATACCCTCTTTGGTAACGTACACTTTGAGCTGAAACCATCATTGTCACAGCTATAAATAAAAACAAGGTTAAAATTATCTTTTTCATTGTATAACTTTTTAAAATTTCCCCTACTCTCTTACAGGCTTTTCGGGTTACGCCTTTCTTATTATTGACACTTGTAAAATAAATCTTAAAATTTAAAATAGGTATTTTAATTTTTTTCTGGTTTTAGAAGTGAATTAAATTATACTGTATTCCTATACCAACATAAGGTAGAAAATCTCCTTTATAATTTATGCCATAAGATAAATTAGGACCTACACCCCATCTTTTTATAATAGGTTTTTCATTATTAAGTTTATAATAACTTCTTATGGCTTCTGTAGTTGTATAAGGATTTTTATCAAACACTTCTACATATCTACCTTTTTTATCCTTTTTATGAACTATAGATAAATCATTTTTTATATTTACATTTACTCCTGTAGAATCTCTATAAGATATTATTGAACCATATACCCAACCATTAAAATCATAATTAACTTTTCTAATAGCATTATCATCTTTTACTATAACTTCTTTTATAATAGTGTCTACCTTAGTAATTATTTTAGGCTTCTGAATGGATTGCAATTTTTTAACTAATGCCTGCAAATGTTCAATTTCTTTGTTAAGAGATTGTATTTCAAAAGTATCTTTCTCTACAAGAATGGTAGTTTGATTTTCAGAAAGCGATTCTTTCTTTGCTTTTAGCAAATCTTGTAATGTTTTTATTTGTACAGAATTTGTTTCATATTTTTCTTTATATTGACTACAGCTTCTATACGAAAGCAAACAGAAAACAACTGCAATGACCAAAATACCGATTGAAAATGTATTATTGTATTTCATAACATGAGTTATTTATAGTTAACATGTAAAATTAATCACAAATGACAAATTGCACTGATTGTTCATTGTTCATTAAAAATTTGTCCATTCTTCTGTTGTTTATCCACCCAAGCTCTACCCAAGGTGTATCCAAGCTCGGGAGGAGGAAAGTTCAAGGTTCAAAGTTCAAGGTTCAAGGTTCAAGGTTCAAGGTTTAAAGTTAAAGGTTTAAAGTTAAAGGGCTGAACCTTGAACTTTGAACGGGCGAAGCCTCTCAAACCCTTGCTTATAAGTTTTTGGTTGCCTCAGTGGTATTGGCAGGTATATCGGTTGCTCGTACTACAATTTTGTCACCTGAAAGGTCTGCATTGGTTTGCGTAGCGGTATAGACCCAATCCAACCCATTATCCACTGCATTGCCTTCTTCCAGCAACGAACCATCGGAATTGTAGATATGTACCGTTACCGAAGCTACTTTGAAATCATCATAGGCTCTAACTTTAATGGTATCGCCTACCTGACCCGCATAGTCCGAAAGGTCAATCTGCTCAATCTTTGGAGCTTGTAACATATCGGCTACCGCTACGTTATAGGCAGTTACTCCTTGCTTTTTATCGGCTACTGATTGATATTCTTCCTTAACAGTAGGATTTTTGAGTGCCGTTTTGGCATAGATAGTTGCTTGTTGAAATTTTGCCATTTGTTCCTTTACCTTTTCGGAGGTAATCGCTTTCTTAGTAGGTTTTTGAGAAACTATCGTTTTTCCGTTACGCTGACTGAACACGAGCATATTACCTACTTTTCCACTTAGTCCGTGTGTGATGATGTTGTTTTTAGATTCTGCCATTGCTTTATGTTTTTTTTGTTAATTTCAGAAAGTTAGGGAATTAGAAAATCAGGAGATTAGAAATTAGGATTTTTAGGAATTAATAGAAAACGTTCCTTTAAGGAAAATAAAAAATCCGCTTGATGGAGATTGCTCTCCATCAAGCGGATTTATATTACAGAGTGTAGTAACTACACTATTTTGGCTGTTTAAGTGCTGTGCTGTGCTGTGCTGTGCTGTGCTGTGCTGTGCTGTGCTGTGCTGTGCTGTGCTGTGCTGTGCTGTGCTAAGGCACGTACAAATATACTGATTTTATGTGAATTACACAAGTTTTTCATAATATTTTTTTCTAAGTTAGGTGTATTTTATCTCCTATAATGAAAATAGACTTCCTAAATCTACGTTAGTGTTCAAAAAAGGAGGACAATTTTCTATAAGAGATTTTGCATGGGACAAAGCTAATTATTTTTTATTAACAAAACAATAGTTAATTCCCATGTAGAATGTTAAAATTTATATGAATATTTATTAGTCGGATTTCCAAAGTAGAATGGTTAGATGTCCCAAAATTCATATAAAAACACTATTTCAAAGGATTTAATCACAACTATCCGAAACTTTTATTTTAAAAGTTTCGGATAGTTGTGATTTGTAATGAAAAAATAACCAAAACTGATAACACTTTTATATCTCAACAATAAGTTTAAAGCTATCAGCAAATAATACCTAAGTAAAAAGTTTAACATTTAAAAATACTGCTATTTTCCACGACAATGAAGCAAAATTTACAGATAAAAACTTTTCTTGGCACGAGTGAAAATGCGGTGAAATGACAGATTTATATAGCTTTGATTTGCTATCTTCTGTTGGAGTTAATTAAGCGATTTTATAGCGATAAAAAGACGGCATTTAGTAATTTTTGCGAGAAAATAAGGGTCTGTCCGATGCACTATCTGACGCTGAATTATGTTTGCAACGAACTGAAACCCACCGTAAAAAAAGTGAAAAAACCACCCGAAAACACAGGTTGTGTTATAAAAAGTATGATGGTAGTTTTGATTGTCAGGCTGAGCGTAGTCGAAGCCTCGTAATTACAGGGCTTCGACTACGCTCAGCCTGACAGAAATATCCACTTTATTAAAGGTATCATACTTTTTACAACACTTTCAAAAAACACACTTTTTGACAGAGATAATTCCGCACAACAAACAAGTCTGCCCTTATAAATAAAGGTTGACAAGGTTTTTTATGAGTTTTCAAAAAACTTTCGGACAGCTGTGATTTGGCATATGTATATTTATCAGGCATAAGTTTTTCTTTATACTGCTATAAGAAAATTTTATACCTATATAAAACATTTCAATATGAAAGCCGATGGTATACTTAATTTAAAATTGTAACTTTGCGAACATAATAAATTTAAAAAAACAGAATAATATGTCTTTCGTAGGAAAAAAATTCCCAAACTTTGCGGTGAACGCTATGAGCGATTTGGGAGATACGTTTAAAATTAACGTATATGAAGAAGCAGTAAATGATAAGAAAAAAGTGCTATTGTTTTGGTATCCAAAGGATTTCACATTTGTTTGTCCAACCGAGTTACATGCTTTTCAAGAGGCTTTAGCTGAATTTGAAAAAAGAAACGTGAAAGTAATTGGAGCTTCGTGTGATACAGCTGAGGTTCACTTTGCTTGGTTAAACACACCTAAAGACAATGGAGGAATTGAGGGGGTTACTTACCCTATTTTAGCAGATTCAAACCGTAATTTGGCTCGTGCATTGGACATTTTGGATTCCAGAGAAGTTTATGATGAGGTAGCTGACACTTATCTGCAAGAAGGTGATGACGTACCTTACCGAGCTACTTACTTGATTGATGAGGACGGAAAAGTGTTTCATGAGAGTATAAACGATATGCCATTAGGTCGTAACGTGAAAGAGTATATTCGTTTGGTGGATGCTTACACCCATGTTCAAAAGCACGGAGAGGTTTGTCCTGCAAACTGGGAGGAAGGAAAAGAAGCAATGAACGCTAATCGAGATGGTGTTGCAGAATATTTAAAATCACACTAAAATGCAAGAATTAGCTCAAGATAATCTACAGGAAGTTGTTGCTTCAAATGATGTCGTTTTTGTTCAATATGGAGCAGGATGGTGTGGGAATTGCAAAATCATGAAGCCTAAATTCAAAAAATATGCTTCGGAAACTGCTGACGCGGTGTTTGTTTACGTGGATGCTGAGAAATTCCCTAATTCACGTCAATTAGCAAAAGTGGACAATTTGCCAACCTTTGCAGCCTTCAAAAAAGGTGCGTTGGTGAATCAAATTCAAACAAACAAGGCTGAATCCTTAAAACAGTTCATCGATGAGATTACCGCTAATTAAACATATGGTGCAATTCATCAGTGAAAATGACCAAGATTATGTTCATGAAACCATTGAGACACTTGAAAATTTAATAGAGTGTGATCATCTCAAAGATGAGGAGTTGGACGTAATTGGCGAATTGCTATCAAATTTTTATGGAGCCATTGAGGTTGACACTATGATTAAGGAGGGAATGCCCCAAAAAGAGGCACTCAACAGTTTTATGAAACGTGTTGTGGGGGCTATTGACAAGTAAGTAGCTATTGTAAATCACACAGTATTTTGTATCTTTGCCCTAGAAAAATATTCCTTTTTTTGAATCAAAAAAGAGGTAAAGAGATGAAATGTTTGTATAATTGCGTTGTATATAGTAAATAATAAAAAGGGAAAAGAGAGAGTCAAATGGATTCTTTCTTTTTCTTGTTTTTCAAACGTATATATTTAGTATAAAATAATTGTAAAATGAAAAAAAATTTATTATCAGTTAGTTTGCTTGTTGCACTTGTTTTTGGGAGTTGTACAGGAAACAAATCGCAAACTGGCAGTACGTCTGTAGAAAGTAGTACAGAATCTATCGTAGAAGTTGTGGAGCTTCCTGAAGAAATTAGTATCACACAATCAGAAGATGATATTCAGGTGTATACCGTAAAAATCGGAAACGACCCAGATAAAAGCCATCTTACGGCATCTTTCCCTATTACGGCATACGATTTCGTCAATAAAAATGAAAAGTCTTTTACGGAAAAACTTATAACCGAGTTTAAAACTGCAGCTAAAGATTATCAGGATTCTGAAACTTCGGTTTTGGATTTTAATCAACATTTTGAAGTAAAGTACCATTCCGAAGATTTTTTAATATTCCTTTATGAAAGAAATGTTTCCTATGGGAATAACTACGACAATAGCCATTTTGTTTCTGTTTTTAATTTAAAAGACAAGAAAAAAATGGAGCCTGTGGATTTTTTCAAAAATCAAGAAAGTTTTGAAAAGTTTGCTTCAGAAGTAAATCTTATTGCTACTGATTTGGTAAAGAAAAGAATTTACGAAGATACTAATTATGCTAATGACGGGGAACGCGAACAGGTTTTGGAATCGTCCAAAGATATGATTCAAGAAGGAACAGCCCCTACTTCAGCGAATTACGACGCTTTGTTTTTTGACCAAAAAGGAGAGTGGTATTTACTTTTTGATAAGTATCAAATTGCTAGTGGAGCTATGGGAGATTTTTCTGTAAAAATTCCACAGGATTTGGTAAATAAATACATGAATGAAACCTTTTTAAAAATTTTCAAAAAAGAAGATATTGTTGAACAATCTGCTGGAATAGAGGTTTCTGAGCCTAAATATTCGGAAGTGGATTGTTCCAAAGTACCGTGTGTGGCTCTTACTTTTGATGACGGACCTTCGGTGTATACAGCCCAGTTGTTGGACGCTCTTAAAGAAGAAAATGTAAAAGCAACTTTTTTTGTGTTAGGAAAATCTTCATCAGTACAAAAACAGACTATTAAACGTATGGCAGAGGAGGGACATAATATCGGAAATCACTCGTACGACCATAAAGATTTTCGTAAAATTTCAAGAGAAGAAGCTGAGCGTCAAATTCAATTAACAGACGAAGTTATTGCAGGGATTACAGGTCAAAAACCCAGATACTTTCGTTTTCCCTACGGGGCTCATACTAAAGAGAACTTAGAGATGGTGGGCAGACCTGTAATTATGTGGAATGTAGACCCTTTGGATTGGAAACATCGTGAAGTAAACCGAGTAGCAGAAGCTATGTCAAAAGCATCTCCAATGGGAATCATATTGGCTCACGATATTCACAAAACAACTGTGCAATCCATTCCTCAGGTGATTAAAAATTTGAAATCACAAGGATATCATATCGTTTCCCTTGATGATCTTTTTCGTCATAAAGAACTTCAAAACGGTCACACGTACTCCAGTGGGAAGTAATTTTTTTATACATCAATTTGATTAACAAAGATTTTAACCCTTTCTTTATCAACAAATTGAAACAGTTTAAATACCTATAAAGATGAGTACTCAATTATTTTATAGGTATTTAAACTATAAAAAATCTGTGGAAATATGCCTTTTTTAGAGAACAAAATACGATTGTTCGGTAATAAGAAAAGATAGGGAATTTTTACAAAATTCTTTATGCTACTCAAAATACAATAAAATCTCAAAATTGTACACTCCTATTCCATAGCACTTTGTTTAGCAGCTACCAAAAAAACATTTTGAAATATGCTAATAAATAATTTCCAAAGAATTAAAGCAGATCCACAAAACTTTGCTATGAGAATAGGTTTTCATCAATAACATGGATGTCGTTTTTTTGAATTTATTTCAAAAAAGCAAGGAAAAAACGCTTAAAAATTTGTATCTTTGCACCCCAATAGGGTTTATTTTATGTTTTTTGTAATAAATCAGTAAAAGTAAAATTAGCAATGAGATACAAATTTATTACTACGCTCTTTTTTGCATGTTTTCAGCTACTTTTTCCACAAGAAAACTTCAAAACACATCTAAAAACCAATGATTTAACAAGCGTTTTTTCTGCCAGTTCGTTGCAGTGGTCTATTCCTGTTTCACCTTCCGAAAAAGTCAATTTGCAATGGTACGAACGTAAAACTTCGTTCACCGAGAAGGAAGGTATCCGCACTTTCGTAGGATATGAAGGTGACTTGTTCGTAGCAACTCTGTCCATTTCAAAAGCAGGAGATGATATATCAGGAGATTTCACTTGGAAAGAACATCAATGGAAGATAGCAACCACTAATGATGGTTACCTTTTTATTTCGAAAGAGCATTCCGAAGGAGAATGTGGAGGCTGCCACAACGGACATTGTGGTACGCATAGCGATAAAAAATCCCTTCGAGGTCGCTTAACTGCCAGACCAGAAAAAAATGTTCGTAAAATCCCTACAGACAATGCGCTACGTGTGTTTCGTTTAGCCGTATTGGTGGATAAATATTATTATGACAGATATTATGGAAGCAAGGATGCTGTAAAAAGTTTTTGGAGTAGATTAGAAATTGCTCTTAACGAATACTACATTAGAGAAATAGGCATTAAACTTCAAATTGTGAATGATGATAGGCTTATCATTGATTCCAGTAAAGAAAAAGTTTTTGATGGAGAACTTTCTAACAAAATTTTAAATAAATCTACTGCGGCATTAGTAAAATTTTTATGATTAAGTTTGCGAAAAAAGAATGGACTTTGTAGATTTTTTGAGAGAGATGTTGGGTATTACAGATGATTTTGCGATCACTTCGATAGTAAAAGACGAAGAAAATAAGATCATTAAAATTCACTTGAAATACCTTAACACCCATTTTGTTAAAGAAGGAAAGCGTTACAAACTGTATGATACCACCCCCGAGCGAGAGTGGCAACATTTAAATTGGTTTGACTATCGGTGTTACTTGGTTTGCAGTCTACCTCGTTACCTTTCTAAGGATGGTAAGCCTAAGGTTATCGATATTCATTTTGCACCTAAATACAAGGGATACACGCATTTATTCGCCGCCAAAGTCATAGAGACTTTACATAAAGTAAAGGTACAAAACACCGTTGCAGAACTGATGCATACCACCCCATATATGATAAGAAGCATTATGGAATCAGCCGTAGAAAAAGCACTTTTGGAACGAGGAGAAGTAAATGATTTAGAGAATGTTAGCTTAGACGAAAAAGCATATTCTCACGGACATAAATACGCTACAATTCTTATCGATAGCGATAAAAATTGTGTAGTAGAAATGACCGAAGGTAGAAAGGAAAAAAATGTAAAAGCCTTGTTTTTCAGTGTTAATTCACAAGAGAAACAGCCCTCCCTAAAAAGGGTAAATATGGATATGTGGAAACCTTATATAAACGCTATTAAGGATATAGCTCCCCAAGCGATGATTGTACACGATAAGTTTCATCTATTCAAGAAGTTATCCGAAGCCATTGATAAGACCAGAAGAAAAGAGGTAAAAGAAACCGAATTGCTTAAAGGACAGAAATACACCGTATTAAAGAGCGAAGAAAATCGTACAGAAGAGCAACAAAGAGCCTTTGAGCAAATGCTTAGTGAGAATTTACTTACGGCAAAGGCGTGGCAAATACGAGAGAATTTCAAGTATTTGTTTAGTTTAAAAGATGGTATAGCAATCAATTACGAGCTATGGAAAAATAATGCAATAAGTCAATCCATAACCGCTGTAAATGAAGTGATAAAGACCTTTGATAATCATTTACAAGGGATTATCAATGCGATAGTTACTCAAACATCCAGCGGGAAGCACGAAAATATGAATGGAAAAATACAATCCGTTATTTCAAAAGCAAGAGGATTCTTAAACTTTGAGCGTTTCAGAATAAACACCCTCTTTTACTTCGGTAATCTCAAGTTTAGCTCACAAAAAAATTAGTAATGCCAAATATTTATTTGATGAAATATTATATCTATCTCATTTTTAGCTTTATCAGTTTTGGGCAAGTGGTTTTTGCACAAGAAACGATTAAAACATCAACAAAAGCCATTGATGTAATTCATTTATTTTCAGCAGGAAATAAGATTGAATGGGCAGTGCCTATATCTAAAAATGAGAAAATTTTATTACAGTGGGAAGAACGACATACTTCATTTACTCAAAGTGAGGGCATTCGTTCGTTTGTGGGGTATCACGATAAAAATTTAATCGCGGTTATTTCTATTTTGAATGGAACCATTTCGGGAAATATTCGTTGGAAAGAAAAAGAAATCGTTTTAAAAACGTCGGAAGAAGGCTTTCTAATCTTGTACACTGAAAGTTCCAATCACAAATGCGGTACGTGTGCTAACGGACATTGTCATTCTGAAAAACCTTCCACCAAACGTCCTGTACTTCTGTCAGGTTCGAACACCTCAACGCCCTCCATTCCCAACACAAATGTACTTAGAGTCTATCGATTAGCGATGGCAATCAGTTATGAATATTTTTCGGATACATATGTTGGCTTTAGTAGTAAGGTGGAAGAAGTGAAAACGTTTTGGGCTACCAAAGAAATGGAACTCAATGAGGCATATACGCGTGATTTGGGTATCCGATTTGAAATTGTAAAGGATGAAAATCTAATTTCGAAACAAAAAGATGAAATTTCTAATAAGAGTGCAAGTTATATTATTAACAATGCCACAAGAATAATCAGTTCAAAAATAGGCGAAAAAAACTATGATTTAGGAATATACATAGCCAAAGTTACAGAAGTAGCAGGACTTGCGTATTTAGAAAATGCCTACAAAACGGAAAAGGCTGCGGCGGTGGCTTTGGTCTCTCGTTCCGTTATTATGCACGAAATAGGACATTTATTTGGGGCAAGACATACGTTTGCTTTTACTATTAATAGACTTATTGACCCTGCCAGTGATAAAACAGAAATACTGACAGGACAGTCCATAATGTCGTATGGAAATCCTCGGGATTTTTTTTCCTTACGAAGCATACAAATGATTCGAGAAAAGTTGGTAAACGTACCTTATTTTTCGGACACCAATCGAACTCAAAAAGTAGGTAACAATTCGTTAGTGACTAATTTTCCGTACGGAATAGCTATTCAAAATCAACCTCCTACTATTGACAAAACGAAAATAAAAGCAAGTTATAAAATTCCGAAAGAGACTTTTTTTCAGTTTTATATTCCTGCTCAAGACCCTGAAAATAAGCCTTTGTTGTACGCAGCCCATCAGACGGATATTCGCAGAGGGGCTGAACGCTCAATAGCCAGTTTTTTAACACGAAAAGCCACTAGTAGCAACCCTGTTACATTTCAAACAGAATACAGCGAAAAATCTCGTAATTTGGTACATAATACGACGCCTAATGCCGTAGGTACGTTTACTTTTTGGTTGGGCGTGAGTGATGCACAACCTCAGCAAACCAGCGATTATATCAGTCAGTACGATATGGCTCAAACCCAAGTGATTATTGAGGAAGGAATACCTTTTAAAATTACTTCTTTAATGGAAAAAAATTATAAAGGAGGGGAAGATGTCCAGCTTACTTGGAGTGTAGATGAACAAATTTTTAACAAAAACACTAGCAGAGTTCGAATTTTGCTTTCGGACGATTTTGGAAAAACGTTTAAATACACTTTGGTTGCTTCTACGGAAAATGATGGAAATCATACCGTAAAACTACCAAATGTATCGGTAAATACCATTGCTTTTGGAGGACAAAAACCAGATGTATCAGCAGGAGTTATAAAAATAGAAGAAATTGATGGTATTGCTTATGCGCTTACCACTTTCGACCCTAAGAAAGGAGGTTTTACAATTACTCGTGACCCTTCTTTGCCTGAAACACTTGTATTTACAAAAACTCCTAAAACCTCACTTTCCGCTACTTGTGATGCTGTTCCAGATGCGGATAATTCGCAGTTTGAAACCAGTGGTTGTGATTTGGTAAACATTACGCACATCGATACAAAAATAAACGGAAGCTGTGCTAATACGTACACTATTAAACGTGTGTATACAGCAACAGGCTGCGGTCAATCGGTTAATTTTGAACAAACTATTTTTGTAAGAGATGATAAATCACCTGTATTCAAAGAACCTTTACCAACCAATGTTTCGGTGGAAGAAAGTAAAGTCCCAACACAAGTTGATTTAACGGCTACGGATAATTGTTCCGAAAATATTCAGGTGACCAAGAGCCGAGAAGAAAGGCAAGAAAACGGGAACAAAGTAATCATTTACAAATGGGAGGCTTCCGATGATTGTGGAAATAAAGTTACTCACACACAGAAAATTACTGTTATTCCGTCAGAAATCAATTTTGTGGGCGAATTGCCTAAGAATTTGACAATTTCCTGCGAAAAAGAAATTCCGTCAGTTCCTACATTGCAAGTATCGGGCAATTGCAATCCGAAAGCGGTTTATAATGGAGAAACAAAATCCAACGAAAAATGTAAAAATGATTACGTATTAACACGCTCTTGGACAGCTACTAACGACTGCGGAAAATCTATTACACATACACAGGTAATTACCATAAAAGATGATGTAAAACCTACATTTTCAGGAACTTTACCAACCGATATTTCTGTGGAGGAAAATAAAGTTCCAGCACAAGTTGATTTAACGGCTACGGATAATTGCTCTGAAAAGGTTGAAGTTGTTAAAAGCCAAGAAGAAAGGCAAGAAAACGGAAATAAAGTAATCATCTATAAATGGGAGGCTTCCGATGATTGTGAAAATAAAGCTACTTACACACAGAAAGTTACCATTATTCCTTTGGAAATACAATTCATAGGAGAATTACCTAAGAATTTGACAATTTCCTGCGAAAAAGAAATTCCGTCAGTTCCTACATTGCAAGTATCGGGCAATTGTAATCCGAAAGTGGTTTATAATGGAGAAACAAAATCCAACGAAAAATGTAAAAATGATTACGTATTAACACGCTCTTGGACAGCTACTAACGATTGTGGAAAATCTATTACGCATACTCAAATCATTACGATAAAAGATGATGTAAAACCTGTATTTTCAGGAACTTTACCTGCTGATATTTCGGTAGAAGAAAACAATATTCCAACACAAATAGATTTAACCGCTACGAATAATTGTTCTGAAAATATTCAAGTGACAAAGAGTCAAGAAGAAAAGCAAGAAAACGGAAATAAAGTAATCATCTATAAATGGGAGGCTTCCGATGATTGTGAAAATAAAGTTACTCACACACAAAAAATTACTGTTGTTCCATCAGAAATCAATTTTGTGGGCGAATTGCCTAAAAATATGACTGTTACTTGTGAAAAAGAAATTCCGTCAGTTCCTACATTGCAAATATCGGGCAATTGTAATCCGAAAGTGGTTTATAATGGAGAAACAAAATCCAACGAAAAATGTAAAAATGATTACGTATTAACACACTCTTGGACAGCTACTAACGATTGTGGAAAATCCATTACACATACTCAAATCATTACCATAAAAGACGATGTAAAACCTGTGTTTTCAGGAACTTTACCTGCTGATATTTCGGTAGAAGAAAACAAAATCCCAGAACAGATGGATTTAACCGCTACGGACAACTGTTCCGAAAAAGTTCAAGTTATCAAATCAAAAGAAGAAAAACAGGAGGGAGAGAACAAAGTAATTACATATAAGTGGGAGGTTTCCGATGAATGTGGAAATAAAGCTACTCATACACAAAAAGTTACTGTTATTCCGTCAGAAATCATTTTTGTAGGAGAATTGCCTAAAAATATGACAGTTACTTGCGAAAAAGAAATTCCAACAGTTTCTACTTTGAGCGCATCAGGCAATTGTAATCCAAAAGTGATTTATAACGGACAGACAAAATCCAACGAGAAATGTAAAAATGATTATGTGTTAACACGCTCTTGGACAGCAACTAACGATTGCGGAAAATCCATTACGCATATTCAAATCATTACGATAAAAGATGAGGTAAAACCTACATTTTCAGGAACTTTACCTGCTGATATTTCTGTGGAAGAAAACAATATTCCAACACAAATAGATTTAACCGCTACGGATAATTGCTCTGAAAATATTCAAGTAACCAAGAGCCAAGAAGAAAAGGAAGAAAACGGAAATAAAGTAATCATTTACAAATGGGAGGCTTCCGATGATTGTGGGAATAAAGTTACTCACGAACAGAAAGTTACCATTAAAAAATCTTCACAGCCCACACCGCCTAATGGTGGCTCTGAAATAGAAAAAGAAATGATTGTTTACAATGGGGTTTCTATCGAGTCAGGTTCGGAGAATTACTTGAAGTTTGAACCTATCGAGAATTATAAAAATCTTCAAATTGAGATTTTTAACGAATTAGGTCAGAAAGTGTATGAATCGAAAAACTACCAAAAAAATGGAGAAGTTTTCCGAGGATATGCTAACGTGAAAGGAGTTTTCCGAAAAGGCAAACGTCTTCCCACAGGAACGTATTTCTATGTGCTGAAATATCAAGACATTACAGGAGAATCAAATATAAAACAAGGCTATTTGTTTGTAAGATAATCATTATGTCTTCTAAAAAACACCTGAAGAACAATCAATCACATAAGATCAATAATAAAATGAAAAATATACGTCGTTTTTTAATATTTATCGTGCTATTTGGGCAATCGGTCTTTTCACAAGAGCAATTTAAAACCTCTTTGAAAGTGGAGCAAGTGCGACAGCAGTTCTCAAAAGGTGGCAAAATTTCGTGGGCAGTTCCGATTTCGCAAAGGAAAACCTTGTCTGTAGTTTGGCAAGAACGTCCAAACTCTTTGGCAGGTATCCAAACTTTTGTAGGTTACAAAGAAGATGAGCTTATAGGGATGCTGTCGATAGACGCTACTTCGGTGTCGGGAAATTTTAATTACGATGGAAGCACTTACAAAATAACTTCAGAAAAAAGGAATATAGTTGTTGTTAAGGAAGATGAAGACCAACACCAATGCGGTTTGTGTGCTTCTCATAAAGCAACTTCCAAAACCCAAAGACCCACAGGAAATGGTACGCCAGATGTATGCACTCCGAACACTCACGGATATTTGGACAACCATTGTTTGGATAATATTCAAATCTACACCGATGGAGTGTTGCGTATTTATCGATTGGCATTGCTTATCAATTACAACAAATTTGCAGGGGAGTTCCAAAGTGATAAAACCGCCGTACGCAGGTTTTGGGCAGAAACGGAAGCCTTTGCCAATGAACTTTATGTACGTGCTGTTGCCGTAAAATTCAAAATTGTAGACGATGATCGGCTTATTTTGGATACGCCCGAAAAAGAGGTGTTAAAAGAGTATCATTCGGGCACATCTATGCTTGAAAACCAACGCAGTACTCAGGCAATGAATACGGTGATAAGTCCAGAAGATTACGATGTAGGGCTAATCATAACCTTCCTACCTTGGGTAAATGGACAAGCTGCCTTAGATGCAGTGTTTGAGGAACACACCAAAGCCGATGGGGTAGTTGGTCGTGGAGCTCCCAGTACTGTTGCCCACGAGTTGGGGCATATGTTTGGAGCTGACCATACGCACAATACCCAAGATTCGGGCAAGGTAGAACCCGAAAGTGGGAGGTCGATTATGGGGTATGGGCATAGTTTTCCTCGTGATTTCTTTACCTTGTACAGCGTACACTCCATACGCAAGGGACTAACCCATAGTGCTGTGTATTTTTCCGATGAGCAACGTACACAAAAGGTAATACTCAGCAGGGGCAAAAATCCTGTTTATGGGATAAAAACTCAAAATCGCCGTCCAGTGATTGATGCCTCTGACCTGAAACCAAAATACGTAATTCCGAAAAACACCTTTTTTCAGTTTCGTATTAACGCTTCTGACCCTGATAACGATAAACTGCTCTATGCCGCCCATCAAACCGATATACGTTTGCAAACCAATCCGTCTAATGCCGTATATTATTCAGCCAAGCCGAGTTATAACAACTTGATACGTTTTCAAAAAGAATACAAAAGCAATAGGGTAGATGAATTCCCGAGCGTAACGGGTGGTATTTACCGTTTTTGGTTGGCGGTAAGCGATGGTATTTTAGGAACAGAGGCACTGACCAACCAAACCCACGCCACGCATTACGATATGGTAAAGACCGATGTAGAGGTAAAAAACACAACACCTTTTCGGATAAATCCTGCTTTAAAAAAACAATACGGAGCAGGAGAGGAGGTTACCTTGCGTTGGGATGTGGCAACCGATGTTTTTGGTACAGATAGCAGGGTGCGTATTTTGCTTTCCGATGATTTTGGTCAAACCTTTAAGCATATTATCACTCCCGAAGCCCCTAACAACGGAACGTTTACCTTTACAATGCCACATATTCCCGTAGGAAAAACGGGCAATCAAGGGCACGGGCTTATCAAAATAGAGGTGATTGACCACATTGCCTATGCCCTAAGTGAGCATAATCCTTACAACGGAGGCTTTGAGGTCGTTCCTTCTCAAATTGTTTTTGAAAACTTACCTGAACCCACCATTTCAGCACTTGAAGGGGCTATTCCAGAGCCACATTCCGTACAGGCAAGAACCAGCTGTAACGGACAGGCACAGGTGCAGGTAGCCGATGTACGCGAAGCAAACCGAATCAAACGTACCTTTACAGCAGTGGACGATTGCCAAAACAGGGCAATTTTCGTTCAGTATATTTTTGTGAAAGAAGATGTGCCGCCTTTGCAATTTGTAGGCAATCTTCCGCAAGATAGGGTATATCACTGCGATAACACCTTTGATAAGGCAGTGCCTAATGTACAGGTTACAGGAGGGAAGTCGCCCCAAATTACCCTAACACAAACCCGAATGGAATCGGATTATCATATCAATTACATTCTCAAACGCACGTGGCGGGTTACCGACCCTGTCGCTGCTCCCATTGAGCATACCCAATTGGTGTTTGTGTATGACAATACCAACCCCATTTTAGTTACTCAACCCAATGATATTGTTGTAAATGATGATGTTCAGGCTTATACCTATGCTGAAATCCCTCCTGTTGCCTTTGATAATTGTGGCAATCAATTGCAGTGGAGAAAGCCTATTTCGCCAGATTATACCTTCGGAGCTAATGGGCTTGAATCCATATTAGTAACTTGGGAAGCCCGAGACGGTACGGACAATCCTACGCGGGTTACTCAGAAAATTATTGTCGATAAAAATCATACGGATATTTATTTTCAAAATCTACCTGCCGATATGCAACTCTCTTGTAAAGACGGAGTCCCCTCGGCGGATATTGAGCTAAAAGTAGTTAATTGTGCTTCGGCAGAGGTAACACATACCGAAAATCAAACTTGGGAAGGAAATAAAAAAATCATCACTCGGGTCTATACGGCTACGGGCTGTGGTAAAACCTTGTCAGCAACCCAACGCATTGTAGTTACCGATGACGAAGCTCCTGTATTTACGGGAGATTTGCCTTTATCGGTGGAAGTGGCAACCACTGCCGAAGTTCCTCCCTTAGAAGATTTGACTGCTACGGACAACTGTTTTCAGGGATGTACGGGGCAACAAGTGGTAATAACAACCCAGTCCGACCCCCGAAATCAAGAATATTACAACACGTGGGAAGTTGTAGGTAACCAAAACTGCGTAAAGTCGGTGCCTGTAACCAAAGAGAGAAAGCAAAGTCTTGATGGTAAAACCCTTACCGATACGTGGACGGCTACCGATGAATTTGGCAACACACAAACCTATACTCGTATTATCAAAGTGGCTTCGGCAGATGTACCCACAATGGCATTTGTCAATTTTCCCAAAGATATAAATTTGCCTTGTAACGGTGTCTTACCACAGGCTGAAAATATAAGTATTTCGGGCTGTGAAAACGCTACTGTTACCCACACTGACGAACTGACAGGCAATTGTAAAGATGGCAAAACGGTAGTTCGCACCTATACGGCTTCCGGTTGTAGGCAAACCATTTCACAAAAACAGACCATTACCATTGCGGGGGACAATGAAGCTCCTACTTTTTCGGGTACGCTTCCGCAAGATGTTTCAATTACTGAAAATCAAACAATTCCTACACAAGAGGAACTAACCGCTACGGACAATTGTTCGCAAAGGGTTCAAGTAACCAAGAGCCAAGAGGAAAGGCAAGAAAACGGAAATAAAATAGTTATTTACCGATGGACGGCAACAGACGATTGCGGAAATGAAAAAAGGCATAGCCAAACCATTACCATCGTCCCCGCTCCGAAAATAAGTTTTATAAATTTTCCTACGGACGTGAATTTATCCTGCGGAGAAGATAAACCCCAAGCGGAAACCAAGCTACCAATTTCGGGTTGTGGGGGAACTACTGAAATTGCAGTAACCCATACCGACACCGAAACAGGCGATTGCAAAACAGGTAAAACCATCGAACGTACTTATACGGCTTCGGCTTGTGGGCAAACCATTTCACAAAAACAAACCATTACCATTGCGGGGGACAATGAAGCACCTACTTTTTCGGGTACGCGTCCGAAAGATATTTCGGTTGTTGAAGGTCAGAAAATTCCTACACAAGGGGAACTAACCGCTACGGACAATTGTTCGCAAAGGGTTCAAGTAGCCAAGAGCCAAGAGGAAAGGCAAGAAAGCGGAAATAAAATAATCATTTACCGATGGACGGCAACGGACGATTGCGGAAATGAAAAAAGGCACAGCCAAACCATTACCATCGTCCCCGCTCCGAAAATAAGTTTTATAAATTTCCCTACGGACGTGAATTTATCTTGCGGAAAAGCCAAACCCCAAGCGGAAACCAAGCTACCAATTTCGGGTTGTGAGGGAACTACTGAAATTGCAGTAACCCATACCGACACCGAAACAGGCGATTGCAAAACAGGCAAAACCATCGAACGTACTTATACGGCTTCGGCTTGTGGGCAAACTATTTCACAAAAACAGACCATTACCATTGCGGGGGATAGTGAAGCCCCTACTTTTTCGGGTACGCGTCCGAAAGATATTTCGGTTGTTGAAGGTCAGAAAATTCCTACACAAGGGGAACTAACCGCTACGGACAATTGTTCGCAAAGGGTTCAAGTAGCCAAGAGCCAAGAGGAAAGGCAAGAAAGCGGAAATAAAATAGTTATTTACCGATGGACGGCAACGGACGAATGTGGAAATACATTTGAATATGCTCAAAAAATAACTGTTTTGCCAAAAAGTACAGGTGGAGGAGATAATAATCAAGGTGGAGGGAACAGCCCTTCCAATGAAGATATTATTGTGTATAATGGTGTTTTTGTTGAAGAAGCATCGGATAATTACCTAAGAATCGCCCCAATTGAGCGTTATACGGACTTGTATATCGAAATTTTTAACGAGTTGGGTCAGAAAGTATTCCAAGCCAAAGACTATCAACGCAAAGGCGGTGTTTTCAGGGGGTATGCCAACGTGAAAGGCGTAGTGGGCAAGGGCAAACGTTTGCCATCAGGTACGTATTTTTACGTGTTGAAATACAAAAACCAAGATAAAAAAATGCATCAAAAATCGGGATACTTATATGTGAGGTAAATTCACGGTCGTGTTATAAAAAGTATGATAAAAGTTCTGATTGTCAGGCTGAGCAAAGCCTGCGAAAGCAGGGTATGTGACGAAGCTTTGTAATTATAGGGCTTCGACTACGCTCAGCCTGACAGACGCTCTCTTTTTTAAGACATCATACTTTTTACATCACCTCCAAATTCACATTTTGTTTAATGAAAAACTATAAATCAATGAGATATAATTTAATTACTATTTTATGCTTTTTGTTTTTCCAGCAATTGTTTGCACAGGTAAAAACATCGGAGGTTGTTCAACTATTTTCGAAAGGAGGCGAGGTTTCGTGGGAAATTTCAGTTGATAACAGCCCCAAACAAACGTTGCTTTGGCAGGAACGCCCCAATTCTATCAAGGGGATAAAAACCTTTGTGTGCTATCAAAATGGCGAGATGATAGGTGTTTTGTCAGCTGATAGTCAAGGAGTTTCTGGGAATTTGAAACTCTTGGGCAAATCGTATGACATTACTTCGCAGGACAATAATGTTATTTTTAAGCAAGAAGCAACAAAAGAGGGGAAATGTGGTACTTGTTGTGGAGGCGGAGAACATTCGCACACGGCACGTCCTGTGGCTCGTCCGCAAGGAGAAGGATTAAATCAGGAAAATGAAATTTTTAAATTGCACAGCGTTCGCTCCGATGGGGTGTTGCGGGTGTATCGCTTAGCATTGCTCATTACGTACAAGTATTTTTCGGATAAATTCGAACAAGATGTTGAGGAAGTAAGGAAATTTTGGGCAAGTACGGAGGCTTTTCTCAACGAGTTATACCACAGAGATGTATCGGTACGATTTGAGATAGTCAACGATGAAAGACTTATTTACAAAACCAGTAGTGCAGATCCGTTTTACTACATCAGAAGAGCTCGTCAAATACACGACAGGGGAACCACTGAAATTAATAAATTAATATCAGAGGATGATTACGATGTTGGGGTGGTTATTCACCCACAAACAGAAAATACGTATGGATTAGGAACCACTGGTGGGGTCTATGAAAAAAAAAGTAAAGCACTGTGCTTTGCTGTTGCCAGTAGATCAACTATTGCTCACGAGATTGGGCATTTGTTCGGTTCGCTTCATACTTTTACCACCGGAGGGAGTCAGACGTATTATTCCGAACCTAATCGAGGGATGTCGGTAATGGGATATAATTCGCGTTCCACGGGTGATTATTTTTCATTAGTAAGTATTGCTGTTATCAGAAAAAGGTTGTCGAGCGTAGGCTATTATACAGACGAAGAACGTACACAACTTATAAAAGGAGTGGAGCATATTGAAGGCACTACGAATGTTCCTTACGGGGTTAAGCCCAGTAATACAGCTCCAATCATCAACACGGCAAAAATCAAAAAAGAATATACATTGCCACACAGTACGTTTTTTCAGTTTTATATTCCAACACAGGATGCGGAGCAACAAAAGCTATACTACTACGCCCACCAAGTGGGTGGGAAAAATTTTCCGTATTTCGATTATGGTTCGGCAAAGTTTTTAGCTTTAAAACCCACGCAAACGGGCAGAGTTGCCTTTGAGAGAAGTTACTACCGAAGAGATTTAAGTTTGGTACAAAACTCTTCTCCAACTGCTACGGGCACGTATCATTTTTGGTTGGCGGTAAACGATGCCGACTTAGCTAACGACTCACACGGGGTTTTGTATGACCAAGCGTACACCAAAGTAAATATCGTCAATGGAACACCTTTTAAAATCAAGGACGGGTATAAGAACAAGTATTCCGCAGGGGAAAAAGTTACTTTTACGTGGGATGTAGATAATAATGTTTTTGCAAACGATAGTAAAGTACGTATTTTAATGTCGGACGATTTTGGTGAAACCTATAAATATACGCTTGTGGAATCAACAGACAATGACGGAAGTGCCGAAGTTACCATTCCACATATTACTTTGGGAAGGAAACCCCAATTCGGAACAATCACTTCTGGCTTGGGAATTATTAAAATTGAAGTAATTGACCATATTGCCCACGATATAACGGATAACAATCCTAATAATGGAGGTTTTGAAATTGAGGCTTCGCAAGTTACTTTTCAAAACACGCCCGAACCTACCATCGAGGTAAAAGAGGGGCAAATTCCTGAAAAAGCTGATGTTACAGCAGTTTCTACCTGTGGAGGCGGTTCGCAGCCCATAACTCCAACCTATCAGGAGGAAAAAACCGATACGCTCATCACCCGTACTTGGACAGCTTCCGATAATTGTAGTAATACAGCAACTTTTGTGCAGTATATTCACGTTCGGAAAAATCATCCCTTATCTTTTGTTGAGGCACTGCCTGAAAATCAAGTAATCTTGTACGGGCAAAACGTTCCTCAGGCGGCTACCTTAACCGTAAGCGGAGGTTGCCAAACCCCCGAGGTGAAATTTTCGCAAACCGAATTATATGGGCAATGTCTTAGAACCATCACCCGTATTTGGACGGCAGTCAGCCAATGCTCCGACCCTATTTCGCATACACAAATCATCAATGTCATCGACAACATTCCGCCTACCTTTATAGGAACATTGCCCGATGCCAACCTACACGTGAGTGATGAAAGTCAAGTGCCAATGCAAGAAAATATTTCGGTGATTGATAAACTTTCCGAAAATAAAAGAAATGATGGGTATCCTTTTAACGCAGAAAAATTCGAAGAAAGGATAAAGGACGAGCAAGGACGATTGGTAAAAGTGATTTACCGATGGAGAGCCAATGATCTTTGTTATAATGTGGTGGAACATACACAAACCATAACCATAGGTTCGAACCAACAAGTAGCGTTTGCCAACTTCCCTGCTAATGTGAATTTATCTTGCGGAAAAGCCAAACCCCAAGCGGAAACCAAGCTACCAATTTCGGGTTGTGAGGGAACTACTGAAATTGCAGTAACCCATACCGACACCGAAACGGGCGATTGTAAAACAGGTAAAACCATCGAACGTACTTACACAGGAGAGGCTTGTGGGCAAACCATTTCACAAAAACAGACTATTACCATTGCAGGGGATAATGAAGCTCCCGTTTTTTCAGAAGAATTACCAAAAAATATTTCGATTAATGAAAATCAAGCAGTACCAACGCAGGTAAATTTGACCGCTACGGACAATTGTTCTGCTGTTCAAGTTGCTAAGAGCCAAGAAAACAAGGTAGAAAACGGAAATAAAGTAATTATTTACCGATGGACAGCAACAGACACTTGTGGAAACGAAACAAAACACAGCCAAACCATTACTATTACTCCTGTACTGAAAATAGCTTTTATAAATTTCCTCGCGGATGTGAATTTGTCTTGTGGAAAAGATAAACCCCAAGCGGAAACCAAGCTACAAATTTCGGGTTGTGGGGGGGGGACTACTGAAATTGCAGTAACCCATACCGACACCGAAACAGGCGATTGCAAAACAGGCAAAACCATCGAACGTATCTATGAAGGAGAGGCTTGCGGGCAAACCATTTCCAAAAAACAGACCATTACCATTGCGGGGGATAGTGAAGCACCTACTTTTTCGAGTACGCTTCCGCAAGATATTTCGGTTGTTGAAGGTCAGAAAATTCCTACACAGGAGGAGCTAACCGCTACGGACAATTGTTCGCAAAGGGTTCAAATAGCCAAGAGCCAAGAGGAAAGGCAAGAAAATGGAAATAAAATAGTTATTTACCGATGGACAGCAACGGACGATTGCGGAAATGAAAAAAGGCACAGCCAAACCATTACCATCGTCCCCGCTCCGAAAATAAGTTTTATAAATTTCCCTACGGACGTGAATTTATCCTGCGGAGAAGATAAACCTCAAGCGGAAACCAAGCTACCAATTTCGGGTTGTGAGGGGACTACTGAAATTTCGGTAACTCATACCGACACAGAAACAGGCGATTGCAAAACAGGTAAAACGATTGTGCGTACCTATACAGCAACCATTTGCGGACAAACGATTTCCCAAAAACAGACCATTACCATTGCAGGGGATAATGAAGTTCCCGTTTTTTCAGAAGAATTACCAAAAGATATTTCGATTACTGAAAATCAAGCAGTACCAACGCATATAAATTTAACCGCTACGGATAATTGTTCTGCTGTTCAAGTGACCAAGAGCCAAGAAAACAAGGTAGAAAACGGAAATAAAATAATTATTTACCGATGGACAGCAACAGACGTTTGTGGAAACGAAACAAAACACAGCCAAACCATTACCATTACTCCTGCACCGAAAGTAACTTTTATAAATTTTCCCGCGGATGTGAATTTGTCTTGTGGAAAAGATAAACCTCAAGTAGAGAGCAAATTACAGGTTTCCAATTGTAATGGAACTACTGAAATTTCGGTAACCCATACCGACACAGAAACAGGCGATTGTAAAACAGGTAAAACGATTGTACGTACCTATACGGCAACCGTTTGCGGACAAACGATTTCCCAAAAACAGACTATTACCATTGCAGGAGATAATGAGGCTCCCGTTTTTTCAGGAGAATTACCAAAAGATATTTCGATTAATGAAAATCAGGAAGTGCCAACGCAAGAAACGCTAACCGCTACGGATAATTGTTCTGAAAAGGTTCAAGTAATTAAAAGCCAAGAAGAAAGGGAAGAAAACGGAAATAAAGTAATCATTTATAAATGGGAGGCTTCTGATGAATGTGGAAATAAAGTTCTTCACGAACAGAAAGTTACGATACGAAAAACTTCACAACCTACACCTCCTACCGGTGGAGTGCAACCACCTACAGGAACAGAGCCGACCCAAGAAATAATTGTTTACAATGGTGTTTCTACCGAGTCAGGTTCCGAGAATTACTTGAAATTTGAGCCTATCGAAAATTATAAAAATCTTCAAATTGAGATTTTTAACGAATTAGGTCAGAAAGTGTATGAATCGAAAAATTACCAAAAAAATGGCGAAGTTTTCCGAGGATATGCCAATGTAAAAGGAGTTTTCCGAAAAGGTAAACGTCTTCCAACAGGAACGTATTTCTATGTATTTAAATATCAAACCATTACAGGAGAATCTAACACAAAACAAGGATATTTATATGTAAGATAATATTATAACGGCTGTCCGAAAAAGTACATTTTAAACAAAAGTATATTTATAACACATTGATTATTAAGGATTATTTTTAAAATTATCAAAATTAGGCTTTTCGAACAGAATCCTAATTTTACAAAAATGATAAAACATGTTATATTTGCAAAAAAATAAATGAAATATGAAACATCTTGCCTTTGTACTCCTTTTAGTAGGACTTTCTCAGACTTTTGCCCAAACCGATACTTCGGGGAGAACTCTTCACCGAGCAACTCCCGAAATGAAAACCAAACTCCAACACACCAAACTGAAAGTAGGCTTTAACTTTGAGAATCAAACCCTAAATGGTGAGGAATGGCTCACGGCTTCGCCTTATTTTTATGCCACCGATAGCCTGATTTTAGATGCCAAATCAATGCTCATCCACGAGGTAAAACTCAATGACCAACCGCTGAAATATGCCTATGAAAACGATTTTCTGAAAATAAAATTGGATAAAATCTATCAGAAAAACGAAAACTACACCGTGTACATTCGCTATACGGCACAGCCTGAAAAAGCCATTGAAAAAGAGGGAGCAAGAAGTGATGCCAAAGGGTTGTATTTCATCAATCCGAAAGGCGAAATTCCCAATGTGCCTACCCAAATTTGGACACAGGGGCAGAGCGAATCTTCATCGTGCTGGTTTCCTACCATCGACCGACCCAACCAAAAAACCACACAAGAAATTTATATGACCGTTCCTGATAAGTTCGTAACGCTGTCCAACGGCGTATTAAAATCATCTATAAAAGAAGTAAATCACTTACGCACAGACCATTGGGTGATGGACAAACCTCACGCTCCGTATCTGTTTTTTATGGGCGTGGGTGATTTTGCCGTAGTGAAAGACACCCCGTGGCGAGGCACCATTCCCGTGGATTATTATGTGGAAAAAGAATACGAATCGGTCGCCAAAAAAATCTTTGGTCATACGGCGGAAATGATGGAATTTTACTCTAAAAAATTCGGTTATGATTTTCCTTGGCAGAAATACGCCCAAATGGTGGTTCGTGATTTTGTGGCAGGGGCAATGGAAAATACTACAGCCGTAAGCCACGCCGAATCTGCCCATCAATCGAGCGAGGTTTTAGCAGATGAAAATCATTGGGAAGCCATCATCGCCCACGAAATGGGACATCATTGGTTCGGAAACTTGGTAACCACCGAGAGCTGGGCAAACCTCACCATCAACGAATCTTTTGCCAATTATGCCGAATATCTGTGGTTCGAGTACAAATACGGAAAAGATGCAGCCGACTATCATCTTAATGATAAAATAGAACAATACCGCCACCGCTCAACGGATTTTCTGAAAAATCTGGTGCGTTTTGGGTACGATGATAAGGAAGATATGTTCGATTTGGTGTCGTACAACAAAGGCGGTGCAATTCTGCATATGCTTCGCGATTATTTGGGCGATGAGGCTTTTTTTCAAGGAATTACAGATTTTTTAAAAACCTATGAATTTGGCACAGGAGAAGCCCATCAGCTAAGACTTTCCTTTGAAAAAGTCAGCGGAAAAGACCTCAATTGGTTTTTCAATCAGTGGTTTTTCTCTCACGGACATCCTTTGGTAACCATTGAAAAAAATTACGATGCAAAGACGCAAAAAGTCCATCTGAAAATCATTCAAAATCAAGAGGAAGACCTCCTTTTTGAATTTCCTTTGGAAGTGGATATTTATGAAAACGGGACTTACCACCGACACCAAGTTTGGGTAAAAGCTCAAAAGGAAAACGAATTTTATTTTTCGGCGAAGAAAAACCCTAATTTGGTGAATATCAATCCGAGAGGTGTTCTTATTTTGGTAGAAGAATCGTACAAAACTCCTGCCGAATATACTTTTCAGTACCAACACGCCAAAGATTTCAAAAGCAGATGGCAAGCAGTAGAATTTGCAGAAGAAAATCAGGATAATCCATTGCTAATGAAAGCGATAAAAGACCCTTTCTATCAAGTTCGAATTAAAGCATTGAATGCTTTGGCAGGTCAGAAATTGAGCAAAAAAGAATTTGCCGAGATAGAAAAAATTGCCAAAACCGACCCAAAAAATTTGGTAAAATCGGCAGCAATGTGGACTTTGGCAGCGACCCAAAACCGAAAATATTTACCTGTTTTCGAAAACGCTTTGGGCGTACATTCGGCAGCCATACAAAATGCAGCACTCAACGGCATCGGCAAAATAGACCCTACACGAGCTAAAAACTTCCTATTAAAATCCGCTCCCGAAAATTTCACTTCCGACCAATTGGTTTGGGTATTTTCCGTAATCGTGGACAACAAAATGGAGAAATATTTACCGAAAGTGCTTCCGTACATCATTTATTATCCGTTCATAGAAAAGGACAACCCGAAACAAGCTGAAATTTTCCGCAAGGGCTACCTGTGGGCAATGAGTTTAGACGATAAGGCTTTGGTAGAAATCATTGCCAAATCTTTCAGAGCGGCGGCTCCGTATTCCGACAAAGGTTCAGAAGCCAACAAAGCCACCATCAGAGTTCTAGACGAGGGCATCGCCGCCAAACGAAAACTCAGTCCAACTGCCTCCGTGCAACAACAAATACAGCTATTGGAAGAAGTAAAAGCCTTGTTTTAATCGGGAAAAATTCCTTTAGTAGGGCTTTTGAAACGGGTTTAAAGCAACTTTAAACCAAGTAAAATAATTCAATGGAGCAATATCAAGTTTTGAGGTGTTGCTCCTTTTTTTGATTTTTCTTCACTTGAATAAGCTGTAATTGGTAATGTTTCATCAAAGGAAAGACCAATTTTTATGAATGAGGTTCTTCTACTTCTTTTGCACTATTTTGTCATTTTTTTGTAATGTTCCTCATAACCTGCAACTTTAAATAGTTCAGCAAAAGCATCTTTGAAATCCTGATAATTGAACTCTTTTATATCAAAGATATTGAGTTCCACACTTAACTACATATCAAATTCCGGTGATGAACAGGTTTCTTCTCAATCATTCGTTTGATGAGATTATTGAATATATTATCTTTCGATTGAGAACGGTTAATTCGGTATGAAAATTCAGCCAAATATCTATCCATATTGAAATCTGAAACTCGACAATAAATCGTTCTCAACCAACTTTTTACTTGGTGTATTATGGTATGTAAAATAGGGAAATTCTTCCCTTTATTACTCGGTATTTGTTTGATATTGAAATCTTTAATAGGTCTGTAACCTTTCCAATCATCAGTGGTCACTTGGGCGGATTTATCAATATGTTTATCAAAAATTGTCCGTAATGATTTGGCAGAATAATCTTCTATTTTATTAGCATAGAATCGTTTAACCTTCCCATCATCAGTTAGTTCTATGGCACAAACAATCTTTTTTTTCTTTGAATCGTAACTCCTACCTTGTTTGCCATCTTCTTTCCCTCCCACAGTAAACTCGTCCACTTGAACTTGACCATTCATTTTATGTAATTCATTGGATTTCATTGCTTCACGAACTTTGTGCATAAACAATCGAGCCGTATTTTCGGTAATTCCATAACGAACAGACATTTGTAAAGCTGATAGGTTTTTAGTGGTTGCACACATCTCAAAACAAATAAAAAAAGCCTTACGAAGCCCGAATTTTACTTTGTGAAAAAGTGTTCCTGCCGTAGGGCTTTCCGTATCAGAACAAATGTTACAAGTTCTTGAAAAATCCTTGCGGATTTGGCTTTTTGTATGCCCACATTTACGACAAACAAAGCCTTTTTCCCACTTCCAATGAGCTAAATATTCTTCACAATCTAAGTCGGTTTTGAAGCGTTCAGTGAACTCTAAAAGATTTTGACCGTTAAAAATTTCCATAACTACCTGATTTTATGAACTGCAAATATATGAAATTATATGAGGAACTCAACAAAGATATTTTGTCCTAACGAATGGGACTCTCTATTTATATACCTATAAAACGCCTGAAATCTATTATCTTTCAATGGTTCTTGTAGGAAAAAGTTATTCAAGTCTTTTTTTTCAACAAAGTTGAAGAAATATTCAATTATGTTTCTCATACAGTTAGCTATCAATGCGGGATGTTGAGATTCATCTTTTATGATATACCAATAGGCTTGGTAGTCATTTTGAATTTCTTCATATTTCATAGTAACAAACGAACTACCATCTTCGTTTTTTGAAAGACGAAAAAGGCTTTGTGTTTCCTTTCTTTCATCGTGTTTGGTTTCAGTAATTTCATAAAAGAAATACAAACTATGAGTTAGGATAAATATCTGTTCGTATTTAAATTCCCATTGAGTAATTTTCTCTCCTGTTTCCTTATCTTTTATTGTTTTTTTCTTTCCAAAAAATTCGTTTTTGATTAATCTCCCAATGTTGAAGACATAAATATGTGAAAGACTCGAAATTGGATCATCAATTACTATGATTTTCTTTTTTTCTATCTCTGTTGCCTCTTTTTTACCTCTACATAATTCAAGAAAATATAGGAAGCTAATAATCATTTTTTCTCCTTCACTTAAAGAACGAAAAATACCATTTTCATTCTCTCCTCTAACTATTTTATACCGATTATCAGAATGTTTTTTTATCTCAAAATCAGTAATTCCTAAATCAATTAAACCATTTTTTATGTTTTTGATGGCTTCGTCAATATTCACAGTTTGCTTTTGTTGCTCTGAAATAATTGTATTTTGAAAAGTAATTTTATCTGTAATATCTTTTAATTCTGAACTTAAGGTATCCGTCTTATTTTTTGAAATTATTTTATCATTTTTGAAAGAACTGATGGTTTGATCATAATTCCAACGCATTATTTCCCAAAAATCTGTTCTTATTTTCTCTCTTACAGCTGTTATTTGTTCTATATTTTTATTATGCTCATCAATAAGTGAATTGATTTTTTGAATAATTGCGTTTAATTCCTGAAGTGCTTTTTCAGAACTATTAAGCACTATAGGAACACTTGGTGTTTTTATTTTATTCTCAATTTGCTTTTTATTATCCTCCAGTATTTTTGAAAAAGCGTTGTATTTAATTTCGAAGTCTTTTTTGTATTCTTCAAATTTTGGATTAGTTTCAAATGTAGCTTTGTTTGGAATTGATAAAATTCCATTTGAATATTCTTCTAAAAATGTATTTAGATAATTTATGTCTGCCTCGTAAGAAGCATCAAAATAGTTTTTAATATTTTCTATCAATTCATTTGAAATGGTTTTTTCCTGACAAAACGGACAAATAGAATTTTCTTGTATTTGTTTTTCAGGTAAGTACTGTAAACCTGATTTAATCCAATCAGCATTTCCCAGTTGTTTAATCAGTTCTGAAATTGAGCTGTTTTCATTACCTACGATCTGTTTGCTAAGCAATTTTTCTGTTTCTATATTTTGTGGAGAAAATGTTATCTGAGGTAAATTTGAGTATTTTTGAGCATTATCCCCAGATATTGACTGTAATTTATTCTTTAAATCGTCAATACTTTTTGTTGGTTTTATCGTTGGTTTGGACAAGCTAATAATATGTTCAAATAGATTATCTTTCGAACCCTTATATCCCCCTAAACAAAATTCTAAGACTCTATCACCACCGCTATAATCTGTTTTGATTTTCCAAATCGTATTTTTAGCCGTTTCGTACTTCTGAGCGATTTCTTTTTCTTCATTACTAAGTTCCTTTTCTTTTTCGGTCTTTTGATTTTTAAGTTTTTCAATCTCTTTTCGAGCATCAGAAATTTTGGTTTCCGCCTCCTTATTCTCTTCTGAAAGCGTAAAAATTCCTTTTAGATTTTCCACTTCAAAAAAATTATCTTGAATAAAAGATTGATTGTAAACAAGTATTTCGTGATTTTCTCCTAATCCCTCAATTGAACAATTTTTGTACTCTTCATCTGTTTTTTTGTACAAATAGTCTGATAATGTACTTTTTCCTGTACCATTCAAGCCATAAATAAGGTTTATCTTTTTGTCTGTTTCTAAAACTGTAGGCTTTTTATAGCTTGCTACTTTGTCTATGCTTATTTTAGTTATCATTTTAAATTTCTTAAGTATGAAAAAACAAAATGCTTCTTAATATAATTTTGCGAAAATAGAAAAAATTCATAAAGAATACTTTTTCTTAATTCATTTTCTTCACCCTACTCATCCAATATTTACTCATTCCGAGCACTGAGGCAGTTCGGAACCAAGGCTTGTATATAATCGATAAATTTTTCCATTGTTATAATCTGTGAAATTGAGGTTTCAGCAAAAGTAAAGTGTTTTTGTTACATACTGAAATATTTAATCTCTTGATTCCAAAACCATTCAAAACTTGATACCTTTGCAAAAAAAAACAGCTAATCAAAAATGAATCTCCATACGATTTTTACGGAAAACTTTTCCTTGGAAAAGGAAATCGTAATCCCAAGAGGAGCGTTTTTAAAAACGCCCGATACGAAAGACACGCATATTTATCTTGTAAAAGAAAGGAGTTTGAAAATCGGATATTTTGTGAGCAAACTAATGCAAAAAGTTCCTCTTTTGACTCTCTATTGGGGCATCGCGAAACTGTACCTCGTACAAATTTCGGTAGTATCCGTTTTCGAGTTTCAAAAGTTCGTCATGTTTACCCATTTCTACGATTTTTCCTTTATCGAGTACAATGATTTTGTCTGCTTTTTTCACTGTTGTTAATCGGTGAGCGATGATGATGGAAGTACGTCCTTGAGTGATTTTTTCTGTGGCTTCCTGTATCAGTCTTTCGGAATGTGAATCGACGGATGAGGTGGCTTCATCAAGGATAAGTATCTGAGGTTTATTTACATAGGCACGAAGAAAGGCGATGAGTTGTCGCTGTCCTGCCGAAAGCATGGTACCTCGTTCTTTGACGTTATAGTGGTAGCCGTTTGGCAATTGCATAAAGAAATCATGTACTCCAATGCTCTTTGCAGCTTCGATTACTTCTGCTTCCGTGATATTCGTATTTCCGAGGGTAATATTGTTCAAAATACTGTCCGCAAATAGCAGTACATCTTGTAGTACGACTGCAATATGACTACGCAACGATGTTAACTGAACATCCTTTATGTTTGTATTATCAATATAGATTGCCCCTGCTTTAATATCATAAAATCGATTTAACAGATTGATAATCGTACTTTTACCTGCTCCCGTAGCCCCGACGATAGCAATGGTTTCACCTTGTTGCACCTCAAAACTGATTCCATGCAAAATTTCCTCTCCTTCAACATATTCAAAGTATACATCTTCAAAACGTATTTGCCCTTTAACTTCTGTAAGAATTGTAGTACCATTAACTTCACTGTCTTGTGTCGATTCCAAAATTGCAAACACACGTTGCGATGCTATGATTCCCATCTGCAAGGTATTGAACTTATCGGCAATATGTCGCAACGGACGAAAAAGCATCTGTGTCAGTTGAATGAATAAGAAAATAGTCCCTAAATCAAAAGTACGTTCAGTAACAGCGTTATAACCTCCATACCATACAATTAACGCAATGGTTACGGATACCGCCAAATCCCCAACAGGAAAGAAAATAGAGTTGTACCAAATGGTTCGTAACCACGCTTTTTTATGTTTTTCGTTGATGGCTTTGAACTTATCTAACTCGACTCCTTCTTGGGAAAATAATTGCAATATTTTGATTCCTGAAATACGTTCCTGCACGAACGAATTCAGATTTGCCACCTCTTTCCGCACTTCCACAAAGGCTGATTTCATCGATTTTTGAAACCAACGTGTCATGTATAAAATGAAAGGCATTGTAACAAAAGATATGAGTGCTAATCGCCAATCAATCACAAACATAACTACTGAAATCACTACCATTTTCAGCAGATCACTCACAATTTCAAACAACCCTGAGCTAAAAACCTCACCGATACGTTCCGTGTCATTCACCGTACGAGTAACCAACACTCCTACCGATGATTTATCATAGTATTTCATTTTGAAACCCAGCAAGTGAGCAAACAATTTTTTACGAATATCACGAATAACGGATTGTCCTGTCCAATTAGCAAAATAAGAAAATAAAAACTGAATGAACACCTCTAAAAGTAGTAGTCCTAATAAAATATAAGTAACAACCAACAATCCTTCATAATTTTTAGCCGTAATATAGTCATCAATAGCTATTTTTATCATATACGGTTGGGCAGCAGAAAGTATTGATGCCATTATGGCAAAAAGAGCTACAAGAAAAAACGTAAGACGGTAAGGTTTTACAAATTGATATAATTGTATTAAAGTTTGTTTATTATTTTGATGTATTTTTGACATTTTCTTACTTCATTTAAGAAATCATATTAAATAAGTTATCTTAAAATTTTGATTACAAGCTCTTTAAGTAAATCAGATTGTGACATGTTTACCGAACCAACTCCTTTACTTTTCATATCAATTTCTCGCAACTTTTCAATGATTCCACTGACAGTTTTCATTGGATAGTTCCGAGCAGCAATGTGATATTCTTTCACAAAATATGGGTTTTTACCGAGAACCTTTGCCACATTTTGGTCAGATTGATCCGTAAGTCCGTGATAAGCTAGTAATTCTTGAAAAAAAGTATAGAGTGTTCCAAGTGTAACCACAATTGGGTTATCTTTCGGATTATCAGCAAAGTAGTTAATAATACGCATGGTTTTCAACTCATCACGCTCACCTAAAGCTCTACGAAGTTCAAAATTGTTAAAATCCTTACTGATTCCTATATTTTTTTCAATTATCTCAGGAGTAATTTCTGAGTTTTGTGGTACAATGATAGTTAACTTATCCAATTCATTAGCTATACGACTCAAATCGGTTCCTAAAAATTCCACCAACATTTGAGTTGCTTTGGGTTGTATTGTATATTTTTTTTCTTTTAACACTTCTGAAATCCAAGGAATTACGTCTTTTTCATAAAGTTTTTTACTCTCAAGAAGCACACCGTTTTTTGCTAAACTCTTAACAAGTTTTTTGCGTTTATCCAAAGTTTTGTACTTGTAGCACATTACTAAAACCGTAGTAGGTGTACAATTCTCAACATAAGGAACCAAATCTTCAATAGAATTCCCTAAATTTTGAGCTTCTTTAACTATTATTACCTGATGAGAAGCCATCATTGGGAAGCGTTTGGCATTATTCACAATATCGCTTACCGACACATCTTGCCCATAGAGTATCATTTGATTAAACCCCTTTTCATCTTCCGATAGTACGTTGTTTTCGATATAGTTAGCAATTTCATCGATGAAATAGGGCTCATCTCCCATTAGGAAATAAATAGGGGCAATCTGTCCTTTTTTTATATTTGCGATAATGGATTTAGATTCTTTCATTTGTAGATAAATAGTAGAGTGCAAAGATAGTGAAAACTTCTTCGCAAACCCTCGCTGATTTCTAAAAATGTATATTAGGCTTCTAACAAAACAAAAAGGCCAACAAACAAAAGTTGTTAGCCTTTTTTATTATTCTTTCAAACTAATGATTACATCATTCCAGGCATTCCTCCGCCCATTGGTGGCATTCCTGCTCCTGCTTTCTCATCTTTTATATCAACCAAAGCACATTCAGTTGTTAAAATCATTCCTGCTACAGAAGCTGCATTTTCCAACGCTACGCGAGTTACTTTTTTAGGGTCAATGATTCCTGCTTTGAACATATCAGCGTATTGATCTGTTTTGGCATTATATCCAAATGTGTCACGCGATGATTCCGTCACTTTAGCTACAACTACTGAACCTTCAACACCGGCATTTTCCACAATCGTTCTCAATGGAGCTTCCAATGATTTTGCTACTATTTGGATTCCTGTTGCTTCATCTGCATTCACAGGTTTAAGTTTTGCTAAAACAGATTTTGCACGAAGTAAAGCAATTCCTCCACCAGCTACGATACCTTCTTCAACAGCAGCACGAGTTGCGTGAAGAGCATCATCAACGCGGTCTTTTTTCTCTTTCATCTCTACTTCCGAAGCAGCACCAACGTAAAGAACAGCTACACCTCCAGAAAGTTTTGCTAAACGCTCTTGCAATTTTTCACGGTCATAATCAGAAGTTGTTACTTCAATTTGAGCTTTAATCTGATTTACACGAGCTTTTATTTGTTCAGCATCACCAGCTCCATTTACAACAGTTGTATTATCTTTGTCGATAGAAACTTTTTCTGCTGTACCAAGCATATCGATAGTTGCATTTTCAAGAGTAAATCCTCTTTCTTCAGCGATAACTGTTCCTCCTGTTAAGATAGCGATATCTTCCAACATTGCTTTTCTTCTGTCACCAAATCCAGGAGCTTTTACAGCTGCAATGCGAAGTGTACCTCTCAATTTATTAACTACCAATGTAGCTAAAGCCTCTCCGTCAATGTCTTCTGCAATGATTAACAACGGCTTACCTGATTGAGCAACAGGCTCTAACACAGGAAGTAAGTCTTTCATTGTGGAGATTTTCTTATCGTACAATAAGATGTAAGGTCTGTCCAATTCAGCAACCATTTTCTCTGAATCTGTCACGAAGTAAGGAGATAAATATCCTCTATCGAACTGCATTCCTTCCACCACATCTACGTAAGTGTCAGTACCTTTAGCCTCTTCAACAGTGATAACACCTTCTTTTCCTACTTTTTCGAAAGCAGCAGCAATCAACTCACCGATAGTATCGTCGTTGTTTGCTGAAATAGATGCTACTTGACGAATTTTCTCAGAAGAAGAGCCAACTTCTTTGGCTTGTTTTGCTAAATTCTCAACGATTTTTGTAACAGCTTTGTCAATTCCGCGTTTCAAATCCATCGGGTTTGCACCAGCAGCAACGTTTTTCAAACCTTCTTTAACGATGGCTTGAGCCAAAACAGTGGCAGTAGTAGTTCCGTCACCTGCCAAATCATTGGTTTTTGAAGCAACTTCTTTTACCATTTGAGCTCCCATATTTTCAAGAGCATCTTCTAGCTCAACTTCTTTTGCTACAGTTACACCATCTTTGGTAATATGAGGAGAACCAAATGATTTACTGATAATTACATTTCTTCCTTTCGGACCTAAAGTAACTTTTACTGCGTTTGCTAATGCGTCAACGCCACGTTTTAAGCCTTCGCGGGCTTCTATATCAAATTTTATTTCTTTTGCCATTTTTATTTCTTTGCTTTTAGCGGTTAGCTTTTGGCCATTAGCTTTCCGCAGATTATTTTATTAATTTATTACGTAATGATACTAATTGTTTTTTGATTAAGATTAAGTCATTATTCAAGATTTCAAAATTATCTTGGCTGATGTAACCCAAATCCTTTGCTAATAACAATTGATTTTCAGCTTCATTTGATGAACCAAGAGCAATATTGATAAAAATTGCGAATTCTTTTTCGGAAACTCTGCCCGCTCCTTCCGATATGTTATACGAAATGGATGCAAAAGATCTTCTTATTTGTGAAGTGAGTCCAAAAATTTCTTCTTTTGGAAAGTTTTTAGTGACTTGATAAATATTTAAAACCAAGCTGTGGCTTAACTGCCAAACTACAAATTTTTTGAAATCTCTCATTTTATTTTGGTTCTTGCTAATAGCTAAAAGCCAACAGCCAACAGCAATGTTTAAATCACTGCCAAAACATCATTCTCTCTCATAATGAGATAATCTTTCCCTTCTAATTTAAGTTCAGTTCCTGCATATTTACCATAAAGGACTACATCTCCTACTTTCAAGGTAATAGGATTGTCTTTTGTTCCTGCTCCTACCGCAACCACAGTACCTTTTTGTGGTTTTTCTTTTGCAGTGTCAGGAATGATAATACCTGATGCCGTAGTGGTCTCAGCTACCGCTGGTTCAATGACAACTCGGTCAGCCAACGGTCGAATATTTACTTTTGCCATATTTTTATATTATTTTTGTGTTTAAATTTTATTTGCTTAAAGTCAGAAAGTATGCCAAATTAAAATATACTGACATAAAGTCAGTTTACTGCCCAAAACATTCCTCTCTTGATATTTTATTCAACTTCCTTAAATTCTGAGAAAAATCCGAAAAGCACCTTACAAAAATGCGAGGTGCTTGTAAAATAGATAAGACTTTTATACTTCTTTTAGTTCGCTGTTTCAGAAGTAGTTCCCGGTTGCTCTGAGCTGTTAGCAGGGGCATTCAAGATGTTATTTTCAATCGGAGCTCCGTCTAATAATCTTGAATCAGAATCTGTTCCTGTTTTGGACTGTAACAAAGTGTTAGCAATCAAAATCAAAGCTGCCAAAAGCGTTGCAAAAGTCCAAGTACTACGCTCTAAAAAGTCACCTGTTTTTTTAACTCCTCCAACTACTTGTGTGTTACCACCAAATGTTGAAGAAAGTCCCCCTCCTTTTGGATTTTGAACCATAATAACCAATCCAAGTAGCAAACATACTACTACGATAAGAACTAAAAAAATGTTGAATGCTGTCATTTTTTATAAATTATTTTGTTGTAAATTTTTTATTTTTTGTATTTGGGCTGCAAAGTAAGCACTTTTTTCTGGATTTTTCAAAATTAATATTTCATAAGCCTGAATTGCTAACTTAAATTTTCGCTGATTTACGTAAACCTGAGCTAATGTTTCGGTCATCAGTTGCTGTGGATCACTCTTAACTTCATCAGCTAAATTCACGTTTGACACATAATCTTTTGACGGCTCTATTTTAGGATTATTTTCCAAAAATTTGTCAATGAGACGAAACTTTTCTGCTATCTTATCCTCCTTATTTTCAATCTGTTTGTCATGATCTCGTTGCAAAACCTCGTTTTCTTCGGAAATTTGCTCTATCCACTTAGGAATAGACTCAAATGGCTTGCCCGTTTGTTTGTTTTGTTCTTCTTGAGATGAAGTTGTTTTAGCCTCTTGCTTGGGGACGAAGGTTGGATTAAAATCTTCCATTTTCCCAAATGGATTTGCAAAATTTTGATCTTGCTTTTCATTTTTTGGAATTTGAGGCATAAAATTCGGCACATGTGAGAATCCTTCTTGTCGCTTTGGAGGATTCATTGACTGTGGCTGTTGTGGTAAAATCACTGGTTGAGACAGCGGAATTTCTTGTTGTGAGGGCTTAACTATCGATTGTGGCTGCTCAATTCTACGTTCAAACAATTGCCTTGTAAATTCTTGAATTTGAGTGTTTTTGTCTGTTGAATGAATAAAATCATATAAAATGGAACGGTCCAACACGTGAACCGATGCTAATTTTAGTGCTTTGGAATAACGGTAATCTCCTTGTGTATGCAACAACTTCAGTTGCAACATTCGAGCCGCTTGAAAAAATGGATATTCCTGCACGATGTTATCTAACTCGTGTGCTTGCCGTTCATTAATGGTATGCGGATTTTTTAATATTTCAACAAACTCTTTGACAGTCATTGCGTTACCAATCTGCTAATGAGGCGTTAAAGATATCCTGAGTGATACGTTCAAAAATTTCAGGGATGGCTGTTCCTTTTACGGCACTGAGTTGACTATTCCCTGGATAGTCATAGTAATGAGAAAAACGTTTTTCAAAATCTTTATTCTCTTCGGTGTTGTTTGTGAAACGCACATTAACCGAAATTGTCAATCGGTTTTGGGCTGCTGTTTGTTGAGCTGTTGCCGTCATTGGGGCAATACTGAAATCAATAATTTCGCCCTCGTAAACCAAATCAGCATTCCGATCGGTCAAAGACAAATTGGTCTGATTGTTAATCAAATCCTGTAGTGCAATAGTGAAATCCCTATCTAAGCCAGGCTCTACAATGGGAGCATCATTACGAAAAAAATTCACTTGAAAGGTTTTCGCGTTTCCAGTACTACCTCCCGTAAAATTGTAAATTCCACAGCTAACCATGGCTGTTAGACACAGGGCAAATATCAAAAACTTTCTCATCAATCTACCTAAATAAGTTTCGCAAGGTACACCTTTTTTTTAAATTACACAAGATGTGATGCAAAAAATAGGCGCAAAAAATAAGGATTCATAGTGTTTGTTTTACTTTTTGTTGTATTTTTGCAACTAACAATTATTCCTGAATACAAATCCATGTCACTTCAAAAACATACAACCTTATTTGTTCGTCTTCTGCAAAAAGTGTTTTTTTTGTTGTTTTTCGTTTTATTTTCACTTGGAGGAACGGCTCAAAATAAACAGAAAGAGTTGGAAGAACGCAAAAAAGCACTCATTGAACAGATAAAACAGATGTCTGTACTGCGTTCACAACAGGCAAAACAGCATAAATCGACCGTTTTGCAGATTGAAGAAACCAATGAAAAAATCCAGATGCGCTCACGCCTTATTCAAATTACACAACAACAGGCAAATTTACTGTCGAAAGAAATTGATGAAAACGAAAAACAATTGGGCTCACTCAAAAAAGATTTGGATTTTCACAAATCAGAATACGCTAAACTCATCGAACAATCGTACAAAAGCAAATCCTCTCAAAATCGATTGATGTTTTTATTATCGTCGGAAAGCTTTTGGCAGGGATACAAACGTTTATCCTACATGAAGCAATATGTGGATTATCGGAAGAAACAGGTTTTTCTCATTCAAGACAAGTCGAAAAGAATCAAGGAAGTAAACCAAAAATTGGTTTCGCAACACCAAGAGAAAAAGGTAGTTTTGGAGGAAAATCGGCAAGAACAACAAACCCTTAAAGGTGAAAAAAAACAACTAGAGGAGTTAGCAACAACCATACGCAAAAAAGAGCGTGATTATGAAAAACAAATCCGAGAAAAACAAAAACAAGCTGATGCAATTGACCGAGAAATTCAACGATTAATTCGCCTAGCCATTATCGAAGCAAATCGAAAAGAGCGAGAGCGATTGGCAAAAAACAACAAAAACGCGAAATCTTCATCAGAAAACGCGGTTTTTATGCTTACACCTGAATCAAAAAAAGTTGCTGATAGTTTTGAGGCTAATAAAGGAAATTTGATTTGGCCTGTGGTGAAAGGATATAAATCACAAGGCTTCGGGGAGTATAGCGACCCTGTGTACCCAAGTTTGAAACACTACAATAATGGGGTAACCATAGCTACTGAACCTGGGGCTGAAGCAAGGGTAGTCTTTGAAGGTGAAGTGTCTGCTATTCAGTCTATTCCAGGAAGTAATAAAGTGGTACAGGTACGACACGGAAATTATATAACCATCTATTATAACCTAACTGATGTATATGTAAAAAAAGGAGATAAAGTCAAAGCTCGTGATTTTTTAGGAAAAATATTCACCGACAAAAACGGAAAAACGGAAATGAAATTCTTCCTTTATAAAAATACAACTCGTTTAAATCCAGAATTTTGGATACATAAAATGTAAGAAAATGATAAAAAGAATTGTAAATAGAATTACTAATAATCCTTTTATTAAACTATTAAAAACTTCGGGAATGGAATTCATGGATGATAATTGCCTCAAATTGAGTGCATCACTGTCCTATTCTACCATATTTGCATTGCCCTCATTAGCTATTTTGTTAATCTCTTCCGTAGGACTGTTTCATGATTCCAGAGAGGTTTCGGATGAATTCTTCCTACAGATAGCCAATTTGGTAGGCGAAAAATCGGCAGAGCAAATACAAGAAGTCATATTAAACATGAACTTTGATGGGTCAAATCAAATTGCTTATTGGGTAAGTATTGGAACTCTGTTGTTTACCGCATCAGCTGTTTTTGCGGAAATTCAAAGTTCTATCAACTATATTTGGGAACTAAAGGCTAAACCTAAAAAAGGAATAATCAGATTCATTATCAATCGATTACTTTCTTTTGCCATGATTGGAGCCTTAGGGTTTGTACTATTAGTGAGCTTGATTATCAATACGGTCATCGACCTCCTATCTAGGCAACTTGTTAGATTATTTTCTGAAAATACGGTTTATATTGCTCAACTAATTAATGTTGGTATCGTATTTTTGATCGTGACAATCATCTTTAGCTTTATATTCAAAACACTCCCCGATGGAAAACTAAAGTGGAAAGATACGTTTATCGGCGCAGCTTTCACTTCTGTTTTGTTTATGTTGGGTAAATTCATTATTGGAAATTATTTGGTAAATACAGCTAAATTAGACGTTTACGGGGCTGCAGGTTCAATTTTAGTATTGTTGCTTTGGGTTTATTACTCAGCAATGATTCTCTATTTTGGAGCTGTTTTCACGAAAAACTACTCCGAGCAGTACGGAACTCCTATTGAGCCAAGCAATTACTCTGTACGAGTAATCATAAAAACGGAGGAAGTTACCTATGCAAAAGAGAAAAATAAATCAGCCTAAGGAAAATGACTTGAAGATTATCTTACCTTCTGCAATTGATCTGTGCATTTATTTTTTTTATAATCGGATGCTTTTGGGAGAAATGAGCCTTTCAAAGTCGGAAAAGTAAAATATTAAAAAAAACATGGTTATTTTATATACAATAAGTATCTACTTTTTAGGATTTATTTTGCATATAGTAGCATTGTTTAATCCCAAAATACGCCTCTTTATCAATGGAAGAAAGGATGTTTTTGACATATTACAGTCAAAAATAGCTAAAAATCAGGATTATGTATGGGTTCATGTTGCCTCTCTTGGTGAGTTTGAGCAAGGATTGCCTGTGATTAAAGAACTCCGAAAACATTATAAGATTGTGGTGACTTTCTTTTCTCCTTCAGGTTATGAAGTACGGAAGAATAGTCCTGAAGCTGATGTGATTGTCTATTTACCATTGGACACACCTCGGAATACAAGAAAATTCATAGATATTATACAGCCCAAGATGGCTGTCTTCGTGAAATATGAGTTCTGGTATCACTATCTTATTACTCTGAAAAAGAGGAATGTACCTACTTTCTTATTGTCAGGAATATTCCGTGAAAAGCAGATTTTTTTCAAGCCTTACGGTGGCATGATGCGCAATGCACTACATTGCTTTAGCCATTTTTTTGTACAAAATCAAAAATCAAAACAATTATTACAATCGATTGGTTTTAAAAATATTACAGTTAGTGGAGATACACGATTTGACCGAGTTACTGAAATTCTACATCGAGATAATCACTTGGATTTCATTGAAAAATTTGTAGGTAACTCCCTCTGCGTGGTATTTGGCAGCTCTTGGGAAGAGGACGAAAGTATCTATGTGGATATAATCAACTCAGGCAAGGAAAACGTAAAATATATCATAGCACCTCATGATATACATACTGAAAAAATTAATGCTTTACGAGAAAAAATACACCTGAAAAGCGTTTTGTTCTCTGAGAAAAAAGACTTTAACACATCTGATTTTCAAGTGTATATTCTAGATACGGTGGGTATTCTAACCAAGGTGTATAGCTATGCAGATATTGCTTATGTGGGAGGGGGTATGGGCAACAGTGGTCTGCATAATGTTTTAGAACCTGCTGTGTTTGGAATTCCAGTCATCATCGGGAAGAATTATGAAAAGTTTAATGAAGCTAAAAAATTGGTTGAAAAAGGTGGAGTCATTTCTGTAGATAGTAGTAAAAAACTCCAAAAAGTATTATTCTCACTAATTGATTCTCCCATTAGACGAGCTGAGATAGGAAATATTAATAGAACATACATCCAAAATCAAAGTGGAGCAACTCAAAAGTTTATGAATTTCGTTAAAAAAACATATGTAAATCAGATAGTTATAAAAATTAACACTTTTTAAGATTGATTTTTTTTGATTATTTGTTGCAGAAATCAAAATTTGTTGTACCTTTGCAATCGCAAATCAGAAATGAAAACAAATTCCTCCTTAGCTCAGTTGGTTAGAGCATCTGACTGTTAATCAGAGGGTCACTGGTTCAAGTCCAGTAGGGGGAGCAAAGAAAATCAAGCACTTACAGAAATGTAAGTGCTTTTTTTATTTTTTCGTGTGAAATACAGACGTGTTTGTCTAAAAAACTATTTTCAAAAGGACGTAATTTGCTTGTTTTGAAAGAGGTTGTAAACTTCCAAAACTAAGCCTAGAATAGGCTATACGCATACATAATGTCCAACGTTTTTCAGTGTCTTTCAACGTCTTGTGACCCCGTTTTTCTCTTCTTTAATAATGCTTACAATCCCAAAAATAGTTTTTCGGCTTATGCAAGACATTTTTCAGCGAACACTTCTCAATTCTATAAAATTCTTCTTCAAAAAGAATTGATGTTTTCAAAAAACATAAATAAATTATAGCGGTTTTATTCGGATTCTTTTCAAGTCATTTTCTTTTAAATGAAAACCTTTATGCTAAGTGATATTTTTTTATTTCAAAGAGAATTTGCTCCGATGTAGGAGTGTCGTGATAAGTGATTTCTTTCAAATAAAATCCGAAAATAAGTGAGTTTTCTCATTGCTGAGAAGAATTTTTACTGTACTTTCTCTCTTTGAGGAGAATCTTTATCTTTTAGGAAAACAATATTTCTCATTCCCACAAATTCGTATGTAGTTCTTGATTTTAGGTGATACAACTCAATGGTTTGGTCATTAATTACTCGTAGTTCAAAAACCTCTGTATCGCGACCGTACAGCAAAATCAATCGTTTAACATCTTTAAAGTTAGTACTTTCAATGCGGTATGTTCCAAATCCGATTAAGTTACTGTTGTAAAGCGAATGTTTAGTTTCAAAGGCATATGCTCCTTTATTATTAAAAAAGAATAAAAAGTTTTCTTGATCAAACGGATTTTCTAATCCCTGCACACTAGTATGTGATTTTTGCCAAAATTCATACTCTTGCAGAAAATATGCGATATTATCGAAAAATAATTGATTGTAGTCAAATTTAGCTTTTCGGTAGCCGATCAATCGATATACTGCATCGGAATCCAAATCAATCAGATCAATTTCATTGGAAGATATTTGTACTACTTTGAAGTGGAAAACACCATCTCTGTCGTGCGAAATGGTCAGATGATCACCCGAAGTATTGTAACGACCAATCCTAAGACCATAGCCGTTCCCTATAGTGCCTAATCCTACCAAATTGTTATTTGCAGTCACTTCCGTGTTGTAGTGAAATGTCATTGTAAAGGCACGGCTAAGCATCGGAATACGAGCATTACCCATTGTTTGATTAATATCAATATGCCACAAATCAAATGAATGTAAAAACTCATGCAAATGTAGTCTATTGTCGTATTTGTCGTCCACAGAGCAACTTGACAGAGTTAGTAACATTAAAATAGGTATGATGAATATTTTTTTCATATCACAACGTATTAAGTAATTCTTTCTTAAATCGTTATATCAATAGGTATGCCAAAGTTGGAGGTGATTATTTTTTTTACAGTTCGCAAATCTATCATTTTTTTCGTATATTTGCCTATTACAATTCTATTTTTCATTACATTATGAAACAGTTTCGTTTTGCATTATCCTTGCGGAAATCAACTATATTTAAAACTTTCCTCTTTTTGGTGGCCTTAATTTTAATTGTCCAAGTGTTTCCAAAAAAAGCTAAATTTAAATATGAATTCCAGAAAGGTAAGCCATGGCAACATGAAACGCTCTACGCTCCATTTGATTTCTCTTTGAAGAAATCGGACGAACAAATCACAGCTGAAAAACGTGCAATAGAAGAGAAATCTGTGGTTTACTATAAAAAGGACACCACTGTTTCCCAAATTTCACAAGTAAAATTTGATGACAGAAAAAATCAGTACTTCCGGAATATTTCACAAGAGAAAAAAGAGAAGTTATTCAGCAAAGGTGCGGATTTTTTGAAATTTGCATATCAAAATGGAGTAATGATTTCTTCAGAATATGTCAAAGGAAGCAACCTAACGATGATTCAGCACAATAATGAAGTTTGTGAGTTGCCGATTGAACAGGTATTCTTTTTGGATGAATTAAATGCCAAAATCCGTGATTTTTTTGAAGAGAATGAATACGCTAATTTTACAGATGCATATTATGATTTATTTTTCGAAGTTCTGCAACCCGATATTAAAATTGATCAGAATTTCACACAAAAAGCCTTGGAGGAAAACCTTAAAGAAATTGTTTATACACGTGGATGGATAAAACAAGGTCAACTTATTATCGCCAAAGGAGAAATGATTGAGGGTGAAAAACTGAATGCTCTTAATTCGTTACAAGCTGAATATCAGTCAGAAAACTGGAATCAAAGCAACTACTATTGGTCGTTACTTGGCTATTATGTTTTGGTTGGGATGGTACTATTTCTAATGGGATTGTATTTGCGAATTTATGAACGCAAAATATTCAAGAACAACACTAAAATTTCAGTAATTCTGTTTAGTGTGTTGTCAATAATTTTGTTGGTAAGTTTCATCGCTCATCGGTTTCCAGACTACATTTATTTGGTACCTGTAGGGATTATTGTGCTGATTCTCAAGTCATTTTTTGATTTGAGAACGGTTATTTTTGTTTTTATAGTTACTGTTTTACTATTGGGCTTTGTTGCTCCAAATAGTTTCCAATTTATTGTAATTCAGATTATTGCAGCATTAACAATTATTATTACCCCAAAAGGACTACATTACCGATTGAATAGTTTTGTGTCGGCAGCTCTCATAACGGGAACCTATTTGATAACTTATATTGCTTTTCATTTTATCACAGAAGGAAGTTATCAGAATATAGACATTTCTTTGCTTACACTCTTTATTCTCAATGGGATAGGAATTCTTTTTTCCCAACCATTGACCTACATTTATGAAAAAGTATTTGGATTAGTGTCCGATGTTTCACTCTTAGAGTTGAGCGACACCAATTCCAAATTGTTACGAGAACTTTCCGACAAAGCACCGGGAACTTTTCAACATTCGATGCAAGTAGCCAATTTAGCTGAAGCCGCCGCAGCCAAGATTGGAGGTAACACTCTATTGGTTCGTGTAGGAGCATTATATCATGACATAGGAAAGATGCTAAATCCAATTTATTTTATTGAAAATCAAAAAACAAGCATTAATCCACATGATAAGTTATCTCCTTTGCAAAGTGCAAAAATTATTATTAATCACGTAACTGATGGTGTGGAATTAGCCCGAAAAAATAAACTACCAAAGCGAGTGATTGATTTCATACGTTCGCACCACGGAACAACACTCACGTACTATTTTTATAAAAAGGAACAAGAGCTGAATCCAGATTGTCAAGAAGCAGATTTTAGATATCCCGGTCCAGCTCCTTTTTCAAAGGAAACCGCTATTTTAATGATGGCAGATTCTGTTGAGGCTGCTACAAAAAGTCTCAAAAATCCAACTTACCAAATGATAGACGAGTTTGTAGATAAAATCATTAAAAAGCAATTGGATGAAAATCAGTTTGCTAACGCAGATATTACACTTAGAGAAATCGAAAAGGTAAAGCAAGTCTTTAAAAATAAATTAACGAACATTTATCACGTTCGAATCGCTTACCCAGAGTAGAAAGATTGTATCTCTTAGGAAATTTAGTAAACAAAAACGTTATTTGTATTTTTTTCAGGTAAGAACATTTTATTTTGCGGATAAGAATCTTTCTTCTATTTTTGCTTACTTGAAAAATGACTATGGAAGATACAAATAAAAATCAAGAGCTACGCAGGGGGCTATCCAACAGACACATACAGCTTATTGCTTTGGGAGGAGCTATTGGCACAGGACTTTTTTTAGGTATTGGTTCAGCCGCTGTTCTGGCTGGGCCTTCCGTTATTTTGGGCTATGCCTTGGCAGGCATTATAGCCTTTTTCATTATGCGACAGTTGGGGGAGATGGTAGTTGAAGAACCAGTTTCAGGATCGTTCTCCTATTTTGCCTATAAATACTGGGGAAATTTTGCAGGTTATATCTCAGGATGGAATTACTGGGTGTTGTACATTTTGGTTTCCATGGCTGAACTCACTGCCATTGGTGTTTACGTCCGCTATTGGTGGCCCGAAATCCCGTTATGGGCATCAAGCGGATTTTTCTTCTTAGCCATAACGGCACTCAATTTAGGTTCGGTAAAATTATTTGGGGAGGCCGAATTTTGGTTTGCTATTGTGAAAGTAATCGCGATCATTGCCATGATTCTATTTGGAACCTACTTGCTTTTATCAGGTACAGGTGGAGCAGAAGCTACGGTTGAAAATTTGGTAAATAACGGTGGTTTTTTTCCGAAAGGATGGTTTGAAAAAACTGACAGTGGCTACCAAGGACTTTTAGCTGTGATGGCAATCATTATGTTCTCCTTCGGTGGGTTGGAACTCATCGGAATTACTGCCGCTGAAGCCGAAAATCCAGAGAAGAACATTCCCAAAGCTACCAATCAGGTGATTTACAGGATATTAATTTTTTACATTGGAGCGTTGATAATCCTTTTCTCATTAGCTCCGTGGGAAACTATTACTACGAACACAAGTCCCTTTGTGACGGTTTTTGATAATTTGAAAGGATTGAATTTCTCTCTTTTTGGGAAAGAACATTCGGTTACTCATTTGATTGCTAATGCGTTGAATATTATAGTTTTAACAGCTGCTCTTTCCGTTTATAATTCTTCAGTTTATAGTAACAGTCGTATGCTTTACGGGCTTTCTGAGCAGGGCAATGCACCAAAATTTTTGAAGCATCTGAGTAAAAACGCTGTTCCAATCCGAGCTATCATAGTATCGAGTTGCTTCGTAGCGTTGTGCGTTATCATCAATAAATTTGTACCTGAACAGGCATTTAATATTTTGATGTCGTTGGTAGTTTCATGCTTGATTATCAATTGGGTGATGATTTCATTTACCCATATAAAATTCCGAAAAGTAAAAAACCAAGAACAAGTAAAAGTTAAATTCCCATCAATTTTATATCCTTTTTCTAACTATGTGTCTATTGCTTTTTTGACAGCTATTTTAGGCGTGATGACCCTAACGGGGATGTTGCTTTCTGTGCTATTGATTCCCGTTTGGATTGGAGTTTTAGGACTTAGCTATTTTGTAATCAAGAGGTCGTCAGATAGAAAAAAGACACGTAATAAATCAACCAATTTTAATTAGATTTTCTAGAATTTCAGTAAGTTTTTGTTTTATAAATTTTCGGATATATGTTCAACATCAATCGTTGCTGAATGATCTAATTTGCTTATTTGTTTAAAAAACATCTTATAACTTTTTCCAAAATTAGAGAAAGCTATATGTATTTTTTTCTTACCTTTGCCCTTATCGGCAATGGTTTTCACACGAATCATCTGTTAGTAATTCAAATTATTTTACAAACTCAGTGTGAGAATAAAAATATCCTATGAAAAAAGTAAAATATTATTACGACCCAGAAACGCTTTCTTACAAGCGTATTGCAAGTAAAAAGCGAACAAAGATTAGAAATATTATCCTTTTCTTGGTAGCTTCGGCTCTCTTTGGAGGGATTACGATGTTTCTGATGATAAATATGCGTTTTTTTTATACTCCTCGAGAACTTTCATTGCAACGAGAAGTAAAGCAATATGAAACCCAATACCAAATCCTAAATAAAAAAATGGAACAAATGGAAGAGGTGTTAGCCAATATTCAGGAGAGAGACAACAATATGTATCGTTTGTATTTTGATGTAGCTCCTATTCCTGAAGAGCAACGAAAAAGTGGTTTTGGAGGAATAAATCGCTATGAACACCTTGAAAATTTCGACAACTCTAAGTTGCTTATTGCTACCACCAAACGTTTAGAAATTTTACAAAAGCAATTAGTAGTTCAGTCAAAATCCTTAGATGAAATTGCAGGGCTTTCTAAAGAGAAAGAGAAATTCTTAGCATCCATTCCTGCGATACAACCAGTTGATAATAAAGATTTAACACGAATAGCTTCTGGCTTTGGGTGGCGAAATGATCCTTTTACGAAAGCGAAAAAATTTCATAACGGAATAGATTTCACAGCACCCACAGGCACACCTATTTACGCCTCAGGCGATGGGGTTATCACACGAGCCGATGACGCTTCCTCGGGGTATGGAAAGCATATTCGTATCGATCACGGCTATGGCTACATAAGTCTTTACGCCCATTTGAATGACTACAAGGTTAAGGCAGGACAACGCGTTAAACGAGGAGAACTAATTGGCACAGTCGGTAATACGGGACGCTCACAGGCTCCTCACCTGCATTATGAAATCATTAAAGATGGGGAGCATATCAACCCGATACATTTCTACTACGGTAATTTGTCACCTGATGAATATGCCGAAATGTTGAGAGTTTCAACTCATGAGAACCAATCTATGGACTAAGTATCTTTATGGAAATAAATTTACCTGAAAAGTTGTATTACACCATAGGTGAAGTTGCAAAAGCCTTTAATGTAAACACTTCACTACTACGTTTTTGGGAAAAAGAATTTGGAATAATTAGTCCAAAAAAGAATCTCAAAGGAAGCCGAAAGTTTTCTGCCGACGATGTGAAAAAACTACAGTTGATATATCATCTGGTTAAAGAAAAAGGATTTACCCTTGAAGGTGCTCGTCAAAAACTGAAAGAAGGGCATGAGCAGGTTTTATCTAATTACGAAATCATTGAGAAATTGGAGCATATTAAACGCAATTTAATTCGAATTAAAGAGGAATTGTAGCATGGATGTGCTTATCAACGGCTACTATAATTAGAGTGCTTTTTGGAAGCAAAACTTACATACTTCGTTGTCTCTTAGCTTCAAAAACTAATATGGCGGCGGCTACTGAAACGTTCATTGAGTCGATAACTCCTTGCATCGGGATGATTATGTTTTGGTTGGAATTGGATAGCCACTCTTCTGTAAGTCCTTCGTCTTCTGTGCCGACAACAATAGCAACTCCTTGATTAAAAGAAACTTCTGTGTAAGGTTTTGATGCTGAGAGAGCTGCACAAAAAATATTAATTCCTTGATCTCTCAAAAAATCTATGATTTCAGTAGTTGTTCCCATCGCAATGCTTGTTGTAAAAACGCATCCCACACTTGAACGGATGATGTTCGGATTATATAGATCCGTTTTCGGGTTTGCAATCAACACCGCATCAACTCCCGCTGCGTCTGCCGTACGTAACAGAGCGCCGATGTTCCCAGGTTTTTCAGGAGCTTCGGCAACTAAGATTAGAGGTTTTGTTTTTTTGAGGTGTAAGTCGCTCAATGAATGTGATTTAGCAACGGCTACAGCAATCACACCTTCTGTTGATGAACGATAGGTAAGTTTCTCGTAGACTTCTTTGGATATGCAAATGCACTCAGGGGAGGATTTGGTTTCCAGAAGTAGTGACTTCAGTTGGGCTTCCGAAAAAATATCTTGTTGAAAAAGAATCGTTTGTAAAGTATACCCACCCTTGATGGCCAATGTTATTTCACGAGTCCCTTCAATAACGAAAATACCTTCTTTTTTTCTGTTTCGAGATTTCTCTTGAAGCAAAAGTAATTGTTTAATTAAGCTATTTTGAGTGCTTGTTATCTCTTTCATAAGATGCTATGCTGTTTATTTCTTATTCATGTCCTATAACTAAGTAGTACTCCGAAAACGGAAGGGGTCATTTCAAATGTCAAAAACTCTAAATTATGATTATTTGACCATGCGTAAATCAATTGATATATTTTTTGTGAAGATAAAATCATTGATTTCCGTATTTTTAATTTCCGATGGAGTTCCATTTGATAGGAAGCGGTGCAAAGGTATGAAATATATTTTGTTTCACATTTCTAAAGTTGAATCACTATTTTTGCTATTTCTATTGTTTTTTCTATTTTTGTTGCTTTAAAACAGATATAATGAAAATAGCCATTGGGAATGACCATGCAGGTCCTGCTTACAAAAAAGCCATTGTAGATTATTTAGAAAGCCGAAGTATAGAAGTTATCAATTTCGGTACAGACACCTTTGACAGTGTTGATTACCCCGATTTTGGGCATAAAGTGGCTGAAGCCGTGACTTCCAAGCAAGTTGATTTAGGTATTGTCATCTGTGGGAGTGGCAACGGAATAGCCATCACGGCTAACAAACATCAGGGAATCCGGTGTGCATTGTGTTGGACAAAGGAAATCGCAGCATTGGCACGTCAGCACAATGATGCCAATGTGGTAAGTATTCCAGCCCGATTTACAGCCATTGAACAAGCTGTTGAAATTGTAAAAACTTTCATAGAAACTCCGTTTGAAGGAGGAAGACATACCAACCGAGTGAATAAAATTAGCTGTGCGTAACATACACCATACGTATATATTGTATGAAAAATTGGTTAGAACGCACAGAACTCTTGGTCAAATCCGAGGGAATTGAACGACTGAAAAAGGCAAACATTCTTGTTGTAGGTTTAGGAGGCGTAGGTTCATTTGCTGCTGAGTTTATCGCTCGAAGTGGTGTAGGTAAGATGACCATTATTGACGGAGATGTGTTTGATGTAACGAATATCAATCGACAGTTACCTGCCTTACAAAGTACCGTTGGTAAATCTAAGGCTGAGGTGTTGGCTTCTCGATTAAAAGATATCAATCCTGAGTTGGAGCTCACTGTTTTAACAGAATTTTTGTCCCCAGAAAGAGCTTTTGAAGTTGTTACCCCCGATTTTGACTACGTTGTAGATTGTATCGATAGTATTACCCCAAAGCTAAACCTAATTCTTTCTGCTCGAGCTAAAAGAATTAAACTCATTAGCAGTATGGGAGCTGGAGGAGCTCTTGATCCTTCCCAAGTGAAAGTCGCAGATATTCGAAAAACACGTGACTGTCCCCTGGCACGAAACATTCGAAAACGACTCAAAAAAGAAGGTATCCACTCTGGTTTTAAAGCAGTTTATTCCTCCGAAGTAGCTTCCAAAGATACTATGCAACAAACAGATGGTACGAATTTCAAAAAATCGTTCTATGGAACCATTAGTTATATGCCTGCTGCATTTGGTTTACATGCCGCTGCTACCGTCATCAACTATTTGCTTGAAGGAAAAAACGAACCAGAAGAGGTGTTGTAATAAAAAATGTAGTAAAATAGTTTAGAAATCTCCTGTTTTCTGAACGCTATTCCTTGACATAAATGAATATAAAAAACGCACAATTAGAAGTTGATAATTGGATAAAAGAACATGGGGTTCGTTATTTTAATGAACTGACCAACATGGCTCAACTTACCGAAGAAGTAGGCGAGGTAGCTCGTATCATTGCTCGTAGATATGGTGAGCAATCCGAAAAAGAAAGTGACAAACAGAAAGACTTAGGCGAAGAACTTGCTGACGTGGTTTTTGTGGTACTTTGTTTGGCAAACCAAACAGGCATAGACCTGCAGGAAGCCTTTGATCGAAAAATGGAGAAAAAAACCAAACGCGACCACGACAGGCATCACAGCAATGAGAAACTCAAGTAATTGATTCGCTTACAGTCTAAAGGAAGTGGTTTGGTAAACTTATGACTTTTTAATTTACAAAGATTGAGTCCTTTGCAAGACCCTCCATTTCCTTTTCCTAACTGGTTTTAAATAATTTTTGAAACGATTTTTTAGAAAATCACATATTTAAAAACAGAAAACAGATGATTTTTTGATGTTTTTTTGTCAATTTTTCGAGTGTTTTTCCTTAAAAAACAGTCTTTTTTTTACCTTTTTTTTCATTAAAAGGCGTAAAAAAAAGGAGATTTTAGTTAAAATTGCTTCAAAAAAATTGAGAAAAAACGATGAAAAAGAACACAAATTTGAATTTTCAGAAACACATTTTCTAAAAAAAATCATCTTAATACAAAAAAACAGAAAGTAAACGGTTCTTGTAAGGGTCTCTAAATGATTGAAACAATCTTTTAACGAATATATTTTCAAAAAGTCAAAATAAAACCTCGCTCCAAGAGTGAATTTGACGAGGTTTGTTTCACTATTTGTTTACCATTATTGTTAATCCGTAATTTATTTGGATATGATTTATCTAATTTAGTAGCGGGAGGCGTATTCTTTTATGCTTTCTTGCTTCTACCACTGATGGCAGCGTTGATGGTATTGATTATTTGTGCCACCGTGTCGGCAAAGTGCGTAAATGCTTGAGGATTGACGAAACTTGCCGAAGTTAGGTACGGAATTAGTCCGATGTTGATTTGCTTTAAAAGTTGCTTTTTAAGGTCGGCAGATTTAGGGCGTTTGCTCTGTGTTGCGAGGTTTTTGTCGTGGATTAAACGCTTTTGGTCAAAATCAGCCTGAGCTGTTTTAAGGGCTTCGATGGTGGAAGCGATGCCTTCGAGTGCCGAAATATCGGTTTGTAGCGTAGGTTCGGCGAGGTCTTTCAGTAGTGATTCGATATGTGCCGACTCCACCGCATAGCTTTCGCGAGTAATTCTTACGCCATATTTGGAAAACACCGCGTAGAGCCTTTCGCCCGATTTGCGAAGGTTTTCCACAGGAATGTTAGCATAACTTTTCAGATATTTTTCAAGCTGACGCACCAATTCATCACGCACATCATCGGCTTTATCTACCTCCGAAAGGATTTTGTCACTTTTGATGGCTTGTGAAAGGGCTTCGGCGAGGGGTTCAATCTGTGCGAATACGGGTTTTAGTATGGGGTCGTTAGCCAACGCCGTTTCGCTTTTATAGAGCATCACCAATTGCTTGGCGGTATCTGCCATTTCAGTGATGCGGACGGAAGGTTTTAAGATTTTTAACATAACTAATTTTGTTTTTAAGATTTATACTGATGTTACAAAGCTATGTAATTTGTTTTTAATAATCAACGATTTAGATTTATTTTAACATTTCAAAAAAACAAAATGAATTTATGCTTAAAGCGTTTTACATAAAATATTTTTTTATTTTACTAATCGCTGAAATACGCCGTGTACAATTGTATTTTTGGTAAATCACTAATGAAATGGGTTGTGTACAATTGTATTTTTAGTAAATCACGAGTGAAACAGGTTGTGTACAATTATATTTTTAGTAAATCATTGATGAAATGGATTATGTATCATTTTATTTTTAGTGAAACATTAGTGAAGTGGATTATGTATGATTGTGTTTTCTTGAAAAAGAAATTTGATAGACTTTACTTAAAGCATATTTTTTCAAATTTGTAAAGGAGAAAAAATTGTACATTTGCAAAATAAACATTTGCAGTAAATATGATAACTTTACGATTAGAATTTGGTCACCTCTTTCCTGAAGAAGAGAAAAAAACAGCTTACAAATATTTAAGAAATGTTTCAAAGGAAACTCTGCAAGAAATTATAGGTTTTTTTGCTTTGCCACAAAAAACAGATTATTATAATTTTTTTTATAACCCAGATAAGAAAAAAGAGATACAGAATAGAATCGAAAAATATTTATTTTCAAAAAAAGAACGAATAAATAATCATTCTCTATGCGTAATTTCAGAACACGGAATTTTAAAAATTCAAGAGCTTATTTTATCAAATAAATCTACATTACTTGATGAAAATTCGTTAAGTAAAGATACAGATAGAGATGAAATGAATTTATTTAAAGCCTTTTTAATCATAAATGAGGATTTGAATAGAGATGAATATTTATCTTCTAAAAAAAATCCTGATTCTCATATTAAGGAAGTTATACAGATTTTAATATCTCTAAAATTCGCAGATGCAGATTTGAATATGTATGAATTCTATGATCAGGAAATAAATAAACTTATATATACAACAATATATAGATTCGATAAATTAATTTCTTTTCTTGAATCAAATCCCAAATATAATTATCTATCAAACGAATTACTCACTTATTTTAAACAAAATTCTATTGATGAGTTGAAAGAGCAAGTATTTAATTTACTATTATTCATAGGGAAATACTTGAAAAAGAAAAGCACCTCATTTAAGATTGAAAAAAAGGAAAAAAGTACTATTGATTTTTTAGATAGTTTAGTTTCATATAATCTAACTATTGATACAGATTATATTTCTTTACGAAATTATCCATTGTATAGAAAAGAAAATAACGTGTATGTTATTATAAATCCTTTTTTTATATTAGATAAATTCACGATAAGTATCAAATTTTTATTGAAAGAGGCTTTTGAAAAAAATAATAAAAAAGAGGATTTTTTTAGCTGGTTTAATGAAGATTTTTCAGAGAATTTTTTAATGAAAGATGTGCTGGATTCTATCTTTAATAAGAAGTATTTTATAAAAAAACAGAATGTAAAGAATCGAGATAATGAACCTGATTATTATATTCGGCATAATAGAGATATTTACTTATTTGAACATAAAGATATTCTAATCAGTAAAGATGTTAAGACATCAAGAAATTTCAATAAAATAAACGCAGAATTGAAAAAGAAATTGCTAATTAAAGATAACGGAACTCCCGTAGGCATAGGACAGTTAATCAGACATATTAATTTAATATCTCAAGGAAAATTTCAATTTGATGTTGAATTTAGCAAAGAGGTTAACAAGAAATATGATATATATCCCATATTGTTAATTTCTGATAGATTATTAGAAGTACCTGGTATTAATTTTATTTTAAATCAATATTTTTTGGAAGAAATAAAAAAAATGACAAATATAAATCCTAAGCTAAACATTAAGGATTTGGTTGTTATTGACATGAACACTATGATTTTTACTCAACACTATCTTACCGAAAAAGACAGAAATTTTAAAGATAAGATAGAATGTCATATAAAGAAGATGAAAGAAAAACGAAAGAAAATAAATTCTTTTTCTTATAAAAACCTTGTAAATCATAAGCTATTGCCTTATAGTTACAGATTTGGTAATGATATATTTGAAAGTCAGTCCGTAAAAGATAAATTCGAAGATGATATATATATGAGATGTAGAGTTTCTAAATAATAAATCACGCCCTTTTGGGGCGTGATTTATTATTTCAAATGTCGACACTATCCCTCTAAGTGTGTAAGTTAAAAAGTTGGGGTTAAGTTTTTATAGTTTGAGTCTTTGTGCAAATATAAGCATAAATTGGTTCAAGACAATCCCCCAATTTTGGATAGGCATACTCCACTTTTTGGTAGCTTCTCTCAAAGCCAAGAAAACGGACTTTTGCACAGCTTCGTCTGTTGGGAAAGACAGCTTGTTTTTGGTGTATTTCCGAATCTTACCATTCAGATTCTCAATAAGATTGGTTGTGTAAATAATTTTTCTTATCTCTAACGGAAAATCGAAAAATACGGTCAATTCGTCCCAATTGTCATACCAAGATTTGATAGCATAGCCGTATTTTGACTCCCATTTTTGGGCAAAATCTTCCAAAGCAACCTTGGCAGCTTCCTTGTTAGGGGCAGTATAGATGTGTTTCATATCGGCTGTAAATTCTTTTCTGTCTTTGTAAACCACATACTTACAAGCATTCCTAATCTGATGAACCACACATATTTGCGTTTGTGATTGGGGAAAAACCGTGCGAATGGTTTGCGTAAATCCGTTTAAATTATCGGTGGCAGTAATGAGAATATCTTCCACTCCACGAGCCTTTAAATCAGTGAGAACGCTCATCCAAAAGGCGGAACTTTCATTCTTTCCGAGCCACATTCCTAAAACTTCCTTTTTTCCCTCTCGATTCAAGCCCACAGCAAGGTAAATGGTTTTGTTGACAACTTTTGAGTTCTCACGAACTTTAAAAACGATGCCGTCCATCCAAACAATCAGATACAGCTCGTCCAACGGGCGGTTCTGCCAAGCGACCATTTCATTGGTAACCGCATTGGTAATCCTTGATATTGTGGAAGTTGATACTTCAAAGCCGTACATTTCTTGGATTTGTTCTTCGATGTCGCTCACGCTCATTCCTTTGGCATAGAACGATACGATGATGTTTTCCAAACCATCGATAACGTTCTTGCGTTTAGGGACTAACATTGGGTTAAAACTACCGTCTCTATCCCTAGGAACTTGGATTTGTTCTTCGCCAAAGGAAGTTTTTATCTTCTTGGAAGTGTGTCCGTTACGATAATTTCCATCTTTAGTTTTGTCGTGTTTTTCGTTGTCCAAGTGAACGTCGAGTTCGGCATTGAGCATATGTTCCACCGCTTTTTTGTGGAGCTCTTTAAAGAAACCTGTCAAGTCCTCAGCAGTCTTAAATGACTTGTAAAATTCTTTGCTGTTGAGCAATTCTTCCTTGTTAATCATATCTGTTTAAATTATGGGTCAAAAATAGTTAAAAAGTTATTTCCGAAATTTTTTTTGAGCTTTTAAGGGCTCAAAAAATTTCAGAATAACTTTTCAACTTACACAGATTATGGGATACTCCTCAAATGTCGGCGGTAACTTACTTCACTTCCTCAAAATCTACATCTTGCACGTTGTCGCCGTTTTGTTGTTGCTGACCGCCTGTGTTAGGTTGTGGTTCGCTTTGGGCTTGTTGTGCTTTGTAAAGGTCTTCGGAGGCTTGTTTCCACGCTTCGTTGATTCTGTCCAAAGCAGATTGTATTTGTCCCAAATCTTGGCTTTGGTGTGCTTTTTTCAACTCTTCTAATGCCGATTCGATGCCTGATTTCTTATCTGCCGGAAGTTTGTCGCCAAACTCTTTGAGTTGTTTCTCGGTTTGGAAAATCATTGAGTCTGCTTCGTTGATTTTATCGGCTTTTTCTTTGGCTTTTTTGTCAGCTTCGGCGTTGGCTTCGGCTTCGCGTTTCATTTTCTCGATTTCTTCTTGTGAAAGTCCTGATGAGGCTTCAATTCGGATATCGTGCGATTTGCCGGTTCCTTTATCGGTTGCCGAAACTTTGATAATTCCGTTAGCGTCGATGTCAAACGTTACTTCGATTTGAGGAACGCCACGCGGTGCAGGCGGAATGCCATCTAAGTGGAAGCGTCCTATCGTTTTGTTATCGTTTGCCATTGGTCTTTCACCTTGCAACACGTGGATTTCTACACTCGGCTGATTGTCAGCAGCAGTTGAAAACACTTGTGATTTCTTGGTCGGAATGGTAGTATTGGCCTCGATAAGTTTGGTCATCACTCCACCCATTGTTTCGATACCGAGTGAAAGCGGAGTTACGTCCAAAAGCAATACATCTTTTACATCTCCTGTCAAAACTCCCCCTTGAATAGCCGCACCAACAGCTACCACTTCATCAGGGTTAACACTCTTGTTTGGTTTCTTTCCGAAGAATTTCTCTACCGCTTCTTGCACCGCAGGAATACGCGTAGAACCTCCTACTAAAATCACTTCGTCAATATCGCTTGTTGAAAGTCCTGCATTTTTAAGGGCAGTACGACAAGGCTCGATGGTTCTTTTTACCAAATCGTCAATCAATTGCTCGAATTTTGCACGAGTAAGGGTACGCACCAAGTGTTTTGGACCTGTTGCCGTAGCCGTGATGTATGGCAAGTTGATTTCGGTTTGTGTAGAAGAAGAAAGCTCGATTTTGGCTTTTTCCGCAGCTTCTTTAAGACGTTGCAACGCCATTGGGTCTTTACGCAAATCCATTTGCTCTTCTGCCTGAAACTCTTCGGCTAACCAATTGATGATTTTTTCATCTACATCATCACCTCCAAGGTGTGTATCTCCGTCAGTTGCAAGTACTTCGAATACGCCATCACCTAACTCCAAGATAGATACGTCGTGCGTACCACCACCGAAGTCAAATACCACGATTTTTTGGTCGTTGTGTTTTTTGTCCAATCCGTAGGCCAAAGCAGCGGCGGTAGGCTCGTTGATGATACGACGAACTTTAAGTCCTGCAATCTCTCCTGCTTCTTTGGTTGCCTGACGCTGTGCATCGTTAAAGTATGCAGGAACGGTGATAACGGCTTCGGTTACGGTTTGTCCTAAGAAATCTTCGGCTGTTTTTTTCATTTTTTGAAGAATCATTGCTGAAATTTCTTGCGGAGTGTACAATCTTCCATCGATATCCACACGTGGCGTATCGTTATCGCCTTTTACCACTTTGTAAGGTACGCGAGCCACTTCTTTCTCTGATTCAGAGAATTTATTTCCCATAAAACGCTTAATCGAATAAACGGTTTTCTTAGGATTGGTTACTGCCTGACGCTTAGCAGCATCTCCTACTTTAATTTCTCCGCCGTCCACAAAAGCTACTACCGATGGAGTGGTTCTTTTGCCTTCGGCATTGGTAATTACCACAGGGTCATTACCTTCCATTACAGAAACACACGAGTTGGTGGTTCCTAAGTCTATTCCAATAATTTTGCTCATATTCTTAATTTATTTTTAATTCAACATTTATTTATCACCTTAGGCGGAACTGCTCCGCTTTGGGCTTCGAGCATCTAATAGTCAATGATTGTGCCAAAGGAAGAAATATGACAAAATGTCACTCAGAAGAGGTGTCCGGATTTTGAAGTTTAAAATTTACGCCGAATTATTGCTGTGACAGAAGAAAAAAGTTTTGTAGAGTCACACAGAAAGGAGAAGGATTAAGAATAAAAACTGTCCGAAAAGTTGAATTCTTCGGACAGTTCTCTCGTTAAATTTCAATTATTGAACAAATTGTTCAGCCCACTCACTCCATTTTTTGAGGTCTTCGGACGAAACTTTCTTTCCTTGTTCTTCAATTTTTTTTGCCCATTCCTCCGACTTTGCTTTTAATTGATCGATTTTTTCTTGACTTCCCGCTTTGGTAGCTTCTTCTAACTCAAGTAAATATGCTTTATAGTCTGCAGCCATTTTCTGTAAATCACTGTCTTGAAAAGAAGGCACTTCAAATTCAGAAATTGATTTTTTTACTTGATCAACGGCTTTTTCAGTCTCTGTCTGTAGCGTTTCAACAACATTTTCTACAGAGTTTTGAGTTTCTTTCTTAATTTGTTTTACGTTCTCACAGGAAACTATTCCTGATAGAGCAATAACGGATAAACTTACTAAAATTTTCTTCATAATTACAGATTTATTTAATTAAACAATTGTCGAAAGATCGACGTACAAATTTATTCGCAAATATACATTAAAGTTCTGTAACAAAAAACATATCATTTTGCTATTTCGCAGATTGACCTCGTAAGACCAAAGATTCCTGCTCAAAACTGACGGAATTTTGTACTTAGAAACAATCTCTTTGTTTTTTGTAGGTATGAAAATAACAATAAGAAGAAGGCTCCTAAAAAATGGAATAATACGATGTCATTATTTAAAAGATAGATGTATACTTTCTAATCTGAACGCAGTAAAATAAATCCTCGTTTTTAGTTATTTTGTTAAAAACGAGGATTTGATGAATAAAACTAAGATTGATTATGCAAAAAAACTATTTAAAAATAGCTTTGTAGATGTCATTTCCATTAGCAAAAAGTAGTAAGCCTATCAAGATGAAAAAACCTACCATTTGTGCATATTCCAAGAATTTATCACTTGGTTTGCGTCCTGTAACCATCTCATAGAGCAAGAACATGACGTGTCCGCCGTCTAACGCAGGAATTGGCAATATGTTCATAAAAGCTAACATGATGGAAAGCAATGCTGTAGTATGCCAGAAAGCGTGCCAATTCCATTTTTCAGGAAACATCTTTCCGATAGCAGCAAATCCGCCCACTTCAGTAGCTCCTTTTTTAGTAAATATAAACTTGAATTGAGAAATATAATCACGGAGAGTCCAATAGCCGTAAGAAATCCCTTCCGACAAAGCTGATGCAACTGTATATGTTTTGTGAGTATATTCTACATTAGCGAGCTGGGTAGCAAAAAAACCTAATTTACCCTCGTCATTAGGCGTTACTTCTAAAAATTCCTTTCTTCCGCTACGTTCCACACCCACAATTATCGTTGATTTTTTCGGAAAAACCTTAATAATGTCTTGCACATCGCTATAATAGGTCACAGAAATATCATTGATAGAGATAATTTTATCTCCTGCTTGAAGTCCTGCTTTTTCCGCTGGGAAACCTACTAAAACTGAATCGACAATAGGCTTCAATCGTGGACGAAATGCCATCATTTCTCCTGCGTGAAACAATTGTTTACCAATAGAATCCGGTAAATGAACCATACGTTCATCACCATTTAACCCTTTAACTTTCAAATTGCTAACGTCTCGCAATAATACATATCGATTGATATCCAATAAATTTCCTAAAGGATTTCCATTAACTTCTGTGACGATATCTCCATTTTGGAATCCGTAAGTTTTCATAACTTCACTCACAGCAAACCCTCCTGTAAGTCCGTCTTCCTTAACTTGTTTTTCACCCCAGGTAAACAGAATAGCTGCGTAAATGAAAAAAGCTAACAACAAATTCATGGTAACCCCACCAACCATCACAATCAGTCGTTGCCATGCAGGTTTAGAACGAAATTCCCAAGGTTGAGGCGGTTGAGCCATTTGCTCCTTGTCCATACTCTCGTCAATCATTCCTGCGATTTTGACATATCCTCCCAAAGGCAACCAACCGACACCATAAATGGTCTCGCCAATTTTCTTTTTGAAAAGAGAAAATTTGACATCAAAGAACAAATAGAATTTCTCTACACGCATTTTGAAAGCCTTGGCAGGAATAAAATGCCCTAACTCGTGTAAAACAACCAATATCGAAAGACTCAGAATCAACTGAGCAGCCCTTATCATAAAAATCTCCATAGTAAACTTTTTAAAATTTCGGGCAAAAATACAAATTAACAATGAATAATTTATAATTTATAATTACAAATTACGAATGACCAATTACGGGTTGATGATTAGCAATTTACAATTAATAATTACGAATGACCAATTACGGATTACAACAATGAATATTTACGAATTAATAATTACGGGTTAGCAATTAGCGTAATTATTAATTCGTAATTAACTTTGGACTTTGAACCTTGAATCTTGTCACATCACTCGTTTTCTAAGTTTTTGGAGTTCAATAAAATAACCTGTGTATATTTCTGTATATGAATTAAATGTTCTATCTTTGCGTTTTCTAACATAAAAAAGATTCGAAATGAATAAAGGACCTATTTCTCAATTTATAGAGAAAAATTTTTTGCATTTCAATGCTGCCGCATTGGTGGATGCTGCTAAAGGATACGAAACGCACCTTTTGGAAGGCGGGAAAATGTTGGTTTCACTTGCTGGAGCCATGAGTACTGCAGAGCTTGGAATTTCTCTCGCTGAAATGATTCGTCAGGAGAAAGTGGATATTATTTCTTGTACGGGAGCAAACCTTGAAGAAGATGTGATGAATTTAGTGGCACACTCACACTATAAACGCGTACCTAACTACCGTGACCTCACTCCACAAGATGAATGGGATTTACTTGAGAATCATTACAATCGTGTAACTGACACCTGTATCCCAGAAGAAGAAGCTTTCCGTCGTTTACAAAAACACTTGGAAGAAGTATGGCACAAGGCAGAAAAGAATGGAGAACGTTATTTTCCACACGAGTTTTTATATCAAGTCGTAAACTCAGGCGTATTGGAGCAATATTACGAAATTGATCCAAAGAACTCTTGGATTGTAGCTGCTGCTGAACGTAACTTACCTATTGTTTGCCCAGGTTGGGAGGATTCTACTACAGGAAATATTTTTGCTTCAAACGTTATCAAAGGAAATTTGAAGGCTTCCACAGTCAAGTCGGGTATTGAGTACATGGTGTATTTAACCGAATGGTATAGAGCTAATTCAGGAGGAAAAGGTGTCGGCTTCTTCCAAATCGGAGGAGGGATAGCTGGGGATTTTCCTATTTGCGTTGTTCCGATGATGTACCAAGATTTGGAGTGGACTGATGTACCTTTCTGGGCATATTTCTGTCAGATTTCAGATTCTACAACTAGTTATGGGTCATATTCAGGAGCAGTTCCCAACGAAAAGATTACATGGGGTAAATTAGATATTAACACTCCTAAGTTCATTGTAGAGTCGGACGCAACTATCGTAGCTCCACTTATTTTTGCCTATATATTAGGACAGTAATGAATCATTGTAAAGTATGAAAACTTCAAAAGCCCTAAACTTTAGTAAAACAAAGTTTAGGGCTTTTTATTTCCATAAAAATCAGGTCAATTTCCTTAGATATTTATTGTCAGTTTTATAAAGCTATCAAAATTTAGTAAAAATTACTCCTCTTTGATTAGCGACTTTTCTCTCGTGGAAAAGGTTTTCTTAATTATATTCTGACTTTATTCGTTTCAATTGATTTTTAAGTAATTACTCCACATGGTAGCGTTTGTAATATCCGAAGAACAAAATGTATCCGTAGCAAACTACTAAGGTTAAAAAAGCCATTCTGAAACCTATGTTATCCGTGAAAAAGCCAATTACAGGAGGAATAATAGCCCCTCCAAAAATCATTGTACACAAAATACCTGAAGCCTGTGGACGTAAATCGGACAATCCTTCAGAAGCCAAAGTGAAAATGGTAGGAAACATAATTGAATTGAATAAACCAACCGCTAAAATACTCCACATAGAGAGCAATCCGTCGGTGTTTATTGAAATAAGAATCAGTAGAATAGCAATCAACGAGAATGCTATTAACACCTTTGATGGAGCTATTTTTTGGGTTAGATATGCCCCGATGAAACGTCCAATCATGGCTCCTCCCCAATAGAACATCACAAAAATCCCTACAATGGATTTTGGATCGCCATGAATTAGATCAGCTTTACCTAAAAGTCCTCCCATGCCACTCACCAGCGAGCGCATTGTGCTATTTTCGAGGATGTCACGAACGATATTTATATCTATAAAATAATTCACTAAATAACTTCCAATTGCTACTTCTGCACCTACGTAAAGAAAAATACCAATTGCGCCAAGCATCAACCCTCGCTTTTTAAATAACTCTCCATAACTGTGACGTTTTGCTTCCAAACTAATTACCTCTGGCAGTTTTACAAAAGCAAAAACAGTTGCTAATATTATGATACACGAAGCTATCCAAATAAACGGTGTTTGCACGGAAGCTGCTTCTGTCAAATAATAGGCCTCTTTTTCAACACTAGAGAGTACAGCAATTTCTTCCTCCGTTTTCACACGATCACTTAGGATGAATACAGCTCCAATAATAGGAGCTATCGTTGTTCCCAATGAATTAAAGGCTTGAGACAGGTTCAATCGGCTCGAAGCTCCCGATTCATCTCCCAAAATGGAAACATATGGATTGGCGGCTACTTGTAAAAATGTTATACCACTTGCCAAAATAAAAACGGCTAACAGGAAAACACCTAAAATGCGCTCAGATGCCGCTGGATAAAACAAAAAACATCCAGTTGCCATGGTTAACAATCCTAAGATAATACCTCGTTTATATCCAATTTTCGACAGAATAATACCTGCTGGAATCGACAATAACAAATAGGCCGTGAAAAAAGCAAATTGAACCAAACCAGCTTGAAAATAATTCAAGGTAAAAACATCTCGCAATCGAGGAATCAGCGAGTCAATTAGTACGGTCAAAAACCCCCAAAGAAAAAAGAGTGCAGTAACAAATATAAATGCTTTTTTATAGTTTTGTTTTGTGCTCATAGTGTTATGCTGTTAGAAACTAAACACAAAGCTAAATAATTACTTATAACTTCGTTAATTTTTAACATTTTATTTTGTTGTATTTAAAACAAAATAAAATATATACTTGATTTACAATGATGTAAATAAAAGAAAGTAAGGTTCAATGTTATACATCTTCAATCCAAGAAGCGTATTTAACATAGTTATCGGCGGTTCTTTGAATACCTTCTTTTTGTTCATTCGAAAGCGTTTTTATTTTCCGAGCAGGGACTCCTGCATAAATACTTCCTGATTCAACATGAGTATGCTCTGTAACTACCGCTCCTGCTGCTATGATACTATTGCTTTCAATAACACAACCATCCATAACAACACTTCCCATTCCAATAAGTACGTTATCGTGAATAGTACAGCCGTGAACGATGGCATTATGTCCAATTGAAACGTTGTTACCAATGGTTGTGGCATATTTTTGATAGGTTGCATGAATGACGGCTCCGTCCTGTACATTAACTTTATCTCCCAAGCGAATGGTATTCACATCACCTCGAATTACAGCATTATACCAAACAGTACACTGATTACCTAAAACCACATCTCCTGTAATCGTAGCATTTTCAGCAACAAAACAATTCAAACCTAACACGGGTGCTACTCCTTTAATTTTCTTTAATATCATTTTCTTATTTGTTTTTACGTCTACTTAACCTCTTTTTCTAATTGATTTTATTTGTAATAGAATAATTAGAGTTAAAACATTAGATGTATTCAAATATTTTTTTTAACTACAAAAACAAAAAAAACCTTAAAATGTTGTTTATCAACAAATTAAGGTTTTTACACTGTACCTGAGGAGGGAATCGAACCCTCACTCCGAAGAACACGAGTTTGAGTCGTGCGCGTCTACCAATTCCGCCACTCAGGCTTATTTCCTCATCATTTCGGGTGCAAAGATACACAAGATTTTTAAATGTGCAAAAAAAATATAAAAAAAATATCAATGTTTATTTTTAAATTCATACCTTTGCACCCACGATAAAGAGACTACGATTAAAAGTACAACACATCTATTTACTATTATGGCATATATTGTACCAGAATCTAAGATTTTTGCATGTACACAAAGTGTTGAATTAGCAAAAAAAATTGCTGAAAAATACGGAACTCACTTAGGAGAAGTAAATATTTCTCGTTTTAGTGATGGAGAATTTCAACCTTCATTTGAAGAGTCTGTACGTGGAACCCGAGTGTTCATTATAGGTTCAACCAACCCAAGTTCTGAAAATTTGATGGAAATGTTGCTAATGTTGGATGCGGCCAAAAGAGCTTCGGCTCGTCACATCACTGCGGTGATGCCTTATTTCGGATGGGCTCGTCAGGACAGAAAAGACAAACCGAGAGTGCCCATTGCAGCAAAATTAGTGGCTAACCTTTTGGAATCGGCAGGAGCTACACGTATTATCACAATGGATTTACACGCGGATCAAATCCAAGGTTTTTTTGAACGACCCGTGGATCATTTGTATGCTTCGACCATTTTCTTACCTCATCTTCAGAGTTTAGGACTTGAAAATTTGTGCATGGCATCACCCGATATGGGAGGTTCAAAAAGAGCTTACGCTTACTCTAAGTACCTGAACAGCGATGTGGTGATATGCTACAAACAACGCAAGAAGGCAAATGTCATAGAGACGATGGAGCTTATTGGAGAGGTGAAAGGAAAGAACGTAATTTTAGTGGATGACATGGTTGACACTGCAGGAACCTTGGTAAAAGCAGCTGAAATAATGAAAGAACGGGGAGCTATCAGCGTTCGTGCAGTCGCTACACATGGTCTTTTGAGCGGTGGAGCTTATGAAAGAATAGAAAAATCTGAATTAGAAGAACTTATCATTACAGATTCTATTCCTTTGAAACAGGAAAATCCCAAAATTAAAGTATTGAGTTGTGCCGATTTGTTTGCTGAAGTGATGCACCGCGTACATGAAAACAACTCTATTAGCTCAAAATTTATTATGTAAATAATTTAATAACTAAATATTTTTTAAATGAAATCAATTACAATCAAAGGATCTCAAAGAGAAAGCGTGGGCAAAGCAGCAACAAAAGCCTTACGTAATGCTGGACAGGTACCTTGCGTGTTATACGGAGGAGACAATGTTTTGCATTTTGCTGCACCAGATTTAGCATTCAAAAGCATCGTTTACACTCCAAACGTGTACACTGCTACGATTGAATTAGAGGGAAAAACGTATAGTGCTATTTTGCAAGATATTCAGTTTGACCCAGTTACTGACAAAATACTTCATATCGATTTCTATCAATTACATGAAAACAAAGAAATCACTATTGAGGTGCCAATCCAAATTACCGGAACTTCTCCAGGAGTTATGGCAGGTGGGGTGTTGCGTGTTGTTAACCGTAAACTGAAAGTAAAAGCTCTTCCTTCTAAATTGCCAGATTTCGTAAACGTTGATATTTCTGGTATGGAAATGGGTCAAAAATTCTATGTTACGAAATTACAACAAGACGATTACAAAGTAATGCATCCAGACAATACGGTTGTTTGTCAGGTGAGAATCTCACGTGCTGCAATGAAAGCTGCTCAAGAGGCTGCAAAAGCAGAAAAAGGAGGCAAGAAAAAATAATCTCCAAAATTGAATATAACGAAAAACCTCTCTTAAAAAAGGGAGGTTTTTTCATTTCATAAGAACTTGTTTTTCTGCAATGTTTACTAATCACCCATAATACTCTCTACATCGCTCCAAAAATCAGGGTACGACTTGGAAACCACCTCTGAATTATTGATTGTAATATTGCTTTTTAAACACAATGGGGCAAATGCCATCGCCATTCGGTGGTCATCGTAGGTATCTATTGCTATATTAGAACGAATTTCTTTACATCTGTTCAAATGCAAAGATTCAGCGGTAACTCTAACAACACCTCCAAGTTTGGTAAGCTCTGTTTTTAAGGCCTGTAAACGATCAGTTTCTTTGATTTTTAGCGTATGTAATCCTGTTAAATCACATGAAAGTCCTAAGCCAAAGCAGGTGATAGCAATAGTTTGTGCAATATCAGGAGTATTTCGTAAATCATACGAAAAATGGCTTTGTTTTGGAGTATGTTTTTTTTGCAAACGGATTTCATTGCCTAAAAAAATGGTTTCTACTCCAAAAAACGAATATATTTCTGACAAAATACTATCTCCTTGTAAACTGGATTGTTTATAACTCCGTAGATGTATGCTCGTTTCAATATCTGACAAAGCAATGAAAGAATACCAGTAGGAAACCGAACTCCAGTCAGATTCTACAACAAGTGTTTTATTTACAGTCAATTGTAGCGGATGTATCACTATTGTAGTTCCGTCAAACGATGTGGTAACTCCTATTTCATCAAGTAATTGGAGTGTCATTTTGATATAAGGCAAAGAAGTTGATTTTCCTAACAACCGAATTATCAACCCTTTATCTAAAGAAGGAGCTATGAGCATCAAGGCTGAGATGTATTGACTACTGACTTCCGATGGAATGCTGACCTCATTGTTGCAAAGTTTTCTTCCTACAATTTTCAATGGAGGGAATCCTTCACTTTCAAGATAGGTAATTTCTGCTCCCAAGGATTGCAACGCCTCAACCAAAATATGTATCGGGCGTTCTTTCATACGTGAAGAGCCTGTCAAAACGACTTCTTTCCCTTCTTGTGAGGCAAAAAAAGCTGTGAGAAAACGCATTGCTGTCCCTGCATGATGAATGTCAATGGTTCCATTTCCTTTTTCAAGGGCAGCAATCATCACTTGGGAGTCATCAGAATTGGACATATTTACAATTTCTAACTGCGGAAAAAGAGCTTGTAGAAGTAATAATCGATTGGTCTCAGACTTTGAGCCTGAAATAAAGATAGTCTTGCCTGATTTTAGGTGTGTTTTATTTAGCTTTTTAATCATAACTAAAATAGAATAACTCTTGATCCTTTTCCTTTGTTACCTCCTACTTTGTTGAGTTTATAGGTAAAAGTAAGCATAAAATATTGCTTCAACATGAGCCTTTGAGAATCCTGTACGTAATCCTCTGTAATAATTCGAGACGAATCGACAGTTTGATTCAAAATATCAAAGGCTTTCAACTGAATCGTTGCTTTATCTTCTAGGAATTTGTATCCAACACTCGCATTCCAATAGAGGTACCCTTTGCGGAAGCCTTCGCCCATGTAAGGCAAATAGGAGTAGGAAAAATCGCTTCCGACGACCACATTTTTAGGCACATAGGAGGTTATTCTCAAACCTGTACGATGTTGTGTGTAATTCTGATTTTCAAACACTTTCGAATCATAGCGAGCTACATTAAACACAGGATTATAGGTCAGTTCTATATTAATTTTTTCATCATAATCGTATCCCAAAGAACTTCTTAAACTTAAAGAATAATTGGTCAAAGCATAGCGAGTCCCATTACTGAATTGATTATTTTCTCGAATACTTGAAAAAGTACCCAAGCCGTATTTCAACTTATTTTTATCCCACTTATTGGATTTATTATAATCAATTCCAAACATGAGGGAATAATCGCCATCAATGTTGGTGTAAGTGGTTCTCCGGGTCAAATCATCATTGGTTAATGTGATGGAAGTAATCTTATCTTCGTTTAAATAAGCATTGAACCATAGAAAATATCCTGTACGGGTTTCCCAGTTGAAGTTACTAAAATCTGCTCGAATACTATGTTCAAAAGTTGGTCGTAAATCGGGATTTCCTGTGAAGGTGTGCAAAGGATTATTCACATTATCAATGGGTTGTAGCTGATTTACGGACGGCACTTGGGTACTGGAATCATAGCGAACCGACATATTCTTTCCGCGTTGAAACTCATAGCGAAGACTGGTTTCTACTGAGAAATTGGTAAAGGTCCTATCTAAGTCCAATTCTCTCAAGAAATCTTGATTTTCAATACGATTACTAACCAAACTCACTCCTCCACTCCATCGAACTTTATCCTTATTCCACTCTAATCCTACCAATGGGCGCTGTTGGGTGTTTTGGGTAATAAAGTCAGAACTCAACGCCGTATTGAAGTTCACATAGTTACCACTCAGATTTGCATCATAAGTGTCTACATCGTTTTTAATATTGGTTTTCGAAAAAACATATTCCCCTCTTACAAAAAAAGTCTTGGCTATGGGATAACGAAAGCTCGTTCGAAGTCTATACTGGTCACTTGTGTTGTTAGCTTCTTGTTGTTGATCACGAACTTGCACCGAAGGATTAGCCCCAAATACCTCTGTGCGATTATCAATTTGTTGGAATCGTTCCGAGCGACTGTTTGAGTTTTCAAAGCCAATTCCCCAAAAACCACGTCCTTTGAAACGACGACGCAGTGAAACATAGTTATTAAAATTCACATTGTTTGTCTGAGCTTGGTTGGTGGACTCACTGCTATTGACAAGGGTACGATTGCTGTTCAACGATTGCTCCATACTTCGGCTACTGCTATGTGCATTGTTAATCCCTAAATTAGGGCTTACCTCAATCTGTGTGAGTGAATCTAATTTGTATTCCAAGGAAGCTCGTACCGAATGATTATCATTCCACGAATTACCCCAATGTTCTCTATCTGAAAAATAATGACGATTGGGCAGAGTTGTTTCTCGCAGACTCTTGGTGTGATTTTCATTATCTGAATGTGTAAAAAGGTAATTTGCATCTACTTCCATATTTTTTGCATAAGTATCTGCATAATTCATACCCGCGGAGTGCGAAACATTAAGACCTTCGCTACTTCCTCCAAAAGAAACTCCATTAATCGAAAAACTTGATCCCGACATCGAAATGGTTCGTGTTCCTCGAAATCCACGTGACATCATTCCGTAAATTTCATCAAACTCAAAACCTGCGGAATTGATATTGTTGGAACTTGCTAAAACCGACACCCGAGTTTTATCTTTAAAATAATTCCCAATGCCACTGAATTCATAACGATCTTTGGTTCCATAACCTGCCGTTACACGTCCAAAAACACCTTTATTTTTATCTTCTTTAAGTACAATATTAATTGATTTATTATCGGAAGTACTTTCCTGACGAGTAAATTTCTGCTCTTTAGTTTTGGTGTCACTTACCTGAATTTTCTTCACAATGTCCTTTGTAAGATTTCGTGTAGCTGTTTTTACATCATTAAAAAAAGGCTTCCCATTTACCAAAAGCTCGTTCACCGCTACCCCATTTACAGTTATATTTCCACTGGCATCAACCTCTACTCCTGGTAAATTTTTAAGTAATTCCTCCACGGTAGCATCGGGTCGCAATTTAAATGCGTCAGCGTTAAATTCTAATGTATCTTTTTTTACGGTAATAGGAATTGCCTCCGAAGTTACTGTGACACTTTCTAATTCAAAAGCTTTTGCTTCTAACTCTATTTTTCCTAAATCAAGGCGTGGCTTCGGAGTTTCGATACGCTTTTTAAACGTCGCATTTCCGACATGGGAAATTATCAAATTCAAAAAATCATCACTTGACTTTCCTTTTAATGTAAATTTACCTTTGGCATCTGAAATAGTATAATTCACTAAGATAGAGTCTTTTACCGTCCTCACAAAAACCGTTGCGGCCTCCACAGGCTTTTGGGTTTCTTTGTCATAGATTTCTCCCACAATGGTAAATTGCTGAGCTGACATTCCTATGCTCAGTAAAAAAAAACATATTCCGATCAATCTCTTCATAGTAAAATGTTTTTATTGGTAATTTGATTGTTTAAAATATAGATTTTGCAAAATAAATGAATTTAAATGATTTCATTGTATTGCAATTCATTTTTTTTGTTACATTCACAACAAATAGTATTTTTTTAAACTGTATACAAATTCCAAAGAACTCTTACTTTCCATAGAACCCCACTTTTTGTAATTAAAAAAAGCTCTGGAAAATAATCATTGAAGCATATTTTGTTTTTACAGTCAAAAATATTTCATTAAACTTAATATCAAACTTTTTATTTGATTATTAGCTTCCAAACTTTAGCAAATAAAAAAAGAGATTACCCATTTAGGATAATCTCTCTTTCACTTATTCAGTCAGCGGTTACTTCTTAATATACAACCAACTTCCTTTCGTATGTTTCTTGTTGTTGTTATCGGTGTATTCAATGATATAGTAATACGTACCTTGTGGCAATTTCTCAGCAGCTTCAATCGTTACTCGTCCGTTTGAAATCGCTCGGAATACTCTATTAACATTATCATAGCCCTTCGTCTCAAATACCTTAACTCCCCAACGATTGTAAATACGAACCGTATTATTAGGATATCTCTCTATACCTTGAATATGGAAGTAATCATTCAATCCATCTCCATTCACAGAAATACCATTGTGAGGAATTACATCATTCAACACCGTTATCGTTACCTTAGCTATAGAACAGTTACCCATCGTATCGCAAAGCTCATACTCGAAACTGTCTACTCCTGCATAACCTCGGTTAGGTGTGTAAACAACCTCATCATCTGACGGATCATTAGTCGTTCCATTGTTATTGATAACAACCGTTCCGTTTTTAGGTTGCGTAACAATAGTCAAGGTTCCTTGCGTAGGCACATGCTCATCATTAGATACTACTTTAACCGTAACAGGTGTATCAACTACCGTCTGTTCAACATCATCTTTCGCTACTACAGGTGTCGTTGGAGTTGTTACCTCTGTAACTACTATCGTTACTGTAGCAGTATCGCATGTAATCGTTCCTGATTTTGTACAGATGCTATAACCTATCGTATACGTTCCCGTTGGCGTACCTGACGGCACCATAACATTTCCTGTTACAGGGTCTAAGTTCGGTACGATTGCTCCCGTTGGGGTTGACGTTACAGTTATCGTTACATCAGATGTTGTTGGTGTGTTCGTACCAAGCCTATCATTATCCAACACGTTTCCTACTGTTTGCGTGTTGGTCGAAGTCGTAGCTGTAAAGGTATCTGTATTCGCTGTAGGCGTAGCTACAACTCCTTTAACCGTAATGTAAACCGTAGCTTCATCACATGCCTGTGGAGTTCCACTATCACAAACTCTATACGTAAAGGAGTCTGTCCCTACAAAGTTCGTAGTCGGTGTATACGTAAACGTTCCATCTGTACTCAAACTCAACGTTCCATTAGAAGGAGTTGTTACCACTGTAGTAGTTACTGTATCGCCCTCTGGGTCGGTGTCATTATTCAACACATTTCCTACTACTGCTACATTAACATCTGTATTGTAAGCATCGTCATTAGCAACTGTAATATTAGTTGTTGTAGATACCACAGACACATGTACTCTCGCTGTTTTACAAGTAGACGTTACATTACCATCACAAATGATGTAAGTGAACTCATCTTCTCCTACAAAGTCTGTTGTTGGTGTATATGTGAATGTTCCGTCAGCATTCAAGGCAACTGTTCCATGAGATGGATTGGTATGTGTCGTTACACTGAAAGTATCTCCTTCTGGATCAAAGTCATTCGACAACACGCTTATCAAAACACCTGTATTTACTTTAGTAACAGCTGTGTCATCATTCGCAACCAAACTATTGATTCCTTTCGGTAATACTTGGATACTTATCGTAGCTGTTGCACATGCCTGCGGTGTTCCGTTATCACATACTTCATACGTATAAGATACCGTTCCTACAAAGTCTGTCGAAGGAGTAAACGTATATCTTCCGTCTGCGTTCAACACAAAGGTATGTCCTCCTACTGTATTTGTTTGTATTGTCCATACTTGCGTATCTCCCTCAGGATCTAAATCGTTCGTTCCTACACTTCCTGAAACCGGTGTATTAACATACGTATTGTTAATATCATCTTTCGCTATGGTCGTATTTGTTGGTGTTACTACCTCCGTAACTGTTATTACTACAGTAGCCGTAGCACAAGTAATCGTTCCTGATTTTGTACAGATGCTATAACCTATCGTATACGTTCCCGTTGGCGTACCTGATGGTACCATAACATTTCCTGTTACAGGGTCTAAGTTCGGTACTATCGCTCCCGTTGGGGTTGACGTTACAGTTATCGTTACATCAAATGTTGTTGGTGTATTAGTACCAATTTTATCATTATCCAATACGTTAACTACAGTTCCACTTTGAGTGGTCGTTACAGTTACAGGGTCGTCAGTAGCCGTGATTACCGTAGGGGTTGTTACCGCAGTAACTATTACAGTTACCGTAGCTGTGTCGCACGTAATCGTTCCTGATTTTGTACAGATGCTATAACCTATCGTATACGTTCCCGTTGGTGTACCTGATGGTACCGTAACATTTCCTGTTACAGGGTCTAAGTTCGGTACAACCGATCCTGTTGGGGTATTCGTTACAGTTATCGTTACATCAGATGTTGTTGGTGTGTTCGTGCCAAGCCTATCATTATCCAACACGTTTCCTACTGTTCCACTTTCTGTGGTCGTTACAGTTACTGGGTCGTCATTAGCGATTAACACTGTTGGTGTTACTACCTCTGTAACTGTAATCGTTACTGTGGCTGTACTACAAGTTACTGTACCTACTTTTGTACAGATCTTATAACCAATTTCATACGTTCCTGATGGTGTTCCTGATGGTACGGTTACATCTCCTGTCGATGGGTCTAATATCGGTACGATTGTTCCCGTTGGGGTTGACGTTACCGTTATCGTTACATCAGATGTCGTTGGTGTTTTTGTACCAAGCTTGTCGTTATCCAATACGTTTCCTACTGTTTGCGTGTTGGTCGAAGTGGTAACTGTAAAGGTATCTGTATTCGCTGTAGGCGTAGCTACTTGCTTCACTGAGATGTAAACCGTCGCCGTTGCACATGCCTGCGGTGTTCCGTTATCACATACTTCATACGTATAAGATACCGTTCCTACAAAGTCTGTCGAAGGAGTAAACGTATATGTCCCATCCGATTTCAACACAAAGGTATGTCCGCCTGTGGTATTTGTCTGAGTCGTCCACACTTGGGTATCTCCCTCTGGGTCTGTATCATTCCCTCCTACGCTTCCTGTTACAGGTGTATTAACAGTAGTATATTTAAAGTCATTCATCGCATTAGTCGTATTCGTTGGCGTTACTACCTCTGTAACTGTGATGATTACTGTGGCTGTACTACAAGTTACTGTGCCTACTTTTGTACAAATCTTATAACCAATCTCATATGTTGCCGTTGGCGTTCCTGATGGTACGGTTACATTTCCTGTCAATGGGTCTAATATCGGTACGTTTGTTCCTGTTGGCGTGCTTGTTACCGTTATCGTTACATCCGACGTCGTTGGGGTGTTCGTTCCAATGCGGTCGTTCTCCAGTACGTTTATTACAGTACCGCTTTGCGTGGTCGTTACCGTTACTGGGTCGTCATTAGCAACTAATACAGTAGGTGTTGCTACCGCTGTAATTGTCACTGTCACCGTAGTGCTTGTACAGTTGCTCGTATTCACTCTATCACAAATCGTATAAGTACCTGTGTACGTACCTGATGGCGTGTTCGGTGAAATCGTTATGTTTCCGTCCGTACCCATTGTGATATTAGGATGTGTAAACGCACCCGGAGTTAAGGTCACCGTTGAAGTGCTTACGGAAGCTCCGCCTAAACTATCATTATCCAATACATTACCTACCGTTTGGGTCGTGGTCGTTGTCGTTACCGTATAGGCATTTGGCAATGCCACTATCTCAGGTGCGGATACTGTCACTGTCACCGTCGCTGTTTTGCACGATGGTGAACCCGTAGCAATACCTTTCGGACATAATTCATACACTATCGTATAAACTCCCGCAGGGGTATTAGCTGGTACTTCTACATCTCCCGTAGTGGTCGATAAAGTAGGTGTCACTCCGCCTCCGATAGGTGTCGCCGGTTGTTTAACGCTAATGTTTACAAACGAAGGCAATACAGGGGTATGACCATTAATAGCGTCATTGCTCAACACATTACCCACTACCCTAGGAGTAGCAATTGTCGTAGCCGTATAGGTATCGTTAGCAACTGTTAATGTAGGTGTTCCAACTACAACTTGTACTTCCGCAGTATCACAATCCGTAGAACCTCCTGACAAGCATATCTCATACGTTATCGTATAAATATTCGGTAAAGTTCCTTGAGGGATCGTGATATTTCCATTTGTATCCAAAGCAGGTACATTCGAACCCGTAGGATTTTGGATATTGCCGATAGTTACCAAAGTAGTCGTAGCAGTTTGCGTCCCTACCTTGTCATTATCCAATACGTTACCCACAGTTTGAGTTACCGTGGTATCAGTGATTGAGTAAGAATCATCCGTAGCTACTACTTTCTTAATCGTAACAGTCGCTGTAGCTGTATCGCAAATACTTGTATTTGCCTTATCACAAATAGTATACGTAAACGTATGTGTACCCGATGAAGCCGTATTTCCTATCGTTAACGTACCATCCGAATTAAGTGTTACTCCAATTGGTAAATTATTTGGGGTTACACTTACCGTCGCACTCGTTGGTACTACTCCATTCAACTTGTCGTTTTCAAACACTGTCTTGGTGGTCGTTCCTACAGTTTGAACTCCAAAATCATCATCAACAGCGTCGATATTCTTAACAATGAAAATAACTTTTGCTATATCACAGTTCGCTGGTGTGACGCCTTTTTCACAAAGAGTGTAAGTAAACGAATGTAATCCCGTAGGGGTATCACTACCAATGGTTACTTTTCCGTTAACATCAATAGTTACTCCAACAGGCAATGACGTATGTGTGGTTATGGTGACAGTTTGTGAACTCACTCCTTTTCCGTCTAACCTATCATTAGCAAAAATATCTATCGTACTGTTAGGTACTAAATTATAACCGTTTACAGAATCTCCATTGTCGTCATCATTGGCTTCTATCCTATTTTTTACTGTTATAGTTACAGTCGCCGAATCACAAACGTCCGTAAGTACTTTCGAACAAAGCTGATACGTAAAGGTATATATTCCACTTTTAGCGTTACTTACAAGAATATCACCCGTTGGACTTACTGTTATTCCCGCTGGTGGCAAAGTAGTTAAAGTTACTTCCGCCGGTATGCTCGGAATCGTTCCGTTATACTTATCATTATCCAATATATTTCCACTTCCTGAAAGAGATCCGTTTTCATACGTAAATTCATCATCTCCTGTCTTGATGTTTATTACTTTCACCGTTACCGTTGCTGTATCACAAGGCGTACCGTTTACTTTTTCACAGATACGATAAGTAATCGTATATATTCCTGTAGGAACAGAATCACTGTTCACTTGTACTTTACCCGTTGCCGTGTCAATTGTTACACGCGGGTCGGCAGCAGCTATTTGTGTAATAGTTACATTGGTAGACGTTGCCGATGCAGTTCCCAAAGTATCATTCGACAATATCGTCGTTGTAGACGTACGCAAAGGACTAAGTGCATCAACCTCTATAAGCAAATCATCAACAGCATCAATAGTACAAGTGTTACTTACTACGAAATTTTGTATAGCACTACAACCTCCATTGGTTACTTTTACTTCATACGAGGTTCCGTATGTATATCCTGTAATTGTACCATCCGTTGCTATGGTCAAATTCGGTGTTATGGTATATGTAAAAGCTGTATTATATCCATTAATTTTTACAGATGGTGCTACACCACAAGAAGCATCCGTTTTAGCTATATTTAGTACAGGTAATTCATAGATGGTTATATTTAACTTATCGCTTTCGCATTTACCGTTTTCGGTATTGGTAATCTGATAGTTTCCTACGCCTAAATTACCCGATGTAACCTCAGAAGTTCCATTGTATACTTTGACAGTTGAAGGTGTTGGGAATTTGGCTTTTAACTGATCAACGGTCATCTGTCCACAAAGAACTTCTGATAATACAGGTGTCGGTGTTTTTCCTATAATAAGCGTAATATCTCTACGATCACTCTCGCATTTCCCAGCTTGAGTACGAGTGTACTGATATAATACACCTGAGGTTAAAATATCAGTGTCTAACTTAGCCGTACTTCCTCCATTATCATAAACTTTAATAAGACCTTCTTCGTAATTATTGTTTATTGTTTCTTTTAATTTTTGAACTGTCAGCGAAGAAATATCACAGAATTGTCTTCTACTAATATAACCTCTTTCAGAGATTTCTTTCACAGTAACCGTGACAACTAATCGCTCTGCACTTTCGCAATCCGTAAGGGCATCTTTAAGTGCTAAATAATAGCTTGTTGTTCCGGTAGGAATTTGAACGTTAGTTGCCAAAGGAACTCCTCCTGTTTGCGTAGCATACCAAACTAAGTTTGCATTTCCTGTAACCAAAGTATTTAAATCGGCTATAGTTTTAGTGCCACACAAATCAGTATTTGCATCCGTTTTCAATTTAGCCTTTGGTACTTTATTTACTAATAGCTGTTTACGGTCTACAATAACTGTTTTCAAATTACACGTTGGTGCAACGCTACAGTTAGAACCAAAAGTTCCTACATCCACCACGTAATACAATTGTGTTTGTACCTCTCCTGCATTATCGCAATTCATGGCACCTGTAAACTTCATGGAAATATCGTTTATTTCCAGAGCCTCACCTTTAGGCATTGAGGTCAGTAATTTATATACATAGAAACCATCCTCCAAGCTCTCATACTGTAATTTGCCACCCGATTTAGTTTCTATTTCTTGTTGATCAACAAACGTCCAGCCTGTCGGTAATTTAACGGCAAACTTAGCATTGGCATTTATGGCATCAGAGTTAATATCACTTCCCTTATTAACAAATTTCACCTCATATTTAGCCATTGGAGATCCCGTAGCCCCTATTTCAGCGAAAGTCACGGTTGCTGTTCCTTTTTCTATAACTACGATAGGTCTGTTAGAATTATCTCCTTGGATAATGATGTTATCACTGGTAGCACTCTTGATATCGGTTATATCACTACCACAGAAATTTTTACCCTTTGGAATAAAGGTCAACTGCTGGTGACTGTTAAACTTACAATCATTTGTAGTTTGTACTTTAAAACGCACACGGATTTTTTCCCCTGGTAATAAAACATTATTTCCTAAACTAATAGAAATGATATTGTTATTGGAAGTAACATTTGCATCTTCCCAGTTATTTGTTGTACCTTGTGTCCCAGAGGTATACTTTTGTGAGATACGAGCACTTCCATTAACAAAGAATAATCCTTGGTCAAGCCCCATTGGAATGTCCAAATGAACCTCTTTTGTAATACCAATCCCGGAGTTATTAATCTCAATATCGTACTCTATTTGATCACACAATTTCGGACGATAATTTGCTAGTGGTTGGCTTTCAATTTTCACCTGAAACGCACCTTCTGTTTTTCTGTATGAAACGGGTAACGAAGTTACGCAAGGTGAGTTAGCATCAATAGTTGTTGGATAGCCCTCACAACCTTGTCCAAACAAAATATTCTTGCTACCTGTACCACAGTCGATTATATTTGCTTTTACCAAGAAATAACGGGTTTTAGTAGGATCTAATTTATCCAATTTAAAAATACCCGAAGTCTCTTTTGTAAAAGGAATTCCCATAGGAATATTTCCTGTAGCGTTAGTAACTTCTTGTACCGAAGTGATTTCCATATCGGTTGATGCTATCCACAAATTGGTAAATTTATGGAAAGTAGAACTATTCGCTGCTTGTACTACCCAACGTACCTCATTCGTATTACCCACATAATTAGGCTGAGCTACCGAAGTTGTTATTTTATCGTTGTCCGCAAGATATTTTATTTCTCGTCTAATGGTTCGTATATTAGTCTGATTAAAATGCGTAAATCCAGAATGGTTTACCGAATGCCCTGTACCCTCAAGTTCCATTTCCATAGATAGTACTTCTGCTTCTCCAGAGTAACAATTAAGTTTTACCTCTGGGACAATAAATATGCGGTAACCCTCGTCGATATGCAAAGGTTTGTCTCCGTGACCTACTTTATTGTTTATAAGGGTACGTAACGCCTTTTCTAAATCAAACCCATAATTAGCATTATCGGTAACTTGAGCGTCATTGCCGTCATTGCTATCCGCATCTATATCAATGTGGGTATCATGAAAATTGGCACTGCCCTGCCCATCTAATCGTATTTTAACTCCTGTCAAAATAAGTCCTTTAGGTACATTAAACCATATTTTTTTAGGACGTAAGAAAGTTCGGTGCTCATTAGGAAACATTGCATTAGTGGCAATTATCTCGTTCATAAGCGTATCAAAATAAAAATACGAATGGGCGCCTCGTTCACATTCTAATATTTGACGATTTGTTGGATACTGATCTCCATAAGGATACACATTTAGTGTAAATCTAGTAATTCCATAATAGCTATTAGCAATACCTGGAGGTCCACAAACTACATCCGTTCCGTTGTGAATCAATTTAAAATTAGGATAAAACAGTTTCTGCCCTTGACTTGTGTGACCAAATTTATTAGGAGTCATATCCATTGAGATTGTAAGAACGTCTCCATTTTGAAAATCTGCAATAGAAGGGGGAAATCCTTTGGCTTGTAAAGTCGGAATATCAAAATTAACGGTAATGGTTTTATTACCCGTCTGAATAAGACCTAAAGCCGTTGCCGTATAGGTTGCACCAGCACGTTGAAGAGTTAAAATAACACTTTGTGGATCAATGATAGTCAAAGGATTTGCATCAGCATGTAAATTTTCAGGCATCGGAAAAGAAAACTGACCCTGAGTCCATTGATCAGCAGTCGTTTTGTTAACCTTACCACTTTGTTTAAATCGGATTCTGTCTCCAATATGGAAAGAAGATTTTTGTAAAGTTCTTGTATAGGTATCGGGATTTATAGGAATAAGATTTCCCGAACCATCGTACTTAGGCACTCCTTGATTATCAGGATCGGTGGGCTCAAAACCATAAACGGTACGCTCAATTGTAGGAATTTCACGTACAAACCCATCGGCACAGCCTGAAGAACATCCATAAGGTGTTAAGTCAACTTTAATGCAGCGAGTTGGCATTGTAAATGAGGTACCACAAGACTCGGTTCTTTTAAGTTCCATATTTAATTTGTACCAGGCGTCATCCCCTCCTGGTTTTGCACCACAATTATAGGTAGCGTCAAATTTAATCTTCAACCCATTAATACTGAAGTCAGCACCTGACCATACTTTGTTATCGTATGGTTTAATATCATTCTGATATTTAAATCGGAAACGCACCTCATTTCCGTTTACAATAGGAGGTTGACTGGGATTTACTGGAACTCCTGTATTTGTAAAAAGTTTAAGAGAACTTTGTTGTATGTTAGTAAACGAAGGTGAGAGTTGTAAAACAATATCAAAATAATCGTCTTTTTTAAGTCCATTCCAAGTAGCTGATACTTTATTAACGTTAAAAGAACCATTATAAACTTTCCCTCCTTCTACAGAAACACTTGCCTCATTAAATCCTCTAAAATCAATTTCTTGTCCAACATTTATTGATGTTTGATTTGTCGTTACAGGTGCAGAGGTTACGCATTGATTGGCATTGCTATATCTCACTTTTGAAACAATATAGCCATATGCTAAGTTAGATGGTGTAGTAGTACACCCTGCTGTAGCAGAGTTATTACGGGATTTTATACGTACATATAATGCACCGCCCGCAGGTATATCACGCAATCTCATCTCATAAAGCCAATGTTTTCCTGTGGTCCCAAAACGACCTCCCCATTCCGCTTTCCACTTGTAACCGCCTCCTGCCATAGGAGTCGTTAGTATAGGCGTTTCTACATTTTGAGTAAATGCATGGTCATCTGCCATTTCGTAACTGTTCTCTATAAAATAAGTAGAGCCAAAACGATCACCAGTGGAAGTTTCGATAGTAAAAATAAGATCTTTTGCAACACCTTGACCTTTATTTTCAATTTTGATGTAATGATAGATATCCGTATCCAAGCACAAGCCTCCAGGTTTAGCTACTGTGAGTGCATTACCATCAGCCCCTATGTGAGTGATCTCTAAAATCGGTTTCTTAGTATTGTCCAAACTAATTCCTGGCGACTTTGTAGCCTGATTAATCTCATTGTACTGACAAGATTCATCTCCACCACATCCATAACTTGCAGTATATGAACTGGTAAAATCAGTACATCCTTTAAGTTTTAAGGTTTGGGTGATGGTTACAACATCACCCTTAGCAAGGTCTTTCCCTGAAAATTGATACGTCCCGTTCGAATTAGTTATTACCCAGCCATTGGTTTGTTCAGCAGAAAAATCAGAACCCGTAATTTCTAACCCTGCACCTAAAGTAGTGGCTATCTTAAATGAACTGATAGCAGAGTTACCTGTGTTTGTGATAACTATGGTACGCTGAACCGACTCACCCGAAGGCAAATTAGCTGACATTGGGTCAACTTTCATATTTAGTACTGCATACAATACGTTAATATCCTTACCTTCTTTGAGTTGCTCAGCTCCTGCGCCAGTGAGCTTGTAACGCATTCGAGGTTTTGTTGCTCCCACTGCTGTTGTTGCAATACTACCACAAAGGGCTTTAGCCTTAAATGTTACGTGCATCTGTGGCTGAGTTGCTGTATGGGCAGGTATGTTCAAGTTGAGGGTTACTTTATTACCCGTTTGGGAAACAAAGTTTACGGCACCTACATTGGTCTGCTCTCCATTAACATACTCAAAATCATTAGGAATAGTAATTTCCAACTGTGCATTAGGATAAGCTGTAGTTCCCAAATTCAAAGTCACTGTAAAAGTGGCCGCATCACCACATGCACCAAGCTGTGGTGGATTGGATTGAGCGTCCAACACAGGAGTAGAATCTTGCGAAAAACCTAACATTGTAGTAAAAAACATTACTACAGCCATAAATATGCGAACCCTATGTCGCACTACAACACCATAATTCTTCATAATTGAATTCTTTATTTGCTCTATTGATATTTGGGAACAAAGGTACAAAGAAATTGAGAAAAATAAAGGATTTTAGTTACATTTTTTCACGCAACTTAGATTCAACCCCAAGTACAATTTTACTACTTACGAAATTCTTATACCAATTCAACAAAAATTAAATTGAACGCATGAAATTTTTCAGGATTTAATTCGTTTATTTCAACCATTTTAAACTTAAAAGTAAGTGAAAGTATAAAGTTTCAGTAAATTAGAGTTTAAGCCATATTGAAACATAAAACATATCCTATATTTATGTATGGTTGGTAAAAATAACTTTTTTTTCGTAATTCATTAAAAATAAACTACATATCCACAAAGTCCCTATGTATTACAATAGCTCTAGAAATATGATTTCGTACGTCTAACCTCATAGAAAATGAACTTCTATTGAAAAAAACTTAACCTTAAAGCGTACTCCTAAAAATTAAAAAGTAGAAATTATAATTATTTATGTCGTTGTACTTTTCTACAAATTCATACCACCAAAACACGCCGCTTTGCTAAACAATTCGATTGACTCTGAAAAAACCTAAATCATAATTTGCTTTTCGCTTTTGATTTTATATCTTTGCCTGAAAACGTTTTCTATGCAAGATGTTATGATAAAATACCTCAGTTTTGTAAAAACACTTTGCCCAAAACTTACTGAGGAGGATTTATGTTATTTTGCAAAAGGGCTTTCAATAGAAACACTTCATTTAAAAGATTTTTATATTAAAGCGGATGAAGAGCAAACCCAAATTGGTTTTGTAGCAGAAGGTTTGCTACGAGGTTTCTACATAGACGAACAAGGCAATGACATTACCGTAAGTTTCCATCAAGAGGAAATTTTCGTAGCCGATTACACCACCTTGGACTCTCCTCGAAGAAGTCGATTTTACTTCCAATGTCTCGAAAAAACGACTATTATCAACCATTCATACGAACATTTACGCAAATGCTCTGACAAAATTCCTTTTTTTGAACGCTATATGCGTCTGGTTGCTGAAAATGCTTTCAAAAGAGTGTACAGGCGCGTAGAAAGCTTTCTGTTTAATGATGCTGAAACACGCTACTTGGATTTGATGAAAGAGAATCCCGAATTGGTAAATCGCGTATCTGTTTCCCACCTGTGTTCATATTTGGGTATCAGTAGGCAGGCTTTAACACGAATCCGAAAAAACATCCTCAACAAGGAATGATTATGACACATTTGTGTCACATTAGCATTTAAAAAAAACTTACTTTTGCACCGAATTTTATTAGCCATTAAATCATATTTGATAATGAATGCAAAAAAATCATTTTTAATAATCGGAGCTACTCTTTTATCCATATGCTCAAAAGCACAGGTCATTGTTTCTCAATCTCTTGACCAAGCCATACGTTCAGGATTGAAAAAAAATGAAACTTTAAAACAAAAGGAAATTGAACAGGAAAAGTTAGCGTTAGAACGTAAGGATGTATTACAGAAATACATCCCCAGAGTGGAAGCTTCGGGAGCCTATCTGTATACCGATAGCAATACAAAGATGGAATTGGAAACTCAACATCTACCCTTATTGAAGCTACCTCTTTTTAATACGATTTTTAATACAACAAAACATTCCGAGTCATACGGAAATGTTATGATGGGGGGCGTTACAGCTAAAATGGTTCTTTTCAGTGGTTTGCAAATCCCATATGGAGCTAAAGCTTTGGAAAGCAAACGAATAGGAACTGAATATTTAGGAAAAATTGTAGCCGACGAATTAATACAAGAAATAGTAACGAGTTTTGACCAAATCAAAGTATTGGAAGCGATTCAAAAGCTCATTGACGACAGTACAAAACGATTAGAAAACGAAGCCAAACGAGTTGAAAAAGGTATTGAACAAGGATTAGCTATTCCTTTTGATAGAGATAAGATAAAATTGGCTCAGTTAGAATTAGCCTCGAAACAAGCTGAACTTGACGGAAACAAAAGCCTTATCTACAAAAAAATCAATTACTTAACAGGACTTGATTCGGCACAAATCGAATCTGTAGTAAATGATTTTGAGCCTTTTATTATGATTGACAATACAAATTTATCTATTGAAAACAAACACGAAATAAAAGCTTTACAATCTTTCATAGAAGCTCAAGAATGGTTGCTTAAAAAAGAAAAAGGTTCTTTCTTACCACAAATGATGGCTATGGGAGGAGTTCGTTATACATCTTTATTCGATGCTAATCTTGACTTAGGAATGTCACCCTTAACAAAAAAACACATACACATCGGCGTAAACGAAATCACTTTCTCACCAACATGGTTTGTTGGAGTTGGCGTGAAGTGGGAGTTATTCGGTGGAATGAGCCGAATTAATAAAATCAAGCAAACCAAGTTAGACATTGCAACCACAAAAAGTAAATTGACTGATGCTCATGACAAACTTTCGCTATTACTTGATAAAAACATGGTTAATTATCGTATCGCAAATGAAAAAATGCACATTAATCAACAGAAAGTAGTCGTTGCTAAGAACAGTTTGGACACTGCTATAAGGCAATATACGGAAGGTTTGATTGATATTTCAGACCGATTGGAAGTTGAAAATGAATATTACAAGGTAGTAATTGAGCAAATACAAGGTATTCAGCAACAACGTCAAGCAGCCATGGAAATGTTAAAAACTACAGGTACTTTAAGCAACTATTCCGTACGATAAAACTCGTAAGGATAAATAGTCAAATATCCCATACAACCTAAAAAAAAATAGAGATTAAGAATTATAAAAAATAATTAAAATGAAAGGAAAAAGAATTTTTAAATTAATACCAATCATAATCATTATCGTCATTGCTATTATTGCCATAAGTTCATTATTCCGAGCAGAAGAGCATTATTGGCAAGGTCAAGCAGAAGCAAAACAAATTAATGTAGCTCCAAAAATTCCAGGACGTGTTGATAAGATTGTAGTTCAAGAAGGACAATCCGTTAAAAAAGGAGATTTGCTTTTAAGCATTGAAACTCCTGAAATTAATGCAAAATTAGAACAAGCTAATGCTGCTCACAACGCTGCTCAAGCTCAACTTAACAAAGCTAACGCAGGAGCTAGAAGTCAGCAAATACAAGGTGCGTACAGTCTTTGGCAACAAGCCAAAGTTGCTGCTGATTTTGCAGAAACTTCATACAAAAGAGTTGAAAATATGTTCAAAGAACAATTGGTTTCTGCTCAAAAAAGAGATGAGGTCTACACCAAATACCAAGCAGCCATACAACAAGCCAATGCGGCAAAATCACAATACGACTTGGCTTTGGCAGGAGCTCAACAAGAAGATAAACAAGCAGCTAAAGCTTTGGTTGACAAAGCTCAAGGAGCGATAAACGAAGTTACTTCCTACAAAAACGAATCGAATCTGTACGCCCCTTTATCTGCTGAAATTCAAAAGATTATACCCAACGAAGGAGAATTGGTCAATACAGGCTATCCCATTATTACCTTGGTTGATTTATCAGATATTTGGGTAGTTTTGAACATTCGTGAAGATTTTATGGGTCGTTTCCAAAAAGGGACTAAATTCAACGCTTTTGTTCCTGCTTTGGACAATCGAGAAATCACCCTTGAGGTTAAACACATTGCCGTAATGGCTGATTTCGCTACATGGACAGCAACCAAATCACAAGGCGATTTCGACCGGAAAACCTTTGAAATCAAAGCATATCCAGTAGAAAAAGTAGAGGGATTGTTACCCGGAATGTCTGTTTTAGTTAAACAATAACCAAAAGTAACAAAAAGTATCGGAATGAAGAGGGAACGACTTCTAAATTTTAGAACAAAAGTTCATAGAGAGATGACAATGATGACTGTGGAAGAGTCGTAATGAAGAGGGAACGATAACTTTTTGTTTGCAAATATATTATACTGTTTTATTTTCAAAAACTATTATGTAAAATAATGAAAATGTTTCAGATACATTCGTATTTTAATTACTTTTGAAACGTCTATGCATTTTCACAAAAACAATGAATCAAGAGGAAAAATTTGAAGAACTCGCCAAGCAATTGAAGAATCCTTTTGGAGAGAAAGGACTACAGGTGGCTCAAATGATGAGCGACACCAATACGGCAATGACACTCAATACAGTGGATTTGTTAAACCTTCGTCCTGATGATTTGCTTTTGGAATTAGGGCACGGCAATTGTCAGCATTTGAAAAATATTTTTGAAAGAGAAACGGATATAAAATACCATGGATTGGAGGTGTCTGATTTAATGCATATTGAAGCTAAAAGAATCAATCAGGAGTACATAAAATTAGGAAAAGCCTTTTTCCATAAGTATGGAGGGGGAGTTCTGCCTTTTGCTAAAGAATCTTTTGAAAAAATATTTAGTGTGAATACCATTTATTTTTGGAATGACACGCCACGGATGTTTGATGAACTTTTCCGAGTGTTACGTCGTTTTGGTATACTGAATGTCACTTTTGCCGAAAAAATATTTATGACAACGTTGCCCTTTTCAAGATTTGGTTTTACACTATATGACCAAGAAGAGGTCATTGAGTTTGCTCTAAAGTCAGGGTTTAAACACCTGAAAACTCAAATTCACACCGAAAGTATTCAAAGTAAATCAGGAGATATAGTGAACAGAAAGTATTTGATAACAAGTTTTCTAAAACCCGAGTGATATTTTCATAAAATGAACTTTTCTTCCGAAGGAATAAAATAAAAATCTATAAGAGGAAGAAACTAAATGCTACAAAATGGGATTACGTACAATTTTTATAAAAGAAGCTAAACAATTATTGACATCGCCCAAACGGTTGATGATGGCTTTAGGGCTTCCAGTTTTGATTTTCGGCTTCTTTGGATACGCTTTTCAAGAAGACACGCCAAAAGATTTGCCTGTATTAGTAACTGATTATGACCAATCGGCAATGTCAAGGCAACTGATACGATGGCTTGACGCAACCAGTATTATGCAAATTTCAGAACAGGCAGAAAGCCCTAAAAACGCTGAAAATCAACTGCGAAAAGGAGAGGTCTATGCCTACATAATAATTCCTTCAGGATTTGAAAAAGATATTTTGCAGAATAAAACCACTCAAGCTATTTGTTATACTAACGGAGCGTATTTACTTCCTTCGGGGTTCATACAGTCAGCTTTTATCAACACCGTATCGACGCTTTCTGCTGGGATTAATCTGAATAAACGAACTAAAAAAGGAGCTTCCTACCAGCAAGCCTTTGCCGAAGTTCAATCCATAAAAAACGATGCCCACTCACTTTATAACCCTTACAAAAACTATAATTATTTTTTGAGCTTAGGGTTCATTCCCATGATGTTTCAAATGGTTGTAATGATTGTTTCCATTTTTGCTTTGGGGCAAATGTTTAAATATCGTACAGCTGAAATACATTTCGAAGAAGCAGGGCAAAATGCGTGGATTCTATTAATCGGCAAGTTACTCCCCTACACCATTGTTTTTATGGTTTTAGCGTTATGTATGGATATTTACCTATTTAAAGTAATTGGCATTCCTGCCAAGGCAAATTATGCAGGAGCTACTATTTTGCTTTCATTGCTTTTAGTTATTGTTAATCAGGTGTTAGCTGTATTTTTCGTATCCTTTTTTAAAGATTTACGAATGGCTCTAACCTTTGGTGGAGGCTTTACGGCGATTGCTTTTTCTTTTTCAGGATATACCTTCCCGTTAGAAGCGATGCCTGTTTTTATACAGTATGTAGCTAAAATTTTTCCTTTCACACACTTTCTACAAAGTTACATAAATACCGCCATACGTGGTCTTTCGTTCTATTATTCTTGGGAAAACATTCTAGCCTTTTGCTTGTTTATCAGTACAATAATCATTTCTTTCCCTAAATTTGTAAAACTTATTAAACAAAATGGCTATGAGAAGAATTAGCAGAGTGACATATGCTTATATGCAGGAAATGAAGCGGATTATTTCAGATTCTGCCGTATGGGCGTCGTTTTTTATCATTTCAATAATCGTTGCTTGGGCATATACCTATGTGTACTCATACGAGGTGACCAATGACGTTCATATAGCTGTAGTAGACGAGTGTAGAACTAGCGAAAGCAGACAGCTAATACGAATGATAAATGCTACCGAGCAGGTTTCGGTAAGTGAAAGTCCATCGGATTTTGATGCAGCTCGAGAACTGTTCTACGAAGGGAAAGTTCACGGTATAGTTGTCATCCCACGTGATTTCTCTGAAAAGATTTATAAAAAAATGCGTCCCTCTGTTTCGGGGTATTACGATGTAGCCTATTTTATTTACTACAAACAAGTATATAAAGCTGTAGCTACCTCCATCGCTTATATGAATGCAGGTATTGAACTAAAGGGACTTACGGCACAAGGGGTTTCAAACCACCAAGCAATGAATACAATTAAAGCAATCAATGCACAGACTGTAACGCTTTTTAACCCTAACGGAGGATATGCAACCTTTGCAATGCCGATGGTGTATCTACTTATTATTCAAACTCTTTTACTCACAGGAATTGGACTGCTCGGAGGAACACAACGCGAAAAGAAAGAGTTTTTGCAAAATCATTACACCGTCAGAACCATCCGTGGAGTCATTGCAACTTTACTCGGAAAAGCAGGAAGCTACTTAACTATAGCGCTACTGTACATTACCATCGTACTGGGAATTATTATGCCTTTTTTCGATATACCTCAACGAGCTAAGCTAATAGACGTATATCTGTTTATGCTACCGTTTTTCCTAAGTGTTGCCTTTATGGGCTTATTCTTAATTCGGTTTTTTAAACATCGTGAAGATGCCGTAATGACCATTTCGTTCACGTCTATCCCCTTTTTGATACTCAGCGGTATCTCTTGGCCTGTGGAATCATTGCCCAAATTATTACAATTTTTATCGCAATTTATCCCCAGCACAACCGCTATCAAAGGGTTTGTATCACTAACGCAAGGAGGCGTTGCGCTTACTGACATTCACGATATGTATTTAAAAATGTGGTTAATATGTCTTTTTTATTTCGTTTTATGCGTTTTTTTCTTTAATAGTTACCGCAAGAAAAATGAAAACGAACTTATTTAAAAGTTAATTAAATTCGACGTGTTTAAAATAATAAAAGCGAAGCTACCCGAAAAATAAACTTCAAACAGAAGCTTATAAAAAAACATTGATTATCAATCATTTATTCTTTTTAGAATTTTATCAAAATTAAACTTTTCGGACAACTTCTAAAACTATCATCTTGAACATCGATTGTATTGATAACTAGTTGCCCTCAGCAGAACTTGCTTCCTCTTCCAATCAACGCACTGAGTTTACAACTATTTAAGCAAATAAAAAAACACCATTTTTTAGCACATTGCCAAAAAAAGAAGCCGTCCTCTTCGGACAGCTTCTTTTCATTAACTGTTTTGTAGACAAGAAACTTCTTCTAATCAAGTCTCTGTGTTGGTAACCGATTGAAAAGTATGTTAAATCAACTTCAATTAGATTTACACACAGAGAAAAGTCTGGTTAGTCATCAATTCTAACAAATCTTCCTTTGCTATTGAACTCTAAATCCAAACCGTTTGAAAGCTCCACTTCGTACCCTCCAGACTTACGACGTTTGATTTCTCTAACAGTCGTATTTTGAAAATACTTGGTAATATGTTGGCTTATAGCTACAGGAATGATGTTTGCGGGAACATTTCCTGTTCTCGATTTCACCTCTTTCCAATCACCATTAGAACGGAATTCAATTTCTGAGCCATCGTTGAACGTCACATTGTATTCTTTTTGAGAAAAATATTCAGTTTCTTCCCAAATTGCTGCGATGTCCAAACCTCCAAAATTTTCTTTAAGTAAAGTTTGTGCCTTAGCGGGTAGTTGCTCCAAAGTAAGGATTTTGTGCTGAGCTGTTGCTACAGAAGTCGCAAAAAGAACAACCATTAGTGTTCCAAGTTTTTTCAGTGTTTTCATGTTATATCTGTTTTAAATAAATTATGGGACAAATTTAGAAAATAATTTTGAAAAAACAAAAATGATTAAAAAAAAATAAGGAATTTTTTTTTGAAGATAAAAAAAAGACGTACTTTTGTAGGCAAATGAAAATGATTGGTTAGGTATGAAAATAGGCTTCGATGCTAAAAGAGCGTTTCACAACATGCGGGGATTAGGGAATTACAGTCGTGATTTGATTCGCATACTTCAAGAACAACAAATGTTTGAATTGGTTCTATTCAACCCGAAACCCAAAGTACACTCTGGTGTTAGGATTGATGGACACACGAAAGTTATCACTCCCAAATCGTTTTTTTGGAAAAAAATGAAAAGCCTTTGGCGTATGCTAAAAATAAGCCGATTGGCACAGACAGAGTCTTTAGATTTGTATCATGGACTTTCCGGAGAAATTCCGTTTGGAATCCAAAAACACACTCGAACAATCGTAACCATTCATGATTTGATTTTCGTTCGTTATCCGCAGTGGTATTCATTTTTTGACAGGAAGATGTATTTTTGGAAATTCCGTCAAGCAGCTCAAAAGTCGCATCACATCATCGCCATTAGTGAACAAACTAAACGCGATATCGTTGAGTTTCTTGGAGTACCATCTGAAAAAATTTCTGTCGTATATCAGGGATGTCATGAAGCTTTTAAAAAAAAATATTCTCCTGAAATTAAAAAACATACGCGTAAAAAATTTGCTCTTCCCGAGCGTTTCGTACTTTATGTGGGAGCCATCGAACCTCGCAAAAATGCCTTAGAAATAGTCAAAGCCATCAAGGATTTAGACATCGCTTTGGTATTAGTTGGTAAAAAAACAAAATACTACGATCAGATTGAAGCTTATTGTCGTAAACACCAAATGAAAAATCGAGTGATAGCACTTAAAAATGTTTCTATGGAAGAATTAGCTGTAATTTATCAGCTATCCACCATCTTTTGCTATCCGTCTATTTTTGAAGGATTTGGAATACCAATTGTGGAGGCTTTGTTTTCAAAAGTGCCAGTGATTACTTCACAAGGAAGTTGCTTTTCAGAGGCTGGAGGAGAGGATAGTATTTACATCAATCTCAACAATGCTACTGAAGAAATCAAACGGGCGATTATTGCAATTACTTCAGATGATGAAAAACGCTTACAGATGATTGAAAAAGGATTTAAACACGCTCAGAAATTTACAGACAGCTCTGTTTATCAAGAACTTATAAGCGTATATAACAGAGTAAGAACAATTGATTAGGATATGTAGAACATTTCATCCGTAGTTGTTCTTTATTTCATATCTTTGCAAAACCAAAAATATAAAACGTATGTTTGTCCTTAATTTTTTAGAAGCCTACACCAATCAAATAATAGCTTCTGTTGTATCCATCGTGATTTTAGTGATCGTCCGAAGTATTTCTTTCTCAATTGTGGAGCGCGTAGCTAGAAAAGCGAGTTTTCTTGAAAATCGCACCAATTTAGTTAAACGATACATCAGCTATCTGATTTTCACATTTATCGTTATCTTATTGATTTCGGTTTGGGGAATTGAGCGTGATAAATTATTTTTATTTCTTTCCTCTGTATTGACAGTTATTGGAGTGGCTTTTTTCGCTCAGTGGTCTATTTTGAGTAATATCACTGCGGGGGTGATAATTTTCTTTTCGTTTCCGTTTAAAATAGGTGATAAGATTAAGTTTATTGACAAAGAATTTCCTATTGAAGGCGAAATCTTGGATATTAAATCTTTTTATACTTTATTGAGGACCTCTGAAGATGAGGAAATATGTTTACCTAACAATCTTTTGTTACAAAAAGGAATTTCCATCGTGTCGAATGTTAAGAGATAGTTTATACTATTTTTTTATCTCAAATTTACTGTTTTAACTACATAGATACATAAATTTTATACATTAAAAACTTCTCAGAAGCTCAACTTGGGAGGCTTCTGAGAAGTTAATACAATTTTGCTTTAAAGTATTTGAACGATGTTTTTTCTGATTTCTCAAATTAGCGTTTAGGGTATAAATCGAATATCGCCACTGCCCATTACTTTTGAGTCTCTCTTTTTTGGATTTCCTTTTATGGCAATATCTCCCGAACCTGAAACCCGAGCTTCAACGTTTTCTGTCACAAAAGTTGTGATGTCGCCAGAGCCATTCACTGTAACTTTTGCGTTCGTAGCAGTAAGTTTTTCTGCATCCAAATCTCCCGAACCCGTCAATTCGGCTTGAAGTTCTGTAACAGAACCTTTGGCTTCAAGATCTCCTGAACCGACAACACTTAGGGATAATTGTTTTGCTTTAACGTTGATTTTTAAATCTCCCGAACCCGCCAATTCACAAGAGAGTTGTTCTACTTTCAAAAGGTCTTTTAGCTCTACATCTCCCGAACCTTTCTGTAATATTTTTTGTAGCGATTGATCAACGGGAACATACACTACAACTTTGTGTTTCAGGGTGTAATTATTTTTCGGATCAAGCCTGATGCTGAGTTCCCCATTTTCAACTTTAGTGAGGATATACTGCAGAATATTATCCGAAGCCTCCACACGAATGCTTCCAACCTTACCCTCTGTGAGTACTACGTACAGATTCCCGATATTGCTAACCTTGGTGTATGCCTCCGTGGTGCGATTTTCTACCTTAACGTTTCCGTTATCTTTGATAGTTTCTTTCAAAAAGAATTGACCATAGCTTGTCGCTGAAAAAGCGATAAACAAAAATGTAAAAATGTTTTTCATGATTTATCTGTTATTTATTTGATTATTAGAAATTTATATGTTTTTTTATTCTTCTGTAATGGAAACACCTCCATAGTCAGATTCAATCCGAAACAGATTGTTTGCCTTTCCTTTGCTTCCTTTGACGTATTTGCTCGTTTGCCGATGGTCTCTTTCAGTAAATGGAAGATTATCAGGGGTTCTCAAACTTGCGTACGAAGTTGAAAAATAATAATTGAACGACCAATTCCGATGATAGTTAACAGAAATACTAGCGTAGCTACTTTTCATGCTTACCGATTTTGTTGTAGGTAAAACCTCCTTAACAATAACCCTTCCGTAATCAGAATCGACCGAAAGTTGGTTGCTAATTTTTCCTATAGAAACGTTGGTGTAATCACTTTCCAAGCTCAGAAAATCAGCTTCATTAATGTCAAAATTTCCGTAAGAAACGTCAGCTTGGAGTTGTTTTATGCTACCCAGTTTTAAGTTCGTATAACTTGCTTCCAAGTCTACCTTATCAGCTTTTTCAACAAAAATGTTTGAATATGAGGCGTCCATATCAATATATTTTATTGATTCCATATTTGCTTTTGAGATATATTCCAAATCAAGTTTTGCATTAGCCAACACCTCTCCCAATTGTAGGTTGCCGTACTGAGCGTCAATTTTCACATCGTGTTCAATTCTGTTTAAGAAAATGTTTCCGTACTTATTTTCGAGTGTAAGATGTGTTTTCACAGGTAACGAAACTTTGTAATTTATCTTCATTTGCACCGATGATTTTCTGCCTCTTAATCCAAAAAAACTATTACTTTCAGCAATTTGTGTTTTAGCCCATACGTCCGAAGCATTTTGGCTAAAATTGACCGAAATTTCTTTGATTCTACTTTGAGCAACACTCGGATCATTAGCACTTACTTTGATTTCGACCTCTATTTTGATTTTATCTTTTAGATTTTTATCGGTCAGCAACGTAATATCCCCATATCTATTGGACACATACAAACTCGGCGAACTACTCACCTGAAACTCTTTGCTGATTTTTTGAATTTCGGTATGTTTTTGTTCTTTAAAATAAGGTTCGTTTGCCCAGATGGACAGCGAGAACAAAAGCAGAATCGCCACTCCCCAATTCCTATTCTCAAGTAAATTTAGGAACATATTGTTTTTTATTTTAATCATAATATCTTTCATAGTTTCTAAAATTTATTTTCTGTTTACTATTATTTAAGTTTCATTTTCTGCTCCCTGTAAAGGATTTATCATCGTTATCACGCGATTGGAGAACTGCAATTGTGTGTCAAAATTGGTGTGAATGGCAGTTATCAAGAACTCATTTTCTCCTTGAGCAATGATTTCATTTCGCAATCGTTCGTAGTCGGTTTTCATTTTATTTAGTTGATTGAGAGCGTCTTTTGCTAAGAGTTCGTTGTTTGAATTTTTGATAATTTCAATATTTTCCTCAATCATCGGTAGGTAATACTGCTCCGATTCGTAAGCAACTTGAGAGGCTATTTCAAGCCGATCACCAGCATTGTAATTCCATGTGAAAGCTACGAAGATCAGCACTGCTGCAGCTATGTTTGTATAGACAATTTTACGAATAAGCGATCTTCTCTTTGTTTTTTTAGTAATATTTCTTTCCGATAGCTTTTGCAAGAAACGCTCTTCGTGTCCGTCTAAAGGTTCGTATATGTCAAATTTATTTTCGATCATGTTTCATCTGTATTATGGTTTCTCGTAATAATTTTTTAGCTCTCGAAAGCATTGTTCGGCAATTTTGGTCAGTAATATTCAAAATTTCACAAATTTCCTCATTGTCATACCCTTCGATTAGAGATAAATTCAATATAACACGTTGTTTTTCGGGCAGATTACCTAAACATTTTAATAAAATTTGTACTTCTTCTTGTTGAAAATTCCAAATTTCTTGCGGATTATCGTCTATCGCTTCGTAGGGAATCGTATCCAAAGAAACTGATACCTTTTCTTTTCGCAACAACATCAATGACTCGTTAACTACAATTCTCTTAAGCCAACTCCCGAAAGTACTTTCTGCTCGGTACGAATCCAACATTTCAAAGGCTTTTATAAACGACTCCTGCACAACATCTTCTGCTTTGTCGCTCTGTTGCAATATCCGAAAGGCAGTGTTGTACATCGCCTTTACGTACTGCCGATAGAGTGCAGTCTGTGCTTTAGGATCTCCCCGCTTACAACCTTTTAGTATGTCTGAAAATTCGGTGGTCAAATCTGTTTTTTGGTATAAAGATGCTAAAAAAAAGAGAATGTTACAAGTTTTAGAAAAAAAACATTTCGCTGTATTTTCTTTAAGGCAGATTTCAAAAGAAATTTGAAGGGTGTTTTTTTGAAATCTAACACCTGAATTTGAATATTAATTTACATACCCCTATTTTTTTGAGGGGTGTATGTTGTATTTTCATCTTCTTTTTGTAATTTTGCCCCATAAAAATCATACAACTATGCCAAATTTACGATTTCATGCCTTGAAAGAAGTGGGCAAAAGAAAGCCCGTTGTTATTACAGAAAAAGGAAAACGCTCCGAACTTTTTGGGGAAAATGTTTTCAATGAGGAAACCATGCGTCAGTATATGACTAAGGAAGCCTTTGAAAGCGTGATGAACGCCATTCAGTATGGAGCAAAGATAGACCGCAAAATTGCCGATCAAGTTGCTACAGCCATGCGTGATTGGGCAATTTCAAAAGGAGCTACTCATTACAGCCATTGGTTTCAGCCTTTAACAGGTTCAACGGCTGAAAAACACGATGCTTTTTTTGAACCGATAGGAAGAGGCAGGGCTATCGAAAAATTTGGTGGAGGTCAGTTAGTGCAACAAGAGTCAGATGCGTCGAGTTTTCCAAATGGAGGAATTCGCGACACTTTTGAAGCTCGTGGATATACGGCTTGGGATCCAACATCTCCTGTATTTATCTATGGAACAGCACTTTGTATCCCAACGATTTTTATTTCTTATACGGGTGAAGCTCTTGATAATAAAACTCCCCTATTGAAAGCCCTAACGGCGATTGACCAAGCGGCGACCGAAGTAGCTAAATATTTTGATAAAAACGTAACCAAAGTTATCTCAACCTTAGGATGGGAGCAAGAGTATTTTTTGATTGACAAAGATTTGGCAAGTACGCGTCCTGATTTGATGATTGCAGGACGTACTTTGTTGGGACATACCCCTGCCAAAGGGCAACAGTTGGATGACCATTATTTTGGGTCAATACCAGGTCGTGTTTTAAGCTATATGCGTGATTTAGAGCAAGAATGTCTATTGCTGGGTATTCCTGTCAAAACACGTCATAATGAGGTGGCTCCTAATCAGTTTGAGTTAGCTCCAATTTTTGAGGAAGCCAATTTAGCGGTAGATCAGAATTCCCTTTTGATGGATGTGATGAACAAAGTTGCTGAGCGACATGATTTTATAGTTTTATTTCACGAAAAACCATTTGCAGGAATTAACGGTTCAGGGAAGCACAACAACTGGTCATTAGCAACGGACACAGGAGTAAACCTATTAGCTCCAGGAAAAACACCTATGAAAAATCTACAATTCTTGACCTTTTTCATCTGTACGATCAAAGCGGTATGTGAATATGAAGAATTATTACGAGCTTCGGTAGCCTCAGCAAGTAATGACCATCGTTTGGGAGCAAATGAAGCTCCTCCGGCTATCGTTTCGGTATTTATCGGGCAGCAGTTGACTAAAGTGCTGGACGAATTGGAAGATGTTTCCACAGGAAAGCTATCTCCCGAAGAAAAAACAGACCTAAAACTCAATGTTGTAGGAAAAATCCCGGATTTATTTTTAGACAATACGGACAGAAACCGAACCTCGTCATTTGCTTTCACTGGAAACAAATTCGAGTTTCGTGCCGTAGGCTCAAAAGCAAACTGCGGAAAACCTGTAACAATCATCAACACCATCGTAGCAAAACAATTGATAGACTTCAAAAAAGAGGTGGATGTTTTAATCGAGGAAAAAGGATTGAAAAAGGACGATGCAATCTTCAACGTGCTACGTGAGTATATCAAACAATCCAAAAAAATACGTTTCGAAGGAGACGGATACAGTCAAGAATGGGAAGAGGAGGCGATGCGACGTGGGCTAAGCAACAATAAAACTACGCCCGAAGCCTTGAAAGCTAATGTCTCAGAAAAAACAATACAACTTTTTGAATCCATGAACGTTATGACGAGAGTTGAATTGGAAGCTCGTTATGAGATTGAGTTGGAAGAATATGCTAAAAACATCCAAATTGAAGGACGTTTGATCGGGGATATTGCTCGAAATCACGTAGTTCCCACCGCAGTCAAATATCAGAACACACTTATCGAAAACGTCCGTGGGTTAAAAGAAATTTTTGGAGATGGTTATATGGACGTTGCTTCAGAGCAGGTAGAGCTTATTAAGCGAATTTCTGAACATATCAAAGTGATTCACAGTAAAGTAGATGATATGATAGAGGCTCGTAAAAAAGCTAACAAAGCCAAAAACGCAGAGGAAACCGCTAAAATTTACTGCAACGAGGTGAAACCGTTTTTCGATCAGATACGTTATCACTGTGACAAGCTTGAGATAATGGTTGATGATGAACTGTGGACATTGACAAAATATCGCGAGTTGCTATTTACGAATTAGGGAATAGTGAGTAGAGGCGTACTGTAAGTACGCCTCTTATTATCTTACGAGATTTAAAAAGTTTTTTTGTAACAAAATGTTACAGTAAAAACAAAAAGTTACTTTTTTGAATAAATCGCAGAAAATTCTTTTTCGTATTTCGATTTTATGTACTTTTGTGACGAAATCAAAACAAATAATTTTTTATGCAAATATTCAAATTCGGAGGGGCATCTGTGAAAGATGCTGCTGGGGTTCGCAATGTAGCCTCAATTTTGGAACAAGTTGGATATTCTGACACCCTCATCGTGATTTCCGCAATGGGGAAGACTACCAATGCATTGGAAGATGTCATTTACGCTTATTTTAAGGATAAATACATCCTTAATGACACCATTAAAGTCATAAAAGATTTTCATTATAACATCATAAAAGAACTTTTTTCGAATGAAAATCATCCCGTTTATTGGAAAGTAGATGGGCTTTTTGCCGAATTAGAATCTTTTTTGGAAAGAAACAAGTCTCCAAAACACAGTTTTGTGTACGACCAAGTGGTAAGTTTTGGGGAATTACTTTCTACAACCATTATCAGTCAATATTTGAATGACACTGGCATAAAAAACACCTGGATTGATGTGAGAAATCTCATAAAAACCGATAGTAACTATCGTGATGGTAGTGTGAATTGGGAAGAAACCCAAGAGAACATTACCAACAGCGTCAACAAATCATTATTGAACATTACTCAAGGGTTTTTAGGGAGTGATGCTAACTTTTTTACCACCACGTTAGGACGCGAAGGATCGGACTATACAGCCGCTATTTTTGCCTATTGCCTGAACGCAAGCAGTGTGACCATCTGGAAGGACGTTCCAGGGGTGTTGAATGCTGACCCACGCTATTTCGAAAAAACACAATTGTTGCACAAAATCCCGTATAAAGAGGCTATCGAATTGGCGTTCTATGGAGCTTCGGTAATTCACCCGAAAACCTTACAGCCTTTGCAACAGAAGGAGATACCGCTATACGTTAAATCATTCATAAACCCAACGGCTACAGGAAGTGCTGTTTGCAATGTAGCGGAACTGGAACCAAAGGCGCCGTGTTTCATCTTGAAAAAAGGACAAGTGATGATTTCCCTTTCGTCACTGGATTTTTCGTTCATTATGGAAGATCACATAAGCTACATTTTCAAGCAACTGCATGATGCTAAAATGAAAGTGAGCGTTATCCAGAACTCAGCTATTAGCTTTTCCGTTTGCGTGGATAATAAATTCGATACGCTCACTCATCTGTTGGAAAAGTTAGAAGCTAAATTCAGAGTATCGGTAGCGGAAAACGTGGATCTTTACACCATCCGACACGCTACGGAAGAGGCTATCGGTGAGGTTGAAAACAACAAGAATGTATTGTTAAAGCAAGTGCTAAAAAACACGGTACAAATTATCGTTAGCAATAATTCGGAAAAATAATCAGTTTTGTTTCCTACAATACTGAAAATGAGGTTTTACCGTTAATTTACAGGTTCTTTGGAGGTGTAAAAATCGAACAACAGATGTTAGATTTAGAGAATCATATTACCCGTTACTCGTTGCTAAGCAAACGAGTGTTGGTCGCCATTAGTGGGGGACTTGACAGCGTTGTGCTTACGCATTGTTTGTATCGGTTGGGGGTTGATATTATTTTGGCTCATTGCAATTTTCAGTTGCGAGGTGCGGAGAGCGATGCCGACCAACAGTTTGTTGTTGATTTTGGAGATAAACTCAACATTGAAACCTTGGTGAAGCGATTCGATACAAAAAAATATATATCTGAAAATCAAACAAATACACAGTTAGCTGCTCGGAAACTCCGCTATGAATGGTTTGAAACTGTTGCTACCGAAAAGCAGTGTGATTACATTGCCGTAGCACATCATGCGGATGATAATTTGGAAACTTTCATCATCCATCTTTCGCGAGGCACGGGCTTAGACGGACTGCTGGGAATACCTCCGAAAAACGGTAAAATTATCCGTCCGTTATTGGCTTTTTCTCGTGATGAATTGTATCAATATGCTGTTGAAAATCAGCTTTCTTGGCGAGAGGATAGCTCCAATGCTTCCGATGTGTATTTGAGAAACAATATCCGGCATCATATTTCGCCAAAATTGAAAGAACTACACCCTACGTTTATTCAAAATTTTCAACAAACTCTCTTTCATTTGCAACAAACGGCGGATTTCGTTGATTTTCATATCTCTGAACTCAAAAAAAACATATTTACTGAGGAAAATAATCGTATCTTTGTGGATTCGGAAGCATTGAAACAACTCCAAAACATTGATTTTGTGTTGCATAAGTTGTTTTATCCGTATGGATTTTCAAATCTTCAGGATTTGAAACAATTGTTAGAATCCGAATCGGGGAAGCAATTATTCTCTTCGTCTCATCGTCTGCTAAAAAATCGGAATCAATGGATTTTAGAATCTAAAACCGAAATTTCTGAAGAAATTTATCAAATCAAAGAATTTTCCGAATCCATTGATTTTCCGATAAGGTTGCATTTTGATTTTGTTGAGGAAGTTGGTGAGTTTTCCGACAATCAAATTTTTGTAGATGCCGATTTGATAAACTATCCCTTGGTGATTCGCCACAAAAAAGATGGAGATTATTTCTACCCATTTGGGATGGTCGGAAAAAAGAAACTCAGCAAATTTTTTAAGGACGAAAAATATTCTTTGATAGAAAAGGAACAACAATGGCTACTTTGCTCGGGAGCGGACATCGTTTGGGTGGTTGGTAGACGTCTTGATAACCGATTCAAAGTAACCAAAAATACGCGAAAAATCCTAAAAATTCAATTTTTCGAAAAAAAAATACAATTTTATTTGGAAGAATAAAATGTTTTTTCGTACATTTGCACAAGTTATTTGAATCGAAGGAATGATTTATACATTTACATATAAAAATTGGTGGAACAATTACAATCTCAACAAGGGAAGGTAATTGGGTTTTTGTATTGTAATCATATCGCTCACATAATTAAAGTTAAGAACAAACAAAAGTCGTTAGGTCTTCCTAACGGCTTTTTTTGTTGTCAAAAATAAAGAAATTAACAATTAAAACGCATTTAAAATGGAAAATCAATTCAAAAAACAGCCACAAACAGAGGTGTCACCTGTGGCTAAAATGTTGGAAAACAACGGAACTTATGGCGTTTATGGCGGGGCGTTTGTGCCTCCTGTTTTGGAAACTCAACTGAAAAAACTCAGTGACTTTTTTGATCAGATCACCCAAACGGATGAATTCAGAACCGAATTTATCGATGTGTTAAAAGATTTTGTGGGTAGGCCATCGTCGCTTTACTATGCTAAAAACCTGAGTGAATATGTGGGGTCAAAAATCTATTTGAAGCGTGAAGACCTGAATCACACTGGCTCCCATAAAATTAACAATGCCGTTGGGCAAATTTTGTTAGCTAAAAAAATGGGTGCTAAAGAAATTATTGCCGAAACAGGTGCAGGACAACACGGCGTGGCAACCGCAACGGCTTGTGCTTTTTTGGGATTGCCTTGTAAAATATTCATGGGGGCTGTGGACATGGAACGCCAAGCTCTCAACGTTCGACGAATGCGACTATTGGGAGCTGAAATCGTAGCTGCAACCACAGGAAATCAAACACTTAAGGATGCTGTAGACTCCGCTTTGGACTATTACATCAATCATCCAGATAGTTTTTATTTGTTAGGCTCACAAGTGGGGCCTCATCCGTATCCTAAAATGGTGGGATATTTCCAAAGCGTGATTGGCAACGAGGCTCGGCAACAAATTCTAAACAAAGAGGGACGTTTGCCCGATAGCGTTATCGCCTGTCTTGGTGGAGGGTCAAATGCTATTGGTCTGTTTTCAGCTTTTATTGACGATCCTCAGGTCAAAATGTACGGAGCCGAAGGCGGAGGAAAAAACATAGCTAACAACACCGCCGCTACGCTCAATTATGGAACTCCAATCGTTTTCCAAGGAACGTACTCCTACTGCTTAACTGATACGGACAAAAATCCAATCGCTTCAAAATCAATAGCAGCAGGATTGGATTACCCCGGAATTAGTCCACAACATGCCTACCTAAAAGACAGCCAAAGAGCTTCCTATTTTTCCGTGACCGATGAGGAGGCAATCGAATCCTTCAAACTCCTTGCCCGATTGGAAGGTATCATTCCCGCCATTGAATCGTCTCATGCGGTGGCATTGGCCGTAAAACTATTGAAAAACAAAAACAGCCTTTCAATCGTAAATCTGTCAGGAAGAGGAGATAAAGACGTGGAGAGAGAAATGTAAAAGCATTCATTATCCGAAAACTACCGAAAATTTCAAATAAACCACATAGAAAAAACTATATATCTATGTGGTTTATTTTTAATATATTACATATGAAATATTGAAATACTTATGTTTTTCAAAAAAAAGAATAATCACAAAGTATTTTACTTCCCTAATCTTTTGACAGAGGCTACATTAGCACTAATAGTAGTAAAAAGAACAATGGTTATTGAACTTAAAGGCATCAAGATGGCTGCCACCAAGGGCGAAAGTAACCCCAGAACAGCAAAGGTTATTCCCACCATATTATAGAGGAACGATAGCACAAAACTACCTTTAATGATTTGCATTGATTTTTTCGTAAGTGCCATAAAAACATTCAATTGCTTGATTTTTGAAGCGTCCATAATACCATCACAAGCAGGTGAGAATACATTTACATTTTCAGAGAGAGCGATGCCTACATCACTTTGTTTTAAAGCTCCTGCATCATTCAATCCATCGCCTACCATCATCACTTTTTTACCTTTTTCTTGCAAATGTTTGATGTAAAGCAACTTATCTTCAGGTTTTTGATTAAAAAGAAGAATAGAACCCTTAGGTAATATTTTTTCCAAGTTCATCTGTTCGCTTTCATTATCACCTGAGAGAATAACAATTTCATAATCAGATGATAATGATGTAAACAACTCCGAAATCCCATCGCGATAGGAATTGTGGAACACAAAACATCCTTTATAAACATTATCTAAGGACACGTGTACGCTGGTCTTCAAGTTGTTGTGTTCTACGTGTTTCCCTACAAAACTCGCTGATCCAATTTTTACAGCAATACCTTCAACCGTAGCTTGGATTCCTTTTCCTGTAATTTCTTCGAAATTATCAATAAGTTTGGAGTTGTCCGAAACCTCCAAAAAGTCATAGACCTGACGGCTCAACGGATGATTAGAATTTCGCAATGTATTCTTTACAACTCGCTGTTCATTAGGGGTTAAGCTAATACCTTCGTAGGTTAAATCAGATTTATTAGCTGTGGTGATAGTTCCTGTTTTGTCGAAAATAATGGTGTCAATTTTTGCCATTTTTTCGATTACTTTACTGTTTTTGAGGTATAATTTACGCTGACCAAAAATCCGAAGCATATTTCCCAAAGTAAACGGAGCTGAAATGGCTAATGCACACGGACAAGCAATGATGAGTACTGCTGTAAATACGTTTAGTGCCATCACAGGAGCTGAAATTCCCCAGTAAGCACGTAAAATCCAAACGAGTAATGAAATTAACGAAATGGACAAAATGATGATGGTAAAGTATTTACTAACTTTATCTGTTAAAGATTTAAAATCATCATCTTTGTCTTTGTTGAATACATCATTGCTCCAAAGTTGGGTCAAATAGCTTTGTGAAATTCCTTTAAGAGCTTCTATTTCAATGGCTCCTTGCGTTTGTTTTCCACCTGCAAAAAGTTTATCTCCACTGAGTTTCTGCATCGGATCAGCTTCACCGGTTACGAAACTGTAATCGATATGTCCTTCACCACGGATCAGAATTGCGTCCACTGGGATAAGTTCTTGATTGCGAATCAGTAGCCTATCGCCTTGTTGAATATCGTAAACCTGAACGCTTTCTTCCTTTCCATCGGGGTGAATTTTGGTTATTCCAATCGGAAAATAACTTTTGTAGTCGCGCTCAAAGGAGAGAAAGTCATAAGTGCGTTGTTGAAAAAACTTGCCTATTAACAATAGGAAAACCAAGCTGTTAAGGCTGTCGAAAAATCCTTGCCCCGAATCTGTTAATATGTCGTAGCAACTACGGACGAACATTGCTAAAATTCCTAAAGCTAAAGGGATGTCAATATTCAAAAAACCACTTCTGATACCCTTATACGCTGAAATAAAATAATCCGAAGCCGAGTAAAACATCACGGGTAATGAAAGAAAAAACATCAGCCAACGGAAAAAAGGCTTGTACTGTTCAATCCAAAATTCATCAGCCTCAAAATACTCGGGAAAGGACAGTAACATCACGTTTCCAAAAGCAAAAGCTGCCACCCCTAATTTGTAGTAAATATCGCGATTTGGATTGTTTTTTTTGGATTGATAATCATCCAAACTGATGTAAGGTGAATAACCAATATGAGCTAACAGAAGTACTAACTCTTTAAGGGTTAGCATGTCAGCGTTATAAGTGATGCGTACTGTTTTCTTAGGGAAATTTACCAAAGCTGTGGTTACTCCTTTGTGCAAACGATCCAAGTTCTCAAGAACCCAAATACATGAACTACAATGAATATGAGGAATATACAAACTGACAACTTGAACGTTGCCGTCGTTAAATTCCAGTAGTTTATCTACAATTTTTTCATTGTCCAAGAAAGCATATTTTTCCGAAGAAGCCTCCGGACGGGCTCCTGGGGTTTTTTCAAGGTCGTAGTAGGAAGTTAAATTATTTTCTGATAACAGTTCATAGACCGTTTTACAGCCTAAGCAACAGAAAATCTTATCGTCAAGTTCCAACGGACGACTATCGCATTCATTGCCACAATGATAACAAGTATTCGACATAAATTACATTAGAGGTTAGGTAATAACATTTCCCGATTAGGATTGAGAAAAACCTTGCAATTCTCCTTTCGCTAATTTTCTTTCGGGCACATTACCTACTATATAAAGTGGCAAAGTTACAAAAAAATTATGACTTCTATTACTAATTTTATATCTTTGCGAAACTAAACAAAATCAAATCTGCTTATGCCGACTCGCTGTGAGAAATGTTCTGTTAGAAATCAGAATGCGTTAAAAACCTTAAACGAAGGGCAACTTTGCTGTATATCAGAACATAAAACATCCATAGTCATAAAAAAGGGAGAGGTTATTTTTGAGGAAGGTGATATGCTACCGGGGGTCTATTGCATCAGCGAAGGCTTTTGTAAACTTACTAAGTTGAGCTTTGGAGGAAAAAACCAAATAGTGCGATTTGTTACCAAAGGTGATATCTTAGGGCAAAAAAGTATTATTACCAAACGTCCCGTAAGTCTTACCGCAACAGCGTTAACCGACGTACAGGCGTGTTTGATTCCAAAAGAAGACTTTCAAAACTCTTTTGCCGAAAATCACTTTTTTTCATCGGAACTCTTTAAAAATATATGCGATGAACTCAAACAAGCCGACGATGCTATCCTCGACTTAGCACAAAAAACTGTTAAACAGAGACTTGCACATACCCTTATGTTTTTGGAAGAAATCTTTGGAAAAGACCATGATGGATATATCAATATGCAACTTTCAAGAGAAGAAATCGGAACAATGATAGGCTCTGCCACTGAATCTCTCATCAGGATGCTATCTGAATTTACCAAAAACGGATGGATAGAAACCAAAGCAAAACGAATCAAAGTGTTGAATAGAAAGCAATTAGATAAAACTTCACAAGGAATGTAAAGGCTAATATATTGCATCTCTGAACTTGGTTGTCAAAACTTAATTTTAATATGACAAACAGACTTCTATACTTACACGGATTGGACAGCCTATTGCAGGACGACCGAAGAGCTGTTTTGCAAACCTATGGAACGGTCGAAGGCCCTACCATTGACTATAAAAACACGCCTAATTTGTTTCAAAAACTCCAACAAAATTATGCTGACATCGAAGCTATCATAGGGTCGAGTGCGGGAGGATTGGTGGCGTATTACTTGGCTCAATATTTACAAAAACCATGTCTATTATTCAACCCAGCATTGACATTCAGAGCCGAAATGCCTATACCCACCGCGTTCAACAAGAACTATAAAGAGTATATGCAAATTGTAGTTGGAGGACAAGACAAAATTATCTCAGCGTGGGAATCTATCGAAATTATAAAAGAGGATATATCTGAAAATCAAAACATTAATATTCATTTCACTAATACAATGCAACATTCGTATGACATTGATATTTTCCGAAAGGAAGTGGAATTTTTCTTTACTCAAATCAGATAGAACAGATTGTTTTTTTTGAAAAACAGAGCGATTTTAGCAAGAAATGACTGTTTTGAAATGAAACACGAAAAATAAAACCAAAAACCATAAAATAAAATGAAAAAAGCGTATTTTGTAAGTTTATGCGTTCTTCTATCAGCTTGTAATCAAACGGTTACGAAAAATACAGAGGAAAAAACTATTGTTAAACCTGTGGTTATCAGTACTTGGAATCATGGATTACCTGCTAACGATGCTGCTTGGAAAATTCTCGCCTCGGGCGGAAGTGCCTTAGATGCGGTTGAAAAAGGCGTGATGACTGCCGAAGCCGACCCCGAAGAAACATCGGTAGGTTATGGCGGATATCCAGACCGAGAAGGAAACGTGACGCTCGACGCCTGTATTATGGACAGCCAAAACAATGCGGGTTCGGTAGCTTGTTTGAAAAATATCAAGCACCCCATTTCGGTGGCTCGTTTGGTAATGGAAAAAACGCCTCACGTAATGCTCGTGGGTGACGGAGCTAAGCAATTTGCTCTTTCACAGGGATTTAAAGAAGAAGATTTACTAACTGAAAAGTCAAAGAAAGCTTATGAAGAATGGCTGAAAACCTCTCAATATAAGCCTATTATCAATATTGAAAACCACGATACGATTAGTATGTTGGCATTGGACGAAAACGGAAATCTTTCAGGGGCTTGTACCACCAGCGGAATGGCTTGGAAAATGGCAGGTAGAGTAGGCGATTCACCCATCATCGGTGGAGGGCTGTTCTTGGACAATGAGGTAGGTGCAGCCGCAGCAACGGGTTTGGGCGAAGCGGTTATCCGTACGGCGGGTAGTGCGATAGTGGTAGAGCTGATGCGACACGGAAAATCTCCGCAAGATGCTTGTGAAATCGTGACCAAACGCATTTATGATTTGTATAAAAATACCCCCGAATTGGAGCATCTGCAAGTAGGATTTATCGCTTTGAGTAAGAGTGGTGAAATTGGGGCATTTTGTGTTCGTAAAGGATTTAACTATGCATTACAATCTAAAAACCAACAAAATACACTCATTGATGCTACGTATATGATGGAGTAAAACGATTTTATAAATGTAAAAAACGCACCAAATAAATTGAGCTATTTGGTGCGTTTTGTATTTTAAAAAATTAAAGTGATTGAGCGTATTTTTTGTTATTTCGAATTGATTTTATGATAACCTTGGCTATTATAGCAACGGCACATACCAAGCCGTATATTGAAATGGATGTTCCAAATCTATCGGAAAGTCCTGTTGTTGCAGATATAATAGGTATAAAAAGAATTATAAATAGAAAGTCATAGTTCCTACCTACTTTATCATTTTCTAGGAGACTTTCAGAAATTAATTCTTGTTGAATAAACGTTAAATTATTAGGATTGAAAGCGATGACTCTTTCTTTAATACGTTTTCCGTCTCTATAAATCACGATGAAGTTAGCAGAGCCTAAGCTCATCTTTTCAATTTTTGTTGCTACAATACGTTTACGTTCAATATATGGAATTCCTGAAGAAAATCGCATCATAAGGAAGGCAGTGATGAGAAATGTGATTGCTAAACTTGCTGCAAAAATAGCCAAATCAGTGTTGTCTAAAAAGAAAAGTACAACGGCTATTATAGAAAATAATAATGTTCCAATAAATACAACACCTAACGTCTTAAACAAATACGAAATAGATTTCTCATAAGTTTTTGTGATATTTTCAGGAATAACAGACCTATTGATTATCAGTTTATCATTGAAAATATGCAGATACTCTTTTACACCTTGTAGGGTTCGTAAGGGTTTTTCGGTTATAGTCTCAGCAATAAGTGTTTCGTATGAAGTACCCAAAGTGGTTAGTATACGTTTTAAAGTTTCTCCTGACGGTGTGTTTTCTGCTTTTTCCACACGCTGAATGGTTCGGAGAGAAACTCCTGCTTGGGTTGCTAATTCCTCTTGCGAAAGACATTTCATTTTTCGTAATTCCTTAATTTTTTGTGATAGTTTTTCAATATTCATAGGTTTCCTATTTTTCGCAAAGATATGAGGATTTCAGCTTTTTACTCTAATTTTTAATACGCCTTTTTTACGTCATTTTGCAAAGGTACTGATAAGAACAGAAGCGTCTCCCCTCACGAAAAAATAGCATTGGAGGCAAAGTCGGCGAAAGGTAATGTGGAAGCATTCATTTTCAGCATAATACATTTTCTTAAAAACAAACCACATAGAAACATCGTTTTTTCTATGTCCCTATGTGGTTTTATCATAAATCTAAGATTGAAATCCGTTCTATTTTTCTAATATCGGGAATACAAAGTACTGTTTTTTATCCTCCGAAACCAAATAAACCACCAAAGGCAACCCTTGCTGACGATACAACTGCAACACAGAGGCTTTGATCGGGTTGGGTTGAGTAGCCGATGCATCTTTGTAAAGCACCGTAGTTGCCTCGCCCTCTTTCCACGCCGTAGGAAGCTCTAATTTCAAGAAATGCGTCTTTCTGTCGGTTGCGGAAACTGCCGTGTGCAACGTTTTCGGGGTTTGATACCGATATTTGGTCTCTACTTTCATCACGCCGCCGATGTTTTCCATAATTCCGAATTTGACAGGAACTACATTCACTTTGAGGCTTACCGAACGTTTGCTATTGGTAGCATCGGTTATTTTAAAGGTAACGCTTCCGGCTTTTGTTGCCCGTATGTTGAGTTGTCCTTTTTCGTGGGTTAGGGTGGCAACATCGGAAGTGTTGGGGGTGATGCTCACCTGCGAGGCATTGCTAAGCCCCACCTGTGTGTATAGCCCTTGCATAAGTGACACTTCCGTAAGGGTCAATTGCATATCGGGGGTGTGGGGGCAGGTGTGGGAGTATCTTCTTCTTTACTACAAGCCGTTAAAGCTACTACAAAAAGCAATAATAACGATTTTATGATATGTTGATGTCTCATTTCTTTATAATTTTTAGGATTACTATTTAACTACAATACCGTCATAACTTACTGTGTAAGAAACGCCTAACACTTCAAAGTGAATCATAAGGGTAAAAGTACCTGCTTTGGCAAACTCAAGTTGCGCTTGTGTGGCGTCAATTGTGCTTACAAGGGCTGTGACTGCCGAAGCATTGCTCATATCGATAAGCGTAGCTTTGAAGTTGGTCGCATTTTGAGGCATTTCTTCCCACACAAAGGTTTGAGGCGTTCCTGTTTTCAGTACAGCCGTGTCTAAGTCTGTCAGATGCGGAAGTACCGCATTAGGGTCAAGTAAAATCACTTCCTCGAAAACAGCCGTAAGCGATATTTCTTCGTTTACGGTAAAGCTATACTCCGCTTGGGTAGAAACCACCGCTTGAGTAGCCGTGTTTATCCAATGTTTGAATTTATGCGGTGCTACGGGCGTAGCTGTTACTTTTGCGGTTTGACCTGCATTAAGGGTTTGATTTTCAGGAGATACGCTACCCCACGCCGTGTTGTTACTTTTAGCCGTTACCTTGTAAGTAGAAACGCCCTGCTCAAAAACAGCGGTAAAACTGCTATTTTCGTTTACGGTAAAGCTATACTCCGCTTGGGTAGAAACCACCGCTTGAGTAGCCGTGTTTATCCAATGCTTGAATTTATGCGGTGCTACGGGCGTGGCTGTTACTTTTGCTGTTTGACCCGCATTAAGAGTTTGATTTTCAGGAGATACACTACCCCAAGCCGTGTTGTTGCTCTTAGCTGTTACTTTGTAGGTAGAAACACCCTCCTCAAAAACAGCGGTAAGACTGCTATTTTCGTTTACGGTAAAGCTATACTCCGCTTGGGTAGAAACCACCGCTTGAGTAGCTGTGTTTACCCAATGTTTGAATTTATGCGGTGCTACGGGCGTGGCTGTTACTTTTGCGGTTTGACCTGCATTAAGGGTTTGATTTTCAGGAGATACGCTACCCCAAGCCGTGTTGTTACTTTTAGCTGTTACCTTGTAAGTAGAAACGCCCTCCTCGAAAACAGCGGTAAGACTGCTATTTTCGTTTACCGTAAAGCTATACTCCGCTTGGGTAGAAACCACCGCTTGAGTAGCCGTGTTTATCCAATGTTTGAATTTATGTGGTGCTACGGGCGTGGCTGTTACTTTTGCCGTTTGACCTGCATTAAAGGTTTGATTTTCAGGAGATACGCTACCCCACGCCGTGTTGTTGCTCTTAGCTGTTACCTTGTAAGTAGAAACACCCTCTTCGAAAACAGCGGTAAGACTGCTATTTTCGTTTACGGTAAAGCTATACTCCGCTTGGGTAGAAACCACCGCTTGAGTAGCCGTGTTTATCCAATGTTTGAATTTATGTGGTGCTACGGGCGTAGCTGTTACTTTTGCCGTTTGACCTGCATTAAGGGTTTGATTTTCAGGAGATACACTACCCCACGCCGTGTTGTTACTTTTAGCTGTTACCTTGTAAGTAGAAACGCCCTCCTCGAAAACAGCGGTAAGACTGCTATTTTCGTTTACCGTAAAGCTATACTCCGCTTGGGTGGAAACCACCGCTTGAGTAGCTGTGTTTATCCAATGTTTGAATTTATGCGGTGCTACGGGCGTGGCTGTTACTTTTGCCGTTTGACCTGCATTAAGGGTTTGATTTTCAGGAGATACGCTACCCCAAGCCGTGTTGTTGCTCTTAGCCGTTACGTTATACGTAAATACGCCCTCCTCGAAAACAGCGGTAAAACTGCTATTTTCGTTTACGGTAAAGCTATACTCCGCTTGGGTAGAAACCACCGCTTGAGTAGCCGTGTTTACCCAATGTTTGAATTTATGGGGTGCTACGGGCGTGGCTGTTACTTTTGCCGTTTGACCTGCATTAAGGGTTTGATTTTCAGGAGATACACTACCCCAAGCCGTGTTGTTACTTTTAGCTGTTACCTTGTAAGTAGAAACGCCCTCCTCGAAAACAGCGGTAAGACTGCTATTTTCGTTTACGGTAAAGCTATACTCCGCTTGGGTAGAAACCACCGCTTGAGTAGCCGTGTTTATCCAATGTTTGAATTTGTGCGGTGCTACGGGCGTGGCTGTTACTTTTGCCGTTTGACCTGCATTAAGGGTTTGACTTTCAGGAGATACACTACCCCAAGCCGTGTTGTTGCTCTTAGCTGTTACTTTGTAGGTAGAAACGCCCTCCTCGAAAACAGCGGTAAGACTGCTATTTTCGTTTACGGTAAAGCTATACTCCGCTTGGGTAGAAACCACCGCTTGAGTAGCTGTGTTTATCCAATGTTTGAATTTATGTGGTGCTACGGGCGTGGCTGTTACTTTTGCGGTTTGACCTGCATTAAGGGTTTGATTTTCAGGAGATACGCTACCCCAAGCCGTGTTGTTGCTGTTGGCAGTAATTTGTAAAGGCAAAGGCTCAAAAACAGCAATAAAACGCACGTTTTCATTGATGGCAGGTTGGTACGGATTGTCATTGGCTACGATAAAAGAAGGCGTACCCACAGCCCAACCCACAAAGCGATAGCCCGTTTTTGGGGTAGCCTGTAAGGTAACCTCTGTACCTGCATTTACGGTTTGGGTGGCGGGTTGTGCCGTACCCCACGTAGGGTGATGGCTTTCGGTGGTAAGTGTATATTGAACGGTACGCTCATCTTTGAGAGTGAGATATCGAAATGTATTACCTCCATAAGTTCCGTTGTTTAAGAGATTGCTTGTATTGTCATCAAAAGATAATCGTAATATAAAATTACTTTCTCCAGGAAACTTATCCTTAGCATCCGATAAAATTTTGTGTATTTTTTCATTACTTTTGTCTTCATACAAATATACAAAATTTGTTGAACCTTCTGGAGCAATATCCCACCATACAGCAGAACTTTTATTAGTTGAAACATTAATTGTCTGATTATCAGAAACTTGAGAAGCTGATCTTGAGTGTGTATTTGTACTGTTTTTGATGCGTAAAATAGCATTATCATCTAGGTCTTGTCCATTAAGTTGCCAAATCCAATAATAATTGACATCTCCAGCGATTCTTCGGACTTTGGTCACTCCTCCCACAATGGTCTCATAGCTACAGCTAAAGCCTCCAGCTCCAGTAAATCTGAGGCGCGTTTTCCCATTTGTTCCAGTAATAATAGTAAATTTTCCATAGTTCCTGTATACATTGGTATAGTGAGATGGAAATTCTACCTCAAAACTCATGCCATTTTTGACAAGCACTCGTGTAAAAATGGATTCTGTTGTAGAGAAGTCTTCCTCAGCAAATTCAGTGATTGACTTTACTGTGTTTGGCTGATCAATTGTGATCGTCTTGGCGTAGCTCGTCTGAGCATAGCCGAGTTGTCCTGCGCTGAATGCCACCACAAGGGTAAGCACCAACAAAAAGATATGTTTTTTCATATTGCTTAAGGTTAATATATCAAAAAAAAGTAATAAATCCTGCAAAAGTAAACAAAAAAGCAAGAAACTTCCAAAAAAATAAGTGGGTTTTGTGTTTTGAGCCTTACAAAAGGCTACCGTCAAACAAAAAAGGCAGTAAATCCTTAATGGAATCCGTTTGAATGATTTTTCCACAGGCTCCCATAAAATAAACGGGAATGGCTTTTTTTTGTCGTATTTCGTACTCCGAAAGTGATTGCCTACACGCACCACAAGGCGACACGGGTTGGTCGGTGGGTGCTTTCGCCGTACCGGAAATGGCAATGGCTTGAATCGTTTCGTTTGGAAACTGAGTCGATGCTTGATAAATTGCCACACGCTCGGCACACAAGCCCGACGGATAAGCCGCATTCTCTTGGTTGGAGCCTATGCAAATGGCACCATTCTCCAACCGAACAGCCGCACCAACCTTAAAGTTGGAGTAAACCGCATACGCATTTTCCCTTGCCTTTACAGCCTCAGCCATAAGGGTTTGCACCTCTTCCGGAAGTTCAGAAATATGTTCGTAAGTTGTGTAGCGAATGGTCAATTGTTGTTTCTCCATAACAAAAAAACCGTTACTCAAAACCAACACTCTTGCCACAAACAGAATTCAGCAAGGCTTGTAAATTGGTTTAAAATACGTTTGACTAAATGATTACTTTCGCAAAGTTACGTATTATTTTTGAAAACAGGAATATTTTATGTGATTTCTTTAGGTGAAACGCAGGAAAATTATCAGCCTCTGATTCGTTTATTTGAACCGTTTTTCGATCTTTCAAGGTCGAAAAGAAAACATATCATTTCCATAAATTGGATTTAAAAACCCCGTAGGCTTTCTATTCAAAGCACTTTGCCAAAGTTTTAAGACTTTGGCAAAGTACCAAAAACACAGAAGAAAAACAAAATCCGTGTTACCTGTGGAAAGTTATTTCTATTTGGTTTTTACTTTAATTACAGCAGTTTTCAATCCTTTACTTTTGGCTTCGAAAGTGATTTCTCCAGCTTTTTCGCTTGATTGTACGATGGCTACCAATTTTCCGTTGAAAAGATGCATTTTTGGCAAATGGAATTGGTCGGTTGAGGTGGCATCGCCATTAGCTGCCGCACGATACGTTCCGGCTCCACTTACTTTGAAAGTAACCAAATCATTTACATTAGGGCACAGATTTCCGTCTTTGTCCACCGCCTCTATGGTAATGAATGAAAGGTCTTTTCCGTCGGCAGTAATTACATTTCTGTCGGCAGTAAGGCGAAGTGAATGTGGTTTCCCTGCTGTTTTTACAATTTTTTCAGCTACGGCTTTTCCGTTTTTGTCGTAAGCGACAACCTTTACTTCACCTGCTTCGTATTTGGTGTCGAGCCACATTAGGCGATAACGTTTCTGACGCTCAAACGATTGCTGCGCTTCTTTGGTGTAACTTCCATCAAGCGGAATGTTCAAATCTTTACTGCGTTTCCCTTGACTTTTTCCATTGATGAAAACCTCTGCCGAAGGATAATTTGTATAAACAAAAATCGGAGTTACTTGTCCTTCACGTCCTTCCCAATTCCAATGTGGTAGAACGTGTAGCGTTTCGGCTTCTTTGTTCCAATGGCTTCTGTAAAGGTAAAATCTATCTTTAGGAAGTCCTGCCAAATCCACCGCACCAAAGTATGAGCTATGAGCAGGCCATTCTACGTAATACGGAGTCGGTTCACCCAAATAATCAAATCCTGTCCAAATAAATTCGCCAATAGTGTAAGGTAAATCTTCGTGTTGAATCCAATCATCTTCTGGCAAATTTGACCAACCGCAATGTTCTACATCATAGGAAGAGGTTTGTTGGTCTTGATATTTTGGCATTGATTTTCTTTCCACAGGGAATTTGTAAACACCTCGTGAACTGATAGTTGAAGCGGTTTCACTTCCCAAAATAATCTGTTGAGGCAACAATTTGTAGGCTTCTTGATAACGGAACGGACGATAATTGAAACCTGCCACCTGCATAGTTGCCGCCATATTGTTTTTGAAAACGTGGTCGGGTCTGTCCATTCCGTTGGAAACAGGTCGTGTACCATCGTGTTTGTGGATAATATCTTGTAACCAACGTGCTACTTTGGCTCCTTCCTGAACGCTTTGTTCTTCTACTTCGTTACCGATGAACCACATCACCACACTCGGGTTGTTACGAAAATGACGTACCAAATTGGTTAAATCTTTTTCTGCCCAATCTTTAAAATAACGATTGTAGCCATTTTCTACCTTCGGAATTGCCCATTCGTCGAAACTCTCCAAAGCCAACATCATTCCCATTTCATCGGCAATACGCACATATTCAGGAGCTGGCATATTATGAGCCGTACGAATGGCGTTCACGCCCATATCTTGCATAATTCGTATCTGACGACGGATAGCCGCTTCATTGATCGCTGCCCCAATCGCTCCCAAATCGTGGTGCATACACACGCCTTGAAACTTGATTTTTCTTCCGTTGAGATACAATCCGTCGTTGGGTTTGATTTCGATTTTTCGGATACCAAAAGTGGTTGTTTCGGTGTCTTTCAGCGTTCCGTTTTCATATATTTTTGTAACTGCTTTGTACAAATTAGGTTGCTGAATGTCCCACAAAACAGGATTTTTTACATAAATATCTTGTTGAATTTTATTATTGACAATAAATTCATTGTATTTTTTTCTGTCAGAAGCAATTTTTTCTCCTTTCGGATTAAAAATTTCGGTTTCTACTTCAATGTTAGACAGATTTTGACTTTCTATCTCGGTTTTTAGCTGAATTTTAGCGAAATTCTTCTCAATTTCAGGAGTTGTTAGCTGAATTCCCCAAATCGGGATATGGGTTTTGCTCTTCACAATCACGTGTACATTTCGGTAGAGCCCTGCACCTGGGTACCAACGTGATTGCTGCGTCAAATTCTCCAAACGAACTGCCAAGGTATTGTTTTTGGCTTTCACAAAAGGAGTAACATCGAGGAAAAAAGTGTTGTATCCGTGGTGCCATTCTCCTGCTTTTTCCCCGTTTACGAATACTTCGGCGTTGGACATTGCTCCATCAAACTTGATGAAAACTTTTTTGTCGGAATTGAAATCCGCCACATCAAATGAAGTTCGGTACCAACCCACACCTACGAACGGAAGTCCGCCCGTACGCCCCGAATGCTCGATGGGAGCTACTTGTCCGTCCTGCTTAATGGCGGTGCGTTGCACATCGTTTTCAATGTCAAAAGGTCCGTAAATCGCCCAATCGTGAGGCACAACTACATTTTGCCATTTTTTGTCATTTACGGAAATTTGCGAGAAGTTTTTGTTATCCTCACGCGTGAATTTCCAATTCTTTTCGAGAGTTTGCGAGGTCTGTGCGATACTCATGGAACTCATTCCCACTAAAATGGTTGATAAAAATATGTTTTTCATAAGAAAATGAATGATTTTATGGTAATTTCTTTGATTTTATTTCTATAAGTTCGTAAGAAACGGAAAAAGGAGTGGCTTTTGTAAGTTTATTTACCTTTAAAAGATAATGATAGCCCGTTTCAAACTCAAAATTTTTGATTTCTTGGAGTATGACGGGCTTTTTCGTTTGGTTGTCCAGACAGAAAAGAGCGTCATATAATATAGGTTTTCCGTTGGCGTCTAACTCAATAGGATACGATTTATAAAATTTCACTTTCTGCGGGTTTACCACCAACTCTATTTCTTCGGAAGTGTCTTGGGTGATTATTTTTTCTTTTTTTAGAAGTTCTAAAAGTTCATATTTGATGGGAATAACATCTTGCGGAGGATTTTTTTTCATCCAAGTTTTCTTGGCTTTGAATGTATATTGAAATCCTCGTTCGTATGATAATTTATCTTTTCCTTCAATGATGGTATGGAAAGCATCTTGTTTTCTATTATCCTCATTATCAGAATAAACGATGGCTTCTGTCCAAATATCAGAAAGCACGTGCTTGCCACTTTGTGTCTGCGGATAGATTGTCAATTCAACTATCGTCTCAACATCTTCTGCTTCATTTTTCAAGCAACCCACCCAAACAAAGTTCAGAAGAAAAACCAAAATAAATATACCTCGCTTTTTCATATCATTTTTTGGTCGTGTTGTAAAAAGTATGATGGAAGTTCTGATTGTCAGGCTGAGCGAAGTCGAAGCCTTATCATTACAGGGCTTCGACTTCGCTCAGCCTGACAGAAATGTCCTCTTTTTTTAAGGTATCATACTTTTTACATCACTTCCCATTTTTTATTTGGTCACAAAGATAACGTATTTTTTCAGAAGAAGCAATCTTAAAAAAACAAAAGCCTATAAAATAGCTATTTGAGAGATAAAGTGTTGTTAATCAAATAGTTGCTTTTTAGATATAGCGTTTACTAAATGCTTTAAGCATACGGACTATTTAAAAAAACGCATTTCTTTCGTTAGGATATTTTCATGATGAAAAATAGCTTACAGATGTTAAAACTCAAAACCAGGTCCTTTTACGTATAGATACCCTGTTTTTTGTTTTCCATCTTCAAAGGTAATTACAAAGAAATAAGTACCATCAGGCAAATGAGTTTTGCCAAGGGTTCTTGAATGCTCTGAACGACCTCCAAATCGCTGGTTGTCAAGCATATAATTTTCTTTTTCATATACTTTTACGCCCCATCGGTTGAAGATACGCACCACGTTTTTCTGTTTGCAACTTTCGTAATATTTTTTAAGGTCTTCCACCTCCCAAGTGTCGTTAGCACCATCTTGATTAGGCGAAATAGCATTGGGGATAAACATCTTATCAAATAAATCATCGCAAGGCGGTTTTGCTACCACCTCTAATAGTAGGCTTACCACATCGCTTTGGCAACCCGTATCGGTTTTACAAACCACATAATAAGTCGTATTTCGGGTAGGATGGATTTCCGAAGCCGTAATTTCCTGCGTAAGAGCCGAATCGGTAAACCATTGTACTTTATCGTTACCGCAAGACACACTTGCCAAACTTACCGATTGCCCCAAATAAATTCGGGCTGGGAAATTGGACGCATTGGGCAGATTAGGTGGTGTATTTCGTTCGATAGCTACCGAAGTAGGTTCGCTTTGTACTCCGTTAAGTGTCTGACGCACCCAATAAGTAACCGATTGCCCTTGTGGAATATCTTTGGTATTAACGCTAATAGACGAGGTGGTCTCGCCCGTACTCCAAACCAAAGCCCCAGTATATCCAGAGGCGTTTAGTTGGGCAGTACCCTTATGGCAATCGTACGTAATTTGTATTTTAGGAGGAGTAACCTCACCCATTATGGTGATAACCCCTATTTTGGTGTTGTTACTACACCCATCATTGACGTTTACTTTGTAGTAATACGTCCCCGCTTCAAGCCATTGTACTTGCACTTGCGGACTGCTATTGCCACCCACAAACACGGCTTTTGACGGCGGGCAGTTTCCTGCCGTTTTAGTAAAATCAAGGTTCGGCGTAGGCACATAGAGTTCCCACGTGTATGTACCATTAGGTACATCACTTATTGACAATGTGGTGGTTTGCCCTACTAAGCCTGTGTTTTGAGCCGAAACACCGCCCCAAAAACAAAGCCATAAGCAAAACCACAACAGCAACGAAACGCTATGTCTGTTATGCCGATACATATTGTTTATACAAAGGATATAATTTCCCGAATACTGAAAATCTTCGGGAAATTATACCTTGTATAGAGAAAGTTTTTTAAGTTTTTATTGAATTTGGATGATAAACCCTCCTGATTGAGCTTGAATTTCAGGTCTTGCTAAAATGACTTGTGTTCCTTTTCTATTGTCGCTGTCATTTGTTATATCAGAACAATCGTCCTTAACGTCTCTCGCTCCTAAACTATTGTTTGCAAGAATCATATTACCTTTGGTTGACAAGGATATATTCTCATCTGTAAGCCCCTCGTATGTCCCGTTATTTACCACTATTTTTAATATAAACGAACTTTGCGTGGTAGCCGTTTTTGCCAATAGATTTGTTACAGAAGCTCCTGCTACAAAATCATCGCTAAAAGTTTCAAAAGTACTTCCTCCTGCTTTCCACTCTACGGATTCGTACTTTCTTCCTACAAACTCAGCGTCTGTTCCTGTTTTTCCTTGAAGTTCGGGAAGTGAAATCGTAGGTTTCCAATTACCTACATATCCACTCATTTCTACCTTATAGTAGAGTGTTGTTTTTCCGTACTCGTATTTCACTTTTCCGTTAGCAAGAACCTGAGCAGAAGAGATACCTGCCGCACATACTTTTTCTTCTCCTGCATTAAACGCAGCCCCGTCAGCGTCTTTAACAGGTGTTACCTTTAACTTGAAATTATTTAACGGCTTTATTCTCATAGCTTTCATATTGTTGGACTCACAATTATTTTTGGTTTCTGTATATTTAATAACCAAATAAAAGGGATTCCCACTGGTTAAGGCATCGGGTTTCCAAGTTAATTTTAATCGTTTGTTAGCGTTGTCTGCATCGTCATAAGTTGCGTCACCAGCAACAACATCAAAAAAATTGTTTGTAGCACTCTCTTTTGTTCCGTTAAGTAAGTCTGCTTGTTGGGTAATATACCAGTGATATTTACCATTTCCTGTAAACCCATTGTTTGTGGTATTTACCTCATACGTGTAAGTAGTACCTATTTGAGGTTTGTTTTGGTCAGCGGTACAAGGTGTCGTTTGTGCATAAGCACCTGCCGATACGATGGCAAAAGCCATACTTAATACTAACTTTCTCATAATAATAAAAATTTAAAAAATGAATATTTATATTTAATTGTTTACGTTAAAAATTACTTATGTTATAAAATTCTGGTTGTCAGGCTGAGCGAAGTCGAAGCCTCATCACTAAAAGGCTTCGACACATACTCCGTTTTCACGGACTTTGCTCAGCCTGACAAAGATACTTTCATCATACTTCTTATAACACAATCAAAAAATTATTTGTTTTTCTATGTATCATACTTTTTTAAATCAATTCTCAAAATCATTCAAATTGCAAAACGGGTCGTGGTGTAATCCGTACTTGTCGGGTTACATAGTTGTATTTTTGTCCGTTACATTCCAGCCAATAGGTAATATTATACGTTTTATCGGTGGAAGTATCGTTTTCAAAAGAAATACCCGTATGGGTAGAGGGTTGCCCTGTTCGTACGTTGCTCAAATTGTTATTGATAGTCCATTTCAAAACGGGGTTTGGGCAACAAGGCACGGAGTTTATGGTTACGTCAAGTGCTGTATCCCCTGTGGGCAATACGTAACTATTTTCTGCTACGTTCGTATTTCCGCTACCCTCATCATAAACCGCCGTTACCACATCGGGCAAACATAACGTAATGTTTTCGGGTGGAACAATGGACGGGGCGGTTACGGTAACAATGAAACTTTTATCGGTATAAGTTGTCCAACAACCATTTTGATTGCGAAGCCCCGTGATTTCGTATTTAAAAGAACCTATATTAGAAGTGTGATGGTATATATTTATGCTTTGATGATGAGGTGGAAGGCTGTGAAATTGCGTGGTACTTTCTTGCGAATTTTGTAAGTTTGTTATTTTTACAGATACCATAAACGGAGACTGACCGCCCGTAATATTGGAAATAAGCATTACATCTATTGACGAATGGACTTGGCACAACGTAGTATTCAGTTCTGTAAATGTAGCAGTAGGCGGTGCTATTATATTGATATTATCCGTTTGATGAATTTGAGTCGTGCAACCATAACCATCAGTAACGGAAACGTATTGATATTTAAGTGGTGGTGTTCCCGCTTGGTTCGTGTTAATGGGAATATTAAAATTCCTAACATTTGAGGTGTGTTGATACTCAACGCCGTTAATTTTGTAAGTAAAAACAAAAGGAGGCTGTGCAGGGTTTGCTATCTGCACTTGAATTTCTGCACCGCTTTCCCCTTGGCAAAACGATTTTTTATTAGGGCTTACGCTGATATTTAGTTTCTTTATAACATCTATTCGTATGGGGTCGGACATAATGCTCTCTGGTTTAGAGGGTACACCTATGTTATTGATAGTGATTTTCGCTTCTCGGAAAAAGTAATAACTTCCTCCTGCGGGATTATTAAAAGGATGCACGTTGGTATTGACCACATAGTGCCTTGTATTCCCTCCGATGATGGGGAGTTTCGTTCCTGTGGGGCTTGTGGCGTAGTGCCATTGAAAAGTAGGGTTGGTAAAGGTATTGGGCAAAGCCGCTGCAAAGTCATCACCATCAAGGGTGGTGGAGCTACCCATACAAATCTTTGTTCCACTAATGGGACCACTAATGGGTGTCCCGTTGGAAGAAGTTAGGTTCGTATTTTCGATGATTTTATCGGCGGTAGGGTCTATCTGAAAAATATATCGCAAAGGAATATTATTGTTGAAGTATTCGTATTTCAGTTGGTCGTTGTTGCCAGTGAGTTTAATAACCTGTGTTTTCACGAAATAGTCCTCCGCAGGATTCCATCGGTCATATACCTTTTCGTCGTTTATAAAAAGTCGTGTTCCGTCATCGGAGCCTAATTTTACGTAATAAAACCCCTTCAAAGATGTGTTTTTCATCAAGGAACGTGCTGAAAAATAGCGTAATATTCCCGCTCTCATAGCTCCTTGCGAACGAACCTCTATGGGGGTGCTGTTGCCACTTGGGTCTCTTTGTTCGTCAAATGAATGGCTGTTATAGTCTTTATATCCTAAATAATTGGTAAAATTGTTCATCTCTCTGTAAAAATGGGTTCGCCATTTATTGTTCGAATTATATGAATTTTGATTGTCGATATTGTTTGCCCCACCGATTATTTTTATTCGCATATCACTTCCTGAACCCCAAAAACGGGTGTAATATACACGAACTTGACCTGAAATAGGAGCTATAAAATTTTTTTTCGGATTTGAAAAAGTACTACCATCACTATCGGATAAAGGAATTTCTTGTGTTCCATTACAAACCATTATGAATCGGGCATTTATCTCATACTGCACTCCTCTTATGACATTGATTAAGGCATATCGATTTCTACTTGTACCATCGGGAATAGGCACTCCTTCGGCTTCTCCGTTTTGCTCTCTCCAATAGGGCGTAACAACGCCACTCCCCACCTGTGTGCCTGTGCCACATTGTTGTGCAGACAGGGGGTGTATCGCCAAAAAGGAAAGGACGAAAATAAAAATGATATTAAACGCTCTTAAAAGGTTCATACTTGGGTACAAAGTTAGTGAAATAGCATAAAATTTTCAATTGCTCAAGCACACGAAATTTTGGGTCAGCACAAAGATAGTAAAAAAAACAAGGGGAAAACGTATGGAAAACAAAAAATATCTTTATGAAGTATGAAGTTTTTGTTTGTAGGCGAATATAAAAATAATTTGTTTATTTTTTGAGATTACAACTATTTGAAAACCAGTAAAATGTTTATTTAGAGAATTTTGATAAAAGGAAGAGCATTACAGTATATCCTTTTGGGTGTATACTGTAATGCTCTTATATGGATATGTAATTTATATTATAAAAAATCTAATTCTGCAATGGTTAAAATATCTCCGTTTTCTGCAATTTCAGTGGCTTCGATACGTACGTAACGACTGGTAACGCTTTCTGGAAAATAGAAAGTTCTGGGGGTTGGGTCGTTAATTAGGTTTCCGAATTCAAAATTGGCTACGGTTTGCCAAGTTTTACCATCGTTACTCACTTGAATTAACCCCTTGGCTAACATACCTTTACTATGGAAAGTTTGTGGTGTATAGACCAAAGCCTTCAAGGTCTGTATTTTGCCTAAATCAATGGCTATGAATGATTTTTCAGAGCTTTTTTGTGATTGCCAATAGGTATTGGGTTGGGCATCAAAAGCCATAGTGGTTTTTCTGTCATTTTGTTCAGAGCTGAAATTGAGTACTTTCCATTGTTTTTTTAGAATTCCTAAATCTTCTGAGCGTACCGCACCTTTCATTCCTTTATTGAAAGAAACGGCTTTGAGTTGTTTATTTTCTACGAAAAAAGGCTCGGTGTATTTGGTACTGTTTTCATTAGGTTCTGAACCATCTAAGGTATAGAAAATTTCATAACCTGTATTTAAGTTTTCCGAGGCATTTTGTCCGTGGGGTTTCCAATTGAATTGGGTTTGCATTGGTGCAATGGTTACCATTCCGTCCAAGTTTCTGAAAAAAGAAAGCTGAGGCGGACGAGTTTTGTAATAATGCGCCGAAATGTGACTGATTGCAGGGGTATTACGCGATTCCAACACTCGAAAACGAATTTTAGAGGTGGTTACTTCCGGAAAACGTAAAATACGTTTATAACCGATGTTGGTTGCCGAGGCAATTTCTTGCCACTGATTGTTAATCCAAGCCTCTACGCTGTGTTTTTCTACGCGTTCTCCGTGAGTGCGAATGGCTTCTTGTAAAACAATTCGGTTGAAGGTTATCGGCTTTTTGGAAGAAATAATAATCTCCTGATTTTTTTTATTCAAAGTCAGGTAAGTGTCGGGGTTATTATCCAATACTTTTTTGCATCCTTTGGCTCTGTAAAGCAAATTGTTATCATAAGTTTCTCGTATGCGTTGTCCCACTTCTTTAAGTACATCAACATCGGTTTGTGGAAATTTTCCTTCCCGATTGGGTGGAATATTCAATAAGAAGGTGGTATTTCCGCCAACGGTTCGTTCGTAAATATCAAAAACATCATCAGCACTACGTACTTTTTGGAAGGTATCATCTCGGTAGAACCAACCTTCACGAATGGAGGTATTGATTTCGGCTTGTTGATAGTGTAGGTATTTGGCATTATAGAGCTTTTCGCGTGACCCCAAATCTTTTCCGGTCATATCGGGGAAGCGTTGAGCCGTTGCAGGATTCATCGGCATAGGAATTACATTCCATTCGGTTTCTCGGGTGGCTCCGGATTCGTTTCCTCCCCAACGGATATCTTCTCTTCCGAAGATAACCGCTTTGGGAGCCAACGTGCGTATAAGTTGCTTCCAAGCGGTGTAGTTGTACTGTTGACCGCCCTTGGTTTTAGGATGCGCCCCATCGAACCATACTTCGTGTACAGGGCCGTATTCGGTGAGTATTTCAAAAAGTTGGTTGAGGAAATACTCGTTATAATCGTCAACCTCAAATTCAAAAGTGGTTTTGTTTGCAAAAGGTCTGCCTGGCACCTCTCGCGGAATGGTTCTTTTAGTGTATTTGCTTAAATTACCATATAATCCTTCAGGGTGTTCTATTTGATAGAGGTCAGCAGGAGATAAGTATACGCCTAATTTCAGACCGTATTTTTGACAAGATTCCGAAAGGTCTTTCAAAATATCGCCTTTTCCACCTCGAAAATCTGTAGACATAACTCCGTGATTGGTATATCGGCTTTGCCAAAGCACGAATCCATCGTGATGTTTTACCGTTAGAATAACCATTTTCATTCCTGAATCGTGCATTGCTTTACACCATTGGTCAGTATCTAAGGTTTTTAAATCGAATATTTTAGGGTCTTCCTTTCCGTTACCCCATTCCATACGGGTAAACGTATTCGGCCCAAAATGCACAAAGGCGATGTATTCATTACTTAGGGCTTCCCATTGGTTTTGGTTAGGCACCACTCTTGAGGCTTTTTCGATAATGACCTCTTTTGAGTCGTTTTCTTCGATTTTAATGGTGTTGTGCACTTTTTTTTGCTGGGCATATCCTGATGCACCGATTAGAAAACATAAAAGCAAAAATGTTTTTGATTGTTTTGTGAAAAGTTTCATCATTTTATAATGTGTTTGATTGTTTTAAAGGTTCTTTTTTATGGGTTCGGCAACCAATTTAGCGATAAAGGCAGGTTTGGTTTGTTCGGACTTTTTACCGCAGAAAAAAACAGTGATTTTTTCGTCCGATTCCAATATGGGGGTACTCGAATATCCCTGAATTTCATCATTGTAAAAGGTTTCCGACAAGAAATTGATGTCATATTCTTTGATGACATAATTCTTATGATTTTTCAAAGAAAGCATATCAAGTACCCATTGCGAATATTTTATGTTGTTCACGTGGAGATTGACGTCCAAGTCCGAAATGCGTACGTTGAATTTTTTTATCAGTTCTAAATCTGAGGGTAGGTCAATACGTTCGGTTTTGAAGTCCAACGCTCCATCGGTACGCGCATAGAAAAGCTCTTGCCTATCCGATAGGTCAATAGGTTTGCGTGATGCGATATCCAAAGTAATCCAAGTACTGGAACAACTCCCAATGACTTCTCCTTTTTCTGAAAGGATTTCAAACTCACGGAAAGCATAAACCCCCATTACGGGTAGCGACCACGTTTTTACTGTAATTCTTTCATTCCATTTGGGCCAACGTTTCATTTTTAGTTTTTGCTGAGTAAGCACCCAAAAGAAGCCTTCTTTGACTAATTGTTCGTAGCCAAAGCCTAAATTTTCAGCGTGTTCGGCGGCGATATCTTGCAATATGCCCAACACTCCGTAAAGCCCTAACTGATTGTTTACGTTGAGTTGTGTACTTCGTACTTTGTAGGTTTCTGTAAAAATGGTTTGTTTCATTGGTTTACATTGAATGAAAGGCAAAGATACTAATTTATAAAATATTAAAAAAGTAACGTTCAAATAGTTTTCAAAAAATCGTGAATACAAGTGTGTGAATTACCAAACTCATCTTGATTCTTTACTTTGTAAGGATAGTTTCTATAAATAAAAACCATATAAAAACATAGCATTTTTCTATGTTTCTATATGGTTTTAAATTTAATTTCTAGTATTTATCTTTAAAAGGAGTGTTGTTCGTTGAAAACCAATTGCATCACTTTTAAGGCTTGATGAATAGTATTGATACTATTGAAGTGAAGCAACAACCGCAGTCCGTTGCGGGTTTCTTTTTCTTGCATTTTGCATCGGTCGGGGTGGCGTTGCACAAATTGCAATACTTTTTGAAAACGAGAACTTTGATAAAACGGACTTTCTTGGTCGGAAATGAAATATCCTGTCATTTTTCCGTTTTTCATTACTAATTTTTCGATTCCCATTTTGGTCGCAAACCATTTCAGACGTACGCTATTGAGTAAATCGACAGCCTGAGGAGGCAATTGCCCAAAACGGTCAATCAGATTCTTTTCGTAGGTTAGTAAATCGGCTTCCGAACTGATGTTACTTAGCTCATTGTAAAGATTTAATCGTTCCGCAACTCGGTTTACGTAAGTATCCGGAAATAAAAGCTCAAAATCGCTATCAATTTGTGTATCATTCAGATATGATTTGTCTTCTTCCTTCGTTTGATACAATTCCGAAAACTCGTTTTCTTTCAACTCTACGATGGCTTCTTGCAAAATTTTCTGATAGGTTTCAAATCCGATTTCGTTAATGAAACCACTTTGTTCCCCACCGAGCAAATCACCCGCTCCTCGTATTTCCAAATCCTTCATCGCGATATTGAATCCGCTTCCCAAGTCCGAAAACTGAGCAATGGCTTGTATCCGTTTACGAGCATCATCGCTCATTGCTACAAACGGAGGTGTGATGAAATAACAGAAGGCTTTTTTGTTGCTTCGCCCCACACGTCCACGCATTTGATGTAGGTCGGACAAGCCAAAATTATGAGCGTTATTGATGAAAATCGTGTTGGCATTTGGCACATCTAAACCACTTTCGATGATGGTCGTTGCTACCAAAACGTCATAAGCTCCGTCCATAAAGGCAAGCATTGTTTCTTCGAGTTTTTTGCCGTCCATTTGTCCGTGACCTACGGCTATTTTGGCATCAGGAACGAGTCGTTGTAGCATTCCTGCCACTTCACGGATATTTTCCACGCGATTGTTAATGAAAAATACTTGTCCGCCTCGCTGAATTTCGTAAGCAATAGCATCACGGATAATTTCTTCATTGAAATGGATAACTTGACTATCAATAGGATATCGATTCGGTGGAGGCGTATTGATTACTGATAAATCCCTTGCTGCCATCAAACTGAATTGCAATGTTCTTGGAATTGGAGTTGCCGTAAGTGTCAGTACGTCAAGATTTTCTTTCAATGTTTTGAGTTTATCTTTCACACCCACACCGAATTTTTGCTCCTCATCTACGATTAGAAGCCCTAAATCTTTGTACTTAACACTTTCATTTACAATTTGATGTGTCCCAATGATGATATCTAGCGAACCTTTGGCGAGTTCTTCCAGAATGTTTTTTTTCTCTTTTGCCGTTCGGAACCGATTTAAGTAATCAATTCTCACCGGAAAATCTTTCATTCTGCTGCTAAATGTCTGATAATGTTGAAATGCCAAAATGGTTGTAGGTACCAAAACGGCTACTTGTTTTCCGTTATCAACCGCTTTAAAGGCTGCGCGAATAGCAACTTCCGTTTTTCCAAAGCCAACATCGCCACAAACGAGCCTGTCCATTGGTTTCGGACTTTCCATATCGGCTTTAATTTCGGCAGTAGCTTTGCTTTGGTCGGGCGTATCTTCGTAAAGAAATGAGGCTTCCAATTCGTTTTGCAGATAACTGTCGTGAGCAAAAGCAAAACCGCTTGATTCTTTTCGCTTGGCATATAATTGAATAAGGTTGAAGGCGATTTCTTTAACCCGAGCTTTTGTCTTCTGTTTCAGGGCTTTCCACGCTCCCGAACCCAGTTTGTAAATCTTCGGGGGCTTGCCGTCTTTGCCGTTGTATTTCGTAATTTTATGTAAGGAATGAATGCTGACAAAAAGTACATCGCGGTCACCATAGATAAGTTTGATGGCTTCCTGCATTTTGCCTTCTACTTCAATTTTTTGTAATCCTGCAAACTTTCCGATGCCGTGGTCGATATGCGTAACATAATCACCAACAGTAAGTTGAGTGAGCTCTTTAAGCGTAATGGCTTGTTTTTTAGCATATCCATTTTTTAGGTGGAACTTATGATAGCGTTCAAAAATTTGATGGTCGGTAAAGACGTTGATTTTATTGTCCGGATCTACAAACCCGCTGTGTAGCGATAAAATGGCGGTTTGATAATGCACTTTTTGTTCCATTTCCTTGAAAATATCGTCAAAACGCTTTGCTTGTTGCTCGGTGGAACAAATAATGTAATTGGTGAAACCTTCTTCGTGTTTTTCGTTTAAATAGCTGATTAATAGTTCAAATTGCTTATTGAATGCAGGTTGCGGATTAGTTCTAAAAACGATTTTTTCTGAAGAAAATAATAAGTTTGTTCCCGTAAAAATGGATTGAAAGGAGCTGATACGTCCCAAAAGTTCATTACTTTGACAGAAAAGTACTTCGGGAGCGATATGTTTGACTTCGTTTGATAGTTTTTCGTAAATTTCGACGGATTTATTGAATAATTTATCGATTTTTTGAGGGAAACTATCAATATCTTTGGCAATAAAAAGTGTTTCTTCCGAAATGTATTCCAAAATGGACTGCCTTACTTCTTCATTTTCCTTATTTTCGATGTTTGGAATAATCGTGATTTTTGATAATTGTTGTGTAGAAAGCTGTGTTTCAACATCAAAAGTACGGATACTTTCGATTTCATTGCCGAAAAACTCAATGCGATAAGGTTCGTTGTTTGAGAAAGAAAAAACATCGACAATACCACCACGAACTGAAAATTCCCCAGGTTCGGTGACGAAATCTGTTCGGTTGAAATTGTAAGTAAAAAGCATTTCATTGAGGAAATCCAAAGATAAAGAGTCTCCTTTTTTAATTTTTAAGGTGTTCTTTTCGAGTTGTTTGCGAGTGATTACCTTTTCAAAAAGAGCCTCAGGATAACTCACCACAATCAAAGGTGTTTGATGTGAACCCAATCGGTTTAACACTTCGGCACGAAGCAGAACATTGGCGTTATCTGTGTCTTCAATCTGATACGGACGGCGGTAGCTATCGGGGAAAAATATTACGTGCTCATCGCCCAACAGGCTTTCCAAATCATTCAGAAAATAGGCTGCTGCTTCTTTGTCCGAAAGCATCACAAACAAATTTCGTTTCGTGTTTCGGAAAAGATTGGCAATGACAAATGATAATGAAGCTCCTGATAAATGATTGATTTGCAGAGAGGATATTCCTGCTTTAATTTTTGAGTTTAGCTCAATAAATATCGGATTTTCACTTATTTTGAGAAGAATATCGTTTGATTTCACTTATTTTTTCTTGCAAAAATACGATTTCTAATAAACTTTGCAAAATATGTATTAGCTGTTTTAAAAGCAAAATTTCAAATATCGAATAGCTTTTCAGAGCCTTTAAGAACAAACGATTTTAAACAAACTATAAAAAATAGTTGCTTAACTAAATTTTTTAGTTTACATTTGCACTGTGAATTAATAAAGCTATCTTCTGGTAAGAAAGAGGCGAAATGAAAGTTTATAGAAACAATCAGATAAATAGGTAAAATCAATAAATAAAACACAAAAAAATGAAAGAATTGACAGCAAAAGAAGAAGAGATAATGACATTTTTTTGGAAACATAATAAGCTCTTTGTTAAGCAAATCGTAGAGCAGTATCCTGATCCAAAACCACATTTCAATACCATATCTACATATGTACGTATGCTTGAAGAGAAGGGGTTTTTGGCACATGAGCCGTTTGGCACCTCTTACCAATATTATCCACTGATTTCCAAAGAGGAATACAACAACCGAACGTTAAAAAATATTGTAGCAAAATATTTTCAGAATTCGTACTTGAATGTAGTCAATACGTTCATAAAATCCGAAAAATTATCCATTGAAGAAATTCGACAATTGTTGGATGATATTGAAAAAAAACAATAAAGTATGGAAAATTTAGTATTGTACCTGCTCAAACATTTTGTTTTTATGGGGATATTATGGGGAGGCTATCGTTTGTTTGTCAGTGGTAACACTTTTCATAGAACTAATAGAATCACCCTATTGCTGATTTTTGCAATAGGAATGATGTGTCCTTTAGTAAATATTCCACTTCCTTATGATAGTATATTCGCTGAAAAACAAATAGTTGCATTTGAGCTATCCTCTTCAGAGACTCAAACAGAGTCAATCGTAGCAACAGGAAGTGATAATAGCTATAGCTTTACAACTCTCCTATGGATTGTTTATGTGGTAGGTATTTTGCTCTTTTTACTTCGATATCTTATCGGAATTATATTCATTGGTCGAATTGTTAGCAGAGCCACACTTGAAAAAACAACAAATAACAAGAATATATATGTGACCAAGAAAAAGGTATCTCCATTTAGTTGGTTTGGTTATGTAGTTATTTCTGAAGAAGATATGACGAAAGGAGCTGATAATATTATCAAACACGAGTTGGCACATGTTGAATTTGGGCATTCGTGGGACTTACTTTTTGCACAGCTTTATTGCTTAGCCTTTTGGTGGAATCCTTTTGTGTGGTTGCTTAAAAATCAACTAATTACTGTACACGAATTTCAAGCTGATCAGCGAGTAATTGAACAAACCACCCATCCTAACGAGTACCGAAAGCAACTCATTCACCTATGTGTAGGAGCTGAACGAATAGCTATGGCACATAATTTTGAAACAAGTAACCTAAAAAAACGTATTTATATGACAATGAAAAACAAATCAACCGCAAAAGCCAAATGGGGCTATGCAGCTCTGGCGTTGGCTGCCACTTTAACCATGTCGTTAACTTCAACAGAAACGATACAAGCACAAGAAAAAGAGCCTCAGATAGTAGTTTTAGGCTATGTCACTGATGATAAAAATCCGCAACCGTTGTTTTTCATTGACGGGAAAGAGGCAACAAAGGAAGCAATTTCAGGAATACCTGCGGACAACATTGGATGGATAAACGTACTCAAAGATGAAAAAGCGACAAAAATGTATGGCGAAAAAGGTAAAAATGGCGTTGTTGAAATCTACACCCAAGGAAATGTTCCAGAGGAATTTGCAAAAAAAGCAAAAGACAAAAAGACGTTTAAACTTTCAAAATCCTCGGGAAAAGCCCCAGTTACAAGTGGTAATATCACCGTTCTAAAACTAAAACAAGAGTCCGATACCCTTATGTCTGATTCAAAAGTTGTTGACGTTAAGGAAGTTCAAGTAACACAAAAAGTAACAGCCTTTAAAATGAATGGAAAAAAGGCAAATGACCCTTTGTTATTAGTTGACGGAAAAGAAATGGAATATACAAAATTAGCCGATCTTGGCGCTGAAAATATTCAATCCATAGTAGTAGTGTTGAAAGACAAAAAAGCTCTTGAAGCATATGGTGAAAAAGGAAAAAATGGAGTTATTTTAATAACTTTGATAAAATAATCAAAAAATATTTAAGAGTTAATATCTTGATATTTAGTTAATTAAATAGGTTAATCAGATAATAAAAATATTTTTATCGTTATTTTATTTGGAAGTTTAAAAAACTTACGTATCTTTGCACCGCAAAAATAACGATTGGCTCATGGTGTAATGGTAACACAGCAGATTTTGGTTCTGTTATTCAAGGTTCGAGTCCTTGTGAGCCAACAAAAGCTACCCTACAGTGGGTAGCTTTTTTATTTTAATCTTGTTTAAATAAACAAAATCGATACGGATATAGTTAAAATTTATATAACATACTGTGTATATTGAATTTGATTTATTATCTTTGCCTCCATTAACACTTAAAACAATTTAAAAATGGCTTTAGAAATAACAGATGCTACTTTCGAAGAAGTGGTTTTGAAGAGTGATAAACCAGTATTGGTAGATTTTTGGGCAGTTTGGTGCGGACCTTGTCGTATGTTAGCTCCTGTGGTTGAGGAAATCTCAAAGGAATATGAAGGAAGAGTGGTTGTAGGAAAAGTGGACGTAGACAACAACCAAGAATTTGCTTCTAAGTATGGAGTGCGAAACATTCCAACAGTATTAGTATTCCAAAATGGAGAGGTGGTAGGTAGACAAGTGGGTGTTGCCCCTAAAAAAACATACACAGAAGCTCTTGACGGAATCTTAGGTTAGTTTTTTTTATTTTTAAATACTTTTCATTGTGTTTGTGGTGTAATCCAAAGTCTATGTCGGACAATTTTTGCAATTTTACTTAATGCAGAAATTAGAATATACCACAAGCACAATTTGTTTTTTTGAGTTCACTACTTAATTGCATATATTTTTTAATGGTTAAATGCTGATTTTCAGTATTTTGACCACTTTTCATCGGCATTGGAGATTTGGCGTTAAGAAAATCAACGAATAAAGCAAAGTAAGCGAAAACTTGGAGCTTAGTATGTGGAAAATTTTCCATTGTTCGAAGCGACCGTAGGAAGCAAGTTTGGAAAATTTTAGCGACATGAGTCTGATTTTTAGGCAAATATCCAAAGTATTGATTTTTGGTTCTTTTCATCTAAGGAAAAGAACGATGTATGAAAATAAATAATGAACTCAATTGTTTTTTTTTAACAGCTTCAATCTCTTCTGATAATTAATACATCTTCCTTTAGATATTTTTACTGGTGCATAATCCGACTTAAACTCTAATGCCTTTTGTGTTTTAATTCAATGTTTTAAAGCTACATAGTACATTGAGTTTTATCCATTATAGCTTGCCAAAAAATTCAATTCGATGTGGTATTATGGAAGATTTTGTTGTATGCTTTTGCCTTTATGAGAACTGACTGTTAGTATAGCGTCGTATTTTTGCTTATAAATGAAAAAGGAGTATATTTGCGGAAATTTTTAATCATATGGAAAGGATAGCCAGTTTTTGTATAGATCATTTGAAATTGCAACGTGGTATTTTTGTTTCGCGTAAGGATTTTGTTGGCAATGAAGTAATTACTTCGTTTGACATTCGCATGAAATTGCCTTATCGTGAGCCTGTATTGGGAGGTGCTGAAATTCATACTATTGAACACTTAGCAGCTACTTGGTTGCGAAATAGCGATTGGAAAGATAAAATCATTTACTGGGGGCCGATGGGCTGTATGACAGGGAATTATCTTATTTTAGCAGGTGATTACACTTCAGAGGATATTCTGCCACTTATCACGCGATTGTTTGAATACATGACTCATTTTGAAGGAGAAATCCCAGGAGCATCAGCCTTAGAATGTGGTAACTTTTACAACAACAATTTACCAATGGCAAAGTTTGAGGCAAAGAAATATCTTGAAGAAGTGCTTTACAATATGAAGGAAGAAAATCTGAATTATCCGTTATAGAATTGAAAATTAGACTATTGAATGATTCGTTAAATAATCTATAATTGGTAATAAAACAAAAAAATATTTGTATCTTTGCACCGAATCCTCAAACCAATGAGGATTTTTCGTTTTTTTTAAATTTACATAAACTATGAATAATATATCGTATTATACAGCTGAGGGATTAAAAAAATTAAGAGATGAATTAAACCAACTCAAAGACGTTGAACGTCCGAAAGCATCACAGGCAATTGCTGAAGCGAGAGATAAAGGAGATTTGTCGGAAAACGCTGAATATGACGCAGCGAAGGAAGCACAAGGGCTTTTAGAGATGAAAATCGCTAAATTGGAGCAATTGTTAGCGAATGCACGTTTGATTGATGAGTCTCAATTAGACACCTCAAAAGTGTTGGTGCTTTCAACAGTGAAAATCAAGAACTTAAGCAACAATATGCAAATGACATATACGTTAGTAGCTGAAAGTGAGGCAGATTTGAAAACAGGCAAAATTTCGGTAAGCTCCCCTATCGGGAAAGGTTTGCTGGGCAAAGCTGTGGGAGAAATTGCTGAAATCCAAGTGCCTAATGGCATATTGAAAATGGAAATTTTAGAAATTAGTCGATAAATCATCTAAAAAACAACTGACCAATGGCGAGTATTTTCACAAAAATCATTCAAGGAGAAATTCCTGCGTATAAAATCGCTGAAAATGAGGGTTTTATCGCGTTTTTAGATATCAATCCCAATGCGATAGGGCATACCCTTTGTGTTCCCAAAAAGGAGGCAGATAAATTGTTTGACCTGGATGAAACCACCTACAACGAATTAATGGCATTTTCGCGAAAAGTTGCTCAAGCCTTGGAACGAGCTATTCCTTGTAATCGTGTAGGGGTGGCTGTCATAGGGTTGGAAGTACCTCACGTACACGTACATCTTATTCCTATCAATGAGATGAAAGAAATGACTTTTGGGCACAAGGTCTCGCTCACTGATGCTCAGTTCAAGGAGGTAGTTGAAAAAGTACAAAGAGAACTAAAATAACATGAAAATGAAAAAAATATCCGTAATAATATGTTTAGTTTCAATACTTTTTTCTTGTACCTCAAGAAAGAATGTTGCGTACTTTTCGGATATTGAAAACAATAAAACAGAGATTTTAAAATCCTATGAAATTAGGCTCCAACCTGATGATTTATTAAAAATAATTATTAATTCACAAACGGAGGAGCTACTTTCGGATTTTAATAAAACTCAAAATACAGGCGTAGCTGCGGTAGGATCTTCACCTCTACAAACCTACTTGATTGATAAGGATGGATATATCACTTATCCAGTTATTGGAAATATTAAATTAGGAGGTCTGACTCGTAATGAAGCGATTGATGTATTGACCAAAGCGGTCCGCACTTTTATCAAGGATGCAACTGTGAATCTGCGAATCGCTAATTTCAAGGTAACTGTGCAAGGAGAGGTACGAAAGCCTGGTACGTTTACTATTGAATCGGAGCGTATTACATTATTACAAGCGTTGAGTATGGCGGAAGATATGACCATCTATGGTAAGCGGAGTCATGTGGTTGTCATTCGTGAACAGGATGGGCAGCGAACATTTAATGTCGTGAATCTGTCTTCCTCTGAATTTATGAATTCGGATTTTTACTATTTAGCTCAGAACGATGTGGTGTATGTTGAACCTAATAAAACACGAATAAACTCTTCTGTATTAGGTTTAGACACGAACACTATCTTACATGCAATTTCGATTACGATCACTGTAATCGCTTTATTACTAAAATAATTTTAGACTATGGAAAATCAATTGTCCTTTAATGAAAAAGATGAGAAGATAGATTTTTCAAAGATAATTCAGCCTTACCTTTCTCGTTGGGGCTGGTTTGTCGTTGGTGTGGCTATGGCTATGACTTTGGCTTGGGCTTACTTGCGATATGCTCCCTCCATTTATAAGGCTTCTACTACGGTGATGCTCAAAGATGATAAAAAGGGAGGCATTGCTAATGAATTTTCCGCTTTGTCAGATTTGGACATACTCAAAGACGTTAAAGATAATGTTGAAAATCAGGTAGAAGTACTGAAATCACGAACCTTATCCGAAAAGGTAGTACAAAAACTAAATCTTCATATCTCTTATATTTCGGAAGGAAAAGTAAAGACGTTTGATGTTTATGACCGTACTCCTGCTTTTATTTCTATTGAAACTTTAGCTCAAATACCCGTAAAATTAAAGGTCGTTGGCGAAGAAAATCGGTTTACGTTGTTTGAAAATGAGCAATCTTTAGGGACGTTTCTCTATGGAGAGACCATTGAAAATCACATTGGGCAGTTTTCCATATACAAATCAGAGCAAAACACAAATTTTCCGTTCACAATAAGCATTGACATTGAAGACCCTATCAGAGTGGCATCGGGCTACAGAAGTAGTTTGAACATCAAATTGGTCGGAAAAAACACATCAGTATTAGAACTATCTGTAAATCACCCAAATAGACAGAAAGCAGAAGATTATCTGAATACGCTTATCGAAATATACAACGCAGAAACGATTGCTGATCAGCGATTTATATCACAAAACACCTCTGATTTTCTCACAAAGCGATTAGAGGTTCTTACCAAAGAGTTACACGAGGTTGAAAAACATGCCGAAACATTCAAGAAAGAAAACAAAGTCACTGACATTCAAACAGATGCTCGCTTTAATTTGGAAAACGAGAATTTATTTGACAGAAAATACGTAGAAGCAACTACTCAAATTGAGCTTATAGAAAACACCATAAAAGGATTTATTGATGTAAAAAGTACGGGAAAAACATTCCCTCTTTTGGACGTATTTACATCAAATCAAGTGCTGTCGGCAGCTATTGAAGAGCATAATAAAAAGACGATTCATCGAAATCAGATAGCACTTCATGCAGGCGAAGGAAACGTTATGCTTAGGCAAATAGAGGAAGAAATAGAGACTCTTAAGAAAACCATCAAAGAAAATCTACTACTCATGAAATCGAATTTGTTGATTCAGAAGAATGAAATCAGCAAAAAACAAGCCTCGTTAAGCGGACGTGTACGAACGATTCCTACTTTGGAAAAAGAATTACGAGAGATAACTCGACAACAAAGCGTGAAAGAATCCCTATTCCTCTATCTGTTAGAAAAACGAGAGGAAGCCGAAATTTCTATGGCAGCTTTAGCTCCCAAAGCCAAAGTCATCGATAAGGCCTTAGGGGCATCTTCTCCTATTTCTCCTCGGCGAATGATTGTGCTGTTGGGGGCAGTTATTTTGGGGTGTGTGATTCCTTTTTTGATTATCTACATCGCGGAGCTATTTAACATAAAGGTACGAAGCAAATCAGATATTGAAGAACGAGTGTCAATTCCTTTTGTGGGGCAAATTCCTCATTCGGACGATGGCAAACAAATTGTGACAATAAACAGTTTTTCTCCTCTAACAGAAGGATTTCAGATGGTTTGTACTAACATGGATTTTATTTTGAACGACATCCCTCAGGAACAAAACAAAACGATTCTTGTTACCTCCTCATTTCCAGAAGAAGGTAAAACATTCGTATCAGTCAATTTGGCGGCTACATTTGCTGTTTCTGGAAAAAAAACACTACTTATAGGAATGGATATCCGAAATCCAAAAATAGGGGAGCAATTAAATTTACGCTCGGTTGGTCTTACTAACTATTTGGCTTCGGATATCGATCTGTCGTCGGTGATAGTGAAAATCCCTAATTTCAGGGAGTTTTATGTGTTGCCAACCAAGGTAATTCCTCCAAATCCAGCAGAATTGCTAACCAGTTCAAAAATAACAAAAATGTTTGAACAACTTAAGCAAGAATTTGATTACATTATCGTTGATACAGCTCCTGTTAATGTGGTTGCCGACACTCTATTGATAGCTAAATATGCGGACGCTTGTGTTTATGTAATTCGTGAGAATTTTTCTGATAAGCGAATGCTTGAGTCCGTTCAAAGATTGTACGATGACAAGAGGCTGCCTAATATGGCAGTGGTTCTCAACGATGTTTCTTTAGGAAACATGACACCCTATTATGGTTATAACTATGGTTATGGTTACGGGGCTAAGAATCAAAAGAATAAATCACCATTCAAGAAAATTTTACATAAATTCAGGTGGTAGTCTGATAGCGTAGAACAACACTCCTCAGTCAAGGTGTATTGTTTTGCTAGATTAATCACCACCCATCACAGGAATACGCCTCTCGAAATCAAGAGAGAGGTGCTATTCGGACTTGATACAAGCGTAGATTTATACAACTGAAATATTTCTATATCTCTTTTACAACCTGTTCTAAGGGTAACCGTAATTTTGGATTTCGGTCTGGCTGGTTTGCGTCATCTTCATGGCGATAACCGATAGCGACCGCAAATAAAGTTTGATAACCTTCTTCTTGTAAGATTTCATCGTATTTCTCATTTTGGATGCCCTCCATAGCCGTAGAATCAATGTTCATTGATGCACAAGCACTTAAAAAGAATCCTAATGAAATGTATACTTGTTTGTTTAGCCATATATGAACTTGTTCATCGCCTTTGGGTTTTAGTACTTGGTGATAGTAGTTCACCGCACCTTCTGGGAGAAAATCAGTGATTTGTTTTTCAAATTTACGAAGGTCTTTAAAACCTAAAAAAACTACTAAATGACTAGCTTCGTTGATTTTACTCTTGTTAAAATGAGAAATATCAGCTAAGGCTCGTTTTGTCTTTTCGTCTGAAACAATGATAAAGCGCCAGGGCTGTGAATTGATTGATGAAGGACTTAAACGCAAAATCTCTTTCAGTTCGCAAATGAGATTTTGGTCAATTTTCTTGTTATTATATGCTTTTGTTGTATATCGGTTTTGTGCTAATTCTATAAATTTCATAAGATTGTTTTTACATATGCGCACAAAATTACGATATTCAATACTAAAAAACTATTTTTCGAGCAAAGTTTTTTTACTTCGAAAAATAATGTATCCCAAAGTTAGCAATAGCAACAAGTGTAAATAAACAGCATATAGTACCAATTCGGGATAATTTATAGTGTTTTTACTCAAATAGATAAGTCCTAAAACCTGGGCTCCGTAGGGGATGATTCCTTGCACGTAGCATGAAAAAATGTCCAAAACTGAAGCTCCATTGCGAGGTGCGATATTGAATTTTGTGCTGATTTTTCGACTGATTTTCGATACAATTAGGATTGAAACTGTATTGTTTGCTACGCACAAATTCGCAGAACTCACCAAAGCTCCTATTCCTAAAAGTGCTGTTTTATAGGATTTTATGTATTTTTGAATACCATTCATAAGAAAACGAATACCTCCGAAATATTCAACTAAAGTTGCTAATCCTCCAGTGAAGAAAAACAGTAAAAATACTTCAGACATACTCATAAAACCTTCATAGACATTAGTTGTAAAACCAAGAAAATCAAACTTTCCGTAGATGATACCCAGAGTTCCAGCAAAAATAATTCCTGTGAATAACGAGGCGAATACGTTTACTCCCAACAAAGAAAGTACAACTACGGCAATATACGGTAAAATAAGTACCACATCAAAGTCAGCAGTAGCTTTACTTACAGCTGGTTGCACGTCCGAATTTCCTATGAAAATTAGAATAATCATTGTCAATATAGCGGCTGGTATAGCTATCTTACTATTTGCTTTCATCTTGTCGCTCATTTCGGCTCCCATCGTTTGTGTAGAAGTAATGGTAGTATCTGAAATCAAGGATAGGTTATCACCAAACATGGCTCCCGAAAGCAAACAGGCTCCCACCAATGATATGTTGGACTGTGATTGCGTAGCCAAATCAATAACTATAGTACCCAAAGTCATAATGGTTCCTACGGATGTCCCTGTGGCAAAGGACAAAAAGGATGACACGAGGAATACACCCAACGGCAGATACGCAGGAGAGATGTAGTACGTTCCTAAATTTACAATCGAATCGACACTTCCCGAGGCTTTCGTTACGAATGAAAACCCTCCTGCAAGTAAACTTATGACACACATTGCTAATACATTACTGTTTCCTGCTCCTGTGAAAAAAATCTGTATTTTTTCTTTTAAAGTCGATTTGTAAATTAATAGAGCCACTACCACACCTGCCAAAGCAATCAGTGGAGAAGGAATAGAGTAAAAATTATTGAAGTAAATACCGCTCCATAGGAATATCCCTACGAAAATTAAAAGAGGTAAAATTGAAATAATGGAAGGTTGCTTATCAGTTGACATTGCGATCTTTTATAGATTAAGGCTGCAAAAGTATGCATAAAAAAACAATTAGTAAAATATATTTTTACAAAAAATTGTTTTTTCATTAAAATATACTTCTAATAAAAGTATTTATAAAATAACAATGCAATCAACTAAGTAGCCCTTATATTTACAGAAATGCTCAAAAATATAAAATCTTAAGCCTTGCTTTGTTGACTTATAAACTTTCGAGGATGCCCAAAAAAGTCATTCTTTCAAAGTTCATAAAAGGTATAAACTACTCTCTATTTCTCCACCAAATACTTCCAATAGCGTTTAGGAACATATTGTCGGTGGAGTTTTGGGTTGTATCGCTCCTTGATATTCACACTTTGAAAGTAGTTTTTCCAAAGCGTTTCGTAGGAGCGCTCCTCTTCGTGGAAAAAAGCCTCAGGATTTCTAAGTTTTTGCTTGGTAGCAGCATCGGGAACTACGGGAAGTACTTCTTCTAAGTCATAATAAATACCATAACCGCGTTTGAGGTCGTAAATCATCCACTTTTGGTCGGCATATCGGTCTTTAAAATGCTTGATGATTAAAGGTAGAACATCAAAATCGGGAGCTATTTGAGCGAAAAAACTCTCATCTTGCAGTTTTTGGAAACGCACAAAGGCCTTCATTCTGTGAGATTCCCTTTGAACTGACTTTACCAAACGAGCAATGCGCATCATTTGAGCATCGGCATAATTTTCGAAAATATTTTCCTTGGTACTTACTAAATAGCGTACGGCATACAGAATCAAAGACTCTCGCTGAGGGTCTTCCGATAGAAATACTTTCAGAAGTTGGTTTACTGCGGATTTATCGGCATACTTTTCAATGCCTTTCACTACGCGTTCTGCTTTTTCGAAATGGGTTACCACCTCTTGTTCTTCCGAAAAAAGTGCACCAAGGGTATGAGTGCTACATACAATCTCAACGTCCGCATAGTGGTATTCAAAAACTTCGAAAACAGCCGTAAGCAATCCCTCGAAACTGCCATCATAGATCAAACGTATCATCAAAATAAACTCAATTGCTGGGAAAAATGATTTTTATATTTAGATTTCATACTACTGATAACTAATTGCCTAAGTTCAAGCTGGTCTAAATATTTTAGAAACGGATTCTTTTCTGCCAAATCAATGAAGAATTTAGCTCGATTTACGGTAACCCCCATTTTTTTCAGATGTTCCATTGTAATGGTCTGAAATCTTCTGGAAATCACGATTTTGTAAGCCGAAGTTCGCCCAATACCTGGAACACGCAAAATCATTTCATAGGCTGCTGTTTGTAAATTCACGGGAAAAAGTTGGGGATTTCTAAGTGCCCAAGCTAGTTTTGGGTCTATCTCTAAATCCAAAAAAGGATTTTGAGGCGTTAAAATTTCGCGTGCTTCAAATCCGTAGAAGCGCATCAGCCAATCTGCCTGATAAAGCCGATTTTCCCGAATCGTGGGAACAGGCGTGGTAAGTGCAGGTAGTCTGCTATCGGCCGTAACAGGAACATAGCCCGAATAATATACCCTTTTGAGTTGAAATTGCTTGTAAAAATGGTCGGCACTGAGGATAATTTGTACGTCGTTTTCGCCCGCTGCACCGATGATAAACTGTGTACTTTGTCCGGCAGGAGCGTATTTAGGAGTTGATTTTATGATTTTTCGTTCCGATTGAGCCTGTACGATGCTGTTTTTTATATGGTTCATTGGTTGAATCATCTGCTCGTGGCTTTTGTCAGGAGCCAATAGCTTTAAGCCCGAAACGGTAGGAATTTCCATATTGATGCTGAGTCGGTCAGCCCACAAACCGGCTTCTTGCAAAAGCTCTGGCGAGGCATTTGGAATGGTTTTCAGGTGAATATACCCATTGAAACGATGCTCGGTTCTTAATTTTTTGGCGATAAGAATCAGGCGTTCCATCGTGTAGTCGGCATTTTTGAAAATTCCCGAGCTGAGGAATAGCCCTTCGATGTAGTTACGACGGTAAAAGTTGATGGTCAAATCCACCACTTCATCTACAGTAAAAGCAGCTCGTTTAATGTCGTTGCTTTTTCGGGATACGCAGTAGATACAATCGTAAATACAGTGGTTGGTGAGTAATATTTTGAGCAGAGACACACAGCGTCCGTCTTCGGTGTAGGTGTGGCATATGCCCGAGGGTGCCGAATTTCCTAAGCCTTTATGAGTATTTTTTCGGTTGCCTCCGCTTGAAGAACAGGAAACATCGTACTTGGCGGCATCGGCAAGTATGGTTAGTTTTTCGTTAATGCGGTCGTAGTTCATCGTGTAAGGTTTTGAGGTTTTGATGAAAAAGAGAATATCGTCCTTTGCTGAAAACTTCTCTTTTTTCTCTTTTTTAAAAAAGAAAGTTCACTTTTTATTACTGATTTTTAATTGAATAAAAAGAATTTCAGCATTAAGAGTCCCTCGCAAATATAGAATAAACAAACTATTTATACAACAAAGCAAAGGAAGGATTCTTCTAAAAAAGACGTTAGCCTTTGTGAATTTCTGATGTAAAACAAGTGTAGGAACACTTCAAATCATTATTGAATTTACTGTAATCATCACTGATGCTTCGGTTCCACTTAGTAAAACAAACGGTATGCCAATTTGAGCGAAATAGCAGAATTTCACCTTAGTAGTTTTACATTTAAAAAGCTACGACTTTTCTTTTGTCACGAATTTGCGTTGGTTTTTTATGGGATACTGTTGTTACTAAACCCAATCCGTTAGTTCTTTTTTTGATTTTTGATGTCGGAATAAATTTGGATTGTCTGTAAAGTTTCGAAACTTTTCAGTTTGTTTGACAGAAATTCTGCGTGTGGACTATCAGAATTGTTAGGAGCAAGTTTCCGTTTTGTACTGTCTTTCCACGTAAAATATAATGGCTTTTGGTTTCCTTTGAAGAGTACTCCGAGAGAATCTGCAATGAAGTTATAATCATTTATACCAAAGCGATAATTTAAAGATTTTGAAAATAAATCATCTCCCGAATACATATATTTTTGATTGGAAAGGCTCAAATGAAATAACGTAGGGAAAATATCTTTGTGCGAAGCCATAACGTTTGCATCAAAGAACAGGGGTTTATAATCTTCTGGAACGTAGAAAAGTATCGGAACACTTCGCTGGAGAAAAGCATTCTCACTATCGTATTCAAAAACTTGTCGGATATTATGGTCGCCAGTTACTGCAATAATTGTATTTTTTCCCAAAGGAGAATTTTTAATAAATGCAATGAATTTTGCCAATTGCGAAGCTGCATACTGATGAGCGTAAAAGTTATCTGAAGCCATTTGCTTGTCCACTCTAATGGTTTCTTCAAGACCTTTTATATCAATCGGATAGGGGGTGTAGTGTGAAGGTACTTGGTAAGGCGTATGATTGCTTACAGTTAATGAGAAGATAAAACGTGGCTTTTGCGAAGGAGCACTCAATCGTTCAACAATATAATCAAAGAGATATCCGTCGTGAACCCCCCAAGCAAAGGTTTCGGCACTGGGGATTTTATCTAAAATATGTGAGCTTCCTTCAATAATATCAAAATATTGATGCTTGATGAAATTGTCCACATTTCTCCACGAGAGGTTCGCTCCTGTGATAAACATCGTTTCATATCCTTGTTCCTTAAAAGGCTTTGCTACTGATGATGAGTATGAAACATCAAAGTAAGGCGACTGAGAAACGATACCCTTAGGGGTGTTTATCAATAAATTCTCTAAGGAATTGATTGTTCCATTATGAGAAGACAAGCAATTCTTAAAGTAATATAAATCAGAGAGCATTGGAGATAAATCACCCAATAGGTTTAATTCTTTGGAATGAAGCTCAAAATAATGATTACTCATACTTTCCATCAAAAAGAAAATAACGTTTGGTGGATTCTTTTCCAAGAAATCATTTTCCTGAGTTGTCGAATACATTTCTGAATTAAATAATTTGCTATCAGGCTGTTGATACGCTTCTTTTACTTGTTCGACACTTTCAAATCCGTTGTCCTGCAAGGTTCTTTCAATATTAGGATTTAGGTAGTTCTCTTTAAGTTCAACGTTAGCAAACTGCAAAGCATACGGAGCATTATAGCAAAGCGAATTGATAAAAAGATTGGTGCTAACGTTCGTATGCTCACGGCGAAGCGTAAAAACACCTAAACTTCCACGCATACCGATAACAAATAAAGGAAATATTATCAGTAAAAGCATACTTGCTTTTTTCGAGATTTGATTTGTATTTTCAAGAAAACCACGATAGATATACTTATGAACAACTATGAAACTTATAAAAATGAAAGCGAAAACCAGTAAAATCTTAAATATGGGATAGTCTGTCCAAACGGAGTGAAGAACGGCAGACGTATCATCATTAAATATACCAAAAAAGAGAATATTTATATGTGATTGGAAGAATTGATAGAAAAAGAAATCAATAATCTGCAAACTTGTAAAAACCAATAAAACAAACAAAAGGTAATATTTACTAAAAATCAAATAAGCATTTTCAAATTTTCTACTGAAAGATTTTCGAATACATAATGAACTTAGCCAAAAGAGAGCTAAAGGTAAAAACCCATAGCAAATGACAGATACATCAAATCGAGCTCCCATTAAGAAGGCTCGAAACAAATCTGTTTTATGAGAGGATAGTTGCTCATAATTACCATATACGTACAAAAATAGGAAACGATTAGCAAGAAAAAATAAAAAGAAATAAGCAAAATATTTAAGTCCGCTGGATATAATTTTTCCAAATAACGAAAGATTCATTATATAATATGTGTTGGTTATTAAATGTTATCAGTACAAATCAAGAAAATAAAAGGTGAAGTTTAATAGTTTTCAGCCTTCTATCAAAAGGAATTCATCGTACGAAAATGCAAAATAAAACATAATTTTAGAAAATTAAAAATGGTTAAGGTGTTTTTGTTGACGCTACATCCAACTTATAAAGGTAATTTTTCTTTGCAAAGAGAAATCTATTTCGTATATTGCCAAACTTTTTAACGATTTATACTTTTTTAGATATGAAAACAGAAAAATTATCTTCACAACAAGCGATGGAGCTTGAAGACAAATATGGAGCCCATAATTATCATCCACTACCTGTAGTACTCAGCAAAGGCGAAGGTGTGTACGTGTGGGATTTGGAGGGGAAGAAATATTTTGACTTTCTTTCCGCATATTCAGCTGTGAATCAAGGGCATTGCCACCCTAGAATTATCGAAGCGATGACTAAACAGGCACAAACTTTAACGTTGACCTCACGCGCGTTTTACAACGATAAGTTAGGGGTATATGAGAAATATATTACCGAATATTTCGGATTTGAAAAGATGTTACCGATGAACACTGGTGCTGAGGCAGTAGAAACAGCTATCAAAATATGCCGAAAATGGGCGTACGAACGAAAAAATCTCCCTGAGAGCCAAGCGATTATCGTGGTTTGTGAGCAAAATTTCCACGGACGTACTACTACAGTCGTTTCTTTTTCTTCGGACAAAAACGCACGTAAAAACTTTGGACCTTACACACCGGGATTCGTAAGCATTCCGTACAATGATTTGAGAGCTTTGGAGTCTTTTTTGGCTGAAAATCCGAATGTTGCAGGATTTTTGGTGGAGCCTATTCAAGGGGAAGCAGGTGTATACGTTCCTTCGGATGGATTTTTGAGTGGAGCCAAAGCTATTTGTGAAAAATACAATGTACTGTTTATCGCCGATGAGGTACAGACAGGAGTTGCTCGTACAGGAAAACGTTTAGCTGTTGATCATGAAAACGTAAAGCCAGATATTTTGGTGTTAGGAAAGGCTTTGAGTGGAGGAACTTATCCAGTGAGTGCGGTTTTAGCAGATGATGAGGTAATGCACGTGATCAAGCCAGGGCAACATGGAAGTACCTTTGGCGGAAATCCTATAGCCGCAGCTGTAGCTATCGAAGCGCTACAAGTGGTAAAAGACGAAAAACTGGCCGAAAATGCACAAAAAATGGGTGAAATCTTCCGTAAGGAAATCGGTGCGTATATCGAAAACTCAAATATCGCTACAGCAGTGCGTGGAAAAGGATTGCTTAATGCGGTAGTTATCAACGATACAGAAGAAAGCGACACCGCATGGAATATATGTTTACGTATGCGCGATAAAGGTCTGTTAGCAAAGCCTACTCACGGAAATATCATTCGTTTTGCTCCTCCATTGGTTATTAACCAAGAGCAATTGAAAGTGTGTATTGATATCATTATAAGCACTTTAAAAGAATTCGAACGCTAAATTCTTTGCTAAGAGATTCGGCTTTTAAAATCATTGTTAATTAGAAAAAGTTATACGAAAAAAAATGGAGAATCAATATTTGAATGCTGACAAATTAGAGTTTACACAAAGCATTCAGGAAAATCTAAAAGAAATTGCTAAATGGGCGAAATTTTTAGCTATTCTAGGGTTCGTAGGCATAGCGATTCTTGTGCTAGTATCTATTTTCACAATTATTTTCGGAGTGATTGCTTCCAGCATGGAGGATACTCCTTTTCCTCTTGCTTTTGTTGGAGTTCTATATTTAGGTATGGCGGCAGTCTATTACTTTCCCATAAAATATCTGTATGATTTTGCTACAAACATGAAAGATTCATTGAAAACGAGCAACAGAATTGTTTTTAGTAGAGCTTTTGAAAATTTGAAGTCTCATTACAAATTTATGGGAATCTTTACCATCGTGATGCTATCGTTGTACATTCTGATTCTTATAGGAGTGTTATTAATCGTAGGATTTCTCGGAGCGATAGGAGGGTATTAATATCTTTGTTTAAGCAGTCATAAAATGAAAAAATATCTGATCGTAGGACTGGGAAATATTGGCGAGGAATACAAAAACACACGTCATAATATTGGTTTTAAAGTGGTTGATTTTTTAGCATCTCAACATACTACAACTTTTTCTACACAAAGATTAGGGGATTTGGCTGAGGTAAAGCACAAAGGAAGAACCTTTATTCTATTGAAACCATCTACCTATATGAATCTGAGCGGGAAAGCCATTCGCTATTGGTTGGAAAAGGAAAATATTCCCATAGAAAATCTGTTAGTAATTACTGATGACTTAAACCTGCCTTTTGGAACAATTCGCATCAAATCCAAAGGGAGTGATGGAGGTCATAACGGACTGAAAGACACACAAGCCCAATTGAATAGTACCAATTACGCACGACTCCGTTTTGGAATCAGTAATGATTTTGCTAAAGGAAAACAGGTGGACTACGTATTAGGGGAATGGAGCGACGAAGAAAACACGGCCTTACCCGAACGATTGGAAAAATGTGTTCAAGCGGTACTTTCTTTTGGTTTGTCCGGTATCAACATAACCATGAATACGTTTAACAATAAATAAACCCTTTTCGATAAAACAAAAAAATGAAACGATTTTTAAAATTCCCAACACCTTATACGGTTCTGATGATAGTGATTATGTTTGCCGCATTGCTAACTTATTTGTTGCCATCGGGTTCGTATGACACTCTAACCTATGACGCTACTCAAGATGTTTTTGTGTTAAAATCGAAGGAAATAACCAAAACTCTCCCAGCTACGCAACAGACTTTGGACGAAAAATCCATAGCTATCAATATTGCCAAATTTAAGGAAGGGAAAATTAAAAAGCCTGTATCAATTCCAAATACCTACACAGAAACATCTCCTCACCCTCAAGGAGTTAAAGAGGTTTTATTCGCTCCCATAAGAGGAATTTATGAAACTATAGACATCATCTTATTTGTACTGATTCTGGGGGGATTCATTGGAGTTTTTAACAATTCAGGAACGTTAAACGAAGGGGTAGGTTATTTGTCTCATAAACTCAAAGGACGTGAAGGTATATTGATTATCATCGTGTGTACACTCATTGCTTTGGGAGGAACTTCTTTTGGACTTGCCGAAGAAACTTTGGCTTTTTATCCGATTTTGATTCCTGTCTTTTTAGCCGCAGGTTATGACCTGATGGTTCCGTTAGCGGTTATTTATTTAGGTTCCTCTATAGGAACGATGGCGGCGACCATCAATCCGTTCTCAGTCATTATAGCTTCTGACGCAGCAGGTGTGGACTGGACTACAGGAACAACCATTCGTGTCATTATGCTTATTGCCTCTTTGACTATCACCATTGCGTATGTCATACGTTATGCGGAGAGAGTAAAAAGAAACCCACAACTGTCAATTGCATACCAAACACCACTACCTGATTCACTGACTTCGCAAAAGGTAGCTCCTGTTGAAAGATTGAAATTGTCAAGCAAATGGTTACTTCTTGTTTTCGCTTTGTCGTTTTTGATAATGATTATAGGGGTAGCTCGTTGGGGATGGTGGTTTGAGGAGATGACTGCCTTGTTTTTGGTAGCATCCGTATGTATTGCCTTGTTCTTACGAATGAGTGAAGAGCAATTCATCGCTGATTTTATCGCAGGAGCAAAAGATTTGCTTGGAGTAGCTTTCATCATTGGGATTGCTCGTGGAGTAACTTTTATCCTTAATGACGGACAAATTTCGGACACTATTTTACATTATTCAACAAACTTAGTGGGAGGTATGTCGCCCATTCTTTTCTTGCCTGTATTGATGTGTGTATTCGGATTATTAACATTGTTTATTTCTTCCTCATCGGGAATGGCTGTAGTAACGATGCCCATCATGGGGTCATTAGCAACGGTAGTAGGTATCGAAGGGCAACACGTTGTAAATGCTTATCTGTTTGGAATGGGTTTGATGAGTTTCATTACCCCCACAGGGCTTATCCTACCTTCTTTAGCGATGGTGAATTTGAATTATAAACAATGGTTAAAATTCGTGTCACCTTTGTTGCTAATGCTTTTGGTACTGTCCGTAGGAATGCTTCTATTGGGGTATTATTTGTAAGTTTTTGTTCATTTTACATAGCAAAAATTCAAAACAAACAAAATCAGATAACTTGTAATTTTACGTGAAAGTTTAAACACTAAAATTGACACCTTTAGTATTGATTCAGTAGGTTTTTGAGAGAGAAATGAGAATCTATAACTATTAATAAGGATATTATTTTGCGTTAAAAAGATTCAATCGAATTATTATACTTGAGATTGAATCTAAGCTCTCAACTAAAAAACACTTTTCTTTTTTAGTTCGGTAAAAATACGTAAGTTTGTCCATTAAAACTTTTTTTATGATAAGAGCATTTTTTGTTACTATTCTTTTAAGTGTTTTTTGCCCGTTTTTGATGGCTCAAAGCACTGAAACACACACCAATTCGTTGGTAAATTTTGAAAAAGCAATGTTTTTGTACAACCGAAATTTGTACAAACCTGCTCAGCATTTGTTTCTAAAAGAAATCGCTGAAACTACTGATAGTGATTTACGGACAAAATCAAAGTTTTACGTAGCTTCAATTGCTGTCATTTTAGGAGAGCCAGGGGCAGAATCCTTAATGCGAAATTTTATTGAAGAACATCCCGAATCACCATTGGCTTCAGGAGCCTTTTTACGTATGGCCGATCTTTATTTTCAACAAGGAAACTACAAAGAAGCTCTAAAATGGTATGATCAGGTCAAAGAAAGTGGCATCAGCAAAAGTGAACGCTCCAAATATTACTTCCAAAAAGGATATGCTTTGTTTGCTACGAACAAAAAGGCAGAATCGGAAAAATATTTCAACTTTGTAAAAAATCATCCCGACTACAGCACGGATGCTAACTACTATTTAGGATATATCGCTTACGACTCCGATGATTATGAAAAAGCATCTACTTACTTCAGTCAAGTACAAGACGACCCAAGTGTGTCATATTTTCAAGCAAATATGAACTTTAAGCAAGGGCTTTTCCAAGAGGCTATAGACGAAGGTTTAAAGCAAAAATCCAAAACTAAAAACGCACAAGACTTATCGGAAATCAACAAAATCATTGGGGAAAGTTATTTCAATTTAGGAAAATACGATGAAGCTATCCCGTATTTGAAGGAATACAAAGGAAAAAGAGGAAAGTTCTCAAATACTGATTATTATTATTTAGGATATGCTTACTACAAAAATAAAGACTATGCCAATGCCATCGACCAGTTCAACAAAATCATTGACGGACGCGATGCCGTAGCACAAAATGCTTACTATCATTTAGCGGAATGCTATCTGAAAACAGGACAGAAACCACAGGCTTTGAACGCTTTTCGTAATGCATATCAGATGAACTATGAGCCACAAATTCAAAAGGATGCTCATCTGAACTACGCTCGTTTGAGTTATGATATTGGAAACCCATACGAAAGTGTGCCTGGTGTGTTGTTGGACTATTCCAAAAATTATCCAAACGACAATCAGCAAGAAATCCAAGCTTTGTTGGTGGATTCGTACATTTCTTCGCGTAGCTACCAAGCTGCGATTAATCTTTTAGAAAAATCAAATGACCCAAAAGATCAACAGATTTACAAAAAAGTAGCCTTTTACCGAGGGTTAGAACTATTTAATGAATTGCAATACGCCGAAGCATTGGTGTTTTTACAAAAAGCCGTTGGTGGCGACCCTAAACTATCGGCTCGTGCTCTGTTTTGGAGTGGTGAATCGGCTTATCAACTGCATGATTTTGAAAGTTCTAAAAAATATTACACCGAATTTATCAACCATCCGAATGCAAAATCAACCTATGAATACAAAAATATTCATTACAGCTTGGCGTACAGTGATTTTAATTTAAAAAATTACGGAGGAGCTGTAGATAATTTTGAGGCATATTTGAAACAAAATCCGAAAGCAAATTCTTGGACAAACGATGCTTTATTGCGTTTAGCAGACTCTTATTTCGTACAGGGAAAATATTGGCCTGCCATGGAACGTTACAATAAATTAATTGATTTAAAATCAGCCGACGAGGATTATGCCGCCTATCAAAAAGCTATGAGCTACGGATTTGTGGACAGACCACAACGCAAAATTGAAGACTTAGAAAAGTTCGTGAAAACATATCGCAACTCAAATCTACGCCCAAACGCGTTATTCGAATTAGGAAACAGTTATGTGTCCGCAGGAAATTCCGAAAAAGGCACAAAACTCTACAAACAGGTACAAACCGAATACAAGAATAGTAATTTAGTTCCTCGTTCCATGCTTCGCGAAGGATTGGTTTACTACAACAAAAATGAAAATCAAAAAGCGTTGCAACTTTTTAAAGACATCGCAAAACAATATCCAAACTCAAACGAAGCAATTCAATCCATTGCATCTGCAAAACAAATTTATATGGACATGGGACAAGTGAACGAATACGCTTCTTGGGCAAAAAGTTTAGGCTATGTTGAAGTGTCAGATTTGGAGTTAGAAAATGCCACCTATGAAGCTGCCGAACGACAACACATTCAACAAAATGAAAAAGAAGCTATTGCAGGATTTGAAAAATACATCAAAGAATTCCCTAACGGAATGCGGATTACAAACGCTCAATTCCATTTAGCACAACTTTACAACGCTTCAAACCAAAAATCAAAAGCTGTAACTTTATACGAAAACGTAATCAACAGTGGTTCAGAAGAATATTCAGAACAGTCATTAGTGCGATTAACACAGATTTTGTTGGATGCGGGGAGCTATCTGAAAGCAAAACCTCATTTGGAGCAGTTGGAAAAAACAGCCACCATCGCACAAAATAAGGTCTATGCACAATCAAACTTAATGCGAGTTTGCTATACCGAAAAATTGTACAGCAACGCTATCCAGTATGCTCAAAAGGTATTAGCCGAAAAATCGGTCGACACACGCATTAAAAACGACGCTTACAGCGTTTTAGCACGCTCCTACATCAAAACAGAAAATGAGGCAGAGGCTCGCAAAGCATACCAAGAAGTAGCAAAAACCGCTACAGGAAGTTTGGCTGCCGAAGCTATGTACTATGATGCTTACTTCAAACATAAAGACGGCAAGTTCAAAGAATCGAACGACGTAGTACAACAGTTGGCAAAAGAATACGGAGGACATAAAGAATTCGCTTCCAAAGGGTTGGTAGTAATGGCAAAGAACTACTACGGACTGAAAGACTCCTATCAAGCCACTTATATCCTTGAGAACGTGATAAATAATTTCAAGGATTACCCCGAAGTGGTTGCAGAAGCTAAAAAAGAATTGGCTGTAGTGAAGGCAGAAGCAGCGAAGAGTAATTCTTCTGTGAAAATGTAATTGATTTGTTTGAAGACAATTCAAAGCCAAGTGAACAAAAACAAAATATATTAATGGTATATTTCTAAAAAAAAGAACAATGAATAAACATATATCCTACCGTAAATCCCTATTGATAATTGCGTTATCAACTTTTGGAATAGTTACGGGTCAAACTAAACGTGACAGTTTAAGCACCAAAGTAGTAGACGTAGTTCGTTCCTACACAGCCTCGATTGCCGATGCTTACAAAAAACGTGAAGATGCTAATCTCAAAGCCGATTCGTTGTCAATCGCTAAACGACAAATCAATTACTCTATTTACTCTGTACCTGTGGCATCAACTTTCGTACCTGAAAAGGGAAAGGCAAGTGCCATGAGAACCAACATAAAAAGAGAACGTTACTTGGATTCATACATAGGAGGAGCTTTTGGAAATGCAAACACGTTATATGGTGATGCGTCCATAACCTTACCCGTAAATAACGAAAGTAATTTGGCTTTCATAGCTGAACATCTGTCTTCCAATGGTGACATAAAAGGAGTGATTCCAGATAACAACTATGCGAAAACAACAGCTCAATTGCGATACGACTTTTTGAATAGTGATTACAACTTCGGTATAGCTGCCGATTTCGGGAGAAGATCGAACAATTGGTACGGAATCCAAAAAGGATTCTACGCTTCCGAAGAACAGCTGAAAGCCCTTACCGGATTAAAGCAAACCTATATCGATTATGGTGTAAATGCTTACATAAAACTCGCAAACCCATACTTTAAAGGACTTGATTTTGAGTTTAGTGGATTATCAGATGCGTTTGACACTAGCGAAATAAACGTGAAAACATCACCTTCTTTTGAGCTACCTATCAGCAGTGAAGAACAAAAAATACATTTTGGAGTCTCATTGGATTACTACAATAGTAAATTCAATCGGGCTACCGCTCTTACTCCAAGTGCAATTGAAAATAAATGGTTAATTTTTGGTGCTAATCCATCGTATAATTTAACCATGGATAACCTGGATTTGAAAGTAGGACTTGCTATAGCTTATTTGGGAGGAAATCAAACCAATGAAAGTCGATTCAAGGCTTACCCCGACGTAGAAATTTCGTATAAACTTTTGGAAGGGAATACTATTTTTCACGGAGGTGTTCGTGGGATGATGCAGCAAAATACCTTTGAGAAACTCTCTAAAAACAATCCTTTTTTAGCCCCAATACAGCATATTGCACCTACAAATATTGGCATTGATGCTTTCGGAGGAGTCAAGGGAGAGGTGGGTACAGGATTGTACTACAAAATTAAAGCTGGTTACAAGCAATGTGAGAACTTGCCAATGTTCATAACCCACACAGAAACAGGAAACCTTGGATATCAACATAATAATGCTTTCAGTTTGGTCTATGACAAAGTCAATATGTTTAACCTAACAGCAGGTATGGAGGGTAGCATCGCAGAACGATTTTTCTTTGATTTTGAAGCTCAATACAACCGCTTCACACCCGACATCCAAACTCAGGTATGGAACTTACCAGAAACCAAAGCATCTTTGTTTACGGATGTTAAAATCATAGAAAACCTCTTTGCTGGAGTAGATGCATTTTATGTAGGGAATCGGTATGACTTAAACTACTCCACCCAAACTTTAACTGTTGATGGATATTTCGACCTCAACTTCCACGTTGATTATACGATCAACAAACAATTTATGCTTTTTGCTAAAGTAAACAATTTATTATCAAACAACTACAACCAATGGGCGTACTACCCTGTTCAAGGTATACAAGCCTATGCAGGACTACGTTATTTGTTTAGCTTAAAGAAAAAATAATACTTTCATTATAGGATAAAATATTTTATAGTTTTTTGTTCATATCTGATTTATAATGGGAAAACTTTTAATCGTTGGAACCGTAGCCTTTGATGCAATTGAAATGCCTTTCGGAAAAACAGACTGTATTATGGGAGGTGCTGCAAACTATATTGCTTTGGCAGCATCGCACTGTTGTGGAGAATCGGCGGTCGTTTCAATTGTAGGTGAAGATTATCCTTCCGAATATTTACAACTTCTTAGCGATAGAAACATCAAAACTTCAGGTATTGAAATTGTTAAAGGAGGCAAATCATTCTTTTGGAGAGGTAAATATCATCATGATATGAACAAACGTGATACACTCGAAACCCAACTGAACGTTCTTGCTGATTTTAAGCCCGTAGTTCCTGAAGAATATAAAAAAGCAGATGTGCTGATGTTAGGGAATTTGCACCCAAGGATTCAATTGGATGTGTTGGAACAGATGCAGCAGAAACCAAGTTTGGTGGTTCTTGACACAATGGACTATTGGATGATTCACACATGGGATTTACTGATGGAAGTTATCCAAAAGGTAGACCTGATTACCATCAACGACCAAGAAGCACGTCAGCTTACGGGAGAATACTCGTTGGTAAAAGCTGCACAACGGATTATGAAAATGGGAGTCAAATATGTAGTTATCAAAAAAGGAGAACACGGGGCATTATTGTTTCACCAAGACAAAGTGTTTTTTGCTCCTGCCCTACCTTTGGAAGAAGTCTTTGACCCCACAGGTGCTGGGGACACATTCGCAGGTGGGATGGTAGGCTTTTTAACAAATACGGCAGATTATTCCTTTGAAAGCATCAAAAACGCCATCGTCTACGGTGCTGTTTTGGCCTCGTTCTGCGTGGAAAAATTTGGTACTGAACGAGTTCTCAATCTAAGCAAAAATGAATTCTCACAACGTTTACTACAGTTTAAAGAACTGACAAAATTTGAGATAGATACACCATAAAAATAACATTACAAAAGAAAGCAGATGTGTGATTTGCTTTCTTTTTTGTATTTTTGCCCGACAATTTCAAAACAAAAAACTTTCTTATTTAGAGGGATAGGAGAAAAAGACAATGAGTGACAATTTAAAACACGAATGCGGTATCGCGATGGTGCGACTGCTAAAACCTTTAGAGTACTACAAAGAAAAGTACGGAACCCTTTTTTATGCTATCAACAAAATGTACCTGTTGATGGAAAAACAACACAATCGCGGACAGGATGGAGCGGGTTTGGCGAGTGTCAAATTTGACATGCAGGCAGGTGAACGCTACATCAGTCGAGTACGGTCAAACGAATCACAACCGATTCAAGACATCTTCAAGCAAATTAACACTCGGATTAGTAATTTGCTAAAAGAATATCCAGAACTAAAAAACGATGTACAGGAACAACGTCGCATGTTGCCTTATCTGGGTGAGATTTATTTAGGACACGTTCGGTACGGAACTTTCGGGAAGAACAGCATAGAGAGTGTACATCCATTTTTAAGACAAAACAACTGGCAATCGCGCAACTTGATTGTAGCAGGAAATTTCAACATGACCAACGCCAAAGAACTCTTCCAACGTTTGGTAGAACTCGGTCAACATCCGAAAGAAAACACTGATACCGTTACGGTTATGGAGCGTATCGGACATTTTTTGGACACCGAAGTAGAAAATCTTTACCGTAAATTTAAGGACGAAGGACTTTCAAAGATAGAAGCCTCCAAACGCATTGCTGAGGAACTGGACGTGGCGAAAATCTTGCGAAAATCAGCACGGCGATGGGATGGCGGATATGCAATGGCAGGAATTCTCGGACACGGTGATGCGTTTGTGGTTCGTGACCCGGCAGGTATCCGTCCAGCATACTATTATAAAGATGAAGAGGTTGTAGTTATAGCTTCGGAACGACCTGTAATTCAGACGGCCTTCAATTTGGAATTCGAACAAATCCACGAACTTGAACCAGGCTCAGGAATTATTATCAAAAAAAATGGAGACCTCAGTATTGAGCAAATCGTAGAACCGTTGGAACGAAAAGCATGTTCGTTTGAGCGGATTTATTTCTCACGAGGAAGCGACAAGGAAATTTATCGAGAACGTAAGAAATTAGGAGCTTTATTACTGCCTGATGTTTTAAAATCAATTGATAATGACTTGAAAAACACCGTATTTGCCTACATTCCCAATACGGCAGAAACCTCTTATTTAGGATTGGTGGAAGAAGCTAACACCTACCTCAACCAACTGAAACAACAACTCATTTTAGCAGAGAAAAACATAACTCCCGAGCGATTGAATGAAATCCTTTCTGAAAAAATCCGTAAGGAAAAAGTCGCTATCAAAGATGCTAAGCTGCGCACATTCATCACTGAGGATAGTTCGCGTGATGATTTAGTGGCTCACGTCTATGACATCACCTACGGTTCGGTAGAAAAAGGAGATAATCTAGTTATTGTTGATGATAGTATCGTACGTGGAACAACTCTAAAAAAGAGTATTTTGAGTATACTTGGTCGCCTACATCCAAAGAAAATCGTGGTAGTTTCCTCCGCTCCTCAAATTCGTTATCCCGATTGTTACGGAATTGACATGGCTCGTATGGAAGAATTGATTGCTTTTGAGGCTGCGTTAGCACTACATCGCGAACGAGGAACATACAACATTGTTGATGAGACGTATAAAAAATGTATTTCCCAAGTAAATTTGAGTGACGATAAGGTAATTAATCATGTAAAAGAAATTTATGCACCATTTACCGATGAAGAAATTACTCGAAAAATCACACAGATGCTATTACCTGATAACTTTATGCCAGAGGTAGAAATACTTTTCCAAAGCGTTGAAAATCTACACCAAGCTTGTCCACAGAACTTGGGCGACTGGTATTTCACAGGCGATTATCCTACCAACGGCGGAAATAGGGTAGTAAACCGAGCTTTTATCAACTATTACGAAGGAAAGAAAGATAGAGCGTACTAATTTGGTGAGTTATGCGTCCTATTTTATTTGTCTTTTCGGGACTTCCTGCTTCTGGAAAATCAACACTCTCCAAATGGATAGTATCAAAATTTATTGCAGTGTATCTTCGTATAGATACCATTGAGCAAGGGCTTCGTGACTTGTGTAATGTTAATGTAGAAGGAGAAGGATATCGAATGGCATATCGAATCGCCAAAGACAATTTACTATTGGGAATGAATGTAGTTGCTGATTGTTGCAACCCAATCGCCTTAACTCGTGATGAATGGAAAAATATAGCTCATAACACAAATTCTTTTCTAATTAACATTGAAATTGTGTGTTCAGATAAAGAGGAACACCATAGGCGAGTTTTTAATCGAATATCTGAAATAGAAAATTTGAAATTACCCAATTGGGAAGCTATATCAGAATATCATTACGAAAATTGGACTGAAAATAGAATACAGATTGATACTTCGCATAAAACCATAGAAGAATGTGTCAGGGAACTATTTTCAAAAATAGAACTAATTTTGGAAAAATAATTAAAGGGCAAGAACTAACTTGTCCTTTCTACTTTTTTATAAAGAAGTAATTATTTTCTGTAAAAAACCGATAATAATTTATGTATCACAAAGCATTTTTTATTTTTCTTGTTTCATTTGCGACAATGACAAAAGCACAAATAAAAGGAACTTACCCAGAAAAGGATAAGGTCTTAGTAGAAGGAGGTTTTTTCCTGATGGGAAGCCCAAAATCGGAAGGAGAAACCATTGAGCATCCGCAACATAAGGTATTTTTACAAACTTTTAAGATAAGTAAATACGAAATCACTAATGTACAATATGCCGAGTTCCTAAATGCAAAAGGCAATCAGATGAATGGTGACATTCCTTACATAGAACTAAAAGAAGGTTGGAGCCAGATTGAAAAAGTAAACGGCAAGTACATCGCCAAAAAGGGATATGAACAGCATCCTGTGGTATTGGTATCGTGGTACGGAGCAAATGCGTACGCTCAATGGGTTGGAGGCAAATTACCTACGGAAGAACAATGGGAATATGCAGCTCGTGGAGGAAATAAAACTCAAAAGTACACTTATGCGGGGAGTAATACGCTTGATGAAGTAGCTTGGCATCGGCAAAATACAGATTATCTTCAGCCAGTTGGTAAGAAAAAACCTAATGAACTCGGTATTTATGATATGAATGGCAATGTTTCAGAGTGGTGCGAAGATGATTTCACGTCGTATGACTATAAACTCGGGAATACAGAAGAGAAAAAAGAAAAACCTTCAGTTTTCAGTGCGTTTTTTATGGCAATAATGAGCAAGACACCAAGCAACCACTCGTATCCAGAGGATAGAGTTACACGTGGAGGGCATTACAATCAGCAAAAAATGAATATACGCATAGCCAGAAGAGATAATCGCAATGCATTGGGGCAAATCTTCGTTGGTTTTCGGGTGGTTTTTATGTAACTGAAGTATTTTTTAACATATTCTGTTTGTAAAATATGATAAATTACTGAAAATCAATCTTATCAACAATTTTAGTTCTGCTAAATCTAAATGAAAAAGGAAAGAAAAGAATAAGAGACCACCTGAAAAAGTTGGTTTTCAATAGGAGTATCCCATAATCTGTGTAAGTTGAAAAGTTATTCTGAAATTTTTTGAGCCCTTAAAAGCTCAAAAAAAATTTCGGAAATAACTTTTTAACTATTTTTGACCCATAATTTAAACAGATATGATTAACAAGGAAGAATTGCTCAACAGCAAAGAATTTTACAAGTCATTTAAGACTGCTGAGGACTTGACAGGTTTCTTTAAAGAGCTCCACAAAAAAGCGGTGGAACATATGCTCAATGCCGAACTCGACGTTCACTTGGACAACGAAAAACACGACAAAACTAAAGATGGAAATTATCGTAACGGACACACTTCCAAGAAGATAAAAACTTCCTTTGGCGAAGAACAAATCCAAGTTCCTAGGGATAGAGACGGTAGTTTTAACCCAATGTTAGTCCCTAAACGCAAGAACGTTATCGATGGTTTGGAAAACATCATCGTATCGTTCTATGCCAAAGGAATGAGCGTGAGCGACATCGAAGAACAAATCCAAGAAATGTACGGCTTTGAAGTATCAACTTCCACAATATCAAGGATTACCAATGCGGTTACCAATGAAATGGTCGCTTGGCAGAACCGCCCGTTGGACGAGCTGTATCTGATTGTTTGGATGGACGGCATCGTTTTTAAAGTTCGTGAGAACTCAAAAGTTGTCAACAAAACCATTTACCTTGCTGTGGGCTTGAATCGAGAGGGAAAAAAGGAAGTTTTAGGAATGTGGCTCGGAAAGAATGAAAGTTCCGCCTTTTGGATGAGCGTTCTCACTGATTTAAAGGCTCGTGGAGTGGAAGATATTCTCATTACTGCCACCGATAATTTAAACGGATTTACGCAAACCATTCGCACGGTTTTTCCCCAATCACAAACGCAAATATGTGTGGTTCATCAGATTAGGAATGCTTGTAAGTATGTGGTTTACAAAGACAGAAAAGAATTTACAGCCGATATGAAACACATCTATACTGCCCCTAACAAGGAAGCTGCCAAGGTTGCTTTGGAAGATTTTGCCCAAAAATGGGAGTCAAAATACGGCTATGCTATCAAATCTTGGTATGACAATTGGGACGAATTGACCGTATTTTTCGATTTTCCGTTAGAGATAAGAAAAATTATTTACACAACCAATCTTATTGAGAATCTGAATGGTAAGATTCGGAAATACACCAAAAACAAGCTGTCTTTCCCAACAGACGAAGCTGTGCAAAAGTCCGTTTTCTTGGCTTTGAGAGAAGCTACCAAAAAGTGGAGTATGCCTATCCAAAATTGGGGGATTGTCTTGAACCAATTTATGCTTATATTTGCACAAAGACTCAAACTATAAAAACTTAACCCCAACTTTTTAACTTACACACTTAGAGGGATAGTGTCTTTTCAATGTAGTATTGCTAAAAACCAAACTCTTCGGATAGTCTCATTTCTCTTGTGTTACATTTAAAGTGATATACAATCGATTATTTACAAATCAAACCCTATATCTTTTCTGAAATACATGTTATCGAAATGAATTTTTTCGATATTCTCATACGATTTTTTTAAGGCTTCTTTAAAATCTTTTCCGAAAGATGTCACCGCCAGTACGCGACCTCCTGAAGTCACTAAATCATCACCTTTACGCGCTGTTCCTGCGTGGAAAACGATACTTCCTGAAACGTTTTCTACGCCTGTAATGATCTTTCCTTTTTCATAGTCTTCGGGATATCCTCCAGAGACCATCATCACTGTAGTAGCACTTTCTGGATTGATTTGCAGGGTTAATTCATCCAATGTTTGACTTTTAAGGGACTGAAAAACAGCTACTAAATCACTTTCAATACGAGGTAGTACGACTTCTGTTTCAGGGTCGCCCATGCGTACGTTGTACTCAATCACATAAGGTTCTCCCTTAACTTTTATTAATCCTATAAACACAAATCCTTGATATTCAATGGAATCTTTTTTGAGCCCTGCGATTGTCGGTTGAACGATGCGTTCCTCAATCTTTTGCATAAAATCCGCATCCGCAAAAGGCACAGGCGAAACGGCTCCCATACCTCCTGTGTTAAGTCCTTGGTCATTCTCCCCTATTCGTTTGTAATCCTTAGCTGTAGGTAAAATTTTGTAATTTTTACCGTCAGTCAGTACAAAACAACTCAATTCGATACCATCCAAAAACTCTTCCACAACCACCTTTTGACTTGCACTTCCAAACTTTTCGTTCAGTAACATATTTCTCAATTCAGATTGTGCCAGAGACAAATCATTGATAATCAACACCCCTTTTCCTGCTGCCAGTCCATCAGCTTTCAAAACATAGGGAGGTTGCATCGTGGATAGGAATTGGCAACCCCGTTCAACAGTTTCTTTTGTAAAACTTTCATATTTTGCCGTAGGTATGCCGTGACGTTGCATAAATTGTTTGGCAAACTCCTTGCTACCTTCGAGTTTTGCTCCTTCCTTTGAAGGCCCTACTACTTGGACATGCTGTAAATCAGAGTCATTTTTGAAGAAATCATACACTCCGTGTACCAAAGGATCTTCGGGGCCTACCACAAGCATAGTAATCTGATTGTCCAAAACAAATTTCTTAACCGATTGAAAATCAGTAGGAGAAATACTCACGTTGGTAGCCACTTGATGCGTTCCACCATTGCCCGGAGCTACGTACAAATTCTCACAAAGTTGACTTTGACTAATTTTCAAGGCAAAAGCGTGTTCACGTCCACCCGAACCTAATATTAATATGTTCATTTCTATATGTTTTTATTATTTTTGTTTCACACATAAATTTGTATCATTCACGATTTGGCAATAAAACTTCCATTTTCACTCTCGGAACGGCGTAATATTCCTTTTTAAAAGTCGATTTTTTACTATTTTTATACCATTCCTTACCTCGAAATCGTGTTATTACGATGTTTTTATCCGCATGTGTATGTACTAAACTCGGCTTTGTCACGTACAAACTCCCTTTTGGTTGTTTTTCTGTCGGATTAATCACTTCTACTCCAACAAAAATCCCTTTTTCCGGAAAAGGTAATCCATAATTTGATAAATCTACCCTAATTTTTTGCTGTTTTACGCCAGGTTTTATCAAAAATAATTCCTTTGAAAGCGTTTCTTTTGGAAAACCTCTGTCGTCCACGTTGTAAAAATTCAATCTGAAAAAGGCTTCAAGTTGTTCATAAAGCTCGTTCGTTTCTGACTTAAAATAGAGCGTAACAGCGGTTATTTGTCCCGATTTTCGTGTTTTATTCTCAATAAAAACCGCTTTTTCATATCCGAATGGAACAGAATTCAGAAAAACATCCTTTTTATGGAACGTCCCTACATCCGTTTTTTTTGCCTTTTGCAATTGTTTTTCTACCAAAACGACCTCTTCTAAAACTTCAGTTGCAGGCAATAAGTTTATTTTTTGCGTATATTTTCTGTTTTCAACATATTTTTCTAATGAAATAACCTTACTTTCATAACCTACAAACGATATTAATACGTTTTCAGACTCTTTTCTTGATATATCCAACTTAAAAAATCCATTTTCATCTGCTGAAACTCCAATATTTCTATCCAAAAAAGAAATATTTGCATACGGAAGCGGTTCTTGGGTCAGAGAATCAATAACAAAGCCTTCCAATGTTTGGCTATACATCGAAAAACTTATGATAAATAACAATATAATTCTCATTTATTCTTCAGAAAAAACGACTGTATTCTTCAATATACTTCTAATCTAACCCTTTTTCACGCTATTCTCAACTTTACAAATAGGTATCGGATTCATTTTATGCTGATTAGCTCGGTTTAGCCGTTGATAAATCTCGAAAACCTCTTTTTGTCTGTCTGAAAAATCATTGGCAGTTTTGCCGTTTTCGTGTTGTAACATTGCCCATTCGAGTTCGTCATAATTCGCTTTGAGTTGGTCTTCATCACTTCGGTCATCGCCAAAAAGCCCATCGGAAGGCTTCGCTTTCACGATAGATTCCACAACGCCTAAATAACGTGCCAACTCATAGACTTCGCTTTTCATCAAATCGGCAATCGGACTGACATCCACCCCGCCATCGCCATATTTCGTAAAAAATCCTACGCCAAAATCCTCAATTTTGTTGCCCGTTCCAACAACCAAACGTCCGTCCAAACCTGCAAAATAATACAGCGTAGTCATGCGAAGTCGAGAACGTGTGTTTGCCAATGCCATTTCATAGGAATGTTGGTCGGTGGTGGGAATTTGTTTTACAAACTGGTCAAAAACGGGTGTCAAATCTACTTGCAAATCAGTGATGTTACTGTATTTTTCTTTCAAAAAAGCGATATGTTCTTTAGCTCTACTCACGTGATTTTCTGCCTGATGTATTGGCAATTCCAAGCAAAGTGTCGGCACGCCCGTCTCGGCACAAAGCGTAGAAACCACCGCTGAATCAACGCCCCCAGAAATTCCGATGACGAAGCCTTTTACTTTGGCATTTTCGGCATAGGTCTTTAGCCAATGTACTATATGATTAGTAACTTTCTCTGCATTCATTTTTAATATTTTTAACATAAGATGTTTACAAATTCAAACACATATTTGAGTGCTTATCCCAAAAAAATAGGACATTTATCCGTAATATTTTTTACCTTTGCAACACAAGAAACAAATGTACGAAAAAAATATTCAGCGACAAGATATGACAAAATTTTTTCACAGTAGAGGCAAACTATTACTCACAGGAGAATATGCCGTTTTGGATGGAGCGTTGAGTTTAGCTTTCCCTACGCGTTTGGGACAATCCTTATGTATTTCGGAAACAAATCAAGGATTTTCGTGGAAAAGTTTTGACTTTCATAAAAAAGTATGGTTTGAACATCAGGAATTAACATTCAGTGATTTCGAGCAAAATACAACGCTTTCAACAACCGCCAAAACCTTGTTGAATATCTTAAAAACCGCCGTAGAGCTAAACCCTAACTTCGTCCCTCAACTAACTCATTGTCAAGTGGAAACATATTTAGAGTTCGAGCGTCAATGGGGTTTAGGAACGTCCTCTACGCTGATAAACAATGTAGCCCAATGGGCAGAAGTGAACCCATTTGAGTTGTTATTCAAAAGTTTTGGAGGTAGTGGCTATGACATCGCTTGTGCAATGCATAAAACCCCCATACTGTACAAACTGACGGAAAATCGCCCCAGCGCCTATCCGTTACAATTTTTACTGCCACAGACCGACCAGTTGTTTTTCGTATATCTGAATAAGAAACAAAATAGTAAGGAAGGTATCGCCCTATATAAATCCATCAAACGAAGTAAGAAAAACTTGGTAAGTCGCATTACAGAAATCACGGAAAATATTATCCGAACGACTTCACTATCTGATTTTTGCCAATTGATTGATAATCACGAGCAAATAATAGCCGATTTTCTCAAAATCCCCACGGTCAAAGAAACTCTTTTTCGAGATTTTTCAGGAAGTATCAAAAGTTTAGGAGCATGGGGAGGGGATTTTGTCTTGGCCGTGGGCGAACGAAACTACGTATTCGATTATTTCCACAAAAAAGGATTTTCAACAGTAGTTCCGTTTCAAGAAATGGTATATATAGAACCTTAAACAACAAATACATTTTCATGATTTGACATATAAAACACTAAAAAATCAACAGAATAATATAACCAATACCATAAATACTTATGACCACAGTTGTAAAATTTTTTGCATCGACTTTGTTGTTATCCTGCTTTTCAGCAAACTTACATGCACAAGACCAACCCTTTTTAGACCCTATTTTTGAAAATCCAGCGGTTCAGGAAATTAACCGTATGCCCATGCGTAGTCACTACCTGCCTTTTGAATCCTCAGAAAAGGCTGAAAAGAAAAACTACAAAGCCTCCAATCGATACATTGACCTGAACGGGAAATGGAATTTCCTTTGGAAAGAAGATTACAAACAATTACCAACGGACTTCTTTAAAACCGATTACAACGACAGTTCTTGGGACAAAATACAAGTGCCTTCCGTTTGGGAATTGAACGGTTATGGAACAGCAATTTATGTAAATGAAAAGTTCGAATTTGCAACAAAAAACCCAAATCCACCAGATGTCCCAGATGGAATCAATCAACCTGCGGGACTTTATCGTAAAGAATTTTCAATACCTTCGGATTGGAAAAATGAAAAGGTTTATCTTCACTTGGGAGCCGTAAAATCAGCTTTCAAATTATATGTAAATGGGAAATTTGTAGGTGTAGGTAAAGACAGTAAATTAGCTTCAGAGTTCGACATAACTGACTACGTTTCAGCGGGGAAAAATCAAATTGCGATGGAAGTTCGCCGATGGACAGATGGAAGTTTTTTAGAAGCTCAGGACATGTGGCGACTTTCAGGTATCACTCGCGATTGCTATGTATATGCACGTCCGAAAGTACATCTCTACGATATTGACGCTAAAACAGGACTTTCGAATGGATATACCGACGGAAAATTGGATTTGCTAGTACAAATTTGGAATGAAACTGATGAAAACAAAGGTAATTATCAGTTAGAAACTGCTATTTTCGACGATAAAAACCAAAAAATATGGCAAGAAACTAAAAACATTACCCAAATTCAACGAAAAAACAGCAAAACAGAGCTTTACTTTTCAGCTAACTTACCTCTGGTAAAGCAATGGAGTGCCGAAATACCAAACTTGTACCGCTTGGAAGTTCTACTTAGGGACGATAAAAATCAAATCAGCGAAGCAGTAAGTATGCACATCGGATTTAGAAGTATCGAAATCAAAGGTAGCGACTTACTGGTGAATGGAAAACGAATATTCATCAAAGGAGTAAATCGTCACGATACCGATCCTGTAACAGGACAGGTTATCAGTCGAGAAAGTATGGAAAAAGACATCCTACTGATGAAGCAATTGAATGTCAACAGTGTACGTACTTCACACTATCCTAACGACCCTTATTTCTATGAATTATGTGATAAATACGGGCTTTATGTGATGGACGAAGCCAACGTAGAAAGCCATGGTATGGGTTACAAACCAGAACGAACACTTGCCACTAACACCGCATGGGAAGAAGCTCATAAACAGCGAATTATGCGAATGTATCAACGAGACAAAAACCACCCAAGCATTATTATTTGGAGTTTAGGCAACGAGGCAGGGAACGGTTGGAATTTCTACCAAGCTTATAAAATGCTAAAAGCTCTTGATCCTCAAAGACCTATACACCACGAACTAGCTCACTATGATTGGAATACTGACATAGAATCACGAATGTATCGTCGTATCCCATTCCTGATTGACTACGGTTTGTCTCACCCAAAAAAGCCATTTCTACTCTGCGAATACGCTCACGCAATGGGTAACAGCATTGGGAATTTTAAAGAATATTGGGATGTTTTTGAGAGCTATCCCGGTTTGCAAGGTGGCTATATCTGGGATTGGATGGATCAAGGTATTTACAAGAAAAATGCTTCAGGAAAAACCATCTTGGCATATGGCGGCGACTTTGGTGATAAAAACACACCCAGCGACAATAACTTCTTGATTAATGGAGTAATCGCATCGGACAGAACCTTTCATCCTCATAGTTATGAGGTCAGAAAGGTGTACCAAGAAATTGGATTTTCCTTTGAAAAAGATAAATTAATGGTTCAAAACAAATATTTTTTCCGTGATTTATCGAACTTCGAATTCAGCTGGACTCTTTTAAGAAATGGAACTCCTATAAACCAAGGCAAATTAGATAACATTAACGTACTACCACGACAAAAAGGAGTTTTCCCGTTGGTAATCAGAGAAAAATTGACAAAAAAAGGGAAAAACACACAGGAAATTAACAGATTAGTATCCGAAATCGTAAAAAATGACCCAGAGAATGAATACTACTTACAGATCGAAGCTAAATTGAAATCTGATGAAGGTATTTTAACTGCCAACACCTCATTGGCTTTTGCCGAATTTCCATTAAACACCTACAAAAAACCTGTATATCAAGTAGATAATAACATCATTACTACCGAACAAACAGACAAAGAAATAACACTATCAAACAGAAATTTCAAAGCAACCATTTCTAAAGAAAAAGGAAGATTGGTATATCACCAAACTAATGGAAAAGAAAACATTTCAGGGGAAGGGCTTTACCTAAACCTCTGGCGACCAGCTACTGACAATGATTTTGGAGCTGGTTTACAAAAAAAGTTAAAAGACTTAAGATACGCTGATAAAGATGCAAAAATTGAAAAAATAACGCTTTCGGACGCTGAAAATGGACAAAAGCAAGTGAAAATACATAAATTTTTGATAGAAAACAGCATTAAATTCACTCAAACATTGACTTTTGACGGAAAAGGAAGCGTTTTAGTAGAAAATACATTTGTTCCTTTGAAGGAAAGCGACAGATTAACTTTCAAAATAGGAAACCACGTTACTCTTTCAAAAGATTTTACAAATCTCGAATGGTACGGACGAGGACCTTGGGAAAGCTATGAAGATCGTCAGACCTCGGCTTTTGTAGGACTTTACAAAGGAAGTATCGACGAACAATACCACCCGTATGTACGACCACAAGAATCGGGGAATAAAACCCAAGTGCGATATGCAAAATTACTGCGTAAAGATGGCAGTGGAATTCTTGTCCAAAGCGAAGAAAAATTCGTGAATATCAATGCATTACCCTATAGTCCTGCATCACTTTACCCTGGAGAAGAAAAACAACAAACACATTCCGAAGAATTGGAAAAAGATCAACACATACATTTAGACGTTGATTATCAGCAGTTAGGTGTAGGAGGCGATAACAGCTGGGGTAATTTACCAATGGCACAGTATCTGCTTTATTTACACAGACCTTACAGTTATTCTTATCGTATTATACCTGTAAAATAAGAACTCTCGGTTTTTTATAGGATATAAACATCAAATTGGGGTAGCATGTTTTAAAAACACGCCGAGATGAGGCATTTGCCTCATCTCGGCGTGTTCTTCAATTGAACCCAATAAAATCTACAAAATATAATCCGTGTTCATAAAGTTTGAAACCCCTGTTCGTAGGAGATTTTCTACAATTTTATTGTTATAATCATCATCCCGTGATGCTACAAAAGTACGTATTGAAAATGAACGCAATGCATCGTGAACACTCAAAGTTCCTACCGCAGAATCCTTACGACCCGTAAACGGAAAAACATCTGGACCTCGCTGACACAGACTATTGATATTCACACGACAAACCAAATTCACTAAATTGTCAATCAAAGGTGAAAGCTCATAAGCATCCTCCCCGAAAAGACTGATTTGCTGTCCGTATTTTGAATTAGCAATCTCATCTAAAATTTCGTTGATGTGCGAAAAAGATTTGATTGGCACTAATGGGCCGAATTGTTCCTCTGAAAACACACGCATATCGGTTGAAACGGGGTATAAAACTGCAGGGAAAATATAATTTTCAGAGCGTTCTCCTCCTCTTTGATTAACAATCTTAGCTCCTTTTGAAATAGCATCATCTATCAGTTCTTGGATGTAGGCAGGTTTTTCCTTCTCAGGCAATGGAGTAAGAGTTACATCTTTATCCCAAGGATTTCCATAGACCAACTCATCCACTTTTTTAGAAAATTCTTTGATGAATTTATCTTTAATTTTCTTGTGTACATATATGATTTTCAGAGCAGTACAACGTTGCCCATTGAAAGACAAAGCTCCCTTCACACATTCTTCAACGGCTAATTCTAAATTAGCATCAGGTAACACTACTCCTGGGTTTTTCGCTTCCAACCCGAACACTAATCGCAATCGGTTTTTATTAGGGTGTAAATCTTGTAGTGCGATAGCAGTTTTACTATTTCCAATAAGTGCTAACACATCCACACGACCACTTCGCATAATGGGCGGAGCTACCGTTCTACCGCGTCCGTACAAGATATTTATAACTCCACGAGGGAAACTGTTTTTGAAAGCCTCTAACAACGGAGCAAATAACAAAACTCCATGTTTTGCTGGTTTGAAAATAACGGTGTTACCCATAATCACAGCAGGAATCAGTAACGCAAAAGTTTCGTTCAGTGGATAGTTGTAAGGCCCTAAACAAAACACCACTCCCAAAGGCCCACGACGAATATGAGCATAAATACCATCTCTTTTTTCAAAACGAGAGGAATCTCGATCGAGGTTTTTATATTCCTCTATTGTGTCGTAAATATACTGTATCGTCCTATCAAACTCTTTGCGAGAATCTTCCAAACTTTTCCCAATCTCCCACATCATTAGTTTCACGACCTCATCGCGTTTGGTTGCCATCTGCTTGACAAATTTTTCCATAAATTGAATTCGGTCTTTCACTTTCATGGTTGGCCACAAACCTTTCCCTTTGCTGTAAGCCTCGCATGATGAATACAATAGCTCTAAAGCCTCTTCTTCTCCCATATTGGGAACACTCCCCAAAAATGTGGGCTCATAGTTTTCGGTCGATGAAATGGTGGAGTAAACATCTGTCATGGCTCCTTCCCATTTGCGTAATTCCCCATTTGCCAAATAAATATCTTGATGCAAAGGCTCGACACGAAACTCTTCAGGAATTTCTCTAAATTTTTTCATTCTATATTAATCTGTTTAATAATTTAAAGCATTACACTCTGCCTTTTAGCGAGTTAAACACCCATGCGATGGCTAAAAAACCTATCCCTACAGTAGCAAAACCTATTCCTGCTACTTCGTTGTATTTAAAAATCCCCAAACCAATGAGAATCAACCCCATAACAACCATAATCAAAGTGGCATATCCTAAAATAGTATTTTTATTCATTGTCATAACTGCAAAATTAATGGATTGCAACTGCAAAAGTCGTTCTTTATTTTGAAAAAACAAACTTAATTTTAGGGTATTTTAATTAGGTTAAACTCCTGAAATATTTTTTAGAATTTATTATGATTAAAACCACATAGTAACATAGAGTTCTATCCTATATTTCTCTTTAATATTGATTATATTTTTTTTGTAACTTTAGAGACACATCAAACAATTAACTTTTTTATTTTCAGTGATTTATATTATTTCTAAAAACATTTTACAAAAATTATTTTCCTATTACAGCAAAAAACATTATCTTAGCGAAAATCATACGAAGATAAATGTCATTTAAAGTTTTTTTTCTGACAGATTTCTAAGCTACGAGAAATTTCTTCATAGGAAAATAGTGCAAAATATAATGTTCTAAAAATCAGTCCATTAAATTAAAATCATAGGATCGGTTGCGTTCATGTTTAAGTGGTACGATAAAATTTTTAACTATGGAAACACTACCTATTTTATTTGGAATATCAATATTACTTTTGTTAGGCTTTATTGTGTTCGTAAAGTATAAAGTCCGCGTTCACTTGGTTTATAATAAGAATATTACAAACAAATCGTTTTATATTTGGGTACCTTTTGCCGATGTGTACTACTATTTTAGATATATTTTCGGAAAGAAAACGTTTTTTTGAATTTAAATTGCGAGATTTTACTATAATCTCGCAATTTTATTTCTCTTCTATATAATAAATTTCTATTGCTAAATTACCTCCTTCGAGTTTGTGCCAACCTTTATTTTCTGGATTTAGGTATATTTCCTTTCGTTTGTTCATGTGTCCTAAAATCCTGTAATTTGTTGATTTTTTGTTTGTATCTTCAGTTTTTTTCAGTGCAACAAAGAAATTTTCACAGAATTTAGGTGATAAATCTTCGATATTTATTTCCAATTTATTTTTCCTAACAGACTCAAATAATAGTGTTTGACTATGCAATTTTTTATCAGGAAGTCCGTTTTCACCTACTGAAAAAAATGCTAATTCAAAGGTTGCTTTCGTGTCGTAATTTTTCTCTATTTTTTCTATAAAGAACACTATTTTCTTGATTATAAAACACTTATCTACTTTAATTTCATTAGCAAAAAACGTATTATAATAGCTTCCTATGCTGTAATTTTTTCTTCCCTTAGTAGCCATTTTATTTAATTTTTCTTTTTGAAATTGTGTTACCACGACTTCACTAAGAAAAATAGTGTCATTTTCTACGGTATTTTGTGCTGTTGAAAGGCAAAAACCGCATATAATAAGCAAATATGTAATTGATTTTTTCATATAGTACATGTTCAGAGAAGTAATTCAAGTAGATTCTCAAATTATTCCTATAATAAACTTAAATTGACTCACTATGTCCTTACCGGAGGAAAGATAAATGTCCATTTCTGTATGTTTATAAACTGTAAACAAAAAAATATTTTTTGGGTAGTTCTTAGTATACGCTGACCAATATCAACATGTTTTTTGAGCAGTTTCTTTATGAAACCAAAATCTTTGCTTCTTGTTTTAAAAAGAGTAAAAGTAACAATACTTATGAACAATAATTTTAAAACTCGTTGCGAATATAAATATATTTTTAACACCGACAAACTGTACTCCATTTTTTGTAACGCATTCCTGTCAACATATAATTATCATATTTTCAAAACTTTATGATTTTTTAAAATTTCTAATAATCAATTACTTATTGTTTTGTAAAACATTTTACAAAATAATTTTCCTATTACAGCAAAAAACATTATCTTGGCGGAAATTATACGAAGATAAATGTCATTTAAAGGTTTTTCTGACAGATTTCTAAGCTACGAGAAGTTTCTTCATAGGAAAATAGTGCAAAAATATGATATACTAAAATCTCATTGTTGATATATCTCCATAAGTGAATAACAAATCTTCAAAAAATCAGTGAGATAACTAATTTATAACATACTTTTATATGAAAACAAATTCTCAAAGATGGTTTTTGGCAGGAAGTATTTTCTGTTTTTGTTACTTTGTATTTTTACTGTTAATTAACTATCATTCACTAAATAATGAAATAATGGTTGGTTCTGTTAGCTTTTTCGGTGAACTACTGACCATTCCATTGATTTTATTTCTTTTATTTATGTTTACTTTTAGTTTAATAAAAGTAATAAAAAAAGATAATAGCTTTAGACTTATATTTATTATTAACCTGATAACCATAGTGTTATTAATTTCGTCTACTTTTTATAATTAATTCCATTCATGGAATTGCGAGATTTTACGATAATCTCGCAATTTTTACTTTTACGAAAAAGTTTTTCAGAATTATGAAGGTAATGAAAAATAAGCGTCTGTTATTAAAAGAATTTTTGTGATTTTAGTAACTATCCTTTTTGCCATAAAAGGAATTGATGCTATTAAACGATTTATTGCAGGTTGTAAATCTGTAAGTTGCAATTGTTCACAGACCAAATGAAATGGCTTTAGTAATTTTTCTGTGAATTCAATTTTGAGTTCCCTAAATAGAAAATCTTTTGTTTTGAAGGGAGAAAGTTTTTTTTACTTTCTCTCTTTTTCTTTGGGCTAGCCCAAAGAAAAAGAGAGAAAAACTATCCCAAAAAATTGCACTTACTAATGGAATTTAAGAAGTTTACATCACAAAAATTTCAAGTGACCCTTTTTATTTTTACTTTTGCAGAAACATAAGTACCTTTTATACCTTAAAGAATGAAAACACACAAAAATAAAACTCTTACTATAACTACTGTTGGATTTGCCTTATTTGCTATGTTTTTTGGAGCTGGAAACTTGATTTTACCTCCTTTCATAGGACTTCAATCAGGCGATGAATGGCTAATGGCATTGGTAGGATTTTTCCTAACAGCCATTTTAGCTCCTTTTCTTGGTGTACTTGTTATTTCAAAATCAGGACTTTCGTTTACGGATTTGGGATATAGAACTCATCCAAAGTTAATCAATGTGTTGGCAATACTAATCATCTTGTGTATCGGGCCGTTAGTAGCAATCCCACGCACAGGAGCCACTGTATTTGAAATTGGAGTGCAACCGTCTTTTCCTTCATTTAGCAATGTTGTTTTCGCTATTCTATTTTTTGGAACAGTATTTCTATTATCAATTTCAAAAACCAAAACAGTGGATATTATCGGTAAGTTTCTGACCCCTTTTTTATTACTATCGTTGGTAGTGTTAGTAGTTCTGGGAGTCATAAACCCTCCTGATGTCATTACTGAAAGCACAATGACCGCAACCGAGGTTTTTTCTTTCGGATTTGTTGAAGGTTACCAAACATTAGATGTACTAGCATCGGTAATTTTTGCAGGAGTCATAATTGAAGCTGTTATTGACAAAGGGTTCTCTTCTGAGAATGAACGAAGTAGGATAACACTTGCCGCAGGACTGGTGTCTACTATTTCATTGCTTCTCATCTATGGAGGATTAATTTACTTGGGAGCTACAACCGATTTTCCAATGCAAGATAACAGTACCCGTACGCAATTGCTATTGCACATTTCCTCCTCCATCTTGGGAGAAAAAGGAACTTTCGTAGTAGCTATTGCTATTGCTTTCGCGTGTTTAACCACGGCAATTGCATTGACTACGGCCACTGGAAGCATTTTTGAAAAAATATCACACGGGAAAATACCTTATCGTTTGAGCGTTATTCTTTGCACACTGATTTCGGTAGTCTTATCCATTAACGGAGTAGATGCTATTATAAAATATGCTGTCAACATATTATTGTTCATCTACCCGATTGTCTTTGCATTAATACTATATTTATTACTTTTTGGTCGATACGTAAAAATACGACAACCCTACGTAGCAAGTATCATTACTACCGCTATCGTTTCTTTAATTTCCGTAGGAATCAATTTGGATATGCAAAAAGAGTTGTTAAGCACTCTAAAATCCTATTTACCATTACAGGAATATAGCTTAGAATGGTTATTACCATCCTTAATAGCTTTTGTCTTTGGAACTGCTTTGGATCGAAATCAAAATTAAAAAAGTAGATAGAAAAATGCTTTTTCGTACTTTATCGAAATTTTATGACAAACCGTAGGACTCCTGTCAAAGTTTTTATTTTAAATTTTCAAGTTCTAGTTGCTCAACAATCTTTCGGTCATTAGCCAAACGTTGTACTTTGTTTTGTCCTCCAAATTTACCACTTTGTTTCATATAACGTACGAATCCATCTTTGGCAACTTTAGTTATTTTCAAAGGTTGTAGTACCTTTCCTTGAATCAAATCGAAGTAATATGAATTCTTTTGCTGTAGGAAATTGTCTAATTTCGAGGCGAAATCTGCCATATTATCAGGTTCTTTTTCAAATTCGACAAACCATTCGTGATAAGGCAACTGATTTTCGGAAGGATTTACCTGTGGAGCTACCGTAAATTCGGACACCCGCACCTCCGTACCTTGAATAGATTGAATCATAGCTTCTTCAATTTCACTAGCGATGACATGTTCTCCAAAAGCCGAAATAAAATGTTTTATACGTCCCGAAACAATTATTCGATACGGATTTAAACTTGTAAACTGCACAGTATCACCAATATTATATGCCCAAAGCCCAGCATTGGTGGAAATAATCATCACATAATTTACATTCAGTTCTACCTCAGCTAAGGTCAGACGTTTTGGGTTTTCTGAAAAAAAATCGTCAGACTTGATAAATTCATAAAATATACCCGAATTGAGCAACAAAAGCATTCCTCTCTCAGTTTGCGTATCTTGAAAAGCAAAAAAGCCTTCGCTGGCAGGAAAAAGCTCAATACTATCGACCTTTCTTCCGATAAGATGTTCAAACTTTTGGCGATACGGCTCGTAATTGACCCCTCCATATACAAAAAGTGAAAAATTCTTAAACAAATCACCTATATTTTTACCTGATTTTTCTTTAAGTCGCTCAAAATACATCTGTACCCAAGGAGGAATACCGCTAATGAGGGTCATATTTTCGCTAATAGTTTCCTCAACAATAGCATCTACTTTGGTTTCCCAATCTTCGATACAGTTGGTTTCCCATGATGGAACACGGTTCTTTTGTAGATATTGAGGCACATAATGTGCCGAAATCCCTGATAGCCTACCTATTTTGATACCATTTTTTTCCTCTAAAACAGGACTTCCTTGTAAGAAAATCATTTTACCGTTAACGAAATTAGCTTTTTTGGTTTCGTGAATATAACACAAAAAAGCATCTCGTGCAGCTTGTACTTGATAGGGCATAGATTCTTTTGTGATTGGAATATACTTAGTTCCGCTGGTTGTACCCGAAGTTTTAGCAAAATAAAGTGGTTTTCCTCTCCAAAGCACATCTCTCTCGCCCGATATCAAACGCTGAATATAAGGTTTTAAGTCTTCATAATCTCGAACAGGCACCTTTTTAACGAAATCGGCATGGTCTTTTATATTTTCAAAATCATGATCTTTGCCAAAAGCAGTATGTTTTGCCCTACGAATAAGTTCCTCAAAGACGTTTTGCTGCGTTTCAATAGGCCTTTTTGCCCATTTGTCTATTTTTCTCTTAACAATAGACGCAAATAGTTTGGCTCCAAACGATTTTAGTGACATCCTACGTATTTATTTTATATTGGCAAAGATACGTATTTTTTTTTACCTATTAACACCTCACAGAAACAATTGATAGACAAGCAAATAGAAAAGATCTACCGTAAAAGTTAAAATCTTCATTTTAACCTTTACGGTAGTTCCAAATATCATTGCTTAGAAAAGTTTATATTCCCAACATATTTTTAGGGTCTAAGATTGTATCCAACTGCTCTTGCGAAAGCAATCCTTTTTCTAAAACCAAATCATAGACTGATTTACCTGTTTCTAAGGCTTCTTTGGCAATTTTCGTGCTGTTTTTGTAACCTATATGTGGATTCAACGCAGTAACGATACCGATACTATTTTTTACCATATTTAAACATACTTCACGATTAGCTGTAATGCCATCAATGCACTTGGTTCTGAGGGTCTCTATAGCTCGTTGCACAAAAACAATAGATTCTATAATCGACTGACATATAACAGGTTCCATTACATTCAATTGCAATTGACCAGCTTCAGCGGCAAAAGTAACCGTAAGGTCATTTCCGATAATCTTGTAACACACTTGGTTAACCACCTCGGGGATAACAGGATTTACTTTCCCCGGCATAATAGATGAACCAGGTTGCATCGGGGGTAAGTTAATTTCGTTTAATCCAGCACGTGGACCAGAAGAAAGTAAACGCAAATCGTTACATATTTTAGATAATTTAACTGCCATACGCTTCAATGCAGATGAGTAGATTACGTACGATCCAGTATCGGGAGTGGCTTCAACTAAATTCGACGCAGCTACGAATGCTTCTCCTGTCAAATCTGCTAATTTTTTAGCACATACAGCAGGAAATTCTTTGGGTGCATTGATACCCGTACCGATGGCAGTTCCTCCCATATTAATTTCTAAAAACAAATTAGCATTGTATTGCAAGCGAGTGATTTCCTCCTCCAACGTTGCGGCAAAAGCTTCAAACTCTTGTCCTAAAGTCATCGGCACAGCATCTTGCAACTGGGTTCGTCCCATTTTGATCACATCGGCAAATTCTACTCCCTTTTTACGGAATGAAGCTATCAATAATCTCAAATGCTCAATCAAGGTTTGATTCATTCGGATAATTGCCAATTTTATGGTAGTTGGGTAGGCATCGTTGGTTGATTGTGATAAATTTACATGGTCATTAGGAGAGCAATGCTGATAGTCTCCCAACCCATGTCCCATAATCTGTAAAGCTCGGTTTGCTATTACTTCATTCGCATTCATATTCACAGATGTACCAGCCCCTCCTTGAATCATATCCACAGGGAACTGATCGTGCATCTTGCCTTCGATTAATTCATTACACGCTTGAGAAATGACGTTCAACAACGAGTCACTTAACAATCCTAACTCGTGATTGGTTTGTGCAGCTGCCAGTTTCACATAAGCAATGGCACGGACAAACTCCGGAAAATCACTCATTTTACTTCCTGAAATATGGAAATTGTCAATAGCTCGTTGAGTTTGTACCCCATAATAGGCATCAAAAGGCACTTGTAAATCACCTAACAAATCAGATTCAGTTCTAAATTTTGACATATTTTCTTATTTTTTTATTAATCTATTTTTTTGAAATTTCATGTATCTATAACTTCGAGTGCTTCACTTTTATTTTATGCAATCATCTATTCTACCAATGGTTGCAAATAATCTTAAATATTTTGTTGTTAAAAAATCTTTTCCTAAAAAGATTGATTATCAAAAAGAAATAAGCGTACCGATTTGCTTTTGTACCTAAGAAAAACGATTAACATTAGAAATGATTAAACCTTATTTCGTGTAAAGATACTAAATATATTTGAATTAAATTGAAAATTATTTTGTCTTTTTTGAAAGGATCTACTATTTTTGTAGCAGATGTATTTCTCACATAAACCGAAATCAAATGAAACTATTTAATAATCTTCTATTTAGAGTGTTTATTGCCATTATCATTGGTATTCTTGTAGGCTCATATGCCCCTGAATGGTATAATCGTTTGTTTGTGACATTCAACAAGCTATTCGGAAGTTTCTTAGGATTTTCTATTCCTCTTATTATCATGGGATTGGTAATGCCTGCTATTGCTGAATTGGGTAAAAATGCAGGACGACTGCTCTTTATGACAGTAATCATAGCCTACTCATTTACTTTATTTTCAGGATTTTCTACTTTTTTTGTAGGGAAAATAGTCTTTCCAAAACTATCAGGAGAAAGTCCAACCGTAAATACAGAAGTTGTTGAGCGTACATTAACTCCTTTTTTCACGCTCGACATTCCGCCAATTCTGGATGTGATGAGTGCTTTGGTACTGGCTTTTATGATCGGAATTGGGTTATCACTAAAAAGTAACTCAACGTTAGGGGGTGTACTTAAAGATTTTAAAGACATCATTGTACTGGTAATTGAAAAAGTGATTATTCCATTATTACCGATCTATATCATGAGTATATTTTCTGAAATAGCCTACAGCGAGAAGGTTGCTTCTGTAATGGGGCTATTTTTTAAAATCATCGGAATCATTTTTGTGATGCACATTGCTTTGTTGCTACTTCAATTTTTACTAGCGGGAATTATCTCTAAAAAAAATCCATTGAAGGCTTTATTGACCATGATGCCTGCATATGCCACAGCATTGGGAACACAATCATCAGCAGCAACCATTCCTGTAACTTTACAACAAGTAATCAAATTGGGGGTTTCGGAACGAATAGCTGGTTTTGTTGTGCCTTTGTGTGCCGCTATTCACCTTTCGGGAAGCACCATGAAAATCACAGCCTGCGCCATGGCATTAATGTTGATGAACGGACAAACGGTTAGTATTGATCTATTCGCGGGATTCATTATGATGTTGGGAGTTATTATGGTTGCCGCCCCTGGCGTTCCAGGCGGTGCTATTATGGCTGCTTTAGCTATACTACAATCAATACTTGGTTTCGATGCTCAGCAACAAGCACTGATGATCGCCCTGTACATTGCTATGGATAGTTTCGGGACTGCTTGTAACGTTACTGGTGATGGGGCAGTATCCTTAATAGTCAATAAATTAAGTAGCAGACAAGTCGGTGAATAACCGACATTTACCAACTCACACCATTCTAAATATTTCTAATCTACGGATTCCAGAAATCACTGTTCTTTATATTAGATTTTTTAGGATCAAAAATTGGATTTTTTATGCCTTTTTTCCTTTGAGAAACATAATCTTTCCAAACGCGGATAACCACACCGCTGAGTAGCAAAATAGCAACTACATTGACCCATGCCATGAGCCCTACACCAATATCCCCAACAGTCCATGCCAATTTAGCTTCTTTAATTGCTCCCATATACACTCCATAGAGGAAACCGATACGCAAAATCCAAATATAAAGTTGAGCATTTCGTTTCCCTTTGAAAATGTAAGCGATATTAGTTTCAGCATAGTAGTAGTATGCCAAAATAGTAGTAAAAGCAAAAAAGAAGAGTGCAAGTGCCACAAAATGACTTCCGATAACTGGAAAATGAATATTCAACGCCTCTTGTGTAAAAAAACTATATTCCACAGAAGGAATCTTTTCGACGATGGCTATTTCTGTTTTTTCATTAATTACGTTGTACTTTCCTGTGAAAAGTATCATAAAAGCAGTTGCAGTACAAATGAAAAGCGTATCAACGTAAACGGAAAATGCCTGTACCAATCCTTGTTCCACAGGGTGTTTTACTTCGGATGCAGCTGCGGCGTGTGGTGCTGTTCCCTGTCCCGCTTCGTTAGAATAAATACCACGCTTTACACCCCATGCGATTGCCGAACCTGTTATACCTGCGTAAATAGACTCGCTACTGAATGCAGCATCAATTATTAACATAAAAACATCGGGAATTTGTGAAAAATGCATACCTATAATGATCAAAACCATCACAATGTAACTAACCGCCATAAAAGGCACTATGATTTGCGTTACTTTACCCAAACGTTTCACACCTCCAAAGATAATAATCGAAACCAGAATAATGATTGCCACGCCTACTGTATGAACTTCATATCCAGCTATGTTTACATTTGGAATCTGTACAGATTGATTCAGGGAGGTTACAATACTATTACTTTGAATACCTGGTAACAAAAAACCACAACTGAGAATTGCCACCAAAGCAAAAAACACAGCATACCACTTGATTCCCAATCCTTTTTCGATATAGTAAGCAGGGCCTCCACGGTATTGTCCTTTGATTTCTTGTTTGTAAACCTGACCAAGCGTAGCCTCTGCAAATGCCGAAGTAGCACCCAAAAGAGCAATCACCCACATCCAAAAAACTGCCCCTGGCCCACCAAAAGAGATTGCCGATGCAACTCCGATAATATTCCCCGTACCTACACGTCCTGAAATTGCCAACGAAAACGCTTGAAATGGCGATATACCTTGTGCCGAATTACCTCCGCTAAAAAGCAAACGAACCATACTTTTTAGATAACGAAACTGCAAAAAACCTGTGCGAATCGTGAAATACACTCCCGAAAAGATACATAAACCAATTAAGGCATACGACCAAACATATCCACTGATAATTTCAAAATATTTTTCCATAGACTTTTCTTTAAGTTCGGAGCCTTTAAACTCGACATTTGTTGTTAAGGAAATTCAACTCTATCGGATACGCATTTTACAACGAAAACTAACGTTTAAAGAAATCGTAACCAATTTTAAAACTAATCCAAAAAGTACCTCCTTTGCTATTAGGTGTTCTTCCAAGTGTGGTCGAATAACCGTAACCAACATTAAATTCGTAATTAAAATTTCGGCTAAAGCTACGGCGAATCCCAAAAACAGGTATAACACTAATCGCATTATAGTCGTTGCTTACATTACTATCATTAGAGATTACAAACCAATTAGGAGAAAATTCTGTCCTAAGTGAAAAATAATTTCCTGAATTATTGCTAATATTTTTTCCTTTTTTTACACGGCGGTTCAATCCATAGTACCACTTTGGCTCTATGGAAATAGCAGGAGCAAGTAAAAAGCCCGTTTTGTCATAAATATCTCCTGTCCAAAAACCTCCATGTAAACTTGCATCAGAACGCAAAGTTATAGCATCGGAAAGCCGGTGTTCATTGTAAATATTTACCCCCAATAATCCTGCTTGAAAGCCTACAAGATCTTTCTCTACACTTACATGTTGTGCATAAACTGCATTCAGTCCTAATACCATAAACATGGTAGCAATGATTTTTTTCATGAAAATAAGTTTTAATTAAAGCGAAGCAAACATATAAAAAAAAATTAAAATACAAACCCATGAACATCTTTAATCGTCTTTTTCACACCTCTAACAGTTAAAAACATCCAAAAAGTTCAATACTTATTGAACTAATTAAACTTTTTTTCTACTTTTGCCCCGAAATGATTTTTTCGCAGAAATGATAAAAAACACAGACCATACTTTACTACAAGATTTGATTACCTTGTACACCAACCATTTTGGGCTAAGCCCTATTATGGCAAAAATTTGTGCTTATCTGAAATTGGACTTCGAAGGAAATGGTGCTACCTTCGACCAACTTCAACAAGCCTTGGGTGTAAGTAAGGGTTCCATCTCGATGAACCTACGTAAACTCATCGATAAGGAGATTATTTTAGAAATTAACAAGTTCAACGAGAGAAAAACCTACTTCGTTTACAATCAAGACTATATTATACTATGGTTAAAACAATCCATCGAGCGGATGGAATACACCCTTAGTGTAGTACAACGCGTTAATAACCTATCGAAAAAGCACCCCAATACTCCTAAAACCTTACTAAAACGCAAACAAATCCATCAAGAATTTTTACAACAAGGTATAGAAGCATTTAAAGAAACCCTTTTTAAAATAGAAAACGTATGAGAATAATCTTCATTTTGGCAGGTTTGAGCCTAATGACAGCCTGTAACAACACCCCAAAACAAGTTCAACAAGGTGTAAAAACGCTTCCGGTAATCACGGTGGGGGAACAAAGCAGTACATATCACCTTTCTTATCCGGTGAACATTGAAGGAAAGGTGAATAGCCCTGTACAAGCGCGAATATCGGGATATATTACACAAGTGTTGGTTGATGAAGGTCAGCAAGTAACCAAAGGTCAACCTCTTTTTAGATTGGAAACTCAAGCACTTAACCAAAGCTCTCAAGCCGCCAAATCGGCAGTAGATGCAGCGCAGGTGGAAGTCAACCGCCTTGAACCTCTTGTCGCCAAAAATATTATCAGTTCCGTACAGTTAGAAACTGCCAAAGCCAACTTGGCTCGGATAAAGGCAAGTTATGCCGAAGTGAATGCCAACATTGATTATGCCATAGTCAGAGCTCCTGTAACAGGTGTAGTGGGTAGCATTCCCTTACGTGAAGGTGCTTTGGTTAGTGCCAATAACACGGTTTTGACTACTGTTTCAGATGTGAAAGAGGTATATGCTTACTTTTCTATGAATGAGAAAGACTATATTACCTTCTTAGAGGTTGCCAAAGGCAAGTCCTTGAATGAAAAAATCGGTAATTTACCTAAGATTACATTAGTTTTAGCCAATGGCGAACGCTATCCGCACCAAGGAACAATCAGTACCGTAACGGGTCAAGTTGATAAAAACACCGGAAGCATTCGGTTTCGAGCTACATTCCCCAATGCGGAAGGACTGCTTACTAATGGTAACAGCGGTACCATACTTATTCCGGAGGTACACGCAAATAGTTTAGTAATTCTGGAGGTAGCCACCTTTGAGCAACAAGGCTTGGTTTTCGCCTATAAAGTAGAGCAAGACACTGTAAAACAAGTCATCATTACCCTTAAAAACCGAAATAATAACTTAGCCGTAGTGTCTGACGGACTGCAAAAAGGCGATATTTTGGTCGTGCAAGGACTTAATGGTATCCGAACAGGTATGAAAATCCAAACGAAACCCATTTCTATGGATAGCTTAGTACAAGCCATCAAACCTGCTTTCAGATAATTTTTATATAAAAACGATAAAAGCAATCTATTTTTTAAGTTTATCAATAATTAAAAATGCTATATCCGAAAATTATAGCGGTTTTTTACAAATGAAAAACGACATATCTGAAAAATATAGTCGTTTTCAGAAGTGAAAAAGCTATTTCTTGAAAAATTATATCGGTTTTTTACAAGTGAAAAACAACATATCTGAAAAATATAGTCGTTTTCAGAAGTAAAAAATCCATTTCTCGGAAAATTATAGCAGTTTTTTACAAGTGAAAAACGACATATCTGAAAAATATAATCATTTTCAGAAGTGAAAAAGCTATTTCTTGGAAAATTATAGCGGTTTTTAAAAGTATAAAACTAAGTAAGTCCGTTATAAAAATAGGTTACAACAAATAACAAACAATAATCATTTATAGAAAAATAAGTTTTATAAATCAGATAAACTCATTCAATTTATTCTATTTGTATGTTTATCAATATATAAAACCATAAAAAATCAAAATAAAACAAATATGGTAAAACTATTTATCGACAGACCTGTAATGTCAACAGTGATTTCCATACTCATTGTAATACTCGGTATATTGGGTATTGTAGGCTTACCCATTTCGCAATACCCTGATATTGCTCCGGTGACGGTTCAAGTATCGGCAAATTATACCGGCGCTAATGCGGAAACCGTTTTGAAATCGGTAGTAATTCCGTTAGAGGAGCAAATCAATGGGGTAGAAAATATGGACTATATCACCTCTACTGCTACGAACAATGGTTCGGCATCGATAAACGTTTATTTTAAGCAAGGAACTAATCCTGATATTGCTGTAGTTAACGTACAGAATCGTGTGGCTCGTGCCAACTCCATTTTACCTGCCGAAGTTACTCGCGCAGGGGTGGTTACTCAAAAGCAAAACACAGGGGCTTTGATGTTTATGACGTTTTACTCCACCAATGATAAGATTAACGACATCTTTATACAGAATTACTTAAACATCAATATCATTCCTGCCATAAAGCGTATCAATGGTGTGGGTGATGCTAATGTATTCGGTGGGAAGGATTACGCTATGCGAATTTGGTTACGTCCTGAAAAGTTAGCCGCTTATGGTTTAAACCCTGCTGAAGTTACCGCTGCCATTACCGACCAAAGTCGTGAGGCTGCAGCAGGTACACTCGGTCAGAACAGCGGTAGCTCTTACGAATACGTAATCAAGTATAAAGGAAAATATAATGAGGTTCAAGAATATGAGAACATCGTAATAAAGGCAATGAACAACGGTCAGATACTCCGATTGAAAGACGTAGCTGATATTGAATTGGGGGCTTTGTCTTACACAGGATTTGCACGTAATAACGGAAACCCTGCCGTTTCAATGGGAGTCTATCAAACGCCGGGCTCTAACGCACGTGATATTATCAACGATGTAAAAAAATACCTCAAAGAAGCCGAGTTAGCCCTTCCTGAAGGTATCGGATACACCATAAATATGGACTCTAATGAGTTTTTAGACGCTTCCATTTCCAAAGTTTTAACCACTTTACTCGAAGCCTTTCTACTTGTTTTCTTAGTAGTTTACTTATTCCTACAAGATTTCCGCTCCACACTAATTCCTGCCATAGCAGTTCCGGTATCAATAGTAGGTACATTCTTCTTCTTGAACCTATTCGGATACTCTATAAATATGCTTACACTATTCGCTTTGGTACTTGCCATTGGTATTGTAGTGGACGATGCTATTATTGTAGTAGAAGCCGTACACGCCAAAATGGAGCAAACTCGCGACAAAGCCAAGGCTTCTACCCTATCGGCTATGCACGAGATAACAGGTGCAATTATTTCGGTAACCTTAGTAATGGCTGCGGTATTCATTCCGGTAACGTTCATTGGCGGAACTACAGGCGTATTTTACAAACAATTCGGGATTACACTTATCATTGCTATTGCTATTTCGGCAGTGAATGCCCTTACGCTTAGCCCCGTACTATGTGCTTTACTACTGAAACCTCATCCGGATAAAGCCTATGAAGAAAAATCTTTCATTGGCAAGTTTTTCCATAAGTTTAACCTTGCTTTCGAGGCAGCCACCAAGCGGTACGGAAAAACCTTTACCTTCTTTTTACGCCACAAATGGGTAACGCTTATCCTCTTTGTAGTGGCAGGAGGTGTGCTTTATTACAGTAACGAGAAAATGAAAACAGGATTTGTTCCTACGGAAGATAATGGTATGCTGATGATGAACGTAGAGCTTATCCCCGGAGCGTCGATGGAGCGTACGGCAAACGTACTGCAAGAGGTACAGGAGCGAGTTCGTAAAATACCCGGAGTGCATTCGGTAACAGGAATTTCAGGTAGAAGCTTTATCTCGGGTGCCGGAAGCAACTACGGAATGGGTTTTTTACGATTGAAACCCTTCGCCGAGCGACAAGCTGACCCAAGGCAAAGCATACAAGCTATCATAGGTCAGGCTTTTGGAGCAGTTTCAGGTATTGCCGATGCCAAAGTCATTTTCTTTCAGCCACCTGCTGTACCCGGTTTCGGTATGAGTTCAGGGTTTTCAATGGTTTTGTTGGACAAAACAGGGGGCGAAATCAGCGAACTTAACAGCACCACACAGCAGTTCCTTCAAGCCCTTAACCAACGCCCTGAAATTCAGTACGTGCAAACCTCTTTCAACGTAAACTATCCGCAGTATCAGTTAGAAATAAACGTAGAACGTGCTGCACAATCGGGCATTAGCGTTACGCATATCCTTTCGGTGCTACAAAATTACATCGGTGGACTCTATGCAACAGACTTTACCAAGTACGGAAAACAATTCCGAGTGATGGTACAAGCACTTCCTGATGACCGAAAAAGCATTCAAAGCCTTGACGGACTTACCGTACGTACCTCCAACGGGCAGATGGCACCTATTTCGCAATTCGTTACGCTCAAACGTACCTTTGGTCCGCAGAGTGTGAACCGCTATAATCTGTTTACTTCGGTAGCCTTAACCGGAGCTAATGCCGAAGGATACAGTACCGGTGATGCCTTAAATGCAGTAAAAGAGGTGGCATCGGAAACTTTAAATAGTAATTATGGCATTGACTATACGGGGCTTACTCGCGAAGAGCAACGTGCAGGTACGCAAACCCTTGTTATTTTTGCACTTTCGCTGATTTTCACCTATTTCATTCTATCGGCTCAGTATGAAAGTTATCTGTTACCCTTGGCGGTAATCTGCTCACTTCCGTTCGGAATTATGGGGGCTTATTTGGGGCAATGGGCAATGGGATTGGAAAACAATATTTACTTTCAGATATCGCTCATTATGTTGGTCGGTTTGTTGGCTAAGAATGCTATCTTAATCGTGGAATTTGCCGTACAACGTAGGCATCACGGCGAGAGCCTATCCAAATCGGCAATCAATGCCGCTATGGCAAGGCTCAGACCCATTTTGATGACCTCATTTGCCTTTATCGTGGGCTTACTACCTTTGGTATTTGCCGGTGGCGTGGGGGCAGCAGGTAACCGCTCGGTAGCCACAGGTGCGGTAACAGGGCTTTTGTTAGGTACATTCATTGGGCTGATTGTCATTCCGGTACTTTTCGTGGTTTTCCAACACCTACAAGAAAAAATAGTAGGGATTAAATCCGTAGAAAAACAACACGAAAGCCAAGCGTAAAACAGATTTATATCGGTACGAACTACCATACAGACACAAAACAACACCTCATACGTTCTTTAAAATACTGTTTATTGGGCTTATCGGGCAGATTTTAAAAACATAAAAACAGCCTTAGTTAGCACTTATAAAAGAATAGTTCAAGCAAAAACCATAGTTACTTAAACAGAAGCTAAGTCATTTTATAACAAAACGTTAAAAACGAGTAGCTACTCAAAATTTAACTTTTCGTTAATGTTAAGCAATCGTTTTTTGAGCTAAATTTGTAACACCTTCCAACTCAAATACACGGAAGGCAAAGTATATTTAACTATTTTAAAAACGCATAACTATGGAAATGATTTTAAAAATTAAGGAGGTAAACCTTGGGAAATTCAACAACGCAGAGTATACTCAATTTTTAAGTTTTACTAAGGAATTGATTGAAAAGGCAGGTTTGGAACAGCTTGGCATAGCCGACACCGCTTTTGAGCAATTTAAAAGCAACATCGAACTGCTTACCGATGCCGCTCATCAGAGTCGCATCAGTAGTGAAACCAAAGAGCTTTCGGAGATTGATAAGCAACGTAATGAAATCCTCGCATTTTTGCTGATGAATTTCCGTTCGGAACTGAAAAACCCTATTGAAAAACGGCGTAAAGCAGGTACCGAACTCTACAATGCTACCAAACCTTACAGCAAAATTAAGAGTTTGCCTATCCGACAGAAGACACAAAACATTGAGGGCTTAATTACGGACCTTACCAAAGAGGCAAACTTACCTCACTTGAATACTTTAGGGATTAAAGAAGCCGTTGAAAAACTAAACGCTCTGAATGTCAAGTACAAAAAACTACTTGCTAATCGGGCTGATAGCCAAATTTCAGTTCCTCAAATCCGTATTGGGCAATTGCGTAAGGAAACCAATCAGATTTATGATTACCTCATCACCAAGGCTTTTGTCAGTTCGGTAGCTTCGCCATCGGAAGAAAACAAAACGTTTGTGCATTCCATAAACAAACTCATTACCGATACCACCATCGCCTACAAGCTACGGCAAGGACAAAAGGTGCGTAAAGACGGAATGAATACCAATTAAAAGCCACTGAAAATTCAGGAGAATGACAAAATGATGCTTTTTTCAATACGTTTGCTTTTACTTATGTAGCGAATTTTTATGCTTCATCTTCCAATATGCTGTAATGGACTTACAGCATATTTTGTTTTTGTGATTTTAAACCCTAAATGGAGTTAAAAATAATTTCTATTATTTACCCCACTACCCTACCCTAAGCCCTAAAAAACAATATTTTGGAAATGTTAGAAACCATTTGCTTTATAAAAGTTTCGATTTTACTCAACTTAACAACACCTTTGTCACGCTGAGCGAAGTCAAAGCCTTATAAAATCTATTGAATAATTTTGAATTACAAGGGTTAAAAACATCCTCCGTCCTACGGACACCTCCTTCAAAAGAGGATTTAAGAAAGTGAGAAATCACAAAATTCCTCCTTTCAAGAGAATTAGGAAGATGTAAAACCCATAAATATTAAAAAAACATCGTATTTAATACTATTTAGCCTTATGAAACAACAGATAAAAAAGGGGATAATTGCCTTAGGAGGGCTTCTCATTTTGGCTTCGTGTGCCGGTAGAAAACCCTACATACGTACCGAATTGCCTACAGAAAACCTTTATCGTACCGACCAACTACCCACCGATAGCATCAGTACCGGTAGCGTATCGTGGCGAACTATCTTCACCGATGACAAACTGCAAGGCTACATTAAGCAAGCCCTTGAAAATAATTTGGACATACGCATAGCGTGGCAAAATATGGAGAAATCAAAAGCACAATTGCTACAAAGTAAATATGCTTTTCTGCCTACTTTAAGTCTGAACCCAAGTTACACCTATACAAGTCCTTCTTTAAACACCCCCTCAGGAAACTTTTCAGGCGAAAGAACCCACCTGCGTCAATGGGATTTGACAGCTACCACGGCGTGGGAAGCCGATGTTTGGGGAAAAATCAATGCCCAAAAGAAAGCCAATTACGCAGGAGCATTATCAAGCATTGCTTCGCACCAAGCCATACAATCGGAAGTGGTAGCTACATTGGCTACGGCTTACTATCAGCTGCTGATGTTGGACAAACAACAACAGATTTTAGAAGCCACCATCAGCCTTCGCCTTAAAAGTTTGGAAACTACACAAGCCCTAAAACAAGCCGGAAGCACCACCGAAGTGGCTGTACAACAAACCCAAGCCCTTTACTACAATGCACAAGCACAGCTTGTTGGTATTAAAAACAACATTCACGCTTTAGAAAATAGCATTTGTATCCTTTTAGGTATTCCCTCACACCCCATAGCACGTAATTCATTGGAAGGACAATCCTTCCCCACAGATTTTAATCAAGGATATGCAGTGAGTTTATTAGAAAATCGCCCTGATGTACGCAAAGCAGAACTCGATTTAATCCAAGCCTTTGAACTGACTAACGTAGCTCGGGCAGCTTTCTACCCTACATTTACCATTACAGCACGTGGAGGATTCAGCAGTCAAACCTTTGAAAATTGGTTGGATACCAAATCCATATTTGCTAATTTCATAGGCGGATTGGTACAACCTCTGCTCAACAAACGGCAAATCCGTTCGCAGTACGAAATTAGCCAAGCTAACCGCGAAACAGCACTGCTCAAATTCAAAAAAACAATGCTTACCGCAGGTAAAGAAGTATCAGACGCTTTGCAAAATTATCATTCGCAACACGAGTATATCCTGCTAAAAACCAAAGAAATGGAGGCTTACCAAAAAGCTACCGAATATTCGCAAGAACTTTTCAATAGTGGTATGGCAAGTTATTTGGAGGTGATTTCGGCAGAGGTAAATCGACTTAATGCCGAACTAAGCGTAGCCAATGCCGAGTTTAATAAGATGCAGTACGGAATTATGCTCTACAAAGCCCTCGGAGGAGGTTGGAAATAACTCAACTTTTCAATCGACTGAAAGAAGAGAACTTTCCCCTTTATTGAATTTTATGCTCTAAAAATTAGGACATTTCAATTTTTATTTTACTTTTGTAACACTAACAAATTTTATTATTTTATGAAAAGATTTATTATCCCCGTTTTAGGATGTGCAGTATTGGCGTCCTGTACAGACAAAGCCCCCGAGTACACCGTGCTATCGGGCAAGGTAAGTAACTATGATTTTGAGAAAATCATATTAGTTGGAGATGGTTTTGAAAAGGAAATTATGCTCAACGCCGACAAATCATTTATCGATACGTTGATGTTAGCCCACGACGGAGGCTATACCCTTGCTCGTACTGATATCTACTTGCAAAAAGGCAAAGATTTGAACGTTGATATGGATTTTAAAAATTCGCAGGAAAACAAATTTTCGGGCAGTTTAGCTCCTGAAAACAACTATCTTTTGAGTAAAGTAAAACTCTCACAAGAGGTATTAGGTAAAGATAAAACAGACTTTTATAAATTAGAAGAGGCTGATTTTATTGCAAAAGTAAATGAATATAGTACAAAACAAAAAGAATTACTCAATAAAACCAATTTCAACGTGAAAGGATTTAAAGCTTTGGAAGAAAAAACTATCGCTTATGAAGCTGATTTCCTATTAAATCGATACGAAAATTATCATTCTTACTTTGCACAAAAGGAAGGGTTTAAAGTTTCTGAAAATTTCCCTAAACTAAATACTACTGACCTTGATAACGCTGAAGATTTTCGCTTTTCAAGAACCTACCGAAGTTTGGTAAATGAATTATTCCAAAAAAATAACGATAATGCATACAATGAACAATTCGGACAGGAATATGATAAAGAAAAATACTTAGGTATTATTTTGACTAATTTCAAAAAGATAAAAAGTGACAACGTTCGTAATGCCATCGCAAAAAGATTCTTAGAACACTACATTTCACCGGAAAGTCCTCTAACAGAAAAGGTTTATCAAGAGCTTATGGCTAACGTAACTGATGAAACTCTGAAAGAGAAATTCACCGAAAGCTATAACAAAGTTAAGGCTTTGGCAAAAGGAAACCCCTCACCTACCTTCAATTTTGAGAATCATAAAGGTGGAAAAACCGCTTTGGCTGACCTAAAAGGCAAATTGGTATATATTGATGTTTGGGCAACTTGGTGCGGACCTTGTTTGCAAGAAATTCCTCACCTAAAAGAGGTAGAGAAAAAATACCACGGAAAGAATATTGAATTCGTGAGCATTTCAGTAGATGATAAAAGAGATTACGATAAATGGAAAAACTTCGTAACAGAAAGAGAATTGGTAGGCACACAACTCTTTGCTGACAATGCGTGGGAGACTCCATTCGTTAAAGATTATGTAATCACCGGAATTCCGCATTTTATATTGCTTGATACACAAGGAAACATCATCAGTGCAGATGCTCCTCGTCCATCAGACCCTAAACTCATTGAGTTACTCACCGAAAACGGTATTTAATAAACTACAAAGGACTGTCGTTAATGACAGTCCTTTTTTTATTAGAGTTATTATCAGTTTGAGTATTTTGTAGGTTTGCTTTGTTTCAACCTTAAAAAAACTCCGACTTCACTTGGTTTAACATCTATTTAATCTAACACAAGTGAAGCCGAAGCTGAGTTTTAAAGGATATAGTATTGCTTTAATTTACAACCATCCCTACTCTTACATCTATTGATGCTGTCTTTTTCGTTTTTTTATCTCTAATAGTTATAACACCCTCTTTAGTTTCATTTCTTGTAGATTCTATTCGGATACTATTCTGCACAATTTTAACGGTAATCAGATCTCCTAATTCATTTTTAATTATTTCGTAATCACCACTTCCTGAAGTAATTGAAATCCAAGCAACAGTATCTTCATTGACATAGTTCGAACCTACTGTACCCCATATAAACAGTTGATTGTGGGACAGCTCAAAAGGAACATCAACCACAGGTTCTGTTACGTTTACTCGTACCACTTTGGTTTGTTTTGTCACTGTGTCCTCAACAGTTACAAAAGATTCTCCCGCAGCATATGTTTTGAGATTCAATGTACTACCTATAAGGGCTGCTGAAACAATCCTTCCATTTGATTCAGTAACTCGATATGAACCAGAACCACTAATTATCAAAACATTAGCCGATTTAGGATATTCAATAGAAATAATTCCTGTTGATAAAACCAAATCAGGTGCTCCATCAACAATAACATTCAAAACATCCGTTTTTCCAGTTTGGGCATCGGTAACTGTAATAGTTGCTCTTCCTGAATTGGCAGCATAGATGTAAAGAACTCCTCGGGAGCGGAAACTATAAGCCACTTTTGAATCACTGGTTCCAAAACTGTAGGCACCACTACCAGAGTGTACGGAAACCGAAGAATTTGTTTCACCCTTTTTCAATCGAAGCTCTCTGGCTGAGAATTTAACATCCCCTATTTGATTGAGTACTGTTACTTTTATTTCTGCTTTTATGTGAGTTCGACGATCTGTAACAGTAATTGTAGTATTTCCTCTCTGACTTCCTTTGATAGTGAGTAGATTACCATTAATTTCTGCACTGGCATATGCGTGTTGAATGCTAAATGAATAATCACCACTTCCTGAGGTAATGACTACCGCTACTTCCTGTCCTTTTAGCACTGTAACTTCTGTTTTATCCAATGCCAATCGCTCTCCATCGGAAACAATCACACGTAGCGTATCCGTTTTTCCTGTTCGCGTGTCGGTAACTGTTAGGACTGCTTCCCCTTCTCTGTAAGACGAATGGATGTAAAGCACTCCTCTTGATTGTGAAGCACGAGCAATGTCAGGATTACTTGAAGCTATACTGTAGAATCCACTTCCTGAAACAATTTGAACGGTAGATTCTGTTTTCCCTTTTTTAATATTAAATTCTCTGACTGAGAATTTAACATCGGGAATCACTTCAATAACGCTGACAGCAATTGTAAACTCGTGCTTAGTTTCATTATCCACAACTTTGATGGTTGTATTTCCTTTAGCATTTCCAGTAACGACAACCTTCTGTCCTGAAATATTTGCTGTTGCTACTGATGGATTTACGGATGAAACACTATAGGAATCATTCCCTGACAAGATGATCGCTTCTTCAGTTTTTCCTTTATGAACACTTATGCTTGAAGGCTCAAGAATCAGAGGTTTTAATGCCTTTATTACATCAATTTCCAATGTTTTTTTCTCGTTTGTTTTGAGGTCTGTGACGGTAAGTGTTGCTTTTCCGACAGCATTGGTTTCAATTTGAATAAAATCTTCCTCAACAGAAGCCGAAACAATAGAAGGGTTGGTTGATTCTACAGCATAGTTTCCATTCCCTGATATTATGCGAATAAATGAAAGATATCCTTCCTGAATTTGAATTTTATCTGTTTCTAACTGCAATTTTTTATCCATATTAACAACCTCTATTCCGATTTCAATTTTCAAACACGGATTGGCTTTATCAATCATTACGATATTTACCTGTCCCAAATCTTTTGTTGTAAACTTCATTCCATTATTGTCATTTGAAACCTCAGCAACGGTAGAGTTCGATGTAGAAATTTCATAATTTCCACTTCCTTTAAGGACTTTAATCGGATAATCATATCCTTTTGCTACTTTGTATGTAACCTTACTCCACGTTTTTATTTCTGTATTATCCGTTCCTATATTGACAACAAAATCTTCTAACGATTTTATTTTGATGGATTTTTCAAAATTAGTTTCTAAGTCTCGAACCGTAAGTTTCCCTTCAGTTTTGCCTTTTGCATTGAAGATTATTTTTGTACCTATTTCGTCAACAGCAAGTGAAGCATCAATATTAGGGTTGTCCATCATGAGTTCATATTCTCCCGAACCAAAGATTTGGAATGACGATTCAGAACAATTCGGAGCGAACTCAAACACTTCTTCTTTAACACTAAATTCCAATTTAAGAAGTTGAACAACTACTTTAACCTCTACCACCTCTTGTGATGTTTTATCTTTTATTTTTACAGTTGTAGATCCTTCCTCTTTTCCCTTGAAAACAATTGCTGTAGTTGTGGATGTGGTTGAAGAAAAGGTTGTTGCAACAATCTTCTCATCGCCACCGACCACCTCGTAAGAACCGTTTCCGGATGTGATAGCTATTGATTTGGAAGCTCCTACATGCAAGGTAGTTTCCGTAGTAGCTACAGAAAATGGAAGATTGACTACCACTTTAATTTTTAACTCTTCCCCACTAACTTTATCTTTTATTGAAATACGGGTTTCTCCCGATGAGTTAAATCTGATGGAAATGACATTCTTAACAACACGTGCTGTGGCAATTTTTTCATTTTCTGAAGTAATTTCATATTGACCATTCCCTGTGGCAATCTCAATAGTCTCGTTGAAGTCCTTAGAAGCATCCCCCGTGAAAGTAGCTACAAGCTCTTGCTTATTGAGGGTTAGTTTTTCTATTTTCTCTTCTGGAATACATGCCGTAGCCATTACAAAAAGTAACGTAACTACATAAATACCAATTTTTTTCATAACATTTTCCTTTTTATTTTCAGGACAAAGGTAAAATGTTACGTTCTAAAAACACTTGTAGAAACGTAAGAAAGAATTGTAAAAACTCTGCATTAACATTCCTTTGATTTGCAAAAATCAAGCATAAGATTTCGCTATGTTTTTCACTGAGTGCAATTTACGAATACAAATAACAAACGAGTAACAAATATTTTTCTTAAAATTATTAATAACCCGACACTATTACAAGAAGCATATGAGATAAGAAACTGAAAATCAAGCAAAAATATACTCTTGGCAGAGACTTAAAGATAATTCGGAACAGACGTTCGGCTCACTCTCCGACAATGCTCAGCTGAACAATTAACGTGTCAGCTGAGCTATCGAAGATTTATTACAATGTTTTTTTCAAATACAAATAGTTCGTATTCGTGAAATACTATTTTAAAAGAAACTTATTTTAGTCAAATAGCTTGGCTACCTGCGTATTTACGAATTCTAAAAAACGAACATCCTCTTGCGAAAAAGGATTCAATTGATGAGAATCTATATCAATTTGTCCGATATTTACGCCATTGACAAACAGAGGAATAACGATTTCAGACTTCACAGTAAGACTACAAGCTATGTAGTTGTCCTGTGCTTTGACATCGGGAACTACAAAGTTTTGATTGGAGACTGCTACTTGTCCACAAATTCCTTTCCCGAACGGAATTTCAGTGTGATCGGTAGGTTCTCCTGCAAAAGCTCCTAAATGCAAAGTTCTCGTTTGGTGATTGGCAAAGTAAAATCCTACCCAATCGTAATGCTCTACTCTGGATTGCAACAAGTCACAAATGGTTTGCATTTTCTCATCACGAGATGCATCTTCTTGATTACAAATAGCTGTAATACTTAAACTTAACTCTTCAAACATATTTTTATTCTATTTTTTATTCTATTCAAAGGTAGAAAAATCAGCAGTGTTGTAGCTATAAGCCTAACTCAGACCATGCAAAAATATAAACTATTTTCCTACGCTCAAAATAGGTAACAATCCATTTTTTATTGTATTTTTGCTGAAATTTTATTGATTATTAAATGTTTATGTACAAACAAAAACATTAACTTTATTGATAATTTAAAGATTTAATATCATAATCAGATGAAAAAATTTTTTATTTTACTTTTAAAAACTATTGGGACTATTATAGGATTTATCGTTTTATACATTCTTTTAGGTGTTCTACTTCCCTTTGTTCAAATTGCAGAAAAGGAAGTTTCTGAACCAAAAAACATGCCTATATACATCTATACCAACGGAATGCACACTGATTTGGTAGTTCCTATCAAAACAGAAATCATAGATTGGAGTCAAAAAATTCTATTCGAGAACACTCTATCGAAAAGAACTGATTATCAATATATTGGAATCGGTTGGGGAGACAAAGGATTTTATCTAGAAACCCCCACTTGGGCAGACCTAAAAATTTCTACTGCTCTAAAAGCTGCTTTCTGGCTGAGTGAGTCTGCTATGCATTGTACTTTTTACGACAAAATTATAGAAAACGAAGATTGTAAAAAAATAATGCTCACCGAACAACAATATCAGGATTTGGTGAACTTTATCCAAAATCAGTTCGACCAAGACGAAAAAGGCAATTTTATTTTTATTAAAACTGATGCGGTCTATGGAGAAAATGATGCCTTTTACGATGCTAAGGGAAAGTATAACCTCACTCGAACTTGTAACACTTGGGTAAATGATGGACTAAAAGTAGCGGGACAAAAAGCAGCCCTATGGACTCCAACGGATACAGGTATTTTTAGGCATTATAAAGAATAAAAAAACCTCACAAAAGAAACTACAAAAATCACTCGTTGAGACTTTCGACTGAAAAATATTTTCTATATTTGCGGACATTGAATTTCTATTCATAACTCTATTTATCGTATGGAAGAGAACACACCACAAGAGCAACCCTCAGGCGAGAGTATCATTAAAGTTACAGGAATGTACCAAAACTGGTTTTTGGACTATGCCTCGTACGTTATTCTGGAACGTGCCGTCCCTGTTATTGAAGATGGATTCAAACCTGTTCAACGACGTATTATGCACTCTCTCAAAGAATTGGAAGACGGAAGATACAACAAAGTTGCTAACGTTGTGGGACATACGATGCAGTATCATCCGCATGGAGACGCGAGTATTTCCGATGCCATTGTACAAATTGGACAAAAAGATTTACTCATTGATATGCAAGGTAACTGGGGAAACATTCTTACGGGTGACCGTGCAGCAGCCTCCCGTTATATTGAAGCTCGACTCTCGAAATTCGCTTTAGATGTGGTGTTTAGCCCCAAGGTAACGCAGTGGCAAATGAGCTATGACGGACGCAAGAAAGAACCCGTACACCTACCCGTAAAATTTCCGCTACTCTTGGCTCAAGGCACAGAAGGGATTGCAGTGGGATTATCAACCAAAATATTACCTCATAACTTCGTGGAATTGCTCGACGCATCAATCGCTCATCTGAAAGGAAAACCTTTTGAGTTATACCCTGATTTTCCTACGGCAGGAGTAATGGATGCAAGTAACTACAACGATGGACAACGTGGCGGACGCATTCGTGTACGAGCTAAAATATCGCAAGTGGATAAAAGTACGCTCCGCATTACCGAAATCCCGTTTTCAACTACCACCGATTCACTTATCGAATCCATACTGAAAGCCAATGAAAAAGGAAAAATAAAAATCAAAAAAGTAGAAGATAATACCGCTGAAAATGTAGATATTATAATACATTTACCTTCAGGAATATCGCCCGATAAAACCATTGACGCTCTCTATGCTTTTACGGCTTGTGAAACTTCAATTGCTCCACTGGCGTGTATCATTGAGAACAATACGCCTCTTTTTCTGACCGTATCGGAAATACTAAGGCGATCTACAGATAACACGGTACAGCTGCTCAAAAGTGAATTAGAATACGACTTGGCCGAATTAGAAGAAAAACAACACTTCTCTACTTTGGAAAAGATATTTATTCGCGAAGAAATGTATATTGACTTTAAATTGTACTCGGAAAGAGAAACTCTTTACCAATACTTACGCGATCGCTTTGAGCCTTTCAAAGAACAACTTATCAAAGAAATTACGGACGAACATCTGCAGCGCTTAACGCAAATCCCGATGATTCGTATCACCAAGTTCGACACTTTCAAGGCAGATGAAAATTTGCTCAAAATTGAAGCCGATATCGAAGAAATAAAAAATCACTTAGCAAACCTAATTGATTATGCCATAAATCATTTCAAACGCTTGAAAGAGACCTACGGAAAAGGCAAAGAACGCAAAACTGAAATACGTCCGTTTGACAATATCGAGGCAACAAAAGTGGTAGTGAGGAACATCAAATTATATGTCAATAAAGGAGAAGGTTTTGTGGGTACATCACTCAAAAAAGATGAATATATCGGCGATTGTAGTGATATTGACGATGTGATCGTCTTCACCGAGAGTGGAATGATGAAAGTGGTAAAAGTCAGCGAGAAAACGTATATTGAGAAAAACATCATCCATGCAGCTGTTTTTAAAAAAGATGACAAACGTACCATCTACAACGTTATCTATAAGGACGGACATACCGGTTTTTCTTACATCAAACGCTTTAACGTCACGGGAATTATCCGCGACAAAGAATACGAACTGATACCGAAACATAAAGACTCAAAAATACTGTATTTCACCCCTAATCCAAATGGAGAAGCCGAAGTAGTAACCATTAATTTACGCCAAGTAGGAAGCATTCGTAAATTAAAATGGGACGTGGATTTTGCCGATACCATTATAAAAGGACGCGGAGTCAAAGGTAATTTAGTGTCAAAATTTGCTATTAAGCGCATTGAACTTAAAGAAAAAGGCGTTTCGACTCTCAAACCTCGAAAAATTTGGTTTGACGATATCGTAAAACGCTTAAATACAGACGAAAGAGGAAATCTACTCGGTGCATTCAAAGGCGACGATCGATTGTTATTGATCACGAAAGACGGTAGCGTAAAAACTGTAATTCCAGACTTAAATTTACACTTCGAGAACAATATCTTAATCATGGAAAAGTGGATTCCTCAAAAGCCTATTTCTGTGATTTATTATGACGGCGAGAAAGAACGTTACTACGTAAAACGTTTTGTCATTGAGAACGAAAACAAAGAAGAACTTGTGATTACAGAACATCCAAAGTCACAGCTATTGTTCGTTTCATCGGATTGGAGACCAATGGCAGAAGTAGTTTTTGCCAAAGAAAAAGGAAAATCCGAGAAGGAAAATCTAATAGTAAATCTGGAAGAATTCATATCTATAAAAGGCATAAAAGCCCTTGGTAATCAGCTTTCTACTGAAAAAGTAAAAGAAATAATAACCATAGAATCGCTCCCTCCACACCAGGAGAACGAAATGGAAGAAAACTTGGAAGAGGAACTTGGCGATGACGAAATCACTGACTCATCCGATGAATCGGATGGGCTACAAACCGAATTGGAATTCTAATAAACTTAATTGATATGCTCACTTTTCCTCTTGAAATGTTCTTCATAAAGTCGTACCTTCGTGGTTTGAACTTAACTTAAGAGTTATGACATCCGTAAGGATATATAGATATCAAATATCGGTTAGAAAAGCCAAGAACACAACTTCTCGAAACATGTAGTTGATAATTTTGTGATTTCTAAATTGTCTTCTGAGTTAAAAATCCGTATGAATGAAATTTTAATAATTAATTTTATGAAACAAATTTTTAGTTTTTTACTGCTTCTGTGTGCTATTCCAGCAGTGGCACAAATGGAGAAGAAACCAAACATTATCTTCATTTTGGCAGATGATTTGGGCTATGGCGACACCGAGCCTTACGGACAGCAAATCATCAAAACGCCACATCTGAACAAATTGGCGGAGGAAGGTATGAAGTTCACGCAATTCTATGCTGGTGCATCTGTGTGCGCTCCCTCCAGAGCATCAATTATTACTGGCGAAACTACAGGGGTAACACATATTCGTGGAAACAAAGAAGTTTCAGAACCCATTGATGGTCAAGCTCCTATTCCCAAAAACTCACGCTCCATAGGCAAAATACTAAAATCAGCGGGTTACAACACGGCTATTTTCGGAAAATGGGGATTAGGTACGGTAGCCTCAACAGGAAACCCTCTCTTACATGGTTTTGATACTTTTTTCGGATATAATTCCCAGCTTCGAGCCCATCGCCGATTCCCTCCTTTTTTGTGGCAGGACAACGAACGTTATTACCTTACTGAAAATGGAAATTACGAACATCAAATCGTTTATTCTGAAGATGTTATACATGAAAAGGCACTAGACTACTTAGAAAAACAATCCTCTGAGAAACCTTTCTTTGCAATACTTGCCTACACCTTGCCACATGCCGAACTCGTAGTGCCACAGGACAGCATCTTAGAGTCTTACTCACATCTTCCTGAAAAGCCATACAAAGGAATTGATTACAACGGTGAGAAAACAATTATTGGAGGATATATGAGCCAACCTAAAGCTCATGCTACACATGCCGCTATGGTCTCTCGCTTGGATAAGTATCTGGGAGATGTTCGTAAACTACTGAAACGTAAAAACTTAGATGATAACACAATAATCATTTTTGCCAGTGACAATGGAGCTCATTTTGAAGGTGGTGCCGACCCTGATTTTTTCAAATCATCAGGTATTTTGCGAGGTTTAAAACGTGATCTATATGAAGGTGGCATACGCACTCCATTTATTGTTTATTGGAAAGGGAAAGTTAAACAACAGACTACGAGCAACTTTGTGGGAGCTTTTTGGGATTTGATGCCTACCTTTGCGGATATTGCAGGGGTTCCATATACTAAAACTGGAAGTGAAGTTTCGATTTTGCCAACCTTATTAGGAAAGGATAAAAAACAAAAGCAACATAAATATCTCTACTGGGAATTTCACGAACTTGGTGGGCGACAAGCTGTTCGTTATGGAAAATGGAAAGGCGTCCGTTTGAATGTGAATAAAGACAAAAATGGTTCTATTGAACTGTACGATCTTGAAAAAGACCCTTCAGAGAAAAATAACATTGCTAAGAATCATCCAAGGATAGTAAAAAAAATAGCTAAAATGATGGAACAAGCTCACCAACGCTCAGCATTGTTCCCATTTGCTTGGGAAAAATAATTATATGAGAGATGCTTGGTGGGACTATCCTTCCCACCAGGCTACTGCAAAACCAATAATAAAACCTACGCAAAAGCTCGCGATAAATAAGGCTAACAAGATTAGCGATACCCAAAGGATACCATTAATTATTTTCCCCGCCTTACCAAATTTTTTTTCGAAATACCCCCTGCTCAATGTGTACCAAATATAACTTATTTCGGAATTCAATGAGTCTCTACCGAATTGAAATTCATCATTTTCATCGCTCATTGAGGTTACTAAATCTGAAATTTCAACAATGTATTTTCCGTACATTTCCTTGAGCCACATTTTTCCAATAATATACAATGCTATAACAAAAACAACCATACAACAAGCTACCAACATCAGATGAGGGATATTACCATTTAAAAACGTAGGACTCATTGCCCAATAAAAACAGAAAGCTATCGGGATAGAGGAAATGTAGTACGATTTGTACAATTCCGTGTTTAAAACCAATTCATATCTGAGGTTCAATAAATTGTGATACGTACTGAAGCTCTGAGTGTTGATTCTTTTGTAAAGCGAATAAAACTTACGGAAATAGTAGGCTGTAATTAATATTAAAATAAGATACAATCCGCCAAAAACGAACAATTGTTCTGAGGTTTCACAGAGGAAGAGTAATCCTGCAACTACGGCTAATGTGAATACGGAAAACCAAAATTCTTTTTCCATATTAGCTCGGATTTTCTCCAAAGGTGTACGCAATTGTTGTTGTTTTTCAATAGAAATTTCAGGAGTTTGACTTACTTTTTCTTCGCTCCAAAGGTTTTTAATGTTTTCAATATTCATTTTTAAAAGGTGTTAGATATTTAATTAAGATTTATTGACCAATTCGGTAAGTTTAGCCTTAGCTCGGTTGAGTTTCACACGGACATTTCCTTCAGAAATCCCCAGTTGCATTGCTATTTCTCTGCCAGAATAATCTTCTAAGTAATAGAAAATAAGAGCTTTATCAATTGGATTTAGTTTTTGTATAGCTTCATACAATTGTTTTATTTGTTGTTCTTTTTCAGAGGAATCTTCCTCAACAATTTTGATTTGTTCCCAATTTTCGTGATTGGAAATAAATCCTCGTTTTTTTTCTGATTTCAAAAATACGATGGCAGTATTCAAAGCCACGCGATACATCCACGTGGAAAAAGAACTCTTTTCTTGGAAAGTTGGGTAGGATTTCCAGAGCTGATACGTAATTTCTTGGAACAGATCTTTTTGGTCGTCAGGGTCATTCATATACATCTTGGCAATTTTGAAAAGTACACTCTTGTGCTTCTGCACCCGTTCCAAAAATTCTTTTTCTAATGCCTTCATCTTTTTTTGATTTCTGTTTGGTTAGTATTTGGTAAATCAAATTTGTTACAAAGAAAATGTTTTTTTTAATTGGAAGAAAGCAATTAGAATAAACTTCTGTGCGCTAATCACTGATACTGTTGACCAAACGCTAATCACAACCTCTGTTGTATATATTAACTTTTTTTTATACTTTTGCGACCGTCTCAAAGGGGTGCTGCGTTTGCGGCTGAGATTATACCCATAGAACTTGGGCTGGTAATGCAGTCTAAGGAAACGAAGTCAATAATAAGTGGCTTGTTTTTGCTTTTTGGGTAGCAGAAACAGGCTTTTTTTATTCATTCCATAAAATAATTACCTCTTTTATTTTGTAAAAATTTCATTTTACTGATGAAAAAATTATTTTTTATGGGAGCGATGAGCCTTATTACTTCGGCTTATGCTCAAACAATTGAGTCTGAAAAAGATTCTATCAATCAGGATGTAATCCAATTGGATGAGGTTTTAGTTTCTGCTGTCCGGGCTGACAGAAAAACGCCTATTGCATTTTCTTCTATCAACAAAAAAGAGTTAGCTAAACGCAATTTAGGACAAGACATTCCTATTTTACTTAATTTTATGCCTTCGGTAGTAACTACCAGTGATGCAGGTAATGGCGTAGGGTACACTGGAATACGAGTTAGAGGAAGTGACGCTACACGTGTGAACGTAACTATCAACGGCATACCCTACAACGACTCGGAGTCACACGGCACGTTTTGGGTGAATATGCCAGATTTTGCATCCAGCGTAGAAAACATTCAATTACAACGTGGAGTTGGCACGTCCACCAACGGTTCAGGAGCGTTTGGAGCAAGTTTGAACATGCTTACAGACGCATCTTCTTATGAATCAAATGCTTTACTATCAACTTCTTACGGAAGCTACAACACTCAAAAGCACACAGCGAAATTCTCTACAGGGTTGATGAATAACACCTTTGAACTTTCAGGACGTTTGTCAAAATTATATTCTGATGGATATATTGATCGTGCTTCCTCAAAATTAAATTCTTACTTCTTACAAGGAGCCTTTGTTGATCAAGGAACTCTTATCAAAGGATTGGTATTTGGTGGAAACGAAAAAACCTATCAGGCGTGGAATGGCGTTGATGAAGACGAAATGAAAAAATACGGTCGCCGTTACAATCCTTCAGGGAAACATAAGGACAACAACGGAAACACTGTTTTCTATGACAACGAAACCGACAACTACAAACAGGATCACGCTCAGCTGCATTGGAATCAACGTTGGAGTAATATGTGGAACACTAATTTTGCGTTGCACTACACCAAAGGTTTCGGATATTATGAAAACTATAAAAAAGACCAAAAACTATCCAAACATGGCATCAAGCCAATTGAGTCAGGAGGCGTAACATCTTCAAAATCAGATTTAATTCGCAGAAAATATTTGGATAACGATTTTTACGGAGCAGTGTTTTCATTGAACTACAAAAATAAAAATTTAGATTTTACCTTCGGAAGTAGTGCCAATCGTTACGTAGGCGATCACTTTGGAGAGATTCTATGGGTTAGAAAACCTGCAAAATATAATTTCAAGCAGGAATACTACCGCGATGATGCTATTAAAACAGAGGCAAACAATTTTTTAAAAGCGACTTACTCTATTGGCAAATGGATTTTCTTTGGAGATTTGCAACTTAGAAACGTAAATTACAAAGCTAACAGTGAGGATACAGGTTTGGTAAATGACTCGTTTGATTTTTTCAATCCGAAGGCAGGCGTAACATATTCATTAAACACTCAAAATCAACTATACATTTCGTATGCGAAAGCTCAACGCGAACCGAATCGTGACGACTACGAAAACGGCAATCCACGCCCAGAAAAACTAAACGATTTTGAAGGAGGATGGCGATTCAAATCTGAAAATATAGCATTGAATATCAATGGATACTACATGCAATATCAAGACCAATTGGTACTAACAGGAGCTTTGAACGATGTAGGAGCTCCAGTGCGTGAAAATAGTGGAAAAAGCTATCGATTGGGCGTAGAAATTGACGCGGTTGTAAAACTCGGAAAATGGCAAATTCAACCGTCAGTAACGCTTAGCCAAAACAAAAATATTGATTTTTACACCAACTTTGACGGAAAGTTAGTGAATTTGGGAAATACGAATATTTCATATTCGCCAAACATAGTGGCTGGAAATGGATTAACATTCAACCCTTTGGAAGGACTACAATTAAGCTTATTCAGCAAATACGTTGGAGAACAATTTATGAGTAACACGGATGCTGACAAATCAAAATTAAATTCTTATTTGATCAATGACCTCAGCATAAATTACCAAATTCCAATGAAAAAATGGGCAAAATCTGTAACCTTTAGCTTATTGGTTAATAATATCCTCAATGAGGAATATATTTCTAATGGATATTATTACACTTACGATGATGATTGGACTACGGTTGGAGTTATCAAAACCATTGAAGCCACAGGTTTTTATCCACAAGCCGAAAGAAATTTCTTGGCTGGAGTAACGGTTTCATTCTAAATATATTTGTATTTTTATAATAATTTTCGGCTTTGTTTCAAAAATGAAACAGAGCCGAATTTTTAGTAAAACATTAGTTGTAAATAAATTACATTCATAATCATCCAATTTTTGTAACAAATTTCATATTTAAATACTAACGGAATAAAATTCAAAAGGAAATGAAAACACCATTAAAGATTTTTCTGCTATTTGTTTGCCAAATCACAGTAGCACAGCAATTCAACAAACAAAAGTTGGATGCTTACCTAACAACTTTGGAGCAACATAACAAGGCAATGGGAAGTTTCGCTATTTCTAAAAATAGTAAAATTATTTACGAAAGATCCATAGGTCTTGCTAATGTCAACACACAACAGAAAGCAACGAACGATACGCGTTATCAAGTTGGATCTATCACTAAAACATTCACTTCCGTATTAGTTCTTAAAGCTATTGAAAATAAGAAATTAGCTATAGAGCAACGTTTGTCTGACTTCTTTCCGAACATACCTAACGCAAATATCATAACCATCCGACAATTACTTTCACATCAAAGCGGTATTTTCAATTTCACATCGGCTGAAGATTATTTCAATTGGCATACCACACAACAGACAAAAGAGCATATGTTAGAAAGAATTGCTTTGTTTGAACCTGCTTTTACACCAGGCAGTAGAACGGAATATAGCAACTCTAACCACGTATTATTGAGTTATATTTTAGAAGAGATCTACAAAAAACCATTGGCATTAATCATTGAGTCTGAAATTGTAAAACCATTGAAGTTGAAAAACACATACTTGGGCGGCGAAGCTAAAACTAATGACGGTGAAGCTACGTCGTATCAATTCGTAAAAGAATGGGTTAAAGAACCTGAAACACACCTATCATTTGTTTCAGGAGCAGGAGCTTTGATTTCTACTCCCACTGATTTGATAACATTTGCCGAATCTCTATTTGACGGAAAATTACTCTCAAAAGAAAGCCTGAAACAGATGCAAACTATAGAAAGAGGATTTGGATTAGGATTATTTACCTATCCGTTTTATGAGCATACAGGATATGGACATTCGGGAGGTATCGATAAATTCGTGTCTGTTATGATATATTTCCCCGAAACGAAGATAGCTTATGCGAGAGTTTTAAACGGAATAACTATGACTGCTAATGACATTGATATAGCGGCACTTAGTGCTGTTTTCGGCAAAGATTTTAAAATTCCCGATTTCACAAAAAAAATATCAGATAAAAACATAGAAGTAGGCTATGAAGGAGTTTATACCTCTGCCGAGACACCTCTGAAAATAACCATATTTAAGAAAGACGGACAGTTAATGGCTCAAGCTACAGGACAATTAGCTTTTCCGTTAACTGAAAAAACAAAAGATATATTTACTTTTCAACCTGCCAATATCGAAATAGAATTCGTCCCCAACGAATATCAATTTATAATAAAACAAAGAGGCACGACAACCGTTTTCCATAAGGAATAAAGAAAAACTATCTGAAAAATCACTCTTTTTCAGATAGTTTTTTCTTGATCTTTCGTGAATTATTTATGCTAAGCTAACCACTTACTCCAAGGAATTCTTGACAAAAAGCAGACAAGCCCTAACGCATAGAAAAGAGCTATTTTACCAAAAGCTCGATTGCTTGTTTTCTGTTTTTTGTGTAATGACCACCCAATGGTAATAAACACAACTCCAATGATAACCATCATCGGGTGCTCCAATAATAGTTGGCGTATGTACGAATTTTTCATAACGCCACCAGCTTTCCAATTTTCGATTAAAGGAGTTACTACGTACAGAATTAATCCTAAAAGCAACTGAAGATGTGAAAAAATCAACGCAAAAAGCCCTATTCTCAAATCTTTAGAGCCATACTCACGTTTAACAAAAAAACCTATTGCTGCATTGATAGTTGCTATCAAAACTGTTGCTAAAACAACATACGCAAAAAGGGAATGAACCTGAAGGAACGTTGAATACATATTGATGAATATTTAGTTTGAGCAAAGATAGGAATTAATTGTGAATTGATGTTTTTTTCAAGTAAGAATTAAATCAAAAAAGTAAACATAAAAATATAATTTACTCATAATAAGACATTTACTTTATCTTTTAAAAAATATTGAAAATTAATATGTAACGTAATATGGCAGATACAAACAAAGTTAGTTTACTAAATCGTGACCTAACTACTTTTAAAACTGTAAATAAAAGACTATGATTGAAAACTTTAAATTTTAATCTCTTAGGATATGGGGATTTTTCAGAGACACTATCCCTCTAAGTGTGTAAGTTAAAAAGTTGGGGTTAAGTTTTTATAGTTTGAGTCTTTGTGCAAATATAAGCATAAATTGGTTCAAGACAATCCCCCAATTTTGGATAGGCATACTCCACTTTTTGGTAGCTTCTCTCAAAGCCAAGAAAACGGACTTTTGCACAGCTTCGTCTGTTGGGAAAGACAGCTTGTTTTTGGTGTATTTCCGAATCTTACCATTCAGATTCTCAATAAGATTGGTTGTGTAAATAATTTTTCTTATCTCTAACGGAAAATCGAAAAATACGGTCAATTCGTCCCAATTGTCATACCAAGATTTGATAGCATAGCCGTATTTTGACTCCCATTTTTGGGCAAAATCTTCCAAAGCAACCTTGGCAGCTTCCTTGTTAGGGGCAGTATAAATGTGTTTCATATCGGCTGTAAATTCTTTTCTGTCTTTGTAAACCACATACTTACAAGCATTCCTAATCTGATGAACCACACATATTTGCGTTTGTGATTGGGGAAAAACCGTGCGAATGGTTTGCGTAAATCCGTTTAAATTATCGGTGGCAGTAATGAGAATATCTTCCACTCCACGAGCCTTTAAATCAGTGAGAACGCTCATCCAAAAGGCGGAACTTTCATTCTTTCCGAGCCACATTCCTAAAACTTCCTTTTTTCCCTCTCGATTCAAGCCCACAGCAAGGTAAATGGTTTTGTTGACAACTTTTGAGTTCTCACGAACTTTAAAAACGATGCCGTCCATCCAAACGATGAGATACAGGTGGTCCAATGGGCGGTTTTGCCAAGAGACCATTTCATTGGTAACCGCATTGGTAATCCTTGATATTGTGGAAGTTGATACTTCAAAGCCGTACATTTCTTGGATTTGTTCTTCGATGTCGCTCACGCTCATTCCTTTGGCATAGAACGATACGATGATGTTTTCCAAACCATCGATAACGTTCTTGCGTTTAGGAACTAACATTGGGTTAAAACTACCGTCTCTATCCCTAGGAACTTGGATTTGTTCTTCGCCAAAGGAAGTTTTTATCTTCTTGGAAGTGTGTCCGTTACGATAATTTCCATCTTTAGTTTTGTCGTGTTTTTCGTTGTCCAAGTGAACGTCGAGTTCGGCATTGAGCATATGTTCCACCGCTTTTTTGTGGAGCTCTTTAAAGAAACCTGTCAAGTCCTCAGCAGTCTTAAATGACTTGTAAAATTCTTTGCTGTTGAGCAATTCTTCCTTGTTAATCATATCTGTTTAAATTATGGGTCAAAAATAGTTAAAAAGTTATTTCCGAAATTTTTTTTGAGCTTTTAAGGGCTCAAAAAATTTCAGAATAACTTTTCAACTTACACAGATTATGGGATACTCCTTTTTCAGAAGTTATATAAGATGATTTTTTATCTTTTTTTATTTTTTTCTGTTCGATGAGTTGTTGTTTTTCTGCACGGATTTTTTCCAATAATACTGATGCTGGTTCGTCTTTGTCGTCTTGCGGTACAAGTTGCCCACGAATGGCAAGGTCAAGTATTTTTTATCTGAGCTGTTGGGTGTTCACTTTTCTAAATTGTTAATTATTAATTGTAAATGGTTAATTCATCATTTATAATTAACCATTAATAAATTATTTGTTGCTTTTCACTTGTTTTTCCAATAGTTCTATTTGTTTGAGGTCTTCCAAATCGGCTTGCTCAGCATCGGCTATTTTTCGTCTTTGGTTAAAATATTCATAGATTTCGCTTGCTGTTTTTTCCATTTGGGCGTTGCTTATAGCCCCTTTACCTTTAAGGAGCTTTTTATCATTAAACTCGATGATTTTATCCACATTTTGTCTCCAAAAATCCATTGTAATGTCTTGTCGGTTTTTAGCACGGAGTTCGGCTGTTTCGAGGAACACGACTACCAAGCGATTGAGGGTATCAATTTCGTCTTCGGTCAGATAATTTTTTGCAGTAAAAATATCTCCTTTTCGCACGATACTTCCTTTCCAAGAGGTAAGCCCCATATTGGGTTTTTCGGTATTGGCTCGGCTTGCCACAATTTCGGCTGTGGTTTGGTGTGTTACGGCATAAAGGAGCTTGTTTTGGGTTTCGGCAAAAAACATTTGCGTAGATTTATCGGTTTTATCATAATCGTTGCTCAATTTAAACAAATCACGCACTTTTTGGTAAAATCGTTTTTCAGAGGCACGAATATCGCGAATACGAGCCAATAATTCATCAAAATAATCGGGGCGTTCATCAGGATTTTTCAGTCGGTCATCATCCATCACAAAACCTTTTATTAAATATTCTTTGAGGTTTCGGTTTGCCCATTGTCGGAACTGCGTACCGCGTTTGCTTCGCACTCGAAAGCCGATAGCTAAAATCATATCTAAACTATAAAAAGTTACCTCATAATTTTTTCCGTCAGAAGCAGTTGTCAAATAATTTTTGACAACTGAATTTTCATTTAATTCATTTTCTTCCAATATGTTAAGTATATGATAACTTATTGTTTGCTTAGAGGTGTCAAAAAGTTCTGCAATTTGACTTTGATTCATCCACACCGAACCATCTCGGGCATAAAGTGCTAATTTAGCCTTGCCGTCTTGGGTCTTGTAAATGATGATATTTTGTTGTTCCATAACTTTTTTTAATTGTTCATTTAATCATTAACCATTATTTTTCATTTCGTTCATTACCAAATGTTGTAATTCTTCTTTTGGCAATAAAAATTGATAGTCCGAAACGCCTATGGGCTTGGCAATGTCTTGCAAGGCGATTTCCACATCCAAATGGTCTTTATCTGCACAAAGGATAATGCCAATAGAAGGATTTTCGTTTTCGCCTTTTTCTAATCTATCTAAAAGAGAAAGGTAAAAATTCATTTTTCCTACATATTCGGGTTTGAAACTTCCTATTTTCAGCTCTATGGCTACCAAAGATTGTAACCCTCTATGGAAAAAAAGCATATCTACAAAATATTCCTTTTGGTTGTATTCCAATCGGTATTGATTGCCTATAAACGAAAAACCTTTGCCTAATTCTAATATAAAAGAACGAATTTTTTCGGTCAATCTTTTTTCTAATTCTTGCTCTTTTATGGGTTCAGTAATTCCTAAAAATGCTAAATTGTAGGAGCTTTTAAATACTTCATTGGCATATTCGGCACTTATTTTAGGAAGTGTGGTAGCAAAATTGTTGGTAGGCAATTGTTTTGTTGTATGTGTATAGGTGTCCATTTTTATAGCATTGAGCAACAAATCTCTCGACCATCCTTTTGTAATCACTTCATTAGCGTAAAATGCCACAGCTTCTAAGGATTCTACCTTACTTAAAAGCAGTAAATTATGTCCCCAAGGCAAAACTGCGACAGAGCGTCGCAGTTTTTCATCTGCCTGATAATAACGCTCATAGAAGCGTTTCATATCCCATAAGTTTCGTGGCGAAAATCCCATATCAGGAAATTCGTTTTTTAAATCAACTGAGAGTTGTTTCACCACGGCACTGCCATAGCCTTCTGCCAATTGCCTTTCTGATAAGATTTTTCCCAAATTCCAATACACCGAATTGGCAGCACTATTTACCTGCTGAGCAATAATGGTGCGTGTGGTGTGAATTTGGCTAATGGCTTGGCTCAGTATCTCGCGATATTCCGTAGTATTTGTCAGTTCTTTACTCATAACATTTGTTGTAATCATTAAACATTAACAATTAAGCATTAATCCTTAATCATTAACTTCAATTTTTCTACTGCCGACACAATATTGGTAGCTTTTTCTTCGATATTTTCAAGTAGTTCATCAAGGGGAATGTCTTCGATTTCTTCGCCTTGTTTGAGCCAAGAGACGTCCAAGCTAGTTTTATCGCGTGCTATAATTTCTTCTATGGTGTATTTTCGCCATCGTCCTTGCGGATTTTCAGCCGAATAGGTTTCTTTTCGCTTGCTGAAATCGTCTTCGCAATAGCATTCGATAAACTCCTGAAAATGTTCGTATTTCAAAGGATTGGTTTTCCCAAAATTCGGCATATTGCTTCGCAGGTCGTAAATCCAAACTTCTTTGGTATTGTTTTTTTCGGTTTTACCTTTGGTAAAAAATAGCACATTGGTTTTCACGCCTTGGGCATAGAAAATCCCTGTAGGCAGACGCAAAATAGTGTGCAAATTGCACTTGTCCATTAGGTCTTTACGGATTTTTTCGCCGTCGTTGTCTACAAACAAAACATTATCGGGCAATACGACACCTGCACGACCATTCACATTCAAACTTCGGTAGATATGTTGCAAGAAGTTGAGCTGTTTATTAGAAGTCGGAAAGGTTAAATCGTCGCGAGTAGCTCTTTCACCACCTTTCTTTGTACCAAAGGGCGGATTGGTCAGTACCACATCAAAACCTGTCATTTTTTTACCTTCGGAAGAAAGCGTATCACCCAATTTTATATCGCCCTTGATGTCGTGGAGCATCGCATTCATCAGTGCCAAGCGGTGCGTTTCGTGTACGAGTTCGCCCCCTGTAAAGGCTTCATTGATTTGAAAATTTTGCTCTTCTTCGGACAAATCGAAAAGGTCATCGGTCTGATTTTTAATATGTCGGTCGGCGGCAATCATAAATCCGAAAGTTCCGCAGGCAGGGTCGTTGCATCGCTCACCCGCTTTTGGGTTAATTAGCTCGGTAATGACATCAATCAGCACACGCGGGGTGAAATATTGCCCCGCTCCCGATTTCTTTTCGTTGGCGTTTTTCTCCAAAAGTCCTTCGTACAAGTTGCCCAAGCCCTCTTCCTTAGCAGAATACCAATCGAGTTCGTCAATGGTTTTGATGATTTTTTCAAGATTTTTAGGCTCTTCAATATTCGATTTTGCACCGCCATAAATTTCGCGTATGCGTCCCGTACATTCTTCGCTCAAATGCTCCAAAAGTTCTTTGTAAAACTTTTTCAGGGGGATGCCGTCTTGTTTTACGAGTTTGTCCCAACGGTACAGCTCAGGAATTTCCTTTTCGGTATCGGTTTCCTTTGCCATTTTTAGGAACAGAATATAAGTCAGTTCCGTTACATACTGATGATAGGTGATGCCATCATCTCTTAATACATTACATAAAGCCCACAGCTTCGATACGATTTCTTGGTTGTTCACGGGGTAATTGTTAATTATTAATGGTTAATTGTAAATTGTTAGTTGTATTCATCTCCGAAATTGAGTTTTAGTATATTTTTCTCTGCTTTTTTCCTTGTATTTATTCATTTGTTGGATATGTGAATATCTTTAATAAATCATCAAACAATACTTTAAAACAAAAAAGTGAACCTAATAAAATAGGTAAAACAACTAAATTTTTTCCAAATTCTAATCTAAAACTTCTGATATTCATTTCATAATAAAATTCTGGTATGATAAAAATTATTATGACAGAAATAACTTCAAAATATATAGAAGCCTTATACAAGTACATTATCCTATGCAACTCTGTTTCATAATTTTTAATTTTTCTATCGTAAAGTAATTTTTTTAATTTGGAATTAAAAACTAACGAAAAAGATGTTATTTTGAAACCTATCATAATTGATAAAAAAGTAATAATATCTGAATAACCATCAAATGAAAATGGAATAACAAAATATCCTAATAATATAGATGTTATTATTATAATTATCAATTTTTGTTTGTCTTTTCCTTTCATTATATACTTTTTAATAGGTTATTCAATACATCTTCTGAATCAAACTTTCCATTTGATTTTCTCTTGCAATTAATTTCAGTTAACTTCACAAAATTATGTTGATTATATACAAAGTTAAAATTATTTTCGTCTGTACCTTTAATAACTAATGACGAAGAATTTGTTCCTCGTTTGTTTAGTAATTTTTTTAAAAAATTGATATTGAGAAAGTTGTTGGAATAATGAGCAGTTATTTTAAATTTTTCAGGAGCATCAGTTCCTGTCAAATCTTTTAAAGCTTTTCTTTGCTCATTATCATTGAATAAATTATTCACATCTGTAAAACTTATTTCTGATACAGATTTTAGAGTTTTGATAAATTCATCTTGAGTTTTTAAATGACACTATCCCTCTAAGTGTGTAAGTTAAAAAGTTGGGGTTAAGTTTTTATAGTTTGAGTCTTTGTGCAAATATAAGCATAAATTGGTTCAAGACAATCCCCCAATTTTGGATAGGCATACTCCACTTTTTGGTAGCTTCTCTCAAAGCCAAGAAAACGGACTTTTGCACAGCTTCGTCTGTTGGGAAAGACAGCTTGTTTTTGGTGTATTTCCGAATCTTACCATTCAGATTCTCAATAAGATTGGTTGTGTAAATAATTTTTCTTATCTCTAACGGAAAATCGAAAAATACGGTCAATTCGTCCCAATTGTCATACCAAGATTTGATAGCATAGCCGTATTTTGACTCCCATTTTTGGGCAAAATCTTCCAAAGCAACCTTGGCAGCTTCCTTGTTAGGGGCAGTATAGATGTGTTTCATATCGGCTGTAAATTCTTTTCTGTCTTTGTAAACCACATACTTACAAGCATTCCTAATCTGATGAACCACACATATTTGCGTTTGTGATTGGGGAAAAACCGTGCGAATGGTTTGCGTAAATCCGTTTAAATTATCGGTGGCAGTAATGAGAATATCTTCCACTCCACGAGCCTTTAAATCAGTGAGAACGCTCATCCAAAAGGCGGAACTTTCATTCTTTCCGAGCCACATTCCTAAAACTTCCTTTTTTCCCTCTCGATTCAAGCCCACAGCAAGGTAAATGGTTTTGTTGACAACTTTTGAGTTCTCACGAACTTTAAAAACGATGCCGTCCATCCAAACAATCAGATACAGCTCGTCCAACGGGCGGTTCTGCCAAGCGACCATTTCATTGGTAACCGCATTGGTAATCCTTGATATTGTGGAAGTTGATACTTCAAAGCCGTACATTTCTTGGATTTGTTCTTCGATGTCGCTCACGCTCATTCCTTTGGCATAGAACGATACGATGATGTTTTCCAAACCATCGATAACGTTCTTGCGTTTAGGGACTAACATTGGGTTAAAACTACCGTCTCTATCCCTAGGAACTTGGATTTGTTCTTCGCCAAAGGAAGTTTTTATCTTCTTGGAAGTGTGTCCGTTACGATAATTTCCATCTTTAGTTTTGTCGTGTTTTTCGTTGTCCAAGTGAACGTCGAGTTCGGCATTGAGCATATGTTCCACCGCTTTTTTGTGGAGCTCTTTAAAGAAACCTGTCAAGTCCTCAGCAGTCTTAAATGACTTGTAAAATTCTTTGCTGTTGAGCAATTCTTCCTTGTTAATCATATCTGTTTAAATTATGGGTCAAAAATAGTTAAAAAGTTATTTCCGAAATTTTTTTTGAGCTTTTAAGGGCTCAAAAAATTTCAGAATAACTTTTCAACTTACACAGATTATGGGATACTCCTTTAAATTGTTTTTTCACAATAAATTTTTTATCAAGTTTTTGTGATAAAATTTCATTTATAAACTTCATTTTTTTTATGTTTGAAACGTATAAAATATTATTTTGATAGTGATATAATATAAATAATTGACTTGTAAGCTCTACTTCATCATCTTCTCTTTTGTTTGGTAGTTTATTACCTGTAATTATGTTAGTAAGATTCTCATCTTTTGGCATAGGATTACCATAATCTATATTAATCCATATATAATCAGAATGCTTTGAAACGATTATTTCGTAGAATATTTCATTGTGCAAAATATGAAAATAATCTTCTAATTTATCGAAGGTGTTTTCATTGATTGTTTTAAATCTTTCAATTCCATTATTAGCTTCCTCTATCAGTTGCAAGAAATAAAATGATAGTTTATCAGACATAATTTTTGTATTTTATATATTTTCAATATTTTTTCTCTACAATCCTGTAAAACTATTAATCATTAATCATTTATAATTAACAATTTACAATTATAAATGTTTTTTCTTCGTGGTTTTTAATATTTTTGTGATTATTTTTATGATTTCAACAGCATCGTTATTTATGCTTTCATATTCAGTTTTATTGATATATTCAGTTGCAAATAACAATTCTAACCAATATAACACTTCGTTAATTTCCTTCTGAGCAACGGAAAGTTTATGAACAAAATCATTGGTAGATTCAGAATGCTCTGCCTCTCGTACCATTGCCCCTACACTCGTGCCACTTCTTAATAATTGTTTAGACAAAACAAATTCCTTCTTGCTATCTTGTAAATATTGATAAAGTTTTACAATACGAATAGCAAAAGCAAAACTTTTCTCTTTTATAATATTCTCTTTCATTTACAATTAACAATTTATAATTTACAATTAAACAACAAAAAGATATTCCTTCAGCTCATCTACGATTTCATCTAACTGATTTTTAAAGGCTTTGTTTATTTTTTCGTAGCCACCTTCGTTTTTGAATGCTCCCGTGTTAAAACTTTCGTGGTCGATGAATTGTTCTTTGACGAGGTGTTTTTCGATGCGGTCGAGCCATTTTTCTTCAATTTTCGTGAATTGACGATGGTTTTTGAGTTTCTTAAACGCATTTTCTAAGCGAACGGAATAATCCACCAAAGCACTGCCCAACGCCAAAGTACGAACGATACCGATAATATCCGTGGTGATGTCCACATTTTTGGCTTTGTTCCAAGCGTGGTTGATTTCCCTGATGGAATAGCCCGCCTGTTCCATTTCCAATCGGAGGCTTTTCAGTTCGTTGCGTGTCAGTTCCTTAGGTCGGGAGCAGAGGATGCTGAGAGCGGCTATTCGGTTCTGATTTTCCGTGATAAAAGTTCTGAAGGCTTCGATGTAATCCTCGGGGCGTTGTTCCGCTCCGCCGTAGCCTTGGTAGCGTTCGGCAACTTGGTCGGTTTTATCACTGATGATTTTGTATTGATTTGATTTTGATTTGGAATGAAACAAAAATTCAATCGCTTTTTTATGGTTTTGGATAAAGATTTTTACCTCATCAATGGGTTGTTCTTTCAGTTCTCGGATAAACTCTTGTGGTGTTGTTTTCTGTAAATTAAGGAAATAATCTTCGTCTTGTTTTACAATATTTTTTACTCGTCTTTGCAATCTTCCAATGAGCTGATTTACATATTTTTTCACCGAAGAAGTCTCGCCGTTGTGGTTAATTCCATCGATAATATCCTCAAAAGAGGCAGACGGATTGGTAGCTACGGGCGTCATTTTTGTAAAATCTACAATGCTTTCAAAAACGCCCACAGGGTCGTAAATTTCAAAATTTTCTTTATTAATTTTCGGACAAAGACGCGTGGCTCTCCCTAACATTTGTTCAAACAAAATCCTTGATTTCACACGGCGTAAAAACACCAACGAGGTGATTTCAGGCACATCAATTCCTGTGGTGAGCAAATCCACCGTAACGGCAATGTTCGGATATTTTTCGTTCTTGAATTGCTTGATGGCTTCCAAGACGCGTTTTTTTCCACCCATCGAGTCATTTGCTGTGATTTTTTTAATTGCATCATTATCAATACCTTGCTCGGCATAAATTTCTTTGAGAATTTTTACGATGAGGTCGGCGTGTTGGTCATCTACGGCAAAAATCAGCGTTTTTCCTTGTCCTTCAGGGTCGAGGTCTTGGGTGATTTCGTTGAGTACCACTCGGTTAAAATCTTCTACAATGATTTTTTTATTAAATTGTTCGATGTCAAAATCGAGTTCGTCTTCAATTTCTGAAAAATCGGTAATTTCATTTTTTTCAGGGTCAAAAATTTGAATAGTATCTCCTTTTTGGTAATGAATGCCTTCTTTTCGCAATTGCGTAATGATTTGATGCGGAAGATTATAATCCACTAAAAATCCGTCTAATACCGCCTCACGGTACGAGTATTCAAATACCGGTTTTCCGAAAATTTCGGTAGTATGGAGGGCAGGGGTAGCGGTAACGGCGATTTTCACGGCATCGAAATAGTCAATTACGCTTCTGTATTTGCTGATAAAATCGTCCTGATTGCGGAACTCCAATTCATCGTCAGCCATCTCTTTATCAAGGGTATAGCCTCGATGGGCTTCGTCGATGATAATCAAATCATAATCGGAAACCGACGGGACATTTTCGCCTTCGTTGTACAAAATCCGTTTGACCATCGCCTGCACCGTACTCAAGTGAATTTTGGTTTCTCGCTCGATAGTTTTATCTTCCAATCCTTTGATATTGTAGATATTTGCTAAGGTTTGCAAATCTTCCAATCGAACTTCTTTGAATACATCGTGTGCTTGTTCGCCGAGCGAGGTTCTATCCACTAGAAACAAAATGCGTTTGAAGCGTTGGGTTTTTAAAAAACGATATATCATCGCCAAAAGGGTACGCGTTTTTCCTGTGCCAGTTGCCATTGAAAGTAAAATTGACGATTTGCCTTTAAGTAATTCTCTTTCAGTGGTTTCTACGGCTTTTATTTGGTATTCACGCAAGTTGAGTCCGTCCTTGTCTCTTAACAAATTGTAAGGCGTTTCGGCGAGTTTTTGGTTGGCTTTTTCGATGTCTTTTTCCAAATCTTCCAATAAGCCTTGCGGACTTTTCCAACTTTGTAACGCCTTGGGAATGTTATCATTTCGGCGTGTGTCCAAAAACCAAATACCCGATTTGGTCTCCAATTGCTTTAAATATTTTCTGCCGTTGGTGGCAAAGACAAAAGGCACTTGATAAGCTCCCCATTGGGAAATAATGTATTCAGAATGTTCTGATTTGATGTGTGTTGCATAATCCTTACACTGATTGGTGATGATAGCGGAAATGTCTTTGTGTTCAGGCTTGGCTTCTACAATTCCGACTAATTTCAAACCTGCAAATAGGGCATAATCGGCGTTGCCTTTATCGGTGGGAAATTCGGCAATAGCGATGTTTTTTCCTTTTTTAGGGCGAACGCCTTGCGAATATGTAAGGTGAATAGAATCCGCTTCCCAACCCGCTTCATTGAGTTGAGCATCAATGATTTTTCGCGTTTCCGCTTCGGAAAGGCTGAGCTGTCCTGCGTATTTTTGCGATTTTTTCACGCGTTCTTTTTGTGCCGATAAAAATTCTTTGGATTGGCTTTCTTCTAAATATTCTTTCTGTTTTTGAAGTTCAAATAATTGCTTTTGAAGGGTCTCAATCTGTTTTTCCTGGGATTCTTTTTCCGTTTTCAAATCTTCTACGGAAATGGTATTTTTTTCGGGCAATACAAATTCCGAATGTCCTTTGGTACCCTCGCCATACGACAACGCAAACCAACGAGCCAATTGGTAAGCCATTCTAAGCAAAGTTTCGGCAGATTTTTGCGAGGCGTACACCGAATGTACAGCATCGTTTCCTTTGAGTCGAAGTTGATGAAAAAGATCGGCGATGATAGGCTCTATAATGCCTTCTTTTTTGAGCGTATTGATTTTAGTAGCCTGATTTCCCTCATACGGTAACTGAATATGCTCAATCTGATAAATTTCATTAATCATCACTTCGCTAAACTGCCGAAGTTTAAACATACAAGTATTGGGGTCGGAATAGAGATTTTTTTCAGATAAATAGGCGATATTGTATAGTAAATTATGATCTTCTTGTAAAAAAATAAAATTTGAGTTCATAGTTTTATTTTTGAGCGGTTAATTCAGAAGAACTTCCCATAATGTAAATTTATCGGAAGTAAAGCCACAAAAGTACAAATTATTTGAATAAAATCCTTTTGAGAAATATAATTTTTTGTCGATATGAAAGCTACTTTTCTAACTATAAAAATCTTTCTGAAATACACCCCAAAACAAATAAGTTTAACAAAAACAATCGGGTTATTAATTACTTTCTATATTTCAAATTTTAAGAGATACGTTTTATAGTAACTCAAAAGCAAACAGTATAACTAACTATCAATTAGAATTATAAAAAGAACAACAATCCGTGTGGGATTGTTGTTCACGCTTATGAAGGAAAATTAACTTGAAGCAACCTTAAAAGTTATATCTTGTCCAACCAAAAATAGATGTTGAACAACCTTTGTTTGAGTCTTTAATTGTGATTTGAGAATTGATGTTATCTGCATCCATATTAGATTCCTTTCCTGAAATAGCTGTTGTTAAAGAGTTTGTGAATGAAACCGTAGCAACACCGCCCCCTTTTCCGTCTTTCAAATCGACAAGGTCGATTACAACCAAAAGTACGCTTTCCGCCTCTCTATTAACATTCCATTGTACTACGACCTCTTCCAAACCAACTCCTGCAGAGTTTAAACCGACTTCGATTTGTAGTCTCTTTCCTGTCTCTACCTTCACCGGAATTTCTTTTTCTTCATACCCCATAAAACTTACCAATAGCGTATAATCCCCGGCCTCTAAATTCAAATCAAACTTTCCGTGAAGGTCAGTAGTTGTTCCTCTACTTGTACCCTTAACAATCACACTGGCAAATGACAATGGCTCTCCGTCCATTTCTTGATCGGTCACTACTCCTGCCACTCCTGTTTTGGTTTGAGCACTAAGCATAGTAACCAAAAACATGGAAAAAACGCATAAAATTTTGTTCATACTATTATCATTTTTTTCTGTGGCAAAACTACAGTGTAAATGTAAAATGAACGTAATGAGTATATTATAAAAACATCACGAAATTATTACTGACAAGTAATCAAAAGTTTAAGGAAATGTTAAGGAAAAACGTAATTGTTGTCCTTGTTTAAAATGAAGTAGTTTTATCGTTTATTCTATGCGCAAATGATAACAAAAATTAATTTTCACTTTGTTTCTATCTTGTTTTTTGTTTTCTTTGCCAAAAGTAAGGAATGTTTATGAGGTAAAAACTTAAAAACTGATTCAAAAAAATCAGTTACGATTAAGTTTACAATTGAACTGAGAACTTGATAATACTTTATCAACGCATTTTTATTACAAAAAAGATTATTAAAAATATGAGATTCTTTTTATTAGCAATCTGTTGTGCCATTTTAGGCTGTAGCAGTAAAGAACAAGATTTACGAATATACGTATCAGGAAAGGTGTCGAACGAATCTGGAGAAGGAATATCAAATGTCAAGATTCAAATTTTACGTGGGAAGATAGGACATTACGCTGCGACGAGATATTCGAACTATGAGACGATTCATACCAATCATAAAGGAGAGTTTAACTATACAATCCAAAATGACACCTATGTGTACAAAATCTGTTGTGAATTACCTTCGGGTTATGAATCTGTCACACCTTCATGTAAGGAAATTGATCACAGCATCGTCAACGGAGGTACTATCTTCAACGTCATCAGTTTCAAATTGGTAAAATAATAAGTTTCTGCATAAAGGGTAATAGCATTTAATCAGCACAATAGAATATTTTCACCCCAAAAATTCTGGAATTTTGTTTACTTGATTTTTAAATACTAGCTTTGCCCCCGTTACTACTTTCACTCCACGCCTCAAAATAATAAATTCCATATAAGAATGAAACAATTATTTTTTATTATACTAATTATCAGTAGTATACCTATTTTAGCACAAGATTTGGACGAAATCAATACCGATCGACCAGACCAGAGTGAAGGGGTCTATACACTATCTCCCAAGAAATTACAGTTTGAGAACGGATTTACGTTCGCAGAGAATTCTTTTGCGGATAATTTGATGCTACGCTATGGTTTATGGCAAGGAACAGAAGTACGTTTTTCCACGGATATTTCAAAAATAAAGAGTGAAAAGTGGCAAGTTGACAATCTTTTTGTAAGCGTAAAACAACATCTATTATCTGAAAATGAATGGATTCCATCAATCACCTTGGTTGGATATGGAGGATATGATTTCAGAGACAAAACCTTTAAACCCGATGTATGTTTAGCCTTTGAAAACACCTTATCAGAACAATTTTTACTGGCATACAATATCGGCACAGCAGAAAAGTTTCAGAACCTAACCACCACATTCCAAGTAGGATATGCTCCTTTGAAAGAAGTATATCTTTTTGTAGAATATTTTGCTGTTTTCAATGCAGAAACACTCCCTTCACACAACATTGACACAGGAGTTTTATATATGTTGAACCCTAAATTTCAGATAGATGTTGCTTTTGGACGTGCTTTGTTCAGTTCTTCAGCGGACTTTTTTGTAACCACGGGGTTTTCGTACCTCTTTTGATTGAGGCAACCCTAAAAACTCTGTGTGAAAGAAAACTAAAGACAGATCCTATAAGTCAGAAATCACAAAGTGATTCCGTTCGCAACAACCCTTAGGTAGGATATATTATGCTTTTGAAGTCAACGACTTGAAAAAAACAAAACCGAATCCTAATGTTAGCATACAATGGAAAGGGAACATCCCGAAATCATTCAATCGAACGGCACTGTACAATCCGAAAATGAAATATATCATCAGCATGAATTCAAAAATCATGTTTGGAGACAGTTTTGTATTGATATATTTGTTGTTTTTCCAACTATCGGACAGTGAACTGATATTAAACTTAGGAGTTCTCACAAACTCACTTTTTTTACCAGTATGCCCTTCCAAAACAGCAATAGTATTGTGGAATGAAAATCCTAATGCTACTGAGAAAAATGTAAAAAATAGTGTGACATAACTCAGGAAATCGTCGAAGGTTTTGCCTTGCAGATTTTTATAGGTTACCCAATAGCAAATAAAAAGGATAATGGTACTTAGAATAAAGAAACTGGTTATTTGAAATAGCCAATCCAAATGCCCATAGGTATTTTTGATGTAAAGTACGGGAATACTGAGTATCGAAACGATGAATACCCACAGAAACATTGAGCTATTAAGCAAATGCATCACTCCATGGAATTTGGTTTTCCAACCAATATTTTTTGAAGACAGCACTCGCATCATCGATTTTCTGAAATTTTCAGCTCCTCCTTTGTTCCAACGGAACTGTTGCGAACGAGCTGCTGAAATAACCACAGGCAACTCAGCAGGAGTTTCAACATCTTCTAAATATTTGAATTTCCAATTTTTAAGTTGTGCGCGATAGCTGAGGTCTAAGTCTTCGGTTAGGGTGTCGCCTTCCCAATTTCCCGCATCATAAATACATTCCTTCCTCCAAATACCCGCCGTTCCGTTGAAGTTTATGAAATGTCCTTTTGAGCTTCGACCTACTTGTTCCAATGTAAAATGAACATCTAAGGCCAAGGCTTGAATCCTAGTTAGGATGGAGTAGTTTCGGTTTAGATGCCCCCAACGAGTTTGAACTACGCCTATTTCAGGATCCTTAAAGTAAATGACTGTTTTTTTTAGCCAATCGGGCTGTGGCATAAAATCCGCATCAAAAATAGCAATGAAATCTCCTTTGGCTATAGCCGTTCCTTCTTTCAAAGCTCCTGCTTTAAAGCCTTGGCGATTGGCTCGGCGAATATGCTGAATATCTAACCCTGTTTTTTGAAGGTCTTCCACAATAACAGCTGTTTCAATCACAGACTCATCCGTAGAATCATCCAAAACCTGTATTTCCAATTTATTTTTTGGGTACTCCAATTGGGCGATATTTTCCAACAACCGTTTTACTACATATTTTTCATTGTACAAAGGTAACTGAATCGTTACATACGGTATTTCCTTAGGATCGAGCAGATTGAATTTGGGTGACTCATCATTTTGTTTTCTGTGTTTCAGATAGTTGAATAACAGATTAAGCATTGAGAGGCTATACAAAAAAATCAGTATTAATGCCACTGCGTAAATCGCAACAAGGGTGTAATTGATAATCAACTCCATAGGGTACTCAAATGTTAATAAGAAATATTTTGCAAAGATATGTATTTTGTCTTATGCTCCGTTTTTTTCCATATTTTTTTTGGAGGAAAATAAGAAATTAATTTCGTAATCAGTTAATTTTTCGTTAATTATTCTACGAACTAAAAAACAATGCTTATCTTTGCCTCACTAATATAACACGAAAAAAAGATGAAGAAATTTACATTTCTATTGTTTGCCATGCTTTTGGTTGCTTGTGGAGGGAACAAACCCAAGGAATCAAGAGTCGCAAACAAAACAATTAAAGGGGAGTGGATATTGGAATCCGTAACCTACAACCAAACAGGAAAATATGACATCACTTTGTTGAACGACACTTCCAAAGAATGTTTCGAGGGAAGTAAATGGAAATTCGTTCCGAACAACAATCGTGGAACATATTCGATTGAGAATGGAGATTGTTCAACGGGACAACGTAACTTCGTTTTCACAGTACAAGAAATTGATAAATCATCAGGCTATTACGATTTTTTACTGAAACCAACCAATGAAAAATATCAGTCGGAAACGAATCAGGGGATTCGTATGCACTTGGCATATCTTTCTGACGATAAAATGACTTGGGAACAGACCTTACGCGTTGATGGTAAGCCTTTTGTTATTTCGATGAACTTTATAAAATAGCTAAAAAACTTAAATAGACTTTTAAACAGATGAAAAAAATAGGAATCGTGTTGCTTTCTGCAACTATGTTAATGGGGTGTGATGCCTACAATAACTCGAACAAAACACAACGTGCAGCAGTAGTAGGAGCAGCCGGAGGAGCTTTATTGGGAGCTATCTTAGGAAATAATGTCAAAGGAGGTAGCAGTGAAATCGGAGCCGTTATCGGAACGGTGGTTGGTGGTGCAGCAGGAGCTGTTATCGGAAACCAGATGGATAAACAAGCTAAAAAGATTGAAGAAGAAATTCCTGGAGCTGAAGTAAAACGTGTTGATGATGGAATCATCGTAACGTTTGATGAAAACAGTGGTGTTTATTTCGATACTAACAAATCGGATGTGAATGTGGCTTCACAAGAAACATTGAACAAGTTAGTCGATGTACTTAAAGAGTATGTTGAGACTAATGTAATTATTATCGGACACACAGATAGCTCAGGAAGTGATACTTATAACATGAAATTATCCGAAAGAAGAGCAAAATCTGTGACAGATTACTTCATTAAACAAGGTTTAAAATCAGATCGTTTCACTACAAAATGGTTTGGAGAAGAACAACCGACACACGACAACTCTACTGCTGAAGGTCGTGCTAAAAACAGACGTGTGAATGTGGTAATTGTTCCAAACGAAAAAATGAAGGAACAAGCTCAAAAAGAAGCAGGACAATAATTCTAAATATTTTTAAACGTAAAATTAAAGAGGGAAACTGTTCGAAAATTTTCGAACAGTTTCTTTTTTACAACCTTACATACAATCAAGAGAAGAGATTTACAAGTACAGTTCCAACCGAATAAAAAACATCCTCGTTTAAATTTATGTTACGGTCAAATTTCGTAACTTTGCCCTCGTATGATGCACGAGGTTTACATATCATTAGGAAGTAATATTGGCGACAGGAAAAGATTTCTGCAAGATGCTGTAAACGCTATAAATGAAAAAATAGGAAGCGTAAGGAATATTTCATCAATTTATGAAACGCCTTCATGGGGTTTTGAAGGTGAAGCGTTTTTCAATGTATGCTTATTGTTAAAAACTTGGTTGACACCTACCGAGGTTTTGACAGAACTTTTGAATATTGAGAGGCAGCTCGGAAGAGTTCGGTCGAGCTTAAAAAAGGGGTATCAATCGCGATGCATCGATCTGGATATATTACTTTTCGATGACATCACATTGAATACGAACGAATTGACTATTCCACACCCACAGCTTCCAAATCGTAAATTTGTTTTGTTTCCGTTAGCAGAAATTGCTTCAGAAAAAAAACATCCTGTAATTCAGAAGAGCATCGCAACGCTAAAAGATGAGACATCCGACACTTCGGATATCCAAAAAATAACTGAAAAACTTATCTCTCCAAGATTCAATTCGCCTTTTGCGAACTACAATTATATTGCCATTGAAGGAAACATTGGAGCAGGAAAGACAACCTTAGCAACCAAAATTGCAGAAGATTTCAACGCAAAACTCATTTTAGAACGCTTTTCCGACAATCCGTTTTTACCAAAGTTTTATGAAAACCCAAAACGTTATGGGTTCACTCTTGAAATGTCCTTTCTTACGGAAAGGTATCAGGCCGTTTCTGAACAATTGATGCAGTTGGATCTATTCAAGCAATTTGTGGTATCTGACTACGATATTTTTAAATCTTTAATTTTCTCAAAAGTCACCCTAACCGAAGATGAATTTATTCTATACAGAAAATTGTTTTACATACTGCATAATCAAATTATAAAACCCGATTTATACGTATATTTATACCAAAATACAGACAGATTGATTGAAAATATCGCAAAAAGAGGACGATCTTATGAGAAAAACATATCTGCGGACTATCTAAAACGTATTCAGGAAGAGTATTTATCGTTTATTCAACAAAGTAATATGGAAAATACACTTATTATTGATATTACATGCTTGGATTTTGTCAAAAATAAGGAAGATTACGATTATATAATTCAAAAAATAAGCAATTTTTCAAAATAGAAACGTAAAACCTCAGCTTTTAGCAACTCCTTCTGACGATAAAATATTGAATTGGAGGTAAAATTACATTACTATTTTGAACAGTGTGATTTTCGTTTCAAGTCACAACATAAAACTCTGATTATTATATGCTTACACCTGTTTTATCAACAAAAAAATTAAATCTTGACCAACAAAATAGATTATTAAACAAGGGGTATCAGTTGGTAGAATGGGATTTTATTACTACTGAATATATTGATATTCAATTGGACAGAATAGGAAATCTTTTGCTTTTTACAAGTCAAAACGCTGTGAAGAGTATACTCAGAAACAGAAATATTGACTCTCTGAAGCAAATTACAACAATCTGTGTAGGTGAAAAAACAGCTGATTTATTGACAAGAAATGGTTGGAAAGTACTTTGTTATAGGGAATATGCAACGGAATTAGGAGACTATATACTGCAAAATCACACTGAAGATAACATCACATTTTTCTGTGGAAATCTGCGTAGAGATGTACTACCTAATATATTAAAAAACAACAATATAACACATAAAGAATACGAAGTATATCGCACAAATTTTTGTTCTCGTCAAATTGAAATTCCTATCAAAGCTATTCTATTCTTTAGTCCCTCAGGTGTGATAAGTTATATGCAGAAAAACCTCATTTCGGATCAAATTTGCTTTTGTATTGGGACAACCACAGCTAATGAGGCATCGAAATACACAAAAAACGTAGTTATTGCCAAGAAGCCTACGATTGATTGTGTTATAGATGCGTGTACTGGATATTTTGAGAAGGATTATAGAGAAGTTAATGATGGCAAAGCCATTTAACGACTTTTAAAAAAAATCTCCTGTTTGAAATCTTTCGTTTATTTTTTCATATTCAAACATCTAAATTTCTGTAATCATCTCTTTAGACTTTTGCAGAAAGAATTTCTTACAAGGAGATTTTAAATTAACTTTAATTTTTCGTTGCAAAGATAGTGTTATTTTTTATCAATCCACATATTATAGCGAATTTTATAGTAAAATTAACATTTTTTACAATTGAATGAATAAAATATTCTCATAAAAACGTCTCAAATTACCTTTTTTTGATTATTTTTTAGAATATTTCATTGAAGAAATATAATTTGAGAATATGACTTACAAGTTTTTCATATTGAGAATTTTGATTCGCCATTCCTTCTTTGGTTTGCTGAAAGTTTATATGTGTAGTGAATTTAAAATAATTTGTTTTCCGTATCTTTGCCTTCGTGAAAAAATAAAGCAATGAAAAAAGTACTTATCACGGGCGGAGCAGGTTTTTTAGGTTCGCATCTATGCGAACGTTTCCTTACAGAGGGTTTTTATGTCATCGCTATGGATAATTTAATCACCGGAGACATCAAAAACATAGAGCATCTGTTACCTGACCCTAACTTCGAATTTCAACATTACGACGTAACCAAATTTGTACACGTTCCAGGAAATTTAGATTATATCCTACATTTTGCCTCTCCTGCAAGTCCAATTGATTATCTCAAAATACCTATACACACGCTCAAAGTAGGTTCTATCGGCACATACAATTTATTGGAATTGGCCAAAAATAAAAAAGCTCGTATCCTAATAGCTTCGACCTCTGAAGTTTATGGAGACCCCTTGGTGCATCCGCAATCGGAGGAATACTACGGAAATGTAAGCACTATTGGGCCTCGTGGAGTATATGACGAAGCCAAACGTTTCATGGAATCCATCACTATGGCATACCATCGTTCTTACGGATTGGAAACACGTATCGCGCGGATTTTCAACACGTATGGGGAACGTATGCGACTCAATGATGGACGCGTAATACCTGCCTTTATCGGACAAGTGCTTCGAGGTGAAGACCTTACCATTTTTGGCAATGGAGAGCAAACACGTTCTTTCTGTTACGTAAGTGACCAAATTGAAGGTATTTTTCGATTACTGATGAGCGACTATATTTATCCTATAAACATCGGTAATCCAGAAGAAATTTCTATCAATCAATTCGCACAAGAAATTTTAGAAATTACTCAAACTCAACAGAAAATCACTTATCTACCTCTACCAGAAAATGATCCACTACAACGACAACCCGATATTAGCAAAGCACGGGAAATTCTGGGCTGGGAACCTCGTATAAGCCGAAAAGAAGGGATGCTACGAACGTATAACTACTTCAAATCATTACCTAAAGAGGAACTTCTTAAAAAGGAACATCGAAATTTTGAAAATTATTTATAACCTCCACTAATCATAAAAAATTCAACCCTTGTGGCGTTGGTAAAAAAGAGACATGTCTCATCTCTACACTAAAATACAATTTGTATTTCTTCTTTGTAGTATTGTATCGTAGCGTTGAGACTTGTCGTCCACCCATCTACAAAGATTTTACCGTTATTTTTGGAAATATCTTTAATGACGTTAGCAAAATAATCTTCACTAATGCGTTGACTGTTGGTAATGTAATAATAATGACCGATTTTGTATATACAATCCTTTAAAACCTCCTGTGGCACTTGGCTTGGCTCGTCTAAACCTACTTTGAAAATCATCGTATAGATACGCGATAAAGCATCAGTGTGCAAGGTAGGGAATAGGATTTGTCCGTTTTCGTCGGTGGTGAGTTTTGGGGCGTTGGTATGGTCAAAGACTTTAAAACCGTAGTCCGTATCCTCCCCCAACCCCCTCCTTCGGAGGGGGCTTTGCGAAGCGTTTTCCAATTTTTCTGATGAAAACAAATCTGTTTTTGGGTGCTTTTTTGCTCCCTCTCCTTCGGAGAGGGCAGGGGGAGAGGATACCCTTTTTAACCGCTCGATGGTGATGCTGGATATTACAGGCGGTAGGTCGTTGTCTATACAAAACTGATAGGCAGGCTTACCCTCGGCGATAGGCTCGTCTATCTGACAAAGGATAAACTTGCGGTTACCCCCATCTTCGGCATTAAGTGCCATTACGGCGTGTCCCGTGGTGCCTGAACCTGCGAAAAAATCAAGGATGATATCATTGTCTTGGGTACAAGAACTTATAATATCGTATACAAATTTAACTCCCTTTGGATAAGAAAAATACTCTACCAATTCCATTTCTTTTAATTCTTTGGTGGCTACTTGGTTCATATACTTGTTATCTGTAAAGTTCAAACTATCCAATGTACTATCCAAAGTTTTAAGGTCCTTTAAATATCTTTTATAGATAAATCCTCTTTCATCGGGTTTATGTTCTTTTTTAAAACAGATACGTCCTTCATCTATGTGTTTTTGAATCGTGTTTTTAGAAAACCTCCAAAACATTCCTTTTGGTGGATAATCTTCCTTACCTGTATAAGGGTTAATTACTGGGAAATAACCATTTTGAAAGCTCCCAGACTTGGCTGATGGGTCAGTAACAGCCCACCTGCCATTAGGGTCATTGTCTGGATTGGTATATTTTGTAGTATCTTTAAGACCTCCCTTCAGACGGTCTATTTTTTCGATATTTTTAGCATAACATAGTAAAAATTCGTGTTGATAATTTACGCCAGTTTTTGCGTCATTTGTTGTGGACTTTGTTTTACGAATAAAATCCGCCACAAAATTTTCTTCTCCAAAGATTTCATCACAAAGGAGTTTGAGGTTGGCTTGTTCGTTGTCATCAATAGAGATAAATATAACGCCGTCTTTTGAGAGTAAATCCCTTGCCAACAAAAGGCGTGGGTACATAAAGGCAAGCCAACCGTTATGGCTCCTTTTGGTTTTAAAGCTAAATTCCATACGGTCAAAATCCTCATCAGAAAGGCTTTCGGCAATGCCCAATACTTCGGCTTCGTGGCGGTCAAACTTATCGGGGTAAACAAACTCATCGCTACTGGTGTTGTAGGGTGGGTCTATGTAGATGCACTTTATCTTACCGCTATAATGGGGTTTTAGCAGTTTGAGACTATCGAGATTATCACCTTTGAGTACCATATTTTGGGTGGTGTTGGTGTTTCTGCTTAGTGTTCGGTTGAGCAACAATTCTTTTTGAGTTTCTTGTGCGTATTTGGCACGAGCCACGCCACGCCCTACAAAGTTCAGCCCGTAGCCATTTACTTTTTCGTCAATGGGCAATCCTAAAACGGCTTTGAGTTCGGTAAGGTTTAGTTCGCCGTCTTTCAGTACTTGTGGATAGTGTTCTTTTAGAAAATGTATCAATTTATTTTCCTTGTTTTCGGTGTTTAGTACGGAAAATCCAGCGTTTATGAATGTTTGTTTATCGTTCATTTTTTTTCTTTTATACTTTATGTACTTTGTCAAAGTTTGAGACTTTGACAAAGTGCTATCGCTCTATTGTTTTTGATTTATTTTTTTATTGTGTTATCTACTTTGTCAAAGTTTGAGACTTTGACAAAGTGCTAAGTGCTAAAAGTAAAATGTTAATTGTTAATAATTCCATCGATATAAACTTTCTTTTTGATGACAAAATACGAAATTTTCTACATCTTCAAAAAGTGCAATTACTTCTCTTCTTTTTATATCGGTAATTGCTGTAGATAAAATAGTTGGATATGATGAAAATAGATAATCTTCCATTTTATTGTTAATATCCAAAGAATTACGATGTACATAAACAATTGCCTGTCTTAAATATTCTTCACTAATAATTCGTTTTCTTTTAAATGGCTTTTCCAATAATGCACCGTGTCTATGGTATTTTTTGTTAAATGCTTGTGTATAGCTACTCATTAACTTTCCTATTTGTTTACTTACGATAGATTGCTGCGAATGTAAGCCCATTTTAGGTTTTAATGGCGTCAGAGTAATATTGTTTTTAATCCTCAATATCAAATGATAATGATTAGACATTAAACAATAAGCATAAAAATCAACATAATCTAAAAGGTATTCTTTTAATCTTTTAAGAAAAAAATATTTATCATTATCATCTTTAAAAATGACACAACTATTTATTCCTCTATTGTAGATATGATAAAAATATCCACTTTCTAAAAAATCTACCCTTATATCCATTTCAATGCTCTTTTAGTTATATTTTTTCAGGTACTTTTTAGGTACTTTGTCAAAGTTTCAGACTTTGACAAAGTGCTAAAATCTACCCTTTTACCAACGCCGATAACTGCGTTCTGTTAATTCGTTCCTTGAATGATATTTTTATGTACTTTGTCAAAGTTTTAGACTTTGACAAAGTGCTAAAACTTACCCTTTTACTAACGCCGATAATTGCTGTCCTTTTATTCGTTCTTTAAAGGAGATTTTTATATTTTGTTTTTTGTAATATTCATTGAGTTTCTCAAAATATTTTTTAGCAAAATCGATTTTAGCTTTTTCCTTTTTAGAAATATCGCCAGAGGTTTCATAGCCTTTTGCTTCTACCACCAAAAACACTTTATTGCCTTGTTCGCCTTTAATGGCGTAGCAAAAATCAGGGTTGTACTCGCCCAAAGGAGTTTTGATTTTGAGTTTTGGCAACTTCCCAAAAATGGCTATTTCCGAAATATTGGGGTCTCTTTCTATCACTTCCAATTCAAACTCGCTATCGTACTCGATGACTTCCTCAAAAATCCATTTTTCTTTGAGGGCAAAATCTGTATCAATATCCTTTTGGAATTTGCCTACACTCCCTTCTTTGAGATAGGTTTTGTCATTTTCCGTTTGAAATACATTGGCAAGGGCTTTCCCGCTGATGCCGTCGTATCGGATATGGGCTTTTATAGTATTGATGAGATTGTCTTCTATGATTTTTACGATTTCCTTTTGCACTTGTGCAGGATTATTGGCAATGGTTTGGGTTTTAAACACCTCGTTCAACGCATTAAAAATCTGTACTACAAAGGCAAGTGGCGTTTTGGTTTTATTGGCTATCCATTGTACCATTCTCAAAATATCCACTTGATTTTTACGCTGTTGCACTCCCACTATTTCGGTAGTAATGGCATCTTTTCGGTCTATTTTATCTACATTGAGAATTTCTCTTTTGGTTTGTAACAAGACTTGATGGATTTGCAAATTTTCTATATCGGTCTTGATATTTTCAATGAGTTGCTGTTGTCTTTTTTCGTCCAATGTATCCAATACATAAAAGGCATTTTGGCTGATGGTATTCCAAAGGGTTTTGAACTCCTGCAAATGGTTTTGCTTGATGAATATTTTTTTCTTATCTCCTGATTTATTGTTGCCATTATCTATAAAAGTATTCAGCTCCTTAGGTGAGACAAACACATGTAACAGGGCTTTTTCTTGCTCGGCAGGAAGATTTTGCTCTTTGAGTAGCGTAACAAAATTATCGGCTTTTTCGAAGATGCGTTCTCCATCAATAATCGCTTTACGCACAATCAATTTTTCGCCTCGCAAAACATCATTGATCAAAAAATCAATAGTATCATCATCAAAAGTGGTTTTTTCTTTTAAAATATGAATGATTTCTTTTTCGGTAAAATTTTCAGAAACAAGAAACGAATTACTTAAAATTTCTTTTTGAATACCTTCTACAAATCCTTGTTCTTTGCTCGATACGACAACATCTAAATTGTTGATTTTCCAAAATTCCTCTTGATTGTTATTGAGATTTTTAAAAGTTTTTCGTTGCAGATTTTGGTCCACACAGATACGCAACCCACGTCCTATCTGTTGCAGTTTAGAGATTTCGCTTCCTTGGTTAGAGAGTTTGCAAATGGTAAATACATTGGGATTGTCCCACCCCTCTTGTAACGCCCAAATGGAGAAAATAAAACGCGTAGGGCTCTCAAAGGACAAAAGTTTTTTCTTGTCTCGCAAGATTTCATCTACCCCTGCTTTTACTTTTTGGTCGGTATTTCCTTTGTCGCCCGAAAAATACCCTTTATGCACTTGCAAATTTCCGTCCGTATCAAAGCTGTTTTTCAGATAGTGATAGTAGGCTGAATTGGCATCAAGGGTAGCGATAACCTCGTCATATTTCTTTTTAAATTCTTCTTCAAAAATGATTTTAATTTTCGGATTATCGCCACGAAACAAGCGGGTATCACTTTCGATAAAAAACAAGGACAGGGCTTTGATACCCTGCTCAAAAAGCATCTGTTCTTTTTGAAAATGAATCTCGATAGTTTTTGAAATCATCGCACGGAGCGACTCATCTGTAAGGGAATAATCTACTTTTTCAATAGTATCATTTTCCAATACGATATTGTCTTTGTTGATTTTCTTGATAGTTACCTCATTAAATGTTCCGCCCACGCCTACTTCTCTTCGCACAATGGTTCCATTGCTAAGTGTGTCAATCAAAGCGATGTTTTTGGAACCTTTTTTCTCAATACTCACAAGTGTATCTATACGCTCTACAATATCTTGGGTATAGACCACGATTTTCTTTACCAAATTTTGGCGAAAAGACGAAATACTATCCAACATATACGCCACATTGGAGAGCTGTACGCTGTCTTTTTTTCGTGGAAAAGTCGCCCCAAAACGCAAGTAATAATTATTAAACCCTTCGAAATACTTTTTAAATGCATCGCCGTCAAATCGGTGGGGTTCGTCCATTATCACAATCGGATTGAGCTGTTTGAGACACTCCAAATAGGTTTTGGGCGTTTGGATTGGATTTTGGTAAGTGAATAAATTATTGATTTCGCGTTCCAAAGGTCTGTTCAAAATATTATCCTTGCTCGAAAAGGAGCTTGGCGTCATTATCAACACCGACAAATGTTGTGAATGAATAAAATTATTGACCGCCGAAATGTTTCCGCCCTCGTAAGTAAACACTTCTATTTCTTTTTCCTTTTCATTGGCATACAATCCTTTGAAATAGGCTTTGGTATCTTCCAAATTGGTTTTCGTTCCCTCGCGAATGGGCACCGTGGGAATGAGAATAATGAATTTTTGGTAACCAAAATTTCGATTCAGTTCAAAAATCGTTTTGATGAAAGTAAAGGTTTTTCCTGTACCTGTTTCCATCAGTATATCGATGTTTTTGGCATTTTGTACAGAAAAAGAGTATTGATTTTTGTTTTTGTGTTCGGTAAGTGTTTTTTCAAAAAGTTTTTGCTTTTGTTCCTGCTCTTGTAGATTGTCAAAAGGCTTTTGTTGGGACAAATTTTCAAAAATCTGCACAATATTACGGATACAATCTTCCTGATAAGATTGCGTTTCGTATTGAAATTGTTTTAGTTTCATTTCACTATCATATTTTTTATACTTTGTCAAGGTTTCGAACTTTGACAAAGTGCTTATCTTTTCAACCTCGACAAATTTACAACGGAAAAGCTGTACTTGCAAAATTATGATGTAAAGAAGAAAATTATGAGCGGAAAAAGTTAAACACGTTAAATATTATTTTGGGTACTATTTATAGTTAAACCACATAGATACATAGATTTTACTCTATATTTCTATGTGGTTTACAATTTTTCTACCTCTATCAAAACAAAAAAAAGGGTCAAATGAACATTTGATTATATACAATTATTTTTTCTTGCCTCGGGCTTTGACCACCTCGTTCATATCGTCGATGATTTTGGATGTTTCACTCACAAAAGCGGTGTATTTTGCTTCATCAACGAGCATCATTGCTACCAAATACGGAATCAGTTTTTTGTTGATAAGTTGCAAAAGCGGTTTTCTTAGGCTACTGGCAGAGGCTTTGCTTTGTTGCTGTGCAAAATCCTTTTCGTACTGGCTACGCACTTTGTTAAAATTGTTTTGTGCTGTACGAATCCCTGCTATTGCCTCGCTAACGCCCAAAAGTGCCGTAATAGCATCTTGCACCTCCGCCGCCGACAAGTCTTTGAGCAACGAATCTACAAGGTTAGACTGACTGGAATAATTTTCCTCGGTGATTTTCACGCCGTATTTCTTAAAGATGGCAGAGAGTTTTTTGCCGTGAGCGTTGAGCTCTTGCACAGGGATGTGTTCATAGCCTTTTAGGAGCTTGTCCAACACGCGAATGGCTTCGTCTCTTTGGGCATCGGCATCTTCGAGCTGTGATACGGCTTTGTCGCGCTTTACGGCTTCGGTGATGGCATCGCCTTGGGTTTTTAATTCTTTAAAAAAGGTTTTCAAAAAAGCATCGTCTTGCAAGGTAGCAGTACCTTTGTAAAGGTCTGCCAATCGATTGGCTACATCGCCTACTTCGGTAACTCTGGATTGATAATTTAATGGCTTCATACTAATATTTTTTTATGGATTACTTATTCTTGTTTCGTTCACTACAGTGAAAAGGGTGTTTTGTCTTTCGGTAAGGGTTTTCACTGGAGTTAAAGGAATGTTTGATTTCTCGGCGAACGATTTCACTGCAATGAAAAAGGCATTTGGTTTCTCGGTTAGGCTTTTCACTCTGGTGAAATACCTCTACGAACTTACCTTCTTGCTTTTCACTGGAGTGAAAGCTTTGCAAAGGTAAGGAAAATGTTTTTTTATATTTTCTAGTTTAAAATAAAGCTACCTAAAAGATTTTTAGACAGACTTATATTTTTCTTGGAAAAGGAATCTTTTTAATCAAATAGACATTTCTTTTCCCTAAGTTTATTCTTTTTCTTTTTAAAAAACTCTAAATCCTTTCAAAAAATATTCCCTCAATGTCAATCATTTAAATTTTAAACATCTAAGTACTTATCATCTTTTATCTTTACAGAATTTGTTGCTCTCAATATTACATTATGTTTCGTTTTTAAATCTGTAATTCTATCTTGTGTTAAAGTGAAATTAAGAAAAGGTTCTTCTTGCTTAGGCATTGATATGATCAAATAACAGTTGTTTGTCTTATCAAAAACACCTTTCTCTAAGTAATGATATCTCGTTTTATATAGTTGTTTAATTGCCTTATTAAAATGTTTTTTATTTCTTTTGGGTGTATTTGCATATTTTAACTCAGTAAATAATATCCAACTATCTTGATTACTCTTATATGGGAAAAGACAATCTTCACATTGAGATTTCGATTTACCATTTGGATACCTAAAACTTTGATTGTCAAAAACCACATTCCCCATTCCCACTCCATTTGGATTATGGACGCTAAAATACTCTATATCTGTAGGAGGATTATCAAATATTTCTGTTCCTCTTTTTGTGGCATTGCTTTTGGTTTGTTCTGTATAGTCAGCAACATAAACATCTCCTGAATGTTGTGTAATGGTATGATGCGGAAATTCAGTATTAATTTTTGTTTTAATCATATTTAAAGATAATTTAAATATTGATAAAAATCATCCATTACCTCTTTCATTTGTTGGTCAAAATAATTTTCACCTATCAAACCATTTTCTTTTTGAATGGATCTGTTTTTTCCATCTTCTATTTCAAAGATATTTATATCCTCTGGAGAAATCATTGAGTTTTTTAATTTTGAATCCTCATTTTTATCTTTTACCAAATGAGCCAACATACAATTATTAATAGCATACAAAATATATGGACTATGGGTAGTGAGTGTCATTATATGTTGTGTATGTTCATACATCTCATCATTGATGTATTCAGCAAGTTTATACATTAATTCTTTTTGTGTAGCAGGGAAAAGATTTTGTTCAGGCTCTTCAATAATAAGATTTGTATGATGATATCTATACAAATTAGCTCTGGCAGATATAAATTTTTCTGTATAAATACTAAGTTCTTCTTTATATTTTTCATTATCTAAGATTTCTTTTATTGTTTTTTTAGACAATGAACTTTTATGTAAATTTTTGAAAATTAATTCTTCAGCAAGTACCTCTAAAACATCACCTTTTATTCTACTCATTTCGTAAGAAGAGGTTTCTTCATCGGTATCAAATAATACGGTAGTTAAGTAATCTACCATAGTCAATAATGAAGTTACAGATTGTAATCCGCTTGAAGCTACTGACAGAGGAATACTATATCCGTCACTTTGAATAGTATTTTGTCTATTGTCTTCAGAAAAGTAATATTGAGTATTGGTATCTAGTATTCCAATTTTATTTTCTAATGAATAATTTTTCCGTATATCCAACCAATCAAATAGATAACTTCTTAAATAATTATTAGGAAACTCTACTTTTTCTATTTCTGGTAAAGCAATTAAATTTCTTTCTGATGGAATATAAGAAATCTTAGGTCTCTTGTAATCAAATCTTGATTCTAGCCACTTTATGGATACTTTAGAATTAGAATATTCTATATGGACAGCATCGCCATAGTACTCAATGTAACTATCTTCTTTAATGTATCTCTCCATTTTATGGAAAGATTTCAGATAATTTATAAAATAATCTCCATCTAAAAATTTATCAAATGACTGATTAAAGGAAATATCTTTTTCTACCCAACTACAAAAACTTAAAATCTTAGCAATGGTACTTTTACCACTACTTTGTTTTCCCATAAAAACATTGACTTTTTTAATATTGAAAGTCACTTCTATTATAGGACCTATATTTTTAATTGTTAGTTTTTTCATTTTAATATTATTTTATAAAACATTAGCCAACTACACCACCACATCCACGATTTTCCCTTTTACTACGATGATTTTTCATTCTAAACTTTGATAAAAAACTCTTGAACTATCAATTAAATTCATCATTTTTATTACCGACCCCTACTAAATGGTGTAACTTAGATATTAAAAACTTTAATTTCATAAGTGTTTTTAAGCTATAATCCTCTGTTTCTTCTTCACTCCATAAAAAATAACATTCAATAGCTCTTAAAGGAAGTTCTAAACTATACTTGCCTTTATAGTGTTCGTACTTTAAAATAAATTCCGAATAAGTATCAACTCCTACTATACCTAAATGTTTATTTATGTATTCAATATGAGTAGAGGGAATTTTAAAATTCTTGATTACAAACTCCCCTAATTCATAGAAAGCATCTACAATTTCTCTATTTTCCTCTGTATTAAAATTTGCATTATACAATCTAATTTCATCTAATCTTTTTGCAATATTTTTCATCTTTATCTATGATTTAATTTAGAACAACCTCCTTGTATTATTTAATTACATTTTTTCCTCTTCAATTAATAATAACATTATATTAGCTAAACAATCCATTTCTGTTTTTCCAAATTGCAACAAATTGCAATACTCTCCTTGTGAATTTTGTCTAAAAGCTATTACACTACCTTCATAAGCATATTTAACCACATAATCATCCTCATCTATCTTAATAAAATCTAATATAGCATAATCACTCTTACCTATTTTCCTATAAGTTCTTCCATCTGCCACATAAGTATCCGAATTAACATCTAAACTATAGGGAAGAAATGACAGAAGCTCCGAAAAAGTATAACAAAAACATACAAAATCATCTTCATTACTTTTCAGATTTGTTTCAGCAACATAAATACTACCTAAACTATTTCTATAATAACTGAAAATTGATTTCTTACAAAAGTTTATTTCTTTTATTTTTTTTGATATTTCTAATGAAGTTACTATTTGTTCTAATTTCATATCTATCATTTTTACATTACAATGTTAATAATCTTCCCTTTTACCACGATGATTTTTTTCGGAGGGTTGCCACCAAGTTGAGCTTGGGTGCGTTCGTCTGCCAAGATGATTTTTTCCACTTCTTCGTTGGGCATATCCAAAGGCAATTCGATTTTGAAACGCACTTTTCCGTTGAACGACACCGGATATTCTTTCGTGCTTTCCACCAAATATTTCTCTTCAAAAGTAGGGAACGGCACTCGGCTAATGCTTTCATTATGACCTAAAACTTCCCAAAGTTCTTCGGCAATGTGCGGTGCATACGGCGAAATCAGCACTGTTATTGGTTCTAAAATCGCTCGTTTGTTGCATTTGATTTTTTGCAATTCGTTTACCGCAATCATAAATGCCGACACCGAAGTATTGAACGAGAAATTCTCAATATCGTACTCCACTTTTTTGATGAGCGTATGCAAGATTTTGTATTCTTCTTTGGTCGGTTCTTCATCGGAAATGGAAACCGCATCGTCATCGAAATACAAGTTATAAAACTTCTTCAAGAAGCCTGAAACGCCTGTGATTCCTGCCGTGTTCCAAGGTTTTGCCTGTTCCAACGGACCTAAAAACATTTCGTACAAACGCAATGTATCTGCTCCGTATTGCTCACAAATATCATCAGGATTCACTACATTGTATTTGGATTTCGACATTTTTTCAACCTCGTGACCAACGATATATTTTCCGTTTTCGTCCAAAATAAATTCCGCATCGGCAAAATCAGGTCGCCATTGTTTAAATCCTTCAATATCCAATTCCGATGAAGTATTTACAAGTGAAACATCGGCGTGAATGGCTTGTACTTTTTTGTCGCCAATTTGCCCTTTGGAAATGAAAGTATTTGTACCTTCCAATCGGTACACAAACGCACTTGTTCCTAAAATCATTCCTTGATTTATCATTTTTTGGAAAGGCTCTTCGGCTTGTATAAATCCTCTGTCTTTGAGGAATTTATTCCAAAATCTCGAATATAATAAATGCCCTGTGGCGTGTTCGCTACCACCGATATACAAATCTACATTTTGCCAATAATTGAGGCTCTCTTGTGAGGCAAATTCCTTTTCGTTGTGTGCGTCCATATAACGCAACCAATACCAAGACGACCCCGCCCAACCCGGCATTGTGTTGAGTTCAAGAGGATAAACAGCCTCCCCTTGCCCCTCCGAAGGAGGGGAACAAACACGATTTGTTTTAGTATCCCAATACCATTCTTTAGCGTTCCCCAAAGGTGGTTGTCCGTCTTGGGTTGGGAGGTATTTTTCTACTTCTGGCAATTCGATTGGTAAATATTGCGTATCAATGGTTTGAGGTAATCCGTTTACATAATAAATTGGAAATGGCTCTCCCCAATATCTTTGACGCGAAAACACCGCATCACGCAAACGATAGTTGATTTTTGCCTCTCCAACGCCCAATTTTTCCAATTCGGAAAGAATTTTTTCGGTAGCTTCTTTATAATCCATTCCGTTGAGAAAATCTGAATTTTGTAAAGCAAATCCGCCTTTTTCAGTATATGCGTTTTCTGAAATATCTTTATCAAAAATGTTGATAATTTCAGGCATCCCTTCTACACCTACAAAATGTTTTGCAAAGGCATAATCACGTTCATCACCCGCAGGAACTGCCATTACAGCCCCTGTGCCGTAACCTGCCAACACATAATCGCCTATCCAAATTGGTAAGTAATAACCTGTTGCTGGACAGACAGCATAAGCTCCCGTAAATACGCCTGAAATAGTTTTGGTATCCGCCATTCTATCTCTTTCCGAACGCTTAGAAGTGGCTTCGATATAATCCAAAACGGCTTGTTTTTGTGCTTCGGTTGTGATTTGTAAAACCAATTCGTGTTCAGGAGCCAAAGTGAGATAAGTTACGCCGAAAATGGTGTCGGGTCTTGTTGTAAACACCTCAATCCCCCGTTCCCCCGAAGGGGGACAAACCGATGCACTCACACTAATTTCTTCTCGAACATCAACTTTTAAAGCTAATTTTTCTTGTATTTTTTGAAGGATATTATCTATATCACTGATAACTTCTTCATTTGTAAATCGAATAACCTCAAAGCCCAATTCATTTAGAATTTCTGTTCGTTCCTTATCTAAAACTTGCTGATTTTCAGCATTGTGATAACCTCCATCAATTTCTATAATCAATCTTTTGGCAAGACATACAAAATCAACGATATAATCCCCAATAACGTGCTGTCTTCTGAATTTAGCATCTAATTTCTTAGATTTTAACTTCTCCCAAAGAATGGTTTCGGCTTGGGTCATATTATTTCGTAAATCTTTTGCTTTTTCAGCCAAAAGATGGGCATTATTCCCTCCTGTCATATACCCTTGCTTGGACGATTTATCCGTCTGTGCATTTGTTCCCCCTTCGGGGGCTAGGGGGAAAATAATTTTCGCTCCCTTCGATTTTCCTATCCAATTGCGTTGGCTTTCTTTTACAGATTCACTCCAATCCACCGTTTCTAAGCCTTGCAACAATCGCTCGGAATAAGCGGTAATACGCATACTCCATTGCGTCATTTTCTTTTGAAAAACAGGATATCCGCCTCGTTCCGAAACGCCATTTACTACCTCGTCGTTCGCCAAAACCGTTCCCAAAGCCGGACACCAATTAACGGTAGTTTCGGCACGAAACGCCAAACGATAATTCAATAAAATGTTTTGTTTTTCTTCTTCGCTGTAATTTTTCCATTGCTCGGCGGTAAAATGAAGCTCTTCGGTCTGAGCCGCATTTAGGTTTTCCGTTCCGAATTTCTCAAAATGCTGAACAAGTGTTTGGATATCTTCCGCTTTATTGGTAGTGTTGTTATACCAAGAATGAAACAATTGAATAAAAATCCATTGTGTCCATTTGTAATAATCAGCATTTGAAGTTCTTACTTCTCTACTCCAATCGAACGAAAAGCCAATTTTGTCGAGCTGTTCGCGATAACGAGCAATGTTTTCACGAGTGGTTTTTTCGGGGTGTTGACCTGTTTGTATAGCGTATTGCTCGGCAGGTAATCCGAACGAATCGTACCCTTGCGGATGCAACACATTAAAGCCTTTGTGACGTTTGTATCGTGCGAAAATATCTGATGCTATATACCCAAGCGGATGCCCCACGTGCAATCCCGCTCCCGATGGATACGGAAACATATCTAATACATAAAATTTCGGTTTTTCTGAATAGTTTTCTGTTTTAAAAGTTTGGTTTTCTGACCAATATTTTTGCCATTTGGCTTCGATGTCTTTATGGTTGTAGTTCATTTCTCTCCGCAACCCTCTCCAAAAGAAAGGGAATTTTTATTAAATGGTTAATAATCTGATTAAAATGCAAAAGTAATATTTTTATGTTTAACAAACGTATCTCCAGAAAATTTATCTGTCATCGCTAAGTATGTCGTTAAAAGAAATCCAATCGCCACGAGTAAAACGCCTTAAAATACTATCTTGCTTGTATTGATTTTTGAGTATAAACAAACGCGTTACGTGGGTGGGCTGTTTGGTAGTGTCTGCCTTTACGCCATCTTCGGTAACTTCGATGCCCAATTTTAGGCTGCTTTCTTTGTTGTCGTAACGAGAGAAAATTGCTAATAGGCGGTCGTCCAACTCCCAATGGTAGGTAAATGAGCCGTTGTAAAAACTATTTTCTTTTACCGTTGGTTTGCCGTGTTTTTGCTTTAAATAATCAAGTAAGGCTTTAAAATCGTCCGTACCTTTGCTTTCGCTTTCAGTAACCAACGCCATAAAATCGCCTTTAAGGCTGGTTGCCATATTGATTTTGCAAAAGTGCATTTTCTGAAAATATGCCAAACTATCACGAGTACTCCAACTTCGCATATCGTATCGATACGCCATCGGAGTTTTTTCTTTCGTAAATTCACCTTTAAAAACGGTGTCTATTTGAATGACGTGAAAACGCAAAAGTTCCCAAATTTTCTCAGTCAATTTTTCTCTTTCCTTTTTGGAAAGATTTTCCTTGTTTCTTTTTTCCAAAAGATTATCGGATTCTTTCATATTTTTTTGAGCTTTTTCGATTTCATCGGTATAAAAAGCGGCTACATCAAAATTTAGATCGAATTTTTCCAAATCCAATTGATTTTTTCTGAGCTTGGGAGACGAACAACTATGCAACATAAGGATAAAAATAAAGAATAAGGTTAAACTTTTAATGGCTTTCATACTTTTATAAATATTTAAAAATTAAACAATTACATTATTAAAATACAGAAAATCACTTTTTGAGAACTGCATTAAAATCTATCCAATCGCCAGAGCGAAAATTACTAATGATACTATCGTGTTTGTATTGGTTATTGAGTATAAACAAATGGGTTGTATTAAATCTAATGGTATCTGTCGTTGGATTGTTTTCAGTAGCTTCTTTACTTAATTTCAGTATTAGATTTGCCTGTTTTTGTTGTTTAGAAATCATTGCCAATAGGCGGTCATCCAACTCCCAATAATAAATAGGAAAATTTCGGAAGAAGTTTTTTTCTTTTACCATTACCTTACCGTGTTTTTGCTCCAAATAACGGAGTAAGGCTTCAAAATCGTCCGTACCTTCGCCTTGGCTTTGGGCGACTAACGCCATAAAATCACCTTCAAGGTTTGTTGCCATATTTATTTTGTGAAAGTGCATCTTATGATAATTCGCCAAACTGTCAGCAGAATTCCAGCCCCACATATCATATTGATACCCTATCGGATTTCGTTCGTCCTCGTAAAATTGGGCGTTAAAAATCGTATCTTTTTGAATGCTCTTAAACTTGAGAAGTTTCCAAGCCTTTTTGACCAATTCTTTTCTTTCCTTTTCAGAAAACCCCTCCTTTTCTCTTTTTTGCTCGAGTTTCTCTAATTCTTTCATATTTTCTTTGCCTTTCTTAATTTCATCGGTATAAAAAGCATCAACATCGAAATTCAAGTCGAATTTTTCCAAATCCAAACGGTCTTTTCCGAGCTTGGGAGATGAGCAACTATACATCATAAGGGCAACTGTAAATAATGGGATTAAACTTTTAATGGTTTTCATATTTTTATCTATTTGTAATTACATTCGTATTAATGATTTTAATTGGGGGCTTTTTTCAGCGTTTTTTTATCAATTTTTCGTAAAGGTATAAATTTTTAGGTTTAAAATGACCGATACGGCTATTTTATCGCTATTTCACCAATCTCTCAATCATATACATTCCAAGGACAATGACCACGAAAAATAGCACCCAGTTGAGCATAGTCGTTACATACCAATGAGCATAAGGGTTGTATTCTTCGGATTTTTTATGGGGCGAAAGTTTGTTTTTTATGGCAGAAATCAGATAAACCACGCCAGCCACCAAAAGCATTCCCAATAAAGCCAACATTCCCAGCGTATCGCCTACGCGTCCAAAAGAAAAGATACGCAAAAAAGAAGACGCCATCGCATCGGGCATCATTGCCACAGCCACATAAACCACGATTCCGACCAGCAAAAACAGCCCTCGCATTAGTTTTTCTATAAGATTTCTTGCAGGGGGCGGCGGACTGAACAAAGTTTCGCCCTCTTGGAAGGGCATTCTTCCTTTTAGGCTCAGCCAAGCCCACCCCACGCAAATCATCAGAACGATAACGCCCAATAATACGCGTTCGGCAGACAGCTCCAAGCCCATTTTACCGAACAGAATCACCAAGCCCAGCCCAACACAAAAATAGTAGGTATTAGAATGGCAAAAAGTCGGATGACTTCTGTGCGTTTGTTGGTGCCGATGTTGTCGGCGATGTCAAAGTTATAAACTTTTTAATGATATTATGCAAAAAAAATCACTCATTAAAGAAAGAATTTAGAAAATCCGTAAAAGATTCGGAAACCAAAATATAATTTTTATCCTCTAAAAATTCGGCTTCAATGATATAAATCTTACCATAATCTGAATCATCTAATGAAATTAAGAAGATATTATCGCCATTATCATTTGCAAAAGGAATTTTATTATTAAAATCCACACCACTTTCTTGAAAGTCGTCTATCAGTTTTTCTATGGGAAGTGCTCCATATTTAATGGAATCAAAACTATTTATCGTAAAAATATTTCTCAGCCCTTTTACATATTCAAAAGAAGGATAACCTCCGTTGAATTTTAGATAGTGTTCTTTAAAATCTTGCGGAAGTTTTAGCCCGATTTTTCTTTCAAAATCATCCATATCCGCCGAGGTCAGCTTTTGTTCTGTTTGTGAAAATTCCATAATGTTTTTATTTTAATTTACCCTTGCCAATGCACCATATCGTATGGGGAGTATGAGTTGTCTTTAAAAATACTGTCATTCATACCAATTTCCCGCAACTACATTGTCCATTTGTTTATAATATATTTTTTTTAAATCTTCATCATACTTAATCAATTTAGACTTAAATTCTGCTAATCTTTTTTGTATCTCTTCTATCGGATAATTTAAAAATTTCATCAAAATTAAAGCCCTTATAAAAACATTCTCAGTATTAGCATATCTTGCCCCTGTAGCTATCTGCTCTAATAAAAAATTGAGCATATTTTGGGGCTGGGTAATAAAGGGAATAAAATCTTTTACATATTTAGTATAAGAATCTATTAGCGCCTGACTAAAAGCTGGAATATCTTCCTCTGCTCTTATAGACCATATAGGATTGTTATTTATCCAATATTCTATGTTTAAAAAATAAGATAATGGAAAAACGAAGGTATGTCCTAAAATCCCAAATCCATCTATTTTACCGAATATTTTTTCTACTTCTGTAAGCTGTACAAAAAGTACAATATCATACATATATTCAGGGTGATATTCAAGATAAGTAAAACCGTATTCAATACGATAAGCATCGGTCTTTTTTACATACGCCATATCTTTTTTTACATATTTAAACCCCTCTTGTTTGAAAAACTCTTCTGTTTGCTCTTGAATAATTGTGTTTATTTCTTTTACTCTCATATTCTTCCGTACTTTGTTCTTGACAACCTTTTTCCCCTCTAAATAATCCTTTACCTGCTGTATTTTTTGCAGGTCATTGGTCATTAAAACAAAACACCCTCTATCTTCTTGAGCAACTTTAACGCCAATAAGTTCGGATAAAATCTGCTCAAAATTGTCACTTTCCTCTTCCGAAAAATAATTTTCCTCTTCATCCATAGGAAATTCTTCAAACAACAAAAAACTCGTACCATTATCAAACACATTGATAACGGGGGTGTTATCCTCAGGATAATGATTGATTTCTATTTCTTTTATAATATTCATCATTGTATTTTTTTAACTTTTTACCAATTCCCTGCAACCACATCGTCCATTTGTTTATAACTGATTCCGATAAGCTCCAACAATACCATTATTTGTCGTCCTCTGTTTTTTGCCGTACTTGGCAACGGAAATAAAGCTCTCCCGCCTTAGCTACTTTTAGCATATCTTGGCTGTTTTCCGCATCAATTTCTTCTGTCTGTTGATAAAATTCATTCGTTTTGAAGGTAAGATGCCCTAATAATTCCTCTCCGAGGGTAAAAGTAGGCTTTTTTGCCAAAATGAGTTTTTGTTGTTGCATTTCAAGAGTGATATTGTCCGTTAGTGTATCGGAAAGAGTTTGTTTATAAGTGTTTCGCTCGTGTGTATCTTCCCAATAAAGGGTTTGGAAATCGTTCTTACTCAGATTGATATTAAACTGAAAACCTCCGAAAACCCAAATTCCCATTCGTATTTTGATGGTATCATTATCCAACACGCACGTACAATCGGTAGTGAAAGGCTCCTCTTCCGCGCTTAAAAAGGGATATTCCTTGCCTTTTGCCAAAGTTTTGATAAAGTATCGGCTGCGGTTATCTTTGTATCGCAGCGCAGTGATTTTATGTTTTTCAATCATTTTTTGAACAAACTCTTGGGGTGCTTCCGCTATAAAGGCCTTGCCGTCAAGCATCATTTGTAGTTCTTCTTTTTGGTGCTTGTCTTTCAAAGAATCCAAACGGATTTCGTTTTTAGTCAGCGTTTCAAATCGTTCCAATTGAGGAATTTTTCCGATGTGGTACGCAGTTGGCGTTTGTCCGTTACTACAAGAATACATCGCCAAAGCAACAAATAATTTCAGTAAATGCTAAATTTTTAGTTTTTTGTTCATCATTTTTCTATGTTAAAAAGTTGATATTATTTTAATGCTTCCGCTTGATTACCTCAACCGATACGTATCTATTGATTAACGGGAGCGCACCTATTTACTAACAGGTACGCTCCCGTTTAACAATGCAACCGCTTCCGTTGAAGGTTTCCAAAAAGGCGTTATTCATAATAGGTAATGACTCTTTCGGTGATGCCCGTTCGTTTATCGTTAATGTATTCATATCGAAGCATCCAATTACCTTGATTATCATACTCATACGAAAATGTTTTGGTATATGCTCCGTCTATTTCTTGTATCAAATCGCCGTTGGGGTTGTACTGCATCGTTTTTGTTTTTACAACAGCATCGTTTTCAAGTATCGTTTCCTTTAAAACCCTTCCGAGTGAATCGTTAGTATAGAGAATATCCAAAATTCCGAGCGGACTTACTTCCTGAATTTTAGAAAGATAGCCATTTTCATCATATTCCAAATTATGCTCTCCTACTGATATTTTTTTTCGGGAAAGCGTTTGTTTTATGACGTTTCCCTTCTCATTAAGGATAATTTTACTTTCGGTAACGGTATTTTCTGTCTTTAAAACAGCTCCCACAAGTAGTCCGTTTTCATAAAAATACTGAATATTTGCCCAACGACTGCTCACCGCAATCGGCTGATGGGTTGGGTTATACTTCCAAACAACGGGAATAGAATCGTGTGGGGGATGGTGTTCAGTGAGGTTTCCGTGTGGGTTGTAGTGAAACAATTCAAAAAATCGTTTTTCCTGCTTCATAAATTCTTTTCCCTGCGGAGAAAGCGAACCTTCGTTATAAAAATAAGTTTCGATTGATTTTATTTTTCCTTTGAGGTTTTCGGATTGTAGGTCGTTTTGCCAATCTAATTTTGAGAGTATCAGTCCGTTTTTCTGTTCGGAGAGCGGTCTGTATTGCTGTGCCAAGAGCATTCCGTTTAGGAAAATTAGTGCGAGTGTGATTATTTTTTTCATTGTATTCGATTGTTTTTGCCTGTGATTTATTTTACTTTTTTCAAAACAAACTCCCCTTTCGGACTGATTTCATAGGTAAAAGTTATCGCATTTTCGTAAAATTCTTTTCTCACAACAATAGAATCTTTGTTTAAAACGGATTCCGTAAATACAGCACTTTCGGCAATTTCATCATAAGCAATCAAAAGATAATCAATAATTTGATTGTTTTTATCCAAATTAAAAAGTATCGTTGAAAATTGATGTTCTCCCTGCTGAAAAGCCACCACTACGGAAGTAAAATCGTCCGAGAAAGGCACGCTATAAACGCGTTTGAAATTTTCCGCATCAGGAAACAATCCTGAAAGTAATAATCGGGCTTGATTAGCACTTAATGCGGGTAACAAATCGTAATTATCGGCGTTGGTTTGTTCTTTTTTAGGAAAAGAAACGGTCGGAAAATCAGACCACGTTACATCAGAAATGGTAGGTTTTAGAATGATTTTGTAATGGATAAATTCCATTGTTCCCTGCTCGTCATAATTGGGATGTGCAAGATACAAGGTAGTGTCATCTGCCCAAAAAGCACTGAGATTACAAAGCATTTTTGTCGTAATTTTTTCAAAAATATGGTCTAAGTTGATGGTTTTTTGCCACTGACCATTTTTGTACTGCTGAATGAAATAAAACACGCATTCTTGCCCTCCGTAGAAACCATTTAACCGAGCTTTATTATTCGGCGAAGCCACCACAAATTCAGGGTTACCGACTTCTTCGGTTTGTTTGCCATTGGAGAGATTAAAACTTACATCAGAGCTATGCCCTCCCTCGAAAAGTACGATGTCTTCAGTAGGAAAATAAGCGACAAAACCAATTTCGTTCAACAAATCATAAATGGTGTCGAGCTTGGTTCCGTTACGAAAACGAATTTCCTGCGGAAAGTGTGTCCAATCCCTATCTTTTCTAAATGTTACAATGTCTTTCAAATGTTTTTCTGCCTGAGCAAAGTTTGTAATTTTAGGAATCGAGTCGCTTTTTATTGCTTTGGATTGAGCGGTATGAAATTCCTTTTCGCTTATTTGATGAATTTCAAGGGGTAAATCTTCATTAAAAAATGATTGGATATACGTTACCTCTGTTATTGAATCATTGTTAGATGCCTCACTTTCATATATTTCATTATTTGAAACGCTCTCTTTGCTTTCTTGTTTTTTCTTTGAAGAAAAATCGCAAGAACAAAGCAATAATAGCAATAGAAATACAATATTTTTCATAAATTCAGGTGTTTAACAGTCGTGTGATTCGTAATGGAGTCGCTCGTAATGGTCTTCCATACGCTCGTAACTTTTTGGGGATTGCGGTAAGGCTTTGAGTTTCACTGGGAGTTGTTTTTTTCCGTCAGGGGCTATCCAAAGTCCTTCCAAGGTGTCGCCTTTGCGATGGAGTAGCAAAACGCCTGTATTTCCAAATTCTACGAAAGTAAATCGTTCTTCTTTATCGTCCATATAAGCCGATAACAAAATGCGTTCGTTGGATTTTTCGTATTTGTAATAGGCTTGGGCATAGGTGGTCGGACACTCATTTTCTTTAATGGCGAGGTAAAGCCCTACCTTCAAGTCCGTTCCGATAGTGCCTTCGTAATACGTTTGCGAAATGATGGTTTGTGAAAACCCTTGTAAGGAGAGTAAAAATGTTACGATTGTTGCTATTTTTTTCATTATCAATTGGTTTTGTTTGTTATTTAATATTGTAATTTTTTAATAAAACATTACTCTATCCATAGAGGTTTGGAAGACAAATGGAGAAAAAATTTTTATTTGTATCCTAAAAAAACTACTTTTCAGCATTTCCTTTATGAATTCCTTTGATGATGCCCTCAGCTAATTCTTCTTCTACATCTTCAATGTTTTTATCTTTTTCAAGATTGTCTTCCTTATTGCGTTTTGATGTACTCACGGAAAGAATTAACCCTAAGGCAAGACAAGTCATCCAAATTGAAGTACCCCCGCTACTGATAAGAGGAAGATTTTGCCCCGTAACAGGGAATATTTCAACGGCAACACCCATATTAATAAACGCCTGAAAAATAATGGGTAATCCCATCCCCAAAACTAACAACTGACCAAAAACCGTCCGTGCGTTCATGGAAATCACCATAATTCGGAATAGTAGTAACATATAGAGCAACAACACTATCAAAGCTCCGAAAGAGCCATATTCTTCCGTAATGATTGCATAAATAAAATCGGAAGAACTCTGTGGTAAAAAGTTTTTCATGGTACTCTTTCCTGCTCCTTCGCCTAAAAAACCTCCTTTAGCAATTGCCATTTTGGCTCTTTCAATTTGAAATCTTCCACTACTATTTTCATTGCTATCGGTAAATGAGTCAATACGACTAACCCATGTGGAGGCTCGGCTCGGAAGCAGTTCTGGAAAAGCTTTTGCTGTTATATAGAACATAACAACACCTACGGCACAAATTGATAGAAAATTTAAAATATTTCGCATAGGAAGTTTCCCGATGAAAGTAAGTATAATCACAGAAAAAGCAACCAACAGCGAAGTGGAAAGATTTGATGGAACAATGAGTATTATAGTAACACCAACAGGCATCCATAAGGGCCAAAAACTATCTGAAAATGTAGGTTTTTTCTCGAAATTTTCTGCCAAATATGAAGCCACATAAATCATAATCATAACGAAAGCAAAGGTTGAAGGCTGAAACGATACTCCCACGAATGGAACCTCAATCCAACGACTCGCATTAGCTCCCGCAATGACTGTTCCTTTCACAGCCGCAAAAACCAAAAATATGGCTGCCAAGACAATTCCTATTTTAGAAATAGGTCGTGAAAATCGATAAGGAACCTTGTGTACCAAATAGATGATCACGAATCCAACTCCCATCAAAAATCCGTGTTTTATGAAATGTCCAAAGGTTGTTCCTTTGCCCACAACATAAACCAAATTAGTACTGGCACTATAGACCGCCAAGAAAGATAGTAATGTGAATACCAATATGATAGCCCATACAACCTTATCTCCTTTAATGTTTTGTGCTATCCACTTTTGCATTTGAATTTATTTATAGTTTTTCTACTTCTTTTCTAAACGTATTTCCGCGGTCTTGATAGTTCTCAAATAGGTCAAAACTTGCACAAGCGGGAGCTAATAACACTGTATCTCCTACAGTGGCAAATCTACGAGCGTATTTTACGGCTTCCTCCATACTTTTTGTTTCCACTATGTTGGGAATAATGTTGCCAAAAGATTGTAAAATGGCATTATTGTCAATTCCTAAGCATACAATGGCCTTTACTTTCTCGTGAACGTAAGGCAATAAAGGAGAATAATCATTCCCTTTGTCCACACCACCTACAATCCACACTACGGGCGTTTTCATTGTGTCCAAAGCAAAGAAAACAGAGTTTACATTAGTAGCTTTAGAGTCATTTATGTAAGTTATACCCTCTACAGTTTTAACGAACTCCAAACGATGTGGTTCACCAATAAAACCTTTTAGGCTTTCGCGAATTTTTTCTTTACGAACTTTTAAAAGATGTGAGGCAACGGAACTTGCCATTGAGTTTTTCACGTTGTGTTTTCCTTTAATTGCAATTTCTTCTGTATTCATCTCTACCATATGATTATTAATCGTAATTATTATTGTATTTTTGTGATTATAAGAACCCTGTTTAATTTCTTTTTCCAATGAAAAAGGCAATTTTTTTGCTTTAATGGGATTTTTTTCAAGCCATTGCTCTATCACTGGATCATCAGCATCGTAAATGAAATAATCATCTTCGGTCTGATTTTCAGTAATTCTGAATTTCGATGCGATATAATTCTCCATTTTATAGTCATACCTGTCCAGATGGTCGGGGGTGATGTTCAGTAAAATGGCAATGTGCGGCTTAAAACTCGTAATTCCGTCCAGTTGAAAGCTGCTGATTTCCAAAACATAATATTCTTTATCATCTTCCGCTACCATTTGAGCAAAACTCTTCCCGATGTTCCCTGCTACGCCCACATTCAGTCCGCTTTCTTTCAGAATGTGATATGTTAGGCTGGTTGTGGTGGTCTTTCCGTTGCTACCTGTGATGGCAATAATCTTCCCTTTGGTATAGCGATAAGCAAATTCAATTTCGGAAATGATTTCGATATGTTTTTCCTTTGCTTTTTTGATGATTTCTACCGTATCAGGAATTCCTGGACTCTTTATGATACAATCTGCTGAGAGGATTTCACTTTCGGTATGCTTATTTTCCTCCCATCGAATGGTATGTTGATTGAGTACCTCAGCATATTTGGTTGCTACCTTGCCTTTGTCAGACAGAAACACATCCCAATGCTTCTTTTTACCAAGAATTGCAGCCCCAACACCGCTTTCGCCTCCTCCTAAAATTACTAATTTTTTCATTTTTTATATTTTGAACTATAAATCGATGTCATTTTTCATACATTGATTGTTAAGTTAGTTATCAAAGTCTTCGTCTTCTTCCATATCTTCCTGAAAACGATTATTAAACTCACTATTTCCCCTTATATTTTGCTGAGAATAGTTGTTTAAAACATTTTCATAGTTAATTAAAAGAGAATCTATCTTCTGTTTGGTTTCAATTGAGGTATTTCCTTCCTTTAGTTTTATAAGTTCTTGCTGAGCATTTTTAGTAAACTGCGTGATTGCGAGTATTTCCAACGCTCCTAACTCTCCTCCAGTGATGTTTTCTTGCAGAAGAGAAATTCTCTCGGCAATATTTTGATATTCAACTACTTTTAAAGCTACATTTTCAATACTTTCCAGATGTTTAACGTTCAGTAACTCGTTGGTGATGGCTTCCAAATTGACGTTTTTTAAAACTTCGTCTTTAATTTGGTTTGTACTTTTAGAAATTTCTGTCTCAATGCGTTCAGAGCTTTCCGATATTTCGTTACTGATATTATTTACCAATTGATTGACGTTCTCACACGAGGCAAAGATGTTTGCACAAAGTATGATAAATAGTATTTTTTGTTTCATTTTTTCTTTTATGTTAAAATTATTAATCGTTTTTACTTTAATTTCCAAATACCTGTTTTGTCACTCCCCACGCGATAGATAACTCCTTTTTCTTTAAATGCTTGGATACGTCTTTTCGCTGTACTAATACTTATTTTTAAAATCTCACTTATTTGCTTGATAGTAATATTTGGCTGCTTTTGAATGAGCAACAATAGAGGGTCATTTACAGGTTCATTTTGTGTGTTTACAGGTTCAAAGTGAACGTGCATTTCTCGATTTCTAAGCATATGATTTTCTCCTAAAAGTAAATTCGATAGAAATCGGATTAAAAAAACATCGGTTTTATGTATTCCTTGTGACAAGTCTTCATAATTAGCTCTGACAAGAGCATTACGAAAAAACCACGAATGACGAGCGAACATATCATTATTTATTTGTTTAAATCCTAATTTTCGAAGATATTTTATAAGAAAAACAGCCGTAGTCCGCGTATTTCCTTCTCCAAAAATGTGTATTTGCCACAGATAAGAAATGAAATGTGCGATATGCTCAACAATCTGTTGCTTGTTTAACCCTTTGTAGCTAAATATTTTTTCCTGAGCAAAGTCATAATCCAAAGTTTGTTTTAAATTTTCGGCACTTGCATAAATCACGGTTTCTCCATTTAACACCCATTCGGCTTTGGTAATGTTGTAGGTACGGATTTTCCCCGCGTGTGGATAAATCCCTTCAAACAATCGACGGTGAATACTCATATATTCTATGGGCGAGAATGAAAAAGTATTTTCGCCTAATATTTCCGCAATGCGAACAGAAACTTTATCAGCTTCTTCTGTGCGATTTTCTTCATTTTTAAAGTTTTGCTGCTGATAGTAGTTGTTTATTTGTTGCTTCGCTTCTTCGATAGATATATTTCCTTCAATATTCTGCTTTGCTGTTTTTATCAGATAGTCCGATGGTTTTATGCCATCAACCTCTTGTAAACCAATAGCAGTATTCCAAGCGTTTGCTTTTTCGCGCTTATTGGGTTCTCCTTGTTGCAGATACTCCTCGAAAATATCCATTTTGCTCTGAATTTTATTATTGATTGTCTGTTTGATTTTCTTTCTGAACTTCGATTACCTAATTTTTAAGGTCACGAAGGACATTATTGCCAGAATGATGCCCACAATTAGGAATCGCATCACAATTTTACTTTCGTGATAGCCTTTTTTCTGATAATGATGATGCAAAGGTGACATCAGGAAGATGCGTTTGCCCTCGCCATACTTCTTTTTTGTGTATTTGAAGTAAGAAACCTGCATCATAACCGATAGATTTTCAATCAGGAAGATACCACACAGCAACGGAATGAGCAATTCTTTACGAACTGAAATGGCAATCACAGCAATTACCCCCCCAATGGTCAGGCTACCTGTATCGCCCATAAAAACCTGAGCAGGATAGGTGTTATACCACAAAAATCCGATGAGAGCCCCAGCAAATGCAGCGATGAAGATGGTCATTTCTCCTACATTGGGGATATACATTATGTTGAGGTACTGCGAAAAAATGATATTCCCAGATACCCAAGCGAAAATCCCAAGTGTTAGCACAATGATTGCTGAACTTCCTGCTGCCAGTCCATCAATTCCGTCGGTGAGGTTAGCTCCGTTGGAGACTGCCGTCACAATTAAAATAACTATCGGAATAAAAACCACCCAAACCCAGTCTTTACTTCCTTCACCTGCCCACGAAATCAGGTCGGCATAATCAAATTCGTTGTTTTTCATAAACGGAATGGTGGTTTTGGTAGATTTTATTTCTTCTTGCTGAATTTGAACTTCGGTTACTGTACTTGCTTTTGTGCTTTCGTTCTTCACGGTTACATTAGGGTTGAAATAAAGCATCGCTCCGACAAAAAGTCCGAGACCTATTTGTCCCAAAACTTTGAATTTGCCTTTAAGTCCGTCCTTGTTCTTTCTAAAAACCTTGATGTAGTCGTCCGCAAACCCGATGATTCCCATCCAAATCATTGAAACTACAAGTAAAATGATGTACACATTTGCCAGATCAGCAAATAGAAGCACCGGCACAAGCGTTGCCAAGATGATAATCACGCCTCCCATTGTAGGTGTTCCTGCTTTTTCGTTCTGTCCTTGCAGACCTAAATCACGAATGGTTTCCCCCACCTGAAGTGCGTACAGCCTACGGATAATTTTCTTTCCGAAGATTGTAGCAATTAAAAGTGAGACAATCGCCGCAATCCCCGCACGGAACGAAAGGTATTGAAACAATCCTGCTCCCGCCAAATTGTATTCTTTTTCTAAGTAATCAAATAGATAATATAACATTTTTAAATTGTTTTTGTTGTTGTAGGGGCGTAATGCTTACGCCCTTATGATTATTTTTTTATTAAAATTATTTGTTTGGACGTACGCAAACGCCTCTACATTGTTTTATTAATAAAAACAATCCTCTTCCCATTTTGCGGGATTGTTTTCGATATATTCGTGAATTTTAAAATACGATTCCTCATTTCGGATAATGTGTTCGTAATAATTCCGTTGCCAAACGGAAAATCCTATTTTTTTCGACACCACCGATTTGTAACCGCGAACAATTGCACCTAATGTTTGCGATGGTGACCGTAGGGGCGTATTGCATACGCCTTTTTCATTATCATTGGGTGTATGCAATGTTATATCATTGGGCGTATGCAATACACCCCTACATTGGTGGGTGATTTCTATAATGGCGTGAAAATGATTTGGCATCACCACAAATGAATGTAATACCACATTTTTGCGAATTGTTTCCGTATTTATCCATTCATTATAGGCAATTTTTCCTATTTCATTCAATTGCATTTTACCATCTACAATTTCACCAAAATAATGTTCTCTGTTTTGACAACAAATCGTAATGAAATATAACCCTTCACGACTGTAATCATATCCTTTCAGACGAATCGAACGCCTCTTGTGTATGTCGGAGTTGTATTTTTTCATCGTTGATTTGTTTTTTGTTGTCGTAGGGGCGTATTGCATATGCCCTTTTTTATTTCATTATTATTGGGCGTATGCAATACGCCCCTACATTCGTAAATGGTAATTCGCCCTCTTACGGGGTTAAAATTCCTCTTTCAGTTTGCTGTACACTTCCAAATCTCGGAATGCATTTTCAGAAACGCGTTCGCCTTGCCGTTCGATGCCTTCAAAAATGAAGTTCAATCGCTTCGGAATGCTTTTACTTGCAATGTTTTCAGTGGCACAACGGATTTGTACGCGGTTCATTCCCATTTCGGTAAAGGCAAATTCACACATTCGTTTAGTGGCTTTCGTTACGATGCCCTGTTTTTGGTATGTTTCTGAAATCCAATAACCGATTTCGGTTTTTTGATTGAGTTTGTCCGTTTTGATAAAACTGATAAGCCCGACAAAATTGCCTTCTTTTCGAATGCAAAACACATATTCTTTGGTCTGTTCCATCGTTTCCAAAACCGATTTTATAAAATTTTCTTCATCAGCAAGATTTTTTATAAAAGAAACGAACGGAAGCCACTCGCCCAAATATTTTCTTTGTGTGTCTATTGTGTTGAAAATGGTTTCAGCATCAGATAATTGTGCCAATTCGAGATATAATATTTCGTTTATGATTAGTTTCATATTTTGTTTATAATGAATGGGTTATTTAATCATTGTGGCTAATGTTCCCAAAAAATTACTGAAATTATGGGACAAAATCGCTAATAATATACTTCGGCTTTTTAGGGTTATCCATCCCCAAAGGTATCCTGCAAAAGCAGTTTGTATAAAATAAATAGGTTCAAAATCAATCGCATAGTTTTTATCAAGAGTCAAACCGTGCATAAATCCAAACAAAATTGCTGTTAATAAAACACTCGGATTTCCTACAAAAGCTGTTTTTTCTTTCAATGAGGAAGCCAAAAGTCCAAGTAATATTCCGCGAAACATTATCTCCTCATCAATTCCCGGTAAGGATATTTGAAAAGCCAATGTTTCCATATCAAATTCCGATTTACCCAATAAAAACCAAACCACAGTTGATAATAATACCACTCCCACCGCTACAACGAGAGTTGGTTTAAAATTTTCTTTATTTTGCCTTATTGTGAAAAAATCATTTTCTCTAAAATACCTTCTGAAAATCAAATAACAACTTATTCCACAAATCACACCCAATGCTTTTCCTTCCCAATTCCAACGGCTTTCTACTATGTCAAACGCTAAGATTTTTGGAAGCACGAGAAAAAGCTGATACACCATATAGCAACCTACAAAAATCAATAATCGCAGAAAATTGATTTTGCTTTTTTCTTTCAGAAATAAAATTGCAAAAGGAAGCAACAGAGCAACTTGCAAAAAAGATTCGGCTAAAATTTTTATCATTTTTTTAACTTGTTATTAGGCGTATGCCTATTATTTTCATTATTGGGCGTATGCGATACGCCCCTACGGGGTCAAAAATTGTCTAATTTCCTCCATATCATCAAAATGAGTGCGTTCGCCTTTGATTTCCTGATAGGTTTCGTGTCCTTTGCCGGCAATGAGAATAATATCTCCCGACTGAGCAAACTGACAGGCGGTTTTTATTGCCTGACGGCGGTCGGCTATGGTTACGAACTTTTTGTAATTTTCTGCCTGAACCCCAGCTTCCATTTCGTCCAAAATGGTTTGTGGGTCTTCGTCTCGCGGATTGTCAGAGGTAAAAATCACTCGCGAACTTTCCTTCGTGGAAATATCCGCCATTAAAGGTCGTTTGCTCTTGTCGCGATTGCCTCCACAACCCACCACCGTGATAAGTTGTTCATTTTTGGTACGAATGTTGTTAATCGTATCCAACACGTTTTGCAGGGCATCGGGCGTGTGGGCATAATCCACAATGGCGGTAATTTTGTCTTTGGAAACAAAATATTGAAAACGTCCGCCCACCGATTGCAACGTACTCAAAGCAGTTAGATTTTGCATTTTATCAAGTCCGAGCAAATCGGCTACGGCAAAGACCGCCAACAGGTTATAAGCGTTGAACTGCCCGATGAGGTTTGTCCAAACTTCCTGTCCGTCAATTTTTAGCACCAAGCCCGAAAACTGATTTTCCAATATCTGCAAATGATAATCGGCAAAGGATTTTAGGGCGTACGATTTCTTTTTTGCTTTGGTATTTTGGAGCATTACGCTTCCGTTTTTGTCGTCTGTATTGGTCAGGGCGAAAGCGGTTTTGGGCAATCGGTCGAAAAATTTCTTTTTGGCATCGCGATAGTTGGCAAAGGTCTGATGATAGTCGAGGTGGTCGTGCGTCAAATTCGTAAACACGCCTCCTGCAAAGGTAAGCCCTTCGATGCGACGCTGTTCCACGCCGTGCGAACTGACTTCCATAAAGCAATATTCACAACCTGCATCGACCATCATTTTCAGATATTTGTTCAATGTAAGAATGTCGGGTGTAGTGTTTTTGGTGTCGTACTTCTGCTCATCAACATAAATGGCGATGGTAGAAATCAGTCCCACTTTGTAGCCCACTTTTCTAAACAACTGATACAGCAAACTCGTGGTGGTGGTTTTTCCGTTTGTACCTGTTATCCCCACTAACTTGAGTTTTTCCGACGGATTTCCATAAAAATTACTCGCCATTGTTGCCAAAGTAGAAGTAGTATCTTTTACCTTTATGTAAACGATTTCCGAAATAGTTTCTTGCGGAATCTCCTCACAAACGATGACTTTTGCTCCCATTTCGATGGCTTTGCTAATGAATTGATGTCCGTCTGATGCCGTACCTTTTATAGCAATGAATACATCACCTTGCTTAACTAACCGTGAGTCTTGCACCAAATCGCCTATTTCGGTATTGATTTCTCCCGAAAGGGAGATGATTTCTATGTTTTGTAATATATCTTTTAGGTTCATAGTTTTTGGTTTTTATGTAATAGAAAAATGTATTGTTTTTATGAAAATATTACTTTTTGTTGTTGTCGAAACAAGATACTTTCAATAAAGCAATGTGTTTTTTTCTTTCTGTTCTAACTGCTTCCACATCGTTGGGAAACAGTTTGTTGATAAGAGTTATTGCGAAATCTGTTGCCCATAATCCGTGAAATTTGGTGTGCGGACTTGCAGCAATTTGAGCCATCGTTCGGTAAAATTTTACTTTTGCTACATCACTTTCTTCTTTTGCTAATCTGCTGATTTGGAAACTTATGTTTCTTGCTTTATGATAATTGGTTTTTCCATCAAGCCATTCTTTCATCGCCTCAAAAGCCAATAACATTTCATCGCAAGGCTCAAACTTTGTAAAATCTATGAGATGTTGTGCTAATGACAGACAGAATAGCACAATTTCCTGACGATTTTTGGTGTCGAAAATCGTGATGAATTCATCGCGTAATGCAGAAATATCTTCTATTTTTCCGACAGGTTTTTGATATTTATAAAAATCCATTTTTTCATTTTTGTTATCATCGAAGCGGATATATCCGTCTCCTAATAGTACGAATTAATTTTCCATTTCCTCCGCCAACGCTACCAACTTCGTTAATGTATTCAAATTGCGTGTGGTAGCGGTGAATTTTAATCTATTTTAATTTAAGTAATTCTTTACCACGATATATTTTTTTACAATTGCTATTCAAAACATTATCATAATAACTAGATATTTTCTGGACAATATCACTATTAGAATCTCCTAGCTCTGATGTTTCTATTTTGATAGCAAAAGTCATAGCAGAATCTCTTGAAACAGGAGAAAAACCTAAATAAACAATTTTATCATCTATTATTAACATATTTATCATAGAAACAAAATTATGACTAACCTTGTAGAAAGTCATCTTTTCATAATCGTTATCTTGTAATGATTTCCTTTCAATAGATTTTTTTCTTGAATCAAAAGAGACTCCTTTCGAAAAACAACATTTATAAGTCAAATTTTGTTTAGTTTTAATACTCTCATGCAAAACATCGTAATAATCACTAATTATTTCATCATCTGTATTTTTTTTGAAGCTAGTAACTTTTATCGTATCATTTGCTTGTCTTATATCTTTTTTAGAAGATTCAAAAATACTATTTCTATTATCAAACACAATTAAATTTCTATCCTCTATTTTTTTTACTAGATATTCGATTTTTTCTAGGCTTTTTTCTTGTGGAAATACAATATAAATAAGCATTCCCCACATATTTATTAGTAACATTATTATGATGGTAATATTGTTTTTTAGAAAAGACACATCCATAAAAATTTCTAGTATTACATATATCACTGTTGCTATCATAAAAACAATGACCTTTACGTTCGTTATTTTTTTTATATATTTTCTCATGTTATTAAATTGATTGTTTATGAAATTAAACATTTGTTATTGTATCACAAATTTATCTCCCATTTCCTCCGCCATTGCCACCAACTTACTCAATGTATTCAAATTGCGTGTGGTAGCGGTAATTTTCAGTTTCTTTTCCAAAAAATTGTTACTGAGTTTGCTACGACTAGCATCGGTTGGGATATACATATATATTGCTTTTTCGGTAAAGTCAAATTTTTCCTCGCCAAAATCCTGCATTTTGAGTTCCTTTGCCAATGGTTGCGGTAGCTCGTCATTAAAAAGGGTAAAGAAAACGCGTTTGATGTCGTGGTTTTCGCTAAACGGATTTTCGTTTAAAACTTGCCTCATTTCATCAGCGGTTTTTACAATCACAGGAAGTTCGGCTCCAATATTTTCCTTGATAAGCTGATGCACTTTCCCGCTCACCCCCGCAGGGGAAAGCTCCGTTTGTAAGACCACATTTCCACTCTGAATATAAGTTTTTACATTCACAAAACCGCCTTTTTCCAAAATTTCTTTCAGAAAAGCCATACTCGGAATTTTGTTTTTCCCTGTGGGCATCACACCACGCAAAAAGACGATATAGGTGTTCATATTTTTGGTTTTTTACCATTTACTATTTCATTGTTGGGGCAAAATATTTTTTGCCCTTACATTATCGAGCGTACGCAATACGCTCTTACAATATTTTACCTTTCTATTTTGAAAGTGTTCTTAAAGCTTTTTTAATAATATATTGCGTTGATTTTGTAAGGCTTTCTTTTTCCCAACGCTTGCACAACTCCTGTACAAAGTCGGGGCGAGATTTACTTGCATCATTCAGCCAATTGCCTACGCTATCTTGCACATATTTAGCCGAATCCGATTTTAATTTCTCCAAAATAGGCAATGCCAATTCAGGTGAATTTTTCAAGGTCTCGATATGCGAACACCACACCCCACGCGGACGCAAGGCTTCCGAAGAAAAACGACGGATATTTTCATCTTTATTTTCTGCCCAAACCGATAGAAAATCAATTGAAAATGCCAAATTTTGGCTCAATTCAGGTCTGAGTGCCATCCAAACCACTTCACGCACCCCAAAATGCTTGTCTGCCACCAACGGCTGTAGCAAGCCGAGCTTTTTTTCAAGCGAAAAATCGGTATTCAGAGCCATAAAATAAGTGGCATAACAACGCACCGAATCAGACAAATGTGTGGCTATTTTTTCAAAAACAGCTAAATAATCCGTTGATTTTGCGTATTTCCCGTAAAGAAACGCTCCAATCAACTTGATGGTATTCATCGTTGACGGCTTTTTTTGATTTTTTATGAGCTCTTGAATTTCAGAAATATTCGCATTTGAAATCCCTATTTTGGGGAACACCGTAGCCACCAAAGCCGTATGATTTACAGCAAGCCACTCGGTTAAATTAACACTTGCTATCCTACCCTCGTTTAATAATTCCAACACTTCTTTCGGAATGTTTTCAAGTTTTGTTGCTCCTTTGCGGTTTTGTATTTCAGGTTTCATACTATCTATTTTCCTTTTTAAAAATTAAACGATGTGTATCTCTCATACGAGGAGGCACTTTTAAAATTTACTTTCTCAAAATATGCAAGGCTCTTTTTACTATAAAACATCTAATGAGTGCGATGTAGGTGTTCATTTTTGAGCTGTTTATTTGACACTCAGAAAAACCTCCACTTCGGACTCACTGCCGTTTTGGGATTTTTCACCATACACTTCAAAATCGTACTGGTAGGCACGATTCAGCACTTCATCTTGTTCCCAAATGGTTTTCCAAGTCTGCATAACGGCATTGGGCATTTCTCCTTTGGCAATGAATTTCTGAAATTTTGTAACAGGAAATTCTCGCCCAATCATTCCGTTTGGAATTTCGTCTAACGAACTGACTCTCTTTCCGATAATCGCGGTATAAGCTCCTTGATAATCACTTTCGTAATCGGTGTAAATGGCGATAATTTCCCCCGAAATGGTATTCGGGATTTTTGAAATGGTGTCGCTCATAAATTGTCCCCAAAGTTTGCCCAAATCTGTTGCGGCTTGTCCGTTGGCATTGGTTGTGCGTACCGCTATGCCTATAATTTTAAATTCGTGTGTCATATTTTTATTTTTTTCCAATTTTTCCCAAATGAGTATTCTTAAAATCATCGCTGTATTTGAGTCCAAAGCCTAAGATTCTATCAAAAGCCGAATGAGCTAGGAGAATATCTCCTGCCAATGTCAATTCATTTATAGATAAGTACTTACCTAATATAAAAACAATAACAGCCGTCCCGAAGTGATGAGCAAAATTATAAAACATTGCCCCAATTTTAGGATTTGCCAAATAGCCCACCATAGACAAATCAGGCACGAAGAATAGCACTAAAAACCACCACCATTCGTATTCTGATTGCCCAAACATCACAACGCCCAACACAAAAAGAGCGATGTATTCTAATTTTAAAAGTGTTTTCATAATTTACCTTTTTATGATGATTTATTTTTATATTTTTTTCTTTCTTCTCACCAAAACCATAATTCCCAATCCGAAAAATGCTAACAGATACAGTACTACAAAGAGATTTTTTAGCAAACTGAAAAAAGGCAATACCGATAAAATGGTATCCGAAAGCGACGGAAAGCGGTAAAGCGATATGCCGATGCCGATATTTTCCAAGTAGTCAAACACTGCCGCCAAAATGGGTAAAAAGATCACCCATCTTCCTCTTTTAAAGTTCAATGTATCAATGAAATGCTTTAATATCTGTCTGTAAGTAAAGGCATAAAGTAGCGGGTATATCATATCAATGGGTAATTGCCTGTACAGATAGTAATGTCTGCCCTCACTTTCTAAATATTCCAAAAGACGCACCACATATTCGCTATCGTAAAAGGGAAGGACATCAATAATATCCAGTCCGTTGGCAAGGCGGTTCAGTGTGGAGATGGTAATAAAAACCATCAGTAAGTACACCGACATTGTGATGATAAAATATAGCCAAAGTAGGGGTAAAAAATGTTTTACCCTTACATTGAGGGGCAAAAATGTTTTACCCTTACATTGAGGGGCAAAAATGTTTTACCCTTACATTGAGGGGCAAAAATGTTTTACCCTTACATTGAGGGGCAAAAAATGTTTTGCCCTTACATTGAGGAGTGAAAAATGTTTTACCCTTACTTTTATGGTTCATAAGTTTTAGATAAATGGTTATTTGCTCCTACCTAGATTTCTTTGTGTGGAGACGATGTTTTCCTATCTCTACGGAAAAAACCACCGCAGGTTTTGGGCAAAAGCACGGCAAGTTTGAAATAAAACCAAGTGTGGTTTTAGGTGAAACCACGCTTGGTTTTTAGAAATACTGCTGCTGGTTTTTATGAAAACTATTTTTTCTTCTCGAAACCTGCTGCTTTCATTGCTTCTACAATGCGGGTACCTGGGCGATAATTCACACTGACGGATTTTATCTGGTTAGCCGTAAACTCCTTTTCGGTAGCTACTCCATTACTGCTGAGCGTAGGGTATAGACTGCCGAGTTTTTCCAAACGAATGATTTTGCTATCGGCTAATCCTTGTTGAATTACATTTTCCAAAGCGATAATCACCCCGCGAATGTCCGCCTCACTAAGAGCGGAAAATTTCTCGATTTGCTTTACCAAATCATCTACCGATAGCTCTCCTTCGGTTACTACATTGGCATAAAACTTTTTGGTTCCGCCTCCGGCAACGCCCGGTTGCCCTTTCTCGATAACTTTGTACTTGATGCTCATAATTGAAAATTTTTAGAAATGATACATTTATTAAGGAATACCTTGTATGTCCTATGGCTAACAAAGATAATATTTTTAAACATTATACGGCATTGATTTTCATTTTTATATCTTTGAATTATCAGGGCTTATAGCATCTTATTTTCGATGTACTCACAGATTTGCTGTGCGATATGTTCTTTTTGGTAAAAGTTGTGATACGCCTCATCAAACAGGTATGGCGATGTTTTCATTGTATCATACCACGCAGTACTGGGCAGATGATGGTCTTTTTTACCATAAAATAGGTGAAGCTGAGCTTTTGGAGGTATTGTTTCATACCGCAATCGGGTGGAGGATACGGCTACCAAATGTTGGGCTTTTAATCCGCTGTGTAAGGCTCTCCAAGCGATGTAGCCACCTATGCTAAAACCTAGTATGGCGAAGGTTTCTTTTTCTTTGTGGGTTAAGTTTTGTACAGATTGTAGAACGCCACCGTCCATAAATTGCTGATGCAGTGCCACCTCGGTATATTGACTTACATCTATCTGCCCTAACTGACAAGCGTCATAAAAGATAACCTCAAAATGTTTGGATAAGGTTTCGGTGTAATATTGCCACCATTGTGATTGTTTTACACCCCATAAATCCGAAATAACGATGAGTTTTTTCATTGGTTTTCCTTTTTGTTTAGTAACATAATTATCATTTTCTCCAAACGCCTTTCTTTGGTTTCTTGCTTTTGGGCTTCATTTATCCATTGGATATACTCGTTTTTGTGAGACGGACTCAGTTTTTGAAACACGGCATATGCCTCGGGGGTTTCTTTTAATATGTTGGGGCGAAATATTTTTTGCCCTTACATTGTTTATTATAGGCAAATGTTGATTTGCTCTACGGGGTTATTTGTGAAAACAATCTTCTGTCCATTTTGCAGGATTATTTTCGATGTATTCGTGAATTCTGAAATACGATGCCTCATTTCGGATAATATGTTCGTAATAATTGCGTTGCCAAATTTGATGGATATTTGTATTGGAACGCACCCATTTGGTTACACCAATTTTAAAACCACGCACGATGGAACCAATGGTGTTTGATGTCCCCCGTAGGGGCGAAATATCTTTCGCCCTATTATCATCGGGCAAATGTTGATTTGCCCCTACGGGGGTTACAATTTCTATTATGCCATGAATGTGATTGGGCATCACCACAAATGTATGCAACAAAACATTTTTAAAATGATTGGGAATGTCTCTCCAACATTTTTGGGCAATTTCTCCTATTTCATTTAATTGCATTTCCTCATTGATGATTTCCCCAAAATAATGTGCTCTGTTTTGGCAACAAATCGTGATGAAATACAACCCTTCACGGCTGTAATCATATCCTTTCAGACGAATAGAACGCCTTTTGTGTTTATCGGGATTGTGTTTTTTCATAATCAATCTATTGTTGGGGCGAAACATTTTTCGCCTTTATTATAGGGCAAATATTGATTTGCCCCTACAATATTACGAAACATATATTGGAAAATCCTTAATAATTGATAATTAACCATTAACAATTGTAATAAAACCCTGTTACTTCAATACGCATACCGAAGAATTTTTCCAATTGGGGTAGATAATTATCCAAATCATATTCTTTGGCACCGAAAATTAGCGTTGGGTATTTTTGTTTTTTGTAATACACTCGCAGAGTATCGGCACCACCGCCTTTGGCAGGAAGCATTCGGTCAATGTCCACTTTTTTAATATTCGATAACGGAAAAATATTGCAAAATTCACCCACACTTACCCCGAGTTGTTTATTCACCTCATCTTTCCACAATACGGCTTGGTCGCCAAACCTTTCCGTCAGTAAAGGTGGACGGCGTTTTACGATTTCGTTTTCTTGATAGTTGGTCTCTATTCCGATATATTCTTTGGGAAATAACACCCAATCGGTAAGTTGTATATTCTCCTCATTTTCAATTGGAGTGATTAATTCGGAATATTTACGGGCATTGATAATGTTAAAAAACACATATTGATGCTCAGGTTCTCCGTAATAAACGCTAAGAAATGTCATTTCGTCTTTCTGAAAAAATGAATAGAGGTTTTCGTAAGCCTCGTAGTGTTCATTGAGGGACAAATGTTTTTCTAATTGCTGATGCACTTGCCAAAAATCAAATTTTTCTACTTGTCTGTCTCCATTGGCATAGTATTCTCGTACGGCTATATCCCTACGCTGGGTGTTGTGAATGCGAAATTCAAATTTGGAAAATAGCAAATTGCCCACCCGCACCGGATATTTAAAATAGTAATACTCATACACCTCATAATCCAAATCAAAAGGGCTGTCCCATTCCACCAAAGGCGATGCGATAACTTCCTCGTAGGTAGCGTCCCACGAAATAAATTGTTTTTCAGGTGATTGCACTTCAAATCCGAGATGATAGTCCGTGTGATTTTCTGAAAGTAATAGGATTTTTTTCATACTATTCTTCTCTTGAGATAATTTTGGTAACCAATTTCAAGAAATCCACCGCCAAGAAATATTGGTCGCCCAAAGCATTGTATGCGAAGTCTTCGGAAAGTACTCCGTGGGGGATTCCTTCGGGAATTTCACCACGATTGGAAGCGTCATAATCTTTTTGCCATTGATCGCTTCCGTAATAGGCGTTGAGTTTTTGAACTTCGGGAAGTAATTCCTGCCATTGTTTTAGAAATTCTTCCGCTTTCGGGGTGAAATCTTCTATTTTATTGAGGATTTCCTCCATTTCCGCAATGTTTTGTAATTGTTTTGGAGTCATAGCTTATTATTTTTTACATTTAATATGTAAGATTGTTTTTCTGTGTCTTTTAGAAGTAGTTTTTTATGATTTGGAAATGATTTTTTAGCCTTGAAATTGATTAACTGCGGTTAGATAATCGCTAACCGCAGTTTGATAATCAATTTCTTTGTGTATAAACTTAATTTGCGTTCGTTTCCCAACGAACTTTTTACAATGAAAATCCTCTACAATATTTTAAAAAATCCCATTATGTCAAAGAACGTTAGGGTTGCTTTACTTACCCTTATGCTGATTCTTTATAGAATCTAATTTTCTTGCTAAATCAATCACCAATTGTGGCTGTTGCTCAGCAAGATTAACCTTTTCGTTTGGGTCGTTTTTAAGGTCGTACAATTGGGGTTTGTCCGAAAAACCTGTTTCTATCCCCGTTTGCCAAGCCACTTTCATTTTACTTTTTGAAGGTTCTATATATTTGTAATCACCCTCAACTATCGACAACGTATTTTGTATAGCTTCTTGTACAATTTCTGAGCGTCCTTTTTTATCTTTTCCTATCCAAGAATCCCATTGGTTTTTAGCATCAAAGGCTTGGTTAGAATCAATTCGAACGTTTAACATTGCTCCAACTGATGCAATAAAATCAGTCTGACTAACAAGAGCTTGTGAGGTTTGCTTTTTTATATTTCCTTTCCATGAAACAATCATTGGGATTCGAGTTCCTGCTTCGTAAACACTGTATTTTGCACCTCTAAGAACCCCGAAAGGATTATGTTCTCCTGACTTTTCAATGGCTTGATCTGCATAACCATCATCAAGTACAGCTCCATTATCACTCGAAAATATAATTATAGTATTTTCAGCAATTTGTAAGCTATCCAAGGTTTTTGAAATAGAACCAACCATATCATCTAACTCTAAAATAGCATCGCCTCGCAATCCTTGTGATGTTTTCCCTTGAAAACGTGGATGAGGCATTCTCGGCACATGTATGTTGTTTGTTGCTAAGTATAAAAAGAACGGTTTTTGTTTATTTTTGATGATGAATTTTTTTGATTCACGTACAAAATCATCAGCAATATTTTCATCTTTCCAAACGGCACTCATTCCTCCTGATTGATATCCAATTCTGCTTATTCCGTTGACAATTGTCATATCATGCCCGTGTGAATATTTGAGTTTTAACAATTCAGGATTTTCTTTTCCTGTGGGTAAATTGCCTATTTTTTTCTGATAACTTACAGCCAACGTATCTGTTGGATCGAGGTTTAGAACTTTTCCATTACTTACATACACACAAGGAACTCTGTCGGAAGTGGCAGGCATAATAAAACTCTCATCAAAACCAATATCCTCAGGAATGTTACTTATTTGAGTGTTCCAATCAATTCCATTTTCATCACCTAATCCTAAATGCCATTTACCGATAACGGCAGTAGTATATCCTGCTTTTTTGAATACACTCGCCACAGTTTGTCTTCCGCTTGGGATAAGTGCTTTTTCATTTCCGTTAATAACTCCACGTCCTTTTTCTCTCCAAGCATATTCTCCGGTGAGCAATGTATAACGAGACGGAGTACAAGTCGATGCGGCAGCGTAAGCATTACAATGTAAAATTCCGTGGTCTGCCAAACGATCAATGTGAGGAGTAGCAATTTTTCCTCCATAGCTACTTAAATCACCATAGCCCAAATCATCAGCGTAAATTAAAATTACGTTGGGAAAAACAGTCTTTCCTTTTTTTTCAGTTGACTTACAGGATAAAACGAATGTCAGTAAACAAAAAAAAGATACTTTTAACCAATGCTTTTTCATATTGATAAACTATTAAATTAGGTTCCTAATGTCAAAATCACATTTTCGTTTTTTCTTATTTTTTGTCCGCTTGGCAGAGACTGCCCTCTGACTTTTCCTTCTCCTACCAACTTGACACGAACTCCCATATTTTCAAGAAGAGCAATAGCATCCATTGCATTCATTCCGAATAGATTAGGCATAACTGTTTTGTATTTTTGAGCCTTTGTGTAGTACAAATCATATTCCTTTTCTGTTTGAAGCGATGAATTTTGAACGTCTTCTATAGTATTTATTAACAATGAGTTAGTATGTATTTTTTGTGCAATACTTTTGAATACAGGCCCAGACACATCAGCTCCGTAGTATCCAACACTTTTGTCTGGCTCATGAATAACTACGATACACGAATACTTCGGTTTATCAACAGGAAAAAATCCTGCAAAAGATGAAATATAATTAAATCCCCTACCCTTTTGGTTACTTCCATAATCTTTTCGGGCGGTTCCCGTTTTTCCTGCCATCGAAAAATTTGGAGAATAGAGTTTATGCCCCGTACCGTAGGATTTTTCAACCACATCAGCAAGTAATCCTTTGGTTTTTCGAGCAGTTTCTTTAGAACAAATACGCTTATCGATAATTTCCACATTAAATTTTTCGATGGTTTTATTCCATTCTTTAACTTCCTTAATCAGACGTGGACGTACCATAACACCTTCGTTAGCAATAGCATTATAAAAAGTTAAACTTTGTAAAGGTGTAAGTTTTAGTCCATAACCAAAGGACATCCATTCGAGTGATATCCCACTCCAATTCTTATCCTTAGGCTTAGGAATGTAAGGTATTCCTTCACCCAAAATAGGCAATCCCAAAGGTTTGTCTAAATTCATTTCACTTAATTTATCGGTGAAATCTTTCGGATTTTTAGCAAATAAATGATGTACCATTTCAGTCATCCCTACGTTTGATGATATGGCAAAGGCCTTTGCTATATTGATTTTTCCTCTGAAACTTCTTTGTGAATCTTCTACGGTTTCTTTATAGTACTCTGCTTTACCTTGTTTAATATCAACTACATAAGTTGTATCTATACCACTTTCTTCCATGGAAGCAACTACTGCCATGAGCTTAAAAATGGAACCTGGTTCGTGTGTTTCTCCTACGGCATAATTATATCGCTCGGAATAAGTATTGTTTTTTGGATTTAGTTCTAAATTTGAAATAGCCTTGATTTCACCTGTACTAACTTCCATTACGACCACGCACCCGTGATGAGCTTTATATTTCTGGAGTTGCGAAAGCAAAGCGTGATGTGCAATGTCCTGAATATTAACATTTATGGTTGAAACTACATCATATCCATCCTTAGGCTCAATGATATTAAACCCACTGGCAAGTTTCCATTGTCCTTTTGCTATCTTTTGTTCCATGCGTTTGCCCTTCGTACCTACGAGGTAATTGGAATAAGCTCCCTCCAACCCTATTCGATTGACGTATCCATCTTCCCCAACACGTGAATATCCTATACTCCGATGAGCAATTCCTCCTAAAGGATATTCGCGTTTGATGATTGGTTCAACAATAATTCCGCCTTTGTTAGCTCCTAAATTAAAAAGTGGAAATTTTTTAATACGAATGTATTCTCCATAGCCTAAATTCTTACCTATCAGTAAGTAACGGTTTTTTAGATTACGTTCCTTACGGAGTAAATTTTGATAGTAAGAACTTGGTTTTTTAAACATTTTTCCCAACGAATCACTCAAAGCTCGGATATGTTTATTAAAATCCTCATTCTTGATAGAGGCCACCGCATCCCATCGGATATCGTAACGGGTCACTGAGGTTGCAAGTAAACTTCCGTCATCGGAATAAAGATTTCCTTGATTAGGCTCAATATCTGCCTCACGCAAATACCTTTTGTCGGAGTCTTCTCGATAGTCTTTTCCGTTAATTTGAATGTTTATGAGTTTAACCGATATGACAACAGCTAATATGAATAGCATAAAAGCCACCATATAGGCACGTCCTCGAATTTTGTTTTCTTTTTGAGTTTTCATTTTTATTAGGATATAGGATTCTTAATGTTCTAATCTATTCTTGGATCGCATATCTAGCCATGCAAACTTCGTATGGAAACAAAATATCAATAATTGCTTCAAACTTCGTTTATATTTTTCTTAAAGATTCATGAACTAGCAATCGAAATACCGAATGATCTGTAAAAATCAATTACTTACAATCACTTTTATCTTGTGAGGAGGGCGTTCAGGTTGTTTAAGTCCTTTACTTCGTAATTTGTCCAACAATGCTGATTCTAACTTGACTTTTTGCAATTTCGACCGAACATAAACAAATTCGCTCTTCAATTCATTAACCTCTCTATTAAGTTGTGCAATTTCGTGTACCTTGCGATCGGCATTGTGAGCACTCGTAATCATTATCACGCTCAGTACAAACAAAAAAGCAATGACTGTCCAATTTTTAATAGCATTTTTTCCCTCTACTAAAAATTTTCCACGAATAAAATTTTTTATTTCATTAGTTGCCTTTCCCATTAGTTATCAGATTCGTTCGGCAATTCGTAACTTGGCACTTCTTGCACGATTATTTTCTTTGATTTCTTCATCGGTTGGGGTTATCATTCCTCCTATTTTTTTAAATGGTACGAAAGTATTCCCATAAAAATCTTTCTCAGCAGCTCCATCAAATTTGCCATCACGAATGAATCTCTTAACCAATCTATCTTCTAATGAATGGTAACTTATGAAGCTAATACGCCCACCAACTGAAACAATATCAGGTAATTGTAATAAAAAATCTTCTAAAACTTGCATTTCTTCATTTACCTCAATGCGTATAGCTTGATAAATCTGTGCTAAAGTTTTATTTTCCTTGAATTTCTGTAAGAATGGCTTTAAAATCTCTTGTAATTCACTTCCTGTTCTGATAGGTGTATTGACTCGTGTCGCAAGAATAGCTTTGGCAATAGCCTTAGCATTTTTCAATTCGCCATAATTGTAAAACAACCTATACAGCTGATTTTCATCATATTCATTTACGATATTTTGAGCTGAAACACCTCCATTTTGATTCATACGCATATCCAAAACACCATCAAAACGAGTAGAAAATCCACGTTCCGGAACATCAAACTGATGTGATGACACACCAAAGTCGCCCAAAATACCATCTACTTTTTTAACTCCGTAGAATTTTAAAAATCGGGCAATATATCTGAAATTTTGGTTTATGAGCGTAAATCGTTCATCATCAATAGTATTTTTAATAGCATCCTCATCTTGGTCAAAAGCATAGAGTCGTCCTTTTTTTCCTAAACGATTGAGAATTTCACGCGAATGACCACCACCTCCAAAGGTAACATCAACATAGATTCCTTCTTCTTTAATATTGAGTGCATCAATACTTTCGGTTAGTAAGACGGGTTTGTGATATGAATTAGTTGTTGTCATTTCTAAGTCCTCCCATAACTTTCTCAGCCAATTGTGAAAAATCCTCTGTCGTTGTATCGATTGCTCTTTCGTAGGCATTTTTGTCCCAAATTTCAACTCGACTTCCAAGGGCTGAAAAGACAATTTCTTTGTTGATCTGAGCAAAATCAAGCAAATCTTTAGGAATTAATATTCTACCAACGGCGTCAGTTTCAACAAGTTTCACTCCCGACATAAATTTTCTGATGAAATCATCATTTTCTTTCACATATCGGTTCAAACTTCTGATTTTTAGCATTTCATTATTCCACTCCTCAGTAGTATAAAAGTCAATACAACGCTGAAAATCGGAGCGTTTCAGTACAAAACCAACTTCCAAATCTCCCAATTGTTTTTTGAGAGGAGCTGGTAATACTACTCGTCCTTTAGCGTCAATCTTACATTCATATGTCCCTATAAGAATTTTCAACGAAATATTTTTAAAATTATTTTTCGACAAAAATAGAAATTTTTTCCCACATTCCACCACTTTTTCCCACTTTGTTGATAAGTTTTTGAGAAATAGATTTTTATATACAGAAAAATAAGATTATCTGACAAAACTCAAAACAATATTTTAACGATTAAACCTGTATAAATTTCTTCTACTAAGCAGTATTTATTGCAGAATAATTTATGAACTGGATGTGATTCTAAAGTTTTGAAAATTAATAGCGGAGTTGTTGTAGGCTGAATACATGAAAAAAATTATAGCTGTTATTAAAACACATAGAAACATAAAATAAACTTCACATTTCTATGTAGTTTAAAACTTAATTTACGGAAAATTTATGTTTCTTAGTTAACTTTTAAGGCTTAAGAATAACTCAAGTAAACGAATTAAAAATTGATAAATTTCATACATCAACCTAATAAAATTCAGCAGATTAAACATATCATAAAATTATTATTTGAATGATATAGGAAAGTAGCAATTTACTGAAAAATCAAACAATAGACTTCCATTTTTTACCAAAAACAGCAGCAAAGAATCTTATTTTTCATAAATATAATTTAACCGAAAATAATGTAATTTAAATTAATTAAATAATCTTGTAAAATTCCTGCATGAACGAAAATATATAGCTATTTTCGTAAAAAAGAGTTTAACATACAAAAGAAAAATATTAACAAAATACCAATTTCCCTCCAAAAAGTATTCAAGAGTTAGATTTTTCGTATCAACTACAACCTAAAAATACTGCTATTTTTCAATAAACATAAAAAGTATAAAAAAACTACTTTTAATTTCTGAGAAATCTATAAATACATTTAAAATTCAACAGAGAAAAAAAACCGTAATGGGTAAAATTTATGTATTCAAAATAGTTTAAAAACGGAAAAATAAAAATATTAATCTTATCATGGATAACAACGAAGAATAAATAATCAACAATATAATTTAAACTTGAAATTTTAATCTCTATGTATAAAACATTTATCTACTACAAGTAAGAAGTAGTATTTTCTAGTGAATACTATGCTAAGAATATTCCACTACAAGTAGTGATGATGGTATTCGAACAAATTTCCGTGGATTTATTAGTCGATATTTTTTGTAAAAATACATTTAACAAGAAAAGAAAATTAGTAAAGATTATTTCCTTTAAAAAATTGCCGAAACATTGAGAAGTTTTCAGAAAAATGTAATTATTTAAATAAATTTCATTACAGTAACTTTAGAAAATAAATTATACAATAACTAAAAATAAACTCCCATAGTTCAGCTTAAAATAGTAATCACTATTTACATAAACCGATAGATTAATTGTAATTTAAAAATATCGTTATATTTTATATAAGCATAGGAGTATTATTAATCTTTAAAAAATTCATGATTTATAAATTTTATATATAATATGCTCTTAAAAAATATTACTTTAAATCGCAAATAATACAAATACACTTTTATTTAGAATTTCGGAAATATTTTGTTTCAATATTTCGATTTAAAACCATCTAGTACAAAATCTAAACATGAAATAATCATATTTATCATCTTCTTGAATTATCAAATCTTATTTCAAAAAATAGTTCCACGTGGAACATTTTTTTTAAAAAAAAATACAATACTGTACCTGATTTTTATAAAGAATACAAAAACAAACCGTTTTAAAAGCTGATTCTGTATACAATTTCTTAATAAAGTAACAATAATCAATTACAATACGAATAAATTATTAAATAAAATATATCTTATATTTTTAAAAAAACTGAATTTTATAACATATATACATTTATCATTTTATAAAATATTCTGATTTATATAAATAGTAATTAATAAAATTGTTCCACGTGGAACATTTTACAATAAAATACATCTACTATACTACTTTAAATTTTAGAAATGAAGTATTGCAATTTTATCAATCTCCGTAGAAGTAAAGAAATAACAATAGCTACATAAACATATATAAAAGCTACGCACCAATATAACGAATCACTATTTTTTAGTATACAGTATTTTAGTACTTCTCAAGAAGTTTAATTAATATAATTAGTTTATTATAGAAAATAAAAAGAATAATAATGTTCCACGTGGAACATATTATGATGAATTATAGTAAAACTAAAAAATATACATAAAAATACCATAACTATTTGATTATTAATAATATACAATAAAATATAAAGATTTTTTAGAAAAAATATATTTTCTAAATCAATAAATAGTACCTTTGTGAGTTAATAGGTTTAATTTAAAATGAATATTCTAAAAGTCAAAGATTACAGTGTTTCAGAAGAAGAATTTCAGTTAATTTACAATCCGGAATTGCAACTTTTTAAAACCTCCCCTACTCCTGAAAATCTTGCTAAGTACTACGAAAGTCAAGAGTATATTTCACATACGGATAGTAAAAAAACGTGGTTTGACAAGTTATATCAGTATGTAAAAATAATAAACTTGCGGAGTAAAATTAATGTGATTTCAGATTATAAAAACGAAAATATACGTTTATTAGATATCGGTGCAGGAACAGCAGATTTTATTTTAGCTTGTAAAAAGATTAAAAAATGGAATGTTGATGGCATCGAACCTAATGAAAAAGCTCGAAAATTAGCAATGCAAAAGGGAATAAATTTATTTGAAAACTACGATTCATTTGAAGAAAATTCATTTGATGTAGTTACTCTTTGGCATGTGTTAGAACATATTCCTGATTTGGAAAAGCAAATCAACCTTATAAACTTACTACTAAAAGAAAATGGAATTTTAATAATAGCTGTACCTAATTTCAATTCATGGGATGCGAAACACTATAAGAATTTCTGGGCAGCATATGACGTACCTCGCCATTTGTGGCATTTCTCAAAAACAAGTATTCAAAAAATTTTCACTGCAAAAGGCTTCGAATTGCTGAAAATAAAACCAATGCTTTACGATTCCTTTTACGTATCAATACTTTCAGAAAAATACAAAACAGGAAAGAAAAATTTTATCAAAGGTTTTTTGAATGGATTATATTCAAATTATTACGGAATGACCAAAAATGAGTATTCTTCACACATTTATATACTCAAAAAATGCAAAAAATCATTTTAAAGCTATTTTATAGCATTTCAGTATACAAAAGGTATATTCATATCACTTTTAAAAGAAAATGAATTTTTGATAGGTTTCTGAAAGTCGATTTTTATAGAAAAAATCTATAATTTTAGAATTTATTATAATTAAAATCTATAGTATAAAAATTTTAATCATTTTTCGTTCATATCAAAAAAAAAGACGATTTTTAAAAATAAGAAAGGCTCAGAAAATTCCGAGCCTTTTTAAAGAACGCAATAATTAGGATTTTCAATTTCTATCATCTCTCATTATTTTCCAGATCATCGGTTCTTCTATCTAACAATAGCTTATAGCAAAAAAGAAATTCAAAACTTTATGAAATAAAAAAAGCGAGGACTTTCTTAACTCTTATTTATTTTTAGGAAGCCTCTGGTAAGCCAATAACATATAAATAAGAGAAAAAAGCCCACGCCATATAGCGTGAGCGTTTTTGCTACTTATCCTAATGTATTGTTGAATTTACCAGATTCTCCTAAAATAGAATAGTAAGCTAACGCTTTTATGTACCGTAATTGAGGTGCATAGATAGCATTTTTTTTGAAAATACACAAATTATTTTCAAGTATATTTCAAATAAGAAAAAATGCTACCAAAAATTTAGTGTTTTGACAGCATTTTTTGTTTTATAACATCAGTAATGTGGTTTAAAAAATCACTGATTTTCAGTAAATATTTCGTTTAATTTTTCTTTGCTCTCTGGAAAAATACCTTGTGCCAACAAAAAAACTCCAAAGACTAATAAAATGATACTTATCGTTCTTTTAATTTTATAGATGTGAAAAGCAGTAAGTTTATTTTTTAATTGTTTTGCTATCAATATTTTAAGAATATCTATTATAAAATAAATTACTACAATAGAAGTAAAAAACACTAAAATTCTATTAGTATCCATATCCAATTGAGGAGCAAATACGATGATAATTCCAAGCCAAAAACCGAGTACACCAATATTTATGAAATTCAACAAAAATCCTTTCATGAAAAGAGCTAAATAATTCACTCTCTTGATAGACAAGTTATTATCCGTACTCTCTATTTTATTTTTTTGATGAAAATCTTTTTTGAGTTTTATATAAGAAATTAATCCATAGGAAATCATAATGAGCCCACCGATAATAAACAAAAGTGGGTCATCTTTCACTCGCTGAAGCAAACCACTGGTAGTAAAATAAGCAACCAAAATAAAAACTATATCAGCCAAAATGACGCCTCCATCAAAAGCTACAGCAGCTCTAAATCCCTTAGTTATAGCCGTTTCCAGCAAAACAAAGAAAACAGGACCAATGGTAAAAGCTAATATCACACCCAAAGGCAAAGCAAGTAATACATCTGAAAACATTTAATTTTTTGAGAATTATTTTTGATTAGCTCCTTGAAAATCAAGGAAAAACATTTTAACATACAAAACGACTAACAAAAATAAAGAAAAAAGAAGAAAAAGCAAAAAAATAAGGGAAAAACTTTGTAGCTTCTCCCCTATTCCATTTCGAATTATTCAACTTTATTCAGACTTCGTTTGTATTTATACAAAACGTAAAGAAAAATTAAATTTCCTACCAAATATCCCATCAAAACATAGATATTCCCCACCAATTGGTCTGGAAAAATGAACCAAATCAAAAAGGTAGCCAAGTAGAATATCAAAAAAGACAATCCAAATTTCTTTCTTATCAACTCATTTCTTGTTTCCATAATGGTAAAAATTAATTATTGAAATTCAAGTGAATATATCTAAAATGACGATACACTCGCAAAATTATAACAAAAAAATTCAAATAACAAAATTTTTATACATATTTCTGAAAAAAAAACTATAAAATTCTGATTCATATATTTTTAAATAACGAACTCAATTTTATAAACAGATTCATTTACCAAATTTTTAAGTAATTTTTCGTCATAAAAATTAAGTCGTAAACTTTCCGATGCCGTTGATAACCTAATGGAAACCAATCTTCTACGTTTTTGAAAATACGATTGTTTTATTTTTACTTCTTGTATTTTGTTTACTTGCAAATAGGTGGTTGTCAAATCCCAAATACCGCTTTTAAGTATGATAAAATCATCTTTCAAGAAAAGTTTTTCGTTTCGGTATGAAATATAAATGAGTGACAAAACAACGAAAAATAAAAGCGTAGGAATCCACGTAAATCGCAATATATCAATAAAATACATTGTAAAAATAATCATAAAAAAAGCAAAAAACAAATACATCGCTCGGATAACAACTTTCCGAAAACTCGGACGATGAAATTCTTTTACCTCTTGAAAATCCTTATCGTATATAAATCGAAATAATTTTCTCATTTCCAAATAATTAATTCCAGGAATTAGTAAACCTTGCGTCTTTTTTTCTTTATTTTCAGAAGAATCAATTTGTGAAATTCGTACCTCAAACAAATTCATCAAATGCTGAAAATAATTTTGCTGAAAATGAATCATTTGCACTTTTTTCGGCGGAACTGCCACAATGTGCGAATTTATAAGTCCGTAGGAAGCTAATAGTCGGTTATTTTTAATTTGTATTTCATAATTATAATACGTTAATAATGTACGAATTAAATTAAAAATGATGACGAAAAGTATCAAAATAAATAAGAAAAAAATCCAAAAAAATATGGTTGAATTAGCATTTGAAAATCCCGACAATTGGTCAATAAAATCAGAACGTTTTTCGTAAAATGTATCGGTTATGAAATCAATTATCTGATACGAAAAAGCAAACATCAACGAAAGTGTATAAAAATAATTTTGCGTAATCCCGATTTTAAACAAAGTTAAAATACTTATTTTCAGAGGAGTAAATTCTTCTTTGGGCTTTGTGTTTTCTGTCAAAGAAATTTCTTCCCGAATTTCAGAAATGGTTTCTTTTTCTGTTAAAATATCTTTGATAACCAATGCTTTATGATAATCTATTCCATCGATAGAAATTTCCACTTTGTTGCTTCCTGCCGTGTCTATATCTAATTTGTATAATCCTACTATTTTATGTATAAACTTCTGATTTAGATGTACTTCGTGAATTTTGTCAAACTTTACCACCGTTTCCGATTTACTTAACCAACCTTCACGAATAATCAGTTCATTATCAATAATTTGATATGAAAAATATTTATACTTTAGGTACTGAAAAATAAATATTAAAATGCTGATTACTAAAAATATAACCGAAAAAATTAAGAAAACTTCAAATTTACTATCAGAATTATTCCCTTTTTTGAAAAGAAATATGGCGAAAACTCCCCAAAAGATTTTGAAATTACTCCAAAAAGCTTTCACCAAAGCCAACCAAAAAGCCTTTTGTGAAAGTTTATTCGGAATTGAAAAATCATAATTCATCTGATTCATTTTCAATAGCTTCTATACGATTCAACAAAAAACTTTTCCAACGCTCGGCTTCCTGCAAAGACAACCCAGAAATAGAAACACCATCGTGAGAAGAAGCCGTGTACAAACACAAAGTAGCCAATCCCAAGCGTTTAGCATACCAACCCTGTTTGATGGTAATATGTTGCAAACGAACATAAGGAACAATATGCGTTGCTTGATAGATTATTCCTGTTTTGTAAATAGCATCTTGCTGACGAAAAGCATATTTTTTATACTTGTAACTTATTGAAATATACGAAATTACAAATACAAAAATGAGAAGAATACCAATAATAGCGTAATACTTTTCAACTGCATCAAAAACAAAAAAAATTGCTAACAGAAGTACCAATCCAATTCCTGAAGCAATAATAGCATTCATTTGAGCTATTTTTTTATAATCAGAATGCAGATTGGTTAATGGTATTTGCTCATAATCAGGAATTTGGTTAATAGTTACTAAATCATTCATAATATAAATTATTCTTTTGATTTTAAAACAACAAGCCCTTTTCTTTTAAAAAATTCAATAAAAAGCAAAAAAATTATTGGGATAAATGCTAAAATTATCATATAACGATAAATTTTTGGTAAATCAAAAAATAACGAAAACATTGCTAAAAGATAAATCAGTGAAGACAAAAACCACCAAAAATTACTTATCTTACTGAAAACATTAATATTATATTCCTGTAACTTACTAATGTCAAATTCATTAGATGTAAATCTACCAATGGTAACGGAAATTGTTTTTGATTGGTCAGGAACCTGAAAAACTTTGCGTTCGTTACCATAATAGTTCTGATAGAAACTTCCATCAATAAAAATTTTTCCGTCTCTATACCGAAACATACGACTTTTAGTAGAATGTAATACAATCGTTTTCATAATAATACAACTTTAATTAATGTGAAAATACTAAAAATTGCGAGATTATCGTAAAATCTCGCAATTGCTATTAATCAATTTTTTTTAATTTGTTCCCACCAACTCAAAATCCAATTGTTTTTTGAGTAAATCCGTATTTTTTACGCGAACAACTACTTCATCACCAAGCTGATACATATTTTTAGTAACTTCTCCAACCAAAGCGTATTGTTTCTCATCAAAAATATAATAATCGTCTTTAATATCTCGAGCTCTGACTAAACCTTCACATTTATTTTCCACAATTTCAACATAAATACCCCATTCGGTAACTCCTGAAATGACTCCTCTAAAATGCTGATTTTTATGATTTTCCATAAATTTCACTTGCATATATTTGATAGAATCACGCTCGGCAGACGAAGCCAAATTTTCCATCTGTGAAGAATGTTTACATTTGGTTTCGTAAACTTCCTGTTTTTCAGAGGGTTGATTGTCCAAATATTTCTGCAATAATCGATGTACCATCACATCAGGATAACGACGAATAGGCGAAGTAAAATGCGTATAGAAATCAAATGCCAAACCATAATGACCAATATTTTCTGTTGAATATGAGGCTTTTGCCATAGAACGAATGGCAAGTGTATCCACCAAATTCTGTTCTTTCTTGCCTTTTACTTCTTCCAAAAGGGAATTCAACGAATGTGTAATACTCTTTCTATCCTTCATATTGATGCCATAACCAAAACGAGAAATCACACCATTGAGCTGCATCAATTTTTCGTCATCAGGCTCATCGTGAACACGATACACAAAAGTTTTTTTCTGCTTGGCGATGAATTCGGCTACTTTTCGGTTTGCCAAAAGCATAAATTCCTCAATGAGTTTGTTGGCATCTTTGCTTTCTTTGAAATATACGTGCGTTGGATTATCGTTTTCATCTAAATGGAATTTTACTTCAATTTTGTCAAAGGAAATCGCTCCTAATCGCATTCGTTTGATACGCAATTTTTTAGCTAAATCATTGAAAATTAGAATGGATTCTTTTAAGGCATTAGGCATTAGGCAATAGGCATTAGGCTCTGCATTACTATTGCCTATTGCCTCTTCCCTATTGCCTTCTGTCTCAATAATTTCCTGTGCTTCTTCGTACGTTAATCGATGGTCTGATTTGATAACCGTTCTTCCGAGCCAAGTATTTAAAATTTCAGCTTTTTTGTTCATTTCAAAAACCGCTGAAAATGTGTACTTTTCTTCATTCGGACGTAACGAACACGCAAAATTAGAAAGCACTTCGGGAAGCATCGGCACTACCCTATCCACCAAATACACGGAAGTGGCTCGATTGTAGGCTTCTTCATCTAAAATAGTTCCTTCTTGGACATAATGCGACACGTCAGCAATGTGTACGCCAATTTCGTAATTTCCGTTTTCCAAAATTTGGAACGAAAGTGCATCGTCAAAATCTTTGGCATCTTTCGGGTCTATGGTGAAAGTCAGTACGTTACGCATATCACGGCGTTTGGCAATTTCCTCAGCTGTGATGGAGGTATCCAATTGTTTTGCAAAGGCTTCCACTTCGTGCGGAAACTCGTAAGGCAAACCATATTCTGCCAAAATGGAATGCATTTCGGTGGATTGTTCACCAGGTTTTCCGAGAATTTGCTCAATCACCCCAAAAGGCGAATTGGATTTTCCTTCCCATTTTTCGATACGAACGATAACTTTATCGCCGTTTTCAGCTCCGTTAATGTCATTTTTCGATACGAAAATATCAGTGTACATTCGATGGTCGGTTGGCAAGACGAAAGCAAAATTTTTCTGCATTTGCACCACGCCCACAAAACGCATTTTTTTACGCTCAATAATTTTAGTAACCTCGCCTTCTAATTTATTTCCTTTTCGGAATCGAGGAAAAATATAAACTTCCACCAAATCTCCGTGAAGAGCTTTGTTAAGCATATTGGAAGGAACAAACACATCTGTTTCTAACTCATCTACAACAACATAGGCATTTCCACGAGAGGTAATATCCACTATTCCTGTATAGTAATTCTGACTTGGAATAGCTTTGTATTTTCCGCGTTCAACTTCGAGGATTTTCTTTTTTTCTTTGAGTTGTACTAATCTTTTTATGAGTAGATTACGTCCTGAGGCATCGGTAATGTTCAATTTTGCTGCAATTTGTTTGTAGTTAAAACTCTCATTCTGATTGGTTTCCAATACAGAAAAGATGCCTTTTGTAAGGTCGTGTTTTTTAGCTTTAGCTGTTTTCTTTTTTTGTTTAGACATAAATAATCAATAATTTTGCTCTTTATAAAATTACGTTCTGTATTTCAAACAGAATTGATTCCAAAGATAAAAATAAAAATAGAAACTACAATTTTGAAATTATCTTTAACATATTCTGAATTTTATTTTTTTTGATGTTTTCAACAATTCAATTTAAAGAATAAAAAATATTTTTTAAAATAAAAAAATGGGTTATTATTATTATCCTGTTGAAATACTGAAAAAATAAAATATCTAAGATTTGCTTTTTCGAGTATTAGTAGTTTATAAATAGTTATTAACAACTTTTATTTATTTAATTACATTTAAAATCAGCTATTTATATATTATTGTTAATAACTCATTTTTGAAATAAACAACCTTTTTTTGATAAGTTTTAGACTCAAGAATTGTTGATAACTACAGAAAAAGTATGCATATTTTTTCTACAAATAAATTTGTTTTTTTTGGTGGTATAGCTGTATATACAACTTGTACAAAAAAGCAAATTTTATAATTGATTTTTGTTCTAAAAGTTATTCACATTTAAGAATTTTTTAGCTCTTTCATTATCAATGTTTTTTGAAAAATGACTAACAATTCTATTAAAATCTGTTGAAAGGCTCATTTTTACAGATTTCTTTTCCAATTACTATTTATTAATCAATATGATGCACATTATTTAGCAGAAGAAATAACATCATTTGTGAAGTAAACCCGATAAGCCAACCTATCAATGAACTCAAAAGTGTTTGTGCGGTCAAGTACATACGTGAAGAGGCTACAAAACCACTGATAATTACCCATAAAATGATCAGGTATGTTAAATCCATTTGGTAAAAAATACTTAGAAATACCGTAAAACCTGTAATTCCGCCGATTAGGGTAGTGAAAATACTAATTATAAATTTTAAAAAATGTAATAAAACTACTAAAAAACAGCTTATAGAGAGTTGCATCATATAAAAATACAACATTGGAAAAGAATCTAATGTGGTGATTTTTAGAGCTATGACTAATAAAATACTTATGTATCCGTAGAGCATCCATTTTCTGTTTTCATTTTCAATTTTGAAAGGAGATTTTATCCAATTAAACATATAAATGATTGCATATACTAATGTGGGAGCTACCAAAGAAACGGAAACCAACATTGTCCACATGGATTTAATTTCATCAGCAGGTTGATAGATGGAAGTAGTAAGGAAAAAAATAATACTTCCATATGCTGGAAACCATATCGGGTGGAACAAAAAAGAAACCACCGTTGCAAAATATTTCATTGATTGTAAATTTTTGGTGTAAAATTAGAAAATTTTATTTTGTTTACGAAACTTCGTTAAACATATCTTTGGCTTCGTTCAAAATTTTTACGGGATGAGTTGTTTTAGTGAGTGGTGGTTAGTAATTAGGGAATATGTGGTCAGTGGTTGGTGATATATGTTTTTGTATTTGAAATAAGTTAAGAAATGGATAAACGTTAATTATTAGTTAAATTTCAGTATTAAAAACCATCTAAAATTAATTCTTTTTAGCAAAAAATGACCGTTCATACACGATTTTGAACCGTTCATGCATTTTGTTAACAAAAGTTAATATATTACTATTTTTAGTGAATTTTTATTAAAATCGGCATTACTAATTTTTTTGTGAGCTAAACTTGAGATTACCGAAGTAAAATAGGGTGTTTATTCTGAAACGCTCAAAGTTTAAGAATCCTCTTGCTTTTGAAATAACGGATTGTATTTTTCCATTCATATTTTCGTGCTTCCCGCTGGATGTTTGAGTAACTATCGCATTGATAATCCCTTGTAAATGATTATCAAAGGTCTTTATCACTTCATTTACAGCGGTTATGGATTGACTTATTGCATTATTTTTCCATAGCTCGTAATTGATTGCTATACCATCTTTTAAACTAAACAAATACTTGAAATTCTCTCGTATTTGCCACGCCTTTGCCGTAAGTAAATTCTCACTAAGCATTTGCTCAAAGGCTCTTTGTTGCTCTTCTGTGCGATTTTCTTCGTTCTTTAATACGGTGTATTTCTGTCCTTTAAGCAATTCGGTTTCTTTTACCTCTTTTCTCCTGGTCTTGTCAATGGCTTCGGATAACTTCTTGAATAGATGAAACTTATCGTGTACAATCATCGCTTGGGGAGCTATATCCTTAATGGCGTTCATATAAGGTTTCCACATATCCATATTTACCCTTTTCAGGGAGGGCTGTTTTTCTTGTGAATTAACACTGAAAAACAAGGCTTTTACATTTTTTTCTTTTCTACCTTCGATCATTTCTACTACACAATTTTTATCGCTATCAATAAGAATTGTGGCGTATTTATGCCCATAGGTATATGCTTTTTCGTCTAAGCTAATATCTTCTAAATCATTTACTTCACCTCGTTCCAAAAGTGCTTTTTCTACGACTGATTCCATAATGCTTCTTATTACATATGGGGTGGTGTGCATCAGTTCTGCAACGGTGTTTTGTACCTTTACTTTCTGTAAAGTCTCTATGACTTTGGCGGCGAATAAATGCGTGTATCCCTTGTATTTAGGTGCGAAATGGATGTCGATAACCTTAGGCTTACCATCCTCAGAAAGGTAACGAGGTAGACTGCAAACCAAGTAACACCGATAGTCAAACCAATTTAAATGTTGCCACTCTCGCTCGGGGGTGGTATCATACAGTTTGTAACGCTTTCCTTCTTTAACAAAATGGGTATTAAGGTATTTCAAGTGAATTTTAATGATTTTATTTTCTTCGTCTTTTACTATCGAAGTGATCGCAAAATCATCTGTAATACCTAACATCTCTCTCAAAAAATCTACAAAGTCCATTCTTTTTTCGCAAAGTTAATCATAAAAATTTTACTAATGCCTTAAAATAGAATTAACTATATTTGTGACACTAAAATATAGTTAAAATCTATTTTTATATCATGATAGGGTGAACAATTTTTCAGTCTGTTAGGTTTATGTCTTTTGGTACTTTGCCAAAGTCTTAAAAACTTTGGCAAAGTACTTTTGAAAATAATCTTAGGACGAGACAATCAGTTCTTAATTGTTAATTCATCATTAACAACCACTTCTTTTCCGTTGATGTTCAGTTGTAAAGATGTTCCTTCGAGCGAAAGTTTTGTTTCTTTTGGTGACACTGAAACTTTAAGGATTTGTCCTCGAAAATTCACTTTAAACGAATAACTTTTCCATTGCGATGGAATTTGCGGATTCAGGTGTAACATTCCGTTTCGCATACGCAAACCGCCAAAACCTTCCACGATACTCATCCACGTTCCTGCCATCGAGGTAATATGCAATCCTTCGTGAACTTCTTTGTTGTAATCGTCCAAATCGAGGCGAGAAGTACGCAAATAGAACGTGTAAGCGTGTTCCATTCTTCCTAGTGAAGCTGCCAAAATGCTATGTACACACGGAGAAAGTGACGATTCGTGTACCGTGAAAGGTTCGTAAAAATCGTAATGACGAGCCAATTCTTCCTTCGTAAAATGGTCTTCGAAGAAATAGAAACCTTGCAATGTATCCGCTTGTTTGATGTAAGGCGAACGCAAAATCCTGTCCCACGACCAATGCTGATTGATAGGACGTTCTTTTTTATCCAACTCTGCCACTGTGATGAGTTCCTTATCTAAAAAGCCATCTTGTTGCAGATAAATATTCAATTCTTCCGAATACGGATAATACATATTTTCAGCAACCGCTAACCATTGCTCTATTTCGTTTTCGGAAAGATTGGTTTTCTTCCAAACTCGCTCAAAATCATCACTATAAGAAGTTTTCACTTTATCCAAACATTCCTTAGCATATTTGATACACCACTGAGCGATGTAGTTCGTATAGAAATTGTTATTGATATTATTTTCGTATTCGTTAGGACCTGTTACTCCGAGAATTACGTATTTATTCTTATCCTTTGAAAAAGTCGCTCTTTGATGCCAAAAACGTGCAATTCCGATGAGCACCTCCAAGCCCATTTCAGGAACGTACGCAAAATCATTCGTGTAACGCACATAATTGTAAATCGCAAACGCAATAGCTCCGTTACGGTGAATTTCCTCAAAGGTAATTTCCCATTCGTTGTGGCATTCCTCGCCGTTCATCGTTACCATCGGGTAGAGTGCTGCCCCGTTTTTAAAGCCTAATTTTTCGGCATTTTCGATGGCTTTCCCGAGTTGGTTGTATCGGTATTTCAGCAGGTTACGAGCTACTTGGGCATTTTTGGTTGCCATATAGAACGGCAAGCAATAGGCTTCGGTATCCCAATAGGTACTTCCGCCATATTTTTCACCTGTAAATCCCTTCGGACCAATATTCAAACGAGCATCTTTACCCGAATACGTTTGATTGAGTTGGAAAATATTAAAACGAATTGCTTGTTGTGCTTTGACATCACCTTCGATAGTGATATCCGCCATTTGCCAAACCTCAGCCCAATCTTCTTTCTGTTTTTTCAATAATTCGTTGAAGCCCAAAGCAGTAATTTTCAGCAATAATTGCTCCGTTTCTTCAATCAATTTTTCTTTCGGGTGATTGAATGAAGTTACATATCCTGCGTACTTTTCAAATTGAGCGGTTTGATTCTTCTCTGCCGAAGTTTCATATACGAAACCGATGTAGTTCTCTTTTTGATTTACCTTTTGAATGTTAGAAACTACGCCATTTACTTCCAACCGATTTTCCATAAAGGTACAAACACGAAAGGCTGTCTTCTTGGTTTCCGCTACGATAAAACCTCTGTTTCCTACTTGCTTGACATCGAGTGTATTCCAGAATTTTTCTTCCCAGTTTGTATCGTGATTTTCAATAGAGCTATCCAAATACGACTCAAACGTAATAGTAGCTTTTTCGGTAAGAGAAGTAACCTCATAACGAATTACACCCACTTCATCGTATTGCAATGAAAGAAAACGAGTTACGTTGACCTGAATTTCCATTCCGCTTGGGAGTGTCGCCACAAACGAACGCGTGTAAACACCCTCTTTCATATTTAGTACGCGTTTGAAATTTCTGACCGATTTGCACGTATTCAAATCCAATTCTTCTCCATTGACTTTCACACGGATACCTATCCAACTTGGAGCGTTTAACACTTTGGCAAAATACTCCGGATAGCCGTTTTTCCACCAACCTACTTTGGTTTTGTCGGGATAATAGACCCCTCCGATATAACTTCCTTGAAAGGTTTTTCCTGAGTAATGTTCCTCGAAATTAGCACGTTGCCCCATCGCTCCGTTACCCAAACTGAACAAACTCTCGGACTGCATTACGCGGTCTTTTTCAAATCCTTCTTCTATGATGCACCAATTATCCGGCACGATATAATCTTGATTCATTCTATGTATGATTTTATTTTTTTAATATTGTAAAAAAGATGACTATAATTTATTATTTTCCACTACTTCTATCAATTATGGAATGATAATTTTTTGAGAAATAAATCTGTGTTTATCCCAAATCAAATACCATAATGTATTCCTCCTCGTTTTCTTTAACAATACGAAAACCCATTTTTAAGTACATTTGGGAGGCATAATTAGCCTTTTGTACCGAAAGAGAGGCTTTCTTGTAACCTTCGTTTGCGAGTTTATCCAACAAATATCTAAACAATTTTGTTCCAATTCCTTGACTTCGATATTCCGAATAAAGCGAAATAGAAAGTGAGGGAGTTTGGTCGTCAATATGTCCGTAATCGTTGATAATTCTTGCCCACGCTGCACCAATTATCCGTTCCGAAGCTGTCGCTACTACGGCTACATCACCTTTTTGTGAGCCAAAATCAGCAAAATAGATGCGTAGTTCGGGGTGAAAGACAATGTCACGCGGTGGCGGTGCAACGCCTTCAGGTAAAAATATGGCTTCGTACAAAAAATCCTGCAATAACGAATACTCGCTCGGAAATATTTCCCGTATATTTATTACTTCTTCCATAAAAATAAGTATTTTGTTATTTTCCATTTAGAAATAATCATCACGAACGTACATTCACAAAATTTCTAAACAAAACTCATTAAGCACGATGTTATTTTTTATCAGTTATGAAGTCATAATTTGTTAAACGATGTTACTTTCTATCAATTATGAACTCATAACTTACCAAACGATGCGACTTTCTATCTGTTATGAACTCATAATTTGCTAAACGACGTTACTTTCTACCGATTATGAAATCATTATTTAGCACAAGGAAAAGAAACTTACATTTCCTTATTGATTTAAAATCGCATCAAAACCGGAAAAAACCTCATCGGCTTGATGTAGCACGTCTGCACTTCCAATTCCGATAGCTTTCATTCCTGCCGTTTTGGCTGCTTGAACTCCTGCTTCCGAATCTTCAAAAACCACGCAATCTTCATTTTGAACACCTAATTTTTGAGCTGCAATCACAAAAACTTCGGGGTCGGGTTTGGCTTTGCTAACGTCATTTCCATCAACAATGGCATCAAAATACGAAATAATTCCGAGTTTTTGCAAAATCGGACGAGCATTTTTACTTGCCGAACCCAAAGCAATCTTTATATTTTTTTGCTTTGCCTGTTCCAAAAATGTTTTTACCCCAGGTAAGATATCGTTTTCGTTCATTTGAGCCACATAGCTTAAATAATCTTCATTTTTACGTGTTGCTAACTCGTTAAATTTTTCTTCGGAAACAGAAACACCTGCCCAATTCAATATTTTTTGAAGCGAATCAACACGGCTTACGCCCTTAAGCTGTTCGTTGAGTTCGTGTGTAAGTTCAAACCCAAATTCTTGTCCAATTTTCTTCCACGCTATAAAGTGAAATTTTGCTGTATCGACGATAACGCCATCTAAATCAAATATGTATGCTTTCATTTTAAGTATAAATTTAAAAGTTTTAAGAAACAAATACCAAGTTGCAAGGATAAAGGATAAAGTAAAAAGGAACAAGTTACAAGTACCAAGCTACAAGGATAGGATAAAGTACAAAAAAACAAGTTACAAGTACCAAGTTGCAAGTGCTAACCACTAATTACTAATCCCTATTTTCTATTACCTACTTTATAGAATCTTTCACTCCAAGAGTCAAAAATCCTGATAAAATCATCGCTACACCTCCTACAACTAACGCATATACAGGTTCGTTGTTAAACAAATTGTGTACGAGAACTCCCAAAATTGTTGCGGCAACTATCTGTGGAAGTACAATAAAGAAGTTAAATACGCCCATATAATAACCCATTTTATCCGAAGGCAATGCCCCAGAAAGAATTGCGTACGGCATCGAAAGGATACTCGCCCAAGCAATTCCTACACCAACCATCGAAACGATAAGCATATTCGGGTCACTTATAAAATATACCGAAATAAGCCCTAATCCTCCCAATAACAAACAGATAAAGTGAGTAACCTTACGGCTAGTAGCTTTTGCCAAAACAGGAAGCAAGAATGCCACCAATGCTGCTACCCCATTGTACACAGCGAAAAGCAATGTAACCCAATCTGCTCCCTCGTTATACAAAGGAGAGGAAGTATCCGTAGTTCCATAGATACGTCCCGTTACCGTTGCCGTAGTGTAAATCCACATTGCAAAAAGCGAAAACCACGAAAAGAACTGAACCAAAGCCAATTGCTTCATAGTTTTGGGCATATAAAGCATATCGGTAGTGATAGAAATAAAGCCATTCTCTTTCACTTTTCTTTTATGCAGATAAGACGTAAACAAGAACGAAAATCCTAACATTGCCAGTCCGATAGCCAAAATGTACAACTCTTTTTCCATTTTGAAAAAATAAAGAAAAACTGTTGAAATAACCCCCACAACAGCAAAAATTGCTCCGTAAAAGTTTAGTTTTTTTGCTTTTTCTTCGGAAGAAACTTCGTTTTTGTAGGTATTGACATCTTTCTTTTCAAAGGCTTCCAACTCGGCAGGAGAATATTCTTTGGAAGAGAAAACCGTCCATAGTACAGCTACCAGAAAAACGATAGCTCCTGCATAGAATGACCATTTTACCGAATCGGGAATGACCCCTTCGGGAGCTGTATTGCTGATTCCCAGATAATTCGTATAAATATAAGGCAAGGCTGAACCTACCACCGCTCCCACTCCGATGAAGAAACTTTGCATTGCAAATCCAGTAGTACGTTGTTCATCGGGCAGATTATCACCTACGAAAGCACGGAAAGGTTCCATTGAAATATTGATGGAGGCATCCATAATCCAGAGTGTTCCAGCGGCAATCCACAGTGAAGGTGAATTCGGCATAATACACAATGCGATAGAAGAGAGAATCGCACCGATTAAAAAATACGGACGACGGCGACCCAATCGCGTCCACGTTCGGTCGCTCATATATCCAATAATAGGCTGAATAATTAGCCCAGTAACAGGAGCAGCAATCCACAGAATTGGGATATCTTCAACTTTGGCTCCTAATGTTTCAAAAATACGAGATGTATTGGCATTCTGCAAGGCAAAACCAAATTGGATACCCAAAAAACCAAAACTCATATTCCATATTTCCCAAAAACTTAATCTTCGTTTTTCCATTGTGAAAAAAATGTTTACTTATGAAGTCAATTACGGAGATAATTACAAATTACGAATTTAAAATTACGATTTACGAATATTTCCCGTAATTTGTAATTAAACTCTTACAGAGTCAATTACGAATTTGAAATTACGATTTACAAACATCTCTCGTAATTCGTAATTAATCATCGTAATTTGTAATTAAACTCTTACAGAGTCAATTACGAATTTAAAATTACGATTTACGAACATTCCCCGTAATTCGTAATTAATCATCGTAATTTGTAATTAAACTCTTACAGAGTCAATTACGAATTTGAAATTACGATTTACAAACATCTCTCGTAATTCGTAATTAATCATCGTAATTTGTAATTAAACTCTAATATAGTTTTTTTGAGAAGTATGAATTGTTGAGGCAAATGTAATGTTTTTTTATGGATACACAAAAATAAACCACATTTTTTCTTTCAAAAGTTGTATTTCACTAATGTGCCTATTTTTTTCGTTTAAAAAGAATGATTATTCGGTGTAATTTTTCAGAAAGTATAGCACTACATCTTGTTTATAAAAAGGGAATTTTGACATTTGATTTTATACGGTTTAATCTTGATATTCTACTTCAATTCCAAAGTTAAAGCATTGTTCACGGATTTCGCTATAAAACATCTCTCTCCACGTATTACAATATTTGTCGAAATCATAACTGTATTCACGAAATTTAGATGATTTTCTAATAGCAACCGCATCAAATCGTGGAGGGTTCATTCGTTTTGCTATATAAAATTCGGTAGCATAGACCGAAACCATCACACAAATTCCTTCATCTGGAAATTCGACAACCATTGATTTATCCACTTCAATTTCAACTCGTTCACCAACTCGTTTACCTACCACCCAATCTTCTGTTCGGATTTTTTCATTTGGTAGATTAGCTATTGTATCATAACTCATTAAATTAACACGAAATGGAATATATAGCGTATCTCCTTCTATTTGTTTATCACGAGATTCTAAAATAATTTTTTTTATAAAGGCTTTTTTATTAGGTTTTTCATTTGGTATATATACAGCTTTCGATTCATATACAGTAGGAGAAAGTGCATATTGCATTCTATTTGCTCCGTTAGTATAAATAAGCTGTATATCTGATTTTTCCATTATTAAATTAAAAAGGGATTTTTCAGGTAACAATGTCTTTCGCTTTCGCTTTTTTGGACTTGAAACTTCCACTTCACTCAATTCAAAAGTATTCTCTTCTAATACGATTTGTTTATTTTCTGGGAGTTCATTTCTTTTTATGGTTTTTGTTTGAAAAGAAATATGCTGAATTTCTAATTTTTCAAATGGTTTTTGTGGTATATTAAACTTCCCTTTTTCATCTGAATAAGCAAAAAATATATCATCTAAGAATAAATGAGCATAAGAAACAGCAATCCCTTGTTTGTCCAAAAGCGTGTATTCTTGTGAAAAACTGATGTTTACGAAAATTAAAAACAAAAGATAGATTTTTTTCATACGGTTTATTTTTCGGTTTCTATATCCATACAGAAAATGTAAGGTTGTTTTTCCCAACGTACCTTGCTATGGATATTCCTGCTTAGGAATGATTTTTTTCCACCTTTGGAAGGTTCCATTTTTAGTGTTGGTACAGGCTCTATTACCGAACCGCTACGGGTGTAATACAAATTTTTGTCATAATATGATTTGTCCAAAGTTTCCAAAACCACATAAAATCCCTCTTTTGGCATTGTGATGTTTTCGTTGCTAATGTCAATAACTGTCCATTTTTTGTTATCTTTCCTACGGATGACCTCACTTTGGAAAATGACTTTATCGGGCAAACTCGTTAGCGTATCTACTGAATGTAAATTGGCTTTAAAAGGTTGATATTTTAATCCTTTAACTCCATTAAAATCAGCTAATCTGTATTTTAATTTTGTGATTTTCTTTCTTTTATTTTTAAAGGTCGCAGGAATGAACGTTACCGCATAGCTATTCATGTTGAGGTTTGTGCGAAATCCAAATGGTAGCCATTCTTTTTTTTCTTTGTGAGTTACCGTAACATCATCTAATTTGTAAACTTTTCTTTCCAAAAAATATTTCTTTTTTGACACATTTTCGGTTTGAAAATCAATATACCCTAAATGGGTGAAAATCAACTTGGTTTTGGATAAACTACTTGGAATCTGCAAGTTAAAATATCCATTTTCATCGGTTTTGGTGGTGGCGATGTTTTTTCCATCGACTTGAAGCAATACATAAGTATCGGCTATTGGTTGCCCATTTTCCTTGTCCAACACTTGAGTTTGAGCGTTAATATTTGGAAAAATAGCGATTAGAAAAATTGTTAATATATATTTCATTGTTAAACTTCTTATTTTTACTTATTCCAACAATTCCTCCAACTCTTTTTGAATTTCTTGTGAATCAGGTTGTGGAGCGTTTTTGTGTACTAACTTTCCTTGTTTGTCGAAAAGCAAATAACGTGGTATGGAACGCAGATTCAACTCTTTATAAAAATTTGCTTTTGGATAATTCACTGCAAACAGATTATTTCCGTCTATTGCCAATTGTTCTTGGGCTACTGCTTTTTGCCATTTGTCAAAATCTGTGTCAATGGAAATGTAAACAAAAACCACTTTATCACCATATTTGTGATGCAATTTTTTAGAAAAAGGCATTTGTTTTCGACAGGGGATACACCAACTCGCCCAAAAATCCACGTACACTACTTTCCCTTGATTGGCTTCTAAAAGTTTAGATAGAGTGGTTGTTTGTTTTTGATAATCAATGAAATGTATGTTATTTTTATCTGTAATTAACTCATCAAAATCAAGTAAAAAACTATTTTTTAATTCTGTGATTAGCAACGAATCTTTTGTGACCTTATTGAATTTATCCAATCGAAGTTTAACGTCAGTAAATGAGGTTTTATGTTGCATATTTTTTAAAGACTCATAAAGCAAAAACTCTTTTACGTTTTCTCCATAGAAATTAGAATCGTAAACCGCATCAAACATAGACAAAGGTTCATAGAACACTTCATAATCACTTGATGTGAGTTTAATGGTAAATTTCTTTGCTGTAAAAGATTTTACATAAGATTGGTAAGCTCTAATTCCTATAATTGAATCGTGTTTTAGATGACTTTCATCATTGATGTCAATATTTTTTGTTTTACGTGAATAGAAATAAGACAATTTTCTTGCATCATAAATAAAAGAGGTTACCAGATTTTGAGCAAATAAAGAATCTAATTTTCGTTCGTTTTCTACTAAGCGTAAACTATCCTTTAAGTGATTTGCTTTTCTTTGTTGTTTATCATTTGAAAACATTACTTGTATGTCAATAGAATCTTTAACATAAATCGGTTCTATATCACCTTGTAAGGCATTTTTGCTTTGATAATATTCCTTGATGTTACGTAAATCTGAAAAATCAACAACAAGTGTATCTCCTGCTTTTAAGTAATAGGTATTACTTATAAAAGGTGAATGTGTTACCTTAGCAATCATTACTTTACTTTCGTTAGTTATTGATATTGTATCTGAATTACCTTTAAAATTTGTATATTTTTGCCTGATAAATGAATTAGGATTAATCACTTCAACAGGAGCATCCAAAGTCAATGTGTAATGGTATTTACTAAAATAATATTTTTCTGTTGGATGAAATTTTTTTAGAATTAAAACTGAACTATTTGTTTTAATTTGTTCCGCAATGGAATTGTTTTGATCACTACAAGAAATTAATATTATTAACGAAATAAATACAATAAATTTTTTCATAAATATAAATTTTAGGAAAAAGCTATTTATATTTTTTTGAGTTCCATACTTAACTACATATCAAATTTCTATGATAGACAGGCTCGGTGTCAATCATTCGTTTGATGAGGTTGTTGAATATATTATTTTTGGATTCAGAACGATTAATTTGGTATGAAAATTCAGTCAAATATCTACTCATATTGAAATCTGAAACTCGGCAATAAATGGCTCTCAACCAACTTTTTACTTGGTATATTATGGTATGTAAAATCGGGAAATTCATCCCTTTATTACTCGGTATTTGTTTGATATTGAAATCTTTAATAGGTCTGTAACCTTTCCAATCATCAGTGGTTACTTGGGCTGATTTGTCAATATATTTATTAAAAATAGTTCGCAATAATTTAGCAGAATAATCTTCTATTTTGTTGGCATATAATCGTTTAACCTTTCTGTCATCGGTCAGTTCGATCCCACAAACTATCTTCTTTTTCTTTGAGTCGTAGCTTTGTCCTTGTTTGCCTTCTTCTTTTCCTCCACTTGAACTTTACGTTTCATTTTATGTAATTCATTGGATTTCATCGATTCACGAACTTTGTGCATAAACAATTGAGCCGTATATTCGGTAATTGCGTAACGAACAGACATTTGTAAGACAGTGGTTGCACACATTTGACTTCGTCGAATCTTCGATTTCAAAACAAATAAAAAAAGCATTACGAGGTTCGAATTTTACTTTGTGAAAAAGTGTTCCTGCCGTAGGGCTTTCTGTATCAGAACAAATGTTACAAGTTCTTGAAAAATCCTTACGAATTTAGCTTTTTGTATGCCCACATCTGCGACATACGAAGCCTTTTTCTCACTTGCAATGAGCTAAATATTTTTCACAATCCAAGTCAGTTTTGAAGCGTTAAGGGAATTCTAAAAGATTTTGACCTTTAAAAATTTCCATAACTAACTGATTTTATGAGTTACAAAAATATGAAAATATAGAGGAACTCAAAAAGTTTTTTGAAAAAAACCTTAAATTTGATTGTCCAAGAAACATTTCAAATTAAAAAGCGAAATCCTTGTTGAGTTTATTTTGAGAAAATAAAAACAAAATATTTCCATAAAAAACATCTGATTTTACTGACTTTTGTCAGTAAATTTCGAAAAGTTATCCACACTCCATCGTTTTCGTTTCGGTTTATTTCGTCAAGAAATTTTTCGTAACAAAAAAAGTTGTAGTTTTACAGCCGAGAAGTAAAAATTGTTATATAAAATCGTTTAACTATTAAAGAAATATTTATGAAATCGTTAAAACTACGTATTTTGCTTTTGTTTCTTTTCGTTTCTGTAGGGATGTATGCTCAACAAATCGTAAAAGGAACTGTCAAAGACGCAACCACAGGCGATCCGCTGTTGGGAGTTACGGTAGTCGTTAAAGGGACTTCACGTGGAACAGCTACCGACTTTGACGGAAATTATGAATTGAAAGCCGATCGTGGCGAAGTATTGGTCTTCTCCTCCATAGGTTTTAGAAGTCGAGAAATTACCGTGAACGGAACTGTTTTAAACGTAACGCTCCAAGAAGATGCTCAACAACTCGATGACGTTGTAGTTATTGGTTACGGTGTTGCTAAGAAAAAAGATGTTACCGGTTCGGTAAATTTGGTAAATGAGAAAGATTTTAACAAAGCACCGGCGGTAAATGCCGATCAATTGTTGCAGGGTAAAGTAGCAGGAGTACAGATGACCTCAGCAGGGGGTGCTGTAGGTGAGGGGCAAACCATCCGTGTACGTGGTAATGGTTCGTTATCCTTATCTTCAAATCCGCTTATTGTAATTGATGGTGTGCCTATGAACGACGGAGGCGTTGGAGGATCACGTAGTATCTTTAATTTGGTAAACCCTGAAGATATCGAAAGTATGACGGTACTTAAAGACGCTTCATCAACAGCTATTTTCGGATCACGTGCTGCCAATGGGGTAATTATGATTACCACCAAAAAAGGAAAAGCGGGTCAGGATATGAAAATCAATTTCAATACGAGCTTATCTTTACAAAACGTAAGTGATTATGTAGATGTGATGAGCGCTTCTCAGTACAGAGACCTCATTACAAGCACCGGAAAAGCCAATCTGATAGCTCGTTTAGGAACGGCTGATACCCATTGGCAAAAACAAATCTATCAGACAGCACCAATGAGTAACAGCACATTGAGTGTTTCAGCAGGTGGGGTAGTGCCTTACCGTGTTTCTGTTGGGCATTCGTATGCCGATGGTGTACTTCGTACCGATAACTTCCAACGTACTACTGCCAAAGTAACATTGACGCCAAGTTTGTTGGACAATCACCTAAAATTAGAGCTGAATGCTAACGGAACATTTATGAAAAACCGCTTTGCTGAAAAGGGTGCTATTGGTGCAGCCGTAGGCTATGACCCAACCAAACCGGTTTATGACCCAACTTCACGTTATGCAGGTTATAGTGCGTGGTCAGACTCGGCAACAGGGCTTCTCGGAGGTTTAGCCCCGCTTAACCCAATGGCGATGTTATTCCTTACTGATGACAACTCCAAAGTGTATAACTTCATCGGAAATTTAAAAGCCGATTACAAATTACCTTTCTTTCCTGAGGTAATCGCTACGGTGAATGTAGGGTTAGACCACAGTAATGGTAAAGGAGATAGAATTATCGACCCTCGCTACCCCAATTCGTCAAGCAACTTTGCAGGAAATCATAAAGTTTATGATAACAAAACCACTAACAAGTTATTCGATGCTTACTTGAATTACAACAAGGAGGTAAACAATCACAACATCGGTTTGATGGTAGGGCATTCTTACCAATCTTTTGAATTTGACAATCACGAAACCTTTTATGAAACCTTTATAAATCCGGGGGATAATAAAGAAACACCAAAAATTGATAAAAGCAAAAACGTGTTGATGTCTTTCTTTGGTCGTGCCAATTACAGCTACAAAGATAAATATTTGCTCACAGCAACACTTCGTGCTGATGCCTCATCTAAATTAGCAAAAGAGCATCGTTGGGGATATTTCCCATCGGTAGCATTGGCGTGGAACATCGCTAATGAGAATTTCCTAAAAGAAAATGAAACGGTTAATGAGTTGAAATTACGTTTAGGATATGGTGAAGTGGGTAACGTTAACGGATTAGGAGATTATATTTTCTTAACCAACTATACACGTAGTACAAACGGAGCTTCTTATCAGTTTGGCGATAGTTTCTACCAAACTTACCGACCAAGTGTAGTAAACACCGACTTGCGTTGGGAAATCGGTAATACGATCAATGCAGGTATTGATTTTGGTTTTTGGCAAAATCGCTTAACAGGAACTATTGATGTATATCGTAAACTAACCAAAGATTTGATTGCACCAAGCACTGTGGATACCTTTACCAACTTTGGTAATGAAGTAAATGCTAATATTGGTAATATGGAAAACAGAGGTATTGAGTTCGGACTTAGTTACACTCCTTTCCGTACCGATGATTTCCGTTGGACAATCAATTACAATGTTGCCTACAACGAAAATAAATTGACGAAACTTCCGAAAGTACAAGATGTAGGAGGCATTGGAGGTGGTACGGGTAACAATATACAACGCCACCAAGAGGGTCAAATTCCGTTTGCGTTCTTCGTATTCCAACAAGTGTATGATGCTAATGGTAAGCCTATTGAAAACGTATTCGTTGATAGAAACAGCGATGGAGTTATCAATGACGACGACCGCTACTTCTACAAATCACCATTTGCTCCTGTAACAATGGGATTAACGATGGATTTCAACTACAAAAATTGGGATTTGAACATTATTACACGTGCCAATATCGGTAATTATGTGTACAACAACACGCAATCTTCTTTAAGTCAGTTTGAAACAGCTGTTGATGGACAATACTTGCGTAACTTAATATCAAATTATAACGACACCAAGTTCACAAAACTTAGCGGATTGGGCGTAATAAGTGATTATTTTGTAGAGAATGCTTCCTTCTTTAAGTTGGATAACATCACCTTAGGATATACATTCCCAACTACAAAATACAATATTCGCCTGTACGGAACAATGCAAAATGTATTGACCCTTACTAAGTACAAAGGCTTAGACCCTGAGGTTCTTGTACCTGATATTATAGGAGTTAAGCACGGTATTGATACAAACTTCTATCCTCGTCCGAAAACCTATTTGGTAGGTTTGAGCGTGAATTTTTAGTCAAAATACAACGAATAAAATTTTTGAAAAATGAAAAGATATACCACATATAAGATATTCGGATTAGCTTTAGCCTTGTCGCTAACGGGCTGTATGAAAGACCTTGATCAGTCGCCTATTGACCCCGATAGCTTTACACAAGTGCAAGTGTTTGCCAACCCAACAGAAGCCAAAAGTGCTTTGGCTAAGGTCTATGCTTCCTATGCCTTAACCGGACAACAAGGACCTCAAGGACAGAGTGATATAACAGGAATAGATGAAGGATATTCACAATTTTCTCGGCTTTATTTCGCCGCTCAAGAGCTTACCACAGAAACCGCTTTAGTAGGGTGGGCTGACCAAACCATTAAGGATTTCCACGCGTTATCTTGGTCTTCTTCCGATGTGTTTCTTAACGGATTGTACAACCGCTTGGGGCAACAAATTTCCTTTGCCAATTCATTTATCACCAATGCAGAAGCGTTAAGCTCCGATGCTCAGGTGAGAACATTCATTGCTGAGGCTCGTTTCTTACGTGCCTATTCGTACTATTGCTTGATGGATTTGTTTGCCAACGTGCCATTAGCTACCAAAGTACAAGCTACTTTACCTACGCAAAGCAACCGTCAGGAAATATTCCAATTTGTAGAAAGCGAATTGAAAGCCATTGAGGGCGAGTTGAAAGCTGCCAAATCCAACGAGTACGGTCGTGTAGATGCTGCCGCTGCACAAGCACTATTGAGCCGTTTGTATCTGAATGCAAAAACGTGGGTAGGCACCGAGCGTTATGCTGATTGTGTGGCGTATGCCGAAAAAGTAATCAACTCAGGATATGCCTTGCATAATGATTACAGACAATTGTTTATGGCAGATAATGATACCAACGGAGCTCAAAACGAATTTATTTTTGTGTTGAACTACGATGGCATCCAAGCCAATACGTGGGGAGGTGTTACTAACTTGTTGCTTGGGTCTATCGGAGGCTCAATGAAACCGGAGAATTACGGAGTTGTCGAGGGTTGGTACGGATACAGAACAACCAAAGAATTTGTATCTAAATTCGAGACCAAAACTACCAATGCTAACGGAGAGCCAACAGCGTGGAACGACCAACGAGCAATGTTTTATACCGATGGACAGTCCTACGAAATCAACAATATTAGTGAATTCACCGAAGGCTATGCACTGCCTAAGTTTACCAATCGTACTTCAAAAGGAGGCAAAGGAAAAGACCCGTCAGGGAAACACCCTGATACAGATTTGCCTATCATTCGTTTGGCAGAGATTTATTTGAACTATGCTGAGGCTGTAGTACGTGGCGGAGGTGGAAGCAAAGCAACTGCGGTAGGTTATGTAAATCAACTACGCACACGTGCAGGAGCAACCCCTATTACCGAAGCAGAACTTACCGCCGATTTTATCTTAGATGAACGTGCTCGTGAGTTGTATTGGGAAGGATTGCGTCGTACTGATTTGATTCGCTACGGAAAATTCACCACAGCCGACTATCTATGGACATTCAAAGGAGGTGCCATCACAGGGGTAGGTACAAGTGAGCACAGAAATATCTTCCCCATACCGGCAAGTGTACTATTGGCAAATCCGAACTTAAAACAAAACACGGGATATTAATTGTAAAAATAAATGGGTATGAAAAATATATTCAAAGCAGGGACATTATTCGGGCTGCTATTTGTCGCCACATCGTGTGAGAAAGATGAAGAGAAAGCGGTGCTTAATGCCGAAGCTAAAATAGAAATGAGCTTGTCTGCCAATACGTTGGCTTTGGACAAAGAGAAAGGAAGTGAAACAGCACTTAGCGTTTCGTGGGAAACGCAACAGCTGAACCTAAATTTGGGGCATTCGTACAGCATTTTGTTGGAAAGCAACGGAAAAAGCAAAGAGGTATCCGTAACCAAATCGCCATATAGTTTTTCTCACGTTGAACTTAACAAAATTTTACTTGCCAACTTAGAGCTTGCCGCAGGAACAGAGGCAGAAGTAAAAGTAACGCTTAAAGATGCCGTTAGTAGTACGTATAGTATTCCTACCCAAGCAAAAACCATTAAAATAACACCTTATGCTGACCTTATCGAGCCCACTGAATGGGGTATTGTAGGACACGCAACACCTAATGGGTGGGACGGTCCCGATCTTCCATTTTGGAAAAACCCCACCAATAGCAATGAAAGGATAGCTTATGTGGCTTTGAAAGACGGCGAAATCAAATTCCGTAAAAACAATGCTTGGGCAGAAAATTATGGTGATGACGGGAAAAATGGAAGTCTTGAAAACGGAGGGGCTAACATTCCTGTTACGGCAGGGATATACAAAATCGTTTGGAACATTAACGAAAACACCTACACCATTGAGAAATACTCGTGGAGCATCATTGGAGATGGAGCTAAAGGATGGGGAGATAATGATGATATTCTATTAGAGTATGATGGGCCTACCAATACTTGGAAAGCCACAGGCGTTAACTTGAAAAACGGAGGTATCAAATTCCGATTCAACAAGGCTTGGGCAGTCAGTTGGGGAGATAAAAATGCGGACGGTGTGTTAGACCAAGAAGATGATAATAACATTCCCGTTACCGCAGGAACATATACCATTACGGTTGATTTCTCAGTAACACCGCCTACATATTCCATCAAATAGGTTTTATAATGACAAACTTCGACTCTTAGGCTAAGCAATTTTGTTAATACGCAGGGCAGAGAGTCGAAGTTTTTTTATACGATGAGGAAGAGGTAATATGTTAAAAATCAGGTAAATGTTTGCTTTGTGTTTTAAAAATATGTAACTTCGGGGTCTGTATGTAATGTTTATGTCTTTCTAAATCCTGAGTTTTTATCCTCTTGTAAGGATACAAATCTATAAAATCAGACAGATTTGCATTTTTGTAAGGGTACAAAAGCACAAAATCGGTGGGTTTTACTCTGTTGTAAGCCAACAAGGATATAAAATCGGGCAGATTTCCACTTTTGTAAGGGTACAAAAACATAAAATCGGTGGGTTTTGTACTATTGTAATAAATAAAAAGAGAAAAATTACTTTAAAAAGAACAGAAGTAGAAGACAAATTATATAAACTTACCTATAAACATCAAGTAAAAACATAAAAAAATATAAAAATATGATTTCGAAGCATAATTTATCAAGAGTTCGCCTGATGGAATTTGCCCAAGTGATGGCGAATGTAAAAAACTTTTTAGAGAAAGAAGATCTTGCTAATTTGGAACTTACGGCTATTAAAACGGATTTTGACCGAGATTTTAATGCCTTTGAAGCCTCGTTAAAGCCCGTACGAAAGAGCGAGTACACGCAACGAATCACCGAATTGGACAATCAGCGCGATATACTACTGATGGGCTACATTGGGCATTGTAAGTTATTTGTGAATTTTCCGGTGAAAGAGAAAGCTGAAGCTGCTAAAAAATTGGTACTAATCAACGAAAAATATGGTAAATCACCACAGAAGCAATCCTTCCGTGAAGAAACGGCTATCATTCGTAATCTGCTCGATGATTTAGCCGCTACTCAAGTAAAAGCTATGGTAACGCTCATCGGAGCCGAGCAATGGATTGAGCAACTTGCACAAGTTAATGAAGCCTTTGCTTCACTTCACACCGACCGCACCCAAGAGCAAGGAGCCGTTGAGGTGGGCAAAACTCAAACCACTCGTGCCCAAATGCAAACAACATTTACCAAACTTATTACTCTAATCAATGGTTTGACCATCGTAAAAGGAATACAAGCATATCAAAATTTGGTAAATTCTATCAATGAAGAGATAAAAAAAGTAACTCAATAGTCAAGGGAAAAGTTTCAAGAATCAAGGATAAAGGATAAAGGATAAAGGATAAAGTTTCAAGTTCCAAGTTTCAAGTTTCAAGAAACAAGGATAAAGTAACAAGGGGCAAGAACCGTAATTCGTAATTTGTAACTCGTAATTGATTCTCGTAATTCGTAATTGATTCCGTAATTCGTAATTTGTAACTCGTAATTCGTAACTCGTAATTCGTAATTTGTAACTCGTAATTCGTAATTGATTTCATACTTATGAAAAAAAATATTTTAACAATGGTTTTCGTTAGTCTGCTACTGTTTCAATGCGGTAAAAAGGATAATAACGATGCTCCCACACCGCCACAGGAGGTTACTCCGCTGAATCTCTCGGCAATGGATAACGGCAATCGGGTAATGATGCAGACTTTTTATTGGGATGTAGAACCTCGTGGCGATTGGTGGAATTTGACAGCTACCAAACTCACCGATTGGAAAGCTAATGGCGTAAACCGAATTTGGTTGCCACCTGCCACCAAGGGGCAATCAGGAGGGTATTCAATGGGGTATGACCCGTCGGATTACTTTGATTTTGGCGAATATAACCAACACGGCACCGTAGAGACCCGTTTTGGCTCGCGTGCCGAATTGGAAAATCTAATAAAAAAAGCCCACGACAACGGCTTAGAAGTTATCGCCGATATGGTATTGGGGCACAATTCGGGGGGTGGATTGGAACATAACATCACGCGTGGGAAAGACACTTACACGATGTTCAACGAGCAACACGGCAATGCTTCGGGAAAATTCAACCGCAGTCATTTGGACTTCCATCCGAATGATTACCATTGTTGTGATGAAGCTGCTGATTTCTTTTCAGAACAAGACCTCTGCCATCATAAGGAATATGTACAGAATTGGCTTTGGAAATCGGATGAGTCTGTAGCCAAATATTACAAAAACACAATGAAATTTGACGGATGGCGTTTCGATTATGTCAAAAGTTTTGGCGCTTGGGTAGTGAAAGATTGGATGGCTTCGGTAGGGGGCTTTGCCGTAGGAGAATATTGGGACGGCGATGCTCAAAAGCTCAAAAATTGGGTAGATGAAAGCGGAGGAGTTCCGGCTTTTGACTTTGCGTGTTTCTATAAATTGGAACAGGCTTTGGACAAAAATGATATGCGACACTTAATGGGCAACCAAATGCTTCGAACCATCTATCCTGATAAGGCGGTTACTTTCGTTGCTAATCACGATACCGAGAAAGACAAAAATCTTGATAATGTAATCAGTAAAGAACGAAAACTCTTGGCGTATGCCTATATGCTCACCCATAGCGGCTACCCAACTATTTTTATTTCGGATTACGAAAATGATGAATTCAAAGCCAAAATACAGAATCTGTTACTCATTCACCGTAGTTTAGCCGTAGGCGAGGAGAAATTCTATTTGGCTTCCGATACCGAATTTATTGATTTTCGTTTAGGCGATGAAAACAGCCCCGGATTGATGCTTTTCCTCAACAGTGGAAATGCCCCTGCTACGCGTACCATTCCTACACATTGGAAAAACAAAACTTTGATAGATTATACCCAACAGAGTGCCACACGTCCTGTCACCGATGCTAACGGAAAGGTAACCATCACGGTGGGAGCAAATAGCTATGGGGTTTGGTCAATTTCAAAATAATTACGAATTTCGATTTTTAAATTACAAATTTCGAATTACAAATTACGAAAGTTAGAGCCGTAATTCGTAATTGATTCTCGTAATTGATTTTAAGTGTTAAGATGAGGAAAGACAATATCATTCAAGAGAAAACATTTGCTTTTGCAGTTCGGATTGTGAATGTATATCGTTATATAGTTTCAGAGTATAACGAACGGGTTTTGTCGAAGCAGTTGCTGAGGTGTGGCACATCAATTGGGGCAAATGTTGAAGAAGCTATTGGAGCACAATCGGATAAAGATTTTTTATCAAAGGTAAGTATTGCTTATAAAGAAACTCGAGAAACGATATATTGGCTACGATTATTAGAAGCAACCGATTTTCTCACAGAAGAACAAAGTATCAGTTTGCTAAACGACGCCAAAGAAATAGCTAAAATCATTGGAAAAATACAAATAACAATCAAAAATAAACTAAAAACATAATAATGAATTGCGAATTTTAAATTACGAATTACAAATTACGGAAATTAGAGCCGTAATTCGTAATTGAATCTCGTAATTCGTAATTGGTTCCGTAATTCGTAATTGATTCTGTAATTCGTAATTGATTCTGTAATTCGTAATTAAATCTCGTAATTCGTAATTAAATAAAAAAAGTTGTAATGAAAAAAATATCGATTATTCTTTGTTGCCTTTTGGGGTGGCAATCTCAAGCACAAAACACACAAATTTCGCCTGATGGTAATGTAAAAGTTACCTTTGAGCTAAATCCGTCAGGAAAACCTTTTTATAAGGTTTGGTACAAGAATCAGGAAGTAATCAAGCAAAGTTATATGGGCTTGGAACTTAAAAATACTACTGATTTAATTGCTGATTTTAAAGTTATTAAGGAAGAAAAATCTACTTTTGATGAAACATGGCAACCTGTTTGGGGCGAAGAAAGCCATATTCGTAATCATTATAACGAGCTTTTGGTGTCGCTTCATCAAAAGACTTCAGATCGTTTTATGAATATTCGTTTTCGAGTGTATAATGATGGTGTAGGTTTCCGTTATGAGTTTCCTGAGCAGAAGCATCTGACCTATTTTACGGTGGTAGAGGAATGGACGGAGTTTGCAATGACGGGCGACCACACAGCGTGGTGGATAGTAGGTGACTACGATACCCAAGAGTACGACTATACCGAGTCAAAACTCTCTCAGATACGCCTATTAAATCAAGGAGCCATCAATCATAACGCCTCACAAACACCGTTTTCACGCACAGGAGTGCAAACTTCTCTAATGATGAAAACTGATAGCGGACTTTATATCAATCTACACGAAGCAGCTTTGGTAGATTACTCGTGTATGCACTTGAACCTCAATGATTCTAATTTCGTGTTCCAATCGCATTTGACTCCCGATGCTACGGGCGATAAAGCGCATCTACAAGCTCCTTGCCACACCCCTTGGCGTACCATTATGGTTAGTGATGATGCTCGTAATATTTTGGCTTCACGACTGATTTTGAATCTAAATGACCCTTGTGCGTACGAAGACACTTCGTGGATAAAACCTGTGAAATACATCGGTGTTTGGTGGGAAATGATTTCAGGAAAATCTTCGTGGGCATACACCGATGAGTTACCTTCTATTCAACTTGATAAAGTAGATTATACAAAATTAAAGACTAACGGAAAACACGCCGCAAATAACCAAAACGTACGTAAGTACATCGACTTTGCAGCACAACACGGCTTCGACCAAGTGTTAGTAGAAGGTTGGAATGTAGGTTGGGAAGATTGGTTTGGACATAAAAAGGATTATGTGTTTGATTTTGTAACTCCTTATCCTGATTTTGACCTCAAAGCCTTGAACGAATATGCCCATTCCAAAGGAGTAAAACTGATGATGCATCACGAAACCTCTTCTTCTGTAAGAAATTACGAACGACATATGCATAAAGCGTATCAGCTTATGAATGACTACGGTTATAATGCTGTAAAGAGTGGCTATGTAGGTGATATTGTGCCACGAGGCGAACATCATTATGGGCAATGGCTTGTAAATCATTATTTGTATGCCGTAACCGAGGCAGCTAAATACAAAATTATGGTTAATGCACACGAGGCAGTGCGTCCTACGGGGCTTTGTCGTACCTATCCGAACCTTATCGGAAATGAGTCGGCTCGTGGAACCGAATTTGAATCTTTCGGAGGAAATAAACCCTTCCATACCACCGTACTTCCGTTTACACGTTTGCAAGGCGGGCCAATGGATTACACTCCAGGAATTTTTGAAACCCAAATTTGGAACGTAAATCCTGACAACGGAAGCTATGCACGTAGTACCTTGGCAAAGCAATTGGCTCTATACCTCACAATGTATAGTCCGTTACAAATGGCAGCTGATTTGCCTGAAAATTACAGTAAATATTTAGATGCCTTTCAATTTATTAAAGACGTTCCTGTAGATTGGCAAAAAAGTATCTATTTAGAGGCAGAACCTGGCAGATATATTACCGTGGCTCGTAAAGATAAGCATAGTAACGATTGGTATATCGGTTGCACAGCCAATGAAAACGGACATACATCGAAACTAAAACTCAATTTCTTAGATAAAAACAAGAAATATGAAGCCACCATCTATGCCGATGCCAAAAACGCACACTATAAAAACAATCCTAAAGCGTACACTATTACCAAAAGAAAAGTAGATGCCAACACCACTCTTACCCTCGTAGCTAAAGAAGGCGGTGGGTATGCTGTGAGTATCAAGGAAATCAAATAGACTTACTACCAAGTATGAATTACGAATTTCAAATTACGAATTAGAAAGACGTGATGACATAAAAAACAATCGGGGCAATATAATTCTGCTGAATGTAAAATCCATAGAATTGTAGGTTGTGTTATAAAAAGTATGATGGTAGTTTTGATTGTCAGGCTGAGCGTAGTCGAAGCCTCGTAATTACAGGGCTTCGACTACGCTCAGCCTGACAGAAATATCCACTTTATTAAAGGTATCATACTTTTCACAACACTTCCGAATTGTATTGTCCCGATTGTATATAAAAGAACGTAAGTTGTTTAAAATCAACTATTCTTCTTCGTTTAATTCATCTTCATCAAAAGAGTCATCATCGGAGTTTTGAGTTTCTATATCTGCTTTTGATTTCCCCTTTTTTCCTTTTTTAGGAGTGGTATCATCATCGTTGTTTTTTAGGAACTCCTTGATTTTATTCTCCAGTTCTTCGGTAAGTTCAGGATTATCTTTCAATAGAGCTTTTACGGTATCTCGTCCTTGTCCAAGTTTCGTTCCCTGGTAACTGAACCACGACCCGCTTTTGGTGATGATGTCAGCATCTACACCAATATCAATAATTTCCCCTATTTTCGAAATACCTTCGCCGAAAATGATGTCAAATTCTGCGGACTTAAATGGAGGAGCAACTTTGTTTTTAACTACCTTAACGCGGGTACGATTCCCGATAACCTCACCACTTGAATCCTTGATACTTCCCCCACCTGCTTTACGGATGTCCAAACGAACAGAAGCATAAAACTTCAATGCATTACCTCCTGTGGTGGTTTCTGGGTTTCCGAATGTGATTCCAATTTTGTCACGTAATTGATTGATAAATATTACAATACAATTTGCTTTATTAATACTTCCTGTAATTTTTCGCAATGCCTGTGACATCAATCGAGCGTGAACTCCCATCTTAGAGTCTCCCATATCGCCTTCGATCTCACTTTTCGGTGTTAAAGCAGCGACTGAATCCACTACGATCAGGTCTACCGCATTCGAACGAATTAACGCATCGGCTATTTCCAAAGCCTGTTCACCGTGGTCAGGCTGTGAAACAATCAGATTATTGATGTCTACTCCCAATTTCTGAGCGTAAATACGATCAAAAGCGTGTTCTGCATCAATAAATGCAGCTGTTCCCCCAGCTTTCTGTACTTCTGCAATAGCGTGTAGGGTTAAGGTTGTTTTACCAGATGATTCGGGCCCGAAAATTTCAATGACCCTTCCTTTTGGATATCCTCCAACACCTAAAGCAACATCCAAACCTACAGATCCTGTAGAGAAAGTTTCAATTTCTTCAATTGGAGCATTTCCCAATTGCATTACAGCTCCTTTACCGAAGGTTTTATCTAATTTTTCGAGTGTCAGTTTCAAAGCATTTGCTTTTGCTTCTGCTGCACTCAATTCCTTTGTATCTTTCTTTGCCATATTTATATATTTTCTTACAAACTGCTAATATACGTTTTATTTTTATTACGCAAAAACATATTAAAAAAAATTACGAATTTCAAATTACGAATTACAAATTATGAAAGCTATAAGCGTAATTCGTAATTTAGAATTATTTCCTCAAGAGTATTCGTAATTTGAAATTGGTAATTTTATTTACAAGATTGATTTCGTTCCTGATGGAATTTTAAAAGGAAAATTTACTTTTTCATTCAAACGAATGCTTTTGAATGATAATTCTATTTCGGTTTTTTGTAATTCTCCATCCACCATTCTTTGTACATTGATTTTAATAGTATCAGGAAACAAGACATTGTCTACTTTCTGATATGTATAAGTCACTTCAGATTTTTCTTTTGGATTCTCAGTATTTGTAATTTCAAGGAAACCAATGCGATATGTTTTCGGAGTGATTCCGTAAATGGTTTTTAGGGTGTTTATGTTTTCGGACTGTAAAATATAGTTTTGAGAATCAATAAGTATTATTTTAGTGTTTGAAGTATCTTGATCATAGATATATTGTCCCAATAGCAATCGTTGTAAGTTTTCAAAATTCACTTCAAAACCTAACAAATCGCTGATATGTGAAAAATCGCCATCAAAGTGTGTATTTTCTAAGCGGTTGTAGTAACTCGCTTTTTCGGGAGTGACAAAAACTTTAGCAACTCCCAAAGGAGCTGAAAACCAAATAGCTTTATCTTTTTGCATACGAAAACTCAAAGCGGGGAGCGATGACATATTTCCTTCACTACCGTGAGCCAAAGAAATACTGCCGTTCACTGTAACGAATTTAGGAAAGGCATTACTATGATGTTGAATCAGGGTTCCGACCTTCATTTTTCGGTCAACTTCACCTGCTGAAACGGTACTTTTCTTTGATTTACAAGCAAAAGTCAATAGACCTAATGCTACTAAAAAAACTATTTTTCTCATTCGTATTTATTTTTTACCGGTACTTCCGAAGCCTCCTGTACCACGAATTGTTTCCGAAAGTTCTTGAACCTGAGTAAGTGTTGCTTTTTCATATTTAGCAAAAACCATTTGTGCAATGCGTTCGCCGTTTTCAATTACGAAAGGCTCATTGGAAAGATTTACCAAGATAACTCCAATTTCTCCTCGATAATCTGAATCAATGGTTCCTGGAGCGTTCAAAACCGTGATACCGTGTTTGGCGGCAAGTCCGCTTCGTGGCCTTATTTGTGCCTCGTATCCTTTTGGAAGCTCCAAAAATAAACCTGTTTTTACAATCACTCTTTCCAGTGGAAGTATTGTGATAGGAGTGGTTACAAAAGCGTGAATGTCCATTCCTGCAGCTTCTTCCGTCTGATAATTTGGCAATGGATTGTTTGATATGTTTTTTATGTTTACATTCATGTGGTTTAATGTTTTAAACTAAAGGCAAAGGTACAGTTTTATTTTGATTACTCATACAAAGAATCGTTACTAAAAACACATACTTTGTTAAAAACGCGTATTTCTTTCGATTCATAATCAACAGATATTCTATTTTTTATAGATAATTTTGGAATAAAAGAAAAAAAGGGAAATAGTTTTGTATCAAAACGAAAAAAGTTGTACCTTTACGCCTCGAATTATAATTAATCAAACAGCTTATGAAATTAAAATTTTTAACATTGTTCGCGTTTGTGTTCAGTTGGTGTTTAACACTTTCTGCACAAATGGTGTCAGTAAAAGGAACCGTTACTGACGAGGGTAAAGTGCCACTACCAGGCGTAAGTGTTTTGATCAAAAACACTACTCGTGGAGTAGCTACCGATTTTGATGGTAAGTACGAAATCAAAGCAAATCGAGGAGATGTGCTTGTATTCAGTTACTTAGGCTTCGTAACACAAGAAAAAATTATAGGGGGGGGTAATTCTCTGACAATCAATGTTTTACTTGTTGAAGAAGCAGAGCAGCTTGGCGAAGTTGTAGTTACAGCGTTGGGAATAAAAAGAGAGAAAAAATCTCTGGGATACGCTTTACAGGAAGTGAAAGGAGACGCCTTAGTAGAAGCAAAAGAAACGAACTTAGCTAATGCTTTTTCTGGTAAAGTAGCAGGTTTACAGATTGTTAGAGGAAGTAACGGACCTGCTGCATCTTCTAAAATAGTACTTCGTGGTAACAACTCTTTGACAGGTGATAACCAGCCGTTGATTGTTGTTGACGGTGTGCCGATGGATAACTTTACAGGGGCTTCAAACAACGACTTTTGGAATCCAACCAATGACATGGGAAATGGTTTGGGTGATTTGAATCCAAACGACATTGAAAGTATGTCAGTTTTGAAAGGACCTGCCGCTGCTGCTTTGTATGGTTCACGAGCAGGTAACGGGGTAATCTTGATTACTACCAAATCAGGGAAAGCCCGTGAAGGGTTAGGAATTACCTATTCTTCTTCAATTGGTTTTGAAAATGTATTTATGAAACCCGATGTTCAAAATGTTTTTGGTCAAGGAGCTGACGGAAACTATGATCCACTTTCAGCTTCAAGCTGGGGGCCAAAAATTGAAGGACAAATGGTAGAAGATTGGAAAGGAGCTCGTATTCCGTTAAGAGTACATGATAATGTAGAAGGATTTTTAAACACGGGTGTGGATGTTCAACATTCAGTGTCTTTCCAACAACAGGTTACCAATGGAACGTCTATCTATTCTTCATTAACGCACGTTGATAATCAAAGTAGTATTCCTGGGGCTACATTGGAGCGTTTAAATTTAATCAGTAGAGCGATTTCTCGTTTTGGAAAAGATGAAAAATGGACAACTGACTTCAAGGTGCAATATATCAACTCGAAAGTTAAAAACCGCCCAATCGGAGGACAACGAGATATAAATGTCTTCAATTCTATGTTAAATCTTCCTGTAACAGTTGATGTCACAGAATTTTCAAGGGCTATAGATGATTACGGCAACCACATTTGGTATAACACAAGTGGTTTGAATCCTTTTTGGTTGGCAAAATACAATACCAATGAGGATTCTCGAGATCGTTTTATGATGAACGGTTCGGTTAAATATCAGTTTACCGATTGGTTAAATGCTGAGGTAAAAGGAGGTACGGATTTATACACTACAAACGTAGAAAATAAAACCTATGGAAAAAGCTCATTAACGACAACAGGTCGTTACAGTTTAGGAAAAGATACTTTTAATGAGACAAACTTAAGTTTCTTGTTTAGTGCTCAAAAGAACGACTTGTTTGGGAAAGTAGGTATGGCTGCAACTTTTGGAGGTAATTTGATGAAACGTCATAGTTCAGGGTTATCCATTGATGCTGGAGAGCTTGAAGTGCCAAATTTGTTTGTAGTAACTAACTCTAAAGGAAATCCCGGAGTGAGCCAACATTACAGAATGCACAAAATCAATTCATTCTATGGAACATACCAAATCAATTACAATCAATATGCATTCTTAGATATCACAGGGCGTAACGATTGGTCTTCTACTTTGAGCAAAGCAAATCGTTCATTCTTCTATCCTTCGGTGAGTACTTCCTTAGTATTTTCTGAAATGCTTGAAAAAGAGTACGATATTAAACCAGAATGGTTTAACTATGGTAAGATAAGAGCATCTTACGCAGTGGTAGGGAATGATATGGGGCCTTACCAATTGTATAACTTTTACAAAATAGGTAAAGATCCTAATGGAAATACTACAGCAACTACCAACGATGTTCTATATAACTCAAACGTAAAAAATGAGTTGATCAAGTCATGGGAGATCGGTGTGGATGCTAAATTCTTTAACAATCGTTTAGGGATTGATCTTTCATTCTATAAATCAAACGCAACCAATCAGTTGTTGAATATTCCATTGAACTCCATGAGTGGTTACAAAGCCATGAAAGTAAATGCTGGAGACATTGAAAATAAAGGTTTTGAGTTAATGCTTACAGGTCAACCAATCCGTGGTGAAAAATTCTCTTGGGACATGGTTGTGAATGCTTCAAAAAATATCAATACCGTTAATTCTTTAGTAGAGGGTTCTGAACCTGTAACCCAGTATGGATTAGGTACTTTTGATAATATTCAAATTTTGGCAATGTCAGGTGAGCGTTATGGAGTAATTTACGGAACTAAATTTGTTAGAGTTGAAGACATAGCGAGCCCTCATTACGGACGTATCATTGTGGATGAACACGGTGCTCCTAAAGGAACTGGAGAAAAATATATCTTAGGAAATCAACAACCGGATTTCTTGTTAGGTTTTACAAATACTTTCACATACAAGAACCTATCATTAAGTATCCTTGTTGATGGTCGTTTTGGAGGAAAAATATTCTCAGGAACTAACCATGGTTTAAAAACAAGCGGACGTTCAGCGGCTACTGTAGTAAATGGAGAGCGTGCTGACATTGTCTATAATGGTGTTGTAGAAAGCGGAAATGGTTATCAAGAAAACACCAAAGCGATTTCGCCTCAAGATTTTTGGGTAAATCGTATGGCATCAAGAACAGGAAACTTAGGTATTACAGAAGAAAACTTGTTTGATGCAACAAATATTCGTATCCGTAATCTACAATTGAATTATCGTTTACCTGATGATTGGGTGAAAGGATTAGGAGCCCAAAGTGCAAAGGTTGGAATGTCTGTAAATAACGTAGTGATGCTAAAAAGTTACTTGAACGGTGTTGACCCAGAGTCTGTGTTTGCTACGGGAACTAATGCAGTTGGATATGAAAACTTCTCTTCTCCAACAATGCGTTCTTATTATTTCAATGTAACGGTAAGTTTTTAATATAAAAATAAGGGATAAAATGAAAAATAAATATATTTTAATTGGATTGTTGGGAGCGTTTTCCTTGTCTTCTTGTGATGATTTTGAAGAAATTAACGTGGATCCAACAGCTGTTGGGGTGGAGCAAGTACAGGTGGAGTATCTAATTAACAATTCCATCATAGGAGCTCAGCAAAATCCTCACGTATCGGAAAGGGCATTTGTTCTGTATTGGAAAGCAGCAGGTCGTATGGACAGAATTAGTGGATTGCCAACAGGTTCATACAATAATGATTGGTCAACTGATTATTATAATTCTTTGTCTGATTGGTTAAAAAATATCAATACAGCGATACAAGTAGCCGAAGAGAAGAAAGCATTAGGCAAAAATGAACCTTATTCTGATAACTTGCTTCAAGTAGCTCGTATTTGGAGAGTTTATTTGATGAGTGAGGCTACCGATAATTTTGGTCCAATGCCCCTAAAAGGATTCCAAGGGGTAAATCCTGATTTCAATAGCGTTGAGGAAATTTATGGATTTATGCTCAAGGAATTAGAAGAGGCAACTGCGAAATTAAACATGGGTGTAACAGGATTATCTCAAAACGTTAAAAAGCAAGACCCTGCGTACAAATATGACTTTGCAAAATGGAAAAAATACGGAAATTCAATGCGTATGCGTTTATCAATGAGATTGTCGGAAGTAGCACCATCGGTAGCAAAAGTTGAATTTGAAAAAGCTGTTAAAGAGGGTTATATCGCTGAGTTAAGCGAAGACTTTGAAGTACAAGAGCAGCCTGGTTGGAATGATTTAACAGGAGTAATGACTCGTGAGTGGAATATGCAGTACATATCCACTACACTAAATAACTTGTATGTTGGTTTAGGAGGTGTAAAGTCATCTGTTCAGTTGGCTGAAAAACCAAAGGCTCTTGCTAAAATCAAACCAGCAGACTGGTTAGGAGTTCATTACGAGCATCATATCGCAACGAAGACTAATAACCCTGTAGCAGGTTATTGGTTTGACGGATTGCCTCATGCAATTGATCCACGAGCTTATGCTTTGTATCCAATTCCAGGAGATTTAGATAATCCCCAGTATAATTTATATCCCTCTTGGTCAGTGGATGTTGTAAAGACATTTGAACGTAAGTTGATGCCAAAAAAAGACCATGTAGCGGATACTATTACCATCAATGGAGCCTATACTTGGAATGCTCATTCATTGGGTGAATGGGGAGATAAAGGAAGTTTGAATCAAGTATATTCTTGGCCAGGTATGACCCCTCGTTTGCGTAACAATTTACGCAATAGTACAGCGAAACGCTTGTTTTTTGGTGCTTGGGAGTCTTACTTTTTGATAGCCGAAGCTGCTGTAAGGGGCTGGAACGTACCAATGTCTGCTCAGGAAGCATATGAAAAAGGTATTAAAATGAGTTTTGATTATTGGGGAGTCTCTAATCATTACAATGCTTATATTTCTTCAGAAGAGTACAATCGCGTGGGAACTTCTGTAAAATGGTCACATACGGTGGAACCTACATCCGTTACTATGAAATACAAAAACGGATATACAGGAGCTGAATCAACTGTATCGTACAATTATCCTGTAAATAATTTATATCAAAACGGAACTGTGAAAAATGATGCTTTGACAAAAATTATCACCCAGAAATTTATCGCACAAGTGCCTTGGCTTCCGTTAGAAGGATGGAGTGACCATCGTCGTTTAGGGCTTCCGTTCTTCGAGAATCCAGCAATAGAAAAACCTTTAGAAAAAATGCCTGCATTAACCGATGCAAACTATATGGAAAGCAAAGTAGCATTTTTCCCACAACGTTTGCCTTATCCTGCTAACTTACAAGCAAATGTAAAAGAAGGATATCAACAAGCGGTTCGCCATTTGGGAGGTGAAGATACCGTTTTTACACCTCTTTGGTGGGCTAAAAAACAATAATTTTTTGGTCGTGTTGTAAAAAGTATGATGGAAGTTCTGATTGTCAGGCTGAGCGAAGTCGAAGCCTTATCATTACAGGGCTTCGACTTCGCTCAGCCTGACAGAAATGTCCTCTTTTTTTAAGGTATCATACTTTTTACATCACTTCCAATTTTTTAAAACATAATTGCAAAAAACTGTCCGATTTTTTCGGACAGTTTTTTTGTTGGGCAATAATGACACAAACCAAATCAAAAACGTTAAAAATTGGCTTTGCAGAAAAAAATTTGGAAGAAAACGAAAAAATAACTACCTTTCGCCTGTCTATTAGTAAATTCAAAAATATGTATAAAAGAATCATTCCCTTAGGATGTGTGCTTTTGGCAGTATCTTGTTCTGAAAAGGTTAAAGAACAAGAAGTTAAGATTAACTATCCACAAACCAAAAAGGTAGATACCGTTGATGTTTATTTCGATACAAAAATTGAGGATCCTTACCGTTGGCTCGAAGATGATCGCAGTGAAGAGACTGCCAATTGGGTAAAGGCTCAGAATGAGGTTACCTTTGGTTATTTAGAGAAAATACCATATAGAAAAACGATTAAGCAACGTTTAGAAAAACTTTGGAACTATGAGAAAGTTGGAGCTCCGTTCCAAGAGGGAGATTATATCTATTACTACAAAAATGACGGACTTCAAAACCAAAGTGTTCTTTATCGCAAGGATAAAGACGGCAAAGAAGAAGTTTTCTTGAATCCTAATGAGTTTTCAAAAGATGGAACAACTTCTTTGGCAAATCTTAGTTTTACTGAAGATGGAACACTTCTAGCGTACCAAATTTCCGAAGGAGGTAGTGATTGGCGAAAACTTATCGTCATGAATGCTGTAACTCGGGAAATTATTGGTGACACCTTGGTGGATGTAAAATTCAGTGGCATTTCTTGGAATGGAAAAGAGGGATTCTATTATTCAAGTTATGACAAACCCAAAGGAAGTGAGCTCTCAGCGAAGACCGATACACATAAACTGTTTTACCATAAACTAAATACACCACAAAAGGAAGATAAACTTATTTTTGGTGGCACTGCAGACCAAAAATACCGTTATATTTCTGGCTATGTGTCTGATGATGGGAACTATTTGTTCGTGTCTGGAGCAAATTCAACTTCAGGGAACAAATTGTTTGTTAAAGATTTAAAAAATCCAAAATCGACTTTTGTAGCAATTACTGAAAATTTCGATAATGATACCCAAGTAATTAACAACAAGGGTTCAAAACTTTATTTGGTTACAAACTTAAATGCTCCTAACAAACGTTTGGTAAGTGTGGATATTTCTGATCCAAAACCTGAGAATTGGAAAGATATCATCCCAGAAATTGATAATGTACTATCAGTTTCATTAGCAGGAGATTATATCTTCGCTCGTTATATTGTAGATGCAGTTTCTAAAGTAAAACAATATGATTATGAAGGAAAACTTATCCGTGAGATAAAATTGCCAGGTGTGGGTTCAGCAGGAGGATTCAACGCTAAAAAAGATGAAAAAGAAACTTATTTTTCTTTCACAAACTACAACACACCAGGTAAAATTTATAAAATGAATTTAGATTCAGGAGATTATCAATTATACTGGGAGCCTAAAATAGACTTTAATTCCGATAATTTCGAATCCAAGCAAGTGTTTTATATCTCCAAAGATGGTACAAAAGTTCCGATGATTATCACCTATAAGAAAGGAATCAAACTTGACGGGAAAAATCCTACCATACTGTACGGTTACGGAGGATTCAATGTAAGTTTAACACCTAATTTCAATATTTCCAATGCCGTATGGCTTGAAAATGGAGGAGTTTATGCTGTTGCCAATTTGCGTGGAGGTGGTGAATATGGAAAAAAATGGCATGATGCAGGAACCAAAATGCAGAAACAAAATGTGTTTGACGATTTTATAGCTGCAGCTAACTATTTAATTACCGAGCAGTATACATCAGCTAATCATTTAGCAATCAGTGGAGGTTCAAACGGAGGGTTGCTAGTAGGAGCAACCATGACTCAACGTCCAGATTTGTTTCGAGTAGCATTACCAGCGGTAGGTGTGTTAGATATGTTGCGTTACCATACCTTTACTGCAGGGGCAGGTTGGGCATATGATTATGGAACAGCAAATGACAGCAAAGAAATGTTTGATTATTTAAGAAGCTATTCACCAGTGCATAACGTTAAATCAGGAGTGGAATATCCAGCCACTATGGTCACTACCGGTGATCATGATGATCGCGTGGTACCAGCACACAGCTACAAGTTCGCAGCAGAGCTACAAGCTAAACAAAAAGGGACAAACCCGGTACTTATTCGCATTGAAACCAACGCAGGACATGGTGCGGGAACTCCTGTTAGTAAAATCATTGAACAAGCAGCTGATGTACAGTCGTTCATTCTGTGGAATGTTGGAGTGAAAGATATTAAATCAGTGGGGAATTAACTCTAAATATAATACTAGAGAACCATAAAACTTCCTCTTTAGGATCGTTTTTAGAAGATTTTTTTCTGAAAAGGGAGTTTTATCCTAATGGATAAATAGTTAAAAAACAATTTTTGAATCTGTAAAAATAACGTATTTTTTTCGTATAAATACAATATAAAAAAAATATATTTTTTTTGAAAATAGATATTATAATTGGTGATTTGACTAAAGAAAATATGATATTTCTTAAATAAATACTTTTTTTTGATGTAAAGTAGAAATTACTAAACATTTGTAAATATAGTGTTAAACTTCAAATTCAACATTCAATAAACTAGAAATAATGTTGTGAGTTTGAAAATTATTGTCTACGTTTGCAGTCCAAACTGTAAAGTTAATTTAAACAATGTTTATGGCAAGAAGATTATTAATAATGTTAACGATACTCACCTTAGTCTATTCCTGCAAACGTGGGGGAGGAGATCATAAAGGGGAGCTTGTTGGCGTTAAAGGAAAAAGTTGGAAACAACCGAGACCTTATGGAATGACCTTGGTTCCAAGTGGTTCTTTTATTATGGGTAGCTCTGACGATGATAAAACAGGTAGTCTAAATGCACCTGTTAAGACTGTGAGTGTTGGGTCTTTCTATATGGACGAAACTGAGATTACAAATAGTGAATATCGTCAGTTTGTCAATTGGGTTCGCGATTCTATCATTAGAACAAATCTCGCCGAATTAGCAGATCAAGTAGGTCAAACGCAAGGTAATGGGGGTGTTGGTGAGTACGCATATCTAAATACAAATACAGAAAACATGAATGCGTATCAGCAATATATGTATAACACATATGGAGACCAGCAGACAAAGAAACTTAATAGAAAAGTACAATTGATTTGGGATACAAACAAGTTTCCCGATGAGTACTATTCAGAAGTTATGGATAAAATGTACCTCCCGATAGAGGAGTCTTATAACGGAAAGCGTATCATGGATGTTGAGAAATTCGTATTCAAATATCAATGGTTGGATATGGAAAAATCAGCTCGTGCAAAAGGAAATCGTAAAGATTTTGTCAAGGAAGAACTAGTCAAGGTATATCCTGACACAACAGTTTGGATTCGAGACTTTGCGTACTCTTATAATGAACCAATGCACAATCAATATTTTTGGCATGAAGCCTACGGAGAATATCCAGTTGTTGGGGTTACATGGATGCAAGCAAAGGCTTTTTGCGAATGGAGAACCCTTAATAAAAACTCATATTTAAAAGCTAAAGGAGATGATGAGATAAATTCATTTCGTTTACCCATTGAGTCAGAGTGGGAATACGCTGCTCGTGGAGGTCTGGAAGGAGCTACTTATCCTTGGGGAGGTCCTTATACAACGGACGATAGAGCATGTTTCTTAGCGAACTTTAAGCCATTACGAGGTGACTATGCATCCGATAACGCACTTTATACAGTCGAGGCAAGGTCATATGAGCCTAATGGATACAATCTCTACAACATGGCAGGAAACGTTTCGGAGTGGACAAACACCACTTATGATCCCAATTCCTATGAGTATATGTCAACCATGAACCCCAACGTAATTGATGAGAAGAATAGACGTAAAGTTATCAGAGGAGGTTCTTGGAAAGATACTGCCTACATGTTGCAAGTAAACACACGCGATTTTGAATATCAAGATTCTGCTCGTAGTTACATAGGTTTCAGAACAGTGCAGGATTTTATGGGTGTTTCTGAAGGGCAACAAGCTAAAACAGCTCGTGGATTTAGATAGGAATCAATAAATTATCAATAAAACAAACTAATCAACATTTAAAAATTTTATCTTATGGCAAAAGGAAATTCAACTAGAAAAAAAATCTTTAATATGGTTTACAGCTTAGGTGCTGCTGTCGTGATCATCGGAGCGTTGTTTAAGTTGACACACTGGACGATAGGTCCACTTAATGGTACCATATTATTGGCACTTGGATTAGGTACAGAGGCTTTAATTTTCTTCATAGCGGCATTTGAGCCTGTTGAGGAGGAGGTGGATTGGTCTTTGGTTTATCCTGAATTGTCAGGGGGAGCTCCTCGTCAAAACTTAGCTACTGCTCAAGTAGTCACTAAAGAAGATAAGGCTTTGAAAGAATCTCTTTCTGAGAAACTAGATGGTATTTTGGCAGAGGCTAAAATTGATGCGAATTTGATGCAATCATTAGGTAAATCAATTGAAAATTTCGCGGGTGCAGCTAAAGAAATAGCTCCTGTAACTACTTCAATGACAGCTACTCATAAATATGGTGAAGAGCTTTCAATTGCTGCATCTCATTTGGAATCATTAAACAGTTTATACAAATTACAATTAGAAAGAACAGAGAATCAGGTAGCAGCTCAGGCTGGTGTTGTTGATAATCTCAATTCATTGAATCAACAAATGGTATCATTCCAAGATAATTTGAAATCCTTGAATAAAGTTTATGGAGGAATGTTATCTGCTATGGGTAAATAATTGTTAACTAACTAATTAAAAATTAATAACTTATGGCAGGAGGAAAATTAACCCCCAGACAAAGGATGATTAACCTTATGTATTTAGTTTTCATAGCTATGTTGGCATTGAACATGGGTAAGGAAGTTTTAAATGCATTTGGATTAGTTAACGAGAAATTTGAGGCATCGAATGTTAGAGCAAATGCAGCCAATATTGCAGCTATAGAGACGCTAGGAAATAGTGCAAGAGAAAATCCTGAGCAGTACGGAGAAGTGTACGAAAAAGCAAAACAAATGCGTGAATTGTCTGACGAATTGTACAGTTTTGTTCAAGAAATTAAAGACGGATTGAACAAAGAGATTGGACAAGAGGACAAGGGTGTTATGGAGAAAGATTATCAAGCAATGGATAAATCCGAGTACACGGACGATTTGTTTTTCAAAGGCGAGGGTTATAATGCTAAGGGACAGGAATTTGTTGATAAAATTGACAGTTACAGAGAAAAAGCCTTGGCTCTTTTAGGAGATGATCCTCGATACGCTGAACTTGTTGCAAAAATTAAAGCAAATTTTAATACCGAAAGCGTTAAAAAAGCAGATGGAACGATAGAAAAATGGTTGGATTACCATTATAAAGGGTTTCCTTATATCGCAACATTAGCAAAACTTTCGATGATGCAATCTGATATCAGATCTAATGGACAAGAGTTCTATGGTATGATGTTAGAAGGTAATTTGAAAGCTCAGATTTCGATGACTAACTATACCACTTTACTGGAACAAGGAAAAGGGGCGTACTATCAAGGAGAAACTTTTGATGGAGCTATTGTTTTGGGAAGAAAAGATGCTTCAACAAAGCCAAATGAAGTAGAGTTGTCATTGGATGGTAGAAAATTATCAGCAAATGAGTTTGATATTCAGGATGGAAAAGTGAAGTTGAAAGTGAATGCAGGAAATGCTGGAGAACATAGAATTACAGGTAATTTACACTTTGATCAAGATGGAAAACGTATTTCTGTTCCTGTAGATCAAACATTTTCAACAATTCCAAAACCTAATGCAGCTGTAATTTCTGCTGATAAGATGAACGTAGTGTATCGTCCGTTGGAGAATCCAATTACAATTTCAATGCCTGGGGTTGCTGATAACAAAGTTACGGCTTCGGCACCTGGATTATCTAGAAAGTCAGGTACAAGTTACGTTTTGAAACCAGGACAAGGACGGGAGGTAACAATTAATGTAGTAGGAGAAATAGATGGACAAAAATTCTCTTCATCACGTCAGTTCAGAATTAAAGACGTTCCTCGTGCGGTAACCGTACTTGCTGGACAATCAGGAACTGTTAAAATGCCTAAGGCGAACTTAGCAGCAATGCCTGTGGGAGCAACCATTGAGGATTTTGATTTTGAATTGAAGTATACGGTTACGTCATTTAAAGTTTCTGTTCCAGGACAACCTTCTGTTCAAGTGAATGGAGATAGAATGAATGAACAAGCTAGGGCTGCAATCGGTAGAGCAAGAAAAGGAGATATTATTCAAATTTTTGATGTTAAGGCAAATATTCAAGGTGCAGCTGGATATGTACCACGACCACCAGCTCCGATTTCAGTTGAAATAACAAACTAAAATAACAATTAATGAAATTTCAATCAAAAAACGTAGTTCTTTTTGTAGCGTTTGTTTTAATTGCTAATCTTTCTTCAGCTCAGGCGAATTTGCTTAATGCTAAAAAGGTGGAAGATATTGGTAAGAAAACAGAAGCTCAAATTGATGCAGACAATGATAAACCATTACCTTACGGGTATGTCGATGAGAGAGATATTCTTTGGTCTGTGGAAACTTGGGAAATTATAGACCTGAACGAACGAGTAAATTTTCCGTTACTTTTCCCAATAGATACCTTGGATGTAAGTACTTATCGCCGTCCGTTGTTTGATGTTATTATGAAAAACGTTAAGAATGGTAAGTTAGACATCTACAGAGATTCTCATTTTGCTGAGAGGATAACCTTAGAGAGTATCAAAGCCAGTTTAACTAAAGAGGATTTGATGGATGCGGGTTACGACCAATTGAACGCAGGTGAACAGGTTTCTGAGGAGTATAAAATTCGTCGTGATTTAACTGCGGGTGATATTGCTCAATACCGCGTGAGAGGTTGGTGGTACTTTGACAAACGTCAAGGAGAGCTCAAATATCGGATTTTAGCAATTGCACCAGTGGCTCCGGATGTCAACTTTATTGATTCAGAAGATGCTCAGGCTTCTTTGATTGAATTGTTTTGGATATTCTACCCACAAGCAAGAGAGATTCTGCATGAGGCTAAGACTTTCAACAGAAAGAATGATGCTAAACCAATTTCCTTTGATCATTTGCTAAATGCAAGAATGTTTAGCGGAGTTATTTATAAGGAAGCAAACGTTTATGGTGACAGACCAATCAACGAGTATTTACCGGGTAATTCGTTATTCCAGCTCTTAGAATCTGATAAAATAAAAGAGAAAATCAGAAGTAGAGAGCACGATATGTGGGCAAATTAATATTAAAAAATAAATTTTATAAAAAACTGTTTTGAAGCACTGAGTTGTTTCGGAACAGTTTTTTCTATTGAGGATAAATTCGATTATTGTATGTTTGATTTTATTATTGTTGGAGCTGGGTTGGCAGGTGTTTCTTTTGCCCATATGTTAGAAAATGAGAACAAGACGTTTTGTATTATCAACAATCATTCACAATTGGCGAGTTTGGTGGCAGCAGGGGTGTATAATCCAGTTGTTTTAAAGCGCTTTACTCCTATATGGAAAGCCGATGAACAGGTAGATTTGTTACATAACTTTTATGACCAAATGGAACAAAAATTGAGCAAAAAAATACGTATTGAGCAATCTATACTTAGAAAATTTAATTCAATTGAAGAACAAAATAATTGGTTTCACGCTTCTGATAAACCAATTTTGTCAAGATATTTGAATCCAAGTATTTTACCAGAGAATAATACACATATTAAAGCTCCCTTTGGGTTTGGAAAGGTTCAATACACGGGAAGGCTTGATGTGAAAACATATTTGACTGAATCTATCAATCGATGGAGGGATGAAAATATATATCATCATAGAAATTTTTTCTATGAGGATTTACATATTGAGGACGATGTTGTTTACTATCAAACCATTTCGGCAAGGCATATTGTTTTTTGTGAGGGTTATGGAGTACTTAAAAATCCGTTTTTTCAATATTTACCTATGAAACCATGTAAAGGAGAAACTTTGACTTTTTACGCCCCTGATTTGGATTTGAATGAAATTCTAAAAGGAGATGGTGTAATTATACCAATGGGGGAGGGGGTCTACAAAATAGGAGCTACATACGAATGGGATGACCTGAGTGATACTATCACTGAAAAAGGTCGTAAGGAATTGGTTGATAAATTAGAAAAACTGATTTCGTGTAGTTATGAAATTATTGAACAGGAAGCCTCCGTACGTCCGACAGTTTCGGACAGAAGACCTTTAGTAGGAAAGCATCCAAAGTATGACAATATGTGGATTCTCAATGGACTTGGCACACGCGGAGTAATGAACGCTCCGTATGTAGCGAAAGCACTTTATCAAACCGTTTTTGAACAAACTGAATTGCTCAAAGAAATGGACGTAGTCCGTTATCGGAAGTTTTGGAAATAAATAATTAAAAATCAAATATTTATCTATATCAATACTTTTGATAAAATAAGAACTTCTTTTTTTGAGCAATTTTCTTGAGCCTATGACTTAAAAAATTGAGTAAAACATTTTGTATGTAATAAAAAAGCATTAACTTTGGGAAGTGATTTTTTAATCTTTTAAAAGAAATAGATTATGTTCAAAGAAAATAAGAAGGTTATGGCAGAGAATACAGCAGCAAGTAGTAACAGAATAGTTACGGATACAAAATTTAAAGGAGAGATAGTATCTAAAACCGATTTTAGAATTGACGGGGAGGTGGAAGGAAATTTCCAAACCAGTGGAAAATTGGTAGTAGGAAAAACGGGAATAATCAAAGGTACAGTGATTTGTGAAAATGCAGATGTTGAGGGAAGAATAGAAGGAACGCTTCGAGTGAATAGTGTTTTAACTTTAAAATCAACTGCTGTTATTGAAGGAGATGTAACCGTTGACAAACTTTCCATAGAGCCTGGAGCAGTGTTTAATGTATCATGCACCATGAAAGGAAGTAATAGACCAACTAGTTTAAATGAAAAACCGACTACCGACAAAGCAATTAAATAAGTGGATACGATTCTCCCAAATGGGGTTGCAAATGGCAGTAACTATTGTTGCTTGTTGTTTTTTAGGAGTTTGGTTGGATGAAAAGTACGTGAGTTTACAACCTCTTTTTACTGTGTTTTTCTCTCTTTTGGGAGTTTTTGTTGCTATTTATTCTGTGATTAGGCAAGTGAAGAATTTTTCTGAAGACTAACCTATGAAGAATTTTGTACGTTTTTTTCTGACAGTCTGTGTAGTAATCGCACTGACCCAGTTTCTTATGGATTTACTGATCAAGCAGTATGCTTTGAATCTTTTTTCTTCTGTTGAGAAAATTTGTTTGTTTCATTTGATATTATCATTAGGGGTATTAACCATTATTTATACTGTACACAGGCTACGTCCAAAATATACTTCTTTTGCTTTTTTGGGGACAGCTTTTCTGCGTATGGGAACCATGGTTGTTTTCGTATTACCTTTAGCTAAAGCTGTGGAGCAAACTCCAATCACAGATGTTATATTTCTTATGGTACCATATTTTATTCTAACCACCATTGAAGCTATTTTTACCGTAAAACTTATTCGAAACGCAACCTAAAATAGTTGTAATAAATTCATAAAGTAAAATAACGAAGTTGTCACTTGTTTTTATAAAACTGATAATCAGAGTATTGTATATGAAAAATATCTATATAATGAAGTTATTTGGTCTATTCTTTTTTGTATTTATGGCAGGAGCAAATGCTCAACAGATTTCAGTAGTTCCCCAACCAAACGAGGTTTTTTTTCGAAAAGAGAAGTGTCGTTTGGATAGGACTGTCATTTTTGAAATCGACAAGGCTTTTGATTCATTACAAGAAGAACTATCTCTTCTTTTCCCAACAGATGATAATTCTTCTAAATCTACTCTAAAAATTTCTGTTAAGCAAGATCATTCTATCAACAATCAAGAAGGTTATATTCTTGATATTCAACCTAAAGTGATTATTATTAAGTCCAAAGAAAAGGCAGGTGCTTTCTATGCAATTCAGACTTTGAAGCAATTGGTAGCACAGTCAAAATACAATTGGTCAAATTTCATAACCTGTATGAAAATCAATGACGCACCTCGTTTTGCTTATCGAGCATTGATGGTTGATCCTGCACGACATTATTGGAAGATGGAAGATCTGAAAAAATACATTGATGCAATGGCTCAATACAAATTTAATTTTCTGCATTTACATCTTACGGATGATCAAGGGTGGCGTATTGAAATTAAAAAATATCCGAAATTGACAGAGATTGGATCTAAAAGAACAGATTTCGAGGGAGATAAACGCAATAACGAAGGGTATTACACACAAGATCAAATGAGAGAATTAGTGCAATATGCATTGCAACGCAATGTTCAAATTATCCCAGAATTTGACGTTCCAGGTCATAGTGATGCCGCTATTGCAGCCTATCCGGAGTTAAGCTGTAATGATACGATCATTAAAGTACGTAACGTTGCAGGGGTTTCTAAAAATCTGCTTTGTGTGTCCAAAGAAAACGTTTTTAGGTTTATTGATGATGTGATTACGGAACTTTCGGATGTGTTTCCGTGTCCGTATTTCCACATTGGAGGGGATGAAGCACCGCTTGATAAATGGATTGAAACCCCATCGGTACAAGAGTTAAAGAAAAGATTACAAGTTACAGATAACCACCAATTGGTTAGCTATTTCTTTTCAAGAGTCAATGAGTCATTAGTCAAAAATGAAAAACAACCTTTAGTATGGTTAGAGTTAGAAATACCTGAATATCCAAAAAACAGCATTATGTATTTATGGCGTTATAACACAACACCTGAAGTTTTAGAAAGAGCTAAAAAAGATGGCTTCAAAGTCATTTGCTCCCCTGGTGAATATGCATATTTCGATTATCCACAATGGAAAAATGACCTGCCTAATGTTGGTTGGATGCCTACTTTGACTTTGCAACGCGTATATGAGTTCAATCCGTCATTTTCTTTAAATAAAGAGGAAGAAAAGCAGTACATCTTTGGTGTGGAAGCCACCCTTTGGGGAGAAAGTGTAAAGGATTTGTTCAGAGCGTTTTATATGACATTCCCCCGAGCATTTGCTATGGCAGAAGCAGGTTGGACAGAAATGCCAAATCGTAGCTGGGAAAATTTTGTCAAAAAATTAGATTTTCAACTGGACTATCTGTTGAAGCAAGGAGTGAATTATCGTCCCCCTGTGGAATTGTATAAAGATAGGTAGTGATACAAAGAGAATAAAAACCATAATTTCATGACACAATCTGCCCACGTATTTTTACAAGAATATTTTTGTAGTCAATGAATAAATAACTACCTTTGTAGTCTAAAGAACAATCAAACCATTTTTCAATTATGTACGGAGAAATAAAAAAGCATTTACAAGCTGAAATAGAATCAATTAAAGAAGCGGGTCTTTACAAGAAAGAACGCATTATTACATCAAAACAAGGTGCTGAAATCAAGATTTCAACGGGAGAGGAAGTGATTAACTTTTGTGCTAATAACTATTTAGGACTTTCCTCACATCCCGAAGTAATTCAAGCTGCCAAAGATGCTTTAGATTCACATGGCTTTGGTATGTCTTCCGTCCGTTTCATTTGTGGAACTCAGGATATCCACAAAGAATTAGAAAAAAAAATAGCAGACTTTTACGGAACTGAAGATACCATATTGTATGCTGCAGCTTTCGATGCTAACGGGGGGGTGTTTGAACCCTTATTCACCGAAGAAGATGCAATTATTTCCGATGCCTTAAATCACGCATCTATCATTGATGGTGTTCGCTTGTGCAAAGCAAAACGTTTCCGTTACGAAAATAGTAACATGCAAGATTTAGAAGCTAAACTTCAGGAAGCAAATGCAGCAGGAGCGAGATTTAAAATTATAGTTACCGATGGGGTTTTTTCGATGGATGGTGTGGTTGCACCTCTAAATGAGATTTGTGATTTGGCTGATAAATACGATGCTTTGGTAATGGTAGATGAATGTCATGCAGCAGGTTTTATCGGAGCTACAGGGAAAGGAACTATGGAAGCTAAAAACGCTTTAGGTAGAGTGGATATTATTACAGGTACGTTAGGAAAAGCCTTAGGCGGTGCGATGGGAGGTTACACCACAGGTAAAAAAGAAATTATTGAAATTTTACGTCAACGTTCGCGTCCGTATTTATTTTCCAACTCATTAGCACCAGCTATTGTGGGAGCTTCTATCAAGGTTTTTGATTTGATTTCTAAAGATACATCGCTTCGCGATAAGTTGGAATGGAATACTAACTATTTCAAAAAAGGGATGAAAGCAGCAGGATTCGACATTGTGGAAGGCGACAGTGCAATAGTACCAGTGATGCTTTACGATGCTCAAGTGTCTCAAATTATGGCAGATGAATTGCTAAAAAAAGGAATTTATGTGATTGGATTTTTCTATCCGGTAGTTCCAAAAGGAAAGGCTCGTATACGTGTACAACTCTCAGCAGCACACTCTAAATCACACTTAGACAAAGCAATAGAGGCCTTTACAGAGGTAGGGAAGTCTTTGGGAGTAATTTAAATATCGAAAAAAGCAAAAAAAATTCGTGAAAAGCATAAAAAATAAAAAAATATAGTTATATTTGCACCCAAAATAAAGTAGTAATCAAAATTCATTTTTAAGTATGAAGAAAATCAAAGTAACTTTAATTGCCTTAGCAGCTGTTTTTTCGGTAGGTGTTCAGGCACAAGATGAAAGCAATCCTTGGCAAATAGGATTTGGAGTTAACTCAGTAGATATCCGTACACCAAGTACTTTTGGAGAACTATTGAAAGATTGGGCAGGACCAAGCGACATCAACGTTCTTCCAGCTGTATCTCGCCTTTCAGTAGGTAGATATATCGGAAGTGGTGTTTCTGTTGAAGTTTCAGGATCTTTGAACAAAATCGAAAAAGGTTTCGGATATCACAAAGGAGGACAAAAAGTAGACAAGTCTTTCTGGGCTATCGACGCAAGAGGTAAATATCACATAAATACGTTGTGGGAAGGAGCAAGATGGTTTGATCCTTATGCACAAGTAGGGGTAGGTTACGCTAACATCGACAAAGAAGGAGAATTCAAATTTTTAGGAGGTGCTGGAGCTAACTTCTGGTTTACTCAAAATATCGGTTTGAATGCTCAGACTACTTACAACCACATGCCAAAAGGTGAAGTAGGTTTAGACTATGCTCAACACTCTTTAGGTGTTACTATCAAATTTGGTAGCAAAGACACTGACGGAGACGGAATCATTGATGAGAAAGATGAGTGTCCAGAAGTAGCTGGTCCAAAAGAATTAAACGGATGTCCTGATTCAGACGGAGACGGAATCGCTGATAAAGATGACGCTTGTCCAAACGATGCAGGTTCAAAAGATTTCAATGGATGTCCTGATTCAGACGGAGACGGAATCGCCGATAAAGATGACGCTTGTCCAAATCAAGCTGGTCCAAGATCATTGAACGGATGTCCTGACTCAGACGGGGATGGTGTAGCTGATAAAGATGACGCTTGTCCAAAAGTAGCTGGTCCAAAAGAAAACAAAGGTTGTCCTTGGCCAGACACTGATAAAGATGGTGTTTATGACAAAGATGATGAGTGTCCGCAAGTAGCTGGTCCTGCATCTAACAAAGGTTGCCCAGAGGTTACTGAAGAAGTACAAAAAACATTGAATGAGTATGCTAAAACTATCTTGTTCGAAACAGGTAAAGCTTCTATCAAACCTCAGTCAGCTGCAGTATTAGAGCAAATCGTTAGCGTATTGAATCAATATCCTAACTCTAAATTTACAATTGAAGGACATACTGACAGTACAGGTAACAAAGCTAAAAACCTTACACTTTCACAAGAAAGAGCTGATTCAGTAAAACTTTACTTGGTTCAAAGAGGTATTTCTGATACACGTTTATCTTCAAAAGGATACGGAGTTGAGAAACCAATCGCAAGCAACAAAAATGCTAAAGGAAGAGCTTTAAACCGTCGTGTTGAAATCAACTTAGTAAAATAATTTGATAAAATAGACTATAAAAAAGGTTGCCAAATGGCAGCCTTTTTTGTTTCTTTATAGGAAGGTTGGTTATCAGGTAGAAACTTCGGAAATTAGTATTAAAACATATCTCCGTTTAATAATACGTTTGATAGAAATATTAAAAATACCACTTCCTAAGCTTTTTGGTTCAACATTTTCCGACGTTATAAAAATCGAATAAATAAACAATTGTTTTGAGCTATATTTTAATAAAACAACTCTTATTACACCAGGCAAATATTTTGATTAACTTTTGGTTTTAAAAACGATTCTGTAATTTACTTCTAAAAAGATCACCTATCACAAATTTTTAACAGAAGTATTTCTTTGTAATGTGAATTACGAATATTGGCACAAATTTTTCATTCTCCCTCGTTTCGCAATTCGTTTTTTTTGTCTAAATTTGTCGCTTAAATCCATAAATCAAATGATACATTTCTTTAAAAATCCGAAGCAGAATTTATATGTGGTGCAAACTACCGAAAACTTATCCGAACAAACGATTTCTAAACTAAATTGGCTTTTTGGTGGAGCTAAGAAAATTGAGCAGGAAGTTCTTAAAGGATTTTTTGTAGGTCCTCGTGCAGCAATGATTACCCCTTGGAGTACAAACGCTGTCGAAATTACCCAAAATATGGATATCCAAGGAATTATTCGTATAGAAGAATTTAACGAAGTATCCAAGGATTTTACTGATTTTGACCCAATGCTATTTCAGAAATACAATGGGCTGTATCAAGATATTTTTACCATAAATATTACACCCGAACCTGTTTTAGAAATTGATGATATTGAGGAATATAATCAAAAAGAAGGCTTATCATTAAGCGTCGAGGAAGTAGAATATCTTAACAATTTATCAAAGAAGTTAGATAGAAAACTCACTGATTCTGAGGTTTTTGGATTTTCTCAAATCAACTCGGAACATTGTCGCCATAAGATTTTTAACGGAACTTTTATCATTGATGGTGAAGAAAAACCAAGTTCTCTTTTCAAGCTAATTAAGAAAACTTCTGAAACAAATCCTAACGAAATTGTTTCTGCTTACAAAGATAATGTTGCTTTCATTCAAGGTCCTGTGGTAGAGCAATTTGCTCCCAAAACTGCTGATAAACCTGACTTTTTTGAAACTAAAAAATTTGAGTCTGTTATTTCGCTCAAAGCAGAAACGCATAATTTTCCAACGACCGTTGAACCCTTTAATGGAGCTGCGACAGGTTCTGGTGGGGAAATTCGCGACCGATTGGCAGGAGGGCAAGGCTCATTGCCACTTGCAGGAACAGCGGTGTATATGACTTCGTATTCTCGATTGGAAGAAAATCGCCCGTGGGAAAAGGCGATGGATGAACGAAAATGGCTGTATCAAACTCCGATGGATATTCTTATCAAAGCTTCAAACGGAGCTTCAGATTTTGGAAATAAATTCGGACAGCCACTCATCGCAGGTTCGCTCCTAACCTTTGAACACGAGGAAGATGCGAAAAAGTTGGGATTTGATAAGGTAATTATGTTAGCCGGTGGTGTGGGATATGGAAAGAAATCACAAGCTATAAAACATCAGCCAAAAGAAGGAGATAAAATCGTAATTTTAGGTGGAGAAAACTATCGTATTGGTATGGGAGGGGCCGCTGTTTCAAGTGCTGATACAGGAGCGTTTGGCTCTGGAATTGAACTAAATGCAATTCAGCGTTCCAATCCTGAAATGCAAAAACGAGCCGCCAATGCTATCCGAGCAATGGTAGAGGCTGATGAAAATCCGATTGTTTCTATTCACGACCACGGGGCAGGTGGACATCTGAATTGCCTTTCTGAGCTTATTGAAGAAACAGGTGGAAAAATTAATTTGGACAAACTTCCTGTGGGCGACCCAACGCTTTCTGATAAGGAAATCATCGGGAACGAATCGCAGGAACGTATGGGGTTGGTTATTGGAAACAAGCATATTGAAAAATTAAAAACCATAGCCGAACGTGAACGAAGCCCGATGTATGAGGTAGGAGAGGTAACTTCTGATAAGCGTTTTTCAATAACTTCTAAAAAGAAAAACACGAAGCCTTTGGATTTTCATCTGTCGGATATGTTTGGAAGTTCTCCAAAAACCATAATGGAGGACACTTCTGTCAAAACAGAATATGAAGATTTAGTGTACTATCAAAGTAATATAAAGTCATATTTAGAACAAGTTTTACAACTTGAAGCTGTTGCTTGTAAAGATTGGCTTACTAATAAAGTTGACCGATGCGTGGGCGGACGTGTAGCGAAGCAACAATGTGTAGGGGCTTTGCAGTTACCACTTAATAATGTGGGAGTTATGGCTCTTGATTATCAAGGCAAAGAGGGGATTGCGACAACCATAGGGCATTCGCCTCTTACAGCATTGATTGACCCTGTTGCAGGAAGCCGAAATGCAGTTGCGGAGGCTCTGTCTAATATTGTGTGGGCACCGCTTAAAAGCGGAATCAAAGGAGTTTCACTTTCAGCCAATTGGATGTGGGCTTGTAAAAATAAGGGAGAAGACGCTCGTCTGTACGAAGCTGTAAAGGGCTGTTCGGATTTTGCTATTGAATTGGAAATCAATATTCCAACAGGAAAAGATTCTCTCTCAATGAAGCAAAAATATCCTGATGGAGACGTGATTGCCCCTGGTACGGTAATCATTTCATCTGTTGCGAATTGCACGGATATTACCAAAGTAGTAGAGCCTGTTTTAAAGCGAAACGGCGGAGCGATTTATTATATCAATCTCTCACGAGATAAATTCAAATTAGGAGGTTCTTCATTTGCTCAAATTTTAAATAAAATTGGAAAAGAAGCTCCGACTATTAAAGATGCTGAATATTTCAAAAAGGCATTCAGTGCTATTCAATATCTTGTAAATCAGGGTAAAATACAAGCGGGACACGATATAGGAAGTGGCGGACTCATTACTACTCTGTTAGAAATGTGTTTTGCTGAAAATGATTTGGGAGCTGATTTTGATTTTTCAGTTTTTAAAGAAGAAGACACAGCGAAATTATTATTTAATGAAAATATTGGTCTTGTTTTTCAGGCAAATACAGAAGCAGAAAATTATCTGAAATCAGAAGGGATTGAAGTTTTCAAAATTGGAACAGTAACAAATTCTGATATCCTGAATATTAAGAATTTTGATACAGAATTGACATTTAATATTTCGGAATTACGTGATATTTGGTTTTTAACTTCTTATTTGTTAGACAAAAAACAAACTAAAAACGATAAAGCAACAGAAAGATATCAAAATTACTCGGAGCAACCGTTAAATTTTGTATTTCCGAAGCATTTTACAGGTCAAAAACCTAAACTTTCGAGTGGAAAACGACCAAAAGCGGCTGTAATTCGTGAAAAAGGAAGTAATTCCGAACGTGAAATGGCAAATGCGATGTATTTAGCAGGTTTTGATGTGAAAGATGTGCATATGACTGACCTTATTTCAGGAAGAGAAACGTTGGAAGATGTGCAATTCATCGGAGCTGTAGGTGGATTTTCAAATTCGGACGTGTTGGGAAGTGCCAAAGGTTGGACAGGAGCTTTTCTCTATAACGAAAAAGCAAAAACGGCTTTGGAGAATTTCTTCAAGAGAGAAGATACGCTTTCGGTAGGAATTTGTAATGGTTGTCAGTTGTTTATGGAGTTAGAAGTGATTAATCCTGAGCACGAAATACACGGAAAAATGTTACACAATGATAGCGGAAAACACGAAAGTGGGTTTACTTCGGTAACTGTTCAGAAAAATAATTCGGTGATGCTTTCTTCATTGGAAGGAGCAACATTAGGCGTTTGGATTTCTCACGGGGAAGGAAAATTCCACCTGCCAATGGCTGAAAATGAATATAATATCGTTGCAAAATACGCTTATGAAGGTTATCCTGCCAATCCTAATGGCTCAGATTATAATACGGCAATGCTTTGTGATAAAACGGGTCGCCATTTGGTAATGATGCCACATATCGAACGTTCTATTTTTCAATGGAATTGGGCAAATTACCCCGAAAATCGACACGATGAAGTTTCACCTTGGTTAGAGGCTTTTGTAAATGCACGAAATTGGATTGAGGAAAGGAGTAAATAATGTTTTAAGGTGCGTAAACACGCACCTTTTTTCATATTTTCAACTTAATAATTATTTTGTAACTTTGTGCTGATTTTCAGCAAAAACTAAAAATATTGTATTATGAAAAGTAATAATCTAATTTTTCTGGGACTTATCGGACTGGTGCTTTCCTTTGTAGGTTGTAAAGACAACTCGAAGCAACAAGCTACCCAACAGAATGTACAAAGCAATATTGCATCCGACTTTCATAAACCGGATGAAAATATCAAAAAAAATGCGGAAGGTTACAAGGAATATTTCTATGAACCCTCTATATCGGTAATTTCTGGTATTATAAAGATCAAAACATTTTTCGGACCTCCGGGGTATGGTGAAAGTCCAGAGGTAGATGCAAAGGAGGAGGTATTTATATTAGAACTCAGAAACCCTATAAATCTTGTTGCAGACGAAGAAGATGACGGGTTTAATCCTGCACAAACTAATATTTTAGAAGTTCAATTAACCTCAACTTCGGATATTAAATTTACAAATTATATTGACAAAAACGTCCGCTTGACGGGAAGTTTCTTCGGAGCACATACAGGACATCATTTCACTGATGTTTTGATGGATGTTGCACAAATTAAGAAAGAATAGATTGATTTATAAAAAATACTTCAAATAAAGTTGTTTGTCATTTTGTTTTTAGAAGTAAAAATGGAACGTCTAAATTTTATTTTTGTCAGCAAAATAAAATTGCTAATTATTAAATAAAATCTTAATATTCTCAAAAAATAGACAGCGAAAACGTTTATCAGGTAATAAACTTTTGTTAAAGTTGAAATTAACTATTGTGTATTGAAAATTATTTGTACCTTTGCAATGCAATGAGGGTGGTAGCTCATTGCAAAACTTCAAATAATAGTTTTCATAATTTAAAGTTTTGGTTGGTTAATGGAAAAGTCCGGTATTATTATCGGACTTTTTTCCTTTCCAAATAAAATAAGGGTAAATGACAAGAGGGTAAAATACAGTGAAAAGGACACCCCAATGTTCGTTTATAAAATAAAGAATCATTGTTCCACCAATGAACGATGAAATTCCCAAAAACAGATGAAATCTCTTAAAAAATGGAATATAAGTCCTTATATCCACTCTTTTGCGTTCTTCTTCTGACATTGTATTGTAGCCTGAAAGGGTTTGTTCAGCATTCTTTTCTGTAACTAAAAAAGCTACGACAATATAGCATAAACTTAAAATAACTATCGCGATCATTAGTATATAAATTTATTGTAAAAAAAAACTGCCATAGCGTTCACAACCACAGCAGTTCATTATATTACTTTTCTTCCAAACGTACCTCAAAATCACTCAAAACGTTCATATAGTTGATAAACGCCTCGTAAGGAGAATCATACGGAGTGAAATACTTATGATAATCCGAAGTAGAGAAGAGTTTAGTCCGCATATGATAGAAATGTTCACTACCTTGCAAACGGCTGTAATCATCTGAAAGTTCGGAATTTTTTTTCTTTTTAACCAAGGGCTGAATTTTAAATAGCTGATTGAATGCTTCTTGCTGCAATTCGTTTCCGAGCCAAGAGGTGGTGTCGCGTTCTTCGTCCGTCCACGAAATTGGGTAAGGAACGTACAATACATCTTTCGGGCTGTGTTTTTTTACGACTTCTTTCGGAAGAAGAAACTGATAATCATCATCTTCCATCATATTTTTTACGAAATGTTCCAAAAAGTCGAAAATGCCACTTTCTTTGCGATTATAATGACCGATTACGTCGTAATTCATAAACAAATTGACCACTTCGGTTTCTGCCAAACTGTGTTTTACCCACGAAGCGTATTTCTCGGACGTAAGCGGATATTCGCCCCATTGTGTGTTGGAAAACCGAATGGCGATATCGTCGCTTAACTTGCTGTTTTTGAGTAGTAAGTTTAAGTTTTCGTCCACAGGATTTTTATACACGAAGTTCGGGCTTTTCCATCCCAAGACGTGTTTTGCTCCGTCGGTAAGCATTGTTTTGAAGCCAAGTTTAGCCACTCGCTCCCCGATTTTGTCAGAATAAATCAAAGACGTATTGCGGAAAGTTACAGGCTTCTTCCCGAAAAGACTTTTCACCGTGTTTACGTGGCGTTTCACTTGTTGTTCAAACTCGTCCGAATCCTCTGAAAGAGAAGCCAAAGAATGCGAATAGGTTTCCGCCAAGAATTCCACATTGCCCGTCTCGGCAAGCTCTTGGAACGAACGGATTACCTCAGGGGTGTGCATATTTAATTGGTCGATTGCCGAACCCGAAATCGAGAAAGCCACCTTGAACTTTCCGTTGTACTTCTTAATCAAATCCAACAACAGTGCGTTGGCAGGGAGATAACAATTTTCGGCAAGGTCTTCTAATTCAGAACGATTGGCGTAATTATCAAAATAGTTATGTTTCTTTCCTATATCAAAGAAATGATATTTTCTAAGTCGTTCGGGGTGGTGTATTTGAAAATAAATACAAACTGATTTCTTCATATCGTTATCTGTTTTTATGTTGATATTTCTTGATTCTTTTTTATTTTCTGCCATCTTATAGTTTTTATAATTTACTGATTGGTCATTCTTTACTTACTCACAAGCATCTCATAAATGGTTTTGAGCTTTAAGGAAGCATTTTCCCATTTGAGTTGATTTACCTCGTCGTAGCCTTCCCGCGACATAAATTCGGCGAGCGTAGGGTAGGAGAGAATGCCGTGAATAGCGTCAGCCAGTGCGTCAATGTCCCAATAATCAACTTTAATGGCGTGATTCAATACTTCGGCTACGCCCGACTGTTTTGAAATGATGGTAGGCACGCCCGAACGCATCGCTTCCAAAGGCGAAATCCCGAAAGGCTCCGAAACCGAAGGCATTACATACACATCGCTATAACGGAACATCCGTTGCACTTCGCCTCCTTTGAGGAAGCCCGTGAAATGAAATTTCGTTCCGATACCCAATTGTGCCACACGTCGCACCAACGGATTCATCTTCTCGCCACTTCCTGCCATTACAAAACGAACGTTGGGAGTCCGTTTGAGTACCTTAGCTGCGGCTTCAACAAAGTATTCCGGACCTTTTTGCAGGGTAATTCTTCCTAAGAAAGTTACGATTTTCTCCTTAACGCCTCGTTCTTCCTTTTCGGTAGTGTCAGCAGAAAAATCAACCGCATTATGCACCGTGATAACCTTTTCCGGATTGATGCCGTACTTCTCCACCACGATGTTACGCGTCCAATTACTCACTGTAACCACAACGTCAGCAGCTTCCATTCCGCGTTTTTCGATATCGTACACCAATGTATTACGATTGTGTTCCCCGCCTCGGTCGTACTCGGTAGCGTGTACGTGAACCACCAATGGTTTTCCCGATAGTTTCTTGGCAACAATTCCTGCACTGTACGTGAGCCAATCGTGGGCGTGGATAACATCAAATTGGTGATTTTTAGCCACCGTTCCGGCAACCAACGCATATCGATACACTTCCTCCATCAGATTGGCACCATACTTGCCCGAAAATTGGAATTTATTTCTGAAAGAAATGGTTTCTTTGTTTTCGCCCGTTTTCAGATAGGCTTCGCGTTCACGAGCAAAAGTTTCGGGGTCTAAATACGGAACTAAATTCGAACCGATTTCCATAAAGTTGATGTTCTTCCAAAACTCCTCAATATTTTCCATATTTTGGAGCATTTCCACATCACTTGCGTTTATAATCTGTGCGACGGAACTATCCTCATCACCCCCTGCTTTTGGCATCACGAACAAAACATTTACGTTGTGCTTTGCTAATCCTTTGGTGATTCCATAACAGGCTGTGCCAAGCCCTCCACTGATGTGGGGCGGAAACTCCCAACCGAACATTAGTACTTTTACACTCATATCATTCTTACTTATTTGGCGTTTCTATTTAAAATTCTATTGATTTTGCTAATTTTCTCTATTTTCAAGCTGAATTAATCTGTTTTTATTGTTTATGATGAAAGATTTTTATTGTACTTCATCAGGTTTTTCATCTTCTTCATTTATTTCAAAATTTTCAATTTCTTTACGTATTTCATCTAAAAGTTGTTTTTCTGTTGGCAAATACAATTGGTATTTACTTGTTATAATATGCTTTTGATTCTCAGGAAGGGTATATTTTACCACAGCGTCATTTTTGTCGGCACAGAGCAAAATACCAATGGTTGGGTTTTCGTGGCTGAGTTTCTGTGTGCGGTCATAATAATTGACGTACATTTGTAGCTGCCCTATATCCTGATGGGTAAGTTTATCGGTTTTGATTTCGATAATCACAAAACTTTGCAATAAACGATTGTAAAACACTAAATCTACAAAAAACTCATCTCCCTCAATATGAATGCGTTTTTGCCGAGCTACAAACGAAAATCCGTTGCCTAATTCCAACAAAAATTCTTGTAAATGAGAAAGCATTTTAGTTTCTAAATCCTTTTCATAATAGGTACTTTGTTGTTTCAAACCCAAAAATTCCAAAACCATAGGGTCTTTGATTATTTCCTTTGGGTCAGAAGGTTGCCTTTCATTTCGAGCAACGGCAAGCACGCTTTCTTTATCGTTCGAAAGCAAAAGTCTTTCGTACAAAGAAGCGTTTATTTGTCGTTCCAACTGCCGAGAAGTCCAATTATTTTTTGTTGTTTCGGCGATGTAAAACTCTCGTTTATGTTGGTCATCTATTCGCATAAGTATCTTATACTGAGTCCAATTCAATTGTGAATGCAGTGCGTTCACAATTGGGAAAGTTTTGTAAAATTGCCTATATAAGTTCAGTTGTCGAAATGAACAAAGACTCCCGAAGTCGGGTTCTAACTTGGCAGAAAGCTCCTTAATGAGGTAACTTCCGTAATCTGCTCGTTTTTTACCTTGCTGTTCTTCCTCAAAAATACGTTTACCAATATGCCAATACATCAGCGTACGTGCGTTATTGACTGAGCGTACCGCCTTTTCACGAGCCTGTAAAATAATGTCTTTTATATCGGTAAATAACTTCATTGTTTAATAACTTCATCTTATTGAATTTCAGTGCTATTACTGAAAATACCTATTACTTGTGATTCATTTCGAAAATATTACAATAACAACTTCACACACGCCCTCACATTGATACGTTTCGTAACTGCGGAAGGGATATATCCCCTCCCTACATTGTGCAATCTTACCGCCTATCGTTTATCCTCAAAACCAAATTCTCGCCAACGTTCTTGCGGTTCGCCCATTTTGATGTATTTTTTCAAAAAGGCATATACCTCTTCCGTTTCGGCAATATGTTTTTCTAACTCGGCGGTTTTTTCTTTGAGTTGGGCTTTGAGTTTTTCCTGTTCTACATTGACTTCTGCTGCTTTTTGGTAGGCAGTGTTTAGTTTGTCACGCATTTGAGCGGTAACACCCACAGGCAAATTTTCACCTCGTTCGGTGAGGGCTTTTACTAATAGTTGTGCCGATGTGATGATTTCGGCAAATGACCTTTTTCTCATCTTAATTTGTCTTTTATATTATAAAAATAGTTATTCTTATTGATTTTACAATAAAACAGATGTAGAATTAAAATCTTCTTTAGTAGAACTTTTATATTCTAATGAAGAATTAAATAATTCATCAGTAGCATTATATTATCCATAAGAAGAAACATTTTCTTCATCAGAAGATTTTGTTTCTTCACGTGTAGAAGTATTTTCTTCTTATGAAGATAAAGATTCTACGTTTTATCTGTTTTATTCTTTATTATTATCATTTATATTTACTTATAAAAAGGTTTTCTTTTGAACATTTACACGCTTTTTCGTAACGTACATATTCACCGATTTCGTTTTTATTTATTCAATAACCCCTTGTTTTCAAACTGCTCACGTGCTTCAATGAAGGCTTCGTGTAATTTTTTTTCCAATTGTTTTTTAGGAGGTAACTCTGTCCAATACTCGGCAACCATAATACCATCTTTATGAATTTCCAAAAGCTCTACTTGTTCCTTGCTATTTTCAGCACACAAAATCAGTCCGATAGGAGCTTCTTCGCCCTCCTGACGTTCGTATTTATTTAACCATTTGAGGTAAAGTTCCATTTGTCCTTTGTGTTTGGCTTGGAATTTACCGATTTTTAGCTCAATGGCAATCAATCGCTTTAATTTTCTATGGAAAAACAAAAGGTCTAAATAGAAATCTTCTCCATCAATAATCATTCGTTTTTGGCGTTCTACAAAGGCAAATCCTCTTCCAAGTTCTAAAATAAAGGACTCTAATTTATGTAAAATAGCCGTTTCAATGTCTTTTTCCAAATAATCACTTCGAAGTCCTAAAAAATCCAATAGATAGGGGTCTTTGAAAGTATTTATAGGAATAATTTCCGATTGTTGAACCTGTAAATTAGCAATTTGCATTCTCTCAAAGGCTTTGGTAGTGATTTGCTTACGAAGTTCTCGTTTTCCTAAATTTTCAGATACTGCCAACTCAGCATAAAACATTCTTGCTTCGTGATTTTTAAGGGGGATAAGTATCAAAAAATGCGACCAACTCAATTGTCGTGCCAGTGGAACGACAATTTGAAAATCAGGAAATACCTCTGCAAACTGCATCATTCTTCGGATATTTTTTTCCGTAAAATTACGTCCGTATTTAGATTCCAACTCATTGGCAATCATTGGTACAATCCGTTTTCCGTAAGTAGCTCGTTCATTATTTAATACATCTTCATTGATACGCTTTCCAACCTGCCAAAAGACAAGGGTAAGGGTGCTGTTGGCATAAAAAACTATCTGTTGCTGACCGTTTTCTATTAAGACGGAAAGCTCCGAAAGTAAATTTTTGTTCAATGGTCTCGTATCTTTTTTCATTTCTAATCGTTTATGGATTGTATTTTCCGCAGGGACGAAAAATATTTCACCCTTACATTTTACAACTCATAACTCATTGTCAGTTGTTTGGCTCGAAGGATTTCGGCTACATTTCGGGCTTTGGAAATGCAACCTCGCGAACGAAATGGCGGATTTCCGTCATAAATAGCCGAAATGGTACTTACGCCGTGTCCGCTTAATTCTTCCTCGAAATCAGCTAAAATTGCTTCTGCATCAGGGATATAGGTTTTTCCGTAAATTTTTAAATGAGCTTCTATATAAAATCCTATAAACCAAGGATGTACCGACCCGTTAAACGTAGCTCGGTCGCGGTCGTACACGTTGCCAATACTTACGCTTTCGTAACTTTTATTTTTAGGTGACAACGAACGTAATCCTCTTGGAGTGAGCAATTCTTGTCTGACAATGTCCAAAACGCGTTTCTTACTTCGCTCATCAAGAGGAGAATATGCCAACGCACAAGGTATCAACTGATTGGGGCGAACATCCCGATTTTGATGAGCATAATTCACATAATCTGCCAAGTATTTTTTGTCAGCAATCCAAAAGGTTTGATTGAAATTTTCAGCAATCATCGTAGGTAAATCGCTCCATTCTTTCAGAAAATCTTTATCCTTTGAGGCTTCTGCCAAAGCAAGTGCATAACATACAGCATTGTACCACAACGCATTAACTTCCACCACATAACCATTTCGCGGAACAATGGCTCCGCCATCAAATTGAGCATCGACCCACGTTAACGGACGGCTAATATCTTCCGACCAAATCAATCCGTTGTTATCCATTCGTATGGATTTATGCTGTCCGTTTTTGTAAGTTTCCAAAATGGTTCGCATCATTTCACCAAATTCTTTCCAAAGCTGTTTTGGCGTCTTTTTGGTGTATTTTTCATATTGCTGAATTGTCCAAAAAAACCAAAGTGAGGTGTCGGCATCGTATTGAGGTTCAGCTACGTGCGTACTTACTGTTTTTTCAAAAAGCCCATTGGAAAAATATTTTTTAACTGATGTAAGTACCTCATCGAACGTCTTTTGAGTATTTTCTGCCAAAGCAATTCCCGGCAAGGCGATGAACGTATCCCTTGTATTGCTATTGTACCAATGATAACCTTCTTTCACGCGAATTTCTCCTGCTTTCTGAATTAAAAATTGTGTAGCAGAATAGTTAAGGCATTCCTCAAACGAGTTTCGCTCGCGACGCTGATTGATAAGTCGGGTGAATTTCTGCTTGAGTTGTTTGCTGTTGTTTTCCTCTGTACTTGCCGAAAATACAACGCTTTCGCCTTTTTTGATATTCAATTCGAAATAACCAAGCGTGAGCAAATCTTCCGTATAATCGTATCCGCGTTCTTTTTCTTTTTTATAAAATATATTACAATTCCAATTGGGTTGGTATTCAAAATCAGTATCTTGGCTTAATTGCAAATGCAAATACGGAAAATCAGGATAGAGTTTGGTTTTGATTCCGCCTTCAATTTTCTCAATATTTTTGTTTGCTAAATCATTGACTTTACTTAACGAATGAATATCACGAAATGCCAATAACGGATTCAACCTCAACTTAGTAGGGGAGTGGGCTTCGAGCAAGGTGTAACGCACCAAAACCTGAGGTTCGTTATGCACCATCAGAATTTCTTTTTTGAGCGTTACGCCTCCTACCTGATAGATAACGGTAAAGGCTTTTTCGTAGGAAACGTCCACAATGTATTTATGTCCGCGAGGTTCGTACGTTTCGGGATATTGATGCACGGCAAAGTTGAAATCGCGTCCGTGTTGAATGATGGTTTCATCGAGCGAAGAGAGCAAAACGTGATTCAATCCTCTGCAATTTTCAAGCGGAACGACTAAAAGTCCGTGATATTTTCGTGTATTGCAAAAAACAAGGGTAGAAGAGCTGTATCCGCCCCCGCGATTGGTGCCAAGAAACTCTCTGTCAAGAGAATATTCCAAATTGATTAATTCTTTCTTTTTGAATGTTAAATAACTCATTATCTTATTTTTTTATTCAGACGTTAATGAAATGTTCTGTTAAACGTATTATTAATTCTTTTTGTTCAGGTTTACTTTCAGCAACTAATAAAGCTAAAGCAACCAATGTATTGTCGTTGATTAAGTTTTCCACAGGTTTTTGCAAAAGATGTTGATTGATACGCAAATACCACAAAAACAAAAATGCTCCCGTACGTTTGTTTCCATCGGCAAACGGATGATTTTTTATGATGAAATAGAGTAAATGGGCCGCTCTACTTGCTACATTGGGGTAAAAATATTCCTCACCGAAACCTTGCTCAATGGTAGCCAATGCTGACTCAAGTCCGCTACTGCGCATTTGTCCGAAAAGTTCACTAGCCTCACCCTTTTCAACGAGTGATTTTTTGAGTTGGTCAATGGCTTTTAAAACGTCTTCATACGGCAAAGCGTTCATTTCTTGGTTCTTTAAAGAACTTTTAGGTAGGCTCTGTTGGTCGTAAGCTTGTAATAAACTCCAACTTTTTGCATATTCTTGCACAACTTTCAGTACCGCAATACCTTCATCGTTTATCAAAGTTTGATTTTCCAAAGTGGAACTCAACAACGAAAGGACCTCATTAAATTCGATACCTCGCTCTTTTAAGCGTTGCTCATTAATGGTATAACCTTGAACCAAGTGTTGTTTTAGGGTTTGTGTCGCCCATTTGCGGAATTGAGTTGCTCTCTTAGAGCTAACTCTATATCCGACAGACAAAATTGCGTCAAGATTATAATGTTTTAATGTTCTCTTAACCTGCCTTTTTCCTTCTTGACGAACTACCGAGAAATCCTCGGTAGTTGAAAATTCATCTAATTCCTCTTCTAAAAAAATATTCTTTAAATGCAAACCGATATTGTCCGTACTTGTATCAAATAAAAAAGACATTTGCAACTGCGTAAGCCACACTGTTTCCTTTTCCAAGGAAACCTGCAATGAAATTTTTTCGTCGTCAGTGGTAAATATTTTTATTTCATTTATCATTTAATTTTGATTATTCATTATCTTTTTAATTGTATAATAACTCTACAATTAAAAAACTACTCATTCATTTTCAAAACAATAGCTAACCTTGACGGAATATACAAACTGATTAAATTCTTCTCGTGTTTGTACTGCGTAAAATGCTCGACATTTTCATCGATACGATTTTGACCTCCAAAGTTCGGATTGTCCGAATTTAAAACATAGGTGTATTTTCCTGCTTCTACCTCAAATTCATAATTATTGAACGACTCGGACGGATTGAAATTAAACACAAACAAAAATCCACCTCGCTCAAAAGCTAAAATCTGACGTTCGTTATCGCGAACCAAAACGTTAGGTATTTCTTCGAGTAAATTGTTCTTTTTCACAAAATGAATCATCTCCCTATCAAAATTATTCAAGTATTTGAAATTCAGGTTTTCATCATCAAGCAAACTCCACAAACGACGAGCGTGGTTGTAGCTCCAACCATTTCCTTCACGCGGAAAATCAATCCATTCAGGGTGTCCCCATTCGTTCCCCATAAATGCCAAATAGCCATTTCCTGCTGTGGCAATGGTTACCAAACGAATCATTTTATGTAAAGCGATGGCTCTGTCAATCACCAAATTTTGGTCGAAAACGCTCATTCCTGAATAAATTTCCTTATCCGCCAAACGGAAGAAAATCGTTTTATCGCCTACTAAGGCTTGATCGTGGCTTTCGGCGTAACTGATAGTTTTTTCTTCTAAACGTTTGTTAGTCAGTTCGTAATAAATGTCTCCCACGTGCCAATCTTCATCTTTGTAATCTTCCAAAAGTTTAATCCAATAATCGGGAACGCCCATATGCATTTTATAATCAAAGCCCATTCCGCCTCCTTCAATAGGAAACGCCAAACCTGGGATTCCGCTCATTTCTTCGGCAACTGTGATGGCCTGTGGATATACTTCGTGAATTACCCGATTTGCCAACGTAAGATAGGTTATCGCATCAACATCTTGATTTCCATCGTAATATAAAGAATATTCGGTAAAAGCCTTGCCCAATCCGTGGTCGAGGTAAATCATACTGGTAACGCCATCAAATCGGAAGCCGTCAAACTGAAATTCTTCCAACCAATATTTGCAGTTAGAAAGCAGAAAATTAAGTACTTGCGGTTTTCCATAGTCGAACAAACGCGAATCCCACTGCGGATGTTTTCCTCTTTCTCCCGAATGAAAATACAGATAATCCGTGCCGTCGAAAAAGCCCAATCCTTCGGCTTCGTTGCTCACCGAATGAGAATGCACGATGTCCAAAATTACTTTTATGCCCAATCCGTGAGCCGTGTCTATCAGCTCTTTAAGTTCTTCGGGCGTTCCAAAACGAGAACTCACCGCGAAAAAATTCGCCACCTGATAACCGAACGAACCGTAATACGGATGCTCCTGAATTGCCATTAGCTGAATGGTGTTGTAGCCCAACTCGGCGATGCGAGGCAGTACAAACAATCGGAATTCGGTAAAGGTAGCCACTTTGCGAAGTTCAGACGACATACCGATATGAGCTTCATAAATCAAGGGCGGTTGGTTATGGCTCGGACGGGTATTTTTCCATTTATAAGGAGTTGGTTTCCATATTTGTGCCGAAAAAACTTTGGTGTATTCGTCCTGAACCACACGTCGCACGTGCGAAGGAAGCCTTTCCGCTCCACCACCCTGCCACTGCACATATAATTTGTACAAATTACCGTGCGAAAGTTCTGATTTTGGCAAACGAATTTCCCAATTTTCGTGGTCTATTTTTGTAAAAGCATATTTTTCAGTTGGTTGCCAATCGTTTTTGTCAAAAAGTAGATATATTTTTGTGGCATTCGGAGCCCATTCTCTTAAAATCCATTCATTTTCCGTAAAATGCAATCCGTAAAACAAGTGAGAATTTATATTATCAGACAAGCGGACGCAATTTCCTCGCATTTTTTGGCAAATTTTCAAAAAATATGAATGTCGAGCTTGAATTTTGTCGGCAAATCGTTGTAACAAAGAGTCTGTTTTTAGGATCGGAAGCATAGGCGGTTAATGGGTTAATATTTATTCTATGTTTGTTGGTTTTCAATGTTTTAAATAAAAAACACTTTCGCGGATAAAATTAATATTTTTTTAGGAAAAAAGCAATTATTTTATAATAAAAATAACGATGAATTTCAAAACCTTCATTGAAAAGAGATAAAATTCTTCCAAAATTTACGTATTATAAAGGATTTCGTAAGCTAAATGGGACTAAAAGTTTTTTGCTTATCAGGGGGTACGTGGTGAGTTAATATATTTTTCTATCTTTGCAAATGAAGTAATTTATGGCATAATGATTGTTAAAGGTTCATGAGTCGAGAATAAATTTACATAAAACTAAAAAAACATACAATATGAAAAGAATAATTTTATATATCCTTTTTTTATTTCCTGTTTTTGGAACACAGGTGATTGCACAAGATAATGATTTGCCTTTCAAAGGAGGTGAATGGCTAAAATTTAAGGTGAAATACGGAATTTTTAACGCCAGTGAGGCTACTCTGTTGCTTAAAGAAGCTGATTACAACGGAGAAAAGGTATTTCATTCTGTAGGGAAAGGAGCTACAACGGGTTTGGCAAGAGTGTTTTTTAAGGTTGATGATACCTACGAAAGCTATTTTGGTATCAGTGATGGAAAACCTCGTCATTTCATTCGTAATATTTATGAAGGAGGGTACACTAAGCACCTAAAAATGGATTTTAATCACGATGTTAATAAAGTGAAAATCAAAAATATGGAGAATGGAGAATTGTCTGAAATTTTAGTTCCAATACATATTCAAGATGTTATTTCAGCTTTTTATCAGTTGCGAAGTAATCCAAAGATTAGTAATATCCAAAAGGGAGAGGAAATTGCGATGGATTTGATTTTTGATGATGATGAGGTGTTCAAATTCAAGTTACGTTACTTAGGTAAAGAAAAGATAAAAACTAAATTTGGAACTCAAAATACTATGATTTTTAGACCGTTAGTTCAAGATGGGCGTGTGTTTAAAGAAGAAGAGAGTATCACAATGTGGATTTCGGATGACAAAAATCGCGTTCCATTGCGCATCAAAGCTACTTTACGTGTAGGATCTTTAGTGGCTGATTTAGATTCTTTTAACGGGTTGAAACATCCACACCAATTGGAAAAATAGAGAATTAAAATTTCATTTGCTTAATGAAATTTTAAGAATATTTATTCTCTGAAGATTTATAAAAAAACAATCTCAAATTTGAAAATAATTTGTATTTTTGCCTAAAATACTAAAAAACTATGAAAAAAATCACGCTTCTATTGGTGTTTCTCGTCAACGGAATTGCTTTAGCGTTAGCACAACCTAAAGAAACTCATTGGCAGACTGCGAAACTTAAAGGTAAAGTGAAATCGGTTATTTCCATTGAACGTTCTATAGAAAACAGTCAGGCTTCTTCTTCGTTCAAAACATCATTCACAAACGAGGGTTTTGTGACGGAAATTAATGCATTTGACGCACAAAATAAACAGATGATGCGAGTAGAGTTTGATTATGATTCGAAAAAGAATCAGACTGAAATTCGCAGTTTTTCCGAAGAAGGAAAAATGTACATGAAGTTAGTTGCTGTGTTTGACGCCAAAGGAAACAAGATTGAAGATACTACTTTTGAAGGAGAACAGCCTGTACAATATGGCAAATACCTGTATGATGAAAAGAGAAATTTGGTAGAGAAAAATTTATGTCTAACAGATGAAATGTGTGTTGAAAAACAAACATATGTGTACGATTCTAAAGGAAACAAAACCGAAGAAATTATTTTAAATCCTGAAGGAGATATAGTGTACAAAACACTATTTTCTTACGATAAAAAAGGAAATGTTACTGAGGTACGTCAATTCGAAGGAGGAAGTAAATTTGTTGCTAAGATAAACTACACCTATGACAAACATGATAACCCAACGTCCTCTTTGTCTTATGATGCTGAAAATAAATTGGTTGAGCAGACAAACTCTTCCTATATTTATGACAAAAAAGGAAATTGGATAAAGAAAACTATCTCGAAAGAGGGACGTGAAATTTACGTATCAGAACAAAAAATTGAATATTACTAGAGGAAAATATATTACAGAAATTATGAATCAGAAAAGAAATATTTTAGGGTTTGTTTTTGCATTTTTTGTATCGTTTGCTTATTCGCAAGTAGTTGTAAATCAAAATGATAATATTACTGAAATAATGGAATTGAAAAAAGACGTCGCAAAAAACGAAGTTCTTTTCCAAATTCAAATCTATAACGGCACTATTTCAGGAGCTAACGAAACGATGAAGTCCGCTAAAGAGCAATACAAGATGCCACTTTTCTTAGTTTTTGAAACTCCAAACTACAAAGTACGTTTAGGAAGTTTCAGAACTCGTTTAGAAGCAGAAAAAAACTTAATTGAGATAAGGAAGGTATATCCCGCAGCCTTTGTTATGTCTCCTAAAAAATAGGTAACTCCTTTTTAGGCATGTTAAAAAAAGATTCGCTTCGATTTCGTATATTTTTGAGTATGACCTTTTTGGTTGTAATTGCTTTTGCTGCCATTGCGGTTGTAATGGTGTTCCAATACCGAAAACAGGCGGAAGAATATCATATTGAGCGGCTTATAGACAAAGAAAATCAAATTAAAACGCAAATCCAATATGTACTTTCACAAACCACTTATCCGGTGGAAACAGCTTATGTTCCGTTGATTTTTAGGGAATCTATATACAACATTGCCAATATTTTAAATGTTAATTTTGACTTATACGACCTTAATGGAAGTCTTTTGAAAAGTTCCCGTGCTGTAATTGATAGTAAGGATACGCTCATTATTCCCACTCCTGTTTTGAAACAGTTAGCCTCCACTTTGAATAAACGACTTTCCGAACATCATTATCTTGAAGATGGGAGGGGATACCAAAATTCCTACACCTATGTAACGGATCTCCAATTCAAACCCATTGCAGTACTCAGCATTCCTCATTTTGAAGACGACACCTTTAATGAAAAAGCTCTCCAAGGCTCACTTTATAATATATCTTTAGTCTATTTTTCTTTATTGGTGTTAGCTTTGGGATTTGCTTATTTCATTTCGAGTTATATTACCAAATCCCTAAAAACGATTGAGAATCGTTTGGAGAAGACTCGATTACTGGAGCGTAATGAAAAAATCATACTGAAATCACCGAGTACTGAAATTGGACAGTTGGTGGGGGCTTATAATAGTATGATTGACGAAATTGAACGTAGTAAGGTATTGTTGGCAAAATCCGAACGGGAACAAGCATGGCGTGAAATGGCGAAACAGGTTGCCCACGAAATCAAGAATCCGCTGACTCCCATGCGACTCTCCGTACAGAGTTTTCAACGTCGATTTGATCCTAATGACCCCGAAGTAAGGGATAAAACCAATGAGTTTTGCGAATCACTCGTTCAACAAGTTGATATTCTGAGTAATATTTCTTCGGCATTTTCAGCCTTAACTAATATGCCTGCGAAGCAAGAGGAGTTTTTCAATGCTGTTCCTGTGGTAAAACGAACCTTAGATATTTTTGATTCGAAACATATTTCTTTCATTACCACCGATGAGCATATTTCTTTATTATTTGATAAAGATCAATTGGTTCGTGTGGTAACTAATTTAGTCAAAAATGCTATTCAAGCTACTGAAAACAAAGAAAATCCAAGGATTGTTGTTTCTCTGAGTAAAAAAGAATTTCAAGTAGAACTTACGGTGAGTGACAATGGTGTAGGCATTCCAACCGCTGACCAAGAAAAAATTTTTGAACCTCAATTTACTACCAAAACAGGAGGTACAGGTTTAGGCTTAGCCATGGTCAAAAGTATCATCACAGCTGCAAATGGCTCTATCAAAATTCAATCACAGGTAGGTAAGGGGAGTACGTTTATTGTTCATCTTTAAGTGTTTTCTTGTACCTTATGTTGTTTTTATAAATGGTTGTAACTCAACTTCAAATTGATATAATTACTATTGAACCCTAAAATAGGATGGTTCTATTTTTAGCAGACATGTATCAGAATCTGGGTCTTTCCTCTGGAATTATATCTGTCACATCATAATCGGCAAAATTTCGTAAATAGTTTTGTAGCGTTGTACCGTTAGCATCGGCGAAGGAGTAATTACCTTTACGTTTAAAGTATTGTTTCACACTTTGCGCTCCTGCTAAATGGGCAGCCGCTAAAATCCCAGATTCTGTGATGTTTATCCCATTTATTTTCTTACCCACAAAAAGATCTATTTCTTCGCGTAAAACCCATTTGTTTCTTTTTATACTCAATGTGAACAATCGTTCTTGTTGCTCAGGAGAATTCAAAAACTCATAAGTATCTGTAACTCCGTAGAATCGTAATGCAGATTTCCCGAATTGGTATTTACCCATATACCCAAACGGATTTACTACAAAATAATTGCCTCTTGACTCTCTGTAAGCTAAAGCCTCTTTGAATCCGACAAATGTTCTACCAATGAAAGGAGGGTTTACTTGCTCTTTGAGCTCCGACTCAGGGGGAATAACAACCAATAAAGGTTCTTTCACTATAAAATCCTTGTGGATACTAATTTTTTTAGTACTAACTTCTATGATGGTGAGGGTCATTAGTAAAACGCTCAACATCCCCAATAACATAAATAAATACTTCTTTTTACTTTGTATCATTCTGTCTATTTTATTTAAGACTTATCGTGAATTTGTAGTAAAATTACACTGCTTAAAATTTTCAGGCGGCAAAATTACATCTTTTGTATTGATACACAAGTTTATATGTTATCGAAAAGTTAAACTAAAAAGAAAACGATAACAAACTTTAACACGCTTATTCAGCTACCAAGCATAATTTTATACGTCTGTTAAGATTTCTGACACTGAATGTTAATTTATTTTCTGAGCAATCTCAGTAAATAGGGGCAGTTTCTTGTGTTTTTAGCATACTTAGTAGTCATTTGTATGTAAAAAATCGTATATTTGCGGGTGATTCTCAAGTTACTTAATGCGAGAGTTGGGAGAAGATAAAGAATAGCATTACATATCCATTGCTATTTCCTGAGAGTTATGGAATAAATTTGTGAGGAGTACTATGAAGATGAAATTTTTAAAAACCCTTTTGGTGTTTTTTGGTGCACTGTTTTTTGGGTTTTCGCAGACAAAAGAGTTAATAAAAGCTCATAAACTCTATAAAAACTATGATTACGTAGGAGCGATAAAGGCATATGAAAGCATTGCTAAAAAGGGGTTTGTCAACCAAGATTTATTACAAAATTTAGGCAATTCTTACTACTATAATGCTGATTATGAGAGTGCTAATATTTGGTATGAACAACTTTTCTCTAAGGAGGAATATAAGAAATCATCGGAATATTATTATCGATATGCCCAAACACTAAAGTCTGTTGGAAAGTTAGAAGATTCGGACAAGATAATGGATAAATTTGTAGCTATGGTTGGTAAAAGTGACGCTAGAGCTGTCATTTTTAACAAAAATAGGAGCTATCGAAAAGACATAGAGCTTAACTCTAATCGACTCGAATTACAACCATTGAAAATAAATTCCCCAAATTCAGAATATGGAACGGCTTTCTACGGTAAGAAGATTGTATTTTCAAAAAGTTCAGGCCTTTTCAAAGGAAAATCGACATGGACGGGTGATGCTTACTACGATTTATATGAGGCCAAGAGGGATTGTATGAATGTTTCCAAGGTTTCAAAAATGAACAAAATAAACACCCGATTCAATGAATCTACAGCCGTTTTTACCAAAGATGGAAATACAATCTATTTCACACGAAACAACTTCCTCAACAACAAGATAAAAACCAACGGCGATGATACGGTCTTACTCAAAATCTTCAAATCCACAAAAGACAAAAACGGAAAATGGAGTAAGGAAAAGGAAATGCCATTCAACAGCAATATTCACAATGTAGCACATCCTGCATTGAGTCCTGATGAGAAATATCTCTATTTTGCTTCGGATATGCGAGGTTCGTTCGGCGCTTCGGATATCTACCGAGTAGAACGCCTTGAAAAAGGAGGCTATGGAAAACCTGAAAATTTAGGCAATGTAGTAAACACTGCTGGTCGGGAATCCTTTCCTTTTGTAAGTAAGGATAACATTCTTTATTATTCATCTGATGGATATCCTGGATTAGGAGGGTTAGACATCTTTGCTGTAAAAATAAACGAAGATGGGTCTTTTTCAAAACCCGTAAACATAGGTGCACCAGCAAATAGCTCTAAGGATGATTTCTGTTTTGTTATTGATAGTGATACAAAAGTGGGATTCTTGACATCCAATCGGGTAGGAGGGAAAGGAAAAGATGATATTTATGCTTTTCAAGAACATAGACCTGTGTCTTTCAGTTGCACAAAAAATATTTCAGGAATCGTAAGAAATGCTACTACACGTGAAATTATCAAAGATGCAGGGCTAGTTTTACGAAATGCTGATGGTAAACCGATTGAAACTAAGCTTTCTGATGTTGACGGGAATTTCTCTTTTGCATATGAGATTGATTGTACAAATGGAAGTACGTTTAATATAAACGCTGAAAAACAAGGTTTTATACCTAAGAAACAGGAAGTTATCATTAAGGAAAAAGACGAGCTATTCTACGAAATTGCATTAACACCTATTGAACGCCGAAAAATAGAAAAAGGAACAGACTTGGCAAAAGTTTTGAAGATTGACAATATTTACTTCAATTACGATAAAGCAGATATTCGCCCCGATGCTGCAGAACAATTGGCAAAAATCGTGGATGTAATGAAGGAGTATCCTACGATGAAAATTGATGTTCGTTTGCATACGGATAGTCGTGGTTCAGATAAGTATAATTTGGCACTCTCCGACCGACGAGCCAAATCAACCATCAAATGGTTGGTGAAGCACGGTATCAAAAAATCACGTATAACTGGTAAAGGCTATGGAGAAACTCAATTGACCAATCACTGTGGTAATGGTGTTAAATGTTCAGAAGAAGAACATCAGGCAAACCGAAGAAGTGAATTTATTATCATTTCAATGTAATAATAGAGAAGAAAAAAATATATGATTATTAATTCATTGTGTTTGTAGTGATTTAAACACCTGTTACTTTTATACGGAGTTATCTATGCGTTTTGGAATATACAGAATTTTAAAAATTCCGTATCTTAGTTTCTTCGTTTAAGCATCCAAAATATACAAAAATGATCCTTGTCAGTCAGAAATAGTGAAAAAAATGCTTTTGAGCATTCAGTCTACCGATTGTAATTTTTATAAATATGGCAAAGCATCATATCTTAAAAATCATTACCTTTGCCTCCATAATTAATTTTTGTTTACACCCATGCTAGATCTACAAGATATTTTAAAACAACATACACAAAAGGCTGTTGAGCAACTTTTTAGTGTTCAACTCGAAAACATTGAACTTCAACAGACTAAAAAAGAGTTTGAGGGAGACATTACCGTTGTAATTTTCCCGATGTTACGTCAGATTAAAGGAAATCCTGAACAAATTGGACAACAAATCGGAACTTTTTTACAAGAAAAAGTAAAAGAGGTAGAGAGCTTCAATGTAATCAAAGGATTTTTGAATTTAGTAATTTCGGATTCTTATTACATTGATTTTCTGAAAAGTATAGAAAATGAAACCAATTTTGGTTTGGCTCAGCCCAATTCCAAAAAGACCATAATGGTTGAATATTCGTCGCCTAACACCAACAAACCCTTGCACTTAGGGCATATTCGCAACAACTTGTTAGGATATTCAGTCGCCGAAATTCTAAAAGCAGCGGGACATAAAGTATATAAAACTCAGATAATCAACGACCGAGGAATACACATCTGCAAGTCAATGATTGCTTGGCAACGTTTTGGCAATGGCGAAACACCTGAAAATTCAGGACTTAAAGGCGATAAACTTGTCGGGAATTACTATGTAGCTTTCGATAAAGCGTATAAATCTGAAATTGAGCAACTTATTTCAGAAGGAAAAACCAAAGAAGAAGCTGAAAAACAAGCTCCTATATTTTTGGAAGCACAAGAAATGCTTCGAAAATGGGAGGCCGGAGACGAGCAAGTTATTTCCCTTTGGAAAGAAATGAATCAGTGGGTTTACAACGGATTTTCAACTACTTACAAAAATTTAGGTGTCGATTTCGATTCATACTACTACGAAAGTGATACGTATTTATTAGGAAAAGACATCATCGAAGAAGGCTTACAAAAAGGCGTTTTCTTCAAGAAAGAAGACGGCTCGGTTTGGTGTGATTTAACCGCTGATGGTTTGGACGAAAAATTAGTACTTCGCTCCGACGGAACTTCCGTGTATATTACCCAAGATATTGGTACCGCAACGCAACGTGTGAAAGATTATCCTGACGTAAAAGGAATGGTTTATACCGTTGGAAATGAGCAAGATTATCATTTCAAGGTTTTGTTTTTAATTCTGAAAAAATTAGGTTTTGATTGGGCTGAAAATCTATATCATTTAAGTTATGGAATGGTAGATTTACCGAGCGGAAAGATGAAAAGTCGTGAAGGAACTGTGGTCGATGCCGACGATTTAATTGCCGAAATGGAGCAAACAGCTGAAGAAATTTCGCAAGAATTAGGCAAATTGGACGGATACGATGATAATCAGAAAAAGGAATTGTATCACACCATCGGTTTGGGAGCTTTGAAGTACTATATTTTGAAAGTTGACCCCAAAAAACGTATTCTTTTTGATCCGAAAGAATCTATTGACTTCCAAGGGAATACAGGTCCTTTTGTGCAATACACTTATGCACGAATTAAATCTATCTTACGAAAATACAACGAAATAGAAATCTCAAAATCAGAAAATCTTTCAATTTCAGAATTACACCCTAAGGAGAAAACACTTCTTAAAAATGTGGCACTTTTCCCCGAAGTGGTGCAAAACGCAGCAGATTCGTACAGCCCTGCGGTCATTGCCAATTATGTGTATGATTTGGTAAAAGATTTCAATTCTTTCTATCAGAATGTATCCATTTTGGGAGAGGAAAATGTAGCAAAAAGAGAGCTTCGGGTGTTGCTTTGTAAAAAAATAAGTGAGATTATTGCATCGGCTTTTGCAATGCTCGGGATACAAGTTCCTGAGAGAATGTAAAATGCTTTTCAGACAGAAAAATATTTTTCAAAAAAAAGAAAAAATATTTGCCAAGTAAAAAAATGTTATTATCTTTGCACTCGCAATCGGTTAGGGGTTGCTTTTGGAAAATATTGTTTTGCGAAAATAGCTCAGTTGGTAGAGCGCAACCTTGCCAAGGTTGAGGTCGCGGGTTCGAACCCCGTTTTTCGCTCTTTTATTGCCTTAATAAAGGGCTCGGATGGTGGAATCGGTAGACACGCTGGACTTAAAATCCAGTGGGCAGCAATGCCTGTGCGGGTTCAAGTCCCGCTCCGAGTACAACAAAAAATCGTAATGCTTTTATAGTGAAAGTGTTGCGATTTTTTATTTTGTGATTTAGCCGACATTTAGCCGACATTTTCAAAAATGCTATTTTGTCAGGTGTTTTTTTTAGGTGTTGGAGCATATAAAAAAAGCCCCCTGTTTTGGGGCTTCCTGCCGGTCAAAAAATTATCTTTTGATATAGTCAGGTTGTACTTGTTCTCTTTTGTCGATTACTTCTATTCGCAACGACGGTAAATGTATTTTTTGCTCTAATTCTTTCAAATTTTCGGGGCTTATGTATCCCTGTTTTAAAATTTTCAAAAGTAATATTTTGGCTTCCTTGTCTAATGGCTTTGCTTCGTTATTCATTCCTTTAAAATATTTTCAGTTAGGTTTTCAATAATCAAATTTAAACTATCATCTGAAAGGGCTTCTAATTCAATATTAGCCCCAAAGGTTTGCATTTTTGGCAAGGTATATTGTAAAAGCCTTTCAAATGCTTGTATGCGTTCTTTTGGTTCAAGTGCCTTAAAATCTTTTTCAATCTGCTCCTGATTTTGGTCTAAAAACGACCTCAACCATTTACGCATATCGTTTGTGGCTTTGTTAGGTGTGCCTTTTTGCCGTCCTCCTGTTTTTGTTGTTCCTTTGGGTCGTGCCATTATATTTTTTTTGCAAACATACAAAATATTTCTATTTCAATCTATTATAGATATAAATTTAAAGTAATAGTTTAATTTTATGTATGATTATTTTTACCGAAGTTTACCCACCCTTTACCGAAGTTTACAAAACAAAATAGAGTGTGTGTTTTAGGGCCTTTTTTTGTCGGGATTTTATGCAATTTGTGCATTTTCAAAAACAATAAAGGGACTGAATTAGCCCCTTTTGTTTACTGATACATTAACCCAAACTTCAACCCCAACGCCTCTGCAATACTTATGAAAGTGGATAACTGCATATCGGTTTCCCCACGTTCAAGGCTTGCGATGTATTCCCGTTTTTTGCCTATCTTTTCGGCTAATTCTTTTTGTGTTATCTTGCGTTGTTTGCGTTCCTCTTTCAGAAGTTCAGCAAAATACCACGCCTTTGCTTTGGCGGTAAACTCCTTGCGGGTGGGTGTACCGACTGCTCCGTACATTTCGGCTAACAATTCCCGCCCCGTTGTGAGTTTTGCGATTTTTTCGGGGTCTATTTTTGTGCGGTCTATCTTATTCATTGTCGTGCGTGTGTTTTTGTTTTTTATCACGAATGTAAAAATAAAAATAACCTACCACCGCAACAAGTGAAATATAAATCATCATATAAATTGCTCCACTCATATTTATTTTCGTTTTTTAGGTTTATTTTTTTGCGTTCTCTCTTCTTTTGGGTCTCTTACAAGTAATAGACCGAAAATAAGCAATATTGTTGTTGTAATACTTGCGGTTATGTACAGTTCCAATCCTTCAACCTCTGTAAAAATATCCGAAACTATAACCGCCGTAACTACATACTTCACTATGTCAAGTAATAATTTTCCTAATTCTTTTCTCATTGATTAAAACTAAAAAATTATCATTCTGCAAAGGTAAGATATTTATATCAAACTAACAACAAAAAAATGTATTTTTTTTCGTACTTTCAAAGGTCGGTAAAGTAGTAACATTATTTGCCCGTGTGGTGGTTGTTTTTTTTGGTTATATCTTGGTTATCTTCGGTTATCTTCGGTTATCTTTGCTCTAAATACTGCCACAAATACTAAAATTTTTTAAGCATTTATTTTAGGGCTGATGAGGTTTTCCATAATTTTATGGAATACCAAAAACTTCAAACATCGAATTTAAGGCGGTTTTTTGCCTGTTTTACGTGGGTTTTATGGTGTCTGCTTGTGTTTGTATAGTTGAGGTCTTTTTAATCGGTTTTTGTCTATTAAAAATCGTTTTTAAGGGTTCGGGGTTTAAAATTCAACGTTTGAAGGCGTTTTTTCGGGGTTTCTTTGCTTCGGGTGGGTGTTTATAACCTCAACGGCAAAAACACAAAAAAACACCCTTTGTTGAGGTTTAGGGGCGTTTGGTTGCTTGGTTCTTGCTTTCTTGCTTTCTTGAAACTTGGTACTTGGTTTTTGATACTTGGTTTTTGATACTTGGTTCTTTGAAACTTTAAACTTTAAACTTTGAACTTTAAAACAATTCCAACTGATTTTTAAAATACTTCTGCAAAGGCGGTTTATTTGGCTTTTTGTCCCTGTTCGGGTTGTTGTATCGGTTTCTAACTTGCTTACACAAGTGCATAATGATATTTTTTTCTCGTACGGGTTGGTATCCAGTATTGGGCAAAAGATACGAACAAAGTAAAATATATTTTTCGGGGTCGTGTTCTTTCAAGTACAAAAAAGTTGCAGTCCTGATGTATTTTGCACCCTCCTTTTCGTGGGTCAATTCTATACCCGTAACCGCACAAACTTTTTTAGTTTTTTTGCCCTCATTTTTTGATGAGTTTTCAACTTCATTTTTTAATCCAAAATCAGTACTTTTTTTGGCTAAATTTTCAACCTCGTTTTTTGCATTTTCAGAGACTAAATTTTTGCCTTTTTCTGAAAGGGCGTTTTGTAACCAGTTTACCCTATACTTAAAGTGTAAAGTAGTATACATTTGCCCTTTTTCGGAGGTCGGTAAAGTAGTATACATTTCTGTATTTTCAGGGTCGGTAAAGTTGTGTACATTTTTACCACTTTCAAGGGTCGGTAAAGTAGTATACATTTCTGTATTTTCAGTGCCTAAAACTTGCTTAAAAACTTCGTTCATTTTTGACTGAATTTGCCCTTTTAAATTTTCCGAAAATTCAAGTACCATTTTTTCTAATTGCTTTCTTTTTCTGCCTCTTTGTATCTTATTTAAACCCCTCCAATATTCTTTATTTTGGAATAGTACCGCCTTTGCTTGGCCTTTGTCGTTGAGGTCGTGCGTGCGGGTGGTCTTGTCAAAGTATACCAACTCTTCAAACTCCTTGTAAAGCACTTCAAAGGTTTGCGACAACGTAAGGGAGTTTATATCCTCCAACGTCTTTAATTCAATTCCTGCCGTGTGTAGTTTTTGCATTTTACGAACCTTTATCTCTACACGGATAACGTGTGTATCCATTTGATACTGACGGCTTTTGTTGTAGAGTTTTAAATAATATTGGTTGTGGTCAAACTGCACGTAATTACCCTCGTGTTTTACGATATAATCGTAATTGTTGCGGTGGTATAATATGCCCGTTAAAAACTCCTTTGGGTCAAAGGAAACGGGGTTATTCAGCCCGATTTCGATGTTTTGCAACTTACACACGGAGGGGCAAACGTCCAACGCCTCGCAAAGGGTGTCAATGGTTTGCGTAATTTCGTCCAATGTAAACAAGTCGCCGTTAAACCCGCCGTGCTTTGCGATTTGCTCGGGGGTTGCGATATTGTGTATTTGACTTCGGAACTTATGCAAACTTCCATAGAGTAAAACCCCGCCCGTTTGCGGTTCAATGACCATATTTTTAAATAAATACGTCTCTTTGGTAACCTCCGCCGTTGCGGTTTCTGTTTCGGTGGTCGCAACTGCAAAAGTGCCGTTATTTACCAGTTCTTTAAACTTGGCGGGGTTGGAGTAACTGATACGGGTTTTAAAATAATCTACCATAGTTTTATTGCTTTATGTTTTATGCCTTATGCTTATGGCTTACAACCTATTGCAATCCAAAATATCTTTTTATTTGAACTGAAATCATAGTTATTGCTAATGTTGTATCCATTGGGTAATAATTCGGATACTCCAAAATTGCCAATTTGGTGCGGTCGGTATTGAATACGAAAAATAACAAGGTATGTTTTTTGTAACGCCCGTAATGGTCTTTGCTCGATATATCGCCGTAATAGATTTGCGGGTGTGCGGTTCTGAAAAGCCCCGTGAGTACTTCGCCCCACTTGGCACGTGTGCCGTCTGCTTTACGTGGTGCGGGTTTGTACCAAAAGGCTACGTTTTCCGAACGATTGAAGTTGCGTTGTACAGATATATTGGCAAAGTCCAAAATATACGGGCTTTGGGCGGTTTGATGTATCTTTTCAAAGTGCGTAACTTCTTTGTATTTGTCTGATGTTTCTATTTTGGCAAACTGATGTATGTTTGCTCCGTTTAGGTTATTCATATTTATTTAATGATTAAAAGATTAAAAAAATTACTTGGATTTTGTTACTTGTTACTTGGTTCTTTGAACTTTATACTTTATCCTTGTTCCTTTTTTTAAGACAAAAGACCCCCACGCCCCTAAACTTGGGGGCTTTGCCTACTTGTTATTTTTTGAATGATTATTTAACGAATTAGGGGCGGTAATTTTGTAACATTTTGCCCTTTGTGGTTACTTGGTGGGGTGCTGTTCTTTGAACTTTTGTATAAATTCGGTATAGGTTATTTCATCGTTCATAAATGAATAGTTGAGGTGTGCGTATTCGTCTGTAGGGTCTTTAAACCAACCTAATAAATAGCAATCTAACTCATAATCAGGTGTGAAGTACAAATCGTCGTGTACGTAATAAAACGGCTCAGAAAGTTTGTACAATTGCTTAGCCACTTCAAAATATTGCTTTTGGTCGTCTTCTGTAAAGTCTTTGCCACTTTCTAATATCGAAGCCAAAAGGCGGTAAAAAATGCCTGTATCAATTGGCTTTCTGTCAAACTCTTTCAGGAAAAGGTTAAGGCGGTTCGTGACTTCGATAGCATCTAATGCCAATAACGAATATTTGAGGGCGTCTTTTTGGGTATGCATTCCAAAATCATTCATAGGTATAAACGTACCGAATTCCTCATTTGTTTTGCCGTTGCGGTCTTTGATTGTCAAGGTTTGTCTTTCTAAAACTCTCATATTATTATTTTTAAATAGTTACTTAATTACTTTGGTTCTGAAACTTTGTATAACGTCAAACTATTATTTTATATTTATAATGCAAATATAAAATTATATTTTTATATACGCAAATATTTTTTCAAATTATTTTTTTATTTTTTTACTCATTTATAAAACTATAATTTTATTTTATTATCTTTGCCTAAAATATCTTGGATTATGGTAAGAATTAAAGAAATTGCAAAAAGTAAAGGTGTTTCATTAACTGAATTAGCCCAAAAGTTAGGCATTACTTATCAGGCTTTAAATGCCCGTATAATTGGAAACCCCTCTTTAAAGGCGTTAATTGAAATCGCCAATGTTTTAGAAGTTGATGTAAGGGACTTAATCGAACCCACGACCTCAACGGCAACCACGCCACTATATATCAAAGACGATAACGGCAACTTAGTTGAAGTGGGAAGTCTTAACAAGGATAAAGAGTAAAGGATAAAGTAACAAGTAATCAAAATCCAAGTAACAAGAACTTGAAACCTTGAACCTTGTAACTTTGAACTTTATACTTTTTTTCGTATCTTTGTCACGTTCGTACGCAAAAAACTTTTCTAAAACACTTGGGGGCTTTTGCCCTCTTTTTTATGCTTTATTGTAGTTTTCAATCACTTTTAACAACTGACTTTCAGAGGTAATCAATTTTTGTTCAATCACTTGGGTTACAAACTTTTCAATATCTGAAATACGTTGTAGTTGTCCACGTGTGGCAGTGTCTCTAATACCTTTTTCGTGTCTTCCAAATACTTTATTATTGATTTCACGGCTGTACAAGGCATAATTAGGCTCTTCGATAATAGTTGCGATTGCTCTATTCATCGGGGCAAACTCCGAACCTGCCAATATGCGGTTAAAAATAAGGCTGTCGGTTAGCCAAATTACCACCTTTGCGTAAATCAACGGGTTTAATTCCATTGCTAAAAGTACCCATATATAAGGGTCGGCATAGGTAGATTTGTTTTCGCCCCTGCCTGTAGTTTTCCAAACTTTAAGACCTTTGAGGGTTTTTATAACACCTTCTTTTTCAATAAACTGCATAAAACTGATTATATTCATTTTTATGATACCTCTCTCATTTAAAAGATGATATACTCTTTCTTGAAAAGGTTTGGTTTTTACTATATCTTCTACTTGTCTATTAGACCACCCGTACTCAAATCTTGCTGTTTCATAGGCTTTCATCAGGTCGGTAACGGATAGGCTTTGCCCGTGCTTTGTGTTTTGCTTGATAATCACGCCGAATAAATTGCGGTCGGCACTTTTCATTATTACATTTGTTTTCATAATTCATTAGTTTTTAAGTTCAATAACGGCACTTTCTACCTCGTGGCGTTTGTAGTACACACGTCCACCAATTCCGTATGATTTTAGTATGCCTTTGCGTGTCCAATTGTTTAGGGTGGTAAGGTTCACGCCTAACAAGTTAGCCACTTCACGACGGGTTAAATACTCGGTTGGGGCTTTAGGCTGAAAATGTTTTTTGAGTTCGTTAATTTGGGATTGTACCACCTGCGAAAATTGCTCTTTGAGTTGCTCAGGGGTAATCTGAATAAATTGTACTGCTTCCATCATTGAATAATTTTAAATATTTCGATGGTGCAAAGGAAGTGTGTGTAAGATGTATGAGTAAAAAGTGTGTAAAGAAAACTCTACACACTTTTTATTTTGAAGTTATTTAAAGGGGTATTTATTTACGAAGTCTTTTATTTCTTCTTCGTTTGTTTTGGTCTTATATTGTCCTGTCATTATTAGTCTTGCGTTGGTTTCATTGCACCCTAATACAAGGGCTAACAACTTGTAACGTTCTTTTTCCGAAACGTTTAGTGCGTATAATGCTTTTTCAAGGTTTAGGGTTTTATCAGCAATTAGGTAACGTTCTAATAAATTGGGTGTGCGTCCGTTAATAAGTATGGTTTTTGATTGTTTGGGGTTTTCGGGTTGCGGTTCTTCTGAAACAATGGGGGCGGGTTCTAATTTTTGTCTATATTTTTCGGGTAACATTACACTGAAAGCCTGATAATTTGAGTTTTTGAGTTCGGGGCGTAGTTCCTTTATCTTCTCAACTACCAATTTTTTAAACCTATAAACGTCATAAAATTCATAAGGAAATAATAGAGCCTCCATATCTACTATGGGTTCAAAGTTGTATCCTTTGGCTTTCATTTTATCCCTATGAGCCTTGCCTTTTTCTGTTAATTTTTCATACGGAGTTGGGTATATGTAAGGTACTTTCAACCCTCTTTTTTCTCTTTCTTCGATTGCATTAAATACATCTTCGGGGGTAAAATTTGTCTCGTATTCTTCTTTTTCCTGAAACAAATAAAACCCTATATCGTAGCATAAACGTTTTAACAAATCAATATCATAATTTTCAGTGTATTTTTTTATAATTTTAAGCATATCCGTTTCGCCCATATCATTTTCACGAATGTAATCGCATATATCATAACAATTTAAGTGTTCTATATCCATACCTCAACTTTTCTAAAACATTCTTATTTTCAAAGGATTTACCTTAACTTATTGGTTTTTACGCCCTAAAATCATCGGAGGGCGGTTTTTTAAGGAGTTTCCGTAACAGAAACCTCGTTAATGTTGCATTTATGTAGTCATTTATACTTTCATTTATACGAAATGCCGTTTTTGTATAAACGTGGTTACGAACGTGGTAAATTTTAGCCTTTTTTTTCCACGTGGTTACGAACGTGGTAAAAATTCAGTATTTTTTTCCACGTTGTTTTTTTCCCTCATCAGCACACTTATTAACGTTTCATTGATGTAATAGTTTGATTTTCCTATTTTTATTTTAGTCATAAATCCTGCCTGTGAAATCGTATCTAAATAGTTCAACGCTGTACGTTTGGAAACCCCTAAATCATTTTGCAAAAACTCTATTTTGGTATATGGGTTTTTGAATAGGTTATTTAATAAATCTTGGCTGTATAGTTTTGGAAATTCGGTGCGTAGCCGTTGTTTGGTGCTTTGCATTACTTGTTTTATTTCCTGTACTAATTCAATGGTTTGTATGGCTGTAACCTCAACGCCTTTAAGCAAATACATTACGAGGCTTTCCCAATCATTACGGGTGCGTACCCCTTGCAATACTTGGTAATATTGTGTTTTGTTCTGAATGATGTAACGACTTAAGTACAATACGGGCAAATCCAAAAGCCCTTGTAATACCAAATACAAAATATTGATAATTCGCCCCGTACGCCCGTTGCCGTCATAAAAAGGGTGTATACTTTCAAACTGATAATGTATAACCGCCATTTTAGTAAGGGGGTCAAGTTCCGAAAATTCATCATCATTGACAAACCTTTCAAGGTTCGCCATTAGGTTTAAAATTTCGTCCTTGTCTTGCGGTGGGGTGTAGATAGTTTCGCCGAGTGAGTTCATTAATTTTGTACCCGCCTGCGTTCTGAACCCTGCCTTGTTTTGCTCTAATGTTTCCTGAATTTGTAAAATATGTTTGTTAAGTAGTAGTTTTTCAGTTCGTACGATTTGAAACCCCAATTTTAACCCTTGTGCGTAATTAACCACCTCTTTGCTGGCGGGGTTTTTGGTTTCAATCAAAATATTTTCCTTATATAAATCGTCGTGTGTGGTTACGATATTTTCTATTTCACTACTGCTCTTGGCTTCTTGTAGAGCAAGGGTGTTTATTAAAATTTGCTCGTTCGGAATGGTTTTTACCACGCCTTTAAGTTCTGCCAAGTGGCGGTGTGATTTTGCCAATTGTCGTAATACTGAGGCGGTTTCTATTTCGGTTGCTGGAGGTAAAAATGGTATTTTGAAGTTATTCATAACTATTTAATATTCAATTTATTCAGTTCTTGGATTAGTTCGGGTTTGGAAGTTAAGAAATCGACCATTTGTAAGGCAGTTTCGGCTTCATTTTTACCGATGTATTTTAGTAACATTACTTCGGTGGAATGCCCCGTAACGTTCTTAATTATCGTAGTGGGTAATTTTCCGTATAGGTTGGTCGCAAACGACCGCCTACATACGTGCGAGGTTATAAACTCGTATTTTGGTAAGGTTACTTTTATGGTTCGTTTGTTGCCTTTGCCCTCGTAATTACCTTTATCGTCTTTCTCTATGGCGTTGCCGTTGCGGTCAATCAGCACCGACCTTGTGTGTGTTATTGGAATATCAATACCCGCCAACTTACATACTTCTTTAATGTATTCGTTAAGACGTTGGATACTGATAGGATAAGGAAGCCCCGCATTTTTTATTTCTAATATTTCAGAGTTAAGCCCCTCGATGATAGGAACGATAACTATTTTGCCTGTTTTTTGTTGTCTTATCCTAACTGCAGGAGTACCATTGTCCAAATAGGCAAAGTTTGAAAGGTCTATTTTTAAAAGGTCGCCCCCACGTTGTCCCAAATGACAACCCAACAAAAGCCACTTACGGGCGTTGTGCAGTTGTAAGTTTGTTATTTTGCAGTCTCTTATTTGTTGGAGTTCCTGAGGATTGAGGTATATAGGTAACTCTTTTTCGGGTGTCCCTTTGGCTAATTTAGGCAGTTGGGGGCTTGTCTCAATGCCTAATGTATTTGCTTCGTTGCATACGGCTTTGAGGTTGTCCATTAGTTTGAGGGCGTAACTATCTTTATGCTGTCTCGTATTTATTAGCCAATCCAAAAAAAAGCGTTCAAACTTTAAATCTATATCCTTTGCCTTGTAATGTTTTCGGGTTTTGGATTGATAGGCGTTGAAAATAGTTTTTAATGTTTGATAAGATTTTACCCTACTTTGAGAAAGTCCCAATGTACCCCGTCCGTTTTTGCGTGTGTGTGCGGTTTGTATGATGTAATCGATAAGGTCAAGGATAAACGCACTTTGCCCCGTGTTGGGGTCGTCTATTCGTTTGAAAAAAATATCGATTTGCGTTTGTAGCCAATCGGCATTGATAGGGTTGCCGTCCCTTTCAGCAATATTTACACTTTCACGAATGAATGCCCGTAGTTGTTCAAGGGTTACAATGGTGTTTTTGTTTTCGGGGTTGTTGGCTTTGGGTAGCCCCTTTGTTTTGTTCCAATATTCGGAATTGACAAAAAGCCCTGTTTTGCGTTTTATATCTTTGCCTTTACCTCGACCTAAAACCATTCGTAGGTAAATAGGGATATTTTCCCCTTGACTTTGGAGTATAAAATTTAACGTTGCCATTATGTTACTTTTCTAAAACAAAGCAAAGGTACGAAAAAAAATACACCCTAAAAATTTAGCCGACATTTAGCCGACATTTTCTGTTTTGCTTTCAACTTTATTGTATTGTTTTGTATTATTTGCAACAAATTTTTTAAGGCTAATTAGTTGAATTACAGAACAATAATGCTGATTTTAAAGAGAATACGAAAAGAGTTAAAATACAGGTGTCTTGTCCCGCTCCGAGTACATCAAAAAATCGTAATACTTTTATAGTGAAAGTGTTGCGATTTTTTTATTTTCATTTTTGCTGATATCCATCAAAAAATCAATCATTAAATTTGTAGAACAAGTGAAACAGGGGATGTTTACCAATCCTTGTAAGACGTGATTTATCATTAGTAAAGATGAATCAGAACTTCAAGATATAACTATAATGATTCATAATTTGTTTTTCAAAATCACCAACATAAAAAGTAAAAAATGCTTTAATCTTGAATATTATAAAAAGATTTTTATTGCAGTAAATTAAAAAACAAATGGGTATTACTTACAATTTCTGTATGAAAAGAAAAAATTAAGATTTTTTTAGAATAAAATAAAGATACATTTCTTACATTTGCCCAAATTTTAAAATATGACGATTCAGCAAGTTCAGAATGAGATTATAGAAGAATTTTCATTTTTCGATGATTGGATGCAACGTTATGAATATATGATTGAGCTTGGAAAGTCGCTCCCTTTAATTGATGAGAAATATAAAACGGATGATTATCTGATTAAAGGATGTCAAAGCAAAGTGTGGCTGTTTGCTGATTTTGAGGATAGTAAAGTAAAATTCACAGCCGACAGTGATGCAATCATTACTAAAGGAATCATAGCATTGTTAATACGTGTTCTTTCAAATCAGAAACCGAAAGATATTGTTGAGGCTCCGTTGGATTTTATTGAAAAAATTGGATTAAAAGAGCATCTTTCGCCAACACGAGCTAATGGATTGGTTAGTATGCTTGAGCAAATGAAACGATATGCTTTTGTATATCAACTAAAAGAATCATAATTATGTCAAATACTATAAATACCGAAGACTTAGGCGAAAAAATCGTTGATATGCTCAAAACGATTTATGATCCAGAGATTCCTGTTGATATCTATGAATTGGGACTCATATATGACGTTTTTGTCAATGAGAATTACGATGTAAAAATATTGATGACCCTCACGACTCCTAATTGTCCTGTGGCAGAAGTATTACCTCAGGAGGTACAAGAAAAAGTTAAGAGTATAGATGAAATCAATGAGGTGGAGGTGGAAATTACTTTTGATCCACCTTGGCATCAGGATATGATGAGTGAGGTTGCAAAATTAGAACTAGGATTTTTGTAAGATTTGACACAAGAAATCGTAAATAGAGTAACTAAAAGTGCGTTGGAAATCTTCGACTTGGAAGATTATTACCCAAATGAAAGACGTTTACTGCTTGACATTAAGGAATTCCTTCATGAGGGATTTATTCTCAGAGAAAAGGAATTTAGAGAGGCTTTGGACAACTACTCGTGGGAAACGTATGAAAACGCTTATGTAGCGATATATTGCTCCACCGAAGCTATTTTACCGGCGTGGACGTTTATCCTTATCGCATCAAAGTTACAGCCTTATGCAAAGAAAATTGTACAAGGTGATTTGCAGAGTTTGGAGGTAGCTATTTTTCAGGATATTATAGCAGGGGTGGATATCTCCTATTTAATCGACAAGCCTGTGATAGTGAAGGGTTGTTCAAAAAAACCTATCCCCGAAGAGGCATATGTCATGGCGGTGCAACGTATTCAGCCCATAGCTCGAAGCGTCATGTTCGGGGAAGCGTGTTCAGCAGTGCCTATTTACAAGAGAAAAAATATGTAACATTTTTAAAATTAATTATAACAAACAATGAAAAAACTTTTATTATCGGTTTTATGCTTATCTTCATTAAGCATTTTTGCACAAAACGAAGAGTCAAATTGGAAAAGGGGAGGTAATGCTTCTTTGATGTTTAACCAAGCTGCATTCAATAACGAATGGACAGGAGGAGGAACAAGCAACGTTGCGGCAAATTTGGCTATCAGCTATGCTGTTAACTACAAAAAAGATGCATGGACATGGGATAACAACTTCTTCATTGACTACGGTATCACAAAGTTGAAAAATGATGAATTTGCAAGAAAAATCAATGACCGTTTTGAAATTAATTCATTATTAGGTAGACAAGCATCAGAGTTTTGGTATTATTCACTTTTTATGAATTTTAAAACACAGTTGAGTAATGGATATAAGTATTCTGCTTCTGACAAAACACTTATAAACAGATTTTTATCTCCTGGTTACTTCCAGTTAGGGCCTGGTATGTTGTGGAAAAAAAGCGATAATTTAAAAGTGAATCTTGCTCCTGCAACATTAAAAGTGACTTCTGCAAGAAAGCAATTTACAAATTATGTTGATAGTTTTTACGGGGTGAAAAGAGGTAAAAATTTCAATTACGAGCTGGGTCTTGCTGTTGGAGGATATGCTAAATTCAATTTAATGGATAACGTTTCTATGGAGAATATCTTGAATTTGTATAGCAACTATTTAGACAAACCACAAAATATAGACATAGACTACACTGCTAATTTGGTGATGACTATTAATAAATATTTATCGGCGAACTTTACTTTCCAAGCGATTTATGATGATAACGCTGTAAAAGGATTCCAAGTTCGTGAAGTATTAGGTTTAGGAGTTAACTACAAGTTATAATATTCTATTAAAAGATTTGCAAAATGAGGCACTCGAATTCGATTTGCCTCATTTTCATTTTACTAGGAACCCTAACACGATTCATTTAAGTATAAGATGTTGTTTACGAGATTCAGAATTTGTTCCTCTGTGTTAAAACTATGTAGGCAAATTCGTAGGCGTTCCTCTCCTTTTGGAATGGTAGGGGAGAGTATAGGCATCACGCCAAAACCTTTATTTTGAAGTTGTTCAGCTACCGATTTCACAAAATCATTCCCTGATACAATCATCGCTTGGATTGAAGAATTAGAATGAATAAATGAATAATTTTTTTTGTGTTTTTCCAAGGTATTTTTGAAAAGAGAAATGTTTTCCTGTAATTTTTTAATATGTGTTGTTTTTTTTAATTGCCTATATCCTGCTACAATATGAGCAACACTCTGTGGAGGCATTGCTGTAGTATAAATCAGTGAACGGGCGAAATTTATTAAATAATCTTTTACCACCCCAGAGGAAAGTATAGCAGCTCCGTGACATCCTAAGGCTTTTCCATAGGTTACAATACGAGCGAATACTCGATTCTCCAACCCCAGATGTTGTACCAAGCCACAACCAAATTGACCGAAAACTCCTAAAGCATGAGCCTCATCCACAATTAGGAAGGCTCCATACTGCTCACATAGTTCTGTCATTTTTAATAAATCAGGAGAATCTCCATCCATTGAAAAAACAGATTCGGTGGCTACAAAAGTAGTTTGTTTGGAAGAAGAAAATTTCTTGAGGAGTTTTTCCAAATCGGATAAATCATTATGTTTAAATTTGTATGATTTTGTCAATCCCAACGAAATTCCATCACGAATGGAAGCGTGTATATAACTGTCATACAACATAATATCATTCCGTTGAGGAATACATGAGAAAAAACCAACATTAGCATCATAACCCGAATTAAATAACAAAGCACTTTCCGAATTGTGAAATTTAGTAATCTCATTTTCAGCAACTTCATACAATGAATGATTCCCTGACAGTAAGCGAGACCCTGTTGCCCCGTGTTGCCATTTTTGTTCAGCTAATATTTTTTCTACTTCGGCATGAATTGCTTTTGACGAGGCAAAGCCAATGTAGTCATTGGAGAAAAAATCTATTGTGAACAAATTGTTTTTAAGTGTCCGAAAGGCATTATCTGCTTTTCTATCCGCTATTTTTTTATGTATATGCTCAGGAATACGCATCTAATTAAGTTGAATATGAATGTAACACCATTAATTTTTGAATGGACAACAAAAGTAAGCGAAAAGTTTAATTTCTACAATTGCTTGTAAATTTTTATGGTATTTCAATTTTTTCTCCTAAAAATTTTGGTGTAACACCAAACAAAAGATCTATGAAGAGTTTTGTTCTGGCTAAATATTCACGAATTTGGGTTTTAAAGCCTAAATGTGTAGGCAAATCTTTGGCATTAAATCCAATGGCATCTATATTATTTTTCAGAGCGATATAAATAGCCCGTTCATTATGAAATTTTTGTGAAATAATGGTAATTTTTTCTTGTCCAAAGATAATCTTGGCTCTTACTACTGAATCTAAGGTTCTGAAACCAGCATAATCCAAAAAAATACGTTCTTCGGGAATTCCTCTTTTAATCAATGCTTCTTTAAAAGCCTGTGGTTCATTGTAATTACTATTGTTGTTATCACCACTTACCAAGACATAATCAATTTTCTTAGCTTCAAATAAGGCTAGTGTAGCGTCAATCCGATATGTAAAATAAGGGTTCTCGGCTCCGTTAGAAAGTTTTGGGATTGTTCCTAAAACTAACCCTACTTTATTGTGTGGAATCTCATCTAAGTTATTGTATGTCATGTTTTTAGTTCTTTTTACAATAGTTGTATTACACATGAGAATACCTAAAAAAAGTAGTAAAGCTGAAAAAACAACCCATTCGAGTACTTTTTTTATTTTGAAAGAAGAAAAGTATGTAGAAAATGTTTTTTTCATGATTGATAGACGTTTTATCATAGGCGTTCCTACACTAATGATTCAAAAAATACAATTCACCTACAGCCAGATATAACTCAACTGTTAACATCTATGAAGATTAGAGATAACGGATCACATCATCAACTTAGATTCTCTTATATTGGGTTTGTTGCTACTTTCCTGCAAAAATTTTGACATCCGTTTCTGAGATTTCTTTGCCTCCTAAAATAATAAGTCGTTCTACCACATTTCTCAATTCACGTATGTTTCCTGTCCAATCTTGTTCTTTGAGTAAATTGATGGCTTTTGTACTGAATTTTTTAGGTGAAATTCCCTGTTCTTCGGCAATTTTTTGAGAAAAATGCTCTACCAGCAGAGGGATGTCATCACGACGTTCGTTCAATGACGGTACTCTGATCAGGATTACTGCCAATCGATGGTACAAATCCTCGCGGAAGCGACCTTCGGCAATTTCTTTTTTCAAATCTTTGTTTGTGGCAGCAATGATACGAACATCCACATTGATATCCTTGTCGCTCCCCACGCGTGAAATTTTGTTTTCTTGCAATGCACGTAGCACTTTTGCTTGAGCTGAAAGACTCATATCACCAATTTCATCTAGAAAAATAGTTCCATTATGGGCAGCCTCAAATTTTCCAGCACGATCCTTTACCGCAGATGTGAAAGCTCCCTTTATATGTCCAAAAAGTTCACTTTCAATAAGTTCTGAAGGTATGGCAGCGCAGTTTACTTCCACCATTGGCGCTTCGCTTCTTTCGCTTTTTTCATGTAGAGCATGAGCTACAAGTTCTTTTCCTGTTCCGTTGGATCCAGTGATCAGAACCCGAGCTTCAGTGGGTGCTACCTTGTCGATAATCTGGCGGATTTGTTCTAAGGCATCACTCTTGCCAATCATCTCGTAGTTTTTATTAATTTTTTTCTTCAGGCGTTTGTTTTCAATTACTAACTCCTTTTTGTCTAAAGCATTTCGAACAGTGTTAAGTAGGCGATTTAAATCGGGAGGCTTGGAAATATAGTCATAAGCCCCCAACTTCATTGCATTTACGGCGGTTTCCAAATCTCCATGGCCTGAAATCATTACAAAAGGGATTTCAGGTTTTATTTTTTTAGCTTCGGTCAGCACCTCCATACCATCGAATTTTGGCATCTTAATGTCGCATAAGACCAAATCAAAATCGTCTTTTTTTATTTTTTCAAGTCCTTCCAATCCGTCGGGAGCTTCTTCAATTTCATAGTCTTTACTTTCCTCCATGAGTATTTTTCCAAGCACTCGACGGATGGCAGCTTCATCTTCAATGATTAATATTTTAGACATAAGGTCAATATTTTTTGCGAAAGATACGTTTTTATTCGTAAAAAGCAACGGTTTTTAGAATTTTTAATATTCGTAAAAAGGAAAATTGGAAAATAATATAAGTTTGTTTTTCAGTGAAATATGTATAATAAACAGATGTTTTATTGATTTTTATTTATGATAAATTTAGTATTTTCTTATCTTTGCGATAATAATCAAATTAATCAATAATGAAAAATAAACGTATTTTAGTTATTTTAGGCAGTTTACTTCTAGTGGCCTTTTTGTTTCAATCTTGTGGAGGAACCAAGAGAGCTAAGCACTCGTCTCATGCATCACAACGTAAAACAATTTCGCACACTCCAAAGTCAAAAACTTCTGTGGAGACAGGAATTTACAAACGGAATGTGGTGGCTGCATACTATCACGACAAGTTCAATGGTCGAAAAACAGCAAGTGGAGCTATTTTTGACAATAATAAACAAACTACAGCACATCGAAATTTGCCTTTTGGGACGCAATTGAAAGTTACCAATCGAGTGAATGGAAAATGGGTGTATGTAGTAGTTAATGACCGAGGTCCTTTTACAAAAGGAAGAGAACTTGATATGTCAAAAAAGGCGTGGATGAGTATTACACATGACACAAAAATAGGATTATTAGATGTTGATATAGAGATAGTTAAAAATTGATTAACGGACATTTAAGAATATATTATTTGATAATGACACATATTATTTGTACCTTTGAAGCAAGTTTTTTAAATTGATCAAAAATATACGCCATGAAGGAGCAATTAGAAAGAGAGATACGCATACTCGCTCAAAATATCGTTAATTCCGTGGGAAGTTGGGATTTAGTTTTTTTAAAGAAAGAAGCTGAGAAGTTGCATGAAAAGATAACGATATTGAGTTTTGTTGAAAAATATTACGTTACCTTAGGTGTTACAGAAGGTAGAATGGATTATACGATGCGAAAAGTCGCTAATTTCATTGAGGAACACCAAGATGACGAAGATATTTTCGCTGTTCCTCCTCAATATTCTGAGCCTATAGCTACTCCTGCTTCATCGAAAGTGGAGAGAACTCAACCCACCGAAGACCCCGTTCAAGTTCAGTCTGATTCTACCGTGACAGAACATGCCATACAACCTCAAGAAAATAAATTTGCAGAACCTGTTTGGAGTAAGAATCTTGAGTGGGCGAAACCTGAACCAAATGAACAACCCGCAGAGAATCAATCGTACGCTACCGAAATAGTACAATCATCTGAAAAACAAGAGGTTCTTCCAGAGGAATCTGTTAAAGATCATTATGCAGATTGGACAAAACGCTTTCAAGAAGACGAACCTACGAATGTTCAATCACATGAGACTGAGACAGTGCAACCTGTTCAAACACAAGAGATTCTTCCCGAGGAGCCTGTACGTGATCATTATGCAGATTGGGGAAAACGTTTTCAAGAGGACGAACCTAAGGACGCTCACCCTCATGAAACAGAGGTAGTAGAGCCTGTTGAATCACAAGAAGTTCTTCCAGAGGAACCTGTACGGGATCATTATGCGGATTGGGGAAAACGCTTTCAAGAGGACGAACCTACACATGTTCAATCGCACGTGACAGAGGCACCACAGCCTGTTGAGAAACAAGAATTTGCTCCTGAAGAGCCTGTACGTGATCATTATGCAGATTGGGGAAAACGCTTTCAAGAAGATGAGTCTACGGATGTTCAGTCACATATGACAGAGGTGCCACAGCCTGTTGAAAAACAGGAGTTTACTCCTGAAGAACCTGTGCGAGACCATCATATCGAATGGGCACCCCCCCCACAATTGCAACAATCCGTTGAGGAAGAAGAGCAGTATACAGGATTTCAATCGCAGTTTCCTGAAACAGAATCCGTTGCCGAAACAAAAGAAGTTCCTTCGGAAGAGCCTGTACGAGATCATTATTCTGATTGGGCAAAACCCGTAGAAACAGCACAACAATCAGATGTTCAGCTGAATCCTACAACGATGGAGCAATCAACAGAAGTTCCGTTTGAAGAATCTCCACAGGATTACCATATTGAATGGGCAACACCAGCGCAGGAAGAACAACAGGTTGATTTTCAGTCCTATTTTGTGCAACAAGAGCAACAGGAGCGACAAGAGGAAATTCAGCAAATTTTAGAAACTCCTGTGGTGCAAGAGCCTGTATTACCAACAGTGAATGAAACGAACGAGAGTAAAAACGAGTCTGTCATAGATTCCATATTCTCTCAAACTCAACAATTAGAATTTGAGAAAAAGGAAGAAAAACCGCGAGAATTGATATTCGAAACACCACCTACGCAATCATTTGTTGTTGAAAAACGAGAGGATACAGAGGCAAAAACTCCGCCATCGTTGAATGACCATCTCGGAAAGAATATGCCAATCGGTTTAAACGACCGCCTAGCATTTATCCGCTATTTGTTTTTAGGCAGTGAAAGTGAGTACAATGCTGTTTTGCAACGATTGAATGAAATGAATAGTATGTCAGAGATCGTACTCTATTTAGAGCAAAATGTCAAACCAATTTACAATCATTGGAAGGGTAAGGATGAGTATGAAGAGCGATTCTTGAAATTGATTCTTAAACGGTTCGAAATCCAATGAGTAAACTATATCTGATTCCTACGCCTATCGGAAATTTGGAGGACATTACTTTACGTGCATTGCGATTACTCAAAGAGGTTGATATGATTTTAGCAGAGGATACTCGTACGAGTTCTAAACTGTTAAAACACTATGATATAGCAACTCCAATGCAGAGCTATCACATGCATAATGAACACAAAGTGGTAGACTATTGGGTACAGCGAATCAAAAACGGCGAAATAGTAGGCCTCATCACTGACGCTGGAACGCCAGGGATTTCTGATCCGGGTTTTCTCCTGACAAGGGCTTGTTTGGAGCAGTGTATTGAAGTTGAATGTTTACCGGGAGCTACAGCTTTTGTCCCTGCTTTGGTTAATAGCGGATTACCGAACGATCGTTTTATTTTTGAAGGGTTTCTGCCCGATAAAAAAGGAAGACAAACTCGATTACAAGCACTTATAGAAGAGAAAAGAACTATGGTCTTCTACGTATCTCCGCATAAGTTATTGAAAACCATTGATGACTTTATTTCTGTTTTCGGAGAAAGTCGAAAGGCAAGTATTTCGAGGGAACTAACTAAATTACATGAGGAGACTCAACGAGGCACTTTGTCAGAATTGAAATCGTACTACGAGAAGAAATCTCCAAAAGGTGAAATCGTGATGATTGTTCAAGGGAAATAGAATTTTATAGACAACGAAAGTTCACAACCACATCTATTTGATAATGGATGTGGTTTTTTGTTTTTCATAGGATTTGGAACATGATTTATTCCCTTTTTTAAAATATATCTTATACCAATGAGTTAAATAAATATAAAAATATTGTTAAATGGATGTTTTTCATGTTTTGAAAATATTAAACAGGATTTTTTTTGTTTTAAAATGATTTTATTAGTGAAATAATCATGCTGTTTTGCTTTAAAGTGTATGAAATTCTATGAAGTAAAAAATCATGGAAAACTATTCTTACTGATAAAAGTCAGTTTTTTGTCATATACGCAAAACTACAACGTTTTCGTTTAACATATGTATATTTAGATTGGGTATAAATTGATTATTTAATACAAAAAGCTCTTTTTTATTACGAGTTAATGTTGTAATTTAGTCCTCGAAAAACAAGATAATGTAGTGATATGGCAACTGGAAGTAAAGAAAAAAAGAAGTTTTCGCTAATCCCACCACCCCAGTGGCGATTGCCAGCATTGATTGTTATAGGAGCGATGTTTGGTTTAGGGTTCTATGCATTGTATCTCAGTAGGGCTACATCCTATATGTCAGATGATCCCAAAGCCTGTATCAACTGCCATGTGATGACACCTCATTATATGACTTGGAATAAAAGTTCTCACCGAGAAGTAGCTAGTTGCAACGATTGTCATGTTCCGCAAGACAATATGTTTAGCAAATACTACTTTAAAGCAAAAGATGGGCTTTGGCACTCTTATGTCTTTACAACGAGAAACGAACCAGAGGTCATTCGAGCTAAAGATGCTTCAGTGGAGGTTATTCATCAGAATTGTGTGCGTTGTCACATTGATCAAGTAACCGATGCTAAGCTGGAAAGCGATGTAGCTAATCATATTCACAGTCGCACTGACCGACTCTGTTGGGAGTGCCATCGTGAAGTGCCTCACGGAGCAGTCAAAAGTCTGTCGTCCATTGGATTTCAGATTGAACCTACTCAGTTTGATAACGGAAGAGATAGTGTTCGCGTGATGGAGTGGATTAAAAAGAGTAACGAAAGTAAAAGCAAATAAACATTTTAAAACTGACAACAATGAAAAATTGGGTATTTTTTATCGTAACAATAATTGTAGTGTTTGGACTGGGATGGTTAATCTCAAACATCACTGACAGAAAGGCAGAGGCAAAGTTTGCCTATAAGCCAAAAGTAGAAATTAGAACGGACAAAATTGAGCCACGAGACTCTATTTGGGGATTGAATTATCCACGCCAGTATCAATCATATATGAAAACAGCAGATACTACCTATAGAAGTCCATTCCGTTCAAGTGGTCATTTAGATGCACTTGAACACGAACCAGATTTGGTGATTCTTTGGGCAGGATATGCGTTTAGTAAAGACTATAATCAACCTCGTGGACATGCTTATGCAATTCAAGATTTAAGAAAAACCTTGCGTACGGCTTCTCCTAAATTTGATGGAGATGGTCCGATGCCTTCAGCTTGTTGGGATTGTAAAGGGCCAGATGTGCCTCGTATGATGCAAGAGCTTGGTCTACCAGAATATTACAGCAAAAAATGGTCTGATTTGGGTAGTGAAATGGTTAACTCTATAGGTTGTGCAGATTGTCACGATCCTAAAACAATGAATTTGACGATTACCCGTCCAGCGTTGGTGGAAGCGTTCAAAGTGCAGGGATTTGACATCAACAAACAATCTCATCAAGAGATGCGTAATTTAGTGTGTGCTCAATGCCACGTAGAGTATTATTTCGATAAGAATAAGGTGGAAGGCTCTATGTTTGTGGTGTTCCCTTGGCACAATGGTATGACAATGGAAGGAGCTGAAGAGTATTATGACAAAATCGGTTTCTATGATTGGGTTCACCCGCTGAGCAAAGCTAAAATGTTAAAAGCTCAACATCCTGATTATGAAATATATAAGACAAGTGTTCACGCAAAACGTGGGGTTTCTTGTGCCGACTGTCATATGCCTTACAAATCAGAAGGAGGACAAAAATTTACAGATCACCATATAGGTTCACCGTTGGCTAATGTTGAAAATTCTTGTTTTGTTTGTCACAGAGAGAATGCCAATGATTTGATAGGAGATGTTTATGAGCGTCAAGCAAAAGTACAAGAAGGAACGTCACAATTAGCTCGTCAAGTGGCAATCGCTCATATTGAAGCTAAAAAAGCATGGGATTTGGGTGCAACAGAGGCACAAATGGCTCCAATTTTAGCCAATATCCGTAAAGCACAATGGCGTTGGGATTATTCAGTAGCTTCGCATGGAGGTTCTTTCCACGCTCCTGTGGAAACACAACGTATTGTAAATAGTGGTTTAGGATATGCCCGTGATGCCCGTTTAGGACTTTCTAAAGTGCTTTCTAAGCTTGGATTTGAAGGCGAGGTGCCTCTACCTGAATTCAAAAAAGAAGTACTACAGGCTTACATCGGGTTGGATATGGAAAAAGAACGTGCTAATAAAAAAGAATTCTTGAATACTTTAGTTCCTGAGTGGATCAAAAAAGCTAAAGAAAGAGAAGCTAAAATGAGTAATTAATTTTGTTAGGACTCCATAGCTGGACTATCCGTAGGATTGCGTATCTTTGCTCCTTGTCAGCGAAATAGGTAATTTTACGGATAGTTTTTTAGTATGCCTCTCATCACATCAGTTTATAATCCTCCTTTGTTATTCCGTCAAGCGGATATTTCAACGATTTATTCGGGCAAAATACGCCAAGTAAAAGGCGTTTTTCAGTCCAGAGAGCGTATCGAACTTCCCGATGGTGATTTTTTAGATTTGGATTGGAGCTATGCCTTTGAAAAAACTAATCGGTGTATTGTTATCCTTCACGGATTGGAGGGTTCAGCAAAGCGTCCTTACGTTTTAGCAACAGCTAAGTTATTCAATCAAAATGGATATGATGCCTGTGCGATGAATTTTCGCGGGTGCGGTGGCGAACCTAATCGTTTGTTTTCAACGTATCATTCAGGAAAAACAGATGATTTAGAAGCAGTCATACTAAAAGTACTTCAACTCGGATACTCCCAAGTTGTCATAAAAGGATTCAGTATGGGAGGAAATATTGCATTGAAATATGCAGGAACGCATTCGCTTCCGACGGAGGTAAAAGCCGTTGTTGGGGTGTCCGTGCCTTGTGACTTGAAAGGGGCTTCGCTTAGGTTGTTAAGTAGTCGTAATTGGCTTTATGCCAATCGGTTTCTTAGGACACTTATTGTAAAAATTAAAGAAAAACAACAGCGATTCCCTACAAGAATAACCCTTGATGAAATACAATCTATCAGAAATTTACGAGATTTTGACAATGTGTATACTTCAAAAGCCCATGGTTTTAAGGATGCGGATGATTATTACGAACAATGTAGTTCTTTACCTAATTTAGGAAACATTCAAGTACCTACGTTGTTGCTTAACGCTAAAAATGATTCGTTTCTTTCGCTAAGTTGTTTTCCATACGATATTGCTAAAAATCATCAATTTTTGTGTTTAGAGACTCCAAATTACGGAGGGCATGTGGCTTTTTATGACGCTCAGAACATCTATTATAATGAGAAAAAAGCGTTACAATTTTGTGAAAGTCATTGTTCCTAAAACGACAAAACGTGTATTCATTCCAAATTCGACTTGATAACATTTGTTACAAATCGGAGATTCGCTATAGAGATAATTTTTTATGTTTAGTTCTGATGATCATAGTTCAAGTAAGGCGTTTTGCAATATAATACCCATATTTAGGGGGAGTATTGACACTTACAATATCATGTCATTTGAATGGTTAATACATTCAAAATAGGATGCACTAAACGTGGTGTTTCTCAATTCAGTACCACATCGAAATGACATGACTAATAACAATTGCTGCTAGTTTTTTTATCGAAATATCTTTACAGTAATAGCTATTTAATTTCCTTGATTATCAGTAATTTAACTTTGTATCTAAACAAAATAAATGGTATGTTTACTTGTTTTTTTATAGAAAACTTGCATGATAAAAAAAATATACATACATTTGCAACGCATTCACATTAAGGTTTGGTAGTTCAGTTGGTTAGAATACCTGCCTGTCACGCAGGGGGTCGCGGGTTCGAGTCCCGTCCAGACCGCAATTAAAATTTAGTTGTGTTGTTTTGTGTAAAAACTTTTTACACAGGTTTATGGTAATAAACCAATGGAGGCTTTCCTAGTTTAGGAAGGCTTTTTTTGTGATATGAAACACCTTTTCTTTTAAAAATCAAAGATTTAAAAGTAAATCACATAACGCGCTACATAGTTTTTCTACACATCTATCGTGATTTTTTGCTTAACTCTTCACAGATCAGTAATTATGGATAATGAATGTAAATTCTGATTAAAAACGAAAAATTGACGTTTTTAAGTTTTATGTACTTCTTACTCATAATGGATTTTGATATACATGAATCTTCTCAACATACGACTGTTTAGGAGTGCTACGTTTTTTGTTTTTATACTTCTTTTAACATCAGAAATTTGTTTCTTTTCATGTAAATATAGATTTTTGTAGCTTGAAATGGTATGCGTATTAAAAATATAAATTTATGAAGAGATATAGCTTAAGTGTTTTATTTGGTCTGTTAGTAGGAAATCTGGAGGCTCAAACACCTCAAAACGTGCCGAATGACACTATCAACAAAATAGAACAAAAATCTGATGAGATTTTTGACAATTCGCAAGAAACCCCCATCTACATACGTGAAGAAACAACAACTCTTAAAGATCATCCGAAGGCCGAAAGTTATGACAAAAAATGGTTGAAAGAGCTATCTAATTCCGATCTCTTTTTTCAGATGAGCGAGGTCATTCACAATGAACCTATTGAAGATGTGATGTTCGAGGAACTTTCTACCGAAGTATTGAAACAACGCTTAGAAAAACTTAATCAGAAAACGCCTTTTAACGTGGAATACAATCCTATTTTGGAACGAGTTATTAAATCATTCCTAAAAAATAGACGCAGTTCGTTGGAGCGATTAATGAGTTTGAGTGACTACTACTTTCCTATGTTTGAACAGGAAATGAGTAACCACAAAATCCCTTTGGAAATGAAATACTTGGCAATTGTAGAGTCGGCGTTAAATCCTAAAGCACGTTCCCGAATGGGAGCGACTGGTTTGTGGCAATTCATGTTTACAACGGGAAAAGTATATGGTTTGGAAGTGAGCAACTATGTGGATGAGCGTAGTGACCCAGTACGTTCCACCAAAGCGGCAGCTCGTTTCTTGAGCGAACTCTACAAGATTTTTGGTGATTGGGATTTGGTGTTGGCGGCATACAATTCGGGGCCAGGCAACGTAACCAAAGCAATGCGACGCTCAGGAGGCAAGAAAAATTATTGGAATTTACGTCCTTATCTGCCACAGGAAACCGCTGGTTATGTACCCGCATTTTTGGCGACACTATATATTTTTGAGTACGCCAAAGAACACGGATTCAGACCACAAAAACGGGCAAACCATCATTTTGTGACAGATACTGTGCGAGTGAAACAGGCTGTTCCGTTCAAAAATATCGCTGAATTGACAGGAATGGACATCCAAGAGATTCAATTTTTCAACCCTTCTTATCAATTAGATGTGGTGCCGTATGTGGAAGGTCGAAATTATGCGTTGCGTTTGCCAATTGAAGAAATAGGTAAATTCGTAGCAAATGAGGATATGATCTATTCCTACATCAGTGAGGAAATTTCCAAACGTGAAAAACCGCTTCCCGCATTGTTGAAAGGGGATTACGTACGTGGAGGTAAAAAAACGACCTATATAGTCAAAAAAGGAGATGTGTTAGGGAAAATTGCATCCCGACACGGTGTTACAGTTTCAAACCTTAAAAATTGGAATAAAATTAAGGGAAATAACATCAGAGTAGGGCAAAAATTAGTGATTTACAAGTAGTTTAGGAAATCGTTTGTTTTGGTAAGCTTTTTGATAAGCTATTTGAATTAAAATATTTTTTATGAAACGATTGTTTTTCACTTGTGCGTTTTTTATATATTTGTTAGGCTCTGCTCAGATGACTTTCTCGGAACGAGTTGAGTATTCTGAATTAGCTACTTCGAAGGACAAACAACTTTTTTTTGTTGATTTTTGGGCGACATGGTGTGTGCCATGCATTCATGTGTCTACCTATTTGAATACTGTACAAGAACAATTTCGCGAAGAGCTTTACATTGTTTCTGTTACTCAGGAAAATTCAGATGTTGTACGTCCGTTTTTGATAAAGCATCCGACAAAATTGGCGGTAAGTATTGATTATGATGGTCAGAATTTTAAAAAACACAATGTTCGTGCGTTGCCTTACGGGGTGTTGTTCAATGCTGAAGGAAAAATCTTATGGAAGGGAAATCCCGCTGATTTCACTCCCAAAATAATCCGTGAACAATTGGCAAAAAACAAGAAAACTACTCCGATTTATGATTTCCTAAAGTACGCTTCTTATCAAAATGAAGTAGAAACAACGCTTGATTTTAACGGAGATTACAAGATCCAACGAGCAAATAACCCGTGGGGGTCGTCGCCCGTAGTGGAACGTAATGGAGATATTACAATAATCAAAGGCTCTATCACTCAAATCATAGGATATTTGCTTAAAGTTAGTAGTCGCCAAGTGACGATGAAAGGTGAAAATGCCCAATATGAGCTATTGATAAAGAAAACAGTAAACAAAGCAAGGCAAGAAAGGCAGATAGCCGAGTCTATCGTCAAAGAATTGGGGTATAAACTTCGAAAGGAAGAGCGGTCGGGACAAATTTTAGAAGTGCGTTTGCCCGAATCTACCGCCAACTATTGGAATACTGACCAGATTGATTGGGGAACAAAAAATTCTAAATTTTTAGTGGATGATAATCAGTTTTCTGCTGATAATATCTCAGTATATGATTTTCTGTATAAATTGTCGGAAGTGGTGGGTAAACCCATCTCAGTCAAAAATTCACATTACGCAAATGACCAGTTGTTTGACTGGCAAATGCATTATTGGTTTCGAGATTTAATGGTTGACAATCTATCTCAATTGGGAATCCAAGCTCAAGAGACATCTGGAAATTTTACGAGATATTTTTTGGAGTAAATTACGGTTTTATAATTCACCAATTTTAAGGCATATAATCAATATGAAGCATTCAAAACAAAAAATCACGGTTCTTTTGCAATTGTTTTTTATAGGATTCGGACTTGTTTCATGTAAAAACAATCAACATCCCGAAAAAAATACAATCGTCTTCGAACAGAAAGTGCTTTCTGCTCCTGAGGAGGTTGCAAAAACAGAGGGTATTGAAGACAATAGATTTGATATTGTCGAAGTAAAAACCACTCCAGAGGGTGTTACCACTGAAAAAGACTCTTTAGAAATAGAAAAACAAGCTATTTACGATGATTTTATAAACATCAAAAGCCTCTCTGGAGATTTTGTTTTAGATATAAAATATGCTACTGAGGATAATTTTTTAGGACAAGCCGTATACGATTGCCCTGAGTGTTTTCTACGTAGAGCAACAGCTCAGTCGTTACACAATGCTAATGAAGAGTTTAAAACTTTGGGCTATCGTATTAAAATCTTCGATTGTTACCGACCTCTTTCTGTTCAAAAAAAAATGTGGAACATACTTCCTGGAACGAACTATGTTGCTAATCCAGCAAAGGGTTCAAAACACAATCGAGGAGCAGCAGTGGATCTGACATTGGTTGACAGTGAGGGCAATGAACTGGATATGGGTACACCTTTTGACTTCTTTGGAAAAGAAGCACATCACACCTATACTAAGCTCCCGAAAGAAGTTTTACAAAATCGTAACTTACTAAAAACCACGCTTAATAAACACAACTTCAAGTCTATTTCCTCCGAATGGTGGCACTATGAATATCGTCCTGAAATGGAATCAAAAGTAGAAGATTTCGTGTGGGAATGCAATTAGCCCCATTCGTAAAGCATTCGGTTTTTCCAAAGGTTAAATTTTGCTTTCCTAAAACCTAAATGAGCCAATGGGTTTTATCCAATAAAGAGTCCGATGAATACTTTTTAAATAGCTTTAGAAAAAATTCCTCTTGAAAATTTCAAATTTTCCTCAGGAAAGGCTAAAAAATAGTTTGTCAGGTCGAGACTTTTGTGTTTATAGCAATTAATACTTTTAATATAAACTCTTTATTTTGATATTTTCACCAAATATTGAGGCTTGTTTATAGTCAGCGTACGAACTACTTATTTGAAATAAAAATAGTTTAGAAGTTTTATTAAAGTACTTATTTGAGTTCCATTTTTTCGGCAAAATACTCACAAAAATCGCGTATCGTATCACGCATTTTTTCATCTTCCGTAGCACGGTAAAACGTTTCGGCCATCGATGAAAGCGTTTGATAAAAGAAAAGTTTCATTTCATCAACAGGCATTTCTTTCGTCCATAAATCAATGCGTAGTGCTTCTTTATTTTTAGAATCCCAAACCGACAAGAAGATGGCTTTTGCCTCCTCATTGTAAATTCCTCCATCTTGAGCATTCCAAAAAAGTTTTTCGGGAATTTTATTTTCGTCCAACGCTACGGTTAATTCAATTTTTGATGTGTTTGCCATTATTTTTTAGGTTTATAAAATGATTGTTTAAAAATTTCATCTGCATCCATTGCTAATAGCTCAATGAGCGATTTACCGTTATTTTTTTGAGCATAACTTTTTACGATTTGCAACCCGATGTATCGTCCGATTTGACCCGGGGATTCATTGTCAAGCTCTAAATAGAATTTGGAGAATGGAGCTGGATAAATGAATCGGTTGAGTAGCTGTTTGTTAGTTTGGTAAAGCAATTCGTTTTCAATGAAGTAACGCCATATTTGACTTTCATTTTCTGTAGCCCATTTTGTTTTTTCCGAATCGTACTTCAACAAATCACCATCCGATTTCTTTGGGAGTAATTGTGATAGTAAGTAGAGCTTCTTACCTTCGTAAATCATATGATCTAAAAAAGAAAGGTGTTGATTCCGAGGGACTAATTTTTCAGCGAAAGTTTCGGCTATATCTGTAACAATATGTTCTTTTTTGAGCTCCGAACGTATGTATTTCTGAATATTTTCGTAAAAATAGTGTTCTTCGCCTAAATAGTTATCCAGCTGAATAAATAAAAGAGAATCGGCATAAATGACTCTGGAGTGATAGTCCACCTCCGATGTCACTGTAATTACCTTAGGAGCTACAAACTTCGGAAAATAGTATTTTACGTGTTGGAACAGGTGTTTTATTGCTGTTTTTTCATTGGAGAAATTACCAAAAATCTTGTTGATTTCTCTTACAATCTCTTGATTAAGAGTGTCTTTTTGGTATTCTTCCCATTTTTCGTCCTCTGTATAGGCAGAAAACAAATAAGGGTATTCTTTTTTTAATTCGGATAATTTCCCAACGGGTGATAAAAAGAACAAAGAATCGAAGCGGATGGTTTCAAACTCCATAGGAATCTGAGCGATTTCTCGTTCTTTTTTATCACCGCAGGAAATAAAAAATAAAATAACGACAGCGAATAAGATTTTTTTCATGGAGGATACCTTTTGTTCGTGCAAAGATATATTTTTTAGGAAATAAACGCAAAAGAAATGCACTCACTAATAGAACTATAACTAAAGTAGCTCAAGAAAAAGTTCCTGTCATGATAATAAAATCCTAAATTGCATCATTTTTTGGGAAAGCTACGATATAATTCCCTTTCTCTCTGAAAGCTAACTCTACGTCATTAAAGTAAATTTCTTTCAGTTTTCCCACAAAACCACAATGATTTTCAATATAACCTTTAATTCTCAAAGTGTCTGTCTTTTCAGCTTGTCTGATTAAAAAACGCACTTCTTTCCCTGTGTATATATATTCCACTACATTTTTTTCCCAAGCAAATACCACTATATTACCTTTATAAAGAGCTACCTCTGCAATATCTTTGATAAGAAGACTGTCTTTTTGAAGAAAAATCGAAATATCCTTCTCAAAATTACTATGGGCAAGGTCATAAAAGCTGGAAGGAAGGTTTTCATTTTCTTGGATGATTAGTCTCAAGTCAGCAGGAGGGGGGAACATCTTTTCTTTTTCTCTTCGAGAGAAGAATCTTTCTTACAGGCAACAAAGCCAATTAAAGCTAAAAAAATATATAATTTTGATTTCATATGTTTGTATTTAAATGTTAAATAGTTCATTGAGAATCAACGATTATAAAGAAATATTCTTTACCATACGTTTTAATAGAAGTAATTATTACTCTTTTTATTTTTGTTCTTATTGTATCCCTTTGATAATAGCCAGATCAGTATCAAATTTCATACTATACATACTGGAAGGTTCTTTCTCACTGCCTGGCTATTGTATGCGATGGAAGGAAGGGGCTTATTCAATCATTTAACGGAATTCCAGTTCAGATGTGCCAATTTAGCTCATTAGATTTTTATTTTTTTATGGAATTCGCTGATTTAAAAATTCATCAGTCAGCTATTATAAGAAGATATTTGACCAAAAAGCCAAAATTACAAACAGCAAAGGAACTAATGAAAGTAGTTGATTTGATGATAATTACTGATAAAGAATCTTTTGAAGGGGCTTTGAGTTTATGGCTTGAAAAGTGGGAAGATTTTCTAAATGAAAGAACTATTAATCCTTTGACAAACAAAAGTTTCTATACATATAAAAAACTCAGAAGTGCTTACAGAAGTTTAAAAACAATCTGCCTTGGTTGTTTACTTGGTATGATAATTATGAATTAGGTATTCCCAATACAACTAATGCTATTGACGGTCATTTTGCTGATTTAAAGAATAAATTACGCAATCATAATGGATTGTCCTTAAAGCGTAAAATGAGGTTTATAGATGAGTTTTTAAAGGCATAGAAGCTCTCTAAAAATATCAATCAGACAAAGAAAATGCTATTTAAATTCAAATCAAAATTTAGAATCTATCTCTACTTATTTAAAAAAAATAATCATTAAAAAGTAAATAAAATTAAATATAATGATTCTTTCGTTAAAAATCCATAAAAAGATTTATGCAAGAGATTTAACTTAATGAATTTCATATTTTTGGTACTTTGCCAAAGTCTTAAAAACTTTGGCAAAGTGCTTTGAGATAGTAATTTAAGCAAAATAAAAAGTCAAGACGAGTTCTTAGTAAAAAATTAGAGCCTAAAAAATGTCCATTAGAAACAATCGTCTAAAAAACAGCCTAATTTTTGTCCATTATACCAGTTTTTATAACTTGAGCCTTTCTGCAAATATAAGCATAAATTGGTTTAAAACAATACCCCAATTTTGGATAGGCATACTCCATTTTTTGGTAGCTTCCCTCAGTGCTAAGAAAACCGACTTTTGAACGGCTTCATCTGTTGGGAAAGACGGCTTGTTTTTGGTGTATTTTCTAATCTAACCATTCAGATTCTCAATAGCCTTGATGAATGATGATCCTATGTTTTTCCAACTGATGATTGATTTCAGAAAGCAAAGAATCAAAGGCATTCTTTTCGGTAAGCTCGGTGCGAAATTGACTTAAAACACTGTAGCTCGGTACAGAATCTTCCAACTGCATACCGCAGAATTTCATCGCCGATAGGCTATCATTTACATGCTCTTCTACCTTGACATCCGAGAGGTTGTTCCACATCCCGATAAGTAGCATTTTGAACAGCAAGAGTCCATCGTAAGGTTTTTCACCCGAGGCGGAAAGTCCTTTTTAATAGTGTTCGTCGATGATAGCGGAAATAGGTTTCCAATCGATAATGGTATCGACTTGTGCATAAAAAGAGCCTTTTCGGGTGCGTCTTTCTACATCGTAAGCAGCAAAGGACATAGCGGATAGGGTTTTGGTGCGTTTCATGAAGCAAATATATAAAATAATCAACTAAGAATCAATTGGTTAAATGATTTCTTCTCATTTTTTACCGTGCAAAGGGCTCGATTTTTTATAGTATCATACTTTTTGCTGAACGATCAAAAACTTTAGGAAAACCACCAAATAAAAAGGGAAGCTGTCCGAAAAGGCAGCTTCCTCTTTTCAGTATTTTTACGATTAAAATTCCTAATCAAAATCTTCTATGATTTTAACGGTCAGAACGTCAGATTTGCCACTATGTTTATCTTTTATGGTAACCTGGGTTTCTCCAAGCTCAAGAGCTGTAATATAAAGATATATAACTCCATTTACATCCAATTCTTCAGTTCTTGTAAAATTAATTTTTCCTGGTTCTGAAACAGTAATCTCAAAATCACCACTTCCTTGTATTTCCACGGAAGAGTTTTCGCCTTTAAACATTATTAATCTTGTCAAATCCAAATTGAAATCAGGTAGCTTTTTTACTTCTACGTCAACCTGATGAGAAGTAATACCATCAGAAATGGTAACATTCGTTCTACCAACATTTACAGCTTTTATATATATTGTTTCGGATTCTTCTACTCTGTCGAATACAGCAATATTTGGATCTTCCGAAACACAGTGTTCCTTAATAGGCATCCCCTTAAGGAGAGCCGTAGTTCCGTATTTACCAACAAATACGCTTATTTTTGTACGACCTATTTCTAATACTTCTGCTTTCTTAACTTTTACACTAATTGTCTTATTTTTATTAGATTGCGTGTCAGTTACAGTGATAACTGCATCTCCTTCTGAAACTCCGTTGATGGTTAATGTTGTGCCCGAAACATTTACAGTTGCCACACTTTCTGCATTAGAAGTGACTGTAAATTCTCCAGAGCCTCCGGTGATAGTAACTTGCTGATTTTGATTTTCATTAAGTGTAACATTACTTGTAGATAACTGGAAGTCAGTATTTTTCTCTCTTACAGTAACCTGTATCACTCCTGAACTTTTTGTTACATTATCTGTTATTGTAACTTGAGTTGTCCCTGCTTTTTTACCCTCAATACCAAAAAAGTAAGTATCGCCTCCTCCATAATTATTAGGTTCTGAAACTGTTACAAGATCAGAATTTTGAATACTTATGGAAAAATTACCACTTCCTTGTACTCCTGCACCAATGGAGGATTTACCCTCTTTTATGTCTATTATATTTTTAAGTAATTTGAATTCAGGTACCTTAGTTACTATCGCCGTAACCTGAAACGAGGTTACACCATCAGAAATCGTTACTTTTGTAGTCCCTTTACCTACTCCTCTTATGTAGGCATAAGTCTCCCCAAACGTATTGGTTTCTACTCGGTCAAACACCGCTATACTCGGATTTTCTGACGTACAATGTTCCTTCACAGGCATTCCACTAATAACCTGCGTATCTCCAAAACCTCCTACAATCAGCTCAACTCTTTTTCGAACTATGTCCAATTTTCCAGTTGCTGCCTTAACTTTCACATTGATGGTTTTAGTTTTGTTAGATTGTGTGTCAGTTACGGTAATAACAGCATCTCCTCCTGAGGCTCCATTAATAGTCAATGTCGTTCCCGAAACATTTACAGTTGCCACACTTTCTGCATTAGAAGTGGCTGAAAATTTCCCAGAACCTCCAGTGATTGCAACTTGTTGATTTTGATTTACACTAAGCGTAGCTTCATTTGTAGATAGTTTAAAATCAGCGTACTGTGAAGTTACTGAGATTTTTACCGATTTTCCTGTCTGTGGATTGCTAATCGTAATTTCAGATTTTCCTCCTTTTTTAGCCTCAATTCTTATATTTTGATTTTCTAAAGTAGCTGTAATAAAGTCATTATTTACAGATAATTGGAAAGGACCCTCGCCAGAAGTAATTACAACATTTGTAACTTCTCCTATATTCAAAGAAATCGCTTCTTTGCTTACCTCAATATTTTCTAAAGCTGTTACTTCCACCTCAAGATTTGTTGACTTTTTAGAAACCGCATCCGTTACAGTAATTGTTGATTTTCCTGCTTTTACACCTGTGATTTTTATGGTTTTTCCTTCCAGCATAACTGTAACATTTTGATTATCAGAAGATATATCAAATTTATTTCCTTCAGAAGTTATATTCACAGAAGTGGTCGCTTTTTCTTTCAAAACTACTTTATTTTGGGATAAATTTACGAATGTAAATACTAATACATTGATAACTGATTTTTCTTGTGTTTTTACATCAGTAACCGTAATTTGAGTTCTACCTGTTTTTTTTGCAGAAATTTTAATCCCTTTTCCATTAGATGTAGCAGTTGCTATTTCAGTATTTTCCGAACTTGCCATAAAAGGTCCTACCCCCGAAATAGCAAGAATAGTGTGTTCCGCATTAGGATGTAACTCTATATCCGTTTTTTCCAATTGCAGAGACTCATTAACAACGACCTCAACAGCAAAAGTGCGATTTGTTTTAGTATCTAAAACTGTAATGATGGATTTACCACCTTTCAACGCACTTATTTTTACATTGGTTTCCTTTACAGTAGCACGTACCACATCGTTGCTTGATGTTACCTCATAAGGACCTTCTCCTTGTGAAATAGCGATGTTTTTTTCTTCTCCCTTTTTCATCTGTACCTTATCTGTTTCCACTTCAATTGACTTGAAAACAGTAATTTCAACAGTTGCTGTCTGATTGGTTTTTGTGTCAATAACGCTAACAACAGACTTGCCAGGTTTCAATGCGGTTATTTTCAGCTCTTTATCTTCTTCAAATGCTTTTACCCCATCATTATCTGTCTCAATATTGAAAGGACCTTCTCCTGTCAAAAGTTTTATAACCTCTTCTTCGTTTACGCGAAGTTCTATTTTATTTTTTTCTAAAGAGACTGTTTTATAAACGGTTACATCAACTTTTGTTGAGCGGTTGATCTTGGTATTAGTTACCGAAACAATTGTTTTCCCTGCCTTTTTTCCTGTTATTTTGATGGTTTTTCCCTCCAAAGTGGCGGTCGCTATCTCTTCATTTTCAACATCTACGGAAAAAGTGCTTTCGTCAGCTATGGTTACCATTGTTTCAGAATTCTCTCCTAAACCGACCTCGTTTTCTGACAGGTTTACTGCCTGAGAAACCGTTAGCTCCACAGTCGTTTTTTTATGTTGAGCATCGGTCAAAGTTATCACAGTTTTCCCTGATTTTAAAACATTTATGGTGATTAAATTTTCATTAACAGAAACTTTAGCAACCCCCACATCAGAGGATTGTACTTTATATTTTCCGTTTCCTGTAAGAATTTTTAAGGTTTTATTATCTCCCTCAAATAAGGAAAGCATTTTCTCCTCCAGGGTAAGCTCTACTGGAATATTGGACATTTTATCGTCTTTCTCACAAGACCACAAAAATGCTAATCCAAAGACGATTAGCCCTAAAATAAAAGGTATTTTTTTCATTTCGATATTATTTTAATATTATAAAGTGATTGTTTTATATTTTATTACTCTTTAGGAATCACCAACTTAAACCCTTTCCCGCGAAGTAAGATACTTTCTCCGCGAACTTTCTCAACATATAGTCGGTTTGTTCCGTTGGTTATTCCAAAATAACTGCTCTCCACAGGATATATTTCCATCTGAACATCAATATGTCGCCCTTGTTTCGGATTCAGAATAGATGAAATTTTCAAAGCTCGTTGAGTGGATTGTGGCTGTACCTCTCCGTACGGATTAACTCCTGTTGCCATCCACACCCCTACTCCTTTGCGTTTGACTATCATTTTGGGAGTAATTTGGCGAGAAAGCGTTCGCCTTGTATTGTCATAATACCCATAAACTCGTGAATCTCCATCGGACTTGACAATTACTTTTAACTGCTTAGTTTCAACTCCTTGGGCAGAAATCCGAACAACGGCTTCCCCTTCATAATGGGCGAACAACTCCAAAATTTTGGTATTTCCGTTCCATTTGTAAAGCAAAATTCCGTCGGGGTCATCAACTTCCAACGTAGGTTCATCACCCCCACCGTCTATACTCACAAACTTGCTTTCTTCATTGGGGTAAATTCGAACCACCTCCTGACTAATACTCACCTGAGGGGGAACTACATTGATTTTCAAATGTGCTTTCTTGTCGTGCGAAATTACCGTTGCAAAGGTTTCTCCCTCAAACAACCCTTTGATTTTGAGCGTATCCTGATGTACGGAGGCTTGTGCCACTTTGGAATTTTCGATGTTCACGGCAAACTTCTCATTTCCGCCCGAAAGCAAAATATATCGCGTGGTTTGTTTATTGACCGAAACCTCACGGAGCGACTGCTCGTCCTGCCCTATTTTTATTTCAGGAATTGCATTGTGATTTTCCTTCTCGCACGAAGCAAAAAGACTTAAAATGGCAATACTTATGATAATCGTATATTTCATAACTCTCTTATTTTCATTTATTACTGAACTTCCAAATCATATTCTATTTCCCATTGACGGTCAACGGCTTCAATTATAATGATTTTCAACTTCTGTTTTCCTTTTTGGGGGAAGGTAAGCTGGTCGCCGTTGGGTTGTACTTCTTTTCCGTTTACAAAATAGGTAATTCTGGCAGAAGCATCAGCCAAATCATTGTAAAACAAATCAATCGTTTGCTTACAAATACCATCATCGTTAAGCGTACGCAAGTGCGGAACACGCCTAATGTCATTGATACCGTACTGCATTGATTGTGTTCCTTTGGTAATGTGGTTGGTATATTCGGACGCATTGGCTCCCTTCACAGCTCTTACTTTGAACGTGTAGTTGGTTTCTGGTTCCAAACCTCTTACTAAAAACGAATTGGTAACGACACGTTGCGGAGCTTGTGCATCTACCACAACTTCCCATTGCAATTGGGGGTCAGCTTCCTTATCCCACGACAGAAGAGCTTCCCGCTGGAAGGTCTGAACCTGAAAACGAGTTGGAGCGGATAATTGCGTATTTCCTCCTCCTGCCTCGCCCTTATATACCAACGATACATCATCAATCAGAATGTAACCGCTTCCACTGGAACGACTCATTACAAAAGCCACTCCCATTTTGGTAATCCCAATAGGTACAGTAAGTTCCACCTCGCGTTTTGTCCATTCTGAGGCTTTGGGAGTTACTTTTCCTTTGGAATCTCTTTTTATAGGAGAAGCACTGGAACTGTTATACCAACTTACTACAAGTTCCATATTCTCACGATTTATTGTGCCTTTGTACCAATACGTTAGCAGATAAGTTGCTCCCTCTTGAACATCAATCGCTGCCGAACTGTAATTGTCATCAATCACATAAAATTGACCTGCATTGGCATACAATTTAGGACAATACTGCCCCGAACGAGCTTGTTCATTCCCAAAATCATCATTTCTAAAAAATATATTGTTTGAAAAACTCCAATTTTTGGGTTTTTTCCCCGGAGTATATTCCTCAAATCCTCCGTTAGGGATTAAATTTTCCTGTGCTTGGGCAATCCACGAAAGCCCCAAAAGCAATGTTATAAGTATTCGTTTCATATTTATCGTATTTCTGTAATTTCTGTTACACGTCACTTCGAGTGAATTTTATCGCAGTGCCAACGAAGATAAAGTTTGTATCGAGAAGTGATTTTATTCCCTGAAAGTTCTCGATACATTTTTCTTTCGCTAACGCTACAGAAAAACACTCGAACTGACGAGCCACGTCCTAACTGATTATCAATCAGTTATAATACCTATACTAATTTACCTTACAAATCATTTGAATTTACACTATCTTTTACCTCTTAATCTGCTCAATTGAAATGCCAAAAGGTTTGCCCACTTCCGTAGCGATGTGCTTTAACGAGCCTTGTGTTTGAGCGTTAGAAAGTAAACGCTGTTTGTCCCACAATCCGTTTCCGAGTAGAAACTGTTGCAAAAGTTGTTGCACCTGTTCTCGCGAAAAATAAGGTTTTCCTTCAGGATTTCGGGTGAATTGCAAAGCGTAAATCAGTCCGTAAGCTCGCGAAATAAACGGAAAAGCATATCCCCCGCTTTCGTCTAAATTGGCAATTGTGTTTTCTCCAATCAAAATATTCATCGTGCGAATAGCAATGGCTCGCGAGAGTTCTTCTCGAATGATATGAAGATGCTGTTTCATATCCTCATAACGGTATCGCTCCAATTCAATGCGTCCCTGTACAAAGGCATTAAAAATACGTACTTCGCTGTTTTTGAGCAAGGGAATTCCTTCGGCTCGCACCAACGGACGCAAAAAGGTGTAATATCCGTACGCCAAATCCCAATGATGCTCCAACTCAGTGTAATTTCGCCCAGGAGGAAGCACAACATCTTCGTGTTTCTTGCGAAGCGTCTCATCGCTGAGAAAACTTTCATTAAGATGATAATTTAGCACCTTATCCAAATAAATTGCCCCAAAAACGGCATAACGAAACGCTTCCGCCACCACAATTCCTTTTTCATCGGCAAAAGCTAAGTTTACATCGCCGATATTGTTGCCAATGTAGCCCGTTCGCCCTTGTCGCAATGCTTGTCGCCGAATATCAGAAGGATTTTCTGTGCCGTAGCCCCCGATTCGGGCAGAAGTTTCGATAAAATCGGTCAAATCTTTTTGAATCGCTTCCCGATTGGCTCGATGCAATTCCGATTTGGCAACTTCCTCTTTGGGTTTTAAATGGCTGTAAATCCCGTCGTTATAGTATCTGAAAACTACTTGATAATCTACCTGATTCATTATTCTTGCTTCTTTCAAATAACTGTTGTACAACACGTCCAACGGTTCTTTAAGCAAACTGCATTCAAGCAAATCCACACTGCTACTTCCGTTACGGGAAAAGCTGTATTTATATTCAGGCGGAAGCGGTTCCAAATATGCCGATTCCACCGTTTCGCCTTCGCCCTTATTACAAGCGACGAGCATCAAAAGCATTGTAAATAATGTATATTTTCGCATTTCGTTTTGTTTTTCCTCCGTTACACAAATCAAACTAAAAATCAATCAACTACGGCAGAATAATATACTCGCAATAAGGTTGCGGAATTCTGTTAGGTCCTTCGCTATTTTGGTTCTGTTCAACGCTTAACACAGGAACGACCACCAATCCGTCATCAGAAACCGCCGTAATACTGGCGTTTACCCCCGACCCTCTGTCGCCAATCCCATTCACCGAAAGATACATCGGAAAACCAGACTTCACTTTGTAAGTAAACACAAATTCTTTATCTTTTTCCATAGTGAAATTCAACGAGTTATCAGAAGCATCACTCCCAACGGTTTGTATGCTTTTATCCGCTGCAACAAACCGCACCACGTAACGCGATTTTGTAGCAGCCCGTTCTTCACGATACCTGCATTTGAGGGTAATTTCGTACTCCCGCTGATTTTCAAGCGTTACCCCTGGATATCGGTAATTTTGCAATGCCTCATCAGGATTGCAAATGCGTATCCTCATATCTTCATAGGCGTTTTCGGGCTTTTCAATGGGTTTGAGGGGAAACAACTTTTCGTAATCCTCCTCCACAGGGTCACTGTCTTTTACGTTACAGGAAAAAAATCCGAGTAAACCTGCCAACAATACATATTTTACATTTTTCATTTATCTAAAAATTTCTTTTTTTTGGTGTAATATTCATTTTAAGTTGATTCCGTCACTTCGAGTGAATTTTATCGTAATGTAATGGAGATAAAATTTGTATCGAGAAGTGGTTTTACCCTTCTAAAAGTTCTCGATACGATTTGCTCCGCTCCGCAAATCACTCGAACTGACAAACTCAATACTACTTCATTTTTTACATAAATATACTTTTAAATCCGTCATTTATACTTGCTCTCCGTCACTTCAAGTGAATTTTATCGCAATGTAATGGAGATAAAATTTGTATCGAGAAGTAATTACACTTCCAAAAGTTCTCTATACGATTTGCTACGTTACACTTCGCAAATCACTCGAACTGACAAGCTCGATTCTATCACTCTGTCAATACAAAACCTAATTTTCTTTATTAAAATTTTTCTTGGCTAAATTAGGTAAATCTTCATAATTTCCTTCTATCAATGCTTGTTTTTTCTTTTGCGACCATTTCTTAATTTTCTTTTCAAATTCAATAGCTTGATTTATATCCGTAAAAGTTGCATAGTAAACCAATTCTACGGGTAATCTGCTTGCCGTGTACGAATTAGGATACTTACCCGATTGATGCTCTTTTAACCTTTCACCCAAATTGGAAGTAACTCCCGTATAAAAAGTTTTATCCGAACATAATAAAATGTACACAAACGACTCCATATTTTACCAATTTTAAAAGTTCTTAAACCGACATCATTTACACCTACTCTCCGTCACTTCGAGTGAATTTTATCGCAATGCAATGGAGATAAAATTTGTGTCGAGAAACGATTTCCTATATCCTAAAAAGTTCTCGATACGATTTGCTACGCTACGCTTCGCAAATCACTCGAACTGACGAGTTACATTCTGCTTTACTTTTTTTATACATTCTCCATAAATGTATTTCTTTATTTGAATCAACAATGTATTTAACTAATTATTCTATACTCTTACTTCCGTCACTTCGAGTGAATTTTATCGCAATGCAATGGAGATAAAATTTGTGTCGAGAAACGATTTCCTATATCCTAAAAAGTTCTCGATACGATTTGCTACGCTACGCTTCGCAAATCACTCGAACTGACGAGTTACATTCTGCTTTACTTTTTTTATACATTCTCCATAAATGTATTTCTTTATTTGAATCAACAATGTATTTAACTAATTATTCTATACTCTTACTTCCGTCACTTCGAGTGAATTTTATCGCAATGCAATGGAGATAAAATTTGTGTCGAGAAACGATTTCCTATATCCTAAAAAGTTCTCGATACGATTTGCTACGCTACGCTTCGCAAATCACTCGAACTGACGAGTTACATTCTGCTTTACTTTTTTTATACATTCTCCATAAATGTATTTCTTTATTTGAATCAACAATGTATTTAACTAATTATTCTATACTCTTACTTCCGTCACTTCGAGTGAATTTTATCGTAATGCAATGGAGATAAAATTTGTGTCGAGAAACGATTTCCTATATCCTAAAAAGTTCTCGATACGATTTGCTACGTTCCACTCCGCAAATCACTCGAACTGACGAGCAGTATTCTACTTTTCCTTTACAGTACCTCTTTATTTTTCCAAACACCCCTACATTCCTTCATCGGTGATTTCCGCTATAAAATAGGTGGGTTCGCCATCGGGATAAAGATGTTTGCTCACATACATTTCCCGTTTAAGAATCGCGTCATACACTTTCACCAATTCGCATACAAATTTATCACCCCGACGTTCAAAATCGCGAAAAATATACTTCTCCGTATAACGAAGCCCCGTGCGGAAGGTCAGCCCCTGCTCCGTTCCCACGTATCCCGACCCTAATCCGGTACTTTCTTTGGCTATTCGCGGATTTACAAGGTCTGGTTTTTTATTGAAGCGAAACAAATAGTACCGTTTTTCGATGATTTCTCTCAGAAATTGGTTATACTGAGGCGTTCCACGTGTACTACGAACAATCATATCGCTTTGAAAGAAAATACGACTTCCTTTGCGGATTACCACCTGCGGATTTTTCATCTGTTCGAAAATCTTTCGGTTTTTGTAAGATTCCGTAAGTGCATTATCGGTTGTATTGCGAGTATCTTCCCAATCAATTGGCGACTTCAATTTTTCAAAAACGACATACTCCCGAGCTGGTTCAATGTACGAAGCTGTTTTGAAAACCAAATTATTTTCAAAATCTCTTCCTGCGTACATAAAATCAGAATTTCCTGAAAATCGGTCGTTTACCAATCGATGAATGTAATTAAAGGTGGTGAAACTAAGCTGTGTAAAGGTGTTTTGCTTGATTTCAAACTCACTTTCTTTGGTTTCCACCATTGATTTACTGTCATAATCGGCACGCATTTGCACGGTTCCTTTATCATCAAATTTCATCAGGAAATAAAATCCGCCATAGCCGTAACGCTCACGAAACAAAGGGTCTTTTTCCAAAATTTCATCTTTGTTAGCAAACAACAGCGAATCGGTTTTCGGAAAATAAAGCACCTTCCAACCATACGGAGCTTCGGTCAGTTCTTTACGTAACGCCTTGATGTTCTGCAAATTTCTGTCAGAAGGCGATACTTCCGAAGGCTCCTCTTTCTTACAGGAAATCATTCCCACCAAAACTATCAAAAATAAATATCTTTTCATTAAAACTTAACTTTAAAATTCAATAAACATTTTCAGGTTGTGTTATAAAAAGTATGATGCTGGTTTTGATTGTCAGGCTGAGCAAAGTCAGCGAAGACTTGGAGCTGAGTATGTGCATTGAAGCCCTGTAATGATAAGGCTTCGTCACATACTCCGTTTTCACGGACTTTGCTCAGCCTGACAAAAACACTTCTTTTTTTAAGGGCATCATACTTTTTACATCACCTTCCATTTTCAAATCCTCAAAAAACGTCATACTATTTATTTTTTATTCCATACGGTCGCCTTTTTACTCCGTACTGACTTCTTTTTGCTTCGTACCGACATCTTTTTACTTCATACGGTCGCCTTTTTACTCCGTACCGACATCTTTTTACTCCGTACCGACTTCTTTTTGCTTCGTACCGACATCTTTTTACTTCATACGGTCGCCTTTTTACTCCGTACCGACTTCTTTTTGCTTCGTACCGACATCTTTTTACTTCATACGGTCGCTTTTTTACTTCCTTTCTTTCAAAAATATCAAAAAATTATCTGTTTACGAATGATTTGATACGTTGTACACTCAAAAGCTGCATCCGTTTGAGGTTGATTTTTACTTCTTTTTTAAAATATTCCTCTACAAACGCCTGTTTTTTAAGCAATTGTTCTTTGGCTACACGAACCTCTTGCTCTTCGTCTGCCGTACCACTAATGGAAGTACCTCCGAGAGTAATGGCATCGGTAATTTCCTTAGAACTATGTGTGAGATAAGCACTTACAATTTCAGCAAAATCATCTTCGGGGGAAAGCATTGAGTGAATGGTAAAAAATCCGCGGCGATTGGCTATTGCTCCTTCGGTTAGGATAACATCGGAAGTACGTGCCACCTCACAATCAGAGCTATACAACTTTTCGTTGGTTCGGATGGATTTCCCTACGCTGAAAAACCCCAAACGTGCTTGTTGGTAATCCTGCTCGGACGAAATCACGTAAGTGAACCCTGTATTGTCTTTATCACGACTACAATCGGATATTTTTTTGATATACCTTCCGATAGGCTCTTTACTTGGAAGATCCTTGGAATCAGACACATATCCACTGCTAATCAATGCGAACTTATCCCGCTCATACGGAAGCAATTCCATCAATCGTTTGGCAAACTGATGATGTACGCTACGCATCAGCACATACACTTTTTCGTAATCCTTCGGGTCGAAATCATTGACGTTGTACAGAAACATCTCGGCGGTAGTACCCGTGTGATTCGCAAGTAGTTCCACACCGTGAGCGTCCAAATTTTTTCCGCCGTACATATAAATCTTAATCGGGTTTTTCTCCTTCATAAAATGGCTTCCTCCCACATTGTTGAGCGTGTAGGTTTCGAGCCACAAAAACTTAATGGCTTCCAACATCTTTTGAACATTTTCAGCCTCAGGCGGATAGGTATAACTTCCTTTCTGAGCAGTGTTTCCGTTCCATCGATAATCCACCTCAATGCCATACGGTAGCGTGAGTTCATTGCGTATCCACGTATCCAATTCGGTGTAGTTGCGTTGCACAATATTGGCTTCCACCACACTTTGGTCGGAAAGTTTTTCTTGGGAACACCCCAACAACGCCATTGATATTACGATATATATTTTTTTCATCATATGTTTGTTATTCATTTATGTTTTCAAACGGAAAAGATATATCTTTTCCCTACAATATTATCTTGGATTGGGCTCTAACCCTCGATTGATGGCTTCGGCAGGGATTTGCAACAATTTACGCGGGTCTTCCTTTTCAAGCGGACGATATATTGCGTTTTTACTACTTCGGCTCACGGGAATGTAAAACCTGCGAATATCGAACCAACGCAACCCCTCGTGCAGAAACTCCTTCTGACGGAAATCCACAATGATTTTGATCAGTGCCAATTGTTTTAGCGTCATACCATAAAAAGGCGTGTAAGTCTCGTAATATTTACTATCTACGGTAGTGTAAGCATCTCTGGGACAGGACAAAGACGCTCCCCCGTATTTCCCTCTCCAATAGTCGAGCAGGTCATCTATGGATTTGTCGTACTCGCGTTTCATTGCGTAGGCCTCCATTCGGTTTAGTAACACTTCATCGGTGGAAAACAGCACGTTAGTTACGTACAATCCTTTCGGACGCGTTCCCGTGCTTCCGAACAATGACAATTCATCAAACTTAGCGATGTACAATCCGTTAGTAATGGCATCTTCCGACGATGAAAATAAATACGTAGTTATAAGATTCAGGTTTTTACCCGCCTCACCACAACCGTCAATTCCTTTGGAATAGAAAATATTACGTACCGTAGCTCCTGTTACTCCGTATTTTTCGTTTAATATATTGCGTTGTATTCTTGATTCGGTAGCGGTAAGCAACAGATTGGCAGGGTCTTCCGTGTGCGTGTATTCTTTGTAGAGTGCCTTGCGATTGAATCGTATTTTTCGCTCATAAGCTGCCCAATTACGAAGCACCTGCTTGGAGTCGGCACCCAGCACATAGTTAGCGTATTCGATGACCAAATCCCATTCTCCCTTTATCAGATAAAACCTTGAAGCAAAGGCATATGCTGCTTTTTTATTAAAGTGAAATTTCGGATTTTTGTAATAATCGTCATTGACCAACGATACGCCCAATTTCAAATCTTTCTCGATTTTTTCATATACCTCAGCCACCGTGCCTCGTTTGTAATCCACCAAAGCGTGTTTTTCGGGTTTGGTCAAATACGGAATACCAGGACTTTGCTGTGCTTTCTGCGTTCCGTAGGGTTCTGCCCAGATATTGACCAACATAAAATGCAAGTACGCCCGAAGCAAAAACGCCTCTCCGTACAAAGCCTTTACCCTTTCTGTTTTGGGGTACGAAGCCAACAATTCCAGAGCCTTGTTCGCCTGTGCAATCCCTGCGTAACAAGCATTCCAGTAGTTCAGAGGCGTGTCCAAATCTTCTTGGTCATAATCTTCCCAAAAATACATCGCTTCATTCAGTCGAGAATGTACACCATTGACGCGTTCTGCCACATTGTCGGTTCGGGCTTCGAGGAAAGCAAAATAACTTGCCTCAGGATAAGCCCCCGCCAACAATTCGGCAATTTTCTCCTCCGAATCAATAGCCACATTGAGCGACGAATCGGGGTCTTTGTCCAAAAAACCCTGACACGATGCCAAAAGCATACTTACTAATGTTATTTTTATGATTGATTTCATAGTATTGTTTTTATTTTTATCGAAATAATTATTTCACTTCATTAATATGCCCCGATTGTCAGGCTGAGCGAAGTCGAAGCCTCCCAACAGGGCTTCGACTTCGCTCAGCCTGACAGAAATGTTCTCTTTTTTAAGGCATCATACTTTCTTCTTTTTATATCAATCCTCCTAAAACCCAACATTCACCGTTAGGGTAAATTGTTTGGGAGTGGGGAGCGACACCCCGCCTGAACGATAATACTCGGGGTCTTGTCCTTTGAGGCGACTATCCGAATATATCAAAAACGGATTGGTTATCTGTCCGCGAACGTTCAGCGACTTCATTTTGTAACGCTTGACAGCACTTTCAGGCACGTTATACCCCAGCGAAATGTTTTTCATACGTACAAAACTTCCGTCGGCTACTCGGTTTTGCGAATAATTATACGTATTATACGCCTTTTCGATATTTTCCTGACCAATAAGTCGGATTAAATCCTGCGAAGGCAAAGCAGGAACTTCGGTTCGCCATTCGTCGCCAGGGGCTATCCATCGGTCGTAATATTCGGTTGAAAATACGTTCAAATCCGCAAAAGCAGGGTCAAATGACGGATTCAAACGGATTTTATTCCCCGCCTGTGCCGTTACGAAAAACGAAAACTCCCAATTCTTGTAACTGAATGTATTGGACAATCCTCCATTGACATTCGGCTCAATCGACCCGTGATAAATCAGATACGATTTGGAATATTGAGCGTCTAAAAAGTCCGCCCCTGCAATGTTTCCGTAAGCTCTGTCATTGAGCGGATACAAACCGAAATCAAACGTTGGCAATCCGTAATTGTTCAAGCCTTGATAGTTGAACGAAAAGAGCGACCCTTTCGGGAAACCAACGATGTTTCCGCGTCCTGCTCCTGCCACCATATCGAACGTATTGGGCGTGTTCAAAAGCCTTGTAATCTTCTGATTCATATAACTTATGGTGAAGTTGGTCGTCCATTTGAAATCATCGGTCAAGATGTTTTTAGAGTTGAGAGCCAATTCCACGCCTCGCGTACGCATATCGCCAAAGTTGGCATATTTGTAATACTGCCCACCCACGCCCGAAGTTCGGATAAGGTCAATCAAATCAAACGAATTTCGTTGATAAATATCAATGGTAGCATTGAGACGATTGTTGAAAAATCCGGCATCAATACCCAAATTCAGTTCATACATTTTCTCCCAAGTAAGGTCGCGGTTCTCCAAGTGCAAAATACGCAACGCATTCTCGCGGTCTTTGAAATGAAAACGATTCAGAATCACGTTTTTATATACCGCATTGGAGTTAATTGCCTGTTCGTTCATCTTGGCGGTAAGCCCGTAACTAAGTCGGAAAGCGAGGGTTGAAAAGTACTTTTGGTCTTTCATAAAATCCTCTTGGTCAATGTTCCATTTTCCGCCGACATTCCACGTAGGTAGCCAACGCGAACGGCTGTTTTTTCCTGCCGTATTCGACCCCTCGTAGTTAAGCACCGTATTGAAAATATACTTGCCCTTGTATCCGTAAGTGCCACTGAGTGAAAACGTAAGCCCTCGGTCGTAACGCTCCAACCACGCAAAATAATCATTGCCTTCATCAATCAATTTTTGAAAAATCAACGGATTGGTAAATATCTGATTTCCTTTGTCGTACTGAATCCCATATCCTTGAAAAGGATTCACGGTGCGGTCGGCGTAACGCATTTCGGCAAATCCGAAGGCTTTAATGTCGTGTTCGCCCAACGATTTGTTATAATCCAACGCCATACGAGCCTGATAGCTTTTCAGCGTGGTTTCGGTTTTGTTGAAAATTCCTCCGTGTGTAAGTCCTATTTTAGGTTGCGACAGCGGATTGTCTTTATCTTTTATCAAATAGATGTTTTGCTGAGCCACCCAAGGAGTTTCGTTGGCACGGAATGCCTGTACCACGTTGGAAGGTTCTTTGATGAAATGTGCCGAACTTGTCGAAGCCTGACGCGTGGAAAGCAACGCCGTAGCTTCCAAATCTTTGTTGATTTTGTAAGAAGCCTCTGCCTGTATTTTGAAGTCCAACAGATTGATGTCAAGATAATTGTTTTCGTATTCGTTTAAAATATTAAACGCAGCCCAGTTATTGCGATAATATTCCAACTTGCCATCGTTTGTGCGTGGTCGTAAGGTTCTCGAAGTTCCCAAAGCGTACGAAAACGGATTGATGTCGAAATCTCGCTCGAACGAACCTATGGTCGTGTTTTTGCGTTGGGTAAAAGTCCCAGGAGCTTTTTGGTTTCGCATATTTCCTTGTACGGAAAGCGTAGTTTTGAAATCGTCCGTGATGAAAAACGTACTTTTGAGATTGGCGGTGATACGCTGTACGCGGTCGATAATCGTCCAACCTTTGTCGTTAAACAATCCTAATGAAGCGTAAGTAGTCGTATTTTTTCCTCCGCCTGAAAAAGTCAAAGTGTGTTGCTGAATGGGGTTAATTGTGAATAGATGATTGAACCAATTCGTATTGACGTATTCGCGTTCTTTGAAGAAAGCCCGTTTGGCGTCTTCGGTATTTTCATAATAATAGGTTCCTGTATTAGGGTTAATCGTGCTGATGCCTTTGTACCATTGATAATAAATGCCACTGCGTCTGCCATAAAGGGCATCTCGCAAACTGAAATAGCCTTTGTTTGCCAATTCCTGATATACCGACATTGTTTCCTGTGAGTTGAGCAAATCGTAATCCTTGTAAGAAGGTATCTGACGGAAACTCTGTTCGTACGAATAGGTTATTCGGTTGGGCGTATCGCGTTTGGCGGTTTTGGTGGTAACGACAATCACGCCGTTCAAGGCTCTTGCCCCATACACCGAAGTCGCCGAAGCATCTTTCAGCACCTGAATATCTTCAATATCAGCCGCATTAAGCCCTGCAATGGCGGAACTGATAAGCGTAACGGCATCACCCGACACCAATTGGTCGAGCGTTAATGAAACCAAATCTTCATATACCGCTCCGTCAATGACCCACAGCGGTTGCACATTTCCGATGATGGAAGCCCCCCCACGAATGTTAATACGCGGAGCGGAACCAAAGGTTCCCGTTACGTTCTGAATGGAAAGCCCTGCTACGCGACCTTCAAGCATACGCGACACGTCCGCCACGCCGTCCATTTTCACTTGTTCCATCTTTACCGATGCCGAAGCCCCTGTAAAGACACGGCTTTTTATCTTCTGATAGCCCGTAACCACTACGGCATCAAGCTCCTGCACGTCCTCTTTTAGTACGATATGCATTGTGGAAGCGGTAATTTTTACGCGTTGGGTCTGAAACCCGATGTAACTTACCACTAAGGTTTGTCCGTTTTCGGCTTTTGTGGTGAATTTCCCGTCGATATCGGTGGTTACCCCTACGTTTCTTTCCTTTACGATGACGGTCGCCCCCAATAGTGGCATTCCCTGATTGTCCACCACAGTACCCGTTACTTCTTGTTGTGCTATTGCCCATTGCGAGCAAAGTAAAAATATAGTGTATAATAGTTTCTTTATCATTGATTGATTCATAAATGATAATTTTTGTTGTTTATTATTTGATATTATCGAATTTATATTTAAGTCGTGTTATAAAAAGTATGATGGTAGTTCCGATTTGTCAGACTGACAGCCTCAACCTTTTCTATCTTAAAACCTCCCGCCTGTCATTTCGAGCGAAGTCGAGAAATTATCGTTATAAAACTTATACGTTATATAGGCTTCGATTTCGCTCAGCCTGACAGAACCAACCTTGTCTATCTTAAAATCTCTCGCCTGTCATTTCGAGCGAAGTCGAGAAACTATCGTTACAAAACTTAATACGTTATATAGGCTTCGACTTCGCTCAGCCTGACACTCAATACTTTATTCATCTTGAAAACACTCTGTCTTATTCCTATCTGTCATTTCGAGCGAAGTTGAGAAACCTTTGTTGTAAGCAGGGTTCCGTTACATACTTAACTCTAAGGCTTCGACTTCGCTCAGCCTGACACTCAATACTTTATTCATCTTGAAAACACTCTGTCTTATTCCTATCTGTCATTTCGAGCGAAGTCGAGAAACCTTTGTTGTAAGTAGGGTTTCGTTACATACTTAACTCTAAGGCTTCGACTTCGCCCAGTCTGACAAAAATCTCTCCTTTTTTAAGACGTTATACTTTTTAAATCATTTCCCTATTTTCTTTATTACTAAAATGAGTTTCATTTCTGCATATAGCTAACTCCTTTAATCGCTCCCAATTGTTACTAATGAGAGCTTCTTTCTTCTTTCTGCTCCAACCTTTAATTTGCTTTTCAAATGAAATCGCTTGTTTTACATCATTAAAGGAGGTGTAATACACTAACTCCACAGGACGACGAGAAAATGTATAAGCATTTATATCGTACCCATTTTGATGTTGAACAAAACGTTCCTCCACATTGCTAGTTATTCCCGTGTAATAGGAATTGTCAGCACATTTTAATATGTAAACAAAATATAAATTCATTTGTGTTACTTCATATTTGATAGCTTCTCTATCATTTCGAGCGAAGTCGAGAAACTATCGTTACAAAACTTATACGTTATATAGGCTTCGACTTCGCTCAGCCTGACACTATTTCGCCCAACCTGACAGACTCAATATCAATCAGCCTTACAAACTAAAACTTCACATTCACTCCTGAATACACTCCAAAGGGATGACCAGGACGCAAGCCTGCGGGATGTCGCGATACCAAATAGGTTTTATTGGTGATATTCACAGCATTTACCGTCAATGTCAAATACTTATTGATACGAGCCTTTGCCGAAGCATCGATAATGGTATGTGCAGGGACTGTGTTTCGCTCTGCAAGTGCCCCTTGACCTGGTGTGGTTCGCATATCGCCGTTGTAACGCACCCCTATGTGTAATTCAAAGCCCTTGTATTCAGCCCCCAAGCTGGCGTTAAAGCTGTGTTTGTTGATGTATGGGATTTCATCGCCGACAAATACACGTCCCCAAGTGTTTTCCTCAAACGAGTTCAACATTTCCGTATCCGTATAAGTGTATGAAAGCTGCAACGGAAGCCTCAATTTGTATTCTTTTGGAATGGGTTGGAAGTGCAACATCGCTTCCGCACCTTTCACAAGTGCTTCTCCCACATCAAATTGCTCCAACGTACCACTACCACCCGCCGCCGCAAGGTCGCTTCCCAACATATTGCTATATTTATTGCGGAAAAAGATGGCTTCGGCAGTTAATTGACCTACGGAAAGACGTGTTCCCACCTCCACATTGATACTATTTTCAGGTTTTTGGTTCATTCCTGCACTTGGAGGCGAAAAACCTTTGTGAATTCCCGAGAAAACTGACCAAGCGGGGACAATTCGGTAATGTAATCCCAAACTCGGAATAAAAACACGAGCCGGATTACTCACTTCACGACGAATTTTACCCGAACGGCGTACGTCGTTTTTGGTAAAGTCTTTCTTATGCAAATGTATATCCTCGTAACGCAAACCCGCCGACAGGGTCAGTCCGCGATACGTCAATTTGGACAAAAAATAGGTAGCCAAAGCCGTTGCCGAAGTGATTCGGTTTGCTTGCGAGCCGTGAATGGCAGGCAGGAAGAGTTTCATTTTTCCGTTTTCGATGGCATAGCTATCATCCCACTGAAATCGGTCTTCGGCATCGCCGTGATAACGCAATCCCGCCTCTACGTCCATAAAAATATCGTTAATATAGAAATGATAATCGAATTTGGTTTGCAAACCACGCGAATAATAATCACGATTGTTGGCTCTTACAATCAGCCCTTCGCCGTTGTAATCGGTTTTTCCTGTCAGAATATCGAAATACAGATGATTTGTTTCGGGGTCATCCAAAACGGCATTGATAGAACGCTTTTCGGCAGACGTTATCCCTGCTTTTATATCATTGAGCTTGTACCAATTACGATGGAAAGTGTTGTAATAAGCGTTCGTGGTGATTTTCATTCGCGGAGAAATACTAATCAAGTAGGTAGCAACCCATTGGGTATGCTTGGTGGTGATATTGTCCATTTGAGAGCCAGCGTATCGGAGGAAAGGCGTCTTTTTGAAATCGGCTTCGGACAATCCGACGTACGTTTCATCGGAATCTTCATCGGCATAACCGAATTTTACTTCAAAGGAATGGTTTACGCCTTCTTCTTTATCGGATTTTGCTATTACTTTGGCAATAAAATCATTACGTTTGATAGCTGCTTTTTGATTGTCGGGCAATTTTTTAAATCCATCGGACTGAAAACGCAAATACTCTACCAAATATCCGAAATTTTTATGACTATTCCCGAAGTTGAAATGCGTTTTAAAGGTTTGATTTGTTCCGTAAGAGGCGTTTAATTTTCCTGCCAACTTTGAGGGAATGGGCGTGGACACCATATTAATAGCCCCACCTGTGGTAAAAGGTCCGTACTGCACTTGGCTACTTCCTTTGAGGACTTCCACGGCACTCATTCGGGCTGCGTTTGGGAAATAATATGCCGCAGGAGCCGAATAGGGGGCGGGAGCTGCTAAAATTCCGTCTTCCATCAGGGTAATTTTTTCGCTGCGTTCGGCTTTTGTCCCGCGAAGACTGATGTTGGGGCGGAGTCCGTAACCGTCTTCCTCATAGACGTTTACCCCAGGTACGGCTTTGAGCATTCGGTTAATGTCAGTATATCCCATTTTTTGGATTTCCGCCGGTGCGATGTAATAAGCTGACCCAGTGCGGTTTCGAGCTTGGAATTTATTTCCTAAGATTTGATTAGCAGTAACTATGACTTCTTGTAATTCCTGAATGGAATCTTTCTTTTGCTGCTGAGCCTCTTGTGCAAAAATGCTACCAAACACAGACAAAAACAGAAAGAAACTTATCTTATAACGGTACATATAGTGCATACGTTTAACTTAGATTAAATTTTCAGGCGCAAAAGTAAAATTAATTTAGGATAAATCCAAATAAAAAGTTAAAAAGATTAACACCTCAAAATAAGTACCCTTAGGGATATGTTGTCGTACAAGTTTGTTGGTATTTTCATTGAATCCTCGCTCTCAAGAACAATACGGATTGGCAAAATAAAAAACAGGCTTAATGGACATTTTTTAGGCTGCAAACTCTGGAATCCCTTATTGTTACTACCTTTGTAGGCTATCAAAGGTTATGAATAAAAAAAGTGCTTTTACTATGGTAAGAATTTTACCAAGAAAAATGGACTAGTTAAAGGAGTCCAATTGTATAAATGCCAACATTGTGGCAAATAATTTTTAGGCGGAAATAGAATAAATAATAAGCTATTATGGGAAGAATATACCGTTGGAAAACAAACCTATTCTCAACTCGCCAAGAAATATAATTGTTCAATAAAAACCATTCAGAGACGAATTGATAAGGTCAAAATCAGTGTAGAAAAACCTATTGCAAGAAAGGTTATCGTTTTGATGGATACTACCTATTGGGGCAGAAACTTTGGTGTAACTCTTTTCAAAGATGCTATTACCAAAGAGAACTTACTGAAATACTATGTTCGAAATGAAACCAATGCTATTTATACACAAGGAATTGAAAAATTGAAGGCGTTAGGTTTTCAAATCCAAGCTATTGTATGCGATGGAAGGAAGGGGCTTATTCAATCATTTAACGGAATTCCAGTTCAGATGTGCCAATTTAGCTCATTAGATTTTTATTTTTTTATGGAATTCGCTGATTTAAAAATTCATCAGTCAGCTATTATAAGAAGATATTTGACCAAAAAGCCAAAATTAGAAGCAGCAAAGGAATTAATGAAAATAGTTGATTTGATGGTTATTACTGATAAAGAATCTTTTGAAGGGGCTTTGAGTTTATGGTTTGAAAAGTGGGAAGATTTTCTAAATGAAAGAACTGTTAATATTTTGACAAACAAGAGTTTCTATACACATAAAAAACTTAGAAGTGCTTACAGAAGTTTAAAAAACAATCTGCCTTGGTTGTTTACTTGGTATGATAATTATGAATTAGGCATTCCCAATACAACTAATGCTATTGACGGTCATTTTGCTGATTTAAAGAATAAATTACGCAGTCATAATGGATTGTCCTTAAAGCGTAAAATGAGGTTTATAGATGAGTTTTTAAAGGCATAGAAGCTCTCTAAAAATATCAATCAGACAAAGAAAATGCTATTTAAATTCAAATCAAAATTTAGTAAAAAATTAGAGCCTAAAAAATGTCCATTAGAAACAATCGTCTAAAAAACAGCCTAATTTTTGTCCATTATACCAAAAAACAAGAAACCGAAAAATTTTAACATATATCCTTACTTCACTGTAAAGGGTTAGTATATAGGTTACTACACGGTTTATGGCTGATTTTCGTAATAAAAAAGAGGCTGCCCTAAATTTTTAAGACAGCCTGATTATGGTATGTTATTTTTACTACATTTTGATTTTTACACCCGCAAAAATAGTTCTTGGCAATGCTGGGCCATAAATGTACGTTGGGTCACGTTCCACGCCTTTGTCGAAATCTTTTTGATATTCATTAAAGATGTTTTTTACTCCTGCACTTAGCTCCATATCAAAAAAGTCATTGAAAGAAAGATTGTAAACGGTGTTAAGACCAAAATCGAACATTCCTTTAGAAGTTTTTAATGCGTTTTCACCTTCGTGGAATAGTTCCATAGCTCCTGTGTAAACGCTTGTTAAATTCAGAGTCCATTTTTCTGTAGGTCTGTACGAAGCGGTTAAGTTTCCATAGATGGATGGCGAACGCAATATTTTATCGGTTTCCGCTATAACGGTTCCATCTTCTTCTTCAGCAACAACTTGAGATTTGCTAAATCTTGAACTTTGGAAAGTACTTCCCAATTGGAAAGCAAATTTGGAGTTAGGAGCATATTTGAATTCCACATTAATTCCTTTTACAGTAGCTCTATTACCATTTTGTTTCTGTTTTACTAAAAGTTCATCCTCATCCTCTCCTTCTATCGCAACATAATGGAATGGATTATCCAAATTGGTGTAGAAAGCTTCAAGCATCGCTACTATTTGGTGTCCATCATGCGAATGGTTATATTCTAACGAAGCCGAGAAGCTATCAGAAGTTTCTTTTTTCAGATCCGAAGCAAGTTCCACACGGCGTACATCTCCTGTAATCAATTCAGAGTGAACGTCTTCCGAATAGAATAACGGAGCTCTAAACCCTCGTGAGTATGTTCCTCGTGCAATTACCTCTTTGGTGATATTGTAAAGTAAACTTGCTCTTGGATTCAAAGCCGATACTGATTTTGCTAATAAATTAGAATTGATATTATCCAAACGCAATCCTGCTAAAACCTTAAATTTCGGTGTGATTTTCCAATCCACTTGTGAATACACGCCTAAAATATGCTGATCTTGATTTACCCCTAAGATTTCAGGATTACGACGATTTTCTGCGATTTCATCATATTTATACTCTGCACCTGAAGTCCATTGTAAACTATTTTCATTTACATAGAATTGAGCGGTATGTTGTCCACCTAACACCCAAATGTTTTCACGGGTAATTCCGTAGTTAAGCCCTTCCAAATCATAGGCATCATTTTCAACGTCGTATGCTCCGTAGTAATTGTTTGCTCTTGTGCGTTGTCCACTAATGAATGCCGACCATTTGTTGTTGTACGTTGGTGAATAATAGTCATACGTAGCATTTCCTCCGATGTTGTTAGTTCTGATGGATTCAGCGATGTCCGCCATATGTTCGGGCATGTCGAATTTATTTCCTCCACGACGATCTTCATTCCCGATGTTTAACTCTCCAACTAATTTTTTTCTTTCAGAAATATTATTAAAAAATTTGGCTCCTACGTTCAGATTTCTCAAGCGTGTTAATTCCGAAAAACCATCGTCATTAGCATCGTAAGGTTGTCTCCAACGATTTACCCCATAGAAAGAAATTCCTCTTTGCAAATCATCGCTCACTAAGGAAGCATTGAATGATGCTACTAAATCTTCTGACTTTCCTGCAATCAATGAAGAGGTAATTCCTGCTTGCATCGAATTTTCAGTTGGATTTTTAGTAATAATATTGATTGTTCCTGCAACTGCACTTGCCCCGAACAAAGCCGACCCTCCTCCACGAATTACTTCAATGCGTTCAATCATACTTGTTGGAATTTGCTCCAAACCATAAACTCCGTTTAACGAACCAAAAATCGGGCGACTGTCAATCAAAATTTGTGAATAAGCCCCTTCCATTCCGTTGATTCTTACCTGTGAAAATCCACAATTTTGACAATTAACCTCAGTTCGCAATCCAGGCTGAAATACCAAACCTTCCATCAGCGTGGTAGCACGTACTTTTACTAAATCCTTTTGGCTGGTAACACTCACTAAAACAGGAGCTTCTTTACGATTTAGATGAGTTCTTGTTGCTGAAACAACTACCTCTTCAATCCCTAAAACATCTTCCTGTAATTGGATGTTTTTTTCAACAACTTTGTTTGAGGCAATATGAATTTTTTCAGAAAAAGGCACAAATCCTAATGAGTTGATTTTGAGTGTGTAATCGCCATTAGGAACTGAGAGTTTGAAAGCACCATTTTTGTCAGAAGTCGTCCATTTTTTCTGATTTGCACTTTCCAATACCACCGTTACGGATTCTAACCGAGCTTTGTTGGAGGAAACGACTCCTTTTAAAACACCTTCTTGGGCATATATTATTAAGGAAAAAAGAAATAAAATAAGCGTAGAAAATACTTTCATAAATCTATTTTTTATTTGTTAAACTAAAATTTTCGGCAAAGCTAAAAAATATATTTGATATGCACAAAATAAAATTAGAATTATTTTAGATAAGATTTTTTATGTGCGATTTTTACTTTTGAAACAACCAAGAAAGGCTGTTCGAAAAAGTTTCCAACAGCCTTCTAATCATGGTATTTCTAAAATCATAATGGATACTACTTAGCGTAGATTACATACGTAATTGTTTGATAATCCGATTTGTAATCAGCTCCGTTATGCGTTCCTGTCTCCTTTTTAGAGTATGAATATTCTACAATGTACTTTCCTTTCCAAGGTAATGTGAATGAAATTTCACCTTTGTTATTGGAACGAAATGATTGTCCCCAACCATTTTCATACGAAATGTTCACTCGCTCTTTTTCTGCCACATTTCCTTCTTTCAAGATTTTGATTTTATTTTTTTGTCCAACTTTAAAATCCGTATTTTCAGCCGATAGCTGTACAGGCAGATTTCCAAATTGTAAATCCTTTTTTTCCTTAGAATTTACATTTACAAAAGCTACCGATTGATAAGTGATTTTCATCTCGCGAAATACATCTTTCACCAAATGAGCCACACTCACAGTATATGTCCCTTTTTCAGTAGGAGTAAAAAACGCAACATAATGACTTTCACGTTTCGTTTTTTGTAAACTTTCAACTTTGCCTGACGGATAAGTAACTTTCACATCAATATCTCTGATATCAGAGAACCACTTTTCACTAAATGTTGGACTCTCTAATTCTCCAAAAAAGATTTTTACTTCGTGTTGTTTGTTGAGTTTTCCTGAAGTGTTGGTTTCCAACCAAACGGTATGTGCTTTAGCAGTGATTGCCAAGCAGAATAAAACGATAAAACTGATTGTTTTCTTCATCATAATATGTATTAAAGTTAATAAGTTACTTATATAAAAAACGTTTGCTTTTCTGAGGAATCTATCACTACAGCATCTTTCAGAGATATAAAGATTTAGATAACATGTAGCCAGCCAATCCTCTCGAGTTAAACTGAGAAAATAATACCTAAGATAGATGTTTTTTCTATGTGTATCTTCTCAATGAACTGATTTTAAACAAATGAAATTCATAAATAGGAGGCAAATATAACAAATTATTTTTATTTAGAACAAATGTAGATAAAATTAATGTTATTTTCAGGTATTCTTTTTACTCATCTGAAATCGGTTAAGATTAGTTGTATGCCATATTTTTTGGAAAAATTCATATATTTGCACTCAGATATAAACTTAATTTATCTATTCTAACATAAATAAAGCATTCTCTTGTACGCAATTCTTGACATTGAGACCACGGGCGGGAAATTTAATGAAGAAGGCATCACTGAAATTGCCATCTATCGTTTTGACGGGCATGAGGTTGTTGATCAATTCATAACCCTTATTAATCCTGAACGTGAAATACAAGATTTTGTAGTGAAATTGACGGGCATTAACAACAAAATGCTACGAAATGCCCCCAAATTTTATGAAGTTGCCAAACGAATTATCGAAATTACGCAGGATTGTGTCATTGTTGCTCATAATGCGAGTTTTGATTATCGCATTTTGCGAACCGAATACCGCCGTTTGGGATACGAATTTTCTCGCACCACTCTCTGCACGGTTGAGTTGGCACAACGATTAATTCCGGGTAAAGAATCTTATAGTTTAGGTAAGTTAGCACGTTCTTTGGGAATTCCAGTTAGTGAGCGACATAGAGCTTGTGGTGATGCACTTGCCACAGTCAAACTCTTTAAATATCTCTTAGAAAAAGACAGCAAAAAAGAGATTATCACTACGTATTTGAAAAGCAACGCTCCTACAATAAATGTCCGCCATATTCGTATGCTGGATGAGTTACCCGAACGTTTGGGAGTGTACTATATGTACAATGAAGCGGGAGAAATCATCTACATCGGAAAGAATAAGAATATCAAAAAACGAGTGACGCAACATTTTTCCTCACCCTTGAAGCGAGATGTTTTATTGCAAAAACAAACATATAAAATTACATACGAAGAAACAGGAAATGAACTCATTACACGATTGAAGGAGCTACACGAGTTGGAGCATAACAACCCCAAATACAACAAAAATAATAAGTCAAATACAACAAAAATCAACTATGTTTTGACTTCGCACTTTAATCGCAGTGGATATCTTTGTTTTTCAACCGAGATGTTTCAAACACAAAAAACATCGTTCATAACTACTTTTGAAACAATTCACCAGGCTCAAAATTTTCTGTATCAGATTACAGAAGAATTTGGATTATGCCCCAAACTGCAGCGGCTTTCGGAGGCTAAAAAAAATTGTCATAACTACACTATCAAAAAATGTAATGGAGCGTGTATTGATGAAGAAGCTGTGGAAATTTACAACCAACGTGCCGAGCAGGTAATAAAAAAGTATGGCTTTGTAAATCAAACCATTGCTATCATTGACAAAGGACGTACATTTGATGAGAAGAGTGTGATTTTGGTCGTGAACGGAATCGTCAAAGGTTACGGATTTTTTAATTTGAATTATCAACTATCACAGGTAGAAATCTTGGAGAATTTGATCACGCCTTTGCCTAATTCATTAAAAAACAGACATATCATACAATCGTACGTTCGAAATCATAAAGTAAAAATAATACCAATAAACACACAAAATTCAATATCTTATGAATAAGCAAACCTTACTTGTAATTTTACTACTTATCTCATTGGGAATAAATGTTTTCTTCCTATTCCGTGCGGAAAGAAACGAAATCGAATTTGCTGAGGTTCCCAAAGTGGACTCTGAACAGGTTGCTACAGCCGATGGTGACCGACAATCATTGTTGGACTCAATCCGTTCATTAGTGATTAAAAATAGTGATTTGCAATATTTTGATTTACAATACAATAACACTGCAAAGGATTATTTTATTGAACAAGGAATTGATAATCCTGAGGAGTTAGTGATGAATCAAATTTTGAAAACCAATACTGTGAAAGGAAAACACCCATTGATTCGTTTTGCACCTAAAAATGAGAGTTTCCAAACTAATAAAATCAAAATCTTAAACCACAAATGGGCAATTTGTGATTTTTCTGATGGCAGACTTTGGGGGGAATTACTTATAAAATATTACATCAACGAAGACAAAACAGTAGAATTGACTGTGATGGATGATTTGCTTTATCCCGAAGAAGGCAGAGATTAGCGTCTGATAATCATTCTCCCACAAACTGACGATATGTTCTCCACTTTTCGATACAATCAACCATATCCTGAGGCAGTTCCGAATCAAAACGTAAAATATCGCCTGTCACGGGATGCTCAAAGCCTAAGGTCTTTGCGTGTAATGCCTGACGGGGCAACACTTGGAAGCAATTCTCAACAAATTGTTTGTATTTAGCAAAAGTAGTACCTTTCAAAATTTTATCACCTCCATAGCGTTCGTCATTGAAAAGAGTGTGACCTAAATGCTTGAGGTGTACGCGAATTTGGTGTGTACGTCCAGTTTCTAACCTGCAAGAAATCAGGGTTACATATCCAAAGCGTTCCAAAACTTTGTAATGTGTGATAGCCTCTTTACCGTGGCTTCCATCTGGGAAAACAGCCATTTGCAATCGGTCTTTTAGGTGTCGTCCGATGTGTCCTTCTATCGTTCCTTCATCGTCTTTAACGTCACCCCATACCAAAGCAACATACTCACGTTCAGTTGTTTTGTGAAAAAATTGTTGAGCCAGATGTACCATCGCTGTTTCTGTTTTAGCGATGACTAAAAGTCCGCTGGTGTCTTTGTCAATACGATGCACCAGCCCTGGTCTATTGCTGCTGTTATTTGGCAGATTATCAAAATGATATACGAGAGCATTGATGAGTGTTCCGCTATAATTTCCATGCCCTGGATGCACGACCATTCCCGCGGGTTTGTTAACGACTAATAGCTGATCGTCTTCAAACAGAATGTCGATTGGGATATTTTCTGGGGTAAGTAGCTCCTCATGTGGAGGGTGTGCAAACATGACTTTAACCTCGTCGTTAGCTTTAACCCGATAATTCGATTTGACAGCGATTCCATTAACGAATATATTTCCTTGTTTTGCAGCCTGTTGTACCTTGTTTCGGGTAGCATTTTCTACAAAATTCATCAAGAACTTATCCACTCGTAAAGGTTCCTGCCCTTTACCAGCCTTGAAACTGTAATGTTCGTAAAGCTCATCGCCTTTTTCAATATCTTCTTCCTCAAATGTAACCATTATTCCAATTCTTCCAAAGGTATAACAATCTCTTCAACCGCTGTAGAGTCAATAGGTTGTCCTGTAAATCCATTGCCACATGTCAAATCTATCTTTGAAGTTTTAATGAGTTGTTCCCCAGGCTCTACTTTTTGTCCGTTATGCGAAAGTTCTAACACCATGTCTTTACCAATGTCATCGACATAGGTGACTTTTCCAATTTCTAACCCAACCGATTTTAGTATGGCTTCAGCACTTCGTCTCGTAATTTGAATTACTTTTGGAATGGTTACTTTACGGTAGCCAGATGGATTAATCGTCAGGTAGATTTTACGCCCCTCTTTCACATGCTCCGTGGCTTCAGGATTTTGGCTGATTACCGAATATTTTGGAAATTTAGGATCATAGGTAGCCGAGTCAAGTACCTCGTAACGTAGATCAATTTCTTTAAGCATAAAATCAACTTCGGTCAGCGTTTTCTTAGATAGGTCAGGTACAACCACATACTCTCCATGATTGGTCCACACTTTCAGTATAGATAAAAATGCAAATCCTAAAACGACTAACAAAATACAGGCTAAAACAACGTGTATGGCTATTTTTTTAATATATTTTTTCATTTTATTACTTTTATTCTAATTTTTTTTAGGAATAGGGATTTGTTATTTCATATTCCCTAAGTTCGATATTCGATTATCTCCTTTGCCCTTCCTTATCTAACAGATTTTGAGCTACGGATTGTACTAAGGAGAGACATAAACTGAATAATAAAGCTCCAAAAAATCCGTTTACTTTGAAGCCTTCAACCAATTGAGCTGCCAATAGAATAATCACGGCGTTAATCACGAACATAAACAATCCTAAGGTAAGAATGGTTATAGGAATGGAAATGATTGCTAACACTGGTTTTACTAAAACATTAAGAATTGACAAAACAAAAGCCACTAAAACAGCTGAAAAATAGTCAGTTATATGAACCCCTGGCAATATATTCCCCAAAAGAAATATGATAACTGATGTGATTAATAAACTTACGATATATTTCATTTTAGCTATGAATTTACAATTACAGATAATAGAAAAGCCCTTTCTCGAGATTTTTATTTCCTATCGCTCTTGAATTAAAACACGCACACGCTCAATTTTGTTTGCTGAGCATTCTTCAACAACAAATTCAAACGGTACAATTTCCACGATTTCTCCTTGTGAGGGAATCCCTTCGTTGGAGGAGACAATTAATCCGCCCAGTGTTTCATATTCCTCACTCTCAGGCAAATTCAGTTTATACGCCTGGTTGATATACTCCACTTCCAAACGTGCAGAAAACACAAATTCACTCTCCGAAATTTTTTCTTCCACAAAAACATCTTTGTCGTGTTCATCTTCAATTTCCCCGAAAAGCTCCTCAACAATATCCTCCAAAGTAAGCATTCCCGAAGTGCCTCCGTATTCATCTAAAACCACAACCATACTTTTCCGTTTTCGCGTGAGCATGTTCAGAATTTCGTTAATTAGCATTGTTTCAGGAATATACGGAATGGGAATCAAAATACTTTTAATGTCCTTAGGTTTTTTGAACATGTCGAAAGTGTGTACATATCCAACAATATCATCAATATTCTCGTTGTAAACCAATATTTTAGAAAACCCAGAGGACACAAATGTATCAATCAGCACTTCTGGTTTTTCATTGATTTCAACTGCCACAATTTCCGTTCGAGGAACCATAATTTCACGTGCTTTTACCCCCGAAAACTCCAATGCATTTTGAAAAATCTGTACCTCAGCATCAACTTCTTGTTTCTCTGGAACGTTTTCCATCTGTTCGGAAATATAGTCCACAAGTTCTAATTTTGTGAACGATAACGGCACATAATCGCCCTTAGTTTTAAAGAATGTTTTCAGTATAAAATCTGAAATCCAAATGACAAAATTCGATATTGGAGAAAACAACCAATAGAAAAAATATGCGGGAATAGCCAATATTTTTAATAATTGATTAGCGTAAATTTGAAAAAAAACTTTCGGCATGAACTCTGCCGTGATAAGAATAATCAAGGTCGAGATTACGGTATGCCACAACACATTTTGAAAAAAAGGAGGTAACGTAGCTGTCATCACCCGCCCCATCTCAAATCCGTATAGTACCAATGTAATGTTATTGCCCACCAACATAGTTGTAATCAACTTCGAAGGTTTACGCGTTATTTTGGTCAACACATCGGCCAGTAATCCTCCTTGCTTCTTTTGGATTTCGATATGCACTTTATTGGAAGATACGTATGCAATCTCGAAACCTGAAAAAAAGGCAGATAAGATTAAGCATATGATTATTATGATGATAGAAACTGGTTCCATTGTTTCAAAATGATAGTGTTACCCAAATTAGTTGCAAAACTAAAAAAAACTTTGCTAAAATCTTAGTTTTTAGTAAAGTTTTTAGGCAAAACGCATAATATTTTTATTTCTGTAAGCTGTATAAGGGTTGCATAATCAGCTTTTTAGTTATTAAAATAAACTCTCAAATGAAGCATTTAAAAAAATCATTGTGAGGTGACTTAAAAAATGAACTTTTAGCACTATCAAAAAAAAGTATCTTTCGTAGCACAAGGGGTAAGCGAAAAGAAAATAAACACTACTCAACAGACGAGTTTAATTTTTTCGATATGTAAAATCAACTCTTTCAGGCACTTTGATAATTTGTTATTAAGAAAGTGTACATTTTTTGTAACTTTTTCTTCTTTCATTCGTCTCAAGAGTAGAAATCAATATTATATGAAAACCATATTACCGTTTTTATACCTAATTTTTGATACGACTCTTTACTCTCAAGATGCCCCTTCTTTCAGGAGAAGTAAAAAATCAGTAACGAAAACTCGATGAATTTGTAAATGTTACCTAAAGAAACATGATAAACCAGTGCTATGTACACTTACCAATTCCTGAATTACCTATATTTGACTGCTAATGCTGAAAATACGCATATTTCACATATTTATAAACACTAATAAAATTATCACAAAAAACCATGAAAAAATTAACATTGCTATTAATTCTTCTTTTTGTTTCAGTAGTTTCCTATTCTCAAACTAAATACTATAGTACGGACGGAAAAAATAGGCTGACCGAAACCGAATTAAAAGAAGTTATTTCCATTTTGGAAGATAAGATGACAAAAGCATTTAGCAGAAAAATGAACGCTAGCTTAGTAGTAAAGGAAACACTGATAAAAGAAGATTCAACCATCGTCATGGTCTCATTTGATATGTGTGGTAAAGAACAGAACGAACTTTTTAAATCAGGACCTCTTTCCGAACATAAAAATAAAGAACTTCCTAAATTCAGTTTGAACACCTTGAATGGCGTAAAATTCAATTCGGAGCAACTAAAAGGAAAGCCTACAATGATAAATTTTTGGTTTACCAAATGTGCTCCTTGTATCGACGAAATGCCTGTTTTAAATAAAATCAAGGAGAAATACAAAAATGATTTTAACTTTATAGCAGTTACCTATGAGAAGAAAGAAACCGTCGAAAATTTCCTAAAATCACACTCTTTTGATTTTGAACATTTAATTGATGCTAAAGATTTAATAAACCAATTAGGAATAAAGTCGTTTCCTCTAAATTTATTTTTGGACAAAAATGGTGTTTTACAATATGTAGAAGGAGGAATTCCATATAATTTTATTGACGAAAAAGAAAAGAAAATTGGAGAAGGAGATGAATTTATAAAAATTATCGAAAAACTAAAATCACTTTGATTAACAAAGCTTTACTTAACAAGTTAATTTATATTAATATGTTAGGGTAATTTTAATACTCCCGACAACTTTTTAGTAAGTAAAATATGAAAACACCTCTATCCCTTTCCTTATAGTTGTTTTTGCTCCTCTTCAAATAAAAAATGATATAAACCATTAAATAACAAATACTTAAAAAAGCATCATTAAAAATGAATTTTATATATCCTATTCTTTTTTATTCTATTATTTATAGCTTTGTATTGGATTCAAAATGCTATATATGACAGAACGGCAAGAAAAAAACTAAACAAAATAAAAGACTTGGGCTTAAAACTAAATTATACTCTTTATTCGGTAAAATGCGAAACATTCATAAGTGGTGGAGGGGCAGGAAGAGGTCAGCATAAATATCGTTTCAGACTTGCTGATTTGTATTTTTACGAAAATGCTCTGGTTATAGCTGGATATTTTAAAATCGGAAAATATAAATCTTATAAAACCGTCCTATTTCTATCTAACGACAACAAACTGATACTTAATCGTCATAACATTGAAGTAAAAACACCTAAAAAAGTGAATTTAAATTCCTTTAACAGTGATGTCTATATTGAATTTATCATTTCAAATTTCGACACTATCCCTCTAAGTGTGTAAGTTAAAAAGTTGGGGTTAAGTTTTTATAGTTTGAGTCTTTGTGCAAATATAAGCATAAATTGGTTCAAGACAATCCCCCAATTTTGGATAGGCATACTCCACTTTTTGGTAGCTTCTCTCAAAGCCAAGAAAACGGACTTTTGCACAGCTTCGTCTGTTGGGAAAGACAGCTTGTTTTTGGTGTATTTCCGAATCTTACCATTCAGATTCTCAATAAGATTGGTTGTGTAAATAATTTTTCTTATCTCTAACGGAAAATCGAAAAATACGGTCAATTCGTCCCAATTGTCATACCAAGATTTGATAGCATAGCCGTATTTTGACTCCCATTTTTGGGCAAAATCTTCCAAAGCAACCTTGGCAGCTTCCTTGTTAGGGGCAGTATAGATGTGTTTCATATCGGCTGTAAATTCTTTTCTGTCTTTGTAAACCACATACTTACAAGCATTCCTAATCTGATGAACCACACATATTTGCGTTTGTGATTGGGGAAAAACCGTGCGAATGGTTTGCGTAAATCCGTTTAAATTATCGGTGGCAGTAATGAGAATATCTTCCACTCCACGAGCCTTTAAATCAGTGAGAACGCTCATCCAAAAGGCGGAACTTTCATTCTTTCCGAGCCACATTCCTAAAACTTCCTTTTTTCCCTCTCGATTCAAGCCCACAGCAAGGTAAATGGTTTTGTTGACAACTTTTGAGTTCTCACGAACTTTAAAAACGATGCCGTCCATCCAAACAATCAGATACAGCTCGTCCAACGGGCGGTTCTGCCAAGCGACCATTTCATTGGTAACCGCATTGGTAATCCTTGATATTGTGGAAGTTGATACTTCAAAGCCGTACATTTCTTGGATTTGTTCTTCGATGTCGCTCACGCTCATTCCTTTGGCATAGAACGATACGATGATGTTTTCCAAACCATCGATAACGTTCTTGCGTTTAGGGACTAACATTGGGTTAAAACTACCGTCTCTATCCCTAGGAACTTGGATTTGTTCTTCGCCAAAGGAAGTTTTTATCTTCTTGGAAGTGTGTCCGTTACGATAATTTCCATCTTTAGTTTTGTCGTGTTTTTCGTTGTCCAAGTGAACGTCGAGTTCGGCATTGAGCATATGTTCCACCGCTTTTTTGTGGAGCTCTTTAAAGAAACCTGTCAAGTCCTCAGCAGTCTTAAATGACTTGTAAAATTCTTTGCTGTTGAGCAATTCTTCCTTGTTAATCATATCTGTTTAAATTATGGGTCAAAAATAGTTAAAAAGTTATTTCCGAAATTTTTTTTGAGCTTTTAAGGGCTCAAAAAATTTCAGAATAACTTTTCAACTTACACAGATTATGGGATACTCCTCAAATTTCATAGAAACAATTGTGGAAATTCGTTTAAAACATTTAAGCGAAGAAGAAAAAAAGCAAATCAGGATTACTACTCCTAACACACCTCCTTTTTCTTTTTCTTGACAATAGAGTTCTTTATTCCACTAAATAACACAAAAGAAGCTGTCCGAAAAGGTCAGCTTCTTTTAGTTTAATTCTTAAAAGCTCCTATTCTTCCAACACTGAAAACTCGGCTCCCGAAGCGAAATCCTGATTGTAATGCTGGCTCAATGCCGTAAACCGTACATAACGGGTTTTCAGGGTTTTATCAAAAAGTATGCGTTTTAGCTCTGCACTGGTGTCAAAAGTTCCTTTTTGGATTTCCGTCCAATTTTTTCCGTCGGGACTTACTGAAAAGCTGTATTCTTTCACTTTGCTACTCCAACTATCGTGAGGCAAATACGTGAATCCCTTGATGTTACGCAATTCATTCATATCAAAATCTATCCAATGCGGATATTTCGCCACCGTAACGGAGTACATCGTGTGCCAAATGGTACTGGGGTTGCCATCAATCAAGTTTTGTGCATCGCCACTGCCTGATTCTTCGCTACTTGCAGAAATTACCCGCACAGGCACGTTCTCCAAACGGTCAAAAGTCATCGTTACTTGGGAGTTGGGTTTGCCTTCAAACCAAGCCGTTATTTTTCCGCCTTTTCTAAACGGAATGGGCAAGCTATATTTTGATGGTTTCTTTTGATTATCAATTGTATATACAATTTTAGCAAACCTATCTGCCGATGAAATACTTACATTTCCGAAGTAATCGCGTGAAATGGCAAGTGGAATTTCACCCGCAGGTCTTACCATCGTCTCCGCCTCAATGTTCCCATTACGAACGGGACGAATCATAAAGCCCATTACGTGCGAACCTCCTGCGAAAATGCGGTCTTTCGGAAGTGGTGCTCCCTGTCCGCAACTATTCCCACCTAAGCCTGTTACGCCCAAATCCAAATGCAGATACGTATCCTTAGCCTTAGGCAATTCGTGCGGATGTCCTGCCAAAATCATATCCTTTGCCGTGTACTGCAATGCCGAAGCTGCCATCGGTTCATTAGGAATGAAAACCGCTCCATTCCCCTGATTATCAGTAAGTGAAATCCACCTGACTTCTTCGTGATTGCCCATATCCTGCGGTTTGGGGAAGTGTACAAATTCATCTTTTACCTTACCCGAAAATTTTTCAATAAAAGCCCCCGTTTTGCGGTCGTTGTAATTGTCGTGTTTTCCGCGTCCGTAATAGGTCAGGTTTTCGTATTTCTGCGGAATGGTCATCACATATCCCAATCGCGGAAGTATCAGCCACAAATCGTTGGAAGTGATGGCGGCTTGTAGTTCTACGCTTCCGTCTGGATAAACGGTATATATCTGATTAGTAATGAATTTAAAATCGTTTTTACCAAATTTTTGGTCGGTAAGCTCTTCGATTTTGTTTTTGCCCGAACTGGTGCCTCCGTGAATTTTCGCCGCATTCGGAGCTTGTGAAACTACCGTGAAATACACTGAAACCGAACCATTTTTATTTTCAACCACTTTGTTGGAAACGGCTTTGTGTTTCAAGTTATGAAGTCCTTTCTCAAACCATTTTTGGTAAAACCAATTATCGTTATTTACGAAAGCCCGTAACGCATTGATTTTAGGTCCGTTCCCGTTTTCGATAATTACTTCGTTCCCATATTGCAGATTGAAAATAGTTCCTGTTTTTGTGTCAAATTTTGCCGTAAAATCGTTGTTTTTCAATACTTTTAGGTTTCCTTCATCTGAAAGTTGAATTTTCCCGCCTTTGGCTATTTCCAAAACGGAAGGTTTTTGCGAAGGCGATTTCAGCAAAAATTGTTCTTCTGCCTGAACATAACCTCTTGAAGCCCAAGGTTTATCTTCTTTCAGTTTGAACTGAATTTTCAAAAAATATTCCGAAGTAGGTTTTAAAAGCGATTGATTATAAGGCACTTTCACCGTTTTTCTATTTCGAGCTGGAATGTTGCCAACGGCTAAACTTCCTTTTTCGATTGATTTTCCGTCTTCAAACAAAAACCATTCCACCTCGTAATCCGATAAGTCCTTGAAATAGTTCTTGTTAAAGATTTCAATCTCATTGCCTAAGTTTTTCATTCCAACGTACTGATACACTTTTTTCACCTCGTAATATTGCGGTTTGGGGGTCATATCGGCAAAGATAATCCCGTTCATAACAAACTGACCGTCATTAGGAAAGTCGCCAAAATCACCTCCATAAGCAAAGTAGCGTTTGCCTTCTTTGGTGTAATTGTACATCGCTTGGTCAATCCAATCCCAAATCGCACCTCCACAAATAAAGTTGCTCGACTCGATGGCTTCCCAATAATCTATCAAATTCCCCACCGCATTTCCCATAGAATGAGCATATTCCGAAATGTGGAACGGATATTTGATATTGTGCGTTCCTGCCGCAGCCCCTTTCATCCAAGCGATGGACGGATATTGGTTTGAACCCATATCCACAATGTCGTTATTTCGCTCATACTGAACGGGGCGCGATGGGTCGAACTTTTTAAGAGCGTTGTAAGCCGTTACGAAGTTTTCGCCCGGTCCTGCCTCATTTCCAAGCGACCAAATCACAATCGAAGGGCTATTTACCGTAGCGTGAGCCATTTCCATTACCCGTGCCACGTGGGCTTTTTCCCATTCTTTGGGGTGCGAAAGCGATTCTTTTCCGTAGTAATACTGATGCGATTCGATGTTGGCTTCATCTTCCAAATAAATGCCGTATTTATCGCACAAATAGTACCAATATGGGTCGTCAGGGTAGTGTGAATTTCGCACGTGGTTGATGTTGGCTCGTTGCATCAATTTTATTTCGTCTTCCATCTGTTGGCGAGTGATGGCGTGTCCGCGTTCGGGATTGGTTTCGTGCCGATTTACTCCTTTGAATTTGACGGTTTTGCCGTTTACGTAAAAATATCGTCCCGCTTTGCCAAATTCGTCGTCTTCGGCTTTGGTGTCTTTAATTTCCACTTTACGGAAGCCCGTGTAGGCGGAAACAGTTTCTATCACGTTGTTTTTCTTGTCTTTAAGCTGAGCCACCAATACATAACGATGCGGAAATTCGCTCGACCATTTTTTAGGATTTTCTAACGGAAATTTGGTTTTTACTACCGATGAATTTTGTGAAGAAACATCAAAGGAAGTCGAAAAAATGGGCTTTCCAACTTCTTTATTTTCATCGGAATAGAGTTTCGTTTCGTAAAGTGAATATTCTATTTTGTAGCCTTGTGCTTGTTTTTTATCCAGATTTCGGATTTCTGCCGAAATAGTGAGTTCTCCGTTTTGGTAATTGTTGTCCAAATCAGGAATCACTTGCAAATCACGGATTTGTACTTTTGGAACGGAAGTTAAAGCCACCGTACGGAAAATTCCCGCCAAACGGAACATATCCTGAGCTTCAAGGAACGAACCATCGGAATTTCGGTACACTTCCACCGCCACCGTATTTTTTCCTTTTTGCAGATATTTGGTGATGTTGAACGCCGCCAAATTGCGGGAGTTTTTTGAAAAACCGACATATTTTCCGTTTATCCACAGATAGAAAAAGGAATCCACGCCATCGAAATTGATAAACACTTCGCGATTTTTCCAATCTTGCGGAATAGTAAAATCTCTGCGGTACGACCCGACTTCGTTTCTATAAACATAAGTTGTCCAAGTAGTTGGCGGCGTACGCATTACACCTTTTCGCCAATCGTCCACTTTACGTTCGTGGTAGAAAATCACAGGCTGATTGACGTAAATCGGTACGCCATATTTTAGGGTTCCATCTTTTTGAATGCCGTAGATATTCCAATTGGAAGGCACAGGAATTTCCTCCCACGCAGTTACGTCATAGCTCGGTTTGAAGAAATCTTTCGGACGCTCATCAGGTGTTTTTACCCAATGAAATTTCCAATTTCCGTTGAGCGATTGCCAATATTTGGAATTTTCGGGCAATACTTTTCGTGCTGACTGCTTATCAGCAAACGAGAAAAAATAGGCTTTGGGCTGCTCTTTGTTAAGCGAAAGTTCCTCCACCGATTCCCATTCCTTGCCTGTGGGAGCTTGTTGGTCGCCATAAGCATAGCCAAGGAGAGGCTGCTGTTGAGCGAAAATAAAATTGGAAAACACCAATCCTACAATCAAACTTACTTTGTTAATGTGTTGTATCATAATTTTAGTTGAAAAAACAATTCGCACAAAGGTAATGAAAAAATTGACGGTTTCCAATGAAAAAAAGACAAAGCCCAAAAAAAATGGGCTTTGTCAAAATCCTATTTACCTAATTTAAAACTTATTGGATAAACGAAATTTACTGCAATATTTTTACCTTTGTGTTTTGCTGGAATAAGTTCAGGTAGCATTTCTATGAGACGTTTTGCTTCTTCTTGAAGTAGCTTATCGCCTCCTTTTAACGATTTTACAACAACCTTTCCTTCAGCGCCTATGACAAAAACCACGGTTACCTTACCTTGTAGATTATTTTTTAAAGCAGCCTCTGGATATTTGAAATTACGTGCTATGTGTGCATCCATTTTTTTTCTGAAGCAATCTAAATTTTCACTTTCAGAAACATTCTCACACTCCTTAAAGCGAGGTGTTTTATCTACTTTCGTAAAGGGAAGTGTGTCATTCACAACTTGATTGTTTGTAAGTTGAGCTTCAGCCACTGAAATTTTTGGAAGGCTTTCCGATAGATTGTTTTGCGGAGCATTACCTGCCGAAAGCATCAGCACTGAAACTGCCAATGCGGGGATTGCCAATAAGTATTTTGACATCCCTTTTGTCGATTTTTGTTTTTGTTGTAACATACTTAGTCTTCGTTTAATAAGTTTGGGAGCAGACCAATAACTGGTAAGCAAATCAATCTTGGTTCCCAAAGCTTGGTTAATAAGTGTTTGATAATAATAGTTTTGAAACTTAGGGTAGGTTTGCCTATCGGCTTCAAATTCGTGTGCTTCTACCAATCGTTTCTGATAGAAATACAACAATGGATTAAACCAAAAAACAATCTTCATCAGTTCCAAAAACAACAAATCAAGCGAGTGCCACTGCTTTTGATGCACTTTTTCGTGTTCAATAACACAGGTTTCTTCCGCTTGTTCTTTGCCTACATAAATGTTATTCATAAATGTAAAGGCTTGGGTCAAATCCTCTAATAGGAAAATACGAGTTCCGTTCAGAACCACCCGTTGTGAACGGTTCAATAGGCGGTTCAACCGTATTATTTTTATGATGAAAAGCAATCCGAAGCATACTGCCCCGATACCATAAATCATTTCATACCAATTGATAGCATTCGTGTTGGAGGCTATAACCATATTTTCTGAAGTTGTATTGGCATAGGCGACAAATTCTTCCAAACGGATAGCCGCTGTAATATTATCGTTTGCCAAAGAAACCGGGAAAAAAGGCAATGTTAATGAAAGTGCAATTCCCGATAGCAGGAAAAAGCGATTTATCCTAAAATAAGGCTCGTTTTTGAAAAACGCTTCGTAAAGCAATAAAAACAAAAGCTGTACGAACATCGTTTTAACTGAATATATTAAAAAGTTTTCCATCACTTTTCCTTTTTAAGTTTTTGCAATAGGTCTTCTACATCTTTTAAGTCGATGTCCTTTTTTTCAACAAAGAAGGAAAGCATCGATTTAAAAGAACCTTTAAAATAATTTTCAGCCAAGTCTTTAAGTGATTTGTGACTGTAAATTTCCTTCGATACTATTGGAAAATAGATAAATCCTCTACCTTGTGGCTCGTGACTGACAAATCCTTTATTTTCCAATATCCGAACCACTGTTGATACCGTGTTATACGCAGGTTTGGGGTCATTCAGTTGTGCAATGATATCATTGACTGTGCCTTTACCCAATTGCCACAATACTTGCATAATTTCTTCTTCGGCTTTAGTAAGCGTTTTTATAGATTGAGACATTAACTTATTATTTTTATACGGCAAATATACAAACTATTTTTTTAGTTACAACTATTTTTTTAGTTTTATTTTATAAAAAACTTGAATTAAGCACAAAAAAAACACATAATAAAAAGAAAATCAATTTATTAAGTGTTTATTATTTTGTTAGGTTTCACATTTTCGTTACTTCAACTCTCCAAACTTGCCTTGTTCAAAATCTTGGAAGGCTTGTATGAGTTCTTGGCGGGTATTCATCACAAACGGACCATAAGCGGCAATGGGTTCGGCAATGGGTTCTCCACTAAGTACTAATATCAAGGCATCAGAAGTGGCTTCCACAGTGAAATTTTCACCATCGTTTTTGAACAAAACAAAGTGGTCAGCAGCGATTTCCTCCTGTTCGTTTACGCGGATACTTCCCTCCACCGTTACCAAAGTCGTGGTGTAATGTTTTGGGAAAGAAAGTGTGGTTTTTCCTCCTCTTTGCAAACGCAAATTATACATATGGATAGGGCTAAAAGTAGAAGCCGCACCTTTCACGCCGTTGTATTCCCCTGCAATCACCGCTACTTCGCCATCGGCTATCGGAACTTTGGGGATATCCGCATTTTTTATTGCCTGATACTTAGGCCGAGTGGTTTTGTACTTTGCCGGAAGATTTACCCACAGCTGCATCATATGAAAAAGTCCGCCTGATTTACTCCACTCGGTTTCGTGAAATTCTTTGTGCAAAATGCCATTTCCAGCGGTCATCCATTGTACATCGCCCTCTCCGATTACTCCGCCTCCACCTGCACTATCTGCGTGTTCTACCTTGCCTTTGTAAGCGATGGTTACGGTTTCAAAACCTTTGTGCGGATGCACATCTACCCCTTTCGGAATTTCACTCGGTGGGAAAACATACGGGGCATTGTAATCCATCATTATAAAGGGGTCCATACGCTCCATAGAAGAAGTTCCAGGAATGAAATTATGTACGCGAAATCCGTCTCCCACAAAATGCGGTGTGCCAGGACGAACGATTTTTTCTATATGTTTAGTGTTCATAGTCTCTTTTTTAAATTTGTTATTTATTGTTTTACAAGATATTATCTACAAGAAAAATTATTCTAACTAATCGTTTTTCTTAAAAATATTGGTTTTATCCAAGTTCAGAAAAGGATTATTCAAATTCGGATTATCTTCAAAAGTATAATTCGACATTCTTCTTCTAAATAATTCATTACGAAGATTGATGACTACTTTTTCCAAATCTGTCATATTTTTGAAATCTGCTTTTTCAAATATAATCTCCGAATCTAAAATTCCTGCGATTTTCTTTATTTTGAGGATTTCTTGTTCTTCAATGGTTGCATCTGCCAATATTGCTCCCACAGCAAAGAGATTCAATTTTTCAATGGCTTGTTCGGCATTATCCGCAAATTCAAACACAACTGAAGTATATACTTTTGCCAACTCTCTGATGAAAGTTTCTTCTTTAGAAACAATCAAAACAACATTTTTTTTCATTGTTTAATCTCCTTTTATTTTTCTGATACAAAGATACGACTTTTTGCAATACATTTTTCAGTAATAGCATATTATCAAGCTAATATACTTTTATATAGTAATTGATTTTTAAATGTTTATTTTGAAAAATGTAGGTATTCAATATTTTTCTATTTGCCAATATTGTCTATTTTTGCAATTTCAAAAACATCTGATGAAAGAAAACAACGAAAATAAATACACGGAAATACAATCGGTTTTAGATGCGATTGAAGTCATTGGCGGAAAGTGGAAATTTCCTATTATTTACAGTCTCTGCGACCATACCAAGCGGTTCAAAGAATTGGAAAACGAACTGAAAGGTATTTCACCCAAAGCCCTTTCCAACGCATTGAAAGATTTGGAAATGAATGGACTAATACATCGAGAAGTGTTTCCTACCGTTCCCGTTACGGTAGAATACAGCCTTACGCCCTACGGCAAAGACCTAAAGCCTGTACTTTCTGCCCTACAAGAATGGGGCAAAAAACACCGTGAAAAAATCGTGGAATCTTGTAAGAAGGAGGAGTAAGGATTATTTTGTATTTCTAAATCACTCATTGACGGAATGTTAGTAAAAAAAACATCTATCAGGTAAATGTTCCCCGAAATGAGAGCGATTATATCTGTAACAAATTGATCAAAATAGAGTCACAGATAGAAGTGTTTTAAAACCTGTTTTTTTATATTTGCCTAAAGTTACTGAAATATAATGCTTTATATTTGTGTAAAGTACTGTTTTTCACGCAAAACATTATTTTGAAATAATTTGAACAGGACATTATTTAAAGAGTAGCTCCTACAAATAATTGTTTTAGGAAAATATCAAAAACTAAAAAAGGAAAGCAATAATCCATTAGCAAGAACTTAAACATGAATTACAATTGGGTTTTCAAACAATCACCTCAAAAAGAAATAGTAGCTTCACTCCAAAAAGAACTCAATGTCAGTGAAACAATAGCTACGTTATTGGCTCAGCGAGGAATCACTGATTTTGATAAATCAAAACGCTTTTTCCGTCCGTCATTGGATGATTTACATTCTCCTTACCTGATGAAAGATATGGAAAAGGCAGTATCGCGCATTCATAAAGCTATTGAAAATCAAGAAAATATACTCATATATGGTGATTACGACGTAGATGGAACTACCGCCGTGGCACTAATGTATTTATTTCTACAACAATTCACCCATAATATTGATTTTTATATCCCCGACCGATATAGCGAAGGCTACGGCATTTCTTTTCAAGGAATTGACTACGCTTCCGATAATGACTTTTCGTTAATTATTGCTTTGGATTGTGGTATTAAGGCAGTTGATAAAGTAGCATATGCCAATGAAAAAGGAATTGATTTCATTATTTGCGATCACCACCGTCCGTCTGATATTGTACCCGATGCATTGGCCATTCTGAACCCCAAACAAGTCGATTGTTTGTATCCTTACAAAGAGTTATGTGGCTGTGGGGTAGGGTTTAAACTCATTCAAGCACTCAACGAACATTGGGGATATCCTTTTGAGGAAATCCTACCATTTTTGGATTTAGTAGCTACTGCCATTGCTGCTGACATTGTTCCTATTACGGACGAAAATCGGGTGTTAATGTATTTTGGTCTGCAAGTGTTGAACCAAAACCCGAGAGTAGGATTGAAGGCTTTGTTGGAAGTGGACAAACCTGTGAAGACTTCCAATGTAGTGTTCCGATTAGCGCCCCGTATCAATGCCGCGGGGCGTATTGAACACGGCAAATTTGCAGTAAAATTGCTTACGGAAAACGATGAAAATAGAGCCATTGAAAAGGCTAAAATCATTGAAGAGTTCAATACGGAACGCAGAGATTTAGACCAAAATATTGCCAATGAAGCCTTAGCACAAATTCAAGAGAATAAGGAACAACATCGTTTTTCGACTGTGGTTTACGCACCATCATGGCACAAAGGCGTGATAGGGATTGTAGCTTCTCGTCTTATTGAGACGTACCACCGTCCTACGCTTGTATTTACTAAAAGTGGAGAAAAGTATGCAGCTTCCGCACGTTCCGTTTCTGGTTTTGATGTATACGAAGCCTTGGAACAATGTTCCGAGTATATTGAGCAATTCGGAGGACATAAATATGCTGCAGGACTCACTCTTTTGCCTGAGAAATACAGCCTTTTCAAAGAAAAATTTGAAGAAATTGTTTCTAAAACCATCACAAAGGAATTGTTACAGCCCAAAATAACGATAGACACCATGTTTCCATTGGAACAGATTACGGATAATATGTTTCGCATTATAAGTCAGTTTGAACCCTTTGGGCCACACAATATGACACCTATTTTTTACGCTGAAAATGTGATAGATACAGGCGTAGCAAAAGCTATCGGCAAGAATGGAGAGCATTTACGATTAACTTTGAAGGAATGCGGAGGAAATCGATTTTTTACCGCCACTGCTTTCAATATGGCTCATATGTTACCAACTATCAAACAAGGTAATGTTTTCAAAATTGCCTATTCACTTGAGGAAAATTTTTGGAACGGGAAAAGATACCTACAATTGATGATTAGAGATATAAAGTTTTGATTTTTATTAAATTAGCATCTTTTTTTGAATTAGTATCTACTTTTTTCTTAATTAAATTTATCATCTAATAAAATATTGAAAATCAATCAATTGTATAGCAGAATTAATAACTTACCGAACGAAAAAAACTATGGATAATGAAAACTATTGTTCCAAAATAAAAAAAAGCAGTTAGCACGAGTTGAGTGTGGCTCAAAACAAAACATCTTTCTCTCTTGCAAAAAATAATATTTATTTGTACCTTTACCTCTTGAAAATTTAACTTAAAAATAACAACATACGATAAATATTTAGATTACATCATTATGCCAACAAAGAAAATGACATTAAATCCTGACTACATCTTCGAAACAAGTTGGGAAGTGTGCAACAAGGTAGGTGGTATTCACACCGTTATCTCAACCAAAGCGTTGAGCATTACTAAAAAATTCAAAAATAAATACATCCTCATTGGGCCAGACATCTGGCAACACGCTGAAAACAAGGAATTTATTGAAAATAAAGAACTTTTCAAATCGTGGAAAACCAAAGCAGGAAGCGAAGGGCTTCGAGTGCGTGTAGGAAATTGGAATGTGGCAGGAAATCCGATTGTGATTTTAGTTGATTTTTCGAGCTACATCAGCAACAAAAATGAGATTCTACGCTACTATTGGGATACATACAAACTTGACTCATTAAACAGCTCATGGGATTACATCGAATCAGTACTTTTTGGATACGCTGCAGCCAAGGTTATTGAGAGCTTTGTGAAATTCAACACCGCTTCACGCGAAAATGTACTGTGTCATTTCCACGAATGGATGACAGGTAGTGGTTTGCTCTACATCGAAGACAAAATGCCAAAAGTAGGTTCTGTTTTCACTACACACGCCACCGTTGTAGGTCGTTCAATTGCAGGAAATGGTTATCCGCTCTATGACAATATGAAAGGTTACAATCCTGAGGAAATGGCATATCGATTTGGAGTGCAACACAAGCATTTCTTGGAGAAAACTGCTGCCAAAGTAACGGATTGTTTCACTACGGTAAGCGAACTAACGGCTCAAGAATCGCTTCATTTCTTAGGACGTAAAACCGATATGATTACTCCAAACGGATTTGAAGACAGCATTGTTCCTCCATCCAAAACCTTTGATAAAAAACGTAAGGAAGCTAAAAAACAACTCCATAAAGTAGCTCAAGCTCTAGTTGGGCATACGCTTAGTGAGGATACTAAGATGTTGGCTATCAGCGGAAGATATGAATTCAGAAATAAGGGTATTGACGCTTTCATTGATGCTTTAGGCACGTTGAACCGCAATCTGAAAAATAAAAAAGAGGTAATTGCTTTCTTGCTAGTTCCTACGGCTCATGAGGGCGTAAACCATGGGTTACAACATAATTTGGACTATCCGCAACAAGCGGGAAATAATGACCAAAAACATTTAACGCACTATTTATCAGACCCTAATAATGACCAAATTCTACGCAGAATCTATGAACAACAACTTTTCAACCGCAAGGAAGATAAAGTGAAAGTAGTGTTTTGCCCTAGCTATCTGAACGGCAATGACGGTATATTCAATTTGTCGTACTACGATGTACTTATTGGAATTGACGGCACTGTATTCCCTTCATATTATGAGCCTTGGGGGTATACGCCATTGGAAAGTTTAGCTTTCAATGTGCCGACAATCACGACTTCTTTGGCTGGATTTGGAAAATGGGTAGAAAATTATTATCCTGAAAAACAGAAATCTATTGAGGTTATCAAGCGTACTGACAGCAATTATGGTGATGTAGTTAGTGAAATCACTAAAAACATATCGTCACTACTTCTGATGAAAGATTCTGACTTTGAATTAATTAGAGAAGAAGCAGGTAAAGTGGCCGAAATTGCCCTATGGAAGAACTTAAGTAAAAATTACTTTAAAGCTTACGAACTGACTTTAGAAAATATTGAAGAACGAATAATTAGTCTGCCTAACATTGACACAGACGCAGCTTCTGTATTAGAAAAAAGTAAAATAGTGAATACTCCTATTTGGCGTAATATTATCATTCACAGAGCGATACCAGAAGCACTACAACCTTTGGAAGAATTGGCAAAAAACCTTTGGTGGTGTTGGAATGACGATGCTTCGGATTTATTTCACAGCATTGACCCTCAAAAATGGCTTGATTCTCGCAAAAATCCAATAGAATTGTTGGATATGATTTCGCTTTCAAGGTATAAAGAGCTTGAGAAAGATAGTGCTTTTATGAAACAACTGTCAAACGTATATAACAAATTCCAAAATTACATGGCTAAAAAAGTAGACATGGTAAGCCCATCGGTTGCTTATTTTAGCATGGAATATGGGTTACATTCTTCTTTAAAAATATATTCGGGAGGATTGGGAATTTTGGCAGGAGACTACTTGAAAGAAGCTAGTGATAAGGCTACAAAAATTACTGGTGTAGGGCTACTTTATCGTTATGGATATTTTACTCAAAAATTATCTTCCGCAGGAAATCAAGAGGCTGATTATGAAGCACAAGATTTCTCAAAAATTCCAGTCACCCCAGTGATTGACACCAATGGAAAATGGATGGTCGTGGCAGTGGATTTACCTGGAAGAACATTGTACGCGCGTGTTTGGCGAGTGGATGTAGGACGCATTGAGTTATATCTATTAGATACTGATTTTGAAGACAATAGAGAAGACGACCGCTTTGTAACCCACCATCTTTATGGGGGAGATTGGGAAAACCGTCTGAAACAAGAAATGCTTTTAGGATTAGGAGGCATCAAAATGTTGCGTAAGTTAGGAATTGATGCTGAGGTATATCACTGCAATGAAGGACACGCGGCATTTATTGGACTGGAACGACTTAGTGAATACATCCAAAATGACAATTTGTCTTTCTCCGAGGCTATGGAGGTAGTACGAGCTTCATCTTTGTTTACTACGCACACACCAGTACCAGCAGGACACGATTTCTTTGAAGAAGGTATGCTAAGAGCTCATATTGAGAATTATACCGATAAACTACACGTAAGTTGGGAACAAATTCTATCCTTAGGAAAAATTAACTTGAACAATCCAAGAGAGAAATTCTCAATGAGTAATTTGGCGGCTAATCTATCACAGGAAGTAAATGGAGTGAGTTGGCTACATGGAGAAGTTAGTAAGGATATCTTCAAAAATCTATGGCCAGGTTATATGCCAGAAGAGTCACACATCAGCTACGTTACCAATGGGGTACATAAACCAACATGGACAGCTACCTTATGGAAAGAAATTGAAGATGAGGTGTTTGGTGAAGATTTCAAAAAGAATCAATTTGACCCTAAAGGTTTTGAAGGGATTTATAAAGTGTCCGACAAACGTATTTGGGAAGTCAAAACAGAATTACGAGCAAAATTATTACGTCGTGTGGAGCAAAAGTTACGTTTGGAAAAAAATACACCGTATTTCTCACCTAAACAGTTAATTGAAATCAAAGAGAATTTAAGAAAAGATATTCTTACTATTGGTTTTGCACGTCGTTTTGCGACTTACAAACGAGCCCACTTATTATTCACTAATATTGAGCGTTTGGATAAAATAGTAAACAATCCAGAGCGACCAGTACAGTTCATTTTTGCAGGAAAAGCACACCCTGCCGATAAAGCAGGTCAGGATTTGATTAAACACATCGTTGAAATCTCGAAAATGCCACAGTTTTTAGGTAAAATTCTTTTCATTCCTAACTACGACATGGAGTTAGCTCGTCATATGGTACAAGGAGTGGATGTTTGGATGAACACTCCAACGCGTCCGCAAGAGGCTTCTGGAACCAGTGGAGAAAAGGCTGCAATGAACGGAGTGATGCACTTTAGCGTACTCGACGGTTGGTGGGTAGAGGGCTATCGCGAAGATGCTGGTTGGGCTTTACCAATGGAACGAGCTTACGAAAATCAAGAGTATCAAAATGAAATGGATGCCGAAATGATATACAACATCATTGAGGATGAAATTGCTCCTACATTCTACGAAAAAGATAAAGACGGCATTTCACAATCTTGGTGTGCGTTAATTAAAAATACTATTGCTAAAGTGGCAGTAAATTTCACAACAACACGTATGCTTACGGATTACGAAAATCAATATTACTTCCCTATGAGCGAACGTGCTGCGAGTTTGAAACAGGATAATTTTGCCTTAGCAATTCAAATTTCGGACTGGAAACGCAAGGTAAATCAAGAGTGGGATAACGTAAAAATAGTAAATACTGAAATTCCGAACAAGAACAAACAATTGATTTCCATAGGAAATAACTACCAAGCAAAAATAACTTTGGACATTGGAGGGCTGAACATGAATGACATTGGTTTGGAATTGGTCATCGCACGTGAGGACAAGGAAGGAAAAACAAAAGTAATGGACAAAAAAGAATTTACACCAGCTTCACAAGAAGGTAGTAAAGCTGTTTATACCTTAGAGGTGGTTACCGAGTATCCAGGCTCATTACAACTGGGCCTTCGAGTGTTCCCGAAAAATGATTTGTTACCACACCGCCAAGATTTTGCATTAGTGAAGTGGTTCTAATAGGTAGGTACTGATAAGTATTTGGAATTTTACCATAATAAGTTCAATGCCTAATAGTTTTCTCATTCAAAACTTTGTCAGAGTTTAAACTTTGGCAAAGTTTTTTTATAATGTATTAAATTCATTGGGCAATCATCGTAACGATTAATCGAAAAAGATACTCTTTTCAAGGAAAAGAGTATCTTTTTTGTAACTTTTTCTGTTTTTATGCATCTTTAAGGTGGAAATCAAAAACAGAGTTGCCATGAAAACCATATTTTCTTTTTTGTTTTTACTATGGGCAATAAGTCTTTCCGCCCAAGAAGTCACCCTTTCGGGAGAAGTGAAAAATCAACAACAAAAACCTGCCGAATTTGTAAATGTCATCTTGAAAAAAGACGACAAAGCCGTACAGGGAGCCATCACCAATGCTTCGGGAAAATTTTCTGTAAAAATCCCGAAAGGCGATTACACCCTCATTTTGGAACAATTCGGCACCGAATTTCTTTCCAAAAACATTTCCGTTTCCCAAAATACCGATTTGGGCGTTATGCAAATCAATCAAGCCATTGAAATAGAAGCCGTAACCGTTGAAGGCAGGAAAAAACTCGTGGAACAAAAAGTGGACAGACTTGTATTCAACGTGGAAAACTCCGTGCAGGCAAGCGGTGGCGATGCCCTCGATGTGCTAAAATCCACACCGGGAGTGCAGGTTCATAATGAGGATATTTCCATCGTTGGGAAAAGTGGCGTTCGGGTGATGGTCAACGATAAAATAATGCAACTTTCAGGGGAAGAACTTACCAACTTCCTGAAATCCATAGCGTCCGACAATATCCAAAAGATTGAAGTCATCACCACACCGCCTTCCAAATACGACGCCGAAGGTAATGCAGGGCTCATCAATATCGTACTGAAAAAAGCCAAAGAAAATAATTGGAACACCACTCTGCGGACTTCTTACCAACAAGGAATTGAAGGGAAATCACGCAGTGGCGTAAACTTTTCGTACCGAAAAAATAAGTTCTCCGCTTTGGCTGACTTGGGGTATGCAGACGATAAGCAGTACTACGAGAATGATGTACATTTTTGGTATCCGAAAAAATATTGGGTAAATCGGTTGGAAACCAAAAGAAAAGCAAAAACTTGGTCACCCCTTCTGAATTTAAACTACGACCTAACCGAAAAAAGCATACTTGGGGTGCAATTTATGGGAAGTTTTTCAGAAAATATCAGCAATAGCTTGGCGGCAAATCGTGCGTATTTGTATAACAACCCAAAACTAATGAAAGAATATATCACACGTCAAGCCAAACCTGAAAACACACAAAATTTATCCGTAAATGTGAATTTCTTGCAGAAAATCGGAGAGAAAGGAGCCAAACTTACCATCGATGCTGATTATTTCCATTATAAAAAAGATAGAAATGATGATTTAAACACTATTTTCTATAATTATCAACTCAATACGCAACCAAAATTGTTTGGAAATTCTTTTTCTTTGCAACAAATCGATAATTATTCTTTTAAGGCAGATATGGAAACACCTGTTTCGTGGGGAAATCTTTCTTTCGGAGCGAAAATTGCCCGAACACAGACCGACAATATCGCTCAATCCGATTTTCGTGATGAAAATCAAATAGAAACTCTTGCTCACAAAGACCACTTTCTTTATACAGAAGATACCCAAGCCCTGTATGCCGATTGGGCAAAATCTTTCGGAAAGAAATGGAGCGTAAAAGCCGGCGTTCGAGGCGAAAATACACAAACCAAAGGAGTTTCCGTTTTAGCAAATAATGAAACACACAAACGAAATCTCTTTAAACTTTTCCCGACATTATATATTCAATATCAAATTAATGAGAATCACAACATTTCGGCAAATGTAAACCGTCGTATTTTTCGTCCACAGTTTTTTTCACTTAATCCAGGGAGAAACTATCAGAATCCGAAATCATATGTGGTAGGAAATCCGTTCTTGCAACCTTCCTATTCATTAGGAGCTACACTCAACTATTCCTATAAACATTGGCTAACACTTCAATTATCATATACTGACATAGAAGACAGCCGAACTCAAATTACGTATCACAATCCTGATTTGGAAGAAACTCAAATCCGATGGGAGAATTTTGCCCACTCTAATCGATGGAGTGCTTCGATGAATATCAATAAAAGTTTGTTTTGGTGGTGGGAAATTTCTGCGTATATGGGAGCTACTTATGAAGATACAAGACCTTATGTTGCTTTATTCCCCGATAAAATGATAAGCCGAGGAGGTTATCAAAACTTGCAGAATACTTTTATACTGAATGAAAACAAAACTTTACAGGTAAATGTATCTTATTTCTATCAATCTCCGTGGGATAGTGGCACGAGAAGAGTTTCAGAGGCTTCAAGTTTGGATTTAGGTATCAAATATTTAGCTTTCGACAAAAGATTAACTCTTGCCCTTTACGTGAATGATATTTTCAAAACTGAGGCAATGACTTTTACTGCTCATATTGAAAAACAAGATATTAAGGAAAGTTATCGTCAGTACTACGACACGCGTTACGTACGCCTTTCGCTTACCTATAAGTTTGGAAATAGCAAAATTTCGGTACAAAAAAGAGAGGGAGGAAATGCAGAAGAACGTAATAGAAGTTAATACCATTCATTTACTCAATTTTCCATATCTTACAGATTTCTAATTCCTTATAATATCTTTATCTTTACCCTTTGGGAGTGTTTATAAAACACTCCTTTTTTGTTTTATTAATTCGAGTATTTAGGCGAAGACTGAAAACAAACAATTAACGCTTCAACTAATTAGGCGAAAGTAGAAAACGAGCGGTTTGACACTTCAACTAATTAGGCGAAAGCAGAAAACGAGCGGTTGACACTTCAACTAATTAGGCGAAAGCAGAAAACGAGCGGTTGACACTTCAACTAATTAGGCGAAAGCAGAAAACAAGTGGTTGACGCTTCAACTAATTAGGCGAAAGCAGAAAACAAGCGGTTGACACTTCAACTAATTAGGCGAAAGCAGAAAACGAGCGGTTGACGCTTCAACTAATTAGGCGAAAGCAGAAAACAAGTGGTTTGACACTTCGGGCAAATACCCAAATATAAAAAACGAGTGTTTTCTATATATCTACGTAGGATTTTTTGTTAGTTGCTAAATTAGTAATTACAGATAATCAATAATATTTTGAAAGTCTTACAGTTTTTAATGTCTTACCATTAGGAATTATACATTCCCTAAGTACTGCTTTACTACTTGAATCGTTTTTGTTGCATTTCCGACAAAAACTTGTTCATCAACCACGATTACGGGACGAGCCAAAAAGGTGTAATGTTCTAAAATAAGTTGTTTGTACTCATTTTCTGTCAGATTTTGAGCTTTAAGGTTACGACTTTTGTAAAGTTGTGAACGTTTGTTACATAAAACTTCGTAATTCCCAACCTTACTTTTCAAAAAGTCCAAATCAGTTTCCGAAATCGGTATTTTTTTGATGTCTTGCAACTCGAAATCTGTTGGGAGTTGCAAATCATTTAAAATGCGTTTACAGGTGTCACAAGAACTTAAATAATATACTTTTCTCATTGCTTTACCATCGAATAATTGCACTTGCCCATGTGAATCCACTACCAAAGGCAGCCAAAACCACCAAATCACCATCTTTAATTCTTCCTTGCTCAAAAGCCTCCGTTAGAGCAATTGGTATGGAAGCCGCTGTGGTATTTCCGTATTTCATGATGTTATTAAATACTTGATCATCACTTAGTTTAAATTTTTGTTGTATAAACTGAGAAATACGCAAATTGGCTTGATGTGGAATCAGCATGTTAATATCTTCCTTTGACAGTCCGTTATGTTGCAAACCTTCCTGAATAACTTCTGCAAAACGGATTACAGCATTTTTGAAAACATGTTGTCCGTTCATGTATGGAAAATAACTTACATCCGTTGAATCATTTTCAGCAATAATATCTGTAACCCAACGATTTGCAATTCCAGGTGCGATGAGAGCTAACTCCTTAGCGTGAATTCCTTCGCTATGTAGGTGTGTTGACAATATACCCTTTTCTGGATTTTCTTCCCTTGAAATGATAGCAGCTCCCGCTCCATCACCAAAAATAACGGACACGTTGCGTCCTCGTGTGGTAAAATCTAATCCAGGTGATTGCGTTTCAGCCCCAATAATCAAAATATTTTTGTACATACCTGTCTTTATGTACTGATCAGCAATCGAAAGTGCATAAATAAAACCAGAACATTGATTCCGTACGTCCAAAGCTCCTACGGTTTTTAGTCCTAATTCCTTTTGGACTAACACACCTGATCCAGGGAAATAGTAATCAGGGCTTAGAGTTGCGAAAATAATGAAATCAATATCGTTTTTGTCGATTCCTGCATTTTCAATGGCTTTTAAACTTGCCTTAACCCCCATTGAAGTGGTAGTATCTTCGCCTTTTATTACGTGCCTACGCTCTTCGATTCCAGTGCGTTCACGAATCCAAGCGTCATTAGTATCCATCCGCTTGGACAGATCATCATTGGTTACTATATTCGCAGGAACATAGAAACCTAAACCTTTTATTTTTGAACGATATAACATATGAATTATTGTTATCTCAATTTGATTTTCTTAGAGATTTTAGGATAATTATGAAATTATGAATCTTTTTACGCGTTTTAATTTTCTAAAAGCTTTATCTAAAACTTTCTGACGATATTTTGAAAATCATTATTGAGTGGTTGATTTATCTGTTTTTTTCTTTTCTTTTTCTTTTTTATACAGAGGAATCAAGTAGGTGATAGTATAATTGAAATTCGCTCCGAATCGGCTTCCTTCACGGACTCTGTTGAATCCAGGAATCCAATAATTAGGAAAGCTATCCGTAGGATTTGCTATCATAACCCCTAATCGCAAACTTGCTCCAGCAAATAAATTGGTGAATAATTCTACTTTCATCCCTAAAATTACTTCCAGCCAATGAGCAGTTCGACCCTCATAGCTTCGTAACCAATTGGGATTGTTTCCTGTTGTATTTTCCTCCCAGTACGGATTGGTGGTATAAATCATGTAGGAAGTCAATTCCTGAGCAAATCGCGAAAAGGCATATCTTCCTCCCATATAAATCATATTTTCCATTCCATACCAATTATTGTAGGCATTATAATCTATTCCCAATCGGATAAATTGTCCAGTAGTTTTGTATGAAAAAAAATCTTCGTTTTTGGATCTATTTTCAAAACCTACTTCGGCAGCCAAATAATAGTTATAGTTCCACCGATAGTCCCCCACAAATTCCAAACCACTGTAACCTTTTTGGAAAAAGGAACGTATAGGTTTGCTAACGTCCATTCCTACGCGCAATCCATAGCGTTGTTTGTAGGTTGTTTCTTTTGTATCTTCTTGAGCTATAGTAGTTTGATAGAATAAAAAACTAATGATAAAGCTGTATGTGAGCGTTTTTTTCATTTTCTACTTCCGTTTTTGTAACGTTAATTGATTGTATCCAAGTATCATCAGGATTTTCGATGGTAGCACTCACAGTATTGTATGTAGCTTTAAAACCACATGCTCGGCTAACAAACTCTTCCTGTACCTGATATGTAAATGTGATGGTCGTCATATCTCCACCAGTAATTTCTCCCGTTGTGTTATTATAGTTTGCATTGCTTACCATAACATATGAAGTTTTGGGCTCGGCAACTTTCAATGGCAGAGCTATCGAATCGGTTGAAGCGTTGATTAACAAGGTGTTCTTTCCTTCTCCATAGACAATTAAATTTGAGACTTTCTTTTCCTTTTGGGTAGACATATCTCGGAAGCGAATCACTAATTGGGGTGTATTTACCTTTTGATCACATAAATCATCTGATTCACAAGATGTTATCCATAAAAAAGATAGTGCTAATAAAGGGATAACTATATAAAGTTTAGAATATGATTTCATTTAAACGGATTTTAGGTTGTAAAGATAGGAATTTATCATTTAACAAAACAATTCCGACCTGTTTTTTGTGTGAATTGAGGTGTCATTCAAAATCGCAACAGGATAATGTCATAAAAACTTCGTGAAAGTCATCTTTTTTAATAGACAACTTCAGCGAAGTTTTTATACATTTTACTTTAAATCAAATGATTAATTTCCGATTATCCTTTTCAATTCATTGAGTTTCATCAATGCTTCCACAGGAGTAATTGTATTGATGTCGATTTGTGTAATTTCGTTTTTGAGTTCTTCCAACAGAGGATCTTCAATGTTGAAAAAACTTAGTTGCATTTCTTTTTGAGTTGATTTCAAAGTTTCCGAAGTTGTGGAGGAAGAATGAGATTCTTCCAACTTTTTAAGTATTTTATTTGCTTTTTGGATAACGAATTGAGGCATTCCCGCCATTTTAGCTACGTGAATTCCAAAACTGTGTGCCGAACCTCCCGAAACCAATTTGCGTAGAAAAAGAACGCTATCTTTCGTTTCTTTAACCGAGACATTAAAGTTTTTAATACGTTCAAAACTTTCGGTCATTTCGTTCAGTTCGTGGTAATGCGTTGCAAATAATGTTTTAGCTTTGGAAGGATGTTCATGTAGGTATTCAGCAATTGCCCAAGCGATAGAAATCCCGTCGTACGTACTTGTACCACGACCGATTTCGTCCAAAAGCACCAAACTTCGTTCCGATATATTATTCAAAATGAGGGCGGCTTCATTCATTTCAACCATAAAGGTTGATTCGCCCATAGAAATATTATCACTTGCACCAACACGTGTGAAAATCTTATCAACAATCCCGATTTGAGCCGATTCTGCAGGAACAAAGCTTCCGATTTGAGCCAACAGAACAATTAACGCACTTTGTCGCAAAATGGCAGATTTACCTGACATGTTAGGCCCTGTAATCATTATAATTTGCTGAGAATCACGGTCAAGGTATACGTCATTAGCTATGTAGGGAACCCCCACAGGCAACTGTTTTTCAATCACAGGATGACGTCCATTCTTGATATTTAGAACAAATGATGCATCCATTTCAGGGCGACTATAATTATTTTCAATAGCAAGCTGAGCAAATCCACAAAGGCAATCGAGCTGACCTATAAGCGATGCATTTGTTTGAATTTGAGCAATATATTCATTTGTGAAAGATACCAATTCCGAAAAAATACGCTGTTCCAATTGGGATATTTTTTCTTCAGCTCCTAATATTTTAGCTTCGTATTCTTTTAGCTCATCTGTGATATATCGCTCAGCATTGACCAAGGTTTGTTTGCGAATCCACTCAGCAGGAACTTTGTCCCTATGCGTATTTCGAACTTCAATATAATACCCAAAAACGTTATTGCTATCAATTTTCAATGAAGGAATTCCTGTACGTTCTGTTTCACGTTTGAGCATGTCGTCTAAATAGGATTTCCCTGATTGTGAGAGATTTCTTAGCTCATCCAAATCTGCAGAAAATCCTTTGGCAACAACATTTCCTTTAAGGATGTTCACAGGAGCATCATCAAAGAGCGTATTTTTTATTCGTAAACAAAGTTGTTCGCAAGCGTGCATTCTATCTCCCAATGCTTTCAGATGTTCATTGTCTGAAAGTACGCAAAGTTGCTTAATGGGAGGTATCGCCTCCAAAGACATACGTAGTTGTACGACCTCACGAGGGGATATCTTTTCTGTAGCTACTTTTGAAATAAGTCGCTCAATATCACTAATTTTAGCAACTTGCTCTTTAACTTTATGTAGGGTATCAATGTGCTGCATGAAATGTGCTACTACTTCATGTCGTTGCTCTATCTGATTGATTTTTTTCAGTGGGAGCGCCAACCAACGTTTGAGAGTTCTGCTTCCCATTGCCGACGTGGTTTTGTCAATGATATCCAACAGTGTTACGGATTGGCTCGAAGTCCCTGTGTAGAGTTCCAAGTTTCGGATAGTGAATTTATCAAGCCAAACATAGGCATCTTCAACTATACGCTGAATAGAAGTGATGTGCTGTAATTTATTATGCTGTGTTTCAGAAAGATAAAAAAGAATTGATCCTGCTGCTAAAATTGCTTCAGAAAGTTCGTCTACACCAAAACCTTTAAGAGAATTAGTTTGAAAATGCTGTGTAAGTACCTGATTGGCATAATCTTGCTTATATACCCAATCTTCCAAAAAGAAAAGGTGGAAATCCTCTCCAAAGCTGTCAATAAAATCTTTTTTTTGTTTTTTAGCAATAAGAATTTCACTAGGTTTAAAATTTTGTAATAGTTTGTCGATATAAAATCTATCACCTTGTGCTACTAAAAATTCACCTGTGGAAATATCCAGAAAAGCGACCCCATTGGTTGTTTTTCCAAACCAGAGAGATGCTAAGAAATTATTGGACTTAGAGTGAAGTATATCATCATTCAGCGCTACTCCTGGAGTAACCAGTTCGGTAACGCCTCGTTTAACAATTCCTTTGACCGTTTTTGGGTCTTCCAATTGGTCACAAATAGCAACTCGATAACCTGCTTTGACCAATTTGGGTAAATACGTATTTATGGAATGATGCGGAAAACCAGCTAATTCGGTACGTTCGCTACCGTTATTTCTGTTTGTAAGCACAATATCAAGCACTTGAGCAGTTTTGACAGCATCTTCTCCAAAAGTTTCGTAAAAATCTCCCACTCTAAAAAGCAATAGAGCATCAGGATATTTTGACTTTATCTGATTGTATTGCTTCATTAAAGGAGTTTCTTTCGTAGCTTTTTTTGACACGGGGTTATTTTTTGTGTTTGCTTAATCCAGTTTTATTTAGTATTCTTCGTATTTTTTGTTTACTTTTTCGTGTGTTGTAACTTCTATTGAAATAAAACAGAAGTAATGCTAACCCAACGAAAATAGCTGAAAGAAACAAAAACACGTAGGTGGAAGAAAAAATCGTATTTAAATATAGAATTACCACAAGAACAACTAAGTTAATGAAAGCCAAAAACAAACTTGCCTTTCCGTGAGTAAGTCCTGTGTAGTCAATCAGTACATGGTGGATGTGGCTTCTATCGGCTAAGAAAGGTTTCCCATGTCGTACAATACGCGTAACAAAAACACGTGTAGTATCAAAAAAAGGAATAAATATAATAGCCAACACAACCCAAATTTTATTGATTGGTTTTATATGAGCATTTACTAACTCTTCCGGTGACAAGGAAAAAAATTTCAGCACCAAAAATCCGATAATGAAGCCGACAATCATTGAACCTGTGTCACCCATAAATATTTTTTTCTTTTCCGATAGGTTATAGCGTAAAAAAGCTAACAAAAAACCGATACAAAGAGCTGATAGCAAACAATAGTAATAATTTCCAGACAAATAAAATATATATCCGAAACCTCCAAAAATCACAATGCCAACCATTGCCGCCGAGCCATTGATACCATCAATCAAATTGAATGAATTTACAATAGCCATCATGACCATGCAAGAAAGCAACACTGAAATCCAAAAATCAATTTCATGGATAAAAAGAAATCCATCTAATGAACGTACCAAAAGCTGTGTTCCATAAAATAAAATGAGGGTAGAAAGCACTTGACCAATCATTTTGGTTTTGGGCTGCACTCCCACTAAATCATCTTTCAACCCAATGAAAAACAATATACTTACACTTGAAATGATGTTAGTCCCTATATGATCAACATCATAATCACGAATAAAAAATATGGTAAAAATAACACTTATGAAGAAAGCAATTCCTCCCATTGTTGGAGTTTTCTGTGTGTGTGAACTCCTTTCGTTGGGGTCATCCATCAAATTTTTATTTACCACAATGTAAATAATTCTGGGCAAAACAAGGTAGCTCACCACAAAGGAGAGTGTAAAAACCCATATTATCGTTGCCATTAATCCTTGTGAAAGTAGAAGTTCTTTCATAAAAAAATCTCTATTCCGCAAATGTACGCAAATTAAAACGAATATTCAAATTTTTTGCGTGTACTTATAAATTCTTATAAAATAGAGTCGTTATGTCTTTTTATAAATAATTGACATATAGATTTTTATGTGTTTAAAACGTATTTTTACACGAAAATTATTTATTTCAAAATATTCATAATCTTGAATTTTTCGTTTACTAAACGTTTTTATAAATATCGCTTGGAGCATAAAAATCTTTCGTAATATTTCGAAAATTTTGCTCCAAGCGGTTATTTTCAAAAATTGAATAATCCTATTTATATCTTCTGTTCAGGACTGAAAATCAATCCTTCAACGTCTTTTTTGCCATCTAACGTAACAAAAGCAAAATTAAAATGCCATTTCACAAGGCGAACTTCGGGAGTGGAAAATTTTCCAATGGGTAACTTTAACAATATTTTGTTCCAACCTTTTTGTAAAGTTACCGCAATGGGATTTCGTACTTCAAAATTTTCGTTCGTTAGCGGAATTTCATTCGATTTTTCTTTATGAGAAGAAGCCCACACAGGCGGTAAAATTTCCGTTCCGTTAATCCAAATTTTACTTTCTTTGTAATCCCATTTTCCTTGTGGAGGCGGTAAGTCTTTTTCAGAACGGCTGTAATTCTGTGTGGTAGCCCACAACCCAACAGATTGTTTTTTAGGCGAATAGACATACGTATAAGCATACGCCGTGTGGTTGGGCTGTGGATTTTCGTAAAAACTTTTCACAATTTTTCCCCAAACGTGTCGCAAATAAACGCCCGCCCCGATGGCTGTTTTCGTACCATATTTTTTCCCATTGTAAAAATAACTTTCTGCAAAATTTTCTTGCTCGGGAGGGAAAGTTTTTGTTAGATTTCCTTCATTAGGAAAAGCATCGGTAATTTGCCATTTCATATGTGTTTGTTTTACATAAGCAAAAGGTAAATTACTGAAATATAGTTTTTTATGCCATAACATTCGGCGTTCAAAATCGTGAAAAGCAATGAAGTTTTCATCTTTTTCCGAAAATAAATTTGTTCCTTTTACGTCAAAATATTCTGTCCCTCCACCAAGCCAAGAGCGTTCTGCCAAAGCCAACATCGACGGATAAAAATTATTCTGAATGATGATTTCTTTTTCATCAGGAATGAATCGGTCGTGCCAAACCGCAACGATGGCTCCTGCGTGGTTGTCATCTCCTTTTTTTACATTCAGAATACGACTATTGTACAAAGCAATTAAATCGGCAAATGCATCAAAATGATTGATATAATGCAAACGACAATCAATGGCAGGAATGCCTTTTTGTACCTTCCCTCGATAGCTCCACAGTTGCGTCATATCAATTTCCCCTTCTTTATAGTCCCAACCAGGGTTCCAAGAAATCACTTTTTTACCCTTTTTCCGAATGAAACGAACCATTTCGGGGACAAAATCAGGGTTGGTAAACTCTACTTCATCTGTCCCAATATGGAAGTACGGCACATCGAAATAAGGCATCATTTCATCAAGTAATTCTTTGAGAATCAGCATTCCTTTTTCGGTTTGCATATCACATTTAAACGCTTTTTGGAACGCCAAACTATGCCCCGGCATATCAATTTCAGGAATTAAAAGCACATTGTGTTGCTTACAGAAATCGACAAGTTCCTTAGCTTGCTCCAAAGTGTAGAATTTGGCGTGCATTCGCTCGTAACTCGAACTATCATTCAAAATCGGATATCGCTTGCTTTCCAATCTCCAACCTTGATTTTCAGTTAGATGCCAATGAAAAACATTGATTTTATATTGCGAAAGAATTTTGATTTCTTGCTTTAATTCTTCCAATGAAATAAACGTACGCCCCACATCTTGCATAAATCCGCGAATACGAAACGCAGGATAATCCACTATGGAACAGCCTTCAAAATAGGTTTTCCCTTTGGGTGATTTTAGTTGCCGAAGCGTTTGCATTGCCCAATAAACGCCTTTTTCGGTTATGGCTTCGATTTGTATTTTTCGTTTGGAAACGATTAATCGGTATGCCTCTTCTTTGTTTAGTTCGGCTTGCGGAATGCTACTAACTAACTTTATTTCAATAGATTGCTTAGCCGAAGATGAAATTTCTCCGCCCATTTCCGAAATAAATTGTCGCCACTGTTCTTGCAAAACCGAAGTTTCCAAACGCACTTTTTTGAAGCAAAAAGTCTCTCCATTAGGCTGAATGTGCTGTGGCTTGGGCAATAAATGGTCAATCCCAGCATAAGATAACGATGTGAAAATCAGTAAAAAGTAGAATAACACGTGTTTCATATGTTTTTAGTTTTTATTGGCATTAAAATGTTTATCCTTATAGTGGTTGTTTATGTCCTGTGGCGTCTACTTTGTATACAAAGCCATTTTCTATCAATAACCCTTGTGTTTTTGGGCTGTATTTTTCGTGTCCGTGCTTTACGTCTATGCGGATAACCTTACCATTATAATCGGTAGAAACAGCATCCACAATCGAATGCCCAACGACTATCTTCTGGACTTGATAGAGGTTTAGCAGTTGTTCCAAATCCTCGGGAGTTGCTTTGTTATAATGTTTGTAATCAGTTACTAAACCTCTATACCAAAAAGGACCTTTTCGTCCGAGTAAAAAATTGGCTGTTGAATCGTTTTCAGGGTTATTATAAAGGTCTTTGTCCCAATTTTTTCGAGTGATTTCGTTCATATCTTGCAAGGTAAGATTTAAGGAAATGATTTCGGAGCTAAGTCCAGCATGGACGAAAAGATAATCTCCTATTTTCACAGAAATGTTTTTGGAACGCAACCATTTACCAATTTCAGATTTTTGGGAATACAAAATTTTATAACTTTCTTTTATTGTCTCTTTGGGTGCTATCAGCTGTGCTAATTTGATGTATTTAGGGTTGGCGTATTTATATTTTCCTTGAAAGTTCATAATTTCATGGTTTCCTAAAACAAAATGAACTTTTCCGCCGTGTTTTTTAGCCTCTTGTTCAAGTTTGTAAATAAGCCATAGGGTAGGAGTCACATGTTCGCCTCTATCGACAAAATCTCCGTTTAGCACTAAGTGACCTTTACCGAAAGTCCAACTAAAACTTTGGTTGATAATTCCGTTTTTTTCAAGAAATCCGCAAAAAGCGTCAAAATTTCCTTCAATATCTGAAATTGCAATCAGTTTTTCAGGCATTGAATAGGCTACAGAATCTTTTTCGAGCTGTTTATTTAGTGAAAAATAAAAAGTACTTTTATCTTTGTTAGGCACTTGCACTCGTAAGCTATCTTTTATTTCGATAGATTTTACAAGGATGTTATTTTCATCTACATAGTACAAGGTGTCATTGATGATATAAGGCCCGTCGATGCCATTTAACTCAAACGGTTTCTTTTCATTGATTTGAAACCGCATATTCTCGCGATCCCATCCGAAAATAATTTCTTCATCGTTTATGTACTTCATATCGAAAAAGAATATTTGAATCAGAAAATAGATAGGAGATAAAATCAATAATGCAAGGATAATTTTTTTGTTCATGGGATTCGGTGTTTAAAATGACTCAAACTGTTGATATTGTTCTATTTGAACTCGATATAGTTTCTCGGATTTGCTGGGTAACCATTGCTCCAAAGTTCAAAATGCAGATGCGTACCTGTCGAAAATTCACCAGTGTTGCCAATGGTTGCAATCACTTCACCTGTTCGCACTTGGTCGCCTTGTTGCTTCACTAAGGTGGCGTTATGTTTATAAACCGAAACCAAATTCTGTTTATGCTCAATGATGATGACATTACCCGTAGCAACAGTCCATTCAGCAAAGATAACTGTCCCGTCAGCGACTGATTTGACTGCTGTACCCTCAGGGGCTGCGATATCAATACCAAAATGACGCTCTTGTGGTTTAAATTCGTTCGATATCACTCCTTTAGAAATTGGAGGAAAAAGTAGAATTTCTTTGTTTTGATATAAGGCCTTTTCGAAAACATTGTAACGATCTTCTTCAGCCACTTCTTGTCGCAATAACGAATCTTGTCGGCTTGGGCTCAAATCAATCGTTTTAGGGTCAATTTTATTGGATTCATAAATAGAATCTTTATTGATTTGGGTATATAGAATATCGCCTGTAAGTACTTTTTTTATAGAGTTTAGGTACAAATCGTTCTTTCGCATTTGGTTTTCCAACGAATCAATTTTAAACGCTAAATTAATGGTTTCTTGTTTGTTATTAACTTCTGAAAAACCTAAGATATATTGACGTAAGGGAGTATAGATGATAAATAGAGTCGTTGCAATGATTAAAAACAGTGAGAAAAGCGTCCCTACCACAAAGATATTCATACGACTTAGCCGTAGCGAAGCCTTTTCTTCATAGGTTTCCTCATCCATAAATACCAACCGGTATTTACTTAGCAACTTACGTCTGATGTATTCTTTTTTATTTTTCTTTTGGGAGCTCATCGTTCTACGTTTTATTCATTGGCATAAACAACCATATCGGACAGTATTCTGCTGCCCGAAATCCTTTACTATCTGATGTTCTTTTGTTTAAAGAATATTTACAACGCTCTCTATTTGAGGAACATATTTCTTTACGGTCATCTCAACACCGCTTTTTAGCGTCATTTGATTTACGCTACACCCCAAACAGTTACCTTCCAGTCTTACTTTAACGATTCTGTCATCTTCAATGTCTACTAAAGTGATGTCACCACCATCGCTTTGCAAAAACGGACGAATTTCGTCCAATGCCCTTAAAACGTTTTCTCTTACTTGTTCTGTTGTCATTTTTTTTGATATTTCTGAGTGAATCATATTGCCTCACTGTTATGTTTTTATTTTCAATTTTATATAGTTTGCCAGAATTTAAGATCAAACTATAAACTCCCGCTTTTTGTCCCTAATTATTTACTGCATCCTGCCATAGTCGTGATTTTAATGGCTTCGGAAGGAGGTAAACTTCTATTGCGTTCTACAACACTTTGCACTACATTTTGTGATAATTGCTTGAATGACAATGCTAAAGGAGTATTTTCTTGTAATGCTGCTGGTCGTCCTACATCGCCTGCCTCACGGATGCTTTGCACCAAAGGTATTTCACCTAAGAATGGAACATTTAAATCTTCGGCCAGGTTTTTAGCTCCTTCTCTTCCGAAGATGTAATATTTGTTATTAGGTAATTCTTCAGGAGTGAAATACGCCATATTTTCTACAATTCCTAATACAGGAACGTTTATTGTGTCTTGTTGGAACATTGCTACACCTTTACGAGCGTCGGCAAGAGCAATTTTTTGTGGAGTACTTACTACTACCGCTCCGGTTACTGGCATAGCCTGCATGATGCTCAAATGAATATCACCCGTTCCAGGAGGTAAATCTAATAGTAAGAAGTCTAATTCGCCCCAATCTGCATCAAAAATCATCTGATTGAGAGCTTTGGCCGCCATTGGACCTCGCCAAATCACAGCTTGATTTGGATTGGTAAAAAAACCAATAGAAAGCATCTTAACTCCGTAATTTTCAATAGGTTTCATTTTTGATTGTCCTTCTACGGTTACTGATTTTGGCTTTTCATCGACCACATCGAACATAATCGGCATTGAAGGTCCATAGATATCAGCGTCCAACAGTCCTACGCTAAATCCCATTTTTGCTAAAGAAACCGCTAAATTGGCTGTTATAGTTGATTTTCCAACACCGCCTTTGCCTGATGCCACGGCAATAATATTTTTTATTCCAGGAATAGGTTTTCCTTTAATTTCTGGTTTCTCAGGAGCAATGACTTTTACATTTACGAACACTTTAGCTTTTTCGTACACCTCACTGTGAATAGCTTTCATGATTTCGACTTCCGTGCGTTTTTTTGCTTGTAAACTCGGATTGTTTATCACCACGTCTACTACAACCTCGTCACCGAAAATTACAATATTTTGAACCGCACCACTATCGACCATATTTTTACCTTCACCTGGGGTGGTAATTTTCGTCAGTGCTGATATTACATCTTTTTTTTCTATTTTTATCATATCTCTATGCTATATTTACGATTGTGTTTTAATAATTTGAAATACTTTTTTTGAGCTTGTATCTTATGTATTGAAAGATACTTGAATATTTTTTTTGAAAAACATTCATTCAATCTGCAAATATACAATTTTTAGGATTTAAATACTAATTTTATTTTTGCTACATTCAACCCCCAAACGCAATTTTTATGCCATGAATTTATGCAATAAAAGTCTTCACCTATGTACTGATATACTGTTGACTGTCAAGAGAATTAAATCTAAAGGACTATAAATTGAATTAAATTTACAGATATATCCAAAAAAATAATACCTTTGTAAATCAGAAAAGAAACTGATGTCACGCCAAAAATTCAGACATACCATTTTAAAGATGCTCGGATTATTCTCTTCCGTAAGGGGCTACAACATCTTGATGGTTTGTATAGCTCAGTACTTGGCAGCGATTTTTATTTTGTCGCAACGTGATTCTGTTCGTGAGGTGGTATTTGATATAAATCTGCTTATACTCGTTGCTGCGGGAGCGTTGGCTATTGCTGGTGGATACATTATTAATGGATTCTATGATAAAGAGAAAGACTTGATTAACAGCCCTTTAAAATCGATGGTTGATCGGTTAGTTGGACAAAACACAAAATTGACGCTTTATTTTCTGTTGAATTTTATTTCTGTAATCGTCGCGAGTTACGTGTCATTTCGAGCAGTAATGTTTTTTTCTGGGTATATCTTTTTAATGTGGTTTTATTCTCATCGGATTAAGAAAATCGTATTTTGGGGAAACCTCACTTCAGCAATATTAGCTATTATTCCTTTTTTCGCTGTTTTTGTATACTATAAAAACGTACATACAGTTATTTTTATTCACGCTCTGTTACTTTTTCTTCTGATACTTATCAAAGAACTTATTAAGGATTTAGAGAATTTGAAAGGTGATTTGGTGCATAATTACCAAACGATCCCTGTCAAATATGGTGAAAATAAGAGTAAAATTGTAATTTCATTGGTAGTTTGCGTGTGTTTTTCACCCATTTACGTACTACTACACCACTTTGATATTGGATGCATGTACATTTATATTATTTTTGTGGCCATCTCTTTGCTTTTTTTCATTATAGCACTATGGAAAAGTAATAAAAATCGTACTTATGTATTGCTTCACAATTTACTCCGTGTGATTTTAACAATTGGTATTTTCAGTATTATGCTCGTGGATATGGATAAATTGACACGTATTCTGTTTTAATGTACTTCAGCGTAGCTCCTTTTCAAATGCTTTTCGGGCAGAACCTCGGAAATAGACTTCTCCACAATACACATACCCCAACGTTTGAATAGTACGAAGCATCGGAATATTGTCGAAATTAGTGTCAATACGAAGGCTAAACGTGTTATTATCAACGCTTAATTCAGCTGCTTTTTGTAACATCCTTTTGCTCAAACCTTTACCTTTTCCTTTAGCGCTCACTGCCATGCGATGTACCACAGCATATGGCTGTTCACTGACCCATTTGCCATCAATAGATTCATATGCAGGTTCAGCACCCAATATAAAAGCAAAATACCCTACTATTTCTGACTGAAATTCAACTACGTATCCATATTTATTTTGAATATCAGCAAATATGGTAGCTTCGTTTGGGTAACCGTCTTGCCATTGAGAGCTACCTTCTTGTTTCCGAATTTCTTTAGCAAAAAGAATAATTTCCCATATGGCTGAAAAATCATCAGTCGTAGCTATACGGAAATGATAATCCGAGAAAGTATTCATAACATAAAGGATTACTCCATAAATAGAAATAAATAAATACCATAACCTTCTTTTTCCATATCCTCTTTTGGAATAAAACGTAAGGACGCACTGTTAATGGAGTAACGCAATCCTCCTTTATGCAGAGGACCATCATTAAAAAGGTGTCCTAAATGGCTATTACTTGTTTTACTCCGCACCTCAACACGGGTTTTTCCTCCTGATTTATGAGGTTTTTCTATGATGAGGCTATCGTCAATGGGACGCGTAAAACTCGGCCAACCAGAACCTGAATCATATTTGTCTGAAGATAGAAATAAGGGTTCTCCTGTGGTAATATCCACATAAATTCCCTTACGATTTTCATTCCAATAAAGGTTATCAAAGGGTTGCTCGGTAGCTTTCTTTTGGGTTACCGCATACTGCAAAGGTGTTAATTTTTTCTTTAAAAAGGATTGGCTTTCTCTTTTATATCTGGGTTTTTTCGGATTCGCCTTGCTGGCGTAAGCAAATAAATGAGGCTCAATATGACAATAGCCATTAGGATTTCTTATCAGATAGTCTCGATGCCAGTCTTCAGCAGGATAAAATACTTCAAGAGGTTTTCTTTCTACAACGATTGGACGAAAATACATTCGTTCGATTTTATTGAAAAAAGCGTCTGTAACAGCCTTATCTTTAGCGTTAGTGTAGTAGACTCCTGTACGATAACGAGTGCCTACGTCGTTACCTTGTTTGTTGAGACTGGTTGGATCAATCGTTTCAAAGAACAATTTAATTAGCAATTCCAGACGAACTTCTTTTGGATCATAGATAACCTTTACCGCTTCAGCATACCCTGTGGTGTCTGTGTTAACCTCTTCATAAATAGGCTTATTCGTATGCCCATTCACATAGCCCGGTTCGGTGGTGATGACCCCCCGAACTTGCTTAAAGAAGTGATCTGTTCCCCAAAAGCATCCTCCTGCAAAATAAATTTCTTTCATTGTTTCTGATTTCATAAAGACCCTTTTTTACCTATTTTCGTTCAAAGAGTTGATTAACCATCAGTTTTTGAACTTTTTACCAAGAATCGCACAAATATAAAAAAACATATTATCTCCGCAAAAAAAACTTTTGCTAAGCCAATGTATCTCTATCCTACTTATTTTTAAATAATTCCCATTTTTTTCATCAAAAAGGTAGCATTTTTGTTTTGGCAAACACCTTCTTTGAGTTTGTAATCAAAATGTAATTCATTGTTAATTATTTCTACTTCAAAGCATTGATTTTTAAGATGATGTGGGTACTCTGATTCTAATTTACACACTTCCAAATCATGTGTAGCGATGATGCCTATAGCATTCAATTCAACCATTTTCTCAATAATTTTCACTGTACCTGATTGTTTATCCTCGGAATTTGTTCCACGCAAAAGTTCGTCTAAAAGTACAAAACATGGTTCTTGTTGAAGAGTTTCCATAATCTGCTTCAATCGATCTATTTCTGCAAAAAAGTAAGATTTCCCATCGTTAAGCGAATCTGACAAACGCATAGAGATGAGTATTTTCATCGGATGTACATTTGCTTTTTTAGCACAAACGGGTAGCCCCATAGAGGTTAAAAGTACATTCACTCCCAGCGTTCGCAGAAAGGTACTCTTTCCGGACATGTTTGAGCCTGTCAGTATCACAAATCGGTTTTCTTTGAATGAAATAGAATTAGTTACGCGTTGATTTTCAGCAATTAAAGGATGTCCTATGTCCACAAAACTTACTTCAAAATGGGCGTTCAGTTCAGGGAAAACAAACTCGGGATGGTTGTATTTAAAGTTTGCTAAACTGCACAAAGCCTCCATTTCGCTAATCACATCCAACCAAGTAGCAACGTGTTCCGCGTTAATTTTCTTCCACAAAATCAGCTTGTTATATTGATGTAGATGATAAAGAGTAAATCCATTTAGTACCCAAGAAAAGATATTCAGCACATTATCCATATTGTCTAGCAAACGAGCTAACGAACGAGTCAACTCACTTGCCCTTTGGTTGTTTTGGATTAACTGTTGTTGTAACTCACAAATTTGTTTTGATTTAAAACTTTCTTTTTCAATAAGTTCTATATTCTTCCTTACGGAATACAAGGTGTCGTAGATCCCTTCAAATCCCTGCTTATTTTTAAGTATATGCCGTAACTCCCATCCAAAAACCATCAAATTGATAACAAATAAGGTATTTGCCCACATCTTCATATCGGCATAATCGAAAATATACCCTAAAATGATAAAACTTAATAATAATAAAGGAGATAGATAGATAAAAACTCGCAAAGGGAATGAAAAAAGAACTTCTTTTCGTTCTTTCCAAGTGCTAATTTTCTCAGCTGTATGTTGATTATCGGGTGCTTGAGAAGCAACAGCCATAAAATCTTGTCTCCATTCCAATTTTTCGGATAATTCTGCAATGGTGGCTTGTTTTTCAGGAATGTACTTATTATCGGTACGCAAGAAATGTGCTGCCAGTTGTTTTTTTCCCGAAAAAGTTACCGCTCTGTTGATATAATGAAACAATGATTTCTCACCAAAAATGTCTAAATCATATGCATATGGATGTTCTTTATCCTGAAAATCAAAGCCATTATCGTAAAAATAGACTCCTTTTTCGAGAAAATCGATTTCCTTTTGATTGATGTCTATTTTTGATTTCTCTATTTTGCGGAGATACGATATTTTTTTATGTTTTACGACTAAAAATAGAAAAAATGTCACGAAAAAAAATATTCCAACAAGGTATAAAAGCGAAAAATTTGTAAAAGATAAATATCCTAAAAACAGAATACTAATTGCTACACATAGCCGTACAGCTCCAATAATATTATAGATTTTTGTATACTTTTGATGTAGATCTTTTGCCTTTTCTAATTGTTTTTTGTATGCAGGAATCATTTCTTTTGATTATAATTTGCGTGAATTTCTATAATAAATTGAAGCCAAACATTTGGACTCCACAAATCTTAGGCAAAGATACAAGAAAATAAGAATTATTTCTTATTTTCAATTAAGAATTATTTCTTATTTTCAATATCATAAATGGGTATCAATACGGGTCATAATTCCCTAAAAAGAAGCAAAAGAGTAATTCTTGGTAAGTACGTATAAGTTTAAATTTTACTTTATAAAAAGTGAATTTTAGGATTCGATTTACCATCTGAAAAATCCTCTGAAAACATTTCTTGATTCCAGAAATAATTCGTACTTTTGTTCGACAAAATTTTTAAAAAATGGCAAAAACAAGAATATTACTAACGGGTGCCGGCGGACAATTGGGTAGTGAACTGACGGAAGCTTTGGCAGAAAAATTCGGAGCTGAGAACATTGTAGCTACCGATATTAATGAAAAAGTTGCTGAAAGATTCTCGTACTGCACTTTTGAAGTATTAGACATCCAAGATGCACAACGGTTAGAACAATTAGTAGATACCTACAAAATCACACAAGTGTATCATTTAGCTGCGCTTCTTTCGGCAGTAGGAGAACGAAATCCCTTATTCACATGGAATTTGAATATGAATGGGTTGTTGAACGTTCTAGAAGTTGCTCGAAAGAAGAATTTAGACAAAGTATATTGGCCTTCATCAATCGCCGCTTTTGGAGTGAATACCCCTAAAGAAAACACTCCACAAGAAACAGTTACGGAACCTAACACAGTTTATGGAATCACCAAAGTAGCAGGTGAGTTGTGGTGTCAGTACTACTTTGAAAAGTTCGGTGTGGACGTTCGAAGTCTTCGCTACCCAGGACTTATCGGCTATAAATCACTTCCTGGAGGAGGAACTACTGATTATGCCGTGGATATCTACCACAAAGCCATTGCAGGTGAAACTTTTTCGTGCTTCTTAAACGAAAACACCTATCTACCAATGATGTATATGCCTGATGCCATCAAAGCAACCATAAACTTGATGGAAGCTCCAAAAGAACAAGTGAAAGTACGAACTTCGTACAACGTATCATCATTATCCTTCTCTCCTAAAGAAATTTATGACAGTATCGTAAAAATAATCCCTGATTTTAAGATTAAGTATGAGCCTGATTTCCGTCAGAATATTGCCGACAGTTGGCCAGATAGTATTGACGACTCAGCAGCTCGAAATGATTGGGGATGGAATCATGATTTTGATTTGGACAAAATGTCGGAAGATATTATCAAAAATTTGAAATAGTTGTAGGATAAAACAGCAACCTAAAGGGCTGTCCGCAGAGGTTTTAGTGATTCTCTTGCCAAGTTTGAATGACAAAAATCGACTCCTCGGACAGTCTTTTTTGTGCTTCTAAAAAAAGAGTATCTTTGCAAAAAATCCATAAACAGTAGTAGCATTTCAGCGGAATAATTCCTAAGAATAGTCTGATGAACACAAATATGTATCTAAAAAAAATAGCAGTTGTAAATTACAGAAATATCTCCACAAAAAATCTTCTGTTTGAATCGGGAATCAATTGTTTTGTTGGGAATAATGGTGTGGGCAAAACCAATCTGTTGGACGCTATCTACCATTTGGGAGTCGGAAAGAGTTACTTCAATCCATCGGCATCGCAAAATATTCGTCATGGCGAAGAGTTTTATATGATTGAAGGACTTTTTGAACGAGAAAATCGGGAGGAACAGATTGTATGTAGCATTAAAAAAGGGCAAAAGAAAATTATCAAGTGCAATGGGAAAAATTACGATCGGATTACGGAACATATAGGGAAATACCCCATGGTGATCATATCTCCTGCTGACACAGACCTCATCGTAGATGGAAGCGAGGTGCGACGAAGATTTTTAGACAATGTTATTTCCCAATCCGATACTGCTTATCTGGATACGCTCATTCGTTATAACCGAGTGTTACTGCAACGAAATACGATACTTAAACAATTTGCAGTAAATCAGTATGTTGATTTACTGACTCTTGGGATTTATGACAAGCAATTGGCTGAACTGGGACAGCATATCTACCAAAAAAGAACCCAGTTTATGGAAGCCTTTTTACCTGTTTTTCAGTATCAATATGAATATCTATCCGAAGGCAAAGAGCAAGTAAGCCTAAGTTATGAAAGTGCTTTGCATACAACCTCTTTATCCGAGTTATTGAAACAGAATTTCGAGAAAGATCGCATATTGCAATACACCTCGCAAGGCATTCATAAAGATGACTTGCTCTTTGAAATTGATGGATTTTCGATGAAAAAATACGGAAGCCAAGGACAACAAAAATCCTTTCTGATTGCATTAAAACTATCTCAATTTGAAGTTATTAAACAACAGTTGAGAGTAACCCCAATATTCTTGTTGGACGATATTTTTGATAAATTAGACGATAAGCGAGTAGAAAAATTGGTCTCGTTGGTGACACAGCAACATTTTGGACAGTTATTTATCACCGACACTCATTATGACCGTACAGAATCGGTGGTAAAAAAAAGAGGAGTGCCGTATCAAATTTTTAAAATATAGTTATAAAAAAGGAAAAGCCATCCGAAAAGTTTTATTTTTAAGCTAACGCGCTTCTTGTTGTTCTGAGATTTACCATATGGTGCTTATTAACACACGTTATGGATTTAAAACAAAACTTTTCGGACAGCCTCCCCACAAGAGAGATGATAAAAATGTTTGAATTGTTCCTGAATGATATTTACTTTTTGGGGTTAATACGAACTGTTACTTGTATCTGATTTTCAGGATTATAATTCATGTCAATCCGGCTTATTTTCGCAGAAAACAAATCGGTGTGTCCCAATTGCAAAAACTTAGTAATATCCTTATTATCAGTACGAGGAATGTACCCCAACATTGTATTTCCATAAAGAATTTTCACCGCATTAGCATCATACCCATTAGTAGGTTCTGCCTCAAGCTGAAGTACTGTACCTACTTTTAATTCATCAATCACATCAACTCCATCCCAATAGGTGAACCCCGCGATGTTAAATGTAGTATAAAATTTACTGACTGCCATAACTTATGTTTTTTGGTTTCTGATGCAAAAGTATAACGAATGTATGCAGTACATCTGCATATATTCATTTTGTAAAGAGTAAGTAGCTGTAAAAAAGTTATGAATTTCGGTCAATAGCTTCTTTTATTCGAGATAACATTTTTTCTTTCAGATGATTAGGAGCTATTATTTTAATTTTATCAATATATCCCAACAATAAATTTTCTAATTCATAATTGATGATAAGTTGTAATTCTATTCGAGTTGTTCTCTCATTCTTCTGTTTAATCTTTTGTGAACCGTGCAATGGTTTGGTTATAACATAGGGCATCAGTACGTTGTCAACTTCCAAGATGACAGTTTCCACCTCTTTGTCCAACACAGATACTCCGATAATATCCTCAAAGTGTTCATCAAAATCTATAAATGTATTTTCTACATAAGGCACAGAAACCATTGATATGTGTTCAATTCGGTCAATGGCAAAATTAGTAATCATTCCCTTATCTTTCAGGTGATTACAAAGTCCAAATAAAAACCATCGGTTATTATATTGTTTTAAAAAATAGGGATGGAAAACATATCTTTTTGTTTCATCATTGAATTTTCGATAGTGAAGTTCTACGGTTTGTTTATTAATGATAGCATTAAAAACGTGAGAAAACCAATGAAGTCCTTTGAGGTAAGGGTTATGCTCAAATCCAACTACGCTAACCACGCTTCCTTTTAGCTTAAAGGAATCTTCAAAGCGAGTGAGTATTTCCTCCATCCACCCGAATTGAGGCATTCCTTTGAAGCGGTTTAACATGCAAATAGTCTCTTTCAACTGACGAATTTCAGTTTCATTAAGTAATTGATTGTTAATGGAGTATTGAGTATCCTCATAACGATAAAAAATGCGTCTTCCTTCTCTAATTCTCTCTAAAGCAATACTCCAACCTGCTTCGCTTTCCATAAAAGCAATATCATCCTGTACTTGACGCTTTTTAACTCCTTCAGCTATTCCCGAATATTCATAAATAGCTTGATTACAAGCATCTACTAAGTCTTCAATAAAATATTTTCTGCCAGTGTTTCGGAAGCAACGATCTAAGGCCTGATAACGGATTTGAGCATGTTTGTTGGTTGCCATTTTCTTACAACTGCTTAATCCCTTTGATAAAAATCCATTTCATAAAAAGTTTTTCGCCGGAATCCGCTTGGATGGCTGCAAATCGAGGCGAGAGGAAAAGCGTTACTACCCCCGAAATGATGGATGCAGTTAATCGTTCTAACTCGGGAAAGAAATAATTAATTCCCAATCGGATAGTGATAAAAATCAACCCAAAACAAAGAAAATTGAATAAAAATGCTTTACTTTTTGCTGTCATTTTTTTATTTATATGTTTATAGCTGTACCAACCGAGAGGTTTAACAGATATTCTTCATCAGGAATATCCCTCGGATAGTTTTATGCAGTTTTTTTTTCAGGCAAACAGCCTATTTTTTCTACAAGAAAATAAATTTCTGTACGGAGAGAAAGGAACTACCGTTGTCGTTTTACAGAACCCGTAAGGCTACTGGTAGCTTCTTGGATTTCTTCTTTTACTTTGTCAATTTCGTTCTTAGTGTCTTCAAAAACAGAGGTATCGATATTATTCTGCTCGGCACTTCTTTTTATTTCAGACTTAATCTCGTTGGTAGCGTCACGCAATTGTCGCATACCTTTCCCTAATCCACGAGCAATCTCAGGGATTTTGTCTGCTCCAAAAACGATCAGCACAATGAACAAAATAAAAAATATTTCAGAAAAACTCATTTGTTTAGTTATTAATTATTAGCCATTTAAAAATTAAATGATTGTATTCGAAAAAACTTCGATTTTATTTATTTCCTTAGGGCAAAAAATCCGAGTGGAATCCTATCAAATAATTTGCGAAAGAGATTTCAATGCCTTGTTATACTCATCAATAATTTCTTCAAAAATAGCTTTTACGGGTTTAATTTCGTGAATCAATGAAGCTACTTGTCCAATTTCTAATTCTCCTTCGTCCAAATCACCTTCGAACATGCCTCTTTTAGTACGTCCTTTTCCTAATAAAACTTTTAAATTTTCTGGAGTGGCTTCTTGCCTGTCGTATAAAGCTTTCACTTGCTCGTAAAACTTATTTTTTAACAATCTTACAGGAGCCAACTCTTTCATTGTCAAGATAGTACTTCCTTCATCGGCTGTCAATACCATTTTTTTGAAATTCATATGAGATGAAGCTTCATCAGTGGCGATGAATCGGCTTCCTATCTGAACTCCCTCCGCTCCTAATGCCATAGCGGCCAACATACCTCGACCCGTGGCGATACCCCCAGCTGCAATAATCGGAATATGAATATGTTGCTTGACCGAAGGAATCAGTGTCATCGTTGTAGTTTCTTCGCGTCCGTTGTGTCCACCTGCCTCAAAGCCTTCGGCAACAATAGCATCGACCCCTGCCTCTTGTGCTTTGATAGCAAATTTAGAACTACTGACTACATGAGCTACTTTAACACCCTCTTTTTTAAGTATTTGTGTCCATAAGGTTGGGTTTCCTGCTGAGGTAAATACGATTTCTACTTTTTCCTCCAAAATGATTTCCATCAATTTGTCTATATCGGGATACATGATTGGAATATTCACTCCGAAAGGTTTATTAGTGGCTTTTCTACACTTTTGGATATGTTCACGCAATACTTCTGGGTACATTGACCCTGCTCCGAGTAAGCCTAATCCTCCAGCGTTGCTCACTGCTGACACCAGTCGCCATCCACTTGCCCAGACCATTCCTCCTTGAATAATAGGGTGTTGAATGCCAAAAAGTTCCGTTATTCGATTGGTCATTTGTATAAGTTATTTTTTTCGTGTTATCCCTCTAAGAACATACCTTGCCTATCGTTTTTCAAAAGTACCAATGATTAGAAATTTAACGTTTGCGATGAAAAAAATTCTTTATTTACTCAAAGGATTTGTTGATAAATAGTTCATCACATTGTTAAAAATCCGTTCTTGGATGTTTGACACGTCTGCTTTTACAAACTTCTCACCGATAATATTTTCATACAGTTCAATATAACGCTCAGAAACCGAAAGCACGTACGCATCTGTCATTTCAGGGACTTGTTGTCCTTCTTTTCCTTGAAATCCGTTAGAAATCAACCATTGACGTACAAATTCTTTTGACAATTGCTTTTGTGGTTCTCCCTTTTCTTGTCGTTCATCATAGCCTTCCTTGTAGAAATAACGAGAGGAATCCGGAGTATGTATTTCATCAATAAGCACGATTTGCCCATCTTTAGTTTTTCCAAACTCATATTTTGTATCTACCAAAATAAGTCCGCGTTTTGCTGCAATTTCGCTTCCTCTAGCGAACAAAGCATAGGTATATTTCTCCAATAAAGCGTAATCTTCTTCACTTACAATACCTCTTCGGATGATTTCTTCTTTTGAAATATCCTCATCGTGCTCACCATTTTCAGCCTTGGTAGCTGGTGTTATGATAGGATGTGGAAAAATATCATTCTCTTTCATTCCCTCAGGAAGGGCTACTCCACAAAGAGTTCGTTTCCCAGCTTTATATTCGCGAGATGCATGTCCTGCTAAATAACCACGAATTACCATTTCTACCTTAAAAGGCTCACACAAATGTCCTATAGCAACGTTTGGATCGGGGGTAGCAATCAACCAATTAGGTACAATATCTTCGGTTTGCTGCATAAATTTGGTGGCTATTTGATTCAGAATCTGACCTTTATAAGGAATTCCTTTAGGCATTACCACATCAAAAGCCGAAAGTCGATCAGTAGCTATCATTACCAAAAGGTCGTTTTCAAGATGATAGACTTCCCTTACTTTTCCTCTGTAAACGGATTTTTGACCTGGAAAATTAAATTGAGTTGTTGTAATAGTGTGATTCATAAAAGTACATTTTTATAGTATAGAAACTGTTTTTAAAAGAAAAGACAAAGGTAATGAATTGATTTGAATTGATAAAAAATATGTTTTGGAATTTAAAGTCGTATAAAAGTTGTTCAGGAATATTGCATAGTTGATTTTTAAGTGCTACCTTTGCATAGAAGATTTATGGAATCTTCTATTAAAAAAGAAAATATAAAGAGAATTTTACTAAAAAGAGTTATTGACTCCATAATAGCTAACCCTACTGTTACTGGGTTACTATTAAGGTTTTGATATCTCTAACAGTTTTTCTACAAGAACAACACATGCAACGGGTGTTGCTTATTAAAACTGTAAAACAAGATTACAAGAAATAGCAACAGTTTTGTCTTCAATTGCTGTTTTTTTGGACTTGAAAAAAAAGAAAACTTTTAAATATAAATAATGATGAAAAATTGCATTTATTCTTTGACAATGGTGCTTCTACTGGGAATATTAGTACCTGCACAAGCACAGGTTTTGGATCGTCTGGCTAAAAAAGTTAACAGCAAGATAGACAATCAGGCGAGTAAAACAACTGACAAAAATAGAACTAGTACTACTCCTGGAAAAACCTATTACGTGAGTGCTACTAAGGGTAGCGTACGTGCCGATGGACTTAGTAAAGACAAACCGCTGAAAGACTTACAAAAAGCCATTGATTTGGCTGAGGAAGGCGATGTTATTTTAGTAGCCGAAGGTAATTACTTAGGCAATATGGACAGAGGTTACATCGAATGTGGAAAATTCGGTAACGGTGCCGATAACGGAAAATTCTTGAAGTTCTACGGCGGGTATTCCTCTGATTTTTCTGAGCGTAATCCAGTAAAATATATTACCAAAATTCAGCCCAATGCCTCCATACCCAAAGGAATCGGTTCGGCTTTGTTTCACATTACGGCACGTCGTGCTTATGGCGACAAACGTCCGGCAGGTGAGGTAGTGGTTGACGGATTTACTTTTGACGGAGGTGAGTACATTCTCTACTACAAACCCGATGTAAAAGACCCACGCACCGGAACGCCCAACACCGAAGTAGAAACCGGAATGCTCGTTCACCCTGACGCTTTGGCAGGAAATGCTATGGGCGTAAATAAACACGATTGGCGTGCGCTACATCTTACCGTTGAGGGCAATGTAAAGGTGCAAAACTGTGTGTTTGTCAATTGTCGGAATTTCGGATTGCAAGGCGGAATGGGAGCAGGGCATATTGAAGTGAGTAATAACGTTTTTGTTGCCAATCGTTATGCGGCTTGTGAAATATGGGGAACATTGGCAGCAGGTAGAGAGGGCGAAATTTCGTTTGATTTTCATCATAATACGGTACTTTTCAGTTGGCCTATTACCAAAGAATTCGAAACGATGGGGCAAGGCTTCCGTTTTATGAATGGTATCCGTACTATCAATGTGTATAACAACATTTTTGCTTTCAATTCGCGTTGTGGCGTGGAACGTTGCCGATATGAAAATAAAAAAGAACTCGAAAAACTGAAACAGAGTAATCTTTATGATAATTATTTCTTAGGTAATATGTACGACCTTGAAATATGCGACAGCTCTCGACCTATCAATGTACCTGCATCACGTATTGAAGAGGCGGAAGAAATCGGGCCAAAATACGAAGGTAATAAAGAAATGCCTTTCAATGAGGCTTTTATAGCTGCCATTGATGCGCCATACTTAAAAGGTTTTACAGGACTAAAAATATCAACCACAGAAAGTTATGATGCTAATTCTTCGGCAAATCAATTAAATCGCTTTTTAGGATTAAATCAGCAAGGAACGAGCACTACCCGCGTAACGATGTTTGCTAACAGATATCCGTGGCAAAAAGCCCGAAATTTATTTGGTGTAGTCAAAGGATACGGAGCGCAAGAAATTAAGTAGTAGGTATTAGCAGTTAGCAAATCGCAATTAGCATTTGTATAACTTGGTTCTTGTTTCTTTATCCTTTTGAACTTTATTATTTATTCTTCACATTTTAAAATTTAAGAAAAAATGAAAACGATTAGCTATTTTTTGGTAGCAGTGCTCTTGCTAGGAGCTTGTAAAAATACCAAAAGTAATAACGAAACAGAAAGTGTATCAACAGATGAACAAACACTCATACAAACATTGAAAGAACAGCTCATCGCCTCGGACAATCCTTTGGAGCGTATTAAAATAAATGTGCAGATTGCCGATTTGCAATTTAAAAACGCAAGTGAGGAAGACAAACAAAAGTTGTATTATGATATGACTACGTTTAATTGGGTGGAGTTGGACAGAATCAATGAAAAAGAATCCGAATATTTGGAAAGCTATTACAGTTATCGGTTCAATGATGAAGGCGAAGCCCGAGAGCCTCACGATTCCATCAAACAAAAAGAGAAACCTTATTTGGAGGCAGGTTTGGTGTTTGAAGAGCTTGGAGAGGGGTTGGTAGAGATTGATTTTCCCGAAGATTTTTACAGTAAATATGAGAAACAATTATCGGAGGATTATCAGGAATATTTGCGTTTGGAGCGAGATGCTACAAACATTGCTCCTGATGCGGTTTTGATACTTGCTTGGGAGGATATCGCCGATTTGATTGTGCGTTACGAGGCTTATGCTGAAAAATATCCTCAAAATATTGGTCTTTTCAAAATGTTAGCAGGAAACTATGAGTTTTTGCAACAAGCGTTTGTTACTGGTACCGACAATACCCTGATTGTTGACGAAAACGGACAGCTTCTGTCGGAACTCAAAACCGAATGGTTACGTTTTAGCAAGGCTTACCCCAAAAGTCCTACCACTAAACTCATACAAATTGCTTTGGCAGAAAAGCAATATGCAGAACCGCACATATATACGTTGATAGAAAAAATTAATAAAGCTCAATCGGCTTCCGATGACCCGTATATGAGCAATAAGCAGTAATTTTTAAACCTCTTAAAAATGAAACAAATAGTATTAAAAATCAGCATAATTCTTTTTTCGGTGTTGCTTATTGCTTGTAAAAATCAGAGTGCAAAATCGAAAGATACTTTATCGGCATCAGAGGAGCAAAAAGTATCGCTTCCTGAGTTGAAAGCCGGTGAGGAAAACGTATTTGAAAACAATCTTTTCCGATTGGTCGATGGCGGAACTGTAGAAACTTCGGACGGAATTTATAATACATTGAAAGTACAACCCAAAAATAGTGGTATCGCCACCTTTGAAATAGAAGGAACCGTTTTAACTTTTGAAGGTGTAGTTGGCAGTACTTTATTGGTAAGTGAAGGTACTGGAACCGTGGGGTTACTTACACTTTTCGACCTTACTTCGGGAAAGGAAATCCTTCAAATAGAAAATTTTACAAGTGATGAGCTTTCGGTAGAAAATGACAACGCGTTTTATTACTACGCCTATGATCAAGATTTACCGACAGTGGCGTGGAGTGAAGCCAAAAAGGTTTGGGAGCCTGTAAATAAGGTGCCTAAAACACTTTTAGAAAGTCAAGAGCTTAAAGACGTTGCAGAAAATAACGAAAATCTTTTTGAAGGAATGCCAATGATGGCAAAACAAAAGATACGTGTTGATATTCAGCAGAAAAAAATAATTCCACTGAATGAATATAAATGGCTCTATATTGAATAACAATAATTTTTACTTCTAAATTGAAAAATATGAAACGATTATTGTCAATTTGGATTATGGTGCTGTTCGCTGTGCAACCTATATTCGGACAAGCTACGGCACAAAAGTTCAAGAAAACATATAAAAATCAGAATGAAAGCAATGTAGCTTGGTTTGCCACTTATGTAGATGACCCTGACACTAATGGTACAAATTTACGAGAAACACCCGGCGGAAAGGTAGGTAAAGTGATTCATCCGAGTTTGGAAGAATCAAGGGTTTTTACCGTATCCTTGTTGGAGTCGTGGGAAGGGTGGTTTCGCATTGGTCAAGAAATAGAAATTTTGGACGAAGATACCCTTGTGTTGGGCAAATCTCTGTGGATTCACGGTTCATTACTGAAAGCAAGTACCACCAATTACGATGGAGAAGTACTTTCATTTTACCAAAAACCCGACCGTAAAAGTAAGGTGGTTTTTACAGTCAATACCGAAGTTAGTGTGTCCTTTGTTGCAATTGAACAAGGTTGGGCGAAAGTAAAATACGTTTCACCAACCCAAAAGGTGTACGTTGGGTGGATTCCCATAGAACAATTATGTGGCAACTTTGTAACGAATTGCTCGTAATGTGAAAAAGATTACTTATTTAACTTGCGAAATTAACCATTTAAAAAATAGATAACGATGAAAACCTTATTTTATATTTTTATTTCCATTTTAATGATTTCATTTTCAGGGTGTGGACAAAAAAAGACTCAAAAACAAGATACCGAAGAGATGAGTGCTGATGAAAATGCAACTATTGAAATGAAAGTTGTTCGGGTGAGCAACGCCAAAGAGTTTGTTAATGCATTGGCGTCCCACACTGAAATTATCATCGCCGAAGGTAGCCATATCGACCTTACTCAATATATTGAAGCAGTTGTTGACGGCTCCGAGCAGCTGAATTATCGTGAACAAGAAAGTAGCTATTTCGAAATTGAAGAAATTGGTGATGGGCATCAGTTGGTAATTTATGATATGGAAAACTTAATCATCAGAGGAGAAGGGAAAACGCCTATTCCTGTACAAGTTGCGCCAATGTATAGCTTTGTGTTTTCTTTTAAGGGAGGAACTAATATTCACATTGAAAACCTTGATGCCGGACATACCGAAGGCGGATACTGCGATGGTGGTGTTTTTCAATTTGTGAATTGTAGTAATGTCACCATTCATAAAACGATTATGTACGGAAGCGGAACCGAAGGTATTCAAGCGATAGACTCGTACGATTTGAAATGCACCGAATCTGTTATTAAAGAATGCACTTACAGTATTATGACTTTGGATAATATTTTCAATGCTGTTTTTGAAGATTGTAAGTTTCATAATAACAAAGAATTCACCTTGGTAAATGTTCGAAATTCTAATAACGTACAGTTTAATCGTTGCCATTTCTATGATAATGAAGGTACTTTGTTCGATTTGGGCAACCAAATAACACTGAAAGATTGCCAAATTGACCATCCCAAATCAAAATTAGGTGATATGGGAAGCTGTATTGTAGAGTGATAAGATATATTGCTTAGTAGCAACATTCCATAAAGAGGCAAATGAACTATAATTAACAAAAGGCTTCAACAAAATTTTAGTAAATTGTTGAAGCCTCTATTGGCTAAAAATCGAAAAGTAATTCATAATCACGAGAAATACGATTTTTAGTTTAGTTCTAAAAGTAGTATGTAAGAAGAAATTAATTTCGTTAAGCTATTCAATAAGGGATTTGATATCCTCAATAAGCATTTTAACTTGACTATCATTCAACCCGTTGTAGTAAATAATAGGCTTTCCATCCTTTCCTTTTCTTGAAACAATATTCCCATGCTGATCAATCAAAGCAAATAATCCTGAATGCTCAAAACGGTGGATATCCCCTGCCACTTCTTCAACATGCAAGTTGAAACCTTTGTTTGACAAGTCATAAATAGCATCTACTTCACCTGTAAGAAAATGCCAATTTGCACTGGTAGCACCTTTCTTTTGGGCGTATGCTTTTAACACCTCTGGCGTGTCCTCTTCTGGATTAATTGAAAAGGAAGCAAATCCAACGTTTTTATCTTTTAACTCATTTTGAATTTTAACCATATTGTTTGTCATTACAGGACATATGGTTGGGCAATCGGTAAAGAAAAAATCGACGACATAAACCATTCCTGCGTAGGTTTCGTTGTTAATAGTTTGGTTGTTTTGATTAGTAAATGTAAAACTAGGAGCCTTTCCAATAGTTACAATTTCTGGTTTTTCTTTTGTTTGGCAAGCAATCATCCCTAACAGAAGAAATAAAGCATAGATTCCTCTCATTTTCATAAATACGTCTATAATTGTTTTATTCTATTTCTCTTACAGATGGAAAAAGTGTAAGTTCGTGCAAAGGTACGAAAAATATCTGGTTTTGATTATAAAATTTGCGGTAATTTTTGCCCATCATATTCAATTGGTAAGTGCGATTTTATTGTTGTATTTTTTGGATGAGCTTTACCGCAGTACTATTCTCCTTATTTTCATATAGTTCTGCGGTAGCTATCCGTGGACAGGAATCTTTTTCAGAAGTTTGAAAGAAGTTTTAATTATGGTTCCATTCCTACTGTTCATTCACTTTGTATTCTTCTGGGAAGCGGTATATTACCTTTTGCCTATTCGCTCTTTTCGGCCAATCCTTTAAGAACCAGTTCAGCAGTGGCAGGATTCGTTGCAATTGGAATATTGTGAACATCGCAAATACGCATTAGCATCAAAATGTCGGGTTCGTGTGGATGTTTATCCAAAGGGTCGCGGAAGAAGAATACTCCCTGTACCTTACCTTCCACAATTTGAGCAGCGATTTGAGCATCTCCTCCCTTGGGGCCAGAGAGTACTTTTTCTACCTGTAATCCTGCATTTTGAGCATGTTGCCCTGTAGTTCCTGTAGCAATGATTTGAATGTTTGCTGAGTGCAAGGTTGTTAAATTTTTCATCAAAAAGGACACCATTTCGGCCTTTTTCCCATCGTGTGCAATGACTGCTAATTTCATATAGTTATGTTTTAAACGTTAAACATCGTATTTAATGGAGAACTTTTCAATAATCAAGATTTCCAACGTTCACTACTGCAAATAATAGCGAAAATACATATCCATTTTTTTCGTAGTTTATTCATCTTCAGAAATTTCTACAAATTCAGGATATAAAAAGTTGTTGTAAGGAAAACGCGTAATGTGGATTTCTCGCACTTTAGCATATACTTTTTCCCTAAATTCAGCCAAATTATCCTTGTTTAGAGCAGAAATGAACAGCACATCGTCACCTACTTTGTTCATCCATGTCTGTTTCCAGTCCTCCAAGGTGAAATGTTTTTTGGTGAATTCCGTGGTTAGGTCATCATCAGCAATACTTTCATGCGTGTAAGCATCTATTTTATTAAAGACCATGATAGTAGGTTTATCAGCACTTTCAATTTCCGTCAAAATTTGATTTACAGACTGTATGTGTTCCTCAAAATTAGGATGTGAAATATCCACAATATGTAACAACAAATCTGCTTCACGTACTTCATCTAAGGTACTTTTGAACGATTCAATGAGTTGCGTTGGCAATTTGCGAATAAATCCAACAGTATCGCTCAATAAGAAAGGTAAGTTACCAATCACCACCTTACGGACAGTGGTATCCAAGGTTGCAAACAATTTATTTTCTGCAAAAACTTCACTTTTGCTAATCACATTCATCAAAGTTGATTTTCCAACATTGGTATATCCAATCAACGCCACACGAACCAATGCTCCACGATTGCTACGTTGCACAGCCATTTGACGATCTATAGATGACAGCTTTTTCTTCAAAAGAGCAATCCTGTCTCGTACTATACGGCGGTCTGTTTCAATTTCCGTTTCTCCTGGTCCACGCATCCCGATACCTCCTCTCTGACGTTCCAAGTGCGTCCAAAGACCTGTTAGTCGTGGTAAAAGATATTGATATTGAGCAAGTTCTACTTGAGTTCGTGAATAACTTGTTTGAGCCCGTTGTGCGAAAATATCCAAAATAAGCCCAGTACGGTCTAATATTTTTGCTTTCAGAATACGCTCAATATTTTTCTGTTGTGCAGGAGAAAGTTCGTCGTCAAAAATAACGGTTCCTACTCCGTTTTCTTCAACAAATAACTGCACTTCTTCCATTTTTCCTGTTCCGATAAACGTCTTAGGATTTGGTACATCCAAGCGTTGAGTGAATCGTTTTAGCACCTCGCCTCCAGCTGTATAGGTCAAAAACTCCAACTCATCCAAATATTCTTTTGATTTCTCTTCGTCCTGCGTTTGATTAATAATACCCACCAACACTACCTTTTCGTAGTTTAGGTTCATTTGTTCCAACATATCGTTTTAGTATCGAATTTTCTGCAAAAATAGGAAGAATATTTTTTAAAAAAACCGATTTTATTGAAAAATCGGAGAAATAAGCGTAGGGAAACATTTATAAGCTAGATTTCTAGCTCAAATTATGTTTTAAAGAAGCTAGTAATGTTTTAAACTGAAAATCATAGCCTAATTTTTCAAGCCTTTCGGCACGAATCCGACTTCCTTGAAGTAACAAGACGGAGGCTTCTCCAAACAAACACTGAATCAAGTATTTAGGTAAAGGAGGAAATATAATTTTACGACCAACGACCGTTGCTAATGAGTGCGTAAAATTCTTATTACTAATATGTTCGGGAGCAACAATATTAAAAACACCAGAAGCGTTTTTTTCTTCCAATAGAAATTGAGTAACATCCACTAAATCAGCAATATCAATCCAAGGAATGTATTGTTTACCATTGCCCAATACAGCCCCTAAACCTATTTTGGTTATGGGTAACATTTTCGATAAAATTCCACCATTTTTGCTGATAATCACACCTAACCTCAACTTTAAAACTCTGTCAGACAATATGTTAAATCTATCAGCCACTGCTTCCCATTGCTGACAGACATCACTGAGGAAATCATTTCCTTTTGGGCTGTTTTCTGTGTATATATTTTCTGTGGTTTTTGTACCGTAATAGCCTACTGCAGAGGCAGAAATGAACGTTTTCAGTCGTATGCGATGTTTCTTAAGAGCGTTTAAAAGAATTTCAGCTGATTGAACTCGGCTGTCCAATATCTCTTGCTTACGGCTTTTTGTCCATCGTTTTTCTCCAATAGAAGCACCTGCCAAATGGACGATATGTTGCACCCCGTCAAACGCCCTTTCATCGATAAAACCTGAAGAAATATCCCAACGATAATGGTTCGGTTTATTTGCTTTCCGACTGAGAAAACGAACTTCATAACTCATTTTCAAAACCTTACAAAGTTCTTTGGCAAACATTCCGTTACCTCCCGTGATTAAAATAAGTTCTTTGGACATAAAAGAGACGTTTTTGCGGTTTGTGTAAAAACAAAAACCACAGTTTAAACTGTGGTTTTTGCAATTCCTAATCCTTAAAAATATGAAAAATTTCCTCTATGAAGAAGATCTCGTGGTACCTCCAGGAATCGAACCAGGGACACAAGGATTTTCAGTCCTTTGCTCTACCAACTGAGCTAAGGTACCAGTTGTTTTTCTTTTGCGTTGCAAATATAGAACCTTTTTTCAAACTGACAAAATATTTATTAAAAATATTTTGTTTTTTTTATACTTTCTTATATAATAGCATGAAAAACAAGTGTTTGTAAAAAAATATTTTTTACATCATAATTCCTATCTTCGGATAATCAAACTGAATTTGAACCAAACCTCGCAGTTGTTTTGCCTTTTGATATATTTCAGCGATATCCAACCCTGAGTCGTCGGTTTCAAGAAAATAACTACTTTCGGGAATAGATTTGAATACTTCCTGAACAGTAATATTAGTCAATAAGGATTTTCCAAATGAAAGTTTGATATTTTCGTTAATTAAAGTTGTAGCAACAGCTTGATTTTTGTTGAAACCGTGCAAAATCCATGGTTGCTTTGGTTGATATTTCTTTTTTAAGGAAATCAACTCACTATACGCTTTCACGCAGTGAATGATGAGTGGTTTTTTAACCTCTTCCGAAAGGAGTATATGTCGTTCAAAAATAGTTTGTTGCAGAGACAAAGGATATTTGACATTTCGGTCTAATCCACATTCTCCAATTGCTGCACAATGTTCATACTTCACTTTTTTGGTTACCGTTTCCCATTGCGATTGCCAGTCATCTTCCGAAAAATACCACGGATGTATGCCTACGGAGAAAAAACCTTCTTTGTTTATTGAAAACGGTAATTCGTTACGAATCACGATATTCCCAGAAGAGGATTCGTTATGAGTGTGTATGTCAAATAAAAGATTCAAAGTTTTAGAATTTAAAAGTTGCACTAATTGCCTTTTTTACTCTTTATTCTTCGTATCAACAATAATTGTGACAGGTCCATCATTGCATAGACTCACTTGCATATCGGCTCCAAAAACACCTGTGCCTATAGTTTTCCCTAAATCCGATGTAAGTTGTTCAACAAATTGTTCATAAAGAGGCACAGAGATTATAGGTTTTGCAGCTTTGATATAGCTTGGTCGGTTGCCTTTTTTAGTAGAAGCATGTAGCGTGAATTGTGAAACTGTAATAATTTCACCATCAATATCTTTTACCGACAGGTTCATCACCCCATTTTGGTCATCGAAAATACGCATATTGACAATTTTTGCCGAAAGCCATTGCACATCCTCCAAGGTGTCGCTATCTTCAATACCTACTAAAATCAATAACCCTTGTCCAATAGATGAAACGGACTGATTACTAACGCTTACGGATGCGTTAGATACACGTTGAATAACTGCTCTCATAACTGCCTTTTAGAAGATTTTAATTTTTTGGAAAATAAGTTCTCAAGACGATAAGGATCATAACTCACACACCAATAATTAGTTAACATTTTTCCACCTATTTTTATCAGTAAAAAATAAAGTTTCACTACAAATTATAATTTACTCCAAAGGATAAGCTCATCAAATCGGGGTAACCAGGCACAAAGGACGTCGTCAAATCGAATCGCTCATTTAAAGCGTACTTGTATTCAAATTCTCCACCATACCACAAAAACAAATATTGCCAACGACTTTCCTTGCTTCCTTTAAATACGTTCGGATTATGATAGCCCTCTAATTTTTGCCAATTCTTACGAAATACTAAAGTAGGACCTAAACCTCCTGATAATTTGTGTCTTTGAATTTCAAAAATCCTAAAGCGAATTCCAATATGCGAAAACCCACCGAACTGAACCGCACAATCAGCATAAACCCCTTGTGCAAATTTGATACTTATACCCTCATAAACAAATTTTTCAGCAGAAATAATCGCCCCCAAATTCAGAACAAAATAGGCATTCCTATCCAATTTATTAGGCATTAAATGAGCATTTTGCCTTTCTCCCAACGGATGAAAACTCAAACCAAAGAATTTTATTCCAATATTATCCTGTCCTAAACATCGAGATGAAATTAATATTACTAAAATTAAAAGATATTTTTTCATTTCAACCTGATATGCAACTCCTCAAGTTATGCGGAGTCAATCTTTACTCCGACAGTTGCTTTAATTTTTATCTAATCGCTTTTCTAATTCTTTTCTAACTTCTTCGGCTGTAGGGTCAATTGCAATGATTGTTCCTTTTTCGTCAATGAGAAAAACACCACCCGCTTTATTTTGCATTCCGTACTTCTGCCAAATTTTATTTTGCTTGTCTAACTCAACCAATTGTAACCAATCCCATTTTTCTTTCTCTAAAAATTGAGTTAACCTATCCGTATTTTTAAACTCTCCGGCAACTCCCACCATTGTGAAACCCTTGTCTTTGTATGCTTCATAAATGGGAATCATCATACGAGTAGTAGCAATACAAGGTCCGCACCAAGTAGCCCAAAAATCTAATAGTGTTATTTTTCCTTGAATAACTTTTGATAGTTGTACTTGCTTTCCATTTAGGTCAGGAGCTGTAAAATCAACGAATTTTTGCCCAACTTTAATATTTTCAAGAGAGGCAACCAATTCGGCAACCAATTTATTATATGGATGGTTCGGATTGGCTTTTGCTAGTTTTTTTGCAACTCTTTTGCTATAAGAAATATCCATTTGCTCCCTTTTATACATTAAGTCTTTCAAAAGAAATGAGTAAGCAATCAAGTTCGGGTTTTTCTCAATATACTCCTGACGATATGCTTTAGCTTCCTCATTTAGAGGTTTTAACCTATCATTAAGCTTTTTAGCCTCAGGGCTAAGATGTTTATCAGCTTTTGTTAAGGCTTCAATTTTTTCGTAGATAAGTTTTTTCTCAACACCTGTTTTATCGTCTAATTGCTTGTACAACTCTTCCACCTCTTTACTATGATACAAATCATTTTCATATAAAACATCCAAACTATCTATAATCGGTTGGAAGAGATGTTCAAACTTACGATTGAAATCATCCGTATACTTTTTATGCTCAGCATTCAACTTGCCTCCTTTTACAATGTTCTTGTTAAATTCTTCTTCATCATAAAGCGTGAGATGTATCTCCTCATTTTCCAAAAACAATTCCATAATACTTCCACTTCCTTTTTTACGAATCTCACTGAAATAAAGTTCTACAGCTTCTGGAAATTCTAATTGAGATTCATAATAAAACTTCCCATTCTTTACAGGAATTTCTATAACAGCATCTGTAAATACAGATTGTGTGGGTTTTGCTAACAAAATAGATTCAGTTTCTGCCCCAACAACTTCTCCCGAAAGCTTTAACTTTTTCTGTGCATACATTTCTTTGAAAGAAAATAAAGTTGTCAGCACAATGAATAGTAATGTTCTCATTTTTATCATAGTTTTAAGATGTTAGCAAATCTAATAATTTTTCTCAAAAAAAGAAAAACATTGCTAAAAATTCTTCTATCTTTCAGCAATGTTTTTTTATATTAATTATTCAACCTGATATGCAATTCGTCAAGCTGTGTGGAGTCAATCGGTGAAGGTGCGTCAATCATTACATCGCGTCCCGAATTGTTTTTCGGGAAGGCTATAAAATCGCGGATAGTTTCTTGTCCGCCCAAAATGGCAACCAATCTATCAAACCCAAAAGCCAAGCCTCCGTGTGGCGGTGCTCCGTATTTAAAGGCGTTCATCAAGAAGCCAAATTGAGCCTCTGCTTGTTCAGATGTAAAGCCCAACAACTCAAACATCTTCGCCTGTAATTCTTTATTGAAAATTCGGATAGAACCACCTCCTATTTCGTTTCCGTTCAGCACCAAATCGTAGGCATTGGCACGTACCGCAGCCGGATTGGTATCAAGCAAGGGAATATCTTCCGGTTTTGGAGATGTGAACGGGTGATGCATTGCAAAAAATCGATTCTCTTCTTCATTGAACTCCAATAATGGGAAGTCCACCACCCATAACGGAGCAAATTCGTCCGCTTTGCGTAAGCCCAAACGCTCAGCAAGTTCCATACGCAAGGCTGAAAGTTGCCCACGCACCTTGTCCGCTTTTCCGGAGAGGATACAAATCAGGTCGCCTGCCTTGGCTTCGGTACGTTCTGCCCATTTTTTGAGGTCTTCTTCCGTGTAGAATTTATCCACAGACGATTTGAAGCTGCCATCTTCGTTGCATTTAACATACACCATTCCTGATGCACCCACTTGCGGGCGTTTTACCCATTCGATTAGGGCGTCAATCTCCTTGCGTGTGTAGCTGTTAGCCCCCGGAACGGCAATTCCTACCACCAATTCCGCTTCGTTAAATACTTTAAAATCTTTATGTTGTGCAATATCGTTAAGCTCACCGAACTTCATTCCAAAACGGATATCGGGTTTGTCGTTTCCGTAGGTTTTCATCGCTTCGGCGTAGGTCATTCGTGGGAATTTCTCAATAGAAATACCTTTTACTTCCTTCAACAGATGTTTGGTAAGTCCCTCAAAGGTGTTGATGATATCTTCTTGCTCCACGAACGACATTTCGCAGTCGATTTGGGTAAATTCTGGCTGTCTGTCAGCACGTAAATCCTCATCGCGGAAGCATTTTACTATCTGAAAATATTTGTCTAATCCGCCGACCATCAAAAGTTGCTTGAACGTTTGTGGCGACTGCGGAAGGGCGTAAAATTCTCCCTCGTTCATACGACTTGGCACCACAAAATCCCTCGCTCCCTCAGGGGTTGATTTTATCAGCACGGGTGTTTCCACCTCAATAAATCCTTCTTTGGAAAGATAATTCCTCACTTGCATCGCTACCTCGTGACGGAAAATCAAATTGTTGCGAACTGGCGTACGACGAATATCCAAATATCTGTATTTCATACGAATATCCTCCCCGCCATCAGTATTATCTTCAATGGTAAAAGGAGGAAGTTCGGATTTGTTCAATACGACCAATTCCGAAACCAAAATTTCGATTTCTCCGGTGGGAATATGATTGTTTTTTGCCTCACGTTCAATGACTTTTCCCGTTACCTGAATTACGTCTTCGCGAGAGAGTGTTGTAGCCAATTCCAACACGTTTTTGCTGGTGCGTTCTTCGTCAAAAATAAGTTGAGTGATGCCATATCGGTCGCGGATATCCACCCAAACCATAAAACCTTTATTGCGGATTTTTTGTACCCAACCACTGAGGGTAATTTCTTTATTTACATCGGAAAGGCGAAGTTCGCCACAAGTATGTGTTCTGTACATAACTTACTTTTTTTTGCAAAAATAAGTATTTGTCGGGAATATAAGCTATGAATTTTACAAATTTCTTTTACCTTTATTTATGATACTCTTCAAATATGGGAAAAACTTGTCTGTCATTTTCATATGTAAAAATTTGTTCTTCACTACCTCTTGTTTTGTTTTTTAGCCATAACACTGCATTTTTCGGAGCTTCAAATTTTAATTTTCCTTTTTCTGTGCCTGTTTGTTCTCCTAATGAAATCCAACCGTTTTCTCCTGCGTTGTAAAAAAGCTCGTAAACATCGCCGTTTCTGATGAAGTTATCATCATTACGTGGAATAAGTTGTGCCTTTTTGACTTGTTTAGGAATGTTTGATTTAAAGAAAATACTTGTGCCTAATTCGCTTGCGTGAAAAAATGATATAGGATTGTTATCAAAAGCGTTTTTAAGTTGGTATAAAGCAACATCTTTCCAAGGTTTCCCATTGGAATAGATGGTGTCAAACACAATTTGTTTGTTTTCTGTGTCAAAAAAATGAATTTCTGCAATCGAAAGTTCAGTTTCTTTGGGAACTTCATACTGAAAATAGCAAAAAGATTTTGAATTTACGATATCAATGTTTATCACATTATTTGCAGGAAGCGTGTCCATTTTAAAAAGCAATTCACTATTTGTGAAATTAGCATTTGTACTTCCTTTGATTTGTATGCCTTTTAGCCAATTTTTATATTTTACAACCGTTGTTTTTCGTAAAGGATATTTTCGTGTTAAAGTGATGTTATGTTGTTCTTTTTCAGGATAAAATATATGCAGTCCTTCCTTTTTTAACATAAATGGATATGCAATAGGAATGAGTTCATTATTTTGATACGTCAATGGTTGATATATTACAAAAGGTTCGATATTTTCAAAAATCAAACTGTCTTTTTTAACATCGCCTTTTCCGATAGCAAGCCAACCGTTTCGTGCTGTAAAAACTCCAATGAATGCGTTTTTAACTTGATTTTTTATTGGAATAGCCATACGGTTTTTGCCAAAGTATTCATCTGTTACATCTTTTAGGAAAGGATTTTGTAAGGAAGCAGGTAAATTTTTGAGTTCCTCCAAATTTTGTTGGACTCCGTAAGTCATTCTAAAAACTTTCCCTTTTTTGCGTTGGTCTGTGAAATTATCATCACGAACGGCGTTAAATTGTTCATACCAAAAAGGTAAGTATTTCCCTGTGGTATCTCGCACCACATTCCATTGGTGGTCTATTCGATACTCAGGGGAATAAGGATATATATCCGTAGTTACAGGAATTCCAACGGAACGCATTACGTAAATTGCTATATCACAAGCCTCTCGGCAAGTTCCTATTCGGTTGTTTAATTGAAAGTCAGCATCTTGCCTTGGCGTTGGAAAATCTATGAAATAATAAAAACCTTCGGTTTTCATATAATCAGAAAGGATATTGCAGGCTTCAACAACGTCTGTTCCTTTGTAAAGAGAATCTAAAATAGGATTGTATTTTTCGTAATAGGCTTTACAGCAATTTGTTAAAGGCTCTTCCGCAATACAATAAGGTAAAATTAACTCGCAAAAATCGTCAAATGAAAGGTGTTTGTTCCAAGGTTTTTCTTGCCAAACTTTGAAGGCATAATCAATGTTTTCGATAAGCATTTCTGCTTTGATTTCTTTAATATCTTGCTTGATGATAGGTTGTGAAGTTTGTAGAAACCGAATACCTTTCTGACGTTCTTTTTCTGTTAGATTTCTTTTTTGAAAGATGTTTGAAAGTAAAATTTTGACACTATTGATTTCAGCACTCACTTGATAGTGATAATACGGCATATTTTCAATCAAAAACACCACAGATTTATATTTTAAACTGTCATTTTCATAGTGACTCAGCACTTTTTCAAGTTCTACGCGGTTGTTTTTGGCTTGTTGTAAAGCAAGGTCTAATTTTGTGGGATAGTATCTAAAATCATTATTTTAACGAAAAGAAGAGGCTGTCCGAAAAGTCAAATTTTAAGATTTTCACAAAGATTAAGTTACTGAAAATCAGGGTTTTATTTTTGGTGTTTTGCCCAAACTGAATCTTTTCGGACAGTCTCCTCTTGCTTTTTGAGCTATTTTTTTACCTTGTAATTTTCATAAATCACAACCCCAACCACACAAAGAAATCCAAAGATGGTTACGGGAATAGAGAAAGCTAAGGTCTCCTTATCAAAAAAAGGTAATTTCTGTTGGACAGAAAAAAACAAATTCATCAAAGGAAAAAAAAATAGCACGTATCCAATCGAATATAGTAGAATTTTCTTTTTCATAACAACTAACAATTACTGCTTCTATAATATGCCCAAGCGGAGGCAGCTCCTGATTCAATAGCGACACCTATCAAAGCAGGTATAGCCAGTGTTCCTCCTGAACCAACAGCTACTCCTGCACTTATAATAAAACCAACTGATGCAGACATTCCATCCGCTTCGAGTACATCAGATAGACATCTTCTCCATTTGTCATCATCTCCTGCCGATTCTGAATTTGAGTTTTCTGAATTTGACATATAAACTATTCTTTTTAAAGTGTTTTTATAATACGCATACTGTCCCTGTCCGCCCAATTTTTTAAAACTATTATCTTGTTGCAAACCAAGACAAATAGTATTTTTTCTTTTCACTGATTTTGCCGTATAAGGAAACAACCTAACAGTTCGACTGTCTATTTTCATTCATCCCAAATGAAAATATAAATCCTTCCTTATGTTATGTGTCTTTGATTAGTTCGTTTTGAAATCCACTACAAAGTTCTTTCGAAAATTTTAAAAAGTCAATATTGTTTTTTCGAAAAGTTTTTATTAATTTCGCATTTCATTGATTTAATAGCGTTTTCATTTCTTCTTGCATTTCAAAAATCGCCATAGAAGGTATTTTTATAGGTTTTTGCAATAAAATATTAGCTTGTTGTTTTGCTTTTTCCAAATCGCCTTTCTCTTCATACATTTTCGCTAACAGATAAACGGGATAAAATCGGTTTGGGGTCATATAACCTACTTGTTTGTAATGCTTTTCTGCTTTGTCATAGTTTTTTAGCATTTTATAATTATCCCCCAATGCAATTTGAATAACCGTGTTGTTTAAATATTTTTCTGATTGATGTAAAATCACTATTGACTGCTCAAATTGCTCAGCTACACTCAATGTTTTTCCATAATGCATTAAAAACTCTCCTTCTGTTTTCAGATATGGGTAGGCTTTTTCAAAATGAACAATGCTTTCTTCAAAATCATTTGAGAAAAAGTTGTTTAATCCCTTTTTCCAATGTGAATATCCTAAATGTAAACGATGTATGTTGTTGATTTGAAGATAAATAAACCCTAATAGAAAAATCGTCGTTATCGCTCGTAAGGTTTTACTTAAACTCACTTTCAGTAAAATATCCTTTTGAAAAGAGCAAAAAACAATTCCTAAAACGCCTATAATCTTTAATGGGAGTATCTGTAATGGATATGAAAAACAAGCAAATACAAGCAAAACAATCAAAATTGCAAACCCTATTTTTGTGATTATATCTTGTCTATTTTTCACCAATAAAATCAACAGAAATAAGAATGAAAACAATCCGATGAACCCTTGTTCTATGGTGAATTGCAGAAAATCATTAAACGCATAGACCACATTGTCAGATAGTATAATTTCGTTTTGATTTTCATTTTGAGAAAAGTACGCCGCTTGGTAATTCATATAATGCGTTTTAAAAGCGTCTAATCCAACACCAGTTAGCGGGTAATCTTTAACAATTTCAGAGCTCACTTTCCATACTAAAAGTCTTCCGTCAGCTGAACTTCTTCGCAATGAATAGAAGAAAAACAAAAATATTACAACCCCCAAAGCAATACTAAAATACAACCATTTTTTAGCAAATGAAGAAATTTTACTTTTCAAATGAACGAACAACAAAAAGGTCATTCCAATTAAAACAGCAAACCACGACGCTCTTGATTTTAATAAAATCAATAAAACCGCATTGAGAGAAAAAATTAGTAAACTTCCGTAAAAAAGCGTGTGAGTTATTCTTTTCTTAGATTTTATTTCACTAAAACAAGGATAAAAATGTTTTCTATACAAAAAAATAGCAAATGACAGCACACAACCAATAGCAATTAAACCTGAAAAAGGGGCAGGATTGAAAAAATTTCCAGTGATAGAAAAATCAGCGTGAAACGATTTAAAAATACTGAAATATTGACCAAAACCATAAAGCGTATTTATAAAAATAGCTAATGACAAACCTAAAATGATCCAAAGAATTATTTTTTGATTTTTTAAAAATAAACGCAGGAAAACATACCAAAGAAACAACGAAAGCAAATCATAAAAACGAAGTGAAAAAGAGATGTTATCTCTGAAAATAGTGTTTATCAAAATGTAAAAAAATAACAAGTAAACTTCTATATCTATGCTTGTTATCTGTGTTTGTTTATTTTTTAGTAATTTCCATAAAATGTAAAAGGTTAATCCTATTGATAAAACATTAAAAATTAAGGTTTTATAAAAGAATGTAGTGTTTTGATAGTCATCAAAATTCAATATGGTAACACAAGTAAATAAAACCATTATAAAAATCCCTGAGAAGAGATGTTTTTGCACACTTTTCATCGAAATACGTATTAAAAACTTCATACAAAAATACAAAATAAATAATCTGTTCAAAAGTAAAAAACACAAAAAAATCCCCATTCTTATTACAGAAATCCTCAATTTTTACTACTTTTGTAAACTGAAAAATACACACTAAACTAACAAACAATGGAACACTTCACAGCACAAGATTTTGAAAAATTACTAAAAGAATGGATTACCAGTTTAATTGATTTCATCCCTACGTTGATAGGAGCAATTGTCTTTTTTATTGTTGGAAAATACGCTATAAGACTAATAATGAAGCTACTAAAACGGGTGATGGAACGTAGAGAATTGGACTCCTCCCTTCAAATTTTCCTTACCCAGTTAGTGCGTTGGGTGTCGTATATTGCTTTGTTTCTCATTATAATACAAATAATAGGAATCCCAGCCACACAGTTTTTTGCTATTCTGGCGAGTGCGGGGGTTGCTATTGGTTTAGCACTACAAGGTTCTTTGTCAAATTTCGCGGGGGGAATCATGATTCTGATTTTGAAACCTTTTCGCATAGGGGATAACATTGAAGCCAAAAATGAACGAGGCACTGTAAAAAGTATAGGACTTTTCTATACAACGCTTAATAAATTTAATAATGAAGAAGTTATTATTCCCAATGGACCTTTGTTTGGCGATAGCATTATCAATTTCAGTCGAGAGGACAAACGACGTGTAAAGGTAATGGTAGGTATTGGATATGATTCTGATTTACAAAAAGCTAAGAAAATTTTGCTAAACATAGCTTCCCAAGACAAACGTGCATTTGACACCCCAGCTCCCGTAGTTTTTGTGGAGGAACTGGCTGATAGCTCTGTGAATATCTCTCTACGATACTGGTGTAATAACGATGATTATTGGAACTGTTACTTTGAAACAATCGAACAAATTAAGCTCCGCTTTGATGAAGAAGGTATCGAAATTCCGTTCCCACAACGAGTCTTAAATATCAGAAACGAAGGGAATGGTCAAAATCTATAATTTTTCGGCGTAAAATTTCTAAAAAAACTGTACCTTTGTTGAACGTTTGTAAAGTGATTCGAAATCAGGGAACAATCTGAGGAAGCGGACATATTAGCTACTACGTGTAATACGGTAGAAATAATTAGGAATTCTATAAGAACAGAAGAATATAAACATAAAAAATGTAAAAAATATATGAAAATCGTAGTAACAGGCGGACTTGGATTCATCGGTTCGCATACAGTTGTAGAGTTGCAAAATTCGGGTTTTGAAGTGGTTATTATTGATAATTTATCAAATTCATCGGAAGACGTACTTCCACGAATCGTAAATATCACAGGTAAAAAGCCTATTTTTGAAAAATTTGACCTACGAGATAAAAACGCTGTGATTGATTTCTTTAAGCGTCATCAAGATGTGTCTGGGATGATTCACTTTGCAGCATCCAAGGCGGTGGGCGAAAGTGTTGAAAATCCGTTGTTGTACTATGAAAACAATTTGAGTACGCTTGTGTATTTACTACAAGAGTTAACCAAACTCAAAAAAGCACATTTCATATTCAGTTCATCTTGTACCGTTTACGGTCAAGCTGATGAGCTTCCGATTACTGAAAATGCCCCTGTAAAAAAAGCAGAATCACCTTACGGGAACACCAAACAAATTGGAGAAGAAATCATTTCCGACACATGCAAAGTTACCCCAAATCTACACGCTATTTCGTTGCGTTATTTCAACCCCATAGGAGCTCACCCATCAGCTGAAATAGGAGAACTACCTATTGGTGTGCCACAAAACTTAGTTCCTTTTATTACACAAACAGGTATTGGCCTTCGTGAAAAACTATCTGTTTTTGGTGACGATTATCCAACTCCAGATGGTACTTGCATACGCGATTACATCCACGTGGTAGACTTAGCAAAAGCTCACGTGGTGGCTCTACAACGCTTGTTGGAAGGCAAAAACACTGAAAATTACGAAGTTTTCAACGTTGGAACAGGAACAGGAAGCAGCGTTTTGGAAGTAATCAATAGTTTTGAGCGAGTTTCAGGCGAGAAACTGAATTATCAAATCGTGGGCAGACGTGCAGGTGATATCACCGCTGCTTACGCCAATACCGATAAGGCAAACAATATATTAGGCTGGAAATCAAAATCTACATTAGACGAAGCTATGGCTTCTGCTTGGAAATGGGAAAAGAAAGTTAGAGGAAAAGAATAAAATCCTTTTAAATAAAAAATAGAAAAAAATAGGAAAAGGAGCCTCTTTTCCTATTTTTTAGTTTAAATAATTGACAATCAATATTTTAATACATAATTTTATTCTAACATAAAACCTTTTTAAAATGTTAAAATAGAGATGATATGTTAAATATATGCATTAAAATGAAAAAAAAATAGGATAAGAAAAAAAAAGTAAAGATATTTGTCCAAAATTCTAATTTCTATAATTAGAAACACATCCCTATCTTAAGTTATATGGATGCAATTGTATTTTAAATTTTTATCAGCAATGAAAAAAATCCTATTATTTGTTTTTATGGTTATTGCTACGGGAGGGAAAATCCTTTCACAGGAGTTGCACCTGCCTCAAATGAACCAATATTTAGCAGACAGTGAGTTTTTAGTTACATCAACCTATGCAGGGATTGGCGACTTTATTAAGTTGCGTTTCAGTGGTGTTTCTCAATGGGTAGGAGTAAAAAATGCACCTGATTATCAATCGCTTTCTGGAGATCTTCGTATTGGAGAGCGAAGCGGAGCAGGTTTAATTCTCTATAACGACAAAAACGGGAATACACGCCAAATGGGAGCAAAAGGGAGTTTTGCTCATCACCTAACATTGGATCGCTACGAGAATCATTTCATTTCATTTGGTATATCCTATGCCTTGAACTCTTTCCGCATTGATATTGACAAGTTTGATACAACAAGTGGTATCGACCCGTCGGTAACAAATAATCGTTCACGAATCAATCACAACTTTGACGTTGGGGTCTTATATCGTTACAAAGGGTGGTTTGCAAGTTTGAATGCATTGAATATCTTAAACAAAGATGTTGATATTTTTGCTACCAATGAACCAAAAGGATTGCGTAACTACACAGTTTACGCAGGATATTTGTATAAAATGGAAAGAAATGGCTCTTTTGAAATCGAGCCATCAACGTTCATTCAATACTATGAAAGTGACGGACGTTCATCAACCGATTTGAATCTCAAACTTCGTTGGAGAAATATGGAAGACTACTATTGGGTGGGTGCGAACTATCGTTTCTTGAATGATCAGATTCTGGCTCCTCTCAACGTAGGACCTATGGCAGGTTTAAAAAGAGGATATTTCTATTTCGCTTATTCTTACCAAGTGACTTTAAATGAGTTAATTAAATATAATTCTGGGACGCATGTATTGACCATTGGTCTTGACTTATTCCAAGGAATTAGTAACTGTAAGTGTACGCATCGATAAACCAATGGGACAAATCATATTAAAAAACATTCGTGTTTTTGCTAATCATGGTTGTTTAACCGAAGAAGGCTTAATAGGAAGTGATTACCGGGTGGATTTGAAAGTATCCTTAAACTTACAAAAGTCAATAGAAAGTGATGAACTTGCAGACACGATAAACTATGTTAGGTTGAACAGCATAGTTATGGAAGAAATGGCAATTCGTTCGAAGCTTTTGGAACATGTAGCTGGGCGAATTTCAGATAGAATTTTTTTAGAACTTGCTGATTCAAAAAAAATTACATTAAAAATATCAAAACTAAACCCTCCTATTGGAGGCGATGTTGAATCGGTTAGCATAAAAATAAAACGCAAAAGAGTTTGCTAATATTAATAAAAAGTTTTATATTTGCAACCTAAAATTTAATGGCATCGTGGCCGAGTGGCTAGGCAGAGGTCTGCAAAACCTTGTACAGCGGTTCGAATCCGCTCGATGCCTCTTAGTTTAAACAATAAATATTTAATCAATAATAAAATTTATAAAAGATGACAAACGTATTAGACAAATTCATTCAGGATATGAAAAACAACGTTCCTGGATTTATAGCTGTATCTGTTACAGAGGTAAGATCTGGAGTTTCTTACGGAGCTGAAACTGTTAATCCTAATTTTGATCCAACGTTGGCTTCTGCTTATAACCTTGAGGTAGTAAAAGCAAAACAAAACGCTCTTCAAGTTTTAGGTTTAACTCCAAAAGAAAGAATTGAGGACATTTTGATTACTTTAACCGATCAGATTCATATCATTGACATCTCAGCAAGTGGAGCTTACTTTATTTACTTAGCTGTTGATTCAACAAGAGCGAATCTTGGTCTAACGAGAGCTTTATTATCTAAATACAAAAAAGATTTAGCTGCGATTTTCTAAGAAAAAATCATACCATAAAAAAGAGGTTATTCGAACGAGTAACCTCTTTTTTTGTTTTAAAAGTTAATCGAAAATTTGGGTCTGATATGTTTTGAAATAATTTTAAACCTTGAAAGAATCATGAAAATCAACATCTTCGTGAGATAAAAGGTTTGATACAGATACCAAAAATAATAACTATCCGAAACTTTAATAAACCTAAATTCTCACTTAAATTTTGCACAGAAAGATTGGTTAGATTTAAAAAAAAACGTACCTTTACGTGCAAATTTCAAAGAGATAACATAAAATCATAGTGATGAAGACAAAGGATATTTTTATTGCTCTAGTAGTTTTATTTTCAGTGAATTCTTATGCTCAATTACTGAAACATACTTTTGACGAAAAAGGAGAAACTTACATTCAAGCGGGTGTTAGAGGTCAATTTTGGGGAAGGTATGTGGCTACCAATCCTGGTACAACTATCAATAAAGAACCAGTCAGCGAAACTTTTGATTTTTCAGTACGACGCTATCGTATTTCTTTCCAAGCACAAATCAAGAAGAATCTGTTTTTTTACATGCAATTAGGCAATAACAACATCAATCAGAAGACCATTCGTTCAAGCGATGTAAGGCTTTTAGATATGTTGGGAGAGTACACTTTTAGTAATAAATTCAAACTCGGAGTAGGAAAACTATCTTTCACTGGAGCTGGACGCTTTGTCGATATTGCAAATGGATCAATGCTGAACTTAGACCCCTCGGTACATCAGTTATTTACGCTGAATCAATTGGACGACACGGGGCGCAATATTGGGATGTATGCAAAAGGGCAATTAGGTAAGTTTGATTATAATGTGTCAATTCATTCAATGGCAATTCCTACCGATGCCCAAGTTACAGATTTTAATTATTCACGGAAATATACAAGTTTGGGTTATTCTACCTACGTGAAATATGAATTTCTTGAAGACGAAAGTAACAGAACTCCTTACAGTGGAGGTGTGGGGACATATATCGGAAAGAAAAAAATACTAAACATTGGGGTTGGATATGGTTATAAATCCAAAATGTTTGAAAGAACTGTAGGAGCCAATAAAACATATGATGATCATCGGAATTTAGGTATCGACTTCTTTATGGATATGCCGATTTCAGCAAAAAATAATGCTATTACTGCCTATTTGGGTTATAATAATCTCTTTTTTGGAGAGGATTATGTTCGAAATATAGGTGTGAACAGTATTTTTGACTCTTCTGGGACCTCATTTAATGGCGGAGGCAATGCTTTTCCTGTGATTGGAACAGGAAATACTCTATTACTTCAATTAGGATATTTACTGTCAAAGTCTGAGAAAAATAACACTCGTTATCAACCTTATTTTGGATGGAAATTAGCTGATTTTGAAGGTCTTAATCAAAGTGTGAATTCTTATGCTTTAGGTCTTAATGTTTATTTTAACGGACATAGAAGTAAATTAACATTTGGTTACCACAATCGTCCTATATTCGATGCTACCACCAAAAAAGTGGATTCCCGAAAGGGAACTTATGTCATTCAGTATCAAATAGAAATTTAATTAAAATATTGAGAAATAGTATTGTAAAGATAATATGGTGTAAAATCGAAGATTTTGGACAGAATCTGATACAAGCTATTGTGTTGAAAACTGCTAAGAATTATTTATCAAAATATTTTTAGCAGTTTTTTTGTTTACTATTGCTTGTGCGGGTTTGTCATCTTTTCTCAAACTTGTAAGACCCCCAAGCTAAAAGACTTTTCAATAGGAGCATGATTAGCGGCTTCAATACCCATTGAAATCCATTTTCGGGTTTCCAAAGGGTCAATAATGGCATCTGTCCACAAGCGAGCTGCGGCGTAGTAGGGAGAAATCTGTTCGTCGTATTTTGATTTTATTTGGTTAAACAACTCTTCTTCTTTTTCTTTAGAAATCTCTTCGCCTTTCTTTTTCAGGGATGCTGTTTCAATTTGTAAAAGTACTTTGGCAGCTTGAGCTCCACCCATTACGGCAATATTTCCACTTGGCCATGAGACAATAAACCGTGGGTCATACGCCTTGCCACACATCGCATAATTTCCTGCACCATACGAATTTCCGATAACTATTGTAAACTTAGGTACTACCGAATTTCCCACCGCATTTACCATTTTAGCACCGTCTTTGATAATTCCACCGTGTTCGGATTTTGAACCTACCATAAAGCCTGTGACATCTTGTAAAAATAACAAAGGGATTTTCTTCTGATTGCAATTAGCGATAAATCGCGTAGCCTTGTCGGCACTGTCCGAATAGATAACTCCTCCGAATTGTAATTCACCTTTTTTGTTTTTTACTACCTTACGTTGATTAGCAACAATACCCACAGCCCAGCCATCAATACGGGCATAACCCGTTATGAGCGTTTGTCCATAACCCTCTTTGTATTCGTCAAATTCTGAATTGTCCACTAAACGTAGGATAATTTCCTTCATGTCGAATTGTTCAGTGCGTGAAATGGGTAAGATTCCGTAGATTTCTTTCGGATCTTTGAGTGGCTTTTGTGGTGTTTCACGGTTGAATCCTGCTTTTTCGTAATCGCCTATTTTCGACATTGTTCGCTTTACTCGATCCAAAGCATCTTTATCGTCCTTAGCCTTATAGTCGGTAACACCGCTTATTTCGCAGTGCGTAGTTGCTCCACCAAGAGTTTCATTATCAATATCTTCTCCTATGGCAGCTTTTACTAAATAGCTTCCTGCTAAAAAGATACTTCCCGTTTTATCCACGATCATAGCTTCATCGCTCATTATTGGCAGATAGGCTCCACCCGCCACACAACTTCCCATCACAACAGCGATTTGGGTGATTCCCATACTGCTCATTACCGCATTATTACGAAAAATGCGTCCAAAGTGTTCCTTATCAGGAAAAATTTCGTCTTGCATTGGCAAATACACTCCCGCACTATCCACCAAATAGATGATAGGCAATCGGTTTTCGATGGCTATTTCCTGAGCTCGTAGGTTTTTCTTTCCAGTGATTGGAAACCATGCTCCAGCCTTTACAGAAGCATCATTAGCTACCACAACACATTGTTTCCCAGAAACATATCCAACAACTACGATCACACCTCCAGAAGGACAACCTCCGTGCTCAACATACATTCCCTCACCAACAAATGCTCCGATTTCAATAAAATCACGGTCTTTATCCAGCAAATAGTCGATGCGTTCACGAGCCGAGAGCTTACCTTGATCGTGTAACCGTTGGATACTTTTCTCTCCGCCTCCTTTTCTGACTTTGGCTAATCGTTTGTGTAAATCACTTACTGACAGTTTATTAAAATCTTCGTTTTTGTTGAATTGAATATCCATATTCTATTCTTTTGAAATAGTGTTTGTTCTTAAATATTGCTTTTTCGTTGCGTTTTTAACGCTTTTCAAATGTCTAAATTTCGGCTAAAATACGAAGAAAGTTTTAAATGACTATATAAGCAATCAAAAAATCCTTATTTTTGCATTTTAAAATTTGAAGTACGATGTCAGAAGAACAAAAATCAAATAATTTTATTGAAAATATTATTGAAGAAGATTTAGCAAATGGATTTTCTTCCAGCAAGTTGCGTTTTCGTTTCCCACCAGAGCCTAATGGCTATTTGCACATTGGTCACGCTAGTTCAATATGTTTGAATTTCGGGTTGGGGTTGCGTTATCAATCGCCTGTAAATCTGCGGTTTGACGATACCAATCCGTCTAAAGAAGAACAAGAATATGTTGATGCCATCAAACGCGATGTGGAATGGCTCGGATTTGAGTGGGACAGAGAGTGTTACGCTTCCGATTACTTCCAAGAACTGTACGATTGGGCGGTGCAGCTCATCAAACAAGGAAAAGCCTATGTAGATGGACAAACTTCCGAGGAAATCGCCAAACAAAAAGGAACGCCTACCCAAGCGGGTACTGAAAGTCCGTATCGAAATACTTCCGTTGAGGAAAATTTGCAACTTTTCGAGCGAATGAAAAACGGCGAATTTGAAAACGGAAAATATGTGCTTCGTGCCAAAATCGATATGGCGTCGCCTAATATGTTGATGCGTGACCCGATCATCTACCGAATTATGCATTCAAGTCACCATCGTACTGGAAATCAGTGGTGTATCTACCCTATGTACGACTGGGCTCACGGCGAAAGCGATTATTTGGAGCAAATTTCGCACTCGATTTGTACGCTTGAATTTTTACCACACCGCGAATTGTACGACTGGTTTTTAGACCAAATTATTGACAAAGACAAAGTCCGCCCCAAACAGCGTGAGTTTGCTCGTCGGAACCTATCGCATACCGTTGTGAGCAAACGAAAATTGTTGCAATTGGTCAACGAAAAACACGTTTCAGGTTGGGACGACCCGCGTATGCCTACCATATCAGGTTTACGTAGAAGGGGTTACACACCCGAGTCTATCCGAAAATTTGCTGACACTATCGGAATTGCCAAACGCGAAAACTTGATAGATGTTTCATTATTAGAGTTTTGTATCCGTGAGGATTTGAACAAAAAAGCCAATCGCGTAATGGCAGTGCTTGACCCTATTAAAGTGGTGATTACCAATTATCCCGAAGGAAAAGAAGAATGGTTAGATGCTGAAAATAATCCCGAAGAAGAGGTATTAACCTTCCGAAAAGTGCCTTTTTCGAGAGAAATTTATATCGAAAGAGAAGATTTCAGAGAAGAAGCCAATAACAAATTTTTCCGATTGAAATTAGGCGGTGAAGTTCGCTTAAAAAATGCGTATATCATTAAGGCAGAAAGTGTTGTAAAAGATGAAAACGGAAATATTACCGAAATTCATTGTACATATGACCCCGATAGCCGTAGCGGAAGCGGTACGGAGGCGAGTAAACGCAAAGTGAAAGGTACATTGCATTGGGTATCAGTTCCTCACGCATTGGAGGCGGAGGCACGTATTTACGACCGTTTGTTCACCGTTGCCGAGCCTGACCGTCAAGAAAAAGACTTTTTGGAATACGTAAATCCTGATTCACTTAAAGTGACGACCGCTTACGTGGAACCGAGTTTGAAAGATGCCAAAGTGGGCGAGGGCTTCCAATTCCAACGATTGGGCTATTTCAGTCTCGACCCTGATTCAACCGCTCAAAAATTGGTTTTCAATAAAACCGTTGGGCTAAAAGATACTTGGGCTAAGGTTGAAAATGCTGACATATAATAAAATGAGATAAAAAAGCTGTCTTCAGAAGTTGTAAGGCAGCTTTTTTGGTTTTCAATATCTTTCTGTTAATAGAATTACTCATGATGGCTGTCATTTTGAATTGAAATGTTAATCTAAAAAATAAAAAATGAAAAGAATACTGTCGTTTATCACTCTCGTGTTTTTTGTAACTGCTTCTGCACAAGTACAGACCATTTCAAAATCGGATTATGAAAAAGCCGATTTTACAAACGTAACAACCCTGCAAAACGATTTAAAAAACGTTCGTATTGTAGGGCTTGGTGAATCGAGCCACTATATGGGTGAAACCTATGTGTCTAAAATTAAAATGGTAAAATATCTGCATCAACATTGCGGATTTGACGTAATAGCTATAGAATCACCTTTATATGATTTGAGAAAGTATTATAACGAAACGGTTAAAACCAATCAAGTTAAAACACCTTGGCATTTCACAGAAATTTCCGGTGTTTGGATAACTGATGATATGTACGAGCTTTTTGACTATATTTTAGAAACTCAAAAAACAGACAGACCGCTGATTTACACGGGATTTGATGAGAAATTATTTTACAAATTTGATTATAAACTCAACGATGATTACAATGAGTTTCTCGAAAAACTAAATGCCGAAACGGATTCAAACATCAAAACGGATTCATTGTTTAATAAAGCATTGAATTTTACGGCTGAGAAATGTTATTACTTTGCCAAAGTTCCTCCAAAAGACACACTTGTTCTTCACAATACATTTAATGAAGTAAAGAAAGCTTTGAATAAATTAGAAACCAAAAACGGCTACTATTATTTTTGGGAACGGATGACCGAAAACATAAAGTCGCTATACAGAACTAATTACAAAGGACTATCCCATAGAGATAAACAGATGGCTGAAAATGTGAGTTACTTAGCCAATTACGAATTTCCTGATAAAAAGATTATTTTGTGGGCGGCTTCCATACATCTGATGGATAATATTACCAAAATCAATCAATATGATGAAAAGAGATTTGCAAAGGACTATACTATGGGGCATTTTCTTCGGGAAAAATTCAAAGACCAATACTATGTAATAGGTTTTGTACCTGCCACAGGCATAACCGGTTTTAAAGGATATTTAGGATTAGGAAAATTAAGGGCTAAAGCTAAAAAAGGAAGTATAGAGCGACATATTTTGGATAATTACAACCCTGATTATGCTTTTATTTCACTACGGAATGAACCTTCCCGAAAGGAAATAACAGAAAACAATATTAAAAAATCAAATCTTTTAGGATTGACTCCCTATGAAATGGATATGCTTTCTGTGGTCGATGCATTTTTTTATCTAAAAGAAGAACATTTGGTATCTTTCGAAAAACGAAAAGCGTATTTTAAAAAAGAACGCGAGGATTTGGAAAGAACAGCTGATACCTCAAACAAATGATTTATAAAATTATCTTTTCATTAGTTGTAAGTGTTTCGGTATGTAGTATTTTTACCGTTCTGTTCTACCAATTTTTGCTGTGGTTAAACCCTCCTTATGTAATTGTTGATGGTCAGATACGTTACACAATGCCTTTAGGAACAGTTATTTTTTCTCTGTTGTTTGGTGTAATAGTAGCGATTGTTACCTTTATACTTTGTCTGTGGAAACTAAAAAGACAGAATTGAGTAGATATTTTGAAAGTAGTTAATTTATTTGTAATTTTGGAGACTTAACGAGATGGTAGCGCAGCGTAAAGCTATAATTACCACTGCTTTAACATAGGAAAAGTGATGTTGAAGACAAAAATAACAAATCTAAAAAATATTTTACATAAGACATAAATGAAAGATGAATTAGTTAGAGTAGGTATTTCCATAGGAGATATCAATGGTATTGGAATGGAAGTGATCTTAAAAACTTTTGAAGATCCAAAGATTTTGGAATTATGCACACCTATCATTTTCGGTTCCAATAAAACGGTTTCATTTCAGCGAAAACATTTTGAGTTAAATACCAATTTTCAAGGTATAGACAAGATTGAAGATGCCATTGTAGGGAAGCTCAATGTGTTAAATTGTTGGAAGGATTCCCCCAGCATTGCTTTTGGACAAGTGACAGAAGAAGCTGGAAAGTATGCTTTTTTATCGCTAAAAAGGGCTGTTGAAGCTCTCAAAAAAGGTGATGTAGATGTGTTGGTAACGGCTCCTATCAACAAAAATAACATTCAGTCTGAGGAATTTACATTTCCTGGACATACTGATTATTTAGCCAAAGAACTTAACGGAAAGAGTTTGATGTTCATGGTCAGCGAAGACCTTAAGGTAGGACTTTTCACAGACCATGTTCCGTTAAAAGAGGTTAGCTCACACATTACCGAAAGCCTTATTTTTGAGAAAATCAAAGCGATGAACGAATCGTTGCGTAAAGATTTTCGTTTACATCGACCGAAAATTGCGGTTTTAGGACTCAATCCGCACTGTGGTGACAATGGAGTCATAGGTAACGAAGACGATGAAGTGATTCGACCTGCCCTGAAAAAATTGTTTGAACAAGGAATATTGGTTTTTGGGCCTTTTTCAGCCGATAGCTTTTTCGCTACTCAAAACTATCGCAATTACGATGCAGTCATAGCTCCTTATCACGATCAAGGATTGATTCCTTTCAAAACACTTTCATTCGGAAGTGGCGTAAACTATACAGCAGGATTGAGTAGGGTACGCACCTCTCCCGATCATGGTACAGCTTATGAAATTGCAGGAAAAGGTATAGCCGATGCGGATTCGTTCCGACAAGCTGTTTTTACAGCGATCGATATTTTCAAAAATAGGATTGAGTACGATGAATTAAATCACAATCCGCTGAAAATAAATGACCTGGAGGCTGAAAAATAGGTATTCTCATTTTTGGGAACAAACTGAAAAGACACGACTGAGCCGTGCCTTTTCAGTTTTTCAAGCCTACCATAATAAAAAAGAACCGAGATAACATTTTTTACGGGGTTTAACTTTTTATTTTACTAAAAAATCGTTTTCAATTTTTACGCCATCGACTCTTATTTCTTTCACTTCAGCAACTGGGCAACATCCATTGCGGCTGACCATAGCTCCTTCTACTTCTATTTTGTACGTTCTTGAAGCGTTTTTGAGATAAAGGATTTCTTTTTTTCCCGTATAAACATCATTTATACGATCAAGATGAGTTCCTACTGAAAGGTAATTTTCCTGCAACAAAGGGGAAACCTCTGCTACTGGGTATTCTTTTTTTACGTTACCGTTCATGCGGTATAAAGAAACATTTTTTGTGTCAAACTTACCTTCTGAGTCCAAAAACTCTTTGTAGGAATCGGAACTTTTGTTTATATATAAATTAAAAATAGGAGGAGGAGAGCAACAAAGTTTCACGTCTTTTTCTTTGCTACAAGCCAATGCTCCCAGAAGTACACTTAAAAATAAAAACTTTTTCATAATATGATATTTTAGTGAATATTTACTGGATAATGTTTAAAATCAAAAATAGCACACAGACTTAGGTTCCGTCTTCTTCCAATTTTCAGAAATAATAGCATAGTTCAAAAAAATAAAAGCGAAAGTTTTAGTAATTTGAAAAAAAACTAAAATTCTGAGTTTTTATGGTTTACATGACACCTAAGAGACTACGAATTTTCAGTTACAAAGGTATTGAAATAAGATGAAGAAATCAAGCAAAAAAATATTTTTAGACAAAATGTTTTTTCCTGCTGGTGTGAGTTTTAGAAATTAAGATAAAAATTTATAAAGACAAAAATAAACTTGATTATCAGTGTTTTATAAAAAAATATAAATTGGACTAAAAAAAAATACTCCAAAAATTTTCTTAATTCCGATTGAAAATGTAAATTTGCCCAAATAAGGAAAAATACAAATTTTATATTTTTTACAAAATAATAATGGTAGCTAAAAACATAATTCAGAAATTCGTTTTATTTTTGTTATTTTTCATTCCGTTTCAGGGATTTTCTTCTGATGCCAATAAAGACAAGGAAGAGGCTTTTGACCCTGTTTCGATGATTATGCACCACATCAGTAACTCGCATGAGTTTCACATTACCGACTTTCAAGGAAAATCTATTTCAATGCCACTTCCTGTAATTCTTTGGACGGATAACGGATTGGTGACTTTTATGTCAAGTGAGTTTCACCATGACAATGATGGAAAGGTAGTGGTTGAGAAGAAGGGAATGAAGTTTGCTCGTTTTCATGAAGTAATTCACTACACAAACCCTGATGGAAGCCTTTCTTTTGACAAAGACGGACATGTGACTAATACTCGTCCGTTGAACTTCTCAATAACGAAAAACGTTTTTTCAATGATTTTAGTGTCGATTTTGTTGTTAGCAATCTTTATTCCAATGGCAAAATCTTACAAAAAGAATCCAAAAGCACCTAAAGGAATGGCAGGTTTCTTAGAGCCGTTGGTATTGTTTGTACGCGATGATATTGCTATTCCACAGATAGGAGAAGAAAAGTATGCTCGTTACATGCCTTATCTTTTGACGATTTTCTTCTTGATTTGGTTCGGAAACCTTTTCGGATTGATTCCGTTTTTCCCATTCGCTAGTACATTGACCAACGATATTTTGTTCACAGGATTTTTAGCGATTATAACATTTTTTGTAACTGTCTTTAGTAGTAACAAAAACTATTGGAAACATATTTTTGCGACTCCAGGAGTGCCGTTTTGGTTATTGCCAATTATGATCCCGGTAGAAATTTTGGGTATGTTTACTAAGCCTTTTGCTTTGATGGTGCGTTTGTTTGCGAATATTACTGCAGGACACATCATTATCTTGAGTTTGATTTCTTTGATATTCATCTTTAAAACAGTATGGGTGTCTCCAGTGTCAATTGCTTTTGCTTTGTTCATTAACGTACTTGAATTGTTGGTAGCAGCTTTACAGGCCTATGTGTTTACTTTGCTATCAGCTTTGTTTATTGGACAAGCCGTGGAAGAACACCATCACTAATATCAAAAAGGCATATCGCAAATATTTGAAATTTAAATATTTAATTATAATTTTTTATTAACACTTAATTTTTTTTATTATGGTTTTAGGAGGAATTGGAGCTGCTATCGCAGCATTGGCAGCAGGTTTCGGCATCGGTAAAATTGGAGCAGCCGCAATGGAAGGTATTGCTCGTCAGCCGGAAGCAGCTTCAAAAATTCAAACTGCAATGATTATTGCAGCGGCACTTATCGAGGGTGTTGCCCTTTTCGCCGTGGTTGTTGCGTTAATCGCAAAATAATTAAGTTAAAATCATCTTACAGCGGTTGGCTGTAAGGTGGTTTTTTCGTAAAAAAGAAAAGTCGAATCATATTTAAATATATTTAGAACAATGAATTTTACAAATCCTGAAAGTTTTCTGTTTTGGGGAACGTTGATTTTTGGAGTTTTACTTTTTTTATTAGCAAAATTTGCTTGGAAACCGATTCTTTCAGCGGTTAAACAGCGCGAAGAGTCTATTAATAATGCTTTGGAAGCAGCAGAGGAGGCACGTAAGCAAATGGCAGATTTGAAAGCTGATAACGAGCGTTTGTTAGCAGAAGCAAAAGCAGAGCGAGATGCTATGTTAAAAGAAGCGAAAGAGTTAAAAGACAAAATCGTTGCTGAAGCTAAAGAAGAGGCTCAAAAAGAAGGACAAAAATTGATTGACCAAGCAAAACAAGCTATTGATAATGAGAAAAAAGTAGCAGTTGCTCAATTGAAAGATAAGGTTGCTTCGTTGTCAATTGAAATAGCTCAAAAAGTCATCAAAAACGAGCTTTCTGACAAGGAGAAGCAAACCACTCTGATTAATGAATATTTGAAAGGAGCTACTTTAAACTAATAAAATATGTACGGATTCAGAGCAGCTAACAGATATGCTAAGGCACTTTTGGAATATGCCCTACAGCGAAACGCTGTGGAGAGTGTTTTCCGTGACATGTCTTTAGTTCATAAAACGATAGAAGCAAATAAAGAGTTGGACAATCTTTTGGTTTCACCCATCGTAAAGACTGTGGTTAAGAAAAATGTATTGGATAAAGTGTTTGTAGGAGTTTCACCAGAGGTACAACGCTTATTCACCTTGCTTATCGAAAATCGACGATTGCCCATCTTGAAGCAAATCGCTGAGAAATTCGTTATTCATTATAATTCATATAAAAATAACGAAACTGCTGAGGTAATCACAGCGGTTCCTCTTACGGAAGAGATGAAAAAACAAGTGTTACAAAAGGTAGAAAGTTTGAAACAAAGCCGAAATATTACCTTAGTGAATAAGGTAGATGAGAGTATCATAGGGGGATTTATATTGCGTATTGGCGATATTCAATACAACGCCAGTGTAGCTTTCAAACTCAATAAATTACGACAAGAGTTCCAAGAAAAGTTATTCGTTTAGTGATTACTATTATTCTAATGATAAAAGTTTAATTAACCAAATATTTTTAAGTCATGAGAAAGATAAATACCTTATTAGTTTCCATAATTATTTTGCTATTTATTGGTTGTAGCCAAGATAGTAATAAAGATTTAGGTTATTTAGAGGTAGAAAACATTGAAGACATCAGAAGACTTAACAATTTGAACTATGTAGATATAGAAGAAATTAAGGGGTTGGCTGATAGTATTTTTACAACGACTAAGACAATGTTTTCAAAAAAAGGTATTAAAAATCAAGTTCGGAACATTTCTCCTATTAAAACTAAAAAAAATCAGCCGTCAATTTATATAGTTAATTATGAAAATGGAGGGTTTCTTATTATGCCAGCAGATAAACGTGCTTTTCCGATATTAGCCTATTCAAATGATAATAATTTTGATTTAAATACTAAGGAAATTCCTCCGTTTTTAATAGAATGGTTGCAGAATCAAAACAGTTATATTGCTGATTTACAACAAGGAAAGATAAAAGATAGTGTTGATTTTTCTAAACATTGGAATGCTAATTTTATAGAAAATTATATAGCAGGTGTAAAACAATCTAAATTAACAGCAAGAGGAACTTACGGAAATAGTCCTGAATTAATTTATAGAAATGGTCCGTTGACAATAACCGAATGGGGACAAGGAGAAGGATATAATAATATGGCACCAAATCTTAATTGTTTATCTCAAAGTAATGGAAGAGCTTTAACAGGTTGTGTAGCAACTGCTATGGCTCAGATTATGAAATTTCATAATCATCCAAATTCATATAATTGGTCTATAATGCCTAATAAGAAGAATGGTAATTCAAACACAAATTCAGGTGGTTTTAATGAGATTTCAAAATTGATGAGGGATGCGGGTAATTCTGTGAATATGAATTATGGCTGTGAGAACTCTGGAGCTATAACATCACATGTAGCAAATGCTCTTAAATCTTCTTTTAGTTATAAATCAGCTATATATACAGAACATGATATCCTGTCCAAAATTGAGAATGAAATTAAAAATGGATATCCTGTTATTTTAAGAGGAGGAGAAGAATTTATTTTTAATGGACAATCTATATATACAGGGGGTCACGCATGGGTATGTGATGGATATCAAGAAGTTATGATTGAAATATGTATAAAAGTTGGTCGCTGGGGCTATGACTGTCATGATAAAATCGTACCTTCATACTATATGAATTTTGGCTGGGATGGACTTTGGAATGGGTGGTATTTATCTCCCTTTAAAGGAGATTATGGAACCTTTGATTACAAAAATGGAATAATTTATAATATACGAAAATAGCTATGAGAAAGAGTTTATTTATTATTATCATGGGAGCATTGTTTTTTTCTTGTAACAAAAATAATGAAAAAATAAACAATGAGGAAAATAGTGAAGTAGGTTGTTGTAAACACTTAAGTAGTAGTGCCTCCTTTTCTGTTGTAGATAATCAAGGGAATGATTTACTAAGTCCTTTTAATGAGAAATTTGACCCTAAAAATATTAAAATATATTACAAGGATAAAAACAATAAATTAGAACTGTTCGACAGACCAAATTTAGCTGAACCTAAGGGCTTTACATTCATAGCCCCAGAAAAAGAGGGTCAGAAGTATCTGATAAACGTGTTTATAAATTCTTTATATATCGAAGATAAAATTTCTCATACAGTTATTGACTTGGGGTATAAAAAATACGAAATCAAATCCGAATTCTCTGTAACCACAAACGCTATCGTATTACAAAAAATATACGTGGATAATAAATTGATGAATTTTCAAAACAATAGGATAGTTACTATTGTTGAGTAGTTATTACAAATAAAGATTTATAAATAAAAAAATATAAACTAAAAATGGCAGAAATAAAAGCGGCTGAAATTTCAGCAATTTTAAAAGAGCAATTAGCTAATTTTGATGCCACAGCTTCTTTGGAAGAAGTGGGGACGGTGTTACAAGTGGGAGACGGTATCGCTCGTATTTTTGGTCTGTCGAATGCGCAATACGGAGAATTGGTAAGGTTCGACAACGGACTTAAAGGTATCGTTTTGAACTTGGAAGAAGATAACGTAGGTATTACTTTATTAGGACCTTCAACAGATATCAAGGAGGGAGATACAGTTAAAAGAACTGGATTGATTGCTTCCATCAATGTAGGGGAAGGTATTGTAGGTCGTGTGGTAAACACTTTGGGTCAGCCAATTGACGGGAAAGGCCCTATCACAGGTCAGTTATACGAGATGCCATTGGAACGTAAAGCACCGGGGGTTATCTTCCGTCAGCCAGTAAATGAGCCGTTGCAAACAGGTATCAAATCCGTAGACGCCATGATTCCTATTGGTCGTGGTCAGCGTGAGTTAGTTATTGGAGACCGTCAAACAGGAAAAACAACGGTTTGTATTGATACCATTCTTAACCAAAAAGAATTTTATGATGCAGGAAAACCTGTGTACTGTATATATGTAGCTATTGGGCAAAAAGCATCGACCGTAGCTGCAATTGCTAAAACATTAGAAGATAATGGAGCTTTGGCTTATACCACTATCGTAGCGGCAAATGCTTCTGATCCAGCACCAATGCAGGTATATGCGCCATTTGCAGGAGCTGCTATCGGGGAATATTTCCGTGACACGGGTCGTCCAGCTTTGATTATCTATGATGATTTGTCGAAACAAGCGGTGGCCTACCGTGAGGTGTCGTTATTGCTCAGAAGACCACCTGGACGTGAGGCTTACCCTGGGGACGTGTTCTACTTGCACTCTCGTTTGCTTGAGAGAGCAGCGAAAGTAATCGCTGACGATAGTATCGCTCGAAAAATGAACGATTTGCCGGATAGCATCAAGCATTTGGTAAAAGGAGGCGGATCGCTTACTGCTTTGCCAATCATTGAAACTCAGGCAGGTGACGTTTCGGCATATATTCCAACGAACGTAATTTCAATTACAGACGGACAGATTTTCTTGGAGTCTGATTTGTTTAACTCTGGTGTACGTCCAGCGATTAACGTAGGAATCTCGGTATCGCGTGTGGGAGGTTCCGCTCAGATTAAATCAATGAAAAAAGTTGCTGGAACATTGAAACTTGACCAAGCTCAATATCGTGAGTTAGAGGCGTTTGCTAAATTTGGTTCGGATTTGGACGCAGCAACAATGAACGTTATCGAAAAAGGTAAACGTAACGTGGAAATTCTAAAACAATCACAGAATGACCCATATACGGTTGAAAATCAAATTGCGATTATCTATGTAGGTTCTAAAAACTTGTTGCGTCAAGTGCCTGTAAATAAAGTGAAGGAATTTGAAAAAGAATATTTGGATTTCTTGAACTTGCAACATCGTGATGTTTTAGATGAGTTGAAAGCAGGTCAGTTCAATGATAAAATCACCGAAACTTTGGAGAAAGTAGCGAAGGAACTTTCTGAGAAATACGTAAAATAATCCTAAATTAAGATTCAATTCTTTGTCAAAAGTGTGAAATTTTGACAAAGAATTGAGAAATTCCTTTGTTTAATCTAAATTTTAAATTATGAAAAGTTTTTTTTGTTCTTTCGGATTTGGAGTATTATTTTTACTGGCTTGTGTGGGAAATAAAGATATTACACAGGAACAAGAGGAACAAATTATTAATAACTTATTTCTTGAAATTATACAGATAGCTTCAAATGAAAGTTGTGAAGATGGTTCTCAATGGGATTTTGCTCCTATAGGAAGCAAGGCTTGTGGAGGTCCAATGGGATATATAGCATATCCTAAAAACATTGATGTAGAGGCGTTTTTAAAGAAAGTAGCGAAATACACACAAAAACAAAGAGAATTTAATCAAAAATGGGGAATAGGAAGCGATTGCTCTATTCCTGCACGACCTAAATCGGTAGATTGTGAAGGAGGAAAACCTATTTTTCGGTATGATGTTACTTCTGTTAAACATTGAAATAGAAAATAAATTACAGCATTTTCAGAGAATAGAAAAATGGCAAATTTAAAAGAAATACGAAGTAGGATTTCATCGGTAAGTTCCACGATGCAAATTACTGGAGCGATGAAAATGGTGTCGGCAGCAAAACTCAAAAAGGCTCAAGATGCCATCATCGCGATGAAACCCTATGCTTATAAGCTAAAACAATTGTTGGAACAACTTAGTTCTGCTTTGGGTAACGACAGTATCTATAACGAACGTCCTCAAGTGGCTAAAAATATATTGATTGTTCCAATCACCTCTAATAGAGGTCTTTGCGGAGCTTTTAACTCTAATATTATCAAAAAATCATTAGAATTAGAAAGTACTGTTTATAAAAATCAAAAGGTGGAGTTTTACACCGTAGGAAAAAAAGGAAACGATGTTTTGAAAAAAACTGACAAAGTTTTCAGATATGAATCCCATATTTTTGATAACCTAAACTACGCGGATGCGGCTGAGTTGGCATCAGAATTGATGGAATTATATACATCAGGTCGATTTGATAAGGTTGTTTTGGTTTACAACAGTTTCAAAAATGCAGCCACACAGATTATTACAGAAGAAACATTCTTACCTATTCAGACTGTTGCAGAGGAACAAGAATCTTCAGTGGATTATATTTATGAGCCTTCCAAAGAAGAAATTGTTAAGGAATTGATTCCTCGTTCATTGAAAACGCAGGTGTTCAAGGCATTACGTGATTCGGTAGCTTCTGAACACGGAGCTCGAATGACAGCAATGCACAAAGCAACGGATAATGCGAGTGAACTTAGAAATCAATTGAAATTGACTTACAACAAAGCTCGTCAAGCAGCGATTACTGGCGAAATATTAGAAATCGTTGGAGGTGCAGAGGCTTTGAATTAGGAAAAAATTTAATATTTGAATTTGATTTTCAGCAACTTATAAATGAAGTTTAAAAAGAGTGCTAAAAAAAATATTTTTTCTTTGGAAAATATAAAGAAAATAGTATCTTTGCACTCGCAAAATGAGGTCTGGTAGTTCAGTTGGTTAGAATACCTGCCTGTCACGCAGGGGGTCGCGGGTTCGAGTCCCGTCCAGACCGCGAAATCAAAAGTGTTGCACATCTAAAAGCCTTTCTGTTAAGAAAGGCTTTTGTTTTTATCAAAGTTTTGATAATCATCTATCTGTATTAATTTACAGACTTTCGAATACAACTTTTTATGATAGCATGAGTAAGAGTCAAGAAAATCGTATCGATATTATAATTGATGTTTTTTGTTAATAATAATCTGGTACAGAGTTTTTTATGTCAAATAACTTTTGCTATATTTCTCTGAATAAATGTATAATTCTTGTAAACATTTCACTTTCTCTTTATGAGTCGTTTTACCGTTCAGTGAGAGAAATGAGTCGGAAGTGAATATATTCAAAAGCATGAAGTCACGAAAAATCATAAAAAAAATCATTTTCATACCAACGGTGATATGTCTTTTTTTGGTTCTATATGCTTGGCAAATAGAGCGTCATTGGGTAGAAGTTGTTTCAATGAAAATGCCTATTGAGCATTTACCAAAACATTTGGAGGGGAAAACCTTGATGCAAATTAGTGACCTCCATACGGGACGTTGGGTAAGTAACGATTATCTGATTTCAACTTTTGAAGAAATGAGAAAATATGATCCTGATTTTGTGGTTTATACAGGCGATTATGTCACTTATAAAAACAAAAAAGTACTGTACGACAAATTGGAAGAGGCTTTGCAACATTGCGTGAAGGGAAGATTAGGAACGATAGCTGTTTTAGGAAATCATGATTACGGAGTGAATTGGCGTGAGCCTAAAGTGGCAGATAGTATTGTTGAGTTGATGCGTTCACACCAAATCGTTGTTTTGAGAAATGAACGTATTCAAATTGAGGGATTGACCTTTATTGGATTAGACGATTTGTGGGCAGGTGAATTCAATGCGAGTAAGGCTTTTGAAAATTATGATGCAGCACAAGCTAATGTAGTTTTGAGTCACAATCCTGACACTTGTGATTTGGAGGTTTGGCAAAATTATCAAGGTTGGATTCTTTCGGGGCATACCCATGGAGGGCAGTGTAAACCTCCTTTTCTTACACCTCCCGTACTTCCCGTAAAAAATAAGGAATATGCGTCAGGAAAAATTGAATTATCCAATCAAAGAACGCTCTATGTCAACCGAGGAATAGGGCATTCCATTCCTGTTCGGTTTAATGTACGCCCTGAAATTACGATTTTTGAGCTGGAAAAGCGAAAATAGCAAGATTATTTGAAATTTCTGAAGACTTTTTTATTTTGAAAAAATGGGTTATATTTGCCACAAAATTGATATGATTATGAAGCAAATCGGTATTTTATTAGGTGTTTTATTCCTGTTTTCGTGCAAAAATAGTGTTGATGAAATCAAGGTTTCAGAAGAAGCTTTGTTAAATACACAACAAGTGGAGGCATTGTTACAAAGTAGCCAAAATTCATCTGTTTTTGATAAAAACTTAGGACTTCTGAATGCAACAGGTGCTTCTCAGTTACCTACCACAGGTTCTTCGGGAGTGACTTTGAATCCTCCGCATGGTGCACCTGGTCATCGTTGTGATATTCCAGTAGGAGCACCGTTACCAAATTCATCAAATATATCACAGAATATTAGCCAACACATTCCAGTTTCGGAAAACGAGGCTTTGCCACAAGTGTCGTCTGAGGGTTTTGCAGTTCCTCAGCCCGCCTCATTATCGGTGGATTCCCGAGGTGTGAAATTAAATCCACCGCATGGTGAACCAGATCATCGTTGTGACATTCCAGTGGGGGCTCCATTAGATTCCAAGCCAATGGGACAAGTGGTTAATCAACAAAATCAAAGTGTTGAACCTCAGGTTGCTCCTCAACAAATAGTTGTAGATCCTCAAAGCACACAGCAAAATGTAGGAGTTACTGCCGAAGGATTTTCAGGAAAACCTAATCCACCACATGGTGAACCAGGACATCGTTGTGACATTGCTGTCGGAGCAATTTTGCCATAGTTTATAACTGAGATGATTTTTCGAGAAAAATATTGTATTTATTTAATACACAATGTGTTGAAAAAAAATAAAATCTGTTTTAGAGGTTTTTAGTGAATAAATTTATACATTTTTTTTTCTTTTATTAAGAAAAATCATATATTTGCAGACAAACATAAAAACACTTTATGTTTTGCGTGAACAAAATATAAATCAAATAATTAAACATAACAATTATACAGAAAATGTCTCAAAAAGGTAAAGTATCACAGGTAATTGGACCAGTAGTGGATGTTGTTTTTGCTGCTGAGAGCGAACTTCCTAGGATTTATGATTCATTGGAAATTATTAAAGCTGATGGTTCAAAATTAGTTTTGGAAGTACAGTCACACATAGGTGAAGATGTTGTTAGAGCGATTTCAATGGACTCAACAGAGGGTTTAAGTCGTGATACAGAAGTAATTGCAACTGGGAATCCAATTCAAATGCCTATCGGGAAAGACATTTATGGGCGTTTATTCAATGTTATTGGAGATGGAATCGATGGTTTAGGAAACCTACCAAAGGAAGGTTCTAATGGACTACCGATTCACCGTGAGGCTCCGAAATTTGAAGATTTATCAACTTCAACAGAGGTGCTTTTCACAGGAATCAAGGTTATCGACCTTATTGAGCCATATGCTAAAGGAGGGAAAATTGGTTTGTTTGGAGGTGCGGGAGTAGGAAAAACCGTTTTGATCCAAGAGCTAATTAACAATATTGCCAAAGGTCACGGAGGACTTTCAGTTTTTGCTGGAGTGGGTGAGCGTACCCGTGAAGGGAATGACCTTTTGAGAGAAATGTTAGAATCTGGAATTATAAAATATGGTGATGAGTTCATGCACTCTATGGAAAATGGAGGATGGGACTTAACCAAAGTTGATAAAAAAGCAATGCAAGACTCTAAGGCGACATTCGTTTTCGGTCAGATGAACGAACCACCAGGAGCTCGTGCTCGTGTGGCACTTTCAGGACTTACCATTGCTGAATATTTCCGTGATGGGGCTGGAGATGGACAAGGAAAAGATGTTTTATTCTTCGTAGATAATATCTTCCGTTTTACCCAAGCAGGTTCTGAGGTATCGGCGTTGTTAGGTCGTATGCCATCAGCAGTAGGTTATCAGCCGACATTGGCAACTGAGATGGGGGCAATGCAAGAGCGTATTACCTCTACAAAGAGAGGTTCAATCACATCCGTGCAAGCAGTTTATGTTCCTGCCGACGACTTGACTGACCCTGCACCAGCGACAACCTTTGCTCACTTGGATGCAACTACCGTATTGTCACGTAAAATCGCTGAGTTGGGTATCTACCCTGCCGTTGACCCATTGGATTCTACTTCAAGAATTTTGACTCCTGAGATCTTAGGAAAAGAACATTACGAATGTGCTCAACGTGTTAAGAAATTATTACAGCACTATAAAGAACTTCAAGATATTATCGCCATCTTAGGTATGGAAGAACTTTCAGAAGAAGATAAATTGGCGGTAGCTCGTGCGCGTCGTGTACAGCGTTTCTTGTCACAGCCTTTCCACGTAGCTGAACAGTTTACAGGTATACCTGGAGTTTTGGTTGATATTAAAGACACGATAAAAGGCTTTAATATGATCATTGATGGAGAGTTAGATCATTTGCCAGAAGCTGCATTCAACTTGAAAGGAACAATTGAGGATGCTATTCTTGCAGGAGAAAAAATGTTAGCTGAGGTTCAATAATATTGAAAATTCAATACGGATATGAAAGTAGAAATTGTCACCCCTGAGGAAATTTTGTTTAACGGAGAAGTGAATGCGGTTTCTGTTCCTGGAGTGAACGGAGAGTTCCAAATGTTGGAAAACCACGCACCTATCGTGTCAGTTTTGACGAAGGGATATGTGAAATTATACGGAAACATTGAACTTCGAGAAAGCGTTGCTTCTCGTTTTGAAAAAGGAGATAAAAAAAATGAATTTTTATTGGCTATCAATGGCGGAACTTTAGAGTTAAATAACAATAGAGTAGTCATTTTAGCGGATTAAGATAGTTTTTTGATTTTAAATTTTATTATTGAATTAAAACGGCTGTAAGGGATTACGGCCGTTTTTTTTATGATATCTGGATACTGCTCAGACTATTAAAATATGCCATTTATGTTTTAAATTTTTTGTTTTAAAAGCATATATATACATCGGTTTTATTTCATTACGAACTCTGAAAAAAACCACAATTCTAAGTATGTCTATAAACTTCTGAGAAGTAGATTGTAATTTTATTCTTCTATATTCGTTGGGATAAAAAATATAATCTGGTTTTAGACTACAATTTATACAACAATCTGTATTTTTTGACTTCCTAACTTCTTTGTTTTTATGATTATTTTTGCTACTTTTGTTGTGTTCGGTTAATCAATAAAAATGATAAGATCAATTATGTACGTAGGGTTAGGCAGTGCCATAGGAGGTATGTTTCGCTTTTTGTGCTATGGACTGATAAGCATACGAATAGTCAAAATGTTTCCTTTTAACACTCTTTTTGTCAACGTATTAGGTAGCTTTTTGATTGGGGCACTGTTTGTATTATTTCAGAAGAAAAACTTTCCTGCGGAATGGTTGTATTTCTTTATTACAGGAGTATTGGGCGGATTTACTACCTTTTCGGCATTTTCCTTAGAAACCTTCCAACTTATCGAACAGAACCAAATTGGAAAAGCCTTTCTTTACGCTTTGTTGAGCGTGTTTTTAGGCTTGTTGGCTTGTTGGGGAGGGTATGTGGTAACATCTTTATTAAGCAAATGAAATTTTAAATAAAATATTTTAAACAATGATAAGAAAATACATTTCATCATTGGCGCTTTTAGGGCTGATGGTGACTTCGTGCCAAGAAGTAAAACAGCCTACAACAGAGCAAGAAACACAGCAAAAACCCCTCACCACTTACGTTGACCCTTTCATCGGTACGGGCGGACACGGACATACCTACCCCGGAGCTACCGTTCCGTTCGGAATGTTGCAAGTGAGTCCTGTGAATGGCATCAGCGGTTGGGATTGGTGTTCGGGTTACCACCACAGCGATACGTTGCTCATCGGTTTTGGGCATTTGTCGCTCAGTGGAACAGGTATTGGTGATTTGAACGATATTTTGCTGATGCCTGTCAATAAAGAGTACGATTTATCGCAGCTTTCTACTGGAAAAAAAGACCAATATCCGAAAGCTGCTTTGGACTTCCGCAATCAAGTCACGTACAAGTCACGTTACTCGCACCAAAACGAAAAAGCAGAACCTGGTTACTATCAAGTTTTCCTTGAAGACCCCAAAATAAATGCAGAACTTACAGCAGACCAATACGTTGCTTACCACAAATACACCTACCAAAAAGGCGATACACAATCCGTTATCTTGAATTTAGGATTTGCCATCAATTGGGATAGCCCTACGGAAATGTTTATCCAACAATCCAATCGAAAGTTGGACGGACAAAACGACGGAAACATCATCACAGGACATCGATTCAGTACAGGTTGGGCGAAAAATCAAAAAGTGTTCTTCGCTATTGCATTTTCTAAACCTATTAAAGATTTACAACTTCAAAATAGTGGAAAACAAATCTCATCAGGGCAATTCTTCTTTGATAATTCCACAGGGGAGGAATTGGTGGTGCGCGTGGCGGTTTCTTCTGTAAGTGAAGAGAATGCGTTGGCGAATTTGGATTTGTATGACAAACGCACCTTTGCCGAAGTACGCCAAAAAGCTCACGACACTTGGGAAAAACATCTTTCTTCTATCGAAATTGAAACGCCTGTCGATTCGCTTAAAACGATTTTCTATACGGCTTTGTATCACACGCAGGTAGCTCCCGTGACGTTTTCTGACAAGAACGGACAATTCCGTCAGCAAAACGATGAAATTTATTCCACCAAGGATTTTACAGCCTATTCTACTTTGTCATTGTGGGACACATTCCGTGCTGAAAATCCGCTAATTACTTTGCTTCAACCTAAAAAATCTTCGGATATTATTAGCTCAATGTTAGCGTATTCCGACGTTATCAATAAACTTCCCGTTTGGACGCTCTACGGCAACGAAACCGATTGTATGACCGGCTATCATTCTATCCCTGTGATTGTTGAGGCTTATCTCAAAGGCGTTCGTTCGTTCGATGCCGAAAAAGCCTTCGAAATGATGAAAAAAACGATGATGGGAGACGAACGCGGACTGAAATTCTACAAGCAATATGGCTACATTCCGTACGACAAATGGGACGAATCGGTAACCATTACGTTGGAATATGCTTACGATGATTGGTGTGTAGCACAAATGGCAAAAGCCTTAGGAAAAACCGATGATTACGAGTTCTTTATGAAACGAAGCGAAGCATACAAACATTTGTTTGACCCCACAACAGGCTTTATGCGAGGCAAATCGGCAAGTGGTAAATGGCGTGAGCCTTTCGACCCGAAACACTCCAATCACCGCGAAGCTACCGATTACACTGAAGGAAATGCTTGGCAACATTCGTGGTTTGTTCCGCAAAATCCGCAAGGGCTTATTGAGGCTTTCGGCGGAAAAGAGAAATTCACAACACATTTGGAAAAACTATTTACCGAAAGTTCTGAAATTACGGGCGATAACGTTTCGGCGGACATTACGGGACTCATTGGGCAGTACGCTCACGGCAACGAACCGAGCCACCATATTGCGTATCTGTTTAACAAAGCGGGAGAGCCACATCGCACACAATATTGGGTAAATGAAATTTTGAAAACGCAATACAACACCACGCCGAACGGATATTCAGGAAATGAAGACTGCGGACAAATGTCGGCTTGGTATGTGTGGAGTTCCATTGGTTTGTATCCGATGAATCCTGTTTCGGGTGAGTATGAAATTGGACGTCCGTTGTTCCCGAAAGCGAAAATCAATCTGCCTAACGGAAAAACCTTTACCATCATTGCTGAAAATGTTTCTGCGGAAAATATGTACATTCAGTCGGCAACGCTTAATGGCAAATCACTTGACCGCACTTTTATCACTGATGAAGAACTTAAAAACGGCGGAGAGTTAAAATTTGTAATGGGGTCAGCACCGATAAACAACTAATTGACAATGTAAGGAGGCTGTCCGAAAAGAGTTGTTTTGAGCAAAATATTAAAAATAAGACACTATCCCTCTAAGTGTGTAAGTTAAAAAGTTGGGGTTAAGTTTTTATAGTTTGAGTCTTTGTGCAAATATAAGCATAAATTGGTTCAAGACAATCCCCCAATTTTGGATAGGCATACTCCACTTTTTGGTAGCTTCTCTCAAAGCCAAGAAAACGGACTTTTGCACAGCTTCGTCTGTTGGGAAAGACAGCTTGTTTTTGGTGTATTTCCGAATCTTACCATTCAGATTCTCAATAAGATTGGTTGTGTAAATAATTTTTCTTATCTCTAACGGAAAATCGAAAAATACGGTCAATTCGTCCCAATTGTCATACCAAGATTTGATAGCATAGCCGTATTTTGACTCCCATTTTTGGGCAAAATCTTCCAAAGCAACCTTGGCAGCTTCCTTGTTAGGGGCAGTATAGATGTGTTTCATATCGGCTGTAAATTCTTTTCTGTCTTTGTAAACCACATACTTACAAGCATTCCTAATCTGATGAACCACACATATTTGCGTTTGTGATTGGGGAAAAACCGTGCGAATGGTTTGCGTAAATCCGTTTAAATTATCGGTGGCAGTAATGAGAATATCTTCCACTCCACGAGCCTTTAAATCAGTGAGAACGCTCATCCAAAAGGCGGAACTTTCATTCTTTCCGAGCCACATTCCTAAAACTTCCTTTTTTCCCTCTCGATTCAAGCCCACAGCAAGGTAAATGGTTTTGTTGACAACTTTTGAGTTCTCACGAACTTTAAAAACGATGCCGTCCATCCAAACAATCAGATACAGCTCGTCCAACGGGCGGTTCTGCCAAGCGACCATTTCATTGGTAACCGCATTGGTAATCCTTGATATTGTGGAAGTTGATACTTCAAAGCCGTACATTTCTTGGATTTGTTCTTCGATGTCGCTCACGCTCATTCCTTTGGCATAGAACGATACGATGATGTTTTCCAAACCATCGATAACGTTCTTGCGTTTAGGGACTAACATTGGGTTAAAACTACCGTCTCTATCCCTAGGAACTTGGATTTGTTCTTCGCCAAAGGAAGTTTTTATCTTCTTGGAAGTGTGTCCGTTACGATAATTTCCATCTTTAGTTTTGTCGTGTTTTTCGTTGTCCAAGTGAACGTCGAGTTCGGCATTGAGCATATGTTCCACCGCTTTTTTGTGGAGCTCTTTAAAGAAACCTGTCAAGTCCTCAGCAGTCTTAAATGACTTGTAAAATTCTTTGCTGTTGAGCAATTCTTCCTTGTTAATCATATCTGTTTAAATTATGGGTCAAAAATAGTTAAAAAGTTATTTCCGAAATTTTTTTTGAGCTTTTAAGGGCTCAAAAAATTTCAGAATAACTTTTCAACTTACACAGATTATGGGATACTCCTAAAAATAAAATGCTTTTATTCAATAGATTAAGTTTTATGAAGTTGCTAAAAATTTGACTTTTCGGACAGTCTCTTTCTTATATCTTTCAGGTTATTATATTGAGTTCAATCTCGACTTTTTATTTTGTTTAAAACTTGTACTCTACGTCTGCTAAGCTCCTTTTTCACATAGTTTTGGTAATGTCTAAATGCAGTTTTTAGCATGAAATAGCTTCTGAAAATAAATGTTAAATAAATTTAAAAACCTTATTAATAGGTAATTAAAGTTTAAATTCTCTTTTCCTTTTAGGTAAATACGAGATAGTTTTTTATTGGCTACTCTTAAACATTTTGTTAGTTCTACCCTATCTTTATACAGTATTACAAACAAGGTTTTAGGTTTTTATGCTTTTACCACAAAAATCATAATCCCTTGTTTGTTTTCAAAAATTTACCTTTATCAATTGAATGTAGCTAACTTCTTCCGCGTTCTTCTGCATTTCCTCCCTCTCTTTTTTGTACTGAAATTTTGCTATTTCCAAATTTATAGGTAAGAGAAAGACGTAGGTAACGCGTATCGTAGTATTGACGATAGCTTTCTGTAATGCCTTGTTGTTTAATTTTTCGGGTATAAGTCATTATATTGGTTTTGAAGATGTCGTTTGTGTTGAGAGCAATAGTTAATTTTTTATCGAAAGCTAAATATTTGATACCTAAATCTAAACTTGAAACCTCCGAACTTTTTGATGTGTCATTATCCCACGGAAACTGATATTCATACGATACACTTGCTTGTAAAGTTTTGTTTTCATTCAGCATAAAAGTATTTCCCAAATATTGATAACCTCCCCAACTTTTCATTGGGTCGGGAAATGCAGCAACATAAGGTTTTGCATTTTCGTAAGTTACAATCATATATGCCGAAAATTCCCACCACCAAAACAAACTTTTATTGACATTTACCGAAGCACTCCACTCATTACTATTAGCAAAATTTTCCCATTGCATTTTAGTTTCCTCCAAAGCAGGATTGTGATACGTAATTTGAGTTCGATTATCCTGTATGTTGGAATATGTTAGCTGGAATGTTAACCAATGTTTATAGGAATAGTTCAGCGTTGCTCCTAATAAATAGGTAGGTTGCAAAAATGGGTTGCCCACTACATACGATTTCGGATTCATATATAATCTTCCTGGGTTAAGTGAAAAGAATTGCGGACGATGAATGCGACGGTTTACATTTGCCGAAATGTTGTGGTTCTCATCAATTTTATATTGAACATATAATGTCGGGAAAAGCTTAAAGAAATTTCGTTTGTGTGTTTCATTATTTGCTAAAACGGAAACTCCTTTGGTCTGTGTATTTTCACCTCGAACACCTGCTTTTACGCTCCATTTCTTTCCGAAAGATTTCGCCCAATCGGCATACAGGGCTTGGGTATCTTCTGTATAAAGAAAGTGATCTTTGTGAGCAAGAGTTTGTATTTGATTTTCATCACGAAAATCGGATTCGGCTATATTATCAGTCTGTGTTCGGGAGATTTTCGCTCCGAAAGAAAGATTTCCCCACGAAACGGGTAGCTCCGCATCAGTTTTAAAGGAATAATTGTCTATTTTTTGTATAGAAAGCGAATTTACATACGACTTTGGTTTTGTGTTCAACTGATAATTATGGAAAATAGTGTTTAAGTTGTCATTTCTATCTTTTTTATAATGGAAATAATCTGCATCAATGGTAAGTTTTGCTCCTTTATCTCCGATTTTTTGTAAGAAATTCACATTGACAGACAAATTTTGAGTGTTTTCAGGTTCAATTTGATAGGTAATATATTCTTTCATCAATTTCGGATTATTGTACATATACGCACGATTTGCTGTCAAGCCATTGTTGATATTATCCGAAAAACTTCCCATAAATTGTACACCAAGCGTACTTTTTTTGGTTACATCGTAGTTCAAATTCACAAGGGGTACCCACGTTTTGCTTTTCCCTTCTATATCCAACCGATTGACCCAATATTCCTGTGGATACCAAAAATGAATGTCGTTTTCGTATTTCGATTTTCCGTCTGTATAGCCCAAATCAGCCAAAGCGGAGAACTTATTTTTTCGATAGGAAAAGTTTATGCCGTTGCGTAATTTCCCAACAATTCCCTGCTGATAGGAAGTTCGAAGTGTAGTGTTCCAATGATCTTCCTTGGCTTTTTTAAGTACGATGTTGATTAGCCCCGCATTGCCTTCGGCGTCGTATTTGGAAGGCGGTGTGGTGATAACTTCAATTTTTTGGATATTGTCGGATGCTATGGATTTCAGATAGTTAGTGAGTTCTTCGCCCGAAAGTTGTATTATTTTATCGTTGACCATTACGCGTAAACCATTTTTGCCAACAATAGAAATATCCTCGTTACGCACCTGAACTCCGGGGGTAGATTTTAGGGCATCAAGGGCGTCTCCACCACTTGCTTGAACAGAATTTTCTACGTTGAAAACAATTCTGTCCACTTTTTGTTCTACAAGTTTTTTACGACCTTCAACAGTTACAGCTTCCATCTGAATAGACTCATCAATTTTTATAACTCCTAAATCAGTATTTTTGGAAAGTGATACATTTTTGCTGAAAAGTTCCGTTCCGAATTGTTCAAAAATGAGCGTGTAATCGCCTTTCGGGATTTTTACAGAAAATTTCCCCGAAGCATCGGTAAGTGTTCCGTGTACGGTTTTTTCGTCTTTTTTTAAGATGACATTCAGAAATTCAGCGGGTTTTTGCTGTTGATTTTTCACCTCTCCCGAAAGGGTGATTTCTTGAGAGTAAAGAACAGTAGCAAAAAGTAAACATAAAAAGGATAACGTGGTTTTCATATGATATTGATTATTGGTTTCTACCCTTAAAGACGCAGAAAAACGGAAAATGTTACAAAAAATCAGAAATTTTATTCAAAAAAAATGTACATTTGCCCAATAACGCATTCTCAAAATCCGTGAAAGAGTTGTTGTTACATATCAAAAAAGTTAAATTCCTTTTTTGGGGAATGTTCATTTTGTTTTCGCTTACGCCCTGTACTGCGAAAGGAATTCTTTTTGATAGTGCTGAAATATCATTTTTTAAACCGCTTCATAAAAATAGAACGACTACCTCCTCATTTCAATGTCAAAATCTCGTCTCTGCGAATAAAAAACTTCGTACGGAATGTGTTCTAAATGTTTTTGATAATCAGGAGAATGATTTGCTTTGTTCTACTGAGATATTTGCTTTTGATGCGAAAATAAAAAAGGTGTATTTTAATCAAAACTCTGCAAATGCTCCTCCTAAATACATTCTTTTCAGGTGTTTAAGAATTCATTTAAGCTAACTTTTGTGAGATGATGTAAAAGTATGATACCTTAAAAAAAGAAGTGTTTTTGTCAGGCTGAGCGTAGTCGAAGCCCTGTAATGATGAGGTGAAGTCGAAGCTCTGTAATTATGAGGCTTCGACTACGCTCAGCCTGACAATCAGAACTACATCATACTTTTTATAACACGACCGTTTTTTGCAATAAAATTTTAATATTAAAAAGAGTTTAAATGAAAAATAATACATATCAGGAGCAATTCTCCTCTTGGGCAGGGTTGTTCACTTTGTCTTTACGTTTGGTTATTGGTTGGACGTACTTTTCTGCCTTTTGGCGACGCGTGGTTTTAGAAGATAAACTTTCTCCGGAAGTGGCAGGTTATGTAGGTGAGAAGTTTAATCATTTTTTACCTAATGCATTGGGAATAAAACCTTTAATTGAATACTTAGTCTCTAATCCCGATAAATTAGAGTTTGCTATGATAGCCTTTACCATAGTGGAAGCGATTGTGGGCTTGTTCATTATGTTAGGGCTATTCACACGCTTGATGAGCGTTGGAGTTTTTTCTTTAGCAATGGGAATTTTGTTAGGGTCAGGATGGTTGGGAACCACTTGTTTAGACGAATGGCAAATCGGCGTTTTGGGCTTGGCAGGAGGTTTTACCATTTTCCTGACGGGTGGTGGATTTTATTCACTTGATGATTTTTTGATGAGTAAAAACTATGCTTTTACCTCCAAAAAGTGGTTTAATTACTTAGGTTCAGGAATTTTGACAATCAAACAATTGAAACCTTTGGTATTGGTATTTTCACTATTTATCTTCGCTATTACGTTATTCACAAATCAGTATTTTCACGGAGGCGTGTTTGGGAAACTTCATAATAAATCGGTAAAACCTAAAGTAGAAATTTCAAATGTGGTGTTAGCTGATAATGAACTCACTTTTGAAGTTTTTCGCATAGAAGGAGCCGATGTGTATGGTTCTTTTTTAATTGAAATGCAAATTTTGAATGACAAGGGAGAAGTTTCTAAAAGCTGGAGTATGAATTATTTGTCAAAATTCCCGAAGGATAAGATTAATAATCATTATGTAGCAAAAGTGAAGCCTGGTAAGCATAGTCTGATATTGCCTTTGGGAGCAAAAGCAGATTTGTCAGTTTCGTTAGATGGATTACCTAAATCAGAAGTTAAAACGCTGAAACTTATTGATATTAGTGGAGCTGAGTGGACTGCCGAAATACATTGATAGCAATGAAATTAACTGTAAGTGATTGACTTTACTTCTGATAATAGAGACAAGCATGTTAAGTGATTCGTGTTTGTCTCTTGTTTTTTTCAAAAGAAATGGTATATTTGCCCTAATCAAAAATATTGACTAACAATGGAAAAAGCGAGATCCAATTTTTTTGACACGCAAGTGCTAGGGCATCCGGCAGGGTTGTTTGTGTTATTTTTCACCGAGATGTGGGAACGTTTTTCGTTCTACGGAATGCGAGTGTTGCTCATTAACTTCCTAACAATGGCAATGATAGGCTATAATCCTGGGTGGCAATGGACAACCGAAAACGCAGGAGCTTTGTTCGGCACGTATGTGATGTTGCTGTATTTGACTCCTATTGTGGGAGGGATCATCGCTGACCGATTTACTGGCTATCGATGGGCTATTGTCATTGGAGCAGTCATTATGACATTAGGACATGCTGCGATGGCGGTGGAAACCGAATTTTGGCTATATGTCGGACTGGGGTTATTGGTCGTTGGAACAGGTTTTTTTAAACCGAATATGACGTCCATTATCTCACACATGTATAAGGATTTACCAGAAAAAAAAGATGGAGCGTATACCATTTTCTATATGGGTGTGAACGCAGGGGCTTTTTTCGGGATGATGCTTTGTGGCTATATTGCTGAAAAAGTGGGCTGGAGTTGGGGATTTGGTTTAGCAGGTGTTTTTATGCTGTTGGGAACCTTGCAGTTTTGGTTGGCTCGTCCGCTATTTGGAACCGTAGGTGATGTGCCTTCGAAAGCTCGAAAGGAAGTTTCTGAAAAACAGCATGTTAATAAAGAAATCAATGACCTCGAAAAGCGTAATCCATTTACGATGCTTGATAAAGTTTTGATAGCCATTGCAGCAATTATTGGGTTAGGGTATGCTATTAACGATCCGCTTTCAAGAATTGGTGGGATCGACTTATTTAAGTTTTTAGAAACTCAAAACATCAAAGGGCAATACATTGCTGTAGTCTTCGGGCTTTTTGTGTTTCTTTTTGTAGTCATCTCTCGTATTTCTCGTTACACGAAAATCGTTCGAAACAGAATGATTACTGTAATTATCTTTGCGTTTTTTACTGTATTTTTTTGGTTGTCGTTTGAGCAAGGAGCTTCATCTTTGATTATTTTTGCTCGTGATAACGTACAGCGTGAGCTGTTGGGTAGTCAGGCAGTTATTTTCAACGTGGTTAATGCGTTACTTACGGTTATTCCGTTGTTGTTAATCACGTATGTGTTGTATCTGTTAGGTAAGAAAACGTTTTCAAAGATATTTGCATCGAATATTGTACTTTTGGTATGCTTCGGTTTGGTGTGGGTAGTTGTTGGTTGGATGCTTAAACGCGATTTTAATACTGTTGCTTATAGCGTGAGTTACGATGCATTTCAGGTGTACGATAGCGATGGTAAGGATTTGAAAATCAATGCAGAAGGTGATTTTATCCTGAAGCATGTTCCTTTAGCGATCGATGATACTAAATTAGCATCGGAGGTGCATATTACCACCAAAACCCAGAAAATTTTCAAAATCACGGAAGTTGATGTATCTGGAAAAACTATCAAAAAGTATAACCACCCAAAAGGGAATATGAAATTGTAGAAAAAGCAATTCCAACCATTGCAGTTCCACGAGTAAACCCTGAAACGGGAGCCATAGTTACGGATAAAAAAGGGGAAAAACTATATGATTTTTACGCTACTGAAAATAATACATATTCATTGGTAAGTAAAGAAACCATTATTGGTGAGACCGATGCTCGTTTTGAAATGGGGCAGGATATTTTTATGCTACCGCGAAATAATGATTTCTCATCGTTTGGGTATGTAGATGCTGAAAAAATGGCATGGGCAAAAGAACGTGCTGCAAGTCTTCATGCTAACAGTGGAGTGGTCAAGGCTGTTGTTCGCGAGGAAAAATCCAACTGGGTGGAAATCACTACCTCATGGTTTTCTATTCTTAATTCCTTTTTTATAATTGCGTTGGCAAACCTTTTCTCTCGTTGGTGGGATAGCCGTTACAATCCACCTGCGGCTGTGAAATACGGACTTGGACTAATCATCATGGCAATTGGTTTTGGATTGTTAGCCCTTGGAGCTCATGGCGTTACAGAGGGAGTTAAAGTAAGTATGATTTGGTTGGTATTGGCGTACTTGTTCCATACTATGGGAGAGTTATGTATGTCACCTGTAGGTCTATCCTATGTGTCGAAATTGGTTCCAGCTCGGATGATTGCCTTTATGTTTGGAGTATGGTACTTGGCAATTGCCATAGGCAATAAGGTTGCAGCCATCCTTGGGGGGCAAATTGAGAATATAACGAACCAGTATAGCTTGTCGACTTTCTTTCTTATATTTACCATAGTTCCTGTAGTTGCAGGATTGTTAATAATATCTCTTAACCCATTGATCAAGAAATTGATGCACGGAGTTAAGTAGGTAATAGGCTTACAGCTTACAGCTTATAGCTTACAGCTTATACAGCTTACAGCTTATAATATTACAGCCAATATAACTTTAAATAATTTTTCATAAAAAAAAGCATGAGAGTAGCAGTTGTAGGCGTTACGGGCATGGTCGGTAACGTGATGTTAGAGATTTTGGAAGAGCGTAATTTTCCAGTAACAGAATTGATTCCTGTGGCATCAGAGAAATCTGTAGGTAAAAAAATTACCTTTCGAGGTAAAGAATATGCAGTAGTTGGTATGCAACAAGCCGTTTCGTTGAAACCAGACATTGCGTTGTTTTCGGCAGGAGGAGGCACTTCTTTGGAGTGGGCTCCGAAGTTTGCACAGGTTGGTACTACAGTTATCGACAATTCCTCAGCTTGGCGTATGGACCCTACCAAAAAATTAGTTATCCCCGAAATAAATGCGGACGTGCTTACTAAAGAAGATAAAATCATAGCAAATCCCAATTGTTCTACCATTCAGATGTTAGTAGCTTTAGCACCTTTACAGCAAAAGTACGGCATCAAGCGTGTGGTGGTTTCCACCTATCAGTCTATCACAGGAACAGGAGTCAAGGCTGTAAAGCAACTTGAAAATGAATACAATGGAGTAGAAGGGGAGAAAGCATACCATTATCAGATTCACCGCAATGCTATTCCTCAATGTGATGTTTTTGAGGACAATGGCTACACCAAAGAAGAAATGAAATTAGTACGCGAAACGAAAAAGATTATGCGCGATGATTCCATTGCCGTAACGGCCACAGCCGTACGCATCCCAGTGGTTGGAGGGCATAGTGAGTCCTTAAATATTGAATTGCGTGACGATTTCAACCTCGAAGAAGTCAAACAATTACTATCAACATCGGAAGGGATTCAAGTCTTAGATGATACCACTACGAACAGTTACCCTATGCCTCTTTACGCACAAGGTAAGGATGCCGTATTTGTGGGACGTATTCGTCGTGACGAATCACAGAAAAACACTTTGAATATGTGGGTTGTTGCCGATAACCTTCGCAAAGGAGCCGCTACCAATACCATTCAGATTGCTGAAGCCCTCATTCAAAAAGGACTTGTGTAGTATTAATTACAAATTACGAATTACAAAGAAAATTACGAATTACAAAGAAAATTACGAATTTCAAATTACGAATTACAAAGAAAATTACGAGTTTCAAATTACGAATTACAAAGAAAATTACGAATTTCAAATTTCAAATTACGGAATTATCCACTCCCGTAATTCGTAATTATTTCCGTAATTCGTAATTTGTAATTTATAATTTATAATTTATAATTTTTCATTACCATCGTAATTCGTAATTAATAATTAATCATTCGTAATTTATTTTTCTTACCTTTGCAGAAAACAGAAGTTATGAATACGATCACATTAAAGAGAAATCTTAGTTTTCAAGAGTATCAGCTTTTAACGCAAATATTAGATGAAATGGGAATTGAAATAGAGCGTAAGATAGACTCTTTTGCATTGGATAAACAAGATTTAGAAAATATAGCAAAATCTAATGAAGAGGCTAAACAAGGTCTATTAATTTCAAGTGAAGAAGTTAGAAACAGAGCCTTGAAATTATGTACAAAATAGTTTGGACACCTACCGCAGAAACAGCTTATTTCTCAAATTTAGAATATTGGATAGATAGAAACAAGTCCAATACCTATTCTTTGAAAATAGTTGAGCAAGTGAATTCTATTGAACAATCCATTTCTGAAACCCCTTATTTTTTAGCACATTACATAGGCGACCTCAATTTATACAGACGTATTTTTTTCAAAGGAAAATTCTCTTTGTACTATGAGATTTCAGAAGAACAAAAGATAGTTACAATTAAGTATTTTAAAAGCAACAAACAAAAGCCTATATATTGAAGATACAATTACGAATTACAAAGAAAATTACGAATTTCAAATTTCAAATTACAAAGAAAATTTCAAATTTCAAATTTCAAATTACAAAGAAAATTTCAAATTACCAATTACCAATTACGAAATTATCCAGTCCCGTAATTCGTAATTTGTAATTTTTCATTACCTATCGTAATTCGTAATTTATAATTTTTCATTACCTATCGTAATTCGTAATTTATAATTAATCATTCGTAATTTATTTTTCTTACCTTTGCAGAAAACAGAAGTGATGAATACACATACCATACAATTCAAAAAAGCACTCTCTTTTGAACAGTATCAAATGGCAGTGAGAGTTTTAGAAGCCATTGGCTTAGAGGTTTATGATGAAACAAGACTTACTGAAAAACAAAGAGAAAATATTTTGCGAGGAATAAAACAAGCAGAAAAAGGAGAAACCAAATCTTATTTAGAAGTAAGAGAAAAAGCAAGAAAAATATGCGGAGTATAAAGTGGTCTTATGTCGCAGAGCAGGAATATGTAGATGTTTTACAGTTTTGGATAAGCCATAATTCATCAAATACATATTCTCAAAAGATCATGAAAGCTGTAGAGGAAGCCGAAGATATGCTTATGAAAAATCCTTTTATAGCAGAAGAAAAAGAAGATCATAAAGATGGGAATGTGTTAAGGTATAGAAAATTAATTATTCTTCAAAACTTCTCTTTAATCTATATTGTCCGAGATATGATTGAAATTGTATCCTTTTGGGATAATCGACAAAATCCAAAACAATTAAAAAGCATTCTTTAACGCACACGTGGTGAAACAATTACGAATTACAAAAAAATTACGAATTTCAAATTTCGAAGGTGATGTAAAAAGTATGATGCCCTTAAAAAAAGAAGTGTTTTTGTCAGGCTGAGCGTAGTCGAAGCCTTATCATTACAGGGCTTCGACTACGCTCAGCCTGACAATCAAAACCAGCATCATACTTTTTATAACACAACCCAAATTTCAAATTACGAAATTATCCAGTCCCGTAATTCGTAGTTCGTAGTTCGTAATTCGTAATTCGTAATTCGTAATTTATAATTAACTTTCAATCTTTGAATCTTTGAATCTTTGAATCTTTAAATCTTTGAATCTTTGAATCTTTGAATCTTTGAATCTTTGAATTTTTGAATCTTTGAATCTTTGAATTTTTGAATCTTTGAATTTTTGAATCTTTAAACCTTGAACTCTTGAACCTTTTAACAATTCCAAATCTCTCGCACTGCATTTGTTAATTTTATCCTAAAAAAATGACCGTTCGGGATATGTTTTTGACCGTTCGTGCGAATATTGTTATAATTAAGTTAAAAATATCCGAAAAGAGTTTTTTTTGCATATCTTTGCCCAAAATAATAGTTACGTATTAAGAGTTCATAGTTACGAATTGTTATTGTATAGGTAATTAAATACGAGTAGTGGGTGGTTAGCGATTAAGAAATTTTTTTTAAAACTTTTTTGCGTATAAAGAAAATTTATTTACCTTTGTCCCGTGCAATGAAAGTAGTGGCGTAGCTATTGCGAGTAGTTCAGAACAGTTAAGTAAAATCAAATGGCAGTAGTGCCATAAATTTATTATAGTAAACAAATTAATTATTAACTTTAATTTTTTTGGCATTACTAATTTTTTTGTGAGCTAAACTTGAGATTACCGAAGTAAAAGAGGGTGTTTATTCTGAAACGCTCAAAGTTTAAGAATCCTCTTGCTTTTGAAATAACGGATTGTATTTTTCCATTCATATTTTCGTGCTTCCCGCTGGATGTTTGAGTAACTATCGCATTGATAATCCCTTGTAAATGATTATCAAAGGTCTTTATCACTTCATTTACAGCGGTTATGGATTGACTTATTGCATTATTTTTCCATAGCTCGTAATTGATTGCTATACCATCTTTTAAACTAAACAAATACTTGAAATTCTCTCGTATTTGCCACGCCTTTGCCGTAAGTAAATTCTCACTAAGCATTTGCTCAAAGGCTCTTTGTTGCTCTTCTGTACGATTTTCTTCGCTCTTTAATACGGTGTATTTCTGTCCTTTAAGCAATTCGGTTTCTTTTACCTCTTTTCTTCTGGTCTTATCAATGGCTTCGGATAACTTCTTGAATAGATGAAACTTATCGTGTACAATCATCGCTTGGGGAGCTATATCCTTAATAGCGTTTATATAAGGTTTCCACATATCCATATTTACCCTTTTTAGGGAGGGCTGTTTCTCTTGTGAATTAACACTGAAAAACAAGGCTTTTACATTTTTTTCCTTTCTACCTTCGGTCATTTCTACTACACAATTTTTATCGCTATCGATAAGAATTGTAGCGTATTTATGTCCGTGAGAATATGCTTTTTCGTCTAAGCTAACATTCTCTAAATCATTTACTTCTCCTCGTTCCAAAAGTGCTTTTTCTACGGCTGATTCCATAATGCTTCTTATCATATATGGGGTGGTATGCATCAGTTCTGCAACGGTGTTTTGTACCTTTACTTTATGTAAAGTCTCTATGACTTTGGCGGCGAATAAATGCGTGTATCCCTTGTATTTAGGTGCAAAATGAATATCGATAACCTTAGGCTTACCATCCTTAGAAAGGTAACGAGGTAGACTGCAAACCAAGTAACACCGATAGTCAAACCAATTTAAATGTTGCCACTCTCGCTCGGGGGTGGTATCATACAGTTTGTAACGCTTTCCTTCTTTAACAAAATGGGTGTTAAGGTATTTCAAGTGAATTTTAATGATCTTATTTTCTTCGTCTTTTACTATCGAAGTGATCGCAAAATCATCTGTAATACCCAACATCTCTCTCAAAAAATCTACAAAGTCCATTCTTTTTTCGCAAACTTAATCATAAAAATTTTACTAATGCCATTTTTTTTTAAGACGATGAAAAAAAGAATTATTATTCCAGCGATTCTTTCAGCGGTGTTAGCCACAGGTTTAACATCCTGCGTGAAAGACAACGAATCAGACTCAGTGAGAGATCTGCGTAACGCAAAGGCGAATGAACTAAACGCTAATGCGGAAAATACAAAAGCGAAAACAGCTCAACAAGTAGCGGAAACGGCTGCTTACGGAGTGGAGGTTAAAATTAGAGAGGCAGTATTAGCCAAGGAGCTTGTTTCTGTTAAGGATGCAGAGCTTAAACTTGCTAAGGAACAGTTGCAACATGCTGTTAACGAGGCTAAGAGTGACAATGACATAGCTAAATTGAAGCTTGATGCTGAAAAAGCAAGACTTGAGTCAGAGCGTGCTTTAGCGAAAGCAAAAGCTGCTGATGATGAGTTGAAAGCTGAACAAGCTAACGCATTGAAAGCATTAGCTGAAGCAGAAGCTAACTTGTTAGACGCTCAAAACGAGTTGTTTAGAAAGAAATTGGAAAAATACACTTCTATTGAGAGTGAGATGAACAAAGCTGCGAAAGAGGTTGTGAAACTTACAGGTAAGATCATCAAAAAAGAAACCGAGATTGCAGGTTTGACACAAAGTGCTACAACACTTGAGGCTGTGAAAGCAAGAGATATCAAAGAGCAACAAGATATTATCGCTAAAAACAAAGCACTTCTTGCAGCATTGGATGGGCTTAAAAATGGTTCAACTGAGGAGTATGCTGCTAAAGTAAAAGAGTATGAAGCAAAAGAGCATGGAGCTGAGTTGGCTTACAATACAGCCTCTTCAACCAACGAATTAGAAGATCTTGAGAAAGCAGCTGAAAAAGTATTGAAACAAGCAGCGGAACAACTTGAGATAACCAGATTGCTTGAACATTTTCAAGAAAAAGTAAATGATGGAGAGATTTTGTACACTCAGTTTCCTCTTGCTGTGGATGTTATAGATGTTATAAAAGTTCAAAATTTACAAGCTTTGACAGCGTCAGATGTCACTTCTAAATATGAAGGAGAAACAACTTCTTTGTTTAAAATAGAGGTGAAAGCAGATAAAGTTAATACTACCTCTATTTTGGCAGATTTGCAAAAAAATATTGAATATCTACCGCAGTTGGCTCTTCAGTATGACAACGCTATCGCTTTGTATAACGAGCAAGATGAGAATAAACCAGGTACCATAGCTAACTTTGCTAAAAAATTAGCTGATGCAAAAGAGAGCCTTAACCAAGCAATAGAAAACAACTTGGGTGAAGCTGTGATAAATACACGAAGACAAGCAGTTGCTAATGCAGCTCACGCTTATGAAGAAGCGATAAGAGATAATAAACTAAAAGCTAAGTTAAGAGCAGAGGTTACAGGAGTTGTTAAGGAATTTGCTCGAGTTAAGTCTTTCTTTGTAGGTTCATCTACAAATGAAGATAGAAAAGCATTTGATGAGGTTGTTGCGAAATACAATGAGGCAGTTCAAAAGGCAGCGGATCGTTATTTTGTTGAGCAAAGATTGAAAGACCAAAAAGACAATTTCTCTAAGATTAAAATGGTGTTTAGATCTATACTTACAGGGTACGAGACATTTGATAAGCAATACAAAACAGCTTACGAGGAAATTGAAAAAGCAGAGGTTGCTATAGCTAAATACGAAAAAATTGATACTATTCAAGATAAATTGAATCTAGCAAAAGAAGAGTTAGCTGAGTTAAAAAGAGACAAAGCTCACCAAGAGGTATTGTTAGCGGCTTACAAAAAGCAATTGGAAGCTATCAAATTATCTGAGTAATCTCTCAGGCTTTTAAAGCACAAAACAAATTAATAACAAGGAAAGGTTGCCTAAGCCCTTTGGGCAACCTTTTTCTAAAATAATTGTTATATGAAAATAAAAAAATTATTATTAATCGCCTTCACCGTTCCTACGCTTTGGATAACAGCGAACGCTCAGGAGGAACAAGCTTCAAAAAGCAATAAGTTCACCTTTGCCGCTACCTTGGGCTACAACAACTATGAAAGCGCTGATGCACCCAATGGATTGGGAAAATCGTTTTCTCCAGTGCAACACGCTACAAGTTGGACAAACAAGGGGTCAATGGTAGGTTTCGAAGCAGGTTGGTTTTTAAATGATGATTGGCGTTTTGTGGGTTCTTTTGGTTTGAGCTATTCGGCATATCCTGGCTACTATGAAGTTCCTGGAGTTGAAGCTGAAAAAGATAACAAAAGTGAAGTATTTGTTCCTGCGTATGAAACCATCCCTGTACAACATAACTTGTCGTATGCGATGAGCATTGGAGGTGATCGTTACTTCAATATTGAAGGTACAAAACTTTCATGGTTTGCAGGAGGTCGTATGGGATTGGCATACACTCAAAACTCTAAGCGTTACAACTATGCTGAAAAAATAGAGTTTGGTTCGTCTGTAGCAAGAACATGGAACTACCGCATTGCAGCCGTTGCAGGTGCTGACTATTACTTTAGTGATCGCTTCTTTGTTGGAGCACAAATCGAAGGAATTTCTTACACCTACGCAGTGTCATCAATCAAACCACAACCTGGGTTAGCCAACCGCTCAGCGGATCATTACAACCTGAGTTTCTTTGGTGCACCAACCATTAAAATTGGTTTCGTGTTATTCTAATAAATAACAAAATCTATAAAAATAAAAAGCTGTCTGAAAAGGCGGCTTTTTTTGGTTGTGTTATAAAAAGTATGATGGTAGTTTTGATTGTCAGGCTGAGCGTAGTCGAAGCCTCGTAATTACAGGGCTTCGACTACGCTCAGCCTGACAGAAATATCCACTTTATTAAAGGTATCATACTTTTTACAACACTTTCCTTTTTTTTATAATTACGAATTTCAAAGAAAATTACGAATTACGAATTTCCAATTACGAAATTATCCAACTCCGTAATTCGTAATTTATAATTAATCATTAATTCCCGTAATTCGTAATTAAATATAGTAATTCGTAATTTATAATTAATCATTAATTCTCGTAATTTGTAATTTATAATTTATAATTAATTCTCGTAATTCGTAATTTTCTTTGTAATTTGTAATTTTCTTTGTAATTGGTAATTTGAAATTCGTAATTTAAAATTATTCTCGTAATTTGTAATTTAAAATTATTCCCGAAATGTTATAACTTTGCGAAATAAAGTTTTTTTAGGGTTTGTGTGTTTAAAAGGTGTTGAATTGTAAAAATAAATATGTTTAAATATGTTTATTTTTACAAAAGTAAAATAAATAAGTGTAAAAATGAAAAAGTCAGGGCTTATTCCTACGCCGAGAATTATAGAGCGGTTGCAGTACGAAAACCCTTGGTGGTCGAGCCAAAGGATTCCCGATTTGTACAAAAATATGTCGAAAAGGTTGTATTTCGATTTGTTTTATCCCTTTATAACAGAGCAGGATATTCGCCGTGCGGTAGTGCTTATGGGCCCCCGTAGGGTAGGAAAAACCGTGATGATGTACCACGCCATAGACCAACTGATTGAAGAGGGGATAAATCCGCAAAAGATATTTTTTGTTGGAATAGACAATCCTATTTACTTACATTTGGGATTACAAGACATTTTGGAGTTATGCAAAGAGGCTTTAAAAATAGAGTATCTGAGAGGTTGCTATGTGTTTTTCGATGAAATTCAATACCTAAAAGATTGGGAACGCCATCTTAAAGTGTTGGTTGACACTTATCCCGAAACTAAATTTGTCGTTTCTGGTTCGGCGGCAGCAGCACTCCGTTGGCACAGCACAGAGAGTGGAGCAGGAAGATTTACCGATTTTATGTTGCCTCCGCTCACATTTCAAGAGTTTATTCACTTAAAAAATAAGGAAGTGTTGTAAAAAGTATGATATCTTTAATAAAGTGGATATTTCTGTCAGGCTGAGCGTAGTCGAAGCCCTGTAATTACGAGGCTTCGACTACGCTCAGCCTGACAATCAGAACTACCATCATACTTTTTATAACACTACCAAAAATAAAAATCATCTTATCCGAGAAGATGTTATTCAATACGGCGGACAATCAATACCGTATCATCTGCCTTTGGATATAAATGAACTGAATGAAGAATTCCAACAGTATCTCAATTTTGGTGGTTATCCTGAAGTGGTTCTCTCTGAAAAGATTCAGAAAGATATGGGACGGTATGTGAAAAACGATATTGTGGATAAGGTGTTGTTGAGAGACTTGCCGAGTTTGTACGGCATCAAGGATGTTCAGGAGCTGAACCGATTTTTTACCTACATTGCGTACAACACGGGCAACGAATTTTCTTTCGAAAAAATGTCCAAAGAAAGTGGCATACAGAAAGAAACACTCAAAAGATATTTGGAATACCTCGAAGCGGCTTTTCTTATCAAGGTACTTAATAAGGTGGATATCAATGCCAAGAGATTGAAACGGATAACGAGTTTTAAGATTTATCTGACCAATCCGTCGCTTCGTACGGCTCTATTTTCCCCCATAAAAGCCGTGGATGACGAAATGGGAAATATGGTAGAGACTGCTGTTTTGTCACAGTGGATGCACAGAGAAAATTTAGCCCTGACTTATGCTCGTTGGAAAGACGGCAGAAAAGAAGGCGAGGTAGATTTGGTATTGGTAGATGATGTGCGATTCAAACCCATTTGGGGAGTGGAAATCAAATGGAGCAACCGCTATTTCGAGAAACCACAAGAGTTACAAAGTCTAATTCAATTTTGTAAGTCCAACGGGTTTAAAAGTGCTTTGGTTACTTCAATCGACAAAACTGGAACCAAGGAAATAGAAGATTTGTACTTTACTTTTGTACCCGCTTCGGTTTATGTGTACAACATTGGAAACGTTACCCTGAAAATGAAAACAGATTAATTTCAAATTACGATATTTAATTACGAATTTCAAAGAAAATTACGAATTACGAATTTCAAAGAAAATTACGAATTACGAATTTCCAATTACGAAATTATCCAACTCCGTAATTCGTAATTTATAATTTATAATTAATAATTAATCATTAACTCTCGTAATTTATAATTAATCATTAATTCTCGTAATTCGTAATTTATAATTAATTCCCGTAATTCGTAATTTATAATTTATAATTTATAATTAATCATTAATTCTCGTAATTCGTAATTTATAATTTGTAATTTATAATTAATTCCCGTAATTCGTAATTATTTTTGTAATTTATTTTTAATCGTAATTTTATGCGAATAGAGAAGTCTTTTCATATCACTGGAAATATAAAACAGCAGATTGTCCATTGGGCAAATAACCAAGGAGAAACGATGATTTGGTTGGATTCCAATGCGTATGCTGATGTTTATCATAAATTCGATGCTGTTTTGGCATTTGCTCCTAATGCAATTCTGAGGCTTGATACTCCTTTGGGAGCTTTTGATGCTCTACGATCATTCGTGGATAAGACCCGTGATTGGATTTTTGGTTATCTGTCCTATGATCTGAAGAATGATGTAGCATCTTTGAAATCTAATAATTTCGATGGATTACAATTTCCTGAGCTTTACTTTTTTCAACCTCAAAAGTTACTTTTCTTTAGAGAAAATATGGTTATGTTTAGCTATTTGAGGTCGGTTTCATCTGAAATAGAAGCTGATTGGAAAGCCATGCTTACGGCGGAGATGTTTCCTTTTTCAGAGATCTCAGAACCAAATGCGATTACTGCCCGATTGTCCAAAGCGGATTATATGGACAGGGTAAGGAAAATGCAGGAGCATATTGCCCGAGGTGATATCTATGAAGCGAATTTCTGCCAGGAATTTTATGTAGAAGATGTTCAAATAGATCCTATTTCCACCTATTTTCGATTAAATTCTATATCAACGCCTCCCTTTGCGTGTTATTTAAGGTTTGATGATTGTTTTGTAATGTCGGCATCACCAGAACGATATTTACAGCGAACGGGAGAAACGGTCATTTCACAGCCTATCAAGGGTACAGCAAGGCGATCGTCAGATGCTGAAACGGATCGGAAATTGCGTGATGAGTTGGAACAAAATCCAAAAGAACGCTCTGAAAATGTGATGATTGTAGACTTGGTTCGCAATGATTTATCTATGTACGCACAAAAAGGAAGTGTGGAGGTTAGAGAGCTTTGTAAGCCCTACACCTTTAAGCAAGTACATCAACTCATATCCACCATAGCAACGAAGATAAAAGATGGTACACATGCCGTTGATGTGCTGAAGAGTACTTTCCCGATGGGAAGTATGACAGGAGCTCCTAAACTATCGGCAATGCAAATTATTGAAAAATTAGAGGCTTCAAAACGAGGTATTTACAGTGGAGCAATTGGTTATTTCACCCCTACTGCCGATTTTGATTTTAATGTGGTCATTCGCAGTATTTTTTATAATCAGAAAAAAAAGTATGTATCTTTTTCTGTGGGGAGTGCCATCACAGCTGTTTCTGACCCTGAAAAAGAATATGAAGAATGCCTTGTTAAGGCTAATGCCATGAAAAAGGTGTTGGAAGAAAGGTGATTTTTTGCATATAAATGCGTATCTTTGCAACAGGAAATCAAACATGCAGTTATTTTATCATACACATAAAGAAGCGGGAACGGATGAAGCAGGTCGAGGGTGTTTGGCGGGGCCTGTGACGGCTGCTGCGGTAATCTTGCCCGAAAATTTTAAGAATGAACTGCTCACGGATTCCAAGCAACTCACGGAAAAACAACGCTTGATTTTGCGAACTGTCATTGAACAACAGGCTGTAGCTTTTGCTGTGGCACATGTTTTTCCCGTTGAAATTGACGAATTGAATATTTTGAGGGCTTCCATTTTGGCAATGCATAGGGCTTTAGAACAGTTATCACAAACTCCTGATTTTATTGCTGTTGATGGGAATAAATTTGTGAAATACGGTACTATTCCTCATGCTTGTATTGTCAAAGGTGATGCCAAAATACAGACCATTGCGGCGGCCTCTGTGTTAGCGAAAACCTATCGAGATGCATATATGGAGCGGATTGCAGATGAATATCCCATGTATCAATGGAAAAAAAATAAAGGTTATCCCACAGTAGAACATCGCAGAGCAATACAAGAGTACGGGATTACTCCCTACCACCGAAAATCGTTTCAGCTATTGCCGGTTCAAATGAAATTAGAGTTTTGACAACGAATAATTAATAATTACGAATTGTAAATTACGAATTACGAATTGTGAATTACGAATTACGAACTGTGAATTGCGAATTACGAATTTCTAATTACGAAATTATCCAATCCCGTAATTCGTAATTTATAATTTATAATTAATCATTAAATAAAATATCCTTTAAATCTCACTTCCATGAAACATAAATATTTTATACTATGGATACTTGTCTTTTGGCAATTATCGTTTTACGCACAAGAAAAGAAATACATGGTCAGAACAATTGCTTTTTACAATGTAGAAAATTTATTTGATACTATCAATGATCCAAGGACTTTTGATGACGATCGGACTCCACAGGGTGCTGACCGCTGGACATCAAAAGTTTACAACGACCATGTGCAGAAGATAGCTAAGGTAATTGCAGACATAGGTAGCGACGTGTCCAAACAAGCACCAGATATTGTTGGGCTTTGTGAAATTGAAAATGAGGATGTTATCGTTGATTTAATCAATACCGATTACCTGAAAAAGTACAATTATGGTATTGTGCATTACGACTCCCCAGATAGTAGAGGCGTTGATGTAGCGTTGATTTATAAAAAAGGGGTGTTTCGTCCCATTTCAACATCCAAACATGTTTTGAAAATTTTCGAACCCAATGGAAAGCGTCGTTACACGCGCGACCAATTATTGGTCAGCGGTATGTTTGATGGTGAAATGATGCATTTTATTGTCAATCACTGGCCTTCGCGTAGTGGAGGTGAGGCTGCAAGCCGTCCAAAGCGAGAGGCTGCCGCTGCATTGAATAAAAAAATCATAGATTCGTTACTCGCAAAAGATCCGAAAGCTAAAATTTTTAGTATGGGGGATTTTAATGACGATCCTACTAATGCGAGTTTTAAAAAGATTTTAAAAACCGAAGGTAAAAAGAATAAAGTTAAGGCAGGAGGTTTATACAATCCTATGGAAGAGATGCTCAAAAAAGGTATCGGATCACTTGCTTACCAAGATGCATGGAATTTATTTGACCAGATATATTTTACACAAGAATTATTAGAAGAAGATAAATCAACTTATCGCTACTGGAAAGCGGGAGTTTTTAATAAACCTTATTTGGCCAATCCTAAAGGTAAGTTTAAAGGCTATCCGTTCCGAAGTATGTCCAATGGGAATTATACTTGGGGATATTCAGACCACTTTCCCGTCTATCTTTACTTGATAAAAGAAATGAAATTATGATTGTCCGTAACCGCTAATTCATGTGAAGTGAAGAAAAAAATACAATAATCACGTAAGAGTATCGCTTTTTATATGTTTCCGCATGGGTTGTTTTTAATGCTTTATGTAGCTTTTTCTTATTTTTAGAGAAACGTACAGATTGTAATTGCTTTTATTGTGCAAAACGGATAATCATAAATGAAGTAGAAAGAAACAATAAAAATAAAACGTATGAAAAAATGTCTTTTTTATCTTGCTATTGGAATCGGGTTGGCGTCCTGTTCTGAAAAGAAACAAAAGCCAGTTACAACGAATGTTAAATCGAGCGTTGAAAATATTACACAACAAAACCAAGAAGCCTTGGATGAGGCCTTGCTTACTTCCTTTATAAATGACGTAGGTTTTGATTTTCTTAATAAATGTTACTACGAAAGAAATCTGAATACCTATATTCGAGATGAACATGAGAATCTAAAGGAATTTATGGATCCTGCTATCGGTTTGCGCCGTTATCATTTGCCGGGGGCGATGGTTTATTTGTCAGGGAAAGATGAAAATTATGGATTTATGGATTTCGATGATTTTGAGTTTGAACCGACCAGTCAAGGAGAATCTACACTTTCCGTAATGGATGTTAATCAAGACCCTTGTGAACTTGATTTCAACCAAGGAAGAACAGCTTATCTCCATTTGGTGAAAGAGCTGCCCGAATACTTCAGTCAACAAACAAATGAGGTTGAAAAAGTGGTGCTTCCCTATAAAGATGCTAAGATTATCGTTATGTATGTGATGGACAAATACGAACGACCTAAGGCGTTGTTTTTTATCGACACTCCTAAAGGCATGAAATTAGGTTTTGTTGACGATGCCGTTTGTGGAAATAGGTAGATTCTCAGAGTAAAAATAAGTGTGAAACTTGGCCAAAGTCACCTGTGTATGGGTGGTTTTGGTCAAGTTTTTTTATTAGAGAAAAAAAATAAATCTGTGAAATGTAACAATTCGTTTGTTTTTGCATCTTTGTAAAAAAGGAATTATGAATTAACCATTAAATAATTAATAATTAACAACTAACATATATGAAAATGAACCGATTAACATTTTTGATTTTCTTTCTTTTTACGACAGTTGTTTTTGCTCAGACTGGTACAGTTTCAGGACGAATTGTAGATGCTGAAAGTAAAGAAGTATTGCCATACACAGAAGTTTCGCTTTTCTCCTCCGATAATAAAAACCGAAATTTTGGAGTTATTTCTGATGAAAACGGAAAATTTTTATTAAAAAACATTCCTTTCGGAGAATATACATTGAAAATCAGTTTTGTTGGATATGAAGATGTTACTAAACCTTTGTCAATCAATGCTTCAAAAACAAATTTGGGTGATGTTTTATTGCATCTTTCCGTTCAACAAATTGAAGAAGTGGTGGTAGAAGGTCGAAAAGCAGCTTTCTCGTATCAAGTAGATCGTAAAACTATCAATGCCTCGGCTTTTCCAGAGGCGAATACAGCAATAGATTTGCTTACCAATGTGCCTTCATTGAACGTAAGTGTAGATGGTAGGATTACGTATCGTGAGGGAGGAACTTTTACTGTATATATTAATGGAATCATCGCCAAAGACGGGCAGGAACGCCTACGAACGCTCGACGCCTCACAGATTGAGAAAATAGATATTATTACCAATCCATCTGCTAAATACAGTGCTTCGGGAACGGCAGGAATCATACGTGTTGTGCTGAAAAAGAATAAATTGGAAGGGTATGCTATCAATCTTTCAGCTGAATTTAATACATTGGAAAGAAAAAGCTTTTCTTATTCCATTGATAAAAAGGGCAAAAAAGGAGGTTGGCATGTTTCGGGAAATATTGCCGATCACCATTGGGGAGATTCTCGTTCACAAGGAATAAGCAATGTGTATGCTCCCGATGGGAAGCGTTTTGAAACTTTATTCAATAGTGAATACAAAGCCAATATGAATAATTCTTTCATTGATTTTGGATTTAATTATGACATCACCGATCGCGATTTTATCGATGTTTCAATAGACTATGTTCCTTTTAGAAAGAAAGAAAAAAAGATAGATAAAACACAAATTTCTGAAAATACATTTGATAAAGAGGGTAATTTACTTTCGTCAAAGGATTTTCTTATGGATGTTGATAATCAATTTTTATATCAAAATTGGGGTGCTAATTTAGAATATTCGCATTTTTTTAATAAGGATAAATCCCATTTTTTGAAGTTAAATTCAGGATATAGCTTTTTTATTGGAAGTAGTGATGATTTTACTAAAGGTCATGTCATTAGCCCAAAGGAAAATACGGTTTTTGGAAATAAAAGTTCAGAAAAAAATGAAATTTTCACTAAAAGTATTTTGGAATACGAGCTACCACTAACCGACGCTACAAGTATTGAAGCTGGGGTTGATATCGAAACCGATCATATTCCAGAAATTACTACTGAAAGCGGGTTTTTTAAAGGAGATCGTATAGTAGAAACTTCGAAAGATGTTTCTGAAAACCAAGTTATTAACTACAAGGAGAATATCTATGCAGGGTATTTTAGCTTTAAGAGTTCGTTCGGCAAATTTGAATATAAATTAGGTCTACGTTCGGAACATACAGCTCGAGATATAATATATTCTTTTGATAATCAGCAAGGGGTAAGGAAAAATGATCGTTTTAAAAAGAATTTTACGGATTGGTTTCCATCAGTGCATTTGCTGTATAGTTTTTCTCAGAACAGTCAAATTAGTGGAAATTACAGTCGTAGAATCAGTCGTCCAGAGTATTGGGTATTGGTACCAGCTTTTGTTTGGAATGATAGATATTCGTTCTTAACAGGGAATAGTCGTCTGTTGCCCAGTTACACGGATTCCTATGAATTAGCGTATAAAAATTCATGGGGGAAGGATTTCGTTTCCATAGAAATGTTTGCTCGTAATCAACACGATATAATGAGCCCTTACAGTCGAGTGTATCGAGATAATATGCTGCTCATCACACGAGAGAACGTAGGCTCTTCGTGGGCTACAGGAATAGAGCTTATGGCAGGAGTTGATGTTTTTAAATGGTGGAATGTCAACGCTTCGTTTACCGCCTATCATTACCGCCAAGATCTTGAAGTAGACGCAAACTCGTACCCTATTGAGCAATGGCGATTCAATGCTAAACTCAACCATACGCTGCGGTTACCGCGTAATTTTTTACTCCGTGTGAATATGGGATATCAGTCGCCAACAAAAGACTTGCAAAACAATGTAGAAGCAATATTCCTGACCAATGCCTCCTTTACAAAAACGTGGAAGGACAACCGATGGAGTTTGAGTTTGTTTGGAAGTAATGTCTTTGATTCGTATCGATATACCAAAACTAATGTTGGTGAGAATTTTTCAAAACAAACTAAAATGACATATCGCCCATATGTAGGTTTTTCTCTGAAATATCAGTTTAATAATCAAAAATAGATAATTCCTGTATGCTATTTGTATTCTTCTGTGAAGTATAGAAGATTCCGATAAACAACGAACAGTGAGTAGTCATTCTTGTCCTTTGGAATGATTGCTCACTGTTCTTTTTGATAGTTTTTTATAATTGAAATCGATTGTTAATCTGCGACTTCAACTAAGATAGGGCAGTGGTCACTATGTTTTGCTTCGGGTAGTATGGTAGCCCGCAGCAAACGATTTTCAAGAGGTTGAGCAACTAAATTATAATCAATACGCCACCCTTTGTTATTGTTACGAGCGTTGGCTCGGTACGACCACCACGAATAATTGTGTGGCTCGTTATTAAAATATCGGAAACTATCAATGAACCCACTTTTCATAAATCCATCCAACCATTCCCGCTCTACAGGTAAAAATCCAGATACATTGGCATTTCGGATAGGGTCGTGAATATCAATCGCTTGATGGCAGATATTATAATCTCCGCAGATAATCAAATTAGGGAAAGACACTTTTAGATTGTCTATATATTTCTGAAAATCGGCCATAAAAGTGAGTTTGAAGTCCAAACGATCAATGTTCGTCCCCGAAGGTAAATATAAGCTCATCACCGAAAGACTGCCATAATCAGCACGGAGGATACGCCCTTCTTTATCCATGTAATCCAAACCACTTCCAATCTCTACATGAGTAGGTTTCGTCTTAGAAAGAATAGCTACGCCACTATATCCCTTTTTTTCGGCACTATGCCAATATTGGTATTTATAACCCAAAGCCTCAAAGGCTTCTTTTTCAATTTGAGACTCTAAAGCTTTGATTTCTTGTAAGCAAAGTACGTCGGGATTTGCACTCTGTAGCCATTCGATAAGACCTTTAGTCATTGCGGCACGTACGCCGTTTACATTGTAAGATATGATTTTCATTTTTTGTTAATTGTCAATTGTTAGTTGTTAATCATTACTCTTTTGCTAAAGCATAAAAAACAAGGACTTGTTAATATCAGTATTAGCAAGTCCTCGTTTTTCTGTAAATCTCCAAAAATATTAATAGAAACTACTTAGATTTTCTTTGATTTCAGCTGCGTTTTTAAGTGCGTTGTACACCTCTTGTGATGCACGACTCACTTTTAGAGTCTCTAAACTTTTGCGTTGTGAGTTTAAATCACTTGGAGCTTGAGCAGGAGAAATTGCAGTAACTTCTACTACGTACACAGCATTCTCACCCTCAATAGGTTTAGAAGTTTGTCCTTGTTTCAAAGCAAACACTGTCCCTACTACTTTTGGTTCACGGCCTTCACCGATGATAGTTGGATTATTCATTGACAGACCTGTAGCGGTTCTTACTTCAGCATTATTTGCAGAAGCAATTGCATCTAAGGAAGCTCCTTTTGCTTTTTCAGCTAATATTTGAGCTTTTTTCTCACGTATAAGAATTGGTTTTACAAATGGAGCCGCATCTTGGACAGAAGAAACGCCTTTCTCTCCTTTTTTTGTCAATTGAGCTACGATGTAGCTTCCTCCTGCAGTGAATTTGCGGATGTCACCCACTTTAGTGTCTTCTTGGAAAAGCCACTGTACAATTTGTCGGTTGTTGCCTAATCCAATGATGTATTCGTCATTTTGTTTTAGGTTGTCAGCACGAAGCACTGTTAAGTCTGATTTTTTAGCTACTTCACCAAAGTTTTTAACATCTGCTAAAGCGTCCATTTCAAACTTAGAAACCTTTGTAAACAAATCGTTTAGTGTTGTTTCTGACGGTTCAATATTTCTTGTGATGGTTGCTATTTGTACGGCATTTGCTTTTTCAGTAACTCGTACAACGTGGAATCCGAAATCTGTTTCAACTACTCCAATGTGTCCAACCTTATTTGTAAATACGAAATCTTCAAAAGGCTTAACCATGCGTCCGCGGGTAAAGAAACCTAAATCACCACCACTGTAATTTGCTCCTGGTTCTTCTGAGTTTTCTCTTGCCAACTCAGCAAAATCAGCTCCTTCCTTCCGAGCCTTTGCTAAAATTTCGTTAGCTTTTGCAAGAGCCTCTTCTTTGGTGCGTGTTGTATTCTCATTTGCTGCGCGACTTCCTGCGTAAGCTATCAATATATGACTTGCCTTTACAGCACCGTTGGTTTCTTTGGCAACCATGCGTGATAGTTTCAGCACTCCGTTGTCATCGTAAGGTCCAAAAGTTTTTCCTACTGGTAGAGCAAATAAGGTGTCAGCATATACAGTTGGTAATTCTGACTTAGTTACGTATAGCGAGTCATAAGGAGAATCAGAATTTTTCTCAATAAACTCACGGATGTTTTTTACGTTGGCAAATCCTCCAATGGTGTCATTTGAGTTTGTGGTGTTGTTGTATACCACTTGTGGCTCCAATAAGCGTAATAAGGATGCTTTGTCAGCTTCAATATCCTCAGCAGAAGCTTTTTCGTTCACTACAATGTACTGGATGTTTCTGAAAGCCTCTTGCTCGAATTGTTTTTTGTTTTTGCTGATGTATGCTTTTATGTCGCTGTCACTCACCGATACAGTGCTGTCAGGGATTGAACTGTACTGCAAGGCTACGAATTTTATGTCGGCTTTGTCTTGTTCTTGGTGATAAGCGATTTCAGCTTCAGCGTTTGTAACTCCTAATCCAGCACGGATTAAGTTGAAGTACATTTGTTGCTTCGCAGTTTCAACAAGTGCATTTTCTTGCATTTTCCATTCTTGGTAAGCTTGCGGGTTACTTGCTTTCAGTGTGGCTAAATAGCTGATAAATTTTGAAGGATCAAATACACCAAGATCATTCGTAAATTCAGGGCTTTGAGCCAAAGGACTCTTAGCTAACACTGACAAAATTTGATCTTTTTCAATGCTTAATCCCAATTTTTCAAATTGTTGTTTTAAAAGGATGCTACGAACGTTTTGTTCCCATACGTATTTTGCAGCTTCAAGGCTACTTGCTTGTCCACCTGCTCCTTGAACGGCGTTTTCCACCTGAAAGCGGAAAGCATCAATGGAAACATCTTCTCCGTTTACAGTTCCAATTTCAGTAGTTTGCCAATTACCGAATCGTCCTGAACCAATGAAGTCAGAGATTACGAAAGCGAAAAGAGCTAACCCTATAATCGCAATAAGAAATACGGTACGGTTTCTAATTTTTTCAAGAATTGCCATTTTTGTTATGTCTAATTTAGTATTAATAATCAATCGGCGAAGTTAATACTTTCTGTGGAATTATAAAAATATCTTACTAAGTTTTTTTTCAAAGCGGATTTAATTCTCAAATACATCTTTTGTTAAACAAAATTATTACATTATTTTTTGTGTTCTTTAAAGCTCCGTGTAGATACTCTATCGTTTTGAAATGAGGTGTTAGAACTATTTCGTTAGACCTTTGAGTATATGTTCTGTGTTCGTGTGTTTGCTATTAATTTTGAGTGTATTTTTTATTTTTTTAATTATTTTATAACAGGTCTGTTTTTAGAGATGTGCTACAGGTTAATCCATTGATTTTTTTATTCTTATAACAAAAAGGGCAGTCCTAAAAACTTGGACTACCCTTTATTTGTACTAAGAGAACCGAATTATTAACCTTTAATAAAGGTAAAAGTAAAATATCCGTCTTTATCTTTAGTTGTTAAATGACTTGCTTCAGATTCTAAGTCTGCTTTGTTTTGGTAATAACTGTCTATACGAAGTTTTACAAATTTTTCATCATGAGTTCTTATCACAAGAATCTTTCCAGGCGTAGCTTTAATTAAATGTGTAGGATGGCCTGTGTATGTTGCCATATGAAAGTTCCTCCTGTGTTCTGTTTTTTAGAGAAATTTATCGAGGATAGTTAGATTTATTATACGAAACAGAAGGTAGTGTTTTTTATATCTGTTTATGTGCGAATGTTAAATAGAAACAAAATATATTTTAGAGATATTGATCTTTGTTTTTCTAATTTACTGAGTTAATAATCAAGGTTAATGTTCTTTTGATTTTTACTTAATAATACTGTTATATTCATTTTTTTTCTTCCTTTTTTTGCGTATTTTTGCCCCTAAATTCATTCAATATACAATATGTTAAAGCAAAATTTACAACTGAAACTTTCGCAAAAATTATCACCTCAACAAATTCAATTGATGAAGTTGGTGCAATTGCCTACGTTGGCTTTTGAACAACGCATCAAACAAGAATTGGAAGAAAACCCTGCTTTGGAGTCGGGGCGTGAAGAAAGTGAATATGACGAATTTGCAGATGAATTTGATAACTCTTCAGACGAATATAACGATAGTGAAGTGATTGATATGGAGGATATTAATATTGATGAATACCTCAGTGATGATGAAATTCCCGAATATCGATTACATACCAATAACTACAGCGATGATGATGAGGAAAAAGAAATTCCTTTTAGTGCCGAAGTGTCTTTTCATCAATCACTTTTAAATCAATTGAATACGTTTACTCTTTCCGACGAAGACTATTTCATTGCTGAATTTTTGGTAGGGAGTATTGACGATAGTGGGTATATCCGTCGCTCTATCCAGGATTTAACTGATGACTTGGCTTTTACACAAAATATTTATACAGAAGAAGATAAGGTAAAACAAATCCGTGAACAGATTATCTTTCAGTTAGATCCTGCGGGTGTGGGTGCATTTGACTTACAAGAGTGTCTTTTGATACAACTTCGCCGTAAAAAAACGACTCCATCTGTCGATTTGGCTATAGAAATTATCGAAAAGGCATTTGAGCTATTCATTAAAAAGCATTATGCTAAACTGCAACAAAAGTTTTCTATCTCAGAAGATGAACTCAAAGAAGCTATACAAGAAATTGAACGTTTAAACCCTAAACCAGGAAGTTCGTATTCGGGGAGTAATGTTCAAGTAGAGCAGATTATTCCTGATTTTACCATCCGAGTGAATGATAATGATTTGGAACTCAGTCTTAATGGGCGAAATGCTCCTGAATTGCATGTTTCGCGAGAGTATTCCGAAATGCTTGATACCTACAAAAAAGCCAAAGAAAAGACCTCTTCGCAGAAGGAAGCAGTTTTCTTTATTAAACAGAAGTTAGATTCTGCTAAATGGTTTATTGATGCCATCAAACAGCGTCAGCAAACACTTCTAGTTACCATGGACGCTATTATGCAACACCAACGCGAGTATTTTCTTACAGGAGATGAGCTAAAAATAAAACCGTTGATTTTAAAGGATATAGCTGATAAAATAGGAATGGACATCTCTACCGTTTCAAGAGTAGCGAGTAGTAAGTATGTAACCACACCTTATGGTACCAGATTGATTAAAGACTTTTTTTCTGAATCAATGAAAAATGATCAAGGAGAAGACGTTTCTACACATGAAATTAAGCAAATACTACAGCGCATCATCGCTAAAGAGGATAAAAGCAAACCTTATCCTGATGACGATTTGGCACAATTGCTTAAAGAAGAGGGATATCCAATCGCAAGGCGAACAATTGCTAAATACCGTGAACAGCTCGATATCCCGGTTGCAAGACTTCGAAGGGAGTTGTAAAAGCTATTGTTGTAGGATCTTTTTCACGTTACCAGTTGTTATAAACGATTTCAGGTTCAAAAGGTACAGCAATTTTAGACAGTATTCTTATAGCTGTTTACTTCTCTCGTACTCCATTTGCAAATCATTACTTTAGCCATAAAATAAATAAAAAAGACCGACTGGGTTTCCCAATCGGTCTCTTTTATTAGGACTACTAATAAAAAATTAGATTATTTTGTAGCTTTTACTTTAACAACCAATTCGATATCGTCGTTAATGAATTTGTCTTTAAGGTTGTCGAAAATTGATTTTGAAGCGTAATTTACACCGAAATCAGTACGGTTAATTGTAAAAGATTGAGAGTCAATAACTACTTCTGAGTCTGTTACAGAAACTGTTGCAGGGAAAGTTACTTCTTTTGTAATTTCTTTCACTGTAAGATCTCCTGTTACGTTTGTTCCGTCAAATGATTTGAAAACAAATTTAGCAGTAGGGAATTTTTTTACGTTAAAGAAGTGATCTTCAGCATCTTCTTTACCGGTTCCTTTTAAGTGGCCTTCTAAGTCTTCTTTTCCATCTCCAGCAGCTAAGTCTAAAACAACGATAGAGTTCATGTCTAAAACAAACTCTCCTGATACGATTGATTTATTTTCAACGTTTACTGTACCTTCTGAAACGTTCACAGTTCCATTGTGTTTTCCTGCAGGTTTTGATCCAACCCATTCAATTACAGAGCTTGGAGCTACTGTATAAGCCACAGAGCCAACTGGTTTTTCTGTTGAAACAACTTCTGTTTGTTCTGTTTGAGTTTCGCTTTTCTTTGCGTCACTTTTACAGCTTACGGCGATCAATGAAGCAATTACTCCTAATCCTAATACGATTTTTTTCATGTTAAATGTTTGTGTTTAAATTTTAAATTTGTAAATTGGGGCAAAGCTATCAATTATCTCTTTACATGTTGTCTAAAAAAAATGTTAATTAACATATTTTAATATTTTAAAAGTAAATGTAGTGATTTTGTTGTTGTATTTCCCACTGAATTTTAACGTTTTGATATACTTATAATTTTGTCTTTTTCTTTTGTGTTATAAAAAAAATCCTTACTTTTGCCTATGAATTAAGTAAAAAATAAAAGTTATGAGTACAGAATTAAACAACAGTACTATCTCTAAGCAAGAAAATAAGAAAGTACTTGCAGGGGTTTTGGCCTTGGTATTAGGCTCAATAGGAGTTCATAAATTCTTTTTAGGATATACGAAAGAAGGAATTATACAGATTGTATTGACAGTCGTTACTTGTGGGATAGCTTCTTTAGTGCCTCTTATAGAAGGCATCATTTACTTAACTAAGTCTGATGAGGAGTTCTATAAGATTTATCAACAAGGGCGTAAACCTTGGTTTTAAAAAATTAAAAGTTAGCAAACGAAAAAGGCTGTCTCACGACGGCCTTTTTCAATAATTAATTAAAATCTAATATAGCATGAAAAAACTTTTTATGACACGATTTTAGACAAAAAACCACCTTTTTCAGCAGATTTATCGTCTTCAGCTTCCTTACTTACCTCTTTTGAAATAACGCTTTCAATTTCTTCCTTATAGGTTTTTAGTAAGTTTGCTACAAATTCGTAATATGAAACTCCCATATCTTCCAAATACCCCATAAAATATTTCTCGCTAACCTCCAAACCATTAACTTGCTCAATTTTTAGCAAACGTCTGTATAGCGGTTCAATGGACTCTTCAATGATGCTCTTTGGCAATGCTTTGCGATAGGATACAAATCCAATAATTTTATCTTCAGCGTCTTTTTTGATTTCAAAGTTCGTAATCACCCAATAGTATTTCCCACTTTTTGACATGTTTTTGATGATGGCGTGGAAATTTTCACGAGTTTTTAAGTTGTCCCAAAGGATTTTAAATACAACTTTCGGCATGTCTGGGTGACGAATGATGCTATGTGGTTGCGACATCAATTCGTAGGCTTCATAGCCAGAAACATCAATGAAATCATCATTGGCGTACTCAATATTTCCAAATTTATCGGTTCGGCTCATCAAAGTTTTTGATTTATCCCACTGTACCTCTTCATTAATAGGCGTAGGGCGGACAACGCAATTTTTCTTAGCTCCGCCTTCAGTTTCTTTAAGAGAGTTTGTGTTTGTTTTTGTTTCGTCGCTGTTGTTTTTCATCTTTCCGACCTTAATTTTTTAAAGCACATCTGTTGTGAGATTTTCTATTTCTTTTTTTTGACTAAGTTGCCACATTATCCTGTCATAGAAAAACATTGTCATTCTATGTCTATTACATTGCAAATCAGTAATCAAGCCTAAATGAGTTTGATAGAAAAAAACTTTGATGTGGGCAAGTTATAATAAAATGTAAATATTTACAAATTCATTAAATGTTAATTAACTTTTTTTAACTTTTGTATTTTTGTAATGTTCTGATTTTTAGTTTTTTACTTTTTCAACCAATTCTAATTCTGAAATAGCTACAGTGGTGGTAAACATGCCGTAATTCACAATAGCTTTTCCCTTCTCAATTTTATCGATGACACCAACGCTACGACTATCTTTGATGCGTACTCGGTCATTGATTTTTAACATGCGTTGCATTCGTTCTTTGGCGGCTTCCTCCTGAGTGATTTTTGCCTTTTTTTCAGCTTTTTTCTGAATTCTGATAGCTTCAATTTCTTTATTAACTTCAGTCTCTATGGTCTTTTTTTGTTCTTTTTTTTGTGTTTTTTCAACTTTGGAGAGTTGCTTTCGTTTAGCGTTTTCACTTTCAATAATTCGCAATATGTCAGATACTAATGAACGTCGCTTACCGTCATAAAAATAACGCTCTGCTACTTCGTCAATTTTATTTCCTAAGTAAATCATACGTTGATTATGATCGTAAAGCTCTTGATAATTTACCAGTTTAGACTTTATGCGTTCGTTTAACTCCTCCAAGCGTTTGGCTTCTTCACGTGCTTTAGCTTCTTCATCTTTCAGATTTTCAGTGGTTTTTTCCATTTTGCTTCTTTCTTTTTGAAGCTTCGCAATGGTAGCGTCAAAACGAACTTTTCCTTTTTCAATTTTCTTTTTAGCACGGTTTATCAGTCCAAAAGGAATTCCATTTTTTTGAGCGACTTCAAAGGTGAATGAACTTCCCGCTTCTCCTACGATAAGTTTGTAAATAGGTTCTAAGGTTTTATCATTGAACAACATGTTAGCGTTGGTAGCATGAGGCAATTCATTGGCTAATATTTTTAAATTAGCATAGTGGGTGGTAATTACTCCAAATGCTTTCCGGTGGTAGAACTCTTCCAAAAAGGTTTCGGCTAACGCGCCTCCAAGCTCGGGATCGCTACCAGTTCCAAATTCATCAATTAGGAATAGCGTACGTTCATTGCATTTTCGTAAAAAATAGTTCATATTCTTCAAGCGGTAGCTGTATGTACTCAAATGATTTTCAATAGATTGGTTGTCGCCTATGTCTGTTAAAATCCGTTCGAATAAACACATTCGACTGCGATGATGTACAGGAACGAGCATACCACTTTGTAGCATCAGTTGTAGTAATCCAATGGTTTTTAATGTGATACTTTTTCCTCCTGCATTAGGGCCTGAAATCACGATGATGCGTGAATCATCTGTGAGTTCAATATTTTGTGGATAGGTTGGTTTACCTTTTTTTTGATTGTTCAAAAACAAGAGTGGGTGATAGGCTTCCTGCAAAAATAGCACCCTTTCTTCTGTGATTTCAGGAAATAGCCCATTCATGCTTAACGCATATTTTGCTTTCGCATAAATGATGTCAATGGCTGTGATGTAGCGTTGGTAATCTTTGAAAAGAACTACATATTGACTCAAATAGGTTGTGAGTTGCTTCAAAATACGTTGAATTTCTTCTTTTTCATCGTATATTAAATTGGTCAATTCTCGTGAGTACATTTCTGTTTGTCTCGGCTCGATATATACGATGCTTCCCGTTTTGGAACTACCCAGTACTGTTCCGAGAACTTTTCTGCGATACATTGCTTTGACAGCAAGTACCCGACGATTATCCACCACGGTCTCTCGGATGTCATCCAAATAGTCCGAAGCATTGTACTCAGCTAAGGTTCGGTTAAAACTTTCATTGATTTTTCCTTTTAAAATGCTGATTTCCTTACGTATATTCCCCAAGGTTTGGGAAGCGTCGTTTTTGATTTCGCCAAATTTGTCAACGATTTTATCAATAGCTTCGGTAATATCGGTAGTGTAATGGATGCTTTCTGCTGTTTCGTGTAAAACGGAATATAGTTCCTTAAATTTACGAAAAAACTGAATATGCGTATTCACGGTTTGCGATATCAAATAGAGTTTTCGTATAGCAGAGAGTTCGAGCGTTGTGTTTTCTACTTGTAATAGCCGTATTTCTGAACTAATTTTCTCACAACTATGTCCTGGGATAGTATTGTTATTTTGAAATGAAGCTAAATATTCATTAGTTTGTTGCAATGCAAAGAGTAAAGTTTCCTTATCCTCAAAGGGTTGCAAACGCAAGGCATATTTTTTCCCTAATTCGGTGTGACATATTTCAGAAATATGTGTGAGAACAGTTCCGAATTCTAAATCTTCAAGTGTTTTATTGTGAATCATTTAAGGTACAAATATATATGTTTTTGTGAGGCGTATCGTGTACGTCTTTTCTATATGTTGAGGTTGTTCGAAAGTTTTGTTTTTAACTGCATCTGTTTGAAATTCAGCTTACTTTTAGGTTTCTTATCTGCTATAAATTAGGTATTCACACATATTAAAAGCTATTTTTTTGGATACTTCTCTTGCAAGTGGTACTTCTGAATTCTTATTCGGAAAAATTCAAGTTTCAAAATTAATTGTTATTTTTGTTCTTCATTTTGACGTGCAAAAATATTAAAAAAATGGAAGTAAACATTCATTCTTCATGGAAACCTTATTTAATTAGCGAATTTCAACAAGATTATTTTCAGAAATTAGTGAGCTTCATTAAACATGAATATACACAAGGGGTATGTTATCCGAGAGGGCAACAGATATTCGCAGCTTTTGATTATTGCCCGTTTGAAAATGTGAAAGTGGTTATTATAGGTCAGGATCCTTATCATGGTGTAAATCAAGCTAATGGGCTGTGTTTTTCAGTACAAGACGGTGTCGATCATCCTCCATCGTTGATAAATATTTTTAAGGAATTGCAACGAGATTTGGGAGTACCTTATCCTTCAAGTGGTAATTTGGAACGTTGGGCAAAGCAAGGAGTATTGTTGCTCAATGCTACGTTGACAGTTCGAGCTAACCAAGCAGGAAGCCACCAAAACCAAGGATGGGAAACTTTTACAGATGCTGTAATACGTTTGGTCTCTGAACAAAAACAACAGGTGGTGTTTATGCTTTGGGGTGGTTACGCTAAAAAGAAAGCTAGTTTAATAGATGCTTCCAAACATTATATTTTGACTTCTGGGCATCCGTCGCCATTGAGTGCGAATCGAGGGTATTGGTTTGGTAATAAGCACTTTAGTAGGGCAAATCAGTACTTAGTATCTGTTGGAAAAGGAGAGATACAATGGTAAAAAGAGAGGCTGCCTTTCGGGACAGCCTCAGATGTAAGTTATGCTATATTAGATAAATGCTTATTTTGAATATTTATTAACTTGCTCTTTTGCTTTTATTGCTTTGAGATTCAATTTGTTAATTTCTTGTTCTTTTTTCAGAATTCGATTTTTGTATTTCAATTCGTCTGATGAAGAAAGATTTCCTTTTGCTTTTTTACTTTCAAATTTATTCTGCTCTTGAGCCAATTCGTTTTGCTTCATTTTAACTTGAGCTTCAATTTTTAGAACTTGCTGTTGAGCTTTAGCTAAATTTTTTTGTTTTTTCTCAGCTTCTTTTTTGGCACGTTCCTCTGCTTTTTTAGCTTTTTCCTGAGCTTTTTTGGCCTTTTCTTCAGCCCGTTTTGCTTTTTCTTCAGCTTTTTTAGCTTGGATTTGAGCTTTTTCCTCTGCTCTTCTTGCTTTTTCTTCTGCTATGAGCACCTCCTTTTGGGCTTTTTGAGCTCTTTGTTCTGCTTTTAAGGCTTCTTTTTCAGTCTTTAGTTCAATGTTTGAGGGGACGGTTTGTGTCGATGTCCCTGTAGTTACTGTAGTTTGAGCGAATGATATTTGTATCAAAAAAAGCCCAACTACTAAAGCGTAAAGTTTTTTCATATTCTAATGTAATTTGTTTTTTTCGATACAAAAGTATGTATTTATATCTGTTAAATAAAATTAATTACAAAATTTTAAGAGTTTCATTAAGAATTAATTAATCGTAGGTTTCAAGTTTTACTTGTTTTAAGGAGCTAACATATAGTTGTTTACCATATAAAATAGCTCTTGTTGGAATTTGTAGATTTAACAATTTAAAGTGCGTTGTTTTTTCAATTTTTCAATTTTTTTTGTGAATGGACAAGTGAAAAATTCGAAGCATAAACAAATCAAGTGGATGTATTGTAATTATTTGTTTTTTTTCGATAGATTAGACCTCTCGGGTGAATTATGTTAAGCCCGAATCTGCAGAAAAATTTGTACAAAGTTACTTAGGGTTTGCTCTGAATAAGAAAGTTAGTTTTTTAACTCATAAATGATTAGCAGTGCGGAAAAATAAGTTTCTTTGGGAGATTATTTTGTATTTATTTCATTTTTTTTGTATTTTTGTGCTATTATTAACCTAATTTTGTAGTTATGAGATACATAAAAAGCATTCTATTTCTTTTGGGGTTGTCCTTTTTTATAGGTTGTTCCTCAAAAACAGAGAAAAAACTACCTCGTATTGCTATTGCAGGTATTGCCATTGAGTCAAGTACGTTTTCACCCGCTGTTTCCGATGAAGACGCTTTTCCGTTGCGTATAGGTGATAGCATTTTCTCGTATTACAATTTTTTTGTTCCCGATTCGTCCGTTGTGCAACGGGCTGAGTGGGTGCCTACTTTGCGTTCACATGCTATGCCTGGAGGTATTGTAAAACGTGAGGTTTATGAAAAAATGGTAAACAAGACACTTGAAATGCTCAAAGAATCCTTGCCTATTGATGGTCTTTTCTTCGATATTCATGGAGCGATGAGCGTTCAAGGATTGGAAGATCCTGAGGGAGATTTAATAGTTCGAATTCGTGAGGTAATCGGTGATAAAGTTCTGGTGTCTTCTTGTATGGATTTACATGGAAGTGTTTCACCTCGTTTGGCACAGCATGTAGATATGATGACTTGTTATCGACTTGCGCCGCATGAAGATGCGATGATTTCTAAAAAACGGGCTTTGGTGAATTTGATTGACCGATTGGAGAGTGGCAAAGGCAAACCAGCCTACAAAGCATGGATTCCTGTGCCAATTTTGCTTCCAGGTGAAAAAACAAGCACACGCATTGAACCTGCCAAAAGTCTTTACGGACAAATTCCGAGTCTCATTGACGGAGATAAGGTCATTGATGCTTCTATTTGGATGTCATATCCATGGGCAGACGAGCCTCGCAATCACGGGGTTGTTTTGACTTATGGTGATGATAAAGAAGCTGTAGGCAAAGCGGCAGAAACCTTGGCGAAACATTTTTGGGATGTACGCGATAAATTTGAGTTTGTAGCACCAACAGCCTATTTGCCCGAGTGTCTTTCACAAGCCTTAGCGAGTACAGAAAAACCGTTCATTATCAGTGATATGGGAGATAACCCGACGGCAGGAGGAGCAGGTGATGTTACATGGACACTTACCGAGCTTTTCAAACGTCCTGAATTTAAATCTGAAAAAGGGAAAAGTGTTATTTACGCCTCTATTCCTGATGCTGAATTTGTAAGACAAGCACAAGCTATTGGAGTAGGAGGTAAAATTGATGCTTTGGCAGGAGCCCGTGTTGACGATCGTTACGCTCCGCCAGTGCGTGTGTCAGGAACCATTACAGCTATTGAAAAAGACGATAAAAACAATACGATTGTAGTAGTTAAAAGTGGAGCTATTTCTGTGATTATCACCGAAAAACGAAAAGCGTATCACTATGAGCGTTACTTTACTGAAATTGGGTTAAACCCTCGAGAAACGGATATTTTAGTGGTAAAAATCGGATATTTGGTACCTGAACTTTACAATATGCGTAAAGGCTGGGTAATGGCTTTAACGCCAGGTGGTGTTGATCAGGATTTATTGCGTTTGCCTTACAAAGGTATCCAACGTCCGATGTATCCATTAGATGCAGATATGCCTACGCCTAATTTAAAGGCTCGTTTTGTGCCGTTGGCAGATGAGCCACCAGTTACGAAACTATGATTTTTTATCACATATAGGAGGCTATTTGGGGAATTTTCCATAGCCTCTTTTTTGTGTGATTGATTGCTATTACTTAAATCAGACTTCCCAGAAGTATAAAGAAACCTCATCAAAGTTTTCCACCCAGAGCGGTTGAATTTGATGAGGTTTATAGCATAATTTTGAAAGAGAAAGTCGCTAAAACGATATATTTTCAGATCTTTTGTTTATTTTATAAGTTCCGAAATAGGAATTTTTTGAAAGATTAAATCACCAACTCCTTCGTAAAGTATTCCGATGTATTTGTTATCGATGAGAGACATGCAAGAATATCCGAAATTACCATTGGCATAGAGTTTTATTTGAGGGAGTTTATTCCACGTATTGCCGTCGTCATCACTCGCTTTGATGGTGATGTTAATTCTATTTTTTGCATCGGCAGGGTTCGAGAAAAACAAATATTGTTTACCGTTATTAGCCGAGTAGGAAATGATACTTGCCATACAATTGGGCTCGGTTAGTGCTTTACGTGATGTGCTGTGTTCTGTCCACGTTTTTCCAAAATCGCGAGTAACAGCCACTGAACGTCCGTGAAAGGCATCGGAAAGCGTGTAATTCTGCCGATTTCGGTCGTCACGCATATTAAGCATTATACTTCCATCAGAAAGCTGAACCACCTGAGCCTCTGTAGTATGCGATTTAGCTCCCGTTCCACAATGCCACGTTTTTCCGTGGTCGTCGCTATATATTAAGGTAGAATGTGGTACTTGATTTTCATCTTTATATTGTGCAGCGAACATTATTTTTCCATCAGCAAGGGTAATTCCGTTACCAGGGCCATTGAAGAAAAGATACCATTTGGGGTCTTTGGTCTGCGGAGTGATGCTGATAGGTTCGCTCCACGTGATGCCGTCATCGTCGCTTTTAACGAGCATTAGCTGACCTGTTTCGTGTGGCGTCATTCCAGGTTTGGAAGCCCACCACGCCATTTTGTCTTTGTCGTGTCCGTGAAGCCAAAGAGCTGCTACCCAAATAGTTCCTGTGTTTTTATCCACCAATACGGCAGGGTCGCCAATTCCGTTGAGTTGGTTGGAGAGTCCGCCCCATTCGCCCAAATCCATAATTTCTTTCATCGGTTCCCACGTTTGTCCGCCATCGGTACTTCGGCTCATTCCCACGTTTACGTCCTCTTGCAGGTCTTTGCAATTGTTGTAACGGTTGTCATACACGGCGATAAGCGTGCCTTTGTTGGTGGTTGCCAACCCTGGAATGCGATAACACTCAACGCCGTCTTGTTTCTTATCGCGAAGCGTTATCCCAAAGCGTTGTGAAGCACTTTTCGGATTTACATATACGTATCGTGACCCGTTTGATAAAAATTCAATTTGAAAAACTTTAATTTTGTTCAGAAGATTCGGCTTTTCGGTGGTTCTTGTTGTTACCCAAACATAAGTGTTTTCAGTTTTTGGTGAGTAATTACCTTTCAGAAGTATTGTCGATTGAATGTTTTTAGTAGAAGCAAATTGTTGTGCTTCTTTAAAGTTTTCATTATCACTTAAATAGATGGCCATTTCACTTAAATCCAAAGATTTTAATTCGGATTTGAGTAAAACTTTTACCTCTGTGATAGCATTCAAATTTTTAGTAGCTAACTTGAAAGAAGCTAATAAATTCTCCTTGCCTGTGACCAAAGGCATTTCGGGTTGTGTAAATTCGCCTCCGCCGATTACGTTTTTTTGGCTTCCACAAGCCGACAAAAGAACAAAAGCGAATAAAAGATAAAAAATTCGATTCATTATGATGCGTTTTATTTATTGATTTTCAATTTTTTCAAAAGTTTTCCAACATTGGAACATAGCTCTCGGCACGTGAAAGCAACCTTTCCATTTTCCGCCTTTAAGAGGGAGCAAAGGTTTTCCTTCACGATTCAGGTAACCGAACCATTCACCGTGCTCAGGGTCAGAGAAATGCGACCAAGCATAGTTGTGTACTTTTTCGTACCACGTCCAAATCTCCGAATTTTTCGTGTGTAAATACGCCTTTGAAAGTGCTACCAAAGTTTCCAAATGTACCCACCAAAGTTTTTGGTCCCATTCCAATTGTTGTGGCGGATTTCCTTTGGAATCCATAAAATACAGAATGCCTCCGTGTTTTTCGTCCCAACTGTAATTGAGGATGTTAAGAATGGTTTGTGTCGCTTTTTCGATAAGCGATTGGTCACCACGACGTACGGCAATATCAATCATAAACCACATTGCTTCGATGCCGTGACCGGGGTTTAGCAATCGACCGTTAAAGCTATCTTCTTTGCTCCCGTCAGGGCGAACATTCTCAAAAATAATACCTGTTTCAGCATCTAAAAACACGTTCATTACTTCATTGATGCTGAAATCTATCGTTTTGTTGATTTCTTCTTCCGAAAGAACGCTTTCCAATTCCAAAACCAAGTTAGAAAGAATCATCGGGAGTGAAAATCCTTTGAGCGGACGCACGTCGGTTGTTTTTTCGTATTTGCCCTTGGGATTGTTTTGTTTTTTTAATATGTTGTGATATGTGCTGATAGCCAGTTTTTTATAAGTTTCATCACCCGAGGCTTTTGCATACTGACTGAAAGCCATCGCTGCAAAACAATCCGAAAAAATGTTGTAAGGTTGAACCAGTGGTTTGCCATCGCGAGTGAGTGCAAAATAGAAATTCCCGTCGCTGTCCATTGCGTGATTTTTCAGAAATTCAACGCCTAATTTTGAGATTTCAAGCCATTTTGGGTTTTTCTCTACTTGATTGTAGAGCATCGCAAAAGTCCACGCTTGTCGTCCTTGCAACCAGATGAATTTATCGGTGTCAAAAACGTTTCCTTCACGGTCAAGGCAAGTGAAATATCCGCCAAATTCGTGGTCTAACGAATGTTTTTCCCAGAAAGGAATGACATCTTCTAATAATGTTTTCTTGTAAAGTTCGCTGTGTTTCATAAAGATAGTTTATGTTATTTTTTCTCTACTTGTTTGTTGTTTATGTAAAAAAGGCGTACCTTAGCGGGGTTTTGTTACTTGACCCAAGAAGCACTTTTCAATCTCCGCAAATGTAGGATTTTTTTTTGAATAAAAGAACATGTTGTGGACGTAAATAATTAAAACAAATGATAGAACTTCAGAAAATAGAACCCTCAGAAAATGTCTCTTTAGTAGATAGAATTGAACAACAAATTATTTTGTATATCAAAGAAAATGATCTTCGTCCTGGAGATTCGCTTCCAAAGGAGATGGAATTGGCTGAACAGTTGGGGGTAAGTCGTACGGCGGTGAGAGAAGCTATGTTACGACTGCGAACCTTAGGACTTATTGAGTCAAAAAGACATAAAGGGATGGTTCTCAAAGAACCCAATTTGATTGAAAATTTGGAGAAAATGCTCGATCCACACATGCTGGATAAAGCTACATTGCATAATTTGTTTGAATTTCGTTTGATGTTTGAAATCGGAATGACTGATTTTGTGTTTGCACGTAAAACTCAAGAGCAAATTCAAACATTGGAACAAATTGTCAATAAAACCAGAGATGTGCAATGTGATAGTAATAGCTTTTCATTGGAAGATGAGGTCTTGTTTCATAAATCACTTTACAAAATAGCTGATAATGAGATGCTTTTGCGATTTCAGAAAATTATCCTTCCAGTATTTGAATATGTTCATCACCTCCAAAGAGAAGAGATGAATGGAGCGTTAGCGAATGGTACTCTGGAAGACGAAATTTCCATAGTAACTCACAGAGATTTGGTGGAGGAATTAAAAAATGGGACTCCGCAATCATTTCGCGAAGCTATGCGACAACATTTGCAACCGCATTTCAGTCGAATTTTGCGAAGTAAATGTTAGTAGTGTTGGGTAGGCAGTTCCAGTGCAATCTCATTTGTTTTGGTAAGTTGTTGTTTTTCAAAAACAACGGTGAATCAGGTTGTGGATTGCTAATTATTTTCTATCTTTGTGGCTTGAAAAATATGCATTTATGGAAAAAGTGATAGATGAATCGAAGCAGGGGCAAAGTCTTGTTTTAGAGGTAAATAGAAATAACAGCAAAAAGGTATATATCGAAAGTTATGGCTGTCAGATGAATTTTTCTGACAGCGAGATTGTGGCTTCTATTCTTTCTCAAGAGGGTTACAATACTACGCAAACTTTAGAGGAGGCCGATTTGGTGTTGCTTAATACTTGTTCGATTCGTGAGAAAGCTGAACAAACCATTCGAAAACGGCTGGAGCAATTTAACTCTGTAAAACGCAGTCGTCCGGCTATGAAAGTGGGGGTGTTGGGCTGTATGGCAGAACGTTTGAAACATGCCTTTTTGGAGGAGGAAAAGATAGTAGATATGGTAGTTGGCCCTGATGCCTATAAAGATTTGCCTAACTTATTACAAGAGGTAGATGGAGGACGAGAGGCCGTAAATGTGATTCTTTCCAAGGAAGAAACGTATGCCGATGTTTCTCCTATACGTCTCAATAGCAATGGAGTAACTGCTTTCGTTTCAATTATGCGTGGATGTGATAATATGTGTACATTCTGCATCGTACCTTTTACGAGAGGGCGTGAACGAAGTCGCGATCCATTTTCTATACTTGAAGAAATCAATAGTTTGCAAGTAGCAGGTTTTAAGGAAGTTACTCTATTGGGACAGAATGTAGATAGTTACCTTTGGTATGGAGGCGGACTTAAGAAGGATTTTGATAAAGCTACTGAAATGGAAAAGGCAACGGCGGTCAATTTTGCCAAATTATTGGATATGGTTGCCACGGCACATCCAAAAATGCGCATTCGTTTTTCAACATCCAATCCTCAAGATATGACTTTGGATGTGATAGATACGATGGCAAAACATCATAATATCTGCAAGTATATTCATTTGCCTGTACAAAGCGGAAGCGATCGCATACTCCGAGCAATGAATAGACTACATACTCGAGCTGAGTATTTTACGTTGATTGACAACATTCGTGAGCGTATGCCTGAATGTGCCATTTCTCAAGATATGATTGCAGGATTTCCAACGGAAACCGAAGAGGATCACCAAGATACGCTTTCTCTCATGGAATATGTGAAATATGATTTTGGATTTATGTTTGCCTATTCAGAACGACCAGGAACATTAGCTGCTCGCAAAATCGCTGATGATGTTCCCGAAGAAACAAAGAAACGTCGTTTAGCAGAAATTATAGACCTACAACAGAAACACAGTCTGTATCGCACACAACAAAAAATCGGACAGATTTGCGAGGTGCTCATAGAGGGAAATTCCAAAAAATCAGATGCTCAGTGGATGGGGCGTAACACTCAAAATACAGTGGTGGTTTTCCCGAAAGAACATTACAAAGTAGGGGATTTTGTGAATGTTAAGATAGAAAGTTGTACTTCAACTACACTTATTGGTAAGGCAATAGGCTACAGCCAAATGATGAAATAAACGTAGTTGAGCTGTGATGTTGATAGGATTTAAAAAAAATAGGAGGTGATATAAAAAGTATCATGCCTTGGTAGTGTTATAAAAAGTATGATGGTAGTTCTGATTGTCAGGCTGAGCAAAGTCAGCGAAGACTTGGAGCTGAGTATGTGAATCGAAGCCCTGTAATTACGAGGCTTCGTCACATACTCCGTTTTCACGGACTTTGCTCAGCCTGACAGAAATATCCACTTTATTAAAGATATCATACTTTTTACAACACTTCCTGATGCCTTTTATAACACGACCAAAAAAGTAATTATTTGTCATATTTTTTACAAAATAAATAAAAAATGAAAAAAATAGCAGTTATTGGTCAAGGCTATGTGGGGTTGCCGTTGGCTATAGAGTTTTCGAATCATTTTCCTGTATTGGGTTTTGATATCAATGAAAGTAGGGTTTTGGAGTTAAGTTCTGGGCAAGATAAAACCTTTGAAGTTGAAGATGATCGAATAAAAGCACAAATTTCATTAGCTAAGGAAACCAACTTTGAAAAAGGATACAAAGTTTCTTCTGATTTGCAAGATTTGGCTCAGTTTAACGTGTATATTGTAACAGTGCCTACACCTATAGATAGGTATAATTCTCCAGATTTGAGGCCTTTGCTTAAAGCTTCAAAAATGCTAGGGGGTTTTCTTAAAAAAGGAGATATTGTGATATACGAATCTACTGTATATCCAGGCTGTACAGAAGAAGAGTGTGTACCCATTTTGGAAAAATCATCAAATTTGAAGTATAATGAGGATTTTTATGTAGGATATTCTCCGGAGAGAATAAATCCTGGAGATAAAATCAATACCCTAACGACCATAAAGAAAGTAACATCAGGGTCTACTCCAGAAATTGCTGAAAAAATTGATCAAATATACCGTACCATTATCAAGGCAGGAACACATAAGGCACCTTGTATTAAAGTTGCCGAAGCATCAAAAGCCATAGAAAATGCCCAAAGAGATGTTAACATTTCATTTGTTAATGAGTTGGCACTTATATTTGACCGAATAGGAATAGACACAAATGATGTTTTAGAAGCTGCTGGAACGAAATTTAACTTTTTAAAATACAAACCTGGTTTGGTTGGTGGACACTGCATTTCTGTGGACCCCTATTATTTAGCACATAAAGCTGTAGAATTAGGTTATCACCCCAATGTCATTCTTTCTGGGCGAAGAGTTAATGATTCCATAGCCGAGTTTGTTGCCTCCAAAGTTGTTAAGCTAATGGTAAAGAAGAATATTCCAGTTAGAGGCTCTAAGGCAGCAATTTTTGGAATTACGTTCAAAGAAAATTGCCCTGATACAAGGAACACTAAGGTAGTGGATGTTTACAAAGAATTAAAAGAGTACGGAGTAGAAGTGGATATCTATGATCCTTGGGCAAATCCTGAGGAAGTGAAAAATGAATATGGGGTAACTGTGTTACCTCAGGTTATTCAAAATAAAACGTATGATGTTGTTATTATTGCTGTTGCTCACAAAGAATTTCTTGAGTTAGACCTCAATGCTATTAAAAATGAGCGTGCTGTTATTTTTGACTTGAAAGCTTGTGTAGATAGAGAATTAGTAGATGCTCGTTTGTAATTATGAGATATGATTTGATAATCATAGGTGCAGGGCTTGTGGGCTTGTCTACCGCTTACCATTTGCGATTAAAATATCCTAATAAGAAGATTCTAATTTTAGAGAAAGAAGAAAATGTAGCCTTGCATCAATCAGGAAACAATAGTGGTGTGATTCATAGTGGAATTTACTACAAACCTGGGAGTTTGAAAGCTCAAAATTGTATAGAAGGTTACGAATCAATCATTTCTTTTGCTCAACAACACGGGGTAAAATACGAACTTTGTGGAAAAATTATTGTAGCAGTAAATAAAGAAGAATTACCTCTATTAGATACTATTTACAATAGAGGTGTAGCAAATGGTCTTAGTGGATTGGAATATCTTACAAGAGACCAATTTCGAGAAATAGAACCTTATTGTGAAGGAATTCGAGCAATAAAAGTTTCGCAGACAGGAATTATTGATTATCTCGGTGTTGCAAAGAAAATTCTGTCACTATATCAAAAATTAGGAGGAGAGGTTAAGTTTAATCAAGAAGTAAAAGCAATTTCAGAATTTCCTAATGAAATCATAATAAATACGATAACTGACCAATATAAAACAAAAAAATTGGTTACTTGTGCGGGGTTGTATTCGGATAGATTGACTAAAATGACTCACCGAACCAATGATTTGAAAATTATTCCCTTTCGCGGAGAGTACTATAAACTCAAGGAAGAAAAGAGGTATTTAGTAAACCATTTGATTTATCCGGTTCCTAATCCTAATTTTCCGTTTTTGGGTGTGCATTTTACAAGAATGATAGACGGTAATATTGAGGCTGGTCCTAATGCAGTATTGGCTTTTAAAAAAGAAGGTTATAAATTTACAGACTTTGGCTTTTCAGATACAATAGATGTATTTTCTTGGCCTGGTTTTTGGAAAATAGTAGCAAAATATGGAAAAACAGGATTGGGAGAAATTTATAGATCTTTGTCTAAAAAAGCCTTTACAAAGGCCTTACAACAATTAATTCCAGAAATTCAAGAATCGGATTTAGTTGTTGGAGGAGCAGGAGTTAGAGCACAGGCATGTAGCAGAGAAGGGCTTTTGATAGATGATTTTGATATAAGAAAATCTAATAAAATAGTGCATGTGAGAAACGCCCCATCACCAGCAGCAACTTCTTGTTTGGCTATTGGAAAAACAATCAGTTACTCAATATAAAAAATAGTTATATGAAAATACAAATGGTAGACCTAAAAAGTCAGTATCAAAAAATAAAAAACGAAATTGATAAAGGGATACAAAACTGCATCGATAATACGGAATTTATCAATGGAACTGCTGTAAGAGATTTTCAATCGGATTTAGAGAAATACCTCGGCGTAAAATATGTAATACCTTGTGCCAATGGCACGGATGCACTTCAAATCGCTATGATGGCTCTGGGCTTACAACCTGGCGATGAGGTGATTTGTCCAGCATTTACTTATGTGGCTACTGCAGAAGTTATTGGGCTTTTAGGCTTGAAACCTATAATGGTTGATGTAAATCCTGATTCGTTTTGTATCAATGTAGATACTTTGGAAAAATTTGTAACGCCAAAAACCAAGGCAATTGTTCCCGTTCATTTGTACGGACAAAGTGCCGATATGGAAAAATTATTGAAATTTGCAGAAAAACACCGCCTTTATGTGGTGGAAGATAATGCACAGGCAATAGGTTCCGATTATTATTTTTCTGATGGTTCTACTCAAAAAACAGGAACTATTGGGCATATTGGTTGTACTTCCTTTTTTCCGTCAAAAAATTTAGGATGTTATGGCGATGGAGGAGCTTTGATGACCAATAGTGATGAATTGGCAAAGAAAATCAAAATGATTGCCAATCACGGTCAAGAGAAAAAATATTACCATAAAGTATTAGGGTGTAATTCTCGATTGGATACCATTCAGGCTGAAATTTTGAAAGTAAAATTGAGATATTTAGACCAATATTCCCAAGCAAGAAATAAAATGGCTTCTTTTTATGATGAAAATTTAAAGGATATTGCGGCTATTGAAGTTCCTAAGCGAGTAGCGTATTCAAATCACGTTTTTCATCAATATACTTTAAAAATTAAAAACGGAAAAAGAGATGCTTTACAAAAACATCTTTTAGAAAAAGGAATTCCGTCAATGATTTACTATCCGTTACCGTTGTATAAGCAAGAAGCATTTAGTCAGTATGTAGATGAAGATTTTTCTTTGCCTGTAACAGAAGAGCTTTGCTCACAAGTGTTGTCATTGCCGATTCACACGGAATACAATCAAGAAGTTTTAGATTTTATAGTATCAGAGATTAAATCTTTTTTTAATAATTAATTCAAAAGATTATGGAAAAATATTTTGCACACGAAACGGCTGTAATTGACGAAGGTTGCCAGATAGGAGCAGGAACAAAAATATGGCATTTTTCGCATATAATGACAGGAGCCGTATTGGGAGAAAAATGCAATATAGGGCAAAATGTGGTGGTTTCGCCTAAGGTGGTTTTGGGTAAGAATGTAAAAGTACAAAACAATGTTTCAATCTATGAGGGGGTTACTTGTGATGACGATGTTTTTTTAGGACCGTCAATGGTTTTTACCAATGTAATCAATCCGCGAAGTGCTGTCAATAGAAAATCTGAATATATGAAAACCCACGTAGGAAAAGGGGCTACCATTGGGGCAAATGCTACTATCGTATGTGGGCATAATATTGGAAAGTATGCTTTTATCGGAGCAGGTGCGGTAGTAACCAAAGAAATTCCTGATTATGCTTTGGTAGTAGGAAATCCTGCCAAACAAATCGGTTGGATGAGCGAATATGGACACCGCCTAACATTTGATGAAAACGGACAGGCACAGTGTGTGGAAAGTGGTGATAAATATACAATAGAGAATAATAAAGTTTCAAAAATCTAAAAGTATGTCAAAAATAAAATTTGCAGTAGTAGGATGTGGTCATATCGGTAAAAGACACGCCGAGATGATCAGTAGAAATGAAGAATCGGAATTAGTAGCATTGGTAGATGTAAAAGATAAATCTCAATTGGGAATCGAAAACTACAATGTGCCTTTTTTTAGTTCTTTGGAAGAATTATTGGCATCTGATATTGAGATTGATGTAATCAATGTGGCTACTCCCAATGGGTTTCACGCCGAGCAAGGGATGAAGGTGTTGGATTCGGGTAGGCATTTGGTTATAGAAAAACCAATGGCTCTTTCTAAAAAAGATGCTGAAGCTATGATTTTTAAAGGATTACAAAAACATAAGCACGTGTTTTGTGTGATGCAAAACCGCTATTCACCCCCAAGTGAATGGTTGAAAGAAGTTTTGGAAGCTGGTATTCTTGGAAAAATTTTTATGGTACAAATCAATTGCTATTGGAATAGAGACGACAGGTATTACAAACCCGAATCTTGGCACGGCAAAGGCGATTTAGACGGCGGAACGCTATTTACACAATTCAGCCACTTTATCGATTTGATGTATTGGTATTTTGGAGACATTACCAACATTCAAGCCAAATTTGCCGATTTTAATCATAAAGAACTCACAGATTTTGAAGATTCAGGATTTATTTCCTTTGATTTTATAAACGGTGGAATGGGATGTATCAATTATTCAACATCTATTTGGGATAAAAACTTAGAGAGTAGCATCACCGTAATTGCAGAAAACGGTTCGCTCAAAGTAGGAGGGCAATATATGAATGAAGTAGAATATTGCCACATCAAAAACTATGAAATGCCACAATTAGCTCCAACCAATCCAGGGAATGACTATGGGGCTTATAAAGGCTCGGCAGCAAACCATCATTATATCATTGAAAACGTAGTTGATGTACTCAACCAAAGAGCTCCCATTACCACCAATGCCCTCGAAGGATTAAAAGTAGTAGATATTATTGAAAGAATTTATGAAATGAAAAACAGATGAAAAAAATAATTGCAATAGTGGGGGCGAGACCTCAATTTATAAAGCATTTTTCTTTTGAAAAAGCTTGTGAGGGAAATATTAATCTAATAACGATACATACAGGTCAGCATTTTGATGAAAATATGAGTCAAATTTTTTTTGATCAGTTAGGTATGCAACGTCCAAAATATATTTTGAAAAACGGAGGAGGAAATCATGGTACTCAAACGGGTAGAATGATGATAGATATAGAAGCTATTGTAGAAGATGAAAAACCAGAAGGAATAGTAGTTTATGGTGATACAAATTCAACATTAGCAGGGGCGTTGGTTGCGGCCAAATTGCATATTCCGGTATATCATATTGAAGCGGGATTGAGAAGTTTTAATAAGGATATGCCTGAAGAAATCAATAGAGTTCTCACAGATCATATTTCTGAAAAATTGTTTATTACTTCCGAGGTGGCAAGTCAAAACCTTCAAAGAGAAAGTATAAACTCTGGAGTTGTATTGGTTGGCGATATTATGAAAGATGTGGTGCAATATGTTGTAGATAACGGTCTTTTAGAAAATAAAAAAGTAGATTTTGACTATTATTATGTTACTATTCATAGACCTTATAATACAGATAATATAGGAAGATTAACTTATGTTTTTGAAAAGTTAAATAAACTATCAAAAAAGGTTATTATTGCATTACATCCTCGAACAAGAAATTTTGTAACAAAGTATGGTATAGAACTCCATAAATACTTAAATTTAATTATAATTGAACCCCAAAGTTATTTTGATAATCTCTGTTATTTGAAACATAGTAGTGGACTCATAACAGATAGTGGTGGGATGCAAAAAGAGGCGTACTGGTTGCAAAAAAAATGTGTAACGGTTCGTAAAGAAACAGAATGGATAGAAACAATAGAATTAGAAGGGAATCACCTTTTATTCGATGATTTGACTCAACTCGAAGAATTATTGAATACGCAACCGAAGTATTGGGATACAAATTTATATGGAGATGGAAATGTAGGAAAAAGAATAGTACAGCAAATAATATAGTAAAAGTGAGAAGAATAATAGAGAGATTAAATAAGGCTAGTTTTTTTAAAAATGTATTGGTATTGATGTCAGGAACTGCGATTGCTCAACTTATAGCTTTGGCATTAACTCCAATTTTAACAAGAAATTATTCTCCAAATGATTTTGCATACTTTACTACTTTTATGGCTTTTTACGGTGTTGCTTCTGTTTTTGCAACAGGAAAATATGAGCGTGCGATATTATTGCTTGAAAAAGAAGAGGAGGTAAGGAGTATTTCTACACTTTGTGTTTTAATAAGTATATTTACAACCTTATTTTCTTATATTCTTTTATTTGGTTTTACTTTTGTGTATGACTATTTTTTTATAGAAAAAGATTTTTTTAAGTGGCTTTTTTTGTTGCCTGTTTTGTTAGTGGTTAATTCTATCAACACGGTTTTTTTAACTTATCTTAATTATAAAAGAAGGTTTTCTGAGATGTCAAAAAATAGAGTCATAAAAACCTTTAGCACATTGATTGTTTCGATTTCTTGTATTTTTTGGCTAAAAAATATGGGGGGGTTAATTTTAGCAGAGATACTGGGTTGGTTTATTGCAACTTTGTTTTTGTGGAAAAAACTATTTTTTTTGATTGATTTAAAAAACATAAATTGGGGTAAAACAAAAGAGTTAGGAAAACGATTTTTAAATTTTCCAAAATATAATATTCCCTCAGATTTTTTGCATAATGCTACAGAACAAGTACCTACATTTTTTTTGATGAGTGCTTTCGGCTCAAATGTTACGGGACAATATGGTTTAATGCGTAGGGTTGTAGATGCTCCTTTGGCGTTGTTATCTTCTTCCATTATGGAAGTGTTTAGACAGCAAGCAGCTGAGGATTATTATAAAACGGGAAGTTGCCGCCCGATTTTCATTAAAACAGCAAAATATTTAGTAATGATGTCTGTTATTCCATTTTTATTTTTGCTTATATTCGCACCTGATATTTTTGTTTTTATCTTTGGTAAAGAATGGTACAAGGCAGGAACCTATGCAAGTATTTTTTCAGTGTTTTATTTTTTTAAATTTGTTTCCAGTCCATTGTCTTATGTGTTTTATATAGCTGAAAAACAAAAAGTAAATTTTTTTCTTTACTTGTATATTTGTTGCTCAACAGTTTTAATATTTTCTTTACCCATTATATTAGAAGTTTCGATAGAGCAAGTGCTATGGCTTTGTACATTGAATTTTGTTTTAAGATATATAGTTTATTTTATATTATCGTATAAATATTCGATTAAAGGATAATTCCACTTATAGTCGAAAGGTAAGAATATAATTGTATTATATGACTCAATTTTTCAGTTTATTGTGTTTGATAATCAAATGGTTATATGTAATGAAGTTATTAGATTTATAAGTGATTGATAATTGAAAATCATAAATTAATAATTTAGTTAATTAGCAATTTAAATTACGGTATTCTATAGATGGGTACTTTTAATATGCTAAAAAATGTGGAAGTGTTGTAAAAAGTATGATATCTTTAATAAAGTGGATATTTCTGTCAGGCTGAGCAAAGTCAGCGAAGACTTGGAGCTGAGTATGTGAATCGAAGCCCTGTAATTACGAGGCTTCGACACATACTCCGTTTTCACGGACTTTGCTCAGCCTGACAATCAGAACTACCATCATACTTTTTATAACACTACCAAAAATGTAATTAAGATGAATTATTTCGAAGTGAAATAAAAATATTTATAGAGGTATCATAAATTTGATTTATTAAAAAGGTATTGTTAAATATCTGTAGTTATCGATAAAAATATATTGTTTTATTGATTATCACTGAGTTGTAAATTTAGACACTTCTGATAAATATATTAAATCAACAATGCCGTTAAAAAACATTATGAAAAACAAGCAAGCTAAAATGAATATATTAATCCTTACAGGAGTCCCAACAGGTACGCGTTCATTTTTTTACGAAGCGAAAAAAGAGTCTAGGGGGATGCCTGCATTTAACAATGTTTTTTATAGACTTCTCGAGGATGAAAGAGTGGATAAAATTTTAATAATGCTTTGGCAGCCTACTGAAGAGATTAATATACCAAAAGAATATCAAAATAAGATTGTGGTATATTCTATCAAGGATGGAGTGAACGGACTTTTTGATAAAATAGCTTCTGTTGCTCGTGCTGTAAGAATAGGAAGAAAACTGGTAAAAAAATATGATGTTCAAAAAATCATAGGATTTGGAGGATTAGGTGGCATAACAGCAATTATTGGTAAAAAAGTTAAGATTCCTGATTTTAGAAGACTTTATGGTACTTTCTTGATTAATGAAATAAATCAACCTAAATGGAAGATATTTTTGCGTCATCCATTGGAATATTTATGCTATCGAATGTCAGGGAAAGGTCTGTTGATAACAAATGATGGCACAAAAGGAGATAAAGTGTTTGAAAAATTGGGTACACCCAAGTTGCCTTTTTATTTTCCGTTGAATGGAGTTGATAAAGATATTATTGAGAAGACAGAAAAACCTCTAATAGACTTGCCTAAAGATTTTTTAGTTTATGTAGCTCGACTCGACCCTTGGAAACAACAAAATCTTTTGATAGAGGCATTAAATATATTAAATAAAAAAGGAGTAGATTTTCCTAAAACCTATATAGTAGGGGCTGTTTCGGATAGTAATTATTTGGAAGATTTACAAAAAAAGGTTGAAAAATACCATTTAAGTCACAAAATTGAGTTTATTTTAGGATTGCCTATTAGACAAGCTCATTATATGCTGTATCATTCAAAAATTAGTTTTTCTTTGTATCACACCTCAAACTTAGGAAATGTTTTTTTAGAATCTATGCAATTAGGTGTGCCAACAATAGCAATAAATGATACAGGGTCTTTGAATTTGATTGATTCGGAAGCATATTATGAATTAAAAACAAATAAAATCGAAAAAATTGCCGATGCGATTTATCATTTATTAACGAATGAAAATGAACGATTAAAAATTAAACAAAAGGCAATGGCATTTGCTGATTGTAATTTAAAACCTTGGAAAGAACGAGCTGAAATGGAAATAGATATGATGCTATTATGATTGAAAAAAGTAAATATGGGCATATAGGAAATCAAGCAGAATGGCTTTTTGTACTGTTGTGTTTCTGTTATCCTATATCTGCGGTACTTTCTTTGTTTTTGAGCATAAATTCTACATTGCTTAATGCTCTGTATAGAGGGGTAGCCCTTCTTTTGTCAGTTTATATATTGTTTAAGACATTTCAGATGAAAAGAGAAAATAGTATAGCGATTGAGTTGTTGTTTCTTTTTTTTCTTTTGTATTTATTTAGAATTTTTTACGATATTGGATTTAAAGGGATAGAGATAGAATATTTCCGTACGTTTTCATTTTATATAGGAAATATTGTTTTTCCAGTTTTTGTAGTAACAAAAACATTTGGGTTTATTGACTCCCAAAGGTTATTAAGAAAGATTTTAAAAGTCTTGGTTTTGGCTAATATTGTTATCTTATTGACTTTTCTTTATCAACAAAATTTTGCACTATCTCCTGAGGTATTACTTGGAAGAGCAGAAGTGAAAATAGGAGAAGAAGGTTCTTTAGTAAATTCAATAACCTACTCGTTATATGGAGGATATTTATTTTTACTTTGTTTTTCGTTACTTGTATTTCCTGTAAAAAATATGAGTAAGAATAAAATAGAATTGTTTTTATTTCTTTTTTTAGGGGTAATTAATTTGCTGTTAGGGAGTTCTAGAGGTCCGTTGCTGTCTACAACTCTTGCAGCTGGAGTTATTTTATTCCAATATTTTTTCCATATAAAGAAAATAAATATTTTCAAGTTAGGATTGGTGTTGATTTTGATTCCTGTGACGATTAGTTATTTCTTTACTTATTTGGAAGAGAGTAATATTAAGTTGGGTATTTTTGAAAGGATGTTAAAATTTTCTGAAGATGTACAGGAGGCAGAACAAGAAGGAAGAGTTCTTCTTTATGGAAAAGCAATTGAGCTTTTTGAAAGAAACCCTATTTTAGGGAAACAATTTATGTTTGACAACGGAGCATACCCTCATAATATGATATTGGAAGTTTTGATGGCATTGGGTTTGGTTGGTTTTTTATTATATTTGGGGCTGATATTGTCTTATTTTAGACGAGTTTTTAATGTATATCACATTGAAAAATCATATATTCCCATCGTTTTTATTTCTTTATTGTCATTTGGTCTTACGATGACTTCAGGGAATATCTACGAAAATGTAGAATTTTGGAATATATTTGCGTTTATATTATTGTTGCCTATAAATAAAAATGATAAATAATGAAAATAGTACACTTATGCTTGTCTTCCTTCTACATAGACGATTATTCTTATCAAGAGAATATGTTGCCTAAGTATCATCATAATATGGGGTTTGAATGTGTACTTTTGATAAAAATGGCAAACTTTGTTTATTATCCAAGTATTTTACATATCAAGCAAAAGACGGATATAAAGTAATTCGATTGGATTATAAAGAGAAGCGTTTAAAGTCAAAAATAGTGGGAAATAAGACCGATGAGCTTTTTTACAAACAAGTTATACAGGCAATAAAACAAGATTACAAAATGCTATTAAAAAAATAAACAAGATTATTTTAAAATAATGTCAGTCAATAAACCTTTAAAAATAGCTATTATAACGAATGTAATCCCTACATACCGAAAGGGGTTTTATGATCGCTTGTTTAATCGAGAGGAGGTCGATGTTACGGTATATTGCCAAGAGACTATACCAGGCATGAATATAAAATCCATACATTCAGATTATGCTGATAAAGTCCGTATAGTGAAACATATTACTGCCAAAGGAGGAAAAATTGGTTTTCAATTTTTGCCTATACGAAAGATTATAACCAGACATGAAGTTGTTTTTTTGGATGGCAATCCACGTATTCTTTCTAATTTATTATTAGGTGCCATTGTAAAGTTTGCTAAGATTAAAAAGGTTATGTGGACGATGGGGCATTCCTTTGGTGCAAATCCTATCACAGAAACTATCCGATTATATTGGACGTATTGTTTTAAGAATATTTTCGTATATACAGACTATGAAGTTGAATATTTACGAAAGAAAGGGTTTTTAAAACACAATATACTTGGAATGAATAACGGATTAAATCAAAAGGCGATTGATGAAGCGAAATTAAACTGGTCTCAAAGTAAATTGAATGACTGGTTGAATGAAAAAGGATTGATAAACAAAACTATAGCTATTTCAATTGCTCGATTAGATGCCAAGAACTGTTTTGATCAGATTATCGAAGCGATTCCTTATGTAACCAAAGAATTTCCTGATTTTATATGGTGTATTATCGGCTCTGGAGAAGAAGAGGAATTTTTAAGAACAATGGCAAAAGAGCGTAAAGTATCTCAACACATACGTTTTGTTGGAGCACTTTATAATGAAGATGAAATAGCTCCATATTGTTTAAGTGCTAAGGTTTTTTTACATCCAGCATCTATTGGTCTTAGTCTTATGCACGCATTTGGATATGGATTACCTGTTATTATAAATGATGACAGAATGAATCATGGACCTGAATATGCCGCATTTGAAAACGGAAAAACGGGACTTAATTTTGAAAAAGGGGATATTTATTCATTATCTCATAACATCAATAAAATATTAAAGGATACAGAATTGAGAGAAAAAATCAAGAAATATACATTATATATAGCTCGTGAGAAATACAATGTTGATACTATGGTTGAGCGTTTTATTACCATGGCTAAAACACTAAAATAGAAAAATGAAAGTACTACAAATATCCATAGAAGTAAATAGTGGCTCTGTGGGTAGAATAGCCGAACAGATTGGAGAAAAAGTAATTGAAAAAGGTTGGGAAAGTTATATTACATTTGCTAGAAATAATTTACCGAGCAAATCAAATTTGATAAAAATCGGCACGATGTATGATGTTTACTTACATGGCATATTGACTAGAATTACTGATAAACACGCGTTTTATTCTACAAGAGCAACAAAGGAGTTAATCAAACGGATTGATGTGATTAGTCCTGACATTATTCACTTACATCATTTACATGGTTACTTTGTTAATGTTGAATTATTATTCAATTATTTGGAAAAAAACAATTTGCCAGTAGTTTGGACATTTCATGATTGTTGGTCTTTCACGGGGCATTGTGCACATTTTGATTATGTCGGATGTAATAAATGGATTAAAGGTTGTTATAGCTGTGAGCAAAAAAGGGAATATCCTGCAAGTTTATTTAGAGATCGATCTGAAAAGAATTATTTACAAAAAAAGAAACTTTTCAATTCCTTAAAAAACATGACTATTGTTCCTGTTTCGTTTTGGTTGGGTGATTTGGTAAAGAAATCCTTTTTAAAAAATTATCCAGTTCAAGTTATTCAAAATGGAATTGACTTAAAAATATTTCGTCCTTCTGAAAATACAGATGAGATAAAAAACAAATATAATCTTCAAAATAAGTTTGTTATAATAGGTGTTGCAAGCACTTGGGACAAACGTAAAGGATTAAGTGATTTTATAAGGTTAAACGAATTTTTGAAAGATGATGAGAAGATTATTATAGTAGGGGTTTCCAAACAACAAATGAAAAACCTTCCTCCCAATATCATGGGTATTCAAAGAACCGAAAATGTTCAAGAGTTAGCAGATTTATACTCGATGGCAGATGTGTTTGTCAATCCTACCTACGAAGATACTTTTCCTACGACAAATTTAGAGGCACTGGCTTGTGGAACACCTGTCATTACATACAGAACTGGCGGAAGCGTTGAATCTGTCGATAAAAAGACGGGCATTATAGTTGAAAAAGGTAATTTTATGGGTTTATTGGAAGCTATATCCACTGTAAAAAAAAATACCAAAAGTATCTATACCAATAGCTGTAGAAATAGGGCGTTATTGAATTACAACAAGCACGATCGTTTTGAAGACTATATGGATTTGTATAGCAATTTAATTAAAAAGGTTGATAGAAATACATAGCTTTAGATTGATTTTATTTTAATAAAACATTTCAAGAAAATGAGTAAAAAGGATACATACCAAATTTGCACCAATTGCGTTATGGACACCTCAGACCTTAACATCAAATTTGATGAAAAAGGAGTTTGTGAAAGGTGTAATGAATACTACGAAAATATATTACCTGATTGGCAACAAGGAAAAGGTAAGCAAAAAGAATTAAACGAATTGGTTGCCAAAATAAAAAAAGAAGGTCAAGGAAAGCCTTACGATTGTTTATTAGGAATGAGCGGTGGGTTTGACAGTTCTTATATGCTTCACTTTGCTATTAAAGAATTGGAGCTACGTCCGCTTGTGTTTCACGTAGATGCCGGTTGGAATACTCCATTTGCAGAAGAAAATATTACTAAAATGGTCAAAAAATTAGGTATTGACCTAAAAGTGGAAAAAATCAATTGGAACGAAGAGCGTGATTTTCAGTTGGCTTTTTTCAAATCGGGTGTGCCTCATTTAGATATTCCACAAGACCTCGCTTTTGTCTCTGTTTTAGATAATTATGCGAAGAAAAATAAAATAAAATACGTTCTCAACGGAGGTAATATTTCTACGGAAGTAATTGTTAATCCGAATTCTTGGGGGTATTGGGGTACGGATATGAAACACAATCGTGATATTATCCGTAAATTTGGCACAGTGCCTATGGATACTTATCCGTTTACCAATGTTTTTAATAGAAAAATATTGATGCCGTATTTGTATGGAGTAAAAGTAGTCAAATTACTCAACTATGTTCCTTATATTAAAAAAGAAGCAGAAGTATTATTGCAAAGAGAATACGGTTGGACTCCCTATCCTCAAAAACATTTCGAATCGTATATGACCAAGTTCATTGAAGGCTATTGGTTACCAGAGCGTTTTGGTTATGATGTTCGCAGACCTCAATTTTCAAGTTTGATTCTGACAGGGCAAATGACAAGAGAGGAAGCTATTGATAAATTGGCTACTAAACCCATTTCGGAGGAAGAAGTAAAAGAACTTTTTGAAAAAATTGCGTCGATGCTTGAAATATCCACAGAAGAATTAAAATCGTATATGGATATGCCTTTGAAAACATATAAAGATTATAAACATCAAGATTATTTGTTCGATTTAGGGGCAAGAATAATGTATTGGGTAAAATTAGATAAATTGATCCGAAAATAAACCGTTATTGAGATTATGCAGATAAAAAATAAAACACTTCTCATTACAGGAGGTACGGGTTCGTTTGGAACTGCGGTGCTCAACCGTTTTTTACAAACCGACCATTTCAAGGAAATTCGCGTTTTTTCTCGAGACGAGAAAAAGCAAGACGATATGAGAAACCTCTACAAAAACGATAAAATAAAATATTATATAGGAGATGTTCGGGATTATAATTCTGTAGAACCTACTACCAGAGGGGTGGACTATGTTTTTCATGCTGCTGCACTCAAGCAGGTGCCTTCTTGTGAGTTTTTTCCTATGGAAGCTGTGAAAACCAATGTGGTAGGTACCCAAAATGTGATTCGGGCAGCGGCCGCTAATGGAGTGAAAAAAGTAATTTGTCTTTCTACCGACAAGGCTGCTTACCCTATCAATGCTATGGGAATTTCTAAGGCAATGATGGAAAAAGTAGCTGTAGCAGAGGCTAGAAATCTAACAGAGACAGTGGTTTGCTTAACGAGATATGGGAATGTAATGGCTTCTCGAGGTTCTGTGATTCCATTGTTTCTAAATCAAATTCAAAAGGGAGAGCCTATCACTATTACAGATCCTAATATGTCCAGATTTTTTATGTCATTGGAAGATGCGGTAGACTTGGTATTATTTGCTTTTGAAAACGGAAATTCTGGAGATTTGTTCGTCAATAAAGCTCCCGCAGGAAGCATCGGTGATTTGGCTAAAGCCTTGATAGCACTCACAGGGAAAGAAGTGCCGGTAAAAATCATTGGAACCCGACACGGGGAAAAACTTTACGAAACCCTTTGTACCCGAGAAGAAATGATGAAGGCAGAAGATATGGGGGATTTTTATCGCATTCCTGCCGATAATAGAGATTTGAATTACGCTAAATATTTCTCCGAAGGTAAAGAAGATATTTCTAAAATAGAGGATTATCATTCCCATAATACAGAGCAGCAAGGCGTAGAAGGGCTCAAACAACTTATTTCTAAACTTCCACTTATTAGAAAAGAAATTTTTGGCGAAGATGTGATGCAGTATCCGTATTAGAGAGTGGGGAGAATGGAGAATAGAAAACAAGAAGTGAATTTATGATATACAAGAGGTCGAATGTATGGGAAAAAATCGATGGATTTAGTAACAAAAATCTATCAATTGACCAATGAATTCCCTTCAAATGAGATTTATGGTATTACAAATCAATTGTGTACAGCGTTTGTTTCTATCCCTTCAAATATTGCAGAGGGTGCAGCTAAGGATTCTGATAAAGAATATATTCGTTTCTTGTATATTGCGTTGGGAAGTTTGATGGAGTTAGATACACAATTGATTATTGCCAAAAAATATCGGTTATATAAATGAGAGCGAATTAGAAAGTGTTCAAAAAAGAAGTGGAAGAAAATAGCTAAATTGTTGAATGGATTAATTAAATACAGGAAAAAGTTGTTGAGCAATGAATAAATACAATAAAAATCTGAAATTACAAAGTGAAACTTCTATTTCGGATTTTCAAAAATCTAATATCTATTCTCAAATTTCTATGCTCTATGTAGGTAACAAACATACAGACGAAAGAGGAACCATCACTTTTAATAATGATTTTGATGCCTCGCAAATCAAGAGGATTTATACCATAGAAAATCATTCTACGGATTTTATTCGTGGGTGGCAAGGACATCAAATCGAACAAAGGTGGTTTGCCTGCGTGAAAGGAAGTTTTGAAATTTCGGTAATAAAAGTGGATGATTTTCAGCATCCATCCAAAAATTTAGAAAAAAAAGTCTTTCATCTTACCGATGAGCATTTGACCTATTTGCACATTCCAGCAGGATGTATTACAGCCATTCAGGCTTTGGAAGCAGGTGCTAAGTTATTAGTTTTAGCGGATTATCTGTTGGGCGAAGTGCAAGATGAATATCGTTTTCCGTTGGAATATTTTGAAGCAAGAGAAAAGAAAAATTTATAGAATAATATCTTGCATTTTTATGTTAATAAGGGTATATTTGATTTCGAAAAATTTTAAATAGTATTGTTTTGAAAAAAATAGGAATTACAGGGCAAGAGGGTTTTGTGGGAAAGCATCTATATCATACATTAGGGCTTTTTACAGAAGAGTTTGAAAGAGTGCCTTATAATAAATCTATTTTCGAGAATGAAAATGAATTAGACGCCTTTGTCTCTCAGTGTGATGTGATTGTGCATCTGGCAGCGATGAATCGTCACGAAAGCGAACAAGTTATTTACGAAACCAATGTAGGTCTGGTTGATAAGTTGATAGCAGCTTTGGAAAGAACAGGCTCGAAAGCGCATATCCTAATTTCTTCTTCTACGCAGGAGGAGCGGGATAATCTTTATGGGAAGTCTAAAAAAGAGGGTAGAGAGGCATTGGTAAATTGGGCAAATACGAACGGTGGAAAAGTTACAGGACTTATCATTCCGAATGTTTTTGGTGCGTTTGGTAAGCCGTTTTATAATTCATTTATTGCGACTTTTTGTTATCAACTTACACATAATCAAACACCTAATGTTGCAAATGATGGCGAAGTAAAATTGATTTATGTACAGGAATTGGTTGCCGTGATTTTAAAAGAAATCCGAGAAGGGGAGAGCAAGGCACAATATTTTGTGGAGCCTACTGCGGTGAAAAAAGTATCGGAGGTTTTGGCATTGTTAGAAGAATACAAGGTACAATATTTTGAAAAAGGTGAAATACCTGCTTTAAACACTCCTTTCGAGCTTAATTTATTCAATACCTATCGTTCCTATATGGATTATGCGACGCATTTTCCAGTAAAATTTACCCAACATACAGACCCTAGAGGGGCTTTTGTAGAAGTCGTCCGTTTGGGAATTGGTGGACAATGTTCGTTTTCTACCACAGTACCAGGGATTACAAGAGGTAACCATTACCACACTAGAAAAATAGAAAGGTTTGCGGTAATCAAAGGAAAAGCTCTAATTCAGCTACGAAAAATAGGCACCGATGAAGTATTGGATTTCTATTTGGATGGTAATGAACCTGCCTATGTAGATATGCCAATATGGTACACGCATAACATTAAAAATATAGGAGAAGAAGAGCTATATACTATTTTTTGGATCAACGAACCGTATAATCCAGAAGATGCAGATACTTATTTTGAGGAAGTAGAGGTTATAAAGTAAAAAGTAAAAAGTGGAAAGTAAAAAGTATGTGAATTTTTCCCTTTAAACTTTTGTCTTTTTCCTTCAGTAAAAGATTAGCAATGAAAGATAATGATTTATTACAACGATTTTTTGATTTTGCTGTGAGGGTTATTAAACTATCAAGAGATCTTTCTAATACCACAGAGATGAAGGTGGTTAAAAATCAATTGATAAGAGCAGTTACTTCAATTGGTGCAAATTATGAAGAAGCACAAGCAGGTTCTTCTAAATCTGATTTTGTTAATAAAGTGAACTTCTCACTCAAAGAGGCACGAGAAACTAATTATTGGTTAAGGCTTATAAAAGAAGTGGAAAACACTAATTTAGAAATTGAAGAAATTATTCAGGAATCAAAAGAAATTAAAAATATTTTAGGAGCGATAGTAAAAAAGGCGAGAGGATGAAAAGTAAAAAGAGAGAAGTAAAAAGTATGTGATTTTTTCCTGGTATTGTTAAGTATTTGTAGTTATCGATAAAAATAAATTATTTTATTTAATTGATTATCATTGAGTCGTAAATTTAAATACTTCTGATAAATATATTAAATCAACAATGCCTTTTTCCTTTAAACTTTTTCCTTTTTCCTTTAAAAAAAATGAATATGAAAAAATTAAAAGTAATGACGGTGGTGGGTACCCGTCCCGAGATTATTAGACTATCAAGAGTATTATCTGCTTTAGATGCCTCTGAAGCGGTGGAACATATCATCGTACATACAGGACAAAATTATGATTACGAGCTGAATCAAATATTTTTTGAAGATTTAGGGCTTCGTAAACCGGATTATTTTCTAGAAGCAGCAGGGAAAACAGCCACCGAAACCGTAGGAAATATTTTGATAAAAATAGACCCACTTTTGGAAGCATTAAAGCCCGACGCTTTTTTGGTGCTTGGGGATACTAACTCTTGCTTGTGTGCTATTCCAGCAAAGAAAAGACATATTCCTATTTTTCATATGGAAGCAGGGAATCGCTGTTTTGATCAAAGAGTACCCGAAGAAACCAATCGGAAGATTGTAGATCATACGGCAGATATCAATCTCACATATTCTGATATTGCAAGGGAATATTTATTGAGAGAAGGGCTGCCGGCAGATAGAATTATTAAAACAGGTTCGCCAATGTTTGAGGTGTTAAATTATTATTTACCTCAAATTGAGTCGTCTAATGTTTTGGAGAAGTTGAATTTAGAAAAAGGAAAATTTTTTGTCGTCTCTTCCCATAGAGAGGAAAATATCAATTCGGAGAAGAATTTCCGAGGGCTGATGGACTCCCTTAATGCTATCGCAGAGAAATATAATTACCCAGTGATTGTCTCTACGCATCCTCGTACCCAAAATATGATCGATAAAATGAAAGTGGAGATGCATTCTAATATTCGGTTTTTGAAGCCTTTAGGTTTTCACGATTACAACGCTTTGCAGATGCACGCCTTTGCTGTATTGTCGGATTCTGGAACCATTTCGGAAGAATCTTCTATATTGAATTTCAGAGCGTTGAATATTCGTCAGGCACACGAGCGTCCAGAGGCAATGGAAGAGGCAAGTGTGATGATGGTAGGGTTATCAAAGGAACGAATTTTGCAGGGATTGGTTCAGCTGCAAACTCAAAAAATAGGCGAACAACGCAATTTCCGCTCCGTTGCGGACTATTCTATGCCTAATGTGTCGGAGAAAATGGTGCGAATTATCATTTCCTACACCGATTATGTAAAACGAGTGGTTTGGAGCGAAGAAATATAAAAAGTATGAATGTATTATTTCTGACATTAATAGAAATAAACTCTATTAATGAACGAGGAATTTATCAAGATTTGTTGCGAAAATTTCGTGACGAAGGGCATCGTATTACCATCGTTACTCCAATAGAAAGAAGAAAAAACATTTCTGCCCATCTACAACAAGAAAAAAATGTATCAATTCTTCAAGTAAAAACACTCAATATACAAAAAACCAATATAATAGAAAAAGGATTAGGAACATTGCTCATTGATTACCAATATCAAAAAGCAATAAAAAAATATCTTGCAAAAGAAACCTATGATTTGGTACTATATACCACACCTCCTATTACTTTTACCAGAGCTATAGAATATATAAAGAAAAGAGATAAAGCAATTACTTATCTTCTCTTGAAAGATATTTTTCCACAAAATGCAGTGGATATAGAAATGATGAAAAAAGGAAATTTTTTCTATAAAATATTTAGAAAAAAAGAAAAAAAACTCTATCAAATTTCGGATTATATCGGATGTATGTCTCCCGCAAATCAAGCGTATATTTTAAAACATAATCCTGAAATACAAGAAGATAAAGTAGAAGTGAATCCCAATACCATTACACCTATTTCTTTTGAGTATTCTGATGCGGAAAAAGAAAGTATCCGAAATAAGTATGGAATGCCTTTGGATAAAAAGATTTTTGTATACGGAGGAAATTTAGGTAAACCGCAAGGAATAGATTTTCTTTTGGAAACTATTTCCGCAACCAAAAGAGAAGATGTTTTTTTCCTTATTGTAGGAAATGGAACGGAATATGGAAAAATAAAAACTTGGTTTCAGCAGCATCAACCAACTCACGCCAAACTTATCCAGAAGTTGCCTAAAGATGATTTTGATAAACTATTGACTTCGTGTGATGTAGGTTTAATTTTCTTGGACAAACGCTTTACGATACCAAATTTCCCATCAAGGCTACTATCCTATTTAGAGATGAAAATGCCGGTTTTGGTAGCTTCGGATTCCAATACAGACATTGGTACTATAGTAGAACAACAGGCAAAATGCGGATACAAAGTACTCGCTGGAAACCAAAAAGAAATGCAGGAAAAAATAAATCTCATCTTGAAACAAGATATGTTGCAATTGGGAGAGAATGGCTACCAATTTTTGTTAAGTGAATATACCGTAGATGTTTCTTATGATTTGATTCTAAGTAAGTTTAAGAACAAAGTATAGAAAAGATAGGGCATCGTTATATATTTATTTTTCTAAATAGTTACGATTTAAAACATTAAACTATAAAGTGTAGTTTACATTTTTTCTGTCTTTTTGTAAAGATTGTTTTGCAATTTTGTATATTTGCCTTGAAATAAGCAGTTGCAGATGGAGAAATTGATTGAGAAATTTTACAGAAAAATAGCATCTGTTGATACTTCTTTCGTTAGAAGTAAGATGAAGGAAATCAATTGGAATACAAAATTGATTGGTATAAAGGGGCAAAGAGGCGTAGGTAAGACCACATTTCTTTTGCAATACATAAAACTGCATTTTTCAGAAAATTTGAAAAATGTTTTGTATGTAAGTTTAGATGATTTGTGGTTTACAGAAAATAAATTGGTAGATTTGGCAGATACTTTTGTAAAACACGGAGGTAAGATTCTGTTTTTAGATGAGGTACATAAATACCCTCTGTGGTCTCAAAGTATTAAAAATCTGTATGATGACTACCCAGAACTAAAAATTGTTTTTACTGGCTCATCGATGCTTGAAATTTTAAATTCTCGTTCGGATTTAAGTCGTAGAGCCATAGTTTATCAATTAGACGGATTGTCGTTCAGAGAATATATTCATTATGTTTCAGGGATAGAGTTTAGAGTACATTCATTGCAGGAAATTGTTGAAAATCACACATTTTTATCTGCTGAAACTGTCCAAAAAATAAAACCTCTTGAATATTTTCAAGAATATTTGAAATATGGTTATTATCCCTACTTCAAAGAGGAGCAATCCTTGTTTTTGATTCGATTACAAGAGGTTGTTAATTTTATTTTGGAAATAGAAATTCCTCAACTCAAAGAAGTGTCCATTCATTTTTTACCGAAAATCAAACAGTTACTGTTTGCTATTTCTGAGTCGGTACCTTTTATGCCGAATATAAGTAAATTGAGCGAAAGAGTAGGTGTGTCAAGAGAAACTTTATTGAATTATATCCAATATCTTAATGATGCACAGTTGATTAACATATTATACAAAGACACCAAAGGCATTACTCGTTTGCAAAAACCAGATAAGATTTTTATGCAAAATACCAATTTGTCTTATAGCTTTGGAAATGTGGACAGGGGAAGTCTTCGCGAAACCTTTTTCGTCAATCAAATTCGGAATACGCATCAGATTTCATATTCCGATATAGGGGACTTTAAGGTAAATGATACTTGGATTTTTGAAATTGGAGGAAAAAATAAAACAAAAAAGCAAATCAGAGAGGTAGAACAATCTTTTGTTGTAGCCGATGATATTGAATTTGGTGTAGGGAATAAGATTCCGCTTTGGTTGTTTGGGTTTATGTATTAAAATGGAAAATAATAACGGATAGAAAAATGTATAAAAAACTTATAAAACCCCTATTGGATTTTTCGTTGGCATTCGTCGGATTTTTGCTGTTGAGTCCTGTGTTTATTATAGTTACCATAGGTTTGTTTTTTGCCAATGATGGAAAACCATTTTTCTTTCAGCTTAGACCAGGAAAAGACGGGAAGATTTTCAAAATCATTAAGTTCAAAACAATGAACGATAAAAAAGACGAGCAAGGAAATTTACTCTCCGATGCCGATAGATTGACAAAAATTGGTAACTTTGTACGCAAGACCTCTTTGGATGAAATTCCTCAGCTGTTTAATGTCATCAAAGGCGATATGAGTTTGATAGGACCCAGACCACTTTTGCCTCAATATTTAGAACTTTACAATGAATCTCAGCGGAGAAGGCACGAGGTAAAACCAGGGATAACAGGTTGGGCTCAAGTCAATGGACGAAATGCCATTTCTTGGGAGAAAAAATTTGAATACGATGTCTGGTATGTGGATAACATTGGATTTTGGGTAGATTTAAAAATTTTGTTTTTAACCATAAAAAAAGTATTTGTTCGCGAGGGAATTTCTCAAGACGGACAAGCTACAATGGAAGTATTTAAAGGGAATATATGATGTTGTTATTTGGAGCAAGTGGACACGCTAAGGTTATTGTCGATATTTTACAGAAATCAGGTGTAAGGGTAAATAAAATCCTTGATGATAATCCCAAATGTGAAGAAATTTTCGGAATTCCTGTAGAAAAAAACACTAATAATGGAATGTCAGACCAAGGAGCGATTATTTCTATTGGGAATAATGAGATTCGTAAAAAGATAGTGGAAAGGTATCGTTTTAAATACATTCAAGCCATTCATCCTTCGGCGGTGATTTCTTCTTATGTAAAAATGGGGGAAGGTACGGTGGTAATGGCAAATGCTGTACTGAATCCCGACGTGCAAATAGGGAAACATTGTATTGTCAACACAGGTGCTATTGTGGAACACGATTGTAAGATAGAAGATTTTGTGCATATATCCCCCAATGTAGCTCTTGCTGGGAATGTACAGGTAGGAGAGGGAACGCATATCGGAATCGGAGCAAGTGTGATACAAGGCGTGAAGATAGGAAAGTGGGCAACCGTAGGAGCAGGAGCTGTGGTCATTAGAGATATTCCAGATTATGCAGTTGTAGTAGGAAATCCCGCTAAGGTAATAAAAATGAAAAATGATTTTAATGCACTGTAACGATGCAAAAAAACAAATAAAACGCACTATGATAGTGCAAAAATACGTATCTTTGCACAAAAATTAAGAAATGGAAAGTTTGTTTCAGTATTCTAATCATTTGATAACCAATACAGATATACGATTTGTCCGGTATCTTTATTCAAGGATAAATTGGGAAAATCGCTTGATTGGTATCGTAGGAGCAAGAGGAGTGGGAAAAACTACTTTGATATTGCAATATATTAAAAATGAGTTAGATACTAATAAAACACTTTATGTAACAGCGGAAGATTTTTATTTTGGTTCCAACAAATTGGTAGATTTGGCAGATGTTTTTGTAAAATTTGGAGGAAAACATTTGTTTATTGATGAAATTCATAAATATCCCCAGTGGGCAAAGGAACTTAAATTGATTTATGATTATTACCCTGATTTGAAAATCGTTTTTACAGGGTCGTCTGTCCTTGATATAAAAAAAGGAAGTGCAGATTTAAGCCGTAGGGCAGTGCTTTATACAATGCAAGGACTTTCTTTTCGTGAATATTTAAATTTGTTTCATCAAATCGAACTTCCTCAATATACTTTGGAGCAAATTTTGGCTCACCAAGTAACATTTCCAAAAGATATAAGACCTTTGCCTTTGTTTGTTCAGTATTTAAAAAACGGCTATTATCCTTTTGCACGAGAGGAAGATTTTGGCGTTAAACTCCATCAAGTTATCAATCAAACTTTGGAAGTAGATATACCTACTTATGCGGATATGAATATCTCTACAGGAAGAAAATTAAAACATTTACTGATGATTGTGGCTCAAAGTGTACCTTTTAAACCCAATATGAGTAAAATTGCAGAAATGATAGGAGTAAGCCGCAACAATGTAGCCGATTATTTACTTTTTTTAGAAGAAGCAGGTCTTATAGCACAGTTGAGAAGCCCTACTCAAGGTATTAGAGCATTAGGAAAAGTGGATAAGATTTATTTGGAAAATACCAATTTGAATTATAATTTGGCTAAAGAAAGTCAAGAAATAGGAAATGTTAGGGAGACATTTTTCTTCAATCAGTTGAAATTAAATCATAGTTTAACAAGCTCATCTTCTGTTGATTTTATGGTAGATGAAACAATGAGTTTTGAAATAGGAGGAAAAAACAAAGGCTCAAAACAACTACAAAACTTACAAAATAGTTTTTTGGTAAAAGATGATATAGAACACGGATTTTTAAATACCATTCCTTTGTGGAATTTTGGTTTAATGTATTAAAATAGGAGTTGATTTTTTATTTTTTTGAATTAAAACACGCTACAATAGTGCAAAATTGCGAAAAACAAAATAAGATGAACACAAAAATATGGCTTTCCTCTCCGCATATGGGAGGTAATGAACTCAAATACATACACGAGGCTTTTGATGAAAATTGGGTAGCACCTCTAGGGCCGAATGTCAATAATTTTGAGCTAGATTTAGAGAAATTTATTGGAGAAAATACTAAGATTGCTGCTCTCTCGGCAGGTACGGCAGCTTTGCATTTGGCATTGATTATTCTTGGAGTAAAGGCAGGAGATGAGGTGATTTGCCAAAGTATGACTTTCTCCGCATCGGCAAATCCTATTGCCTATCAAGGGGCAACACCCGTATTCATCGATAGCGAACCCGAGACTTGGAATATGTGTCCGCAGGCTTTGGAAGAGGCTATCCAAGATCGCATCGTCAAAGGGAAAAAGCCCAAAGCAATTATCGTGGTGCATCTCTATGGAATGCCCGCAAAATTGGACGAGATTCTACAAATCGCCCAAAAATACGAAATTCCAATAGTGGAAGATGCTGCAGAGGCACTCGGAAGTACCTATAAAGGGCAAAAATGCGGTTCGTTTGGAGAAATGTCTATTTTGAGTTTCAATGGAAATAAAATCATAACCACTTCGGGCGGAGGGGCTTTGGTGTGCAAAACTCAAGAACAAAAAGACCAAGCTGTATTTCTTTCCACTCAGGCAAGGGACAATGCTCCGCACTATCAGCATTCGCATATTGGGTACAACTATAGAATGAGCAATATCTCCGCGGGAATCGGTCGCGGACAAATGGAAGTTTTGGAAGAACGAATTGCTCAAAGAAGAGCCAATCACGCGTTCTACAAGGAACTTTTCAAGGATATGGAAGGCGTAACTTTGTTTACGGAGCCGTCATCGGATTTTTATTCCAACCATTGGCTTTCGGCAATTGTCATTGATGAGGACAAAGCAGGATTCCATCGTGAAGATTTGCGTTTGAAGTTTTTAGAGGAAAATATAGAGTCGCGTCCGTTGTGGAAACCGATGCACTTACAGCCTGTCTTTGCCCACGCTCCTTACTACGGTGGAAAAGTATCTGAAACCCTTTTTGACAACGGACTTTGCTTACCATCAGGCTCCAATATGACCGATGAAGAAAGAGAAAGGATAGCCAAGGTTATTCTTAAATTCCATTGGTAAGTGCAATTTTTTGGAATCGTTTTTCTCTCTTTTTTCTTTGGGCTAGCCCAAAGAAAAAAGAGAGAAAGTAAAAAAACTTTCTCCCTTCAAAAAAGGCAATGTGGTAAAAAATGGTACTTTTATAATTGATAAAAAATGCTTATATTTCGCACATTGATTGGAAGAGGAAACAAGCTCTGCTGAGGAGCAACTTGTCAGCAATACAATCAATGTTCAAAACGATAATTTTAGGGGTGAGTTTTTCTCACCCTTTTTTATTAAAACTATCGGATGAACCCTATGGCTAAAAAAACCTTATCCCCCTTGATTTTTAAAATATAAATACCATTTTATAAAGTTCTTTTTAGCCTCAAAACGAAGTCCTCTATGCAAGGTTAATTTCTCTTTCAAATGCGTAAAATAGGCTTCTAAACGATTGGTAGTATAAGGGATTTCACTATCTTTCAGATATGCAAACATATTGGGTAAGGCATTGATAATATGATAAGTAGCTAAGTGTAGATTTTTATGTTTAAACCACTGAAATCCAGATTCTTCATTCATTGATTTTTCTTCTATAAAATATTGATTTTTAACATACCACTGGTAAAATCTATTTACCCAATCGTTAGCCTGTTCATTGGTTTTTAGATGCGTAATTTCTTTGGATAAACACAAAAGCTGTTGGCTAATAAAATGTTTTGGGCTACCACTTAAATAGTTCTTAATCTGTCGTTTAATATGCACTAAACATCTTTGGATAATCACCTCTGGAACCCCCTTTTTTACCGCTCCTAAAATAGATTTATGCCCATCGCAGGTTACACTGTAAACTGCCACATTCAGCTTCTTTAAGTTTTCCAAATCTTGCTTTATATCACGAAGTTTTTCCTTGTTGGTTTGGCGGTAAAGTTGCACATATCGAATGTCATAATCGTAGTAGAGTATCAGGCATAATCCATTGGAAAAGTAGGTGCCATCAATCAAGAGATGAACCTTTGTCTTGCTTTTGATGCTGAGGGTAGGAACTTGTGAAAGGTAATGTTTAAAGAGGTTTTGAAGGGTAGATTGGCTCATTGAGCTATCCCTCGAAAGGGTTTTATAGACTTGCCTTTCCATTATCCATTTTCTGAACCAAATGAATTGATTTTTTCTTTTTACACCAATGTTTTTAATCGTAAAATTTGCCTGACAATCTCCACATTGAAAGCGTTGTTTTCCATTTCTTTTTCCTTTTTTGATGATGTGATTAGAATCACAAACTGGACATTTTTTATTCGTTTTGGACATAAAATAAGAGTTATAATGAAACCACTTTCATTATAACTCTTATAAGTCTATAAAAGACAATGCTTTACAAGGTTTTTAAGCACCATTTTTTGTTATATTGTCTCAAAAAAATGTTATTTCTTTGTCAAATAACCACATAAGACAATGAAGTATAAACATTTAACTTTGGAGCAAAGGTACGCGAAATAAAAGTATATCTTAAATGCAATAAATCACAAAAATTGGTATAAAGGACAAAAATTAGTCTGTTTTTTAGTCTTAATTCACCACATTGCCGATATTAAAAAACTGATTTTCAGGTTCTTTTACCGAGTTTCGGGATTGCTTGTGGTAAATATAGGGTATTAACTGATGTACAATATGTTATTAGTTTCACTTAACGTGTCGATTCAGGAAACCACAAATAAAAAGGCAGTCCGATACCCTTTAGAAAGACTTAGGTAGCTTATCGTTCCCCTTCAGTTTCTTTTTGTTCAGTTACTTGCTGTTCTTCAGGAATTTCCATTTGAATATGATCATATTCTTCCAACTCTTCTTCGCTGAGAAGCGGAGCTATCAGTTGACGAAGTAAGGCTTGTTGCTCTTTGTAGAAGGTAGGGTCAACTTCCTCCATCTCAACTAGAAGAATCATATACAAACGAATTGTTCTGTCGACATTTGCATAATTTTCATACAATTCATTGGCGGACAGATTTAAATAGTAAGTCAATTCTTCTTGATATTTTTTCACTACTTTTTCTGCTAATGTACGCCCTTTTTCTGCTTCACCTACTTTGTAATAACTTGTTATATAAGGATTTAAATAAAAATAATTGTCATAATATTCCATAGGTAGGTTTTTCATAACTAAATCCAGTACATTTTTTGCTTTTTCGATTTTATCTTGTTCAATTAGTTTTTCAATCAAACGTGCTAAATGTCCACGGAAAACATTACTATTTCGGCGAGTTTCAATATCATGATATATTTCTGAACTTCCCATATTACCCCATTTCCATTTCATGACAATGTCATACATCAATTCAGTGTCAATACGACCGATATCGTACGGATTTTCTTTATCGATTGCTGTTTTTATTGGCACTAGTTTGTACACAAACCCATCTAATTGCAAATAATCCTTCAACCATATATATTCCTGATCTTCAGAACTTCCACCTGTGAAATAAATTGGACGTTTCCAATCGTTATTTGCTAAAATATCCAATTTTACCAAGCGAGCTTTATCCAAATATGGAGGTAAAGTGAGATCAATATAATCTACAATTAAATCCGCATCTTCAGGTTTTACTAAACCGCTTTTCAGAACATTTTCTTTGTTAACAGGAATACGAATTTTATTTGTTGGGTAATATTTTATTGTTCTTCCATTGGTAAGTTCTTGCTTGGTTTTAGGGTCTTCACTCGTTATCCAATTCATAAAATCCTTAATGTTCCAAATATTTTCAGTTCGTGGAATGTGGTGTACAACCTCGTTTATTCCGTGAGCATACTGACTGTGAACTAATTGAGATGGAATAGCATCACTTTCGTAAGCCTTGCGTTTCATCTGGTCGATGTACCAATCCATTTGTAAAAGACTAGTGTTGATGGTACGAACATCGGTGCGATAACCTTCTATTTCTTGTGCATACCACAACAAGAAAGTGTCATTATCTCCAATGGTAAAAATCATTGCTCCTACATCTTCTTGGATTGAATCTAAATAAGCATGAGCCATTGCTTGTGCTGAGTATTTTCCAGAGCGATCATGGTCGTCCCAATTTTGGTACGCCATCAATGTTGGTACCGATAAGAAGGTTAGAACTATTACCAAAGGTGCTGATAATTTAGGGTTTACATGTCTTCTAATCATATCAAATAAAGCATACACACCTACTCCAATCCATATTGCGAAAGCGAAAAAGGAACCTACTAACGCATAGTCACGCTCTCGTGGTTCGAAAGGTTTTTCGTTAAGATACACCTTCAGTGCTAATCCAGTAAACATAAATAACACGAATATTACCCATGTTTTTCGCTCACTACGGGTATACATAAACCATAGTCCCACAAGTCCCAGAATTAATGGTAGGAAAAAATAGGTGTTTCGTGCTTTGTTATTCAGCACATCGGAAGGCAAGTTATCCTGTGAGCCTAAACGTATTTCATCGATGAATTTAATACCACTGAGCCAACGTCCATGGTTATCTTGCTTACCTTGGATATCATCCTGACGTCCAACAAAATTCCACATAAAGTAACGCCAGTACATATATCCCATTTGATAGCTCAACATATAGTACATATTATCAGTAAAGCTAGGTTTTTCGATATCTAAATATTCTCGAAAACGAGTCAAAAAACGGTCATATTCTGCTGTACTGATTCTACCTCTCTCCACATCTTTTTTGAATTTATCCACTGCTTGATATAATTCTTTATGCGAAAAATATTCAGGTTTTATGTTGAATTTTAAATAGTTAGTGATTTGCATGTAGTTGTCGGCATGTGATGGATGCCACATACGAGGCAGAAGCCCAACGTGTTTAGAGTTAGGGGATTGCACCGTGTTTTTATAGTCGTTTACAATCACATACTCATTTTTCACGTAATCTCTTTCATATTTTGGTTGTCCGTCTTCATATGGATTTTCTTCGTCCAAATCAGCGTATTTGTCAGAATACATAGGCCCATAAAATAGGTGGGTTTTAGGATATTGTTCCAATCTGTAGTAAGCTAATAACAAACGAGCATCGGTAGGGCTATTTTCATTAATTACCACATCCGCATTGGCACGAATCGGGATCATTAACCACGATGAAAATCCAATCAACACAAACAAAATACATAACGTAATGGTTTGCAAATACACCTTTTTGTGTTTATAAGTATAGCGTAGTACTAAGAAAAATGCTAAAGCTATCGACAATCCTGCGATGATTGTTCCGGAGTTAAAAGGCAGACCAAATGAGTTGACAAAAAATACTTCTAAATATCCAAAATAAGCCAAGGTGTAAGGAAGTATTAATTTGAAAATTAACAACAAAACAGCAATTGAAACCACATTGGCAATCACGAAGTTTTTGAACGTTTTTTTAAAGTTACTATTAAAGAAATACAACATCCCGATAGCAGGAATGGTAAGTAAAGCCATGAAATGTACTCCAAAAGACAAGCCAATCACAAATGAAATCAAAATCAGCCATTTATCACCACGTTCACTATGCAGGTTATCTGTCCATTTGATCCCTAACCAAAACATAGCTGCCATAAAAAGCATCGCCATAGCATACACTTCAGCCTCAACAGCATTGTACCAAAAACTGTCAGAAAAAGTATAGGCCAATGCTCCAACAAAACCACTTCCTAAAATTGCAATTCCCTGAGCTGTGGATATAGCCTCTCCGTTCTTAGTAACAATTTTCCTAGTGAGGTTAGTGATAATAAAATATAAAAACAATATAGTAAATGCACTGGAAAAAACAGACATATAGTTCACAAACAAAGCCACACTATCTGCATTAGGAGCGAAGAAAGCGAAGAAAGCCCCCATCATCTGGAAAAAGGGTGCTCCAGGTGGATGCCCTACCTGTAATTTCGCAGCAGTGGAAATATACTCCCCACAATCCCAAAAACTAACAGTTGGCTCAACAGTTAACCCATATACTATCAACGAGATAGAAAATGTAATCCATCCTGTAATTAGGTCGTATTTTTTAAAAATTTTATCTGTAAACATATTGATTTCTATATTTTTTGTATTACCTGTTTCAAGATTGCGAAGGTACAAATATTTTTTTTAAAAAATCTAGAAATAACAGATTTCTATCAAACAATCTTTATGTATAATAAAAAAACAAGGCTACTCTTCGGGGTAGCCTTGTTTTTTATGATTAAGGATTATTTGGAGCCATCGTAGGAGTAGATTCCATTTCCCTTTGTGGTAATTGAATTAACAGTTTCGCGTCATTAGCAGGAATATTAAATTTACCAAAACTTCCATGATTAGAATCTGTATAATTTCTTTCAACCCCTTTGTTTAAGCGTTTTAAATCAAAGAAAGCATAGCCCTCTCCCCACATTTCGATACGTTTTTGTAAAACAATTTCATCTATTAAATCAACACCTGTTTTAGTAGAACGTATGTACCCTGAATCCCTGTTTGAAGTAATTTCAAATAAAACATCTTTTGCTTTTTCTTCATCGCCACTTCTCGCAAGACCCTCTGCTTCAATGTAATACATCAAGGAAGAACGAAGATAAATATAATCTCCTTCAGTTCTGTTCGGGGTTAAATCTCTAAATTTGAGACTTGTATATGCGGGATATTCAACTCCATCAAATTCACCTCCTTTTTCAGAAACAAAAACTGTCTTTCTGTAATCTGTATTAGGGATAGATTCATACAATCGTTTGTCAATTGCAATATTACCTCCTTCGGAGTATCCACTGTTTGTGTTATCAAAATGAGAGAAGAAGTTAGCAACAAAAGTTGTTAATTCAGAATTCAAATCAGCTCCCCACATCGTCTCTTTTTGATTGATGTCGTAGAAACCATTTTTCCATTCAGCTTCCGAAAGTAGTTGATACCCTTGCCTTGCCTTATTAGCCATGTCAGCCGCATCAGCATATCTTCCCATCTCAAGGTATGTTTCAGCTAAAAAAGCCTGAGCAACACTTTGATTAACAAGTTCTTTTGATGTTCTTTGAAAGCCACTTAATTCAGTAACAGCTTCCTCTAAATCTGCAACTATTTGAGCATAAACCTCTTGATTTGTATTTCTCACTTTGGAGACTTCTCCCGTATTGATCGGTATGCAATGAACTGATTCATTTCCTAAATATGTAGGAGCATAAAAACGAGCTAACATTAGATGAAAATACCCTCTTAGAGCAAGAGCCTGTGCACGATTATATTTCACTTCCGTAGAAGCTGTTGCTACATCTACACTATTAATGATAGAATTCACATTTTTAATTTGAATGTAATATGTAAACCAAGGAAGATGAGAACGAGAGTGAGTGGTTACACGCCCTGTGTAATTGTAATAAAACCCGTTCCAGGAAAGAGAGTTCATAACAACATCATTTCCTAGTAGGTCAGATATGGACAACATTGATTTATGTCCATAGTCTTCGTGTCCTCCATAACCTGCTATCCCATAAGAACGTAATCCCGCATAGACTCCTTTCAACAAACCTGCTCCTGCAACTGCAGAACTTCCAACTTGCTCATCTGAGATGTAGGATTCTGGTTCTTTATCCATAAAGTCCTTAGAACAAGAACTTAAAGCTAATAATGCAACGCTTATATATGTAAATGCTATTTTTCTCATATACTTATTTTTTTATAAAATTTATTAAAATTTAGCTGTAAGTCCGAAAGAAATGGTTCTGTACAAACTATATATATTGGTAGTATTCCCAGTTCCTAAAGATACCATTCGTGGGTCTAGACCTTGTCTTTTTGACCAAACCCATAAGTTACTTCCTGTTGCAGTCAAAGTAACACTTTCTAAACCAATAGACTGTATCTCTTTTATAGCCAATTTATAAGATAAACTTATATCTTCCCAACTCAAATAATCTGCTTTTGTTAAAAATAAATCTGAAACACCAAATTGTTGACTATCAGCTGTTGTCATCCTTGGGAATTGGGCATTTCTATTATTAAAATTCCACGTTTTGTAAGCATCTTTATGAAAGTTATGTCCGCTATTTCCAAATCCTTCATTCTGTACAAATAGTCCATTATACACAGAATCATAGATATATCCCCCTATTTGGTAGGCAAATCCTGTGGAGAAAGACCAATTTTTGTAACTAAAACTAAGACCAAAACCTCCATAAAGATCGGGGTGAGCCGTTTTGTCAGAAAGATATTGAGTTGCTTGTGAGTGAACTTTCACAGTTGTCTTCTCGCCTGTCGCAATTCCGTTAGTATCAACATCTCCTTTATTCCACAAGCCTGTACCATCAGCTTCATCTACTCCTACAAATTCTCTAACGTAGTAAGTGTAAGCACTTTTTCCTTCCACATAGCGATAATAACCATCTGTAAATGGAGCAGGTAGTCTTGTTATTTTATTTTTATAATGGGTTGCATTTGCCCAAAGATTCAAATTGCTATTTTGTGTTTTTATCACATCTATGTCTAATGACACCTCAAAACCTCGATTCTCCATATCTCCTATGTTTCTGGAAATAGTAGGATTTCCTGATGATGGTTGCTGAGGTTCGTTGTACAACATATCAGAAACTTTTCTTACAAAATACTCAGCTTCAAGATTAACTCTATTAAATAGCTTAGTTTCAAAACCTACATTAAAGTTTTTAGACACTTCCCAACGTAAATCTTTGTTACCTAAATACGCCTCACGCACAGAAGCATTTCCTTCTGCATCAGGAGTTATGTCATATTGAGTTAAATAAGGTTTATAGTTTCTTCGGAACGAAAAATGCGTTCTATGATCAAAGGATACATAGTCCGGATAAAGAATATTATCATTTCCTTGCTCTCCGTAACTTGCTTTAAGTTTCAAGTTGTTTAGTGTGTTGCTATGTGGAAAAAAACTTTCTTTAGTCACGTTCCAAGCTACTCCAAAGCCATAGAAATCTCCCCATCTGTTATCAGGATGAAATACACTTGAAGCGTCTCTTCTGTAACTTGCATTTACGAAATACTTATCTGCATAGCCATAATTCAATTTTGATAAATATCCTTCCGTTTGGTAAGTATCATTATATCCATTCAAAGAACCAAATTTAGTAGCATTTGAGATAAATACCTTGTCGGAAACTACTACATTCGTTTTATTTCCTGCTAACATTTTTGATTGAAAATCAGAACTTTCGTGTCCTACCATAAGGTCTATGCTATGTGCTCCAAATTCTTTCTTCCAAGATAGCAACTGTTGATTTGTCAAAGTTGATTGAAAACGAACTCCATTCGTGATCGAACCTCCATAAGGTGCCGAATCACCACCTACTTCCCAACCATAACGCAATCTATTATCAGCAAATAAATCATATGCTATGTTGTATGTGAAATTAAAATCTTTTAAAAAGTCAATTGATGCAAAAGCCCTTGCCCCTAATGAATGTCTTTCATTGGTTTGAGTGTTTTTCAAAGTAGTTGCATATGGGTTCATATTCTCAATATAAACTCTTTTGGTTGCACTTCCATCAAAATTTTGAGTTTGTCCTTTACCAAAATCATAAATAATATTTCCTTTGGCATCATATCTCATATTACCATATCTATCTCTTGCATATATAGGGAATATTGGTGCTGCATTCCTTGTCCAAGAAAATAAATTAGAAAAAGTTGTTGAATTTTTACCCTCTTGTGGACTTTTTTGGAATGTATAAGCATAATTCAAATTTGTCCCAACTTTAATATTGTCCGTCAGCTTGTAATCTACATTCGTTCTTACAGCCACTCTATCAAAACCAGAATTCAATACATATCCATCTTCATTTAAATAGCCCAAAGAAAGGTAGGTATTTGTTTTTTCACCTCCTCTGGTTAAGTTTACAAAATGTTCCGTTTTGAACCCCGTTCCGAACAATGCTTTATACCAATCATCTTGATAAAGGATTTGTGCATTGGGATTTACCAAGCCTGTTGCTGGGTCAATAACCTGATTATTAGGAACATTAAATATGTTATATCCTATACTTGGCACCAAAGAAGTTGCCGCATTTTGTGCTGCTTGTACTTCTGTCAAACTATTATTCTTAACCCAAGATCCTAATTTTCTTCGTTGGAATTCTAATTGATAATATTCTCTCGGATCTGTAATTACATCATAATCAGGTACAGCACGAGTGTTTACACCTACTTTTGTTTCATAGGTAACTCTTACTTTGTTTCCACTACCTTTTTTAGTTGTTACCACAATCACCCCATTAGCACCTCTACTTCCGTACAAAGCGTTAGCTGAAGCGTCCTTTAAAAACGTAATAGATTCAATATCCTGTGCTGATATCGAAGCTATATCACCGTGAAAAGGAATCCCATCAACCACGTAAAGTGGACTATTAGACGCTGATATAGAACCAATTCCTCTAAAACGAACTTCAGAACCTGCTCCTGGTTGCCCAGATGTATTTTTAATTTGAACACCTGCTGCTTTACCCGCCAAAGACTGCATCACATTTGCGGATTGAACCTTAGAAAGTTGTTCAGCCTTAATGGTTTGAACAGAACCTGCAATGGAAGATTTGTTTTGTGTACCATAAGCCGTAACCACTACCTCTTCCAATTGCTCTACTTCTTCTTCCATCACAACATCGATTTTAGTTGTTGATGCTTGAACTGATTTATCCACCGATCTTAATCCCAACCCAATGAAATGAAGAATATCTCCTACTTTCGCTTTGATTGAATAATTCCCATCAAAATCAGTTGCGACTCCTTTAGTGGTACCTTTCACTGTAACAGTTACTCCTAACAAAGGGTGACCTGACTCATCCTTTACTGTACCGGTAATTGTTTTTTCTTGTGCAAATGTGAATTGCAAAGCGAAGAAAAACAACGACATCGTCCAAATTAATTTTTGCTTCATATCTATATTTCTTTTACGTTAGTGATGCAAAGGTTTATTTTTTTTATGTAAAAAACAAATTTGACAATAAAAATTCATAAAAAAAGAGCTAAATAGTGAATTAAATCTGTGAAAAAGGTATTTTATTGATGAATGTTTATTTTTTTATTTAATAAAATGATAAATATCAATTTTTGTTCATCTTATATTGTGATATATCTAATTATTTTAAAAAGTAATTAAAAATATCATCTCATTTTTTTTGTTTAATTAATATTTTGATATTCAGTTTGTTAAGTTTGTATGTGTTAAGTGTAATTACAAAATGAATATGGAATAAAATATAAAAATTAACTATTTTTAATAACTTAAACAGCTGTGAGAGAAGTTAAAAGTGTATAAAAAATATAGTTTCGATAAAAGAAATGGCATCCTACCTAGTTTATATAGCATAAGAAGAATATGATTTCCAAAGCGTAGATAGGTTTAAAGTTCCTAATCCTATGAAAGACAGGATAAATCTCACAGAAAATTGCTGTTCTACAAAGTAATTTGTAAGTTCAAAAATCTTTGTATTACCGAAATAAACTTTTAAGACAAACCTTTATTTTTCAGATTTTTGCCGAATTTTAAGAATTGTTTGTAGTAAATGCACTGAGGGTTTTGCTGATATAGAATACTTTATAGAGTATTCTAATGTTTTTTTAGAAGAAATAAGGAAAGTAAATAATTGCTAAAACGATAGTTACTGAACCAACCATAAAACCCACTGCTCCCGCTGCGATGTCCTTAATATCACCTATTTTTTTATGGTAATCAGGATGAATGAAGTTACAAATTTCCTCAATAGCTGTATTTAGACTCTCAACCGTTAGCACCAAACCGCAACCGATGATTTGTACAATCCATTCGGAAGGTGTAATGCCTACATAAAACCCTAAAAAAGTAAGAAACAGCGTAATAGTAACATGCACAATTATGGGAGATTCCTTACGGATTAATCGCCACATGCCTACAAAAACATAGTATAAACTCCTGATTCTATTTCGAATAAACGCTATTATCACTTCAATAATTTTAGTCTCTCTGCAAAGTTAGAAAATATTTCGTAATTTCATAGCTATAACACCCCAAATAGCTTCCTTGATAATATTTCCATTCATTTTAGATTTTCCTCTCACACGATCAGTAAAAATAATCGGAACTTCAGAAATTTTAAATTTTTTAATGTAAGTTTTATATTTCATTTCAATTTGAAATGCATAGCCTACAAATTCGATTCCATCCAAGTCAATAGATTCTATTACCTTTCGGGAATAGCAAACAAACCCTGCAGTTGGGTCATGAATTTTCATTCCAGTGATAATTTTCACATATAAGGATGCCCCGTAAGATAACAAAATCCTCGAAAGAGGCCAATTCACCACATTGACTCCCTTCACATAGCGTGAGCCTATAGCAACATCACTCCCATTTTGGGTACATTCTGTATATAATCGCAATAAATCGGCGGGATTATGTGAAAAATCAGCATCCATTTCAAAAATATAGTCATAATTACGCCTCAAAGCCCATTTGAATCCATGAATATAGGCTGTTCCTAAGCCTTTTTTCTCTGTTCTAACCTCCAAAAAAAGTCTTTCTGAGAATATTTGTTGAAGTTCACGAACCTTTTGACTTGTTCCGTCAGGAGAATTATCATCTACAATCAGAATATGAAATTTTTCCGATTGGTCAAAAACTGCCTTAATGATAGCTTCAATATTTTCAATTTCGTTATATGTAGGAATGATTACAAGCATTTAAAAATGTTGGGACGAACTAAATTCGTCCCATATAGAAATTCGTATTAAACAGTTCGCTGTATAAATAAATACTCTCGTGAATTTTTGTGAATATTGACAACTCAAAATCCGAGAAATGAATTATATGTAGTAAAAGTTTACTATCGGAAGAAATTACATATGTCCCATTTGTTCGGCTAGTTCTGCATTTTGTTTACGATATTGACCGCTTTGCAATTTTTCACGAATAGCCGAAAAAGCTTCTAGTGTTTCTTGAATATCCTTCATGGTATGTGATGCGGTTGGAATCATACGTAACAAAATCATTCCTTTCGGAATCACTGGATATACCACAATGGAAAGGAAAATACGGTAGTTTTCACGCAAATCATTGACCATTGCCATTGCCTCTGGGATACTGCCCTCTAGGAATACGGGTGTGACACAAGTATTCGTATCTCCAATATTGAATCCTCTAGCTTTCAAACCATTTTGTAATGCATTCACATTTTCCCAAAGTTTTTGCTTTAACTCAGGCATGGTTCGTAGCATCTCTAAGCGTTTTAATGACCCCTTCACGAAAATCATCGGCAAGGCTTTGGCAAACATCTGTGAACGTAGGTTGTACTTCAAATAATCGATAATCTGTTGATCCCCAGATACAAATGCTCCAATTCCAGCCATTGACTTAGCAAAAGTTGAGAAATATAAATCAATTTTATCTTGAACGCCTTGTTCCTCACCAGCTCCAGCTCCCGTTTTTCCAAGTGTTCCAAATCCGTGAGCATCATCTACTAAAATACGGAAACCATATTTTTCTTTGTGAGCCAAAATCTCTTTCAAAATTCCTTGTTGCCCGCGCATTCCAAATACACCTTCGGTGATAACTAAAATACCCCCTCCTGTAGTGTCCGCAATTTTCTTTGCTCGTTCAATGTTTTTCAAGAAACTCTGTTCATCGTTGTGTTTGTAGGTAAATCGCTTTCCAAAATGCAATCGCACTCCATCTATAATACATCCATGAGAATCAACATCGTACACGATTACGTCATTTTTAGTTACAAGAGCATCAATAATAGAAACCATACCTTGATACCCAAAATTGAGTAAATAAGCAGCTTCTTTCTGTGTGAATTCTGCTAATTGACGCTCTAACTCCTCGTGCATCGAAGTATGTCCACTCATCATTCTCGCTCCCATTGGATACGCAGCTCCATATTCGGCCGCTGCCTCAGCATCTACCTTACGAATTTCAGGATGATTCGCCAAACCTAAATAATCATTAATACTCCAATTCAGGATTTCTTTACCCTGAAATTTCATTCTTGGACCCAGTTCACCCTCTAATTTTGGGAATACGTAGTACCCCTCGGCGTGAGAAGCCCAACGCCCAATATTTCCTTTATTGTCTTTAATTCTCTCAAATAAATCCTTCATCGTATAGTTATATTTTAATGTAATTTTGTTGTATCTTCCTGGCAGAAAATGTTTATTTTACACTCTTAAAAATTTTTGTTCCTACAGGGGTTTCATCTTTTCTTCTGCCCAATAGATTGCCTCTTCAGCGGCTTTACGTGCTTGAGGACTGTTTTTATAGCAACTACTTTTGGTAATTTGTGAACCTGCTAACAGAATAAAATCGACCGATGCTTCTGCAAGTTTGTCTACTGAATCAAATCCCATTTGCTCCAAACGGTTTACAAAAGTATCTCCTATTCCTTTGATTGCGGTAAGTTCTTTTCGTTCTTGTGCTGTGAAAGACATATGTCTAAATTATTTTTGTTTTATGGAATCACAAAATCCGCAATCCTTGTTTTTATGGTAAAATATGTACTCGAAAAGTACTAATAGCAATGCTGTAATTCATTCACTTCACAGAAATCCTTGTTGTTTCATCCATTCGTTATTGTAAATCTTGCTCATATAACGAGATCCATGATCTGGAAATAGTACCACTACCACACTATTTTCATCAAATTTACCCATTTCGGCATATTGTTTCACCGCCTGCATAGCCGCTCCACAAGTGTATCCCATGAAAAGACCTTCACTTCGAGCCATCTCACGAGCCATCAAAGCACTTTCTTTGTCAGTTACTTTGACAAATTCATCAATAACATCAAAATCCGTTGCGGTTGGAATGAGGTTTTTACCCAAACCTTCAATTTTGTATGGATATATTTCAGCGGGGTCAAATTCACGTGTTTCATGATATTTTTTGATGGCAGAACCATAAGCATCTACTCCCAATATCTTTACATTCGGATTTTGTTCTTTCAGGTAGCGTCCAATACCTGATATTGTACCTCCTGTACCACTACAAACTACCACGTGGGTCACCCTACCTTGTGTTTGTTCCCAGATTTCCCGTCCTGTGGAATGGTAATGTGCTTGTATGTTTAACTCATTGAAATACTGATTTATATAAACAGAATTAGGTGTATTCTCATGGATTTGTTTAGCCACTTGATAGTAGGAACGTGGATCATCAGGAGCTACATTGGACGGACATAGATGTACCTCTGCACCCAAAGCCTCAAGCATTTCAACCTTATCCATAGATGATTTATCACTGATAGCGATAATACAACGATATCCTTTTATTGCACCTATCATCGAAAGACTAAACCCTGTATTTCCTGAACTGGTCTCCACGATAGTGCTACCAGCTTTGAGCAATCCATTTTTTTCGGCTTGGTCGATGATATAGGCAGCAATACGATCCTTAGATGATTGCCCAGCATTAAAAGCTTCAATTTTAGCAAAAAATTGTCCTTTGAGGTCTTTGGTTATTTTATGAAGTCTTACAAGAGGAGTATCGCCTATCAAATCAAGTAGGCTATCGTAAACACGCAATGATTTATCTGCTTGCATCTTTAGTATATTAAAAATTAATGCAAAGATACAAAATCAATTACGAATTAGCAACCTCGTTTTGCGAAATTCGTTGCAAAAATGTGCTTTATTCTCAAAAAAAATAATCATCATACGGAGGCGAAAAGCTACATTCTAAAATAAGGTATTTCACTCTTTGGTTTAGCACATAGGTCAGCCTCTCCATTAAAAGTAAATATTTTAGTACTATGTATTGCATAGTATTATTTTTTGTTATATATTTGCCACAACAAAGTACTAAAAAATGAAAACATGTAATGATAAAGCAGAAAAAAGCATAAATAGTATTATTTACAAGGAGTAAAACACAAGCAAAAACCTTTAATCTTCGAATTTTTAATTTTTAAATCTTTAAATTTCTTATGGAAGTAAACACAGAAAAAACAAAAACTCAAATGCGTAAAGGCATTTTGGAGATGTGTATTCTTTCCATCATCAGCAAGCAGAATGAAGCGTATGTTTCAGACATTATTGAAAACCTTAAAGCAGCTGATATGATTGTAGTTGAAGGTACGTTATATCCACTTTTAACGCGACTGAAAAACGAAAAACTATTGGACTACAATTGGAAAGAATCGACTTCGGGACCTCCCCGAAAGTATTACGAACTGACCGATAATGGGAAAATCTTTCTCCAAGAAATCGTCAAAACGTGGCACGAATTACAAACAATGGTAAACAAAATTATTTAAGTTATGGACAAAACACACAATATTAGTTTAGGCGGATTTGCTTTTTTGATAGAAGATAGAGCCTATCAACAGCTTTTAAAATATTTGAATGACGTACGCAAATCTTTAGGTAACACATCTGATACTGAAGAAATTATATACGACGTGGAACAACGTATGGCGGAATTACTAAAAACTCAAATGAAAGGCAGAGAGGTAATTGTCAGTCAAGATGTCGTCTATTTGATAGATGTTTTGGGAACACCCGAGCAATACATTGATGAGGAAGCATCACACGACTATTGTTTTGAAGAAATGGATAGAGATACTAAAAATCAATACAATACATCCGATCTGAAAGGAGCAATGAATAAGATACCTAACTTTTTCAGACATAAGAAACTTTTCCGTGATTTAGAAAACAAACGTTTGGCTGGTGTTTTCTCCGGATTGTCGCATTATTTAGACATGGAAGCTGTTTGGCTGAGGATTCTCTTTTTAAGTGTATATTTGTTAATGCTGGTAATTCCAAAACTGTACTACTTATATCCATTTTACGCAATGATTTGGACTTCGGTTTATCTCTTGTTTGCTTCGATTATTCCGATTGCTAAAACCACAGCCGATAAATTGGCAATGCGAGGCAAAGAAGTGAACATTGACACGCTTTCATCCGCAAAAGAAAGCTATGATTCGGACAAAATTCGTATGCGATTAAACAAACAGAAAGGCAAATTTTTAGGAGTTTTTGCAGGGATGAGTGAATATTACAACTGGGACGTAACGTGGTTGCGAATTGGTTATGCTTTGTTAGTTTTATTAAGTCTACCATTTGAAGAAGCCTTATTTTCTTTATTTTGTGTTATTTTGTATGTAATGTTATGGTTATCAATGAATAACCCTAAAAATAATTTTTTAAAAGCAGACGCAGAAACCTCCGAAAATTCAGAAAGAGCTGAGTTTAAATTTGTGCCAAAAAGCAACAATTTTAGTTTTTGGGGAATCGTCAGAGGTCTTTTTAAAGGGATTTTCTATTTCATTACAGCGATTATTTTGAGTATTTTGCTAGTGCTATTTGTTGGTTTATCTTTAGCATTTTTCGGAATAAACATATTCTTTTTAGGAACGATGGGAGGGACAATGCTGGTATATGACTACCTACCGTTTTTGATTGAAACAAAATGGGAATTAGTATTGCTTTATGTGTCAATATCTATGTTGTCATTTGTAGCATTATTCGTCCCTATAAAACTGTTAATCAATCTATTCTCCTCTAAAAAAGCCACATTTCCAAAGAAATGGATTGTTACAAACGTAATCCTGTTTTTTGTAGGAATTATTGGAATGAGCATTGTTGCAGGTAGCACAATCCGTAGTTTTAAAGCCTATACATTTGACACTCAAAAATATAGTTTACAAAATTCGGACAACACCTTAGTTGTGCAAAATGCTCGTAGCCAGTTTATGCTGTTAGATGATGTTTTTTCCTCAAACTATGTAGATCATGACGGGAGTATGTTTATGTATCACAACGAGAATATTGAAATTTACGTAACTGATAAACAGCCCTATTTGGAGGTTATGAGAACTACCAGAGGAGGAAACATTCCAAAAGCTAAACTCAATATTGATAAGACTTTATACCCGTTGGAAATCAAAAACGACACTATTTTGTTACCTAATCATTATAAAATTGAAAAAGGAGGACTTTTCAGAGGACAGGAAATACGCATAAAGTTATATCTTCCTGAAAAGAAGAAAATTACATTTGATAGATATTCTAAAACAGTTGTGTGGTTCAACAAAAAGTTTACAAGGGTAATGGGCAATAAAGAATATATTGTAACCAAAGAAGGATTACAAGAGGAGCCTACACTTCTTAATTAAAAACTTAAGGAAATAGTACTTTTTAACATATTCCGATTCGCGTAATCGTGTCTTAAATATAGTTAAAATTGTTTTTTAACAATATTTACTCGATATTATTACAAAATAAACGAACTTAAAAATAAAATATTGATAATCAGTGTTTTATTTTTATAAAAACAACACATTGGATTATTTTACAGCAAAATATATTTTTAATCAAAATCAGCAGAAATAATTTTATTTTACGTATAATATTAATTAAATGACAAACAATTAAATAAAAATCTGAATATTTTTCACTATTATTTCATTTTTATCTATTTTTTTAGATAAGTTCACTTGCAAGGTTTCAACAGATTAAAAAATTTGTATTTACTAAAAAAAAAATAAATCTTTGCGGACTAATTTAAAAAGGATAAAAAATGAGAGGAAAATTAATTTCGACACTGTCATTGTTTTTCTTCGCGTTGCAATTTGTGTTTGCACAAGAAAAAACAATCACGGGTATGGTAAAGGATGAGTCTGGTCAACCTTTATTGGGTGTTACAGTTACGATCAAAGGAACCACACGTGGCGTAGCGACCGACTTTGATGGAAACTATTCTATCAAAGCGAAGGCAGGAGAGGTGCTTCATTTTGTCGCTTTAGGAATGAAGCCTATTGATAGACCAGTTTCGGCATCTACTACCAAAATAGACGTAATCATGGAAGAAGAAGCTCACGAACTGGAAGAGGTGGTTGTTGTTGCTTATGGAACTGCTAAGAAACAGTCCCTAGTAGGTTCACAAGCTATGGTTTCGGCGAAACAATTAGAAACAAGACCAATCACTAACCTTACAACAGCCTTGTCAGGTATAGCACCTGGAGTTCAATCAACCCTTTCAAGTGGACAGCCTGGTTCCTCAAGTTCTATTCGTATTAGAGGATTTGGTTCCATAAATGCGGGTAGCGACCCTATTTATGTACTTGACGGCTCTATTTATAATGGACGAATTTCAGATATCGTGATGCAAGATGTTGAAAGCATTTCTGTGTTGAAAGACGCTGCCTCTACTTCCTTGTATGGTTCAAGTGCAGGAAATGGAGTTGTGTTGATTACTACCAAAAGTGGTTCAAGAGGAAAAAAAGGAAAACCTTCGTTTACATACTCAAATAACATAGGCTTTTCAACAAGAGGACAAGAAGATTACGAGAAAGTGGGGGCTATGGATCATTTACCACTTCGTTTTCAACAATGGTTCAACCATTATAAGTACAACAGGAAACTTACCGATGAACAAGCAGCTGCTTGGGCAAATTATGATATGATTCAACAATATACACCAGAATACATTCCCTATGCTGGAATTAATTCGTATTATCAATTTGCAGGAGGTAAATGGAATTATCATGAAACAAAACCATCAGGAAGATTCGTTTATCCTGCAGTTATGATGATGGATGGAACGTTAAATCCAAGTATTACAGGACTTTTATGGGCTGAAGATTTAGATTGGGAAAAAGCTCTGTTTAGAACAGGAGTCAGAAATGAACACAGCATTAATGTTAGTCACAATACGGAAAATCTTAAATCTTACTTTTCTTTGAATTATTTGAAAGAAGATGGATATCAGGTTGCATCCGATTACGAACGTTTCGCAGGAAGAGCAAATCTTAGCTATGATGTTAACAAATGGTTAACCGTAGGAACCAACATTGGGTATAGTACCATGGTAAACCATTCCCCAACACTCACAGGGAATCAGACCGCCAATACGTTTCGTTACATAAGAAATATTGCTCCAATTTATCCAATTCATAAGCATAACCCCGATGGGAATTATGTATATGATGACAAAGGGAATAAAGTGTACGACTACAGCCAATCACGTCTCTTTGCTGGTAATTATAATCCCATCTATTTGACTGAAGTAGATCTTTTAACAACGGATAATAACTCGGCTAACACAAGAAGTTTTGCAGAACTACGTTTCTTACCAGAGTTGAAGTTGAAATTAAGCTATGCACATGATGTATTACGCTATACAACGAAACGCCGTTATAATAACATTTTTGGAGACCAACCCGAGGGATTATTACGAATCAGTCATTACAAAAATGCAACAACAACTTTCAATCAAGTATTCGATTACAACAAAACTTTTGGAAAGCACAACATAAATGCTCTCTTAGGACATGAAAGTTATAAATATCAAGTAATTGAAAGTGAAACCAGTAAAAAAGGAATGGCTTTCTTGGGAATTGACGAAATGGGCAATTTTATAGAACTCTCAAGTGCTAGCTCCAGTACGGACGAATACACCAAAGAGGGGTATTTCGGAAGATTTAACTACGGTTTTGATAGTAAATATGATTTTTCATTCTCTTTCCGTCGTGATGGCTCTTCCCGTTTCCATAAAAACCACCGTTGGGGTAACTTTTGGTCAGTGGGAGCAGGCTGGCATCTTAAAAAAGAAGCGTTTTTGGCAAATGTTTCTTGGATTGATCAGCTAAAATTAAGAGCTTCTTACGGAACTACAGGGAACGATGCAACTTCTGGCTTCTACCCATATCAAACAGCGTATTCATTTAGTAATAATAACACAAATGCAGGATTGAGAATAGCAACCTATGGGTATCCTAATTTACTGTGGGAAAAACAAGTAAGTACTGATATTGCATTGGAATTTGATATACTAAAACGCTTGAAAGGTACCGTTGAATTATTCAACAAAGAGTCCGATGATCTTATCTTTGCCTTTCCTTTACCAACTTCAACTGGTATCGGAAGCATCAATAAAAACATTGGAAAAGTTCAAAATAGAGGGATTGAAATTGAGTTAACAGTAGATTTGGTAGAAAAACCTGATTTCAAATGGAGCTTTACCGCTAATGGAACCATTTTGAAAAACAAGGTATTACGTTTACCTGATCATAGCAGAAAATTAGGGCAGGCTAATGGAAACTATCGTTACATGGAGGGATACAGCGTTTACGACTACTACCTCCCTCAATGGGCAGGAGTAAATCCTGATACGGGACATGCTATGTATGTGATTGACGCAGAACAATATCCAAGCTATGCAGATGTAAACCACGCTCAATTTAAAGGAGTTGATAAAGACAAATACTCCGCTTATACGTATGATTATAACGTTGCAAAACACGATTTTTCAGGTTCGGCGATTCCTGATTTACAAGGAGGTTTTGGAACAAATGTGAATTGGAAAGGTTTTGAATTCGGGGTTCAGTTTACTTATATGTTAGGAGGTAAAGCGTACGATGCTCCGTACCAAGGACTTATGAGTAGAGATAAGAATGCGGGAACAGCGGCTCACGTTGATTTGTGGAACGCGTGGAAAAAGCCAGGTGATATAACCGATGTTCCTCGTTTAGATGATTCAACAGCGGGAGAACATGCTTCAAAGAGCTCTAATAGATTCTTGATTTCAAGAACCTCATTGATGTTAAGAAATTTGTCCGTTGGATATTCGTTGCCGAAAGAAGTTTTGACTCCTTACGGGATCACCAACTTACGGATAGGAATTTCAGCTGAAAACCTATTCTTATGGTCAAAGCGAAAAGGGATGAATCCAATGAATAGTTTCTCAGGAACTGCAAGTAACATAGGATATGACTATGCAAAAGTGGTATCTTGTGGTCTGTCCGTTTCATTTTAATAATAACTTTAAAACATTGAAAAATGAATAGATTTTACAAAACAATATTAATTTTCTCATTGATTTTAGCCGTAGGATGTTCAAAAGATTTTTTAGAAACAAAACCTTCTAATCGAATGGGACAAACTGATGCTGAAACTACTGTTGAGGGATTGGAGGCTATCGCCAATGGTATCCATAACATGATGTATATGTACAATCATGGAGGACAAGTAGGAGGATTAGGACAACAAGGGATTGCTGCTCAATTAGATATGCTTGGAGATGATATGATTAACACAAAACCAGCGTATCATATGCCAGTATATCGTTACCAAGACCATCACAAGGTTCATGCTGATGGATTCATTAACTATAAAACCTGGGATTACTACTATACAATAATTCAGCATGCAAATAAGGTTTTTTTAGGAGTAGAACAGGTTGATATGCTTCCAGAGCAGAGACAATTTATTTTGGGACAGGCTCATGCTTTAAGAGCATTCGCCTACCATAATTTGGTACAGTTATTTGCAAAACGATATGAGGCAGGAGGAACTAACAGTCAATTAGGGGTAATTATTCGTACACCAGATAAATTAGAAGACAACCTACCACGTTCAACCGTAGCAGAAGTATATGCCTTTATTGATGCAGATATGGAAAAAGCATTGGAATTTTTAAAAAATGCTCCAGACAAAAAGTTCAAGAATGTTATTCGTTATTCTACGGCTTGTGGTATAGCAGCACGTATTGCATTGACAAAATCAGAATGGGCTAAGGCTGAAAAATATGCTAAGTTAGCTATTGATAAGTCAGGAGCTACACTTCAGGTAGGAAATGCACTGATTGATGGGTTTAATAATTATAGTGCTACTGAATGGATGTGGGGATATACTCAAAATGCAGAACAACAAGGGTATTTTTTTCATTTTAATTCCTCTTATTCATATAATTTTAGAGGGCATAATAAATCATTACGCTATGCAGTTAATAGAGATATCTATGATCAAATGGGCGAAAAGGACGTAAGACGCAAATGGTGGGTATGCCTTGATAGAGGAGATAAAATTCCAGCAGATGCAGATGCAGAATATTTTTCAGGAGGGGAGAAAGATCCTAAATGGGAAGTAACTGGTCAATCCATTAAATATAAGGCTTTATCTAACTCTGATAGTAGAGGAGATGCTGTTTTGATGCGTTTGGCAGAAATGTACTACATCTTAGCTGAGGCACAAGCTCGACAAGGTAAAGATTCAGATGCACAGGCTACGCTTAACGAAATTATGAAAACCCGCGATGTAGATTACAATACGGTTGCTACAGGTGATGCATTGAAAGAGGAGATTATGAGAAACAAACGTATTGATCTTTGGATGGAAGGACAACGATTTTTTGACATGAAACGCTTAGGAGTAATTCCAAATCGTCTAAAGTCAAAAAATATTCAGGTTTACTTGACTGGACCGGAGAAGCAGACTGCAATTGACCGTAATTCTGGCATAAACGCAGTAAATTTACCAAAAACAATGGACAGTAAATTTTGGCAGTTTGCTATTCCTTACGGTGAAATTATAGGTAATCCTCTTTGCAAACAAAACGAGCTATAAGTAATACTCCTTATTAGAAGTAAGTGCGTACAGTAAAAAAGGAAGTTGCCCTTTTCGGGCAACTTCTTTTTTATTTTAAAACGCTGCATATTTCTAGGATATCAAAAACATCTAAACCATACTAATTTTGAAAACTCTGATTTTCATCAAAAACAAACCTAAAAGACTTTTATTCAACATAAATTAATAACGGAAAGAAAATGTTAAAATAAAACTGTTAAAATACATTTTTATTACGCTTAATTTTAAAATAAAAATTAAAAAACAAAACTTTGGCACGATTGTTGTATTTTATTTATCGTATAACATAAAACTATAACAAAATGAAAAAAACTAATTACATTTTTAGGTATGATTTGCCTATCGGCAGTATTGTTTTCTTGCAGTAAGAGTGATGACCCTGCTGATAATGACATCTTTGTTGGTACATACAAAGGTAGTATCGGTTATAAGAGTAGCGATGGAGAACAGAACTTTGACAAAGGCTCTGTAACAGTAGCCAAAGTAGGAGATGACTACTATTTCAGATTTTCTGACGGGATTGAAGACCTTTCGGGCGTAAAGATGCAAAAAGGAAACAACAATCTAATAAACATTGATTTAGAGGAGGGATTAAAAGTCATTCGCATTACGGCTTCAACTCTGATAATCAAATACTCGAAAGACGGAAAAACTTGGACAGCAAACGCAAGTAGATAGTATTTAATCCCCCTAAAAAGGTCATAAAATCTTTTTTAGGGGGATTTATTTATATTGCCATAAGCAAATGGACTCATTACAAAGGTGATATAAAGATGATTTCTATTTGGGGTTGAGCTGTAGTTACTAGTAATATATTGATAGCATCGCCCAGAACGCAACTTTTACAAGGGCGTAATAGGCGATGATTTTGTTATAGGAGCCTTGTAGTGTTTTTGAGTACAGTAATAAAAACTCTGTAGGGTTTTGAGCATAAATACATAAACCTTTGTCTATTTTAAGCAAAACCTAATTAATTGTAAATTAGTTGATTACACCTTTTAAGGATGGTTGTTTATCCTTTATCAGTACTGAAAAAACATAGTTCAATTATTTTCAGATAACGCCTATGAGAATTCGAATTCCTTTTCTTCATCACTTTCAATACCCAGAGCTTCATATATGTATTTGAAGGTAGAAAGTAACTTTGGTTTTCCGTTTACGATGGCAACATTATGTTCGAAATGAGCCGATGGTTGTCCGTCAGCGGTTAGGATCGTCCATTTATCTCTAAGTTGCTTTACTTTGTGTGTTCCCATGTTTACCATGGGTTCAATAGCCACAACCATTCCATCTCGGAATCGTTTTCCATTTCCGCGTTTTCCATAGTTGGGCATTTCCGGATCTTCGTGCATTTTTTTGCCAACACCATGTCCCACGAGCTCTCGGACGATGCCATATCCGTGTCTCTCGCAATGGTTCTGAATAGCAAAACCTACATCTCCCACGCGATTTCCAGTTTTGAACTCACGTATGCCTACGTAAAGAGATTCTTTAGTAACTTGCAAGAGTTTTTTTACCTCATCAGATATTTCGCCAACGGCAAAAGTATAGGCGTGGTCTCCATAAAAACCGTTTTTTAATGCTCCACAATCAATCGAAACGATGTCACCCTCTTGCAAAGGTATGTTGTTTGGGATACCGTGAACTACTTGAGCGTTTGGACTGACGCATAAGGTGTTAGGGAATCCATAGAGCCCCAAAAAACCAGGAACTGCTCCTTGGCTTCGGATATATTCCTCTGCGATTTTATCTAATTGCAGGGTCGTAATACCTGGTTTGATTTCTTTTGCTAAAACGCCCAAAGTTCGTGAAACCACCTGAGCACTTTCTCTCATTATCTCAATCTCTTCTAAAGTTTTGATGTATATCATGTCACCAATAATATATTTATGTAAAAAATAGTTTAAAAATTTGTGTAAATTCAAAATATGTTTATGATTTAAATGTATTTACAGGCTTCTCTGACACTCAATTTTGTCATTTTAGATTCGTGTCTTTTAATGAAATCGCGTACCCACTCTGGATTAGTTTTGCTGTAATCCCGAAGAGACCATCCAATGGCTTTATTGATAAAAAATTCCGTTTGTCCGAGGTTATTTACTATGATTTTCTCTAATAAATCTGTATTAGTTTTTTCCTTTCGGAGCAGTTGATGGTCAATTGCAATACGTCTTAGCCAAAAGTTATCGTCAACGCTCCATACGAGAAGAGTATGATTTAACTCAGGGAACCGCAGTGCGATACCTCCGATAATTCTATCCAGTTGGTCAATCGAGTCCCACCAAGATTTACGCAGTGCCAAATCCTTAAGTTTTGGAATGTCCGCGAGAGTAAGGAACTCTTTTTTCAAACCCAAATAATCCAAAGCGAAGTACTGTAGTTCTCGATATGGATTCTGCCAACATTGTTCAATAAGTTCCCAAGCAATAGCATTATCTTTTTTAAGTGTAGCGAGAAAAGGCTTTGTAATTTTCTTGCGAATAGGAGATTGTACCCCTAAGAAAAGAAAATTATTTTTCATATACCGACTCATTTCCTTGGCTTTCTGTTCGTTGGAGTAAGTTTTGAGTGTTTCGAATATCGAATTAAATAACATATTATCTTGCTTGTGAGATAATAAACTTTGTCAAATCTTAATTACAGAGGATTTGACAAAGTTTGTTGAATTTTTCTAAAAAGATAATAAAGCAAAATTGTTTATCCTTTCATGTAAGTAGTTCCTTTATAGCTAATTCTTGAACCAGACTCCCAAGTAAATACATATTCTGTATTCTTTCCTTGGGCATCTGTCAACGTAATCGTGTAATGCTTTTTGTTTTCAGATGTTTGTTTCGTAACTCGAATTGCTTTAGAATCTATTTTTCCTTTGTAGCAATCATCTGCTTTTTCGTTTTCTTTAAAGCAAAAATCATTCGTTTTAAACATAATTCTTTTTTTTCCATCAAAAGTATACCATTCCCCTTGTATCCAATCTGGTGGAGCTATCGCAACGGTACTATCCGTGTCTTTTCCACAAGCAACAAAAAAAGTTGCTATCATGAATAAGAATAAAATTTTTTTCATACTATATAATTTGTTAAAATTAATACGATATAAGTGGTATTGAAGCGTTAAAAATTATTTTTTAAACGCTTGTAGCAGAGCTTCTGTAGAGCTGTCATGTTGTGAAATGTTCACAGTTTCAATGTCTTTTAAGATAGTGTTTGCTAACTGTTTACCAAGCTCTACGCCCCATTGATCATAGCTGTAGATATTCCAAATAATTCCCTCTACAAAAATTTTATGTTCGTACATAGCGATCAAAGCTCCTAAACTTTCAGGAGTTAATTTCTCAATTAAAAAGGTGGTAGTAGGCTTATTTCCTTCAAAAACTTTGAAAGGTACAAGACTTTCGTTCACGTTGTTACCCATTTCAGAACGTACTTCGGCTTCTGTTTTGCCTTTGAGCAACGCTTCGGTTTGAGCAAAAAAGTTGGCCATAAGTTTGTTGTGATGGTCTGTGTTTCCGTAAAGCGATTCTTTAAATCCGATGAAATCCGTAGGGATTAATTTTGTACCTTGGTGAATAAGTTGAAAGAAAGCATGTTGTGAATTCGTTCCGGGTTCGCCCCAAATGATAGTTCCTGTTTGGTAATTAACCGCTTTGCCGTCACGTCCTATGTATTTTCCGTTACTTTCCATGATGCCTTGTTGCAAATATGCAGGGAAACGGTGTAGATATTGTGTGTAAGGAATAATCGCTTGACTTTCTGCGTGATAGAAATTGTTATACCATACACTCAAAAGGGCAGTAATCACAGGGATGTTATTTTTAAATTCTGCAGTTCTGAAATGCTTGTCCATTTTGTTAGCTCCTTGTAGTAGTTTCTCAAAATTGTCATAACCTACTGAAAGAGCTATTGTTAAACCTACCGCACTCCATAGAGAAAAACGTCCCCCAACCCAGTCCCACATGGGGAATACATTTTCCGAAGCAATACCAAACTCTGCAATTTTGGGCAAATTCGTCGATACAGCCACAAAGTGTTTTGCAACATCTTCCTGTTTTGCTGATTTCAGGAACCATGCTTTAGCGGTAGTTGCGTTACTAAGAGTTTCTTGTGTTGTAAAGGTTTTTGAAACAATCACAAAAAGTGTTGTTTCAGGGTTAAGATGTTTGATAACCTCCATCACGTGGTCACCGTCTACATTGCTGATAAAGTGTATGTTCAGCTGATTTTTGTAGTATTTCAATGCTTCACAAACCATTACAGGCCCTAAGTCAGAACCTCCAATACCGATATTAACCACATCGGTGAAGGCTTTACCCGTGAATCCTTTGCGTTTTCCGGAAATCACATCCTCTGAAAACTGTTTCATTTGTTTTTTGACAGAAATTACTTCTGGTAGAACATTTACTCCATCTACTTGAATGTTGCTATTCTCATCAGCACGTAACGCTGTGTGTAGTACAGCTCTTTTTTCGGTAGCGTTAATAAGATCTCCTTCAAAATACTTGTTTATAGCGTCCTTCAGTTCGCATTCCTCAGCCAGTTGTAGTAATAGCTCAAGAGTTTTCTCATCAATTCGGTTTTTGGAATAATCTACCAAAAAATCGTTCCAGTTTATTGAAAATTTGAAAGCTCGTTGAGCATCTTTTTCGAAAAGAGTTTTGATGTGAATGTCTTTTACTTCTTCAAAATGAGCTTGTAATGATTTCCAAGCCTTTGTTTGCGTAGGGTTTATATTTTTTAACATATCTATTATAATTGTGTAACCTGATTTTGTTCTTCCAATGAAATTTCTAATTTTTCTTCTTCGACCTTGGTTGCTGTCAAAGCATCTAATTGTTGTTTTAATGTACTGATATCTTGCAGATATTTTTCTTTCAAACGTTCATCCATAGGGATTGCTTCTGGCATTTTTTCTTTTAGAGGATCAACTTGTTTTCCGTTTTTCCAGAAGCGGTAGCACACATGAGGCCCTGTCGCCAGTCCTGTACTTCCTACATTTCCAATAACGTGTCCCTGTGGCACGTGTTGTCCTTTTTTCACTAAAATTTTTGACATGTGCAAATATTGTGTAGTATAGGTGTTATTGTGCTTGATTTTTACGTAGTTACCATTTCCTCCGTTATATCCTGCTTCGATAACCGTTCCAGCAGCTGTAGCTCGGATAGGAGTTCCGTGAGGTGCAGCATAGTCCGTACCGAAGTGATTTTTCATCCTATGCAAAACAGGGTGGAAACGCATTCCAAAACGAGAGGTGATTCTAAAAATTTCTAAAGGAGCTTTTAAAAACATACGTTTCATTGTATTCCCTTTTTCATCATAGAAATCTCTTTTTCCAGAAACTGAATCCGTTACGTAGTTAAAAGCGTAGTAAGGAGTTCCTTTGTGTTCAAAGTATGCTGCCTTGATGTTTGCTACTCCTGCATAGATGGAATCTTCAACATAGCGCTCTTCGTAGATGATTTTGAAGTTATCCCCTTGTTGCAAATGGAAAAAGTCGATGGTATAATCAAAGATTTGCGACAAATTAAAGGCTACGTTGTAAGTCATGCCTACATCCAAAGCGGACTCAATCAAACTACTTTTGATATAACCAGCTTTTTCTTTTTCAACAAGCGTAATAGCTCTTTTTTCATTTCGAACCGAAACTGAATCGGCCATTTGAATTACATAGTATTCCGTTATGGAAGGTTCGTAAACGAAACTGTGTAGCTTTTCAGGGGTTTTCTTGTCGAAAAGTAAGGCGTACATTTTACCAACACGTAGCGTTCGAGGGTCAAAAGTCTCTTTGATTTTATTGGAAATATTGTGAATTTCAACGGATTGAATGTTGTGATTTTGTAGAATCTTCCCAAAGGTGTCGCCAGATTTTAGAGTGTCTTTAACGATAGTGTAGTCGTCCAGATTGAATCCATATTCAATAACAGGTAGCTTTTCAACAATTTCCTCAACAGGTGTTGGAGCAGGAGTAGAGGAGTCATCACAACCCCAAGCCAGTACAACGGTTAGAAGTAAAAATATATTTCGCTTTAAAATCTTTTTTCGTGCCATTAGAATTAATATTTTTTTAAAAAAACAAACCAAAGTCCGTATCATTCCTATTATTTTTAATTTGGAATAATCGGAATGGTCAAAGGTGGAAAAAAAAAACGAAGTAAGCAAACCTTTTGTGAGTTTTTTAGGAAAATAGTTTTTGTGACAGACATGCGTAATCTGTAGATATATCTGACATTTGCAAAACACATCCAAAGAATATGTTGTATATCAATGTTTTGAGGCTGAAACTTAAAAAAAACGCTCAAAAAACATCTTTATTTCAAAAAAATGTAGTACTTTGGGCGGGCAAAATCATGTAACATGAGAAGATTTATATACTTATTTTTGTTTCCTGCATTGGGATATGCCCAAACTTTATGGACGTTGGAAGATTGCATTAACCACGCTTTGGAGAAAAACATTTCTATCAAACAATCCGAGATAGACCTCAGTGCTTCAGATGTGGATAAGTTACAAGCTCGTGGGGCATTTGTACCTTCTTTAAATTCAAATATGACCTACAGTTTGAATGAGGGAAAGAATATCAATCCTGTGACCAACCAATTTGAAAATACATTTTTTCAATCGGCATCAGGAGGAGTAAGTATGGATATGACTCTTTTTGCTGGTTTGCGAAATTGGCGACAGCTCAAACGGGCTGAACTTGGCAGAATGGCGGCTCAGTACAACCTCGAAAAGATGAAAGATGATATTGTTTTGATGGTTATCAATGCTTATTTGGACGTACTTTCAAACAAAGAGCAATTGAAAAACCTAAAGATACAGTCCAAAATATCAAAACAGCAGTTGGAACGTACAAAGGATTTGATTGAGGCAGGTTCTTTACCAAAGGGAGATGTGTACGAAGCTGAATCACAGGTGTTTGCACAGGAACAGCAAATCATTGCTACCGAGAATATGTTGTTCATATCCAAAATGGGATTAGCTCAACTGTTGCTTTTGAAGGATTATCAAAATTTTGAAATCGCAGATACTTCGTTTGATGTGCCTATTACGGACGTTCTGTCAAAGAATCCTAATGAGATTTTTCAACGAGCTAAAGAGGTAGTGCAGGATATTAAAATCGCTCAAGCCAATGTGGAGTTAGCAGAAAATAGCCTAAGATTATCAAAATCAGCTTATTCGCCTCGTTTGGCTGCTCAATGGGGATACAACACTCGTTGGTCAAAAAGCCAAGCTCAGAATTTTTTGGATCAACTGGATGCTAACAAGGGTATGTACGCGGGTTTAGGACTCTCTATTCCAATTTTAAATGGTTTTTCAACCAAAAGCAATATCAAAAGGCAACAACTTAACTTGCTCAAAGCCGAATGGAATAAAGAACAGGCAGTATTGAACTTGGAAAGAACAGTCTATCAAGCATATACAGATGCGTCGAATGCGAGAAAATTATTCGAAGCCTCCGAAAAAACAATGCAAGCAAAAGAACAATCCTATCTCTATTCAAAAGAACGACACGATGTAGGGTTGATGACTACCTTTGATTTTAACCAAGCAAAAACACAATATGAAAATGCTGAAAATGAATACATTAGAGCGAAGTATAAATATATTTTCAAGATAAAAGTGTTGCAGTACTATTTTGGCGAAAAATAAAGTATGGATGATTTGGCTTAAATCTGAGAGATGTATAATTTCTCGGATTTCCCTAATTTACATACCTTAAATAAAAAAAGAAACTATATGAGCAAAAAAACGATTATTATTGGGGCAGTTGTTTTAGGAATTATACTCCTTATTGTAGGAAAAAAAGCAGGTTGGTTTGGTGGTGAACCTAATGGAAAAGAAGTAGAGATTCAAAAAATAGCTTTAGCAACCCTGACACAAAAAGTGGCGGCTACAGGGAAAATACAACCCGAATTGGAAATAAAAATCTCGTCAGAGGTATCGGGAGAAATTATTGATTTACCTGTGCTTGAGGGGCAAAGTGTGAAGAAAGGCGACTTGTTGGTGCGTATCAATCCGGATATTTACCAATCGGTGGTGAACCGAAGCGTTGCAGGATTGGAGAACGTACGAGCTTCGTTACAACAGGCTGAGGCGGGATTGAGAGAGAGCGAAGAAAGCTACAAGCGTAGTAAAACGTTGTTCGACAAAGGTGTAATCTCAAAATCCGATTGGGATAAGGCAGTGTCATCTTACGAGATAGCTAAGGCTAATCGTGAGTCCGCACGATTTAGTGTACAAAGTGCAATGGCAAGTGTCTCCGAAGCTCAAGATAATCTAAAGCGTACGGCTATTTTTTCTCCCGCCGATGGAACTATCTCCAAATTGAACGTGGAATTAGGCGAACGAGTGGTAGGAACCGTACAGATGACGGGAACCGAAATTATGCGTGTTGCTAACCTCCGAAGTATGGAAGTAGAGGTGGATGTGAATGAGAATGATATCATTAAAGTAAACGAGAAGGATAGCGTAAACGTTGAGGTTGATGCTTATTTGAAACGTACGTTTAAAGGCGTAGTAACCAACATAGCTAATAGTGCAAATTCGGTAGCGAGTGTTGATCAAGTAACCAATTTCAAAGTGAGAATACATATCGAAGAAAGTTCTTATGAGGATTTGTTACAAGGAAAACCCTCGACCTATTCCCCTTTCCGCCCGGGAATGACTGCCACGGTGGATATCATCACAATGAAGAAAAAGGATGTGGTAGCCGTACCCATCAGTGCTATTGTAATAAAAAAAATGTCTGAAATTGATCCAGAAACACCTGAAGAAGATGCTGACAAACGCCAAGAAGCCGTTTTCGTAATGAAAGATGGAAAAGCAGAACTTCGAGCAGTACAAACTGGTATTCAGGATAATACAAATATTGAGATTATTTCTGGGGTTGAAAAAGAGGATGAAATCATCACAGGCCCGTACACTCTGGTAAGTAAAAATTTGAAAAAAGGAGATAAAGTAGTTGTAAAACCAAAATAATAACTCATTTTTTTAATTCAAAAAAAAGTTGTATGTTTGCCCTGTTGTTAACATTTTAAAAATTAAAAAGCATGAAGAAATTTTTATTTAGTGTAGCATTTGCTTTCGTAAGTGCATTAGGTTTGGCTCAAGAGGGCGGATTGGCTGTTAAAGCAGGAGTGAATCTCAACAAAATGTCAGGAGAAGGGAGATCAACCGATAACAACATAGGGTTTCACGTAGGGGCTACGTATGATTATTATTTAAACGAAGTTTTTGGAATTGAAACAGGTTTGCTATTGGATACAAAAGGAGGTAAGAGGGGTGAAAATAAAGGAACCGTCTTAGGTCTAACAATTCCGGTATTAGCGAAAACTAAAATCAACGTGGAAACTTTTGATGTTTTTTTAGTTGCGGGACCATTTGCCAACATCGGTTTGGTGGGTATGCAAGATGCTAAAGATGCGTTTAAAGAAGGTGGAGATAATCGTTTTACTTTTGGACTTAACTTCGGTGGTGGTGTTGAATTTGGAAAATTTATCGTTGGAGCGGGTTATGATTTAGGACTTTCGGAAGTTGCTAAAGATTCTAAAACAAAATACCACAGCATCAAAATTGGAGTAGGCTACAGATTTTAGGCAATTTTTCCTACCATGAAAATAAAGTTAAACAAGAAAGGCTCCTTATAGGAGCTTTTCTTGTTTCTAACAATTTATTATGCTTTGAAAATCCTTTTCTTTTACCTTGTCATCCCGTTAGTTAGAGTTACCATAGAGTGCCTTTGAGAGCGTCGGATGTATATTTTGTAATCAAGTACACTGAATAGAAACTCCTTAGTACAGTTATTTTATCGACATTCAAAAATATATGTTCATAAAATGGGTTATGTCAAATAAATTTAATTATTTTGCATAAAAATACCTTTAGTGATGAGCATTCATAATTCATTACAGACGAAATTACCTATCATTACCCCACATTCCACTGTAAAAGAGGTGGTTGCGGTAATGGACTCTTTTCAGGTTTCACACGTTCCTATTCTGAACGCTTCTCATTTCATTGGAATGTTACCTTTGGAGGCTATAGAAATTGCTTCTCACGACGAACAAATAAGTGATTTTTTGTACGACTTAGATACTTTCTTCATAAAAGAAACTGCAAAATGGGAGGAAGCAATGGAGCTTTTTGCAAAATATGACACCAACATTCTTCCTGTTTTGGACGAACAAAATCAATACATAGGTTACTACCTTTTGCAGGATTTGATGGGATTTTTCTCCGAAATGCCTTTTTTGAAAGAAAAGGGTAGTTTTGTTGTTTTGGAAAAAGATCAAGAAAGATATTCGTTCAGTGAAATTGCTCAGATTGTAGAGTCTCATCAAGGGCGAATATTAGGTATCTTAATTTCAAATACTTATAACAATCGCGTTCAGATTACTTTAAAAATTATAAGTGATTCTATTTCAGAGATTTTGCAGACATTTCGCAGGTATGAATATGCCATTCTGCTGGAAAAAGAAGATGATTTATATTTGCAAGAATTGAAAGGCAAGACGGATTATTTTGAAAAATATTTGAATATCTAAATTATGAAAATAGCAATTTACGCACAGCTGTACGCTCCTGAATACAAGGCTGTTTTCTCTGATTTATTAATCCATTTTGAACCGACAGATGTAGTTTATGTGGAACATCATCTTTTCAATAGTTTGGTTTGTGACATTCCTGCATATGAAGGGTTTAGAACTTTTTCTGCTTTTTCAGATTTGGATACTTCTTTCGATATGATGCTTACTATTGGCGGAGACGGAACCATTCTAAGGGCTATCACGTTTATCCAAAACTGGAATATACCTATTTTGGGAATCAATGTTGGGCGGTTAGGTTTTTTGGCTACAGCTCAAAAAGATGAGATTACGGAGGTTTTCACCGCTTTGCGTAATAAAAAATACACCACCGTGGAGCGTACGCTCATTGAGGTACTTAATGCAAATGGCGATCCAATACATCCGATGAACTTTGCATTGAATGAAATGACCGTGACCCGTAAAAATACGGCTTCAATGATTACAATTAATACGGAACTCAATGGCGAATTTTTAACATCGTACTGGGCAGATGGGTTGATCATCTCAACACCTACTGGGTCAACAGGCTATTCGTTAAGTTGTGGTGGACCTGTTATTATGCCTACTGCCAAAAGTTTTGTCATAACCCCTATAGCTCCTCATAACTTAAATGCTCGTCCGTTAGTAATTCCAGATAATACAGAAATAAAATTGAGTATTTCGGGTAGAGAAAGTGAGTTTTTGGTGTCTCTTGACTCTCGTATCGAAACTCTTTCCAATGAAATCAGTATACACATCAAAAAGGCTGATTTTTCGATTAAACTGATTCGTTTAGAAAGAGAGAGTTTTATTAAAACCTTGAGAAATAAACTTTTATGGGGCGAAGATAGTCGGAATAAATCAATGTGGTAGAAAATATTTTACTTGTGGTTAGGATTCCCTATTTCATTTCAGAGATGTCGTACTGTGAAAATTCATCAATTATACAAACCTTAATGTACTTTGTAAACAGCAATTCAATCTGTAAATACAGTTTTTTGCGACATTTTAAAAGTGAAACTTTGGTTCTTGAGAATATGTCTTTTTATAGTTTTTAAGGCTAAAATATTGGTGATGTGCTTCGCAGTTCATGGTTCTCAATTAATTTTACTAATGCCAAATTTTATTTACTGTTGTTTATTTTTTTAAGGAGGTCACGGATACTTAGCATTCCCAACCTATTGTAAGTTAAACACATCAATAATATTTTTGGAGCTATCACAATTTGAATCACATAGAAATATAGAATAACTCTACATTTCTATGTGATTTAGAGTTTATCTTACCAGAGTTTTAAGTTTTTATTAACATTTGAATATAAAATAGGTTCGAATAAACGAATTAGAGATTGATAATTTTCGAGTGCTTAGCTTAAACCCCGATGATTAAATCTACCTCAAAATATCCAAATTCTTCATTGTTTAGAGCAATTTGAAGTCATAAACTGATTCGTTTTTTCTCACCCCAAGAGGCTTCCTAAAATTATCGGACAGTTTCTCTCTCTTTTCTTATTATATAAACATCTCTATTAATGAGGGAGTTTCTCTCGTAAGAATCCGTAGAACCAAGTACCAGCGATAGCACTCAATAGCGTGACTATGATAACAGTAGCTCCCATTCCTATTTGTGCAAATAAAGGCCCCGGACAAGCTCCTGTGATTGCCCATCCAAAACCAAATAACAATCCGCCATAAATCTGTCCTTTGTTAAACTGCTTTGGAGCTATTCGGATAGGTTCTCCATAGATGGTTTTAATATTGAATTTTTTAATAAGAAATACGGAAATTACTCCTACGGTAACGGCACTACCTATAATTCCGTACATATGAAACGATTGCAAACGGAACATTTCTTGAATTCTAAACCAACTAATCACTTCCGCCTTTACAAATAGAATTCCAAATAATATACCAACGATAAGATATTTGATATTGTGATACCATTTGTGTTCTAATTTGCTTTCATTGACGCACATAGCATCTTTTTCACGCATTTGTAAATCGTCTATTTTGTCTGTATTTTGATATTGCATAAATTATTTCTATTTTAAAGTGAAAGAATGAAAGGTAAGATGAGATTTGCCATAATAAACCCTCCTACCATAAAGCAAATAGTTGCAATGAGCGATGGTAATTGCAGGTTTGACAACCCCATAATGGAATGACCACTGGTACACCCTCCTGCATATCGAGTTCCGAAACCTACCAAAAATCCACCGACAACCATTGTGACAACTCCACGGAGAGAGAAAAGCGATTGCCAATTGAATAGATCCTGAGGAACAGGATTATCATAATTCGTTATTCCATAACCTGCTAATTCTGATGCTAATGCAGGATGAACCTCAATAGGTTCAGGATTAGATAGTAAATTTATAGCGATTACGCCTCCTAAAAAAATCCCAAATACGAAAAACAAATTCCAAACTTCTTTCTTCCAATCATATTTGAAAAAAGAAATATTTGCAGGAATACAAGAAGCACAAATGTGTCTCAATGAAGAACTAATTCCAAAGGTTTTGTTTCCTAAAATAAGTAAGGCTGGTACGGTTAGACCAATTAATGGCCCTGCCACATACCAAGGCCAAGGTTGTTTCAAAAATTCTAACATATGATTGTTTATTTATCTTGATTTATTAATTCCTCCAATTGATTTGCCTGAGCTACTCCTGATTGTCTCCAAAGAACTTCTCCTTTTCTAAACAAAATCAATGTAGGTACGCTACGTACCTGATATGTCGCAGCTACCTGTGGATTTTTGTCCACATCTATTTTTATGATAGTTGCACGATCTCCTACACGGATTTTCAGCTCCGTAAGAATGGGCGCCATCATTTTACAAGGTCCACACCATTCGGCAAAAAAATCTACCAATACAGGTTTGTCCTGATTAATTATTTCCTGAAATGTCATCTGTTCTATTTTTTTCTTTTTTAAACATCGAAAACAAGAGCCCACCCATAACTGAACCGTAAAGAGTACTGTTTACCGGACTTGATGTTATAGCGCAAGTTCCTGAATTACAGCCTATTTGTTGCCAGTAAAAGTATCCCGCCAATGCCCCAACGGCTATACCTATCAATGTGAGCAAATGTTTTTTAACGAATTTCTTCATACTCTATTTCTTCTTGTTTTTTATTGGTCTTGGAAGTCGGTGTGCTACATCCTGAAGTTGTACAACAGCCTATGTTTAGCAAAGGCATTAGTGAGAATAAACACCCTAACAGTATAAACACCCATTGACCTGTATGAACTCCTTGCATAATAATCAAAACACCCAAAACCAGGCGAAACAGACGCATAAAGTTCCAATTTTTTAAATAATTTTTCATTAGTCACTTATTTTTCCCATGGCACAGCTCACATAGGATTTTGCTTTCTGGATAAAATTATTATTTCCTTTTTCTGAATAACCTAATTTTGAAAGGGCCTTTACCAAAATAGTTTTATCTACTGTACCTTCTACGCTTACGGTTTCTGTTTCCTTATCTACATGTACCTCCTGTACTCCTTCTATTTTGAGCAAGGCGGTTTTGATACTGTTGATGCAACCTCCACACTTAATGTTTTCTACTACTATTTCATGTTTCATTTTTTCTTATTTCTACAAGTGTTGATTCCCAGAGGTAAATATAGAGGGCAAAAACCTATAAACGAGGTAAGTACAAACACCCCTGCTAAAATACCTAATACGATTGCCAATGTTCCAGAAATAACATTAGTGAAATATAAAATACCGATAGCTACCGCGATCAATAAGCGGATGATTCGGTCTGTTGTTCCCATATTCGTTCTCATATTTTCTTTTTTTATCGCGTTTACATTATTGTTATTTCTCCGTCACTCCACTTACTACCTCTTTCACATTTTGCCAAGTTTTACCGTTGATTACATTCTGAAAGCCGTTTTGTTCCAAAATACTTTTTGCCTGACTGCTACGTGCTCCACTACGACAAAAAACTACAATGTTTTTTTTGTTTTTGAATTTAGACAAATTACTCGCAATTCTATCCAGTGGGATATTTACCGCTCCTTGTACGCTACCTGCCGAAAACTCGGCAGGTGTGCGAACATCTACTAAAAATACCCCTTCTTTTATAGCCTCTTTTAGTTGACTATTATCCGCTGATCCAAATATGTTTCTAAAAAATTCAAACATTACGATTCTTATTAAGATAATAAAAATTAATTGAATACTTTACTTTGACATACAAAATCGGTTTTTGGAACATTCGTCTTTGCTATAGCATTGAAACCACCTGCCACTTCCGTAAAATTTCTGTAACCTCTTGCTTGTAGGATACTTGCCGCAATCATACTGCGATATCCTCCGGCACAATGCAAATAGAAGTGTTGCTTTGGATCAATACCGCTTATCCAATCATTAATATATGCCAGTGGTTTACTAAACGCATCTTCAATATGTTCCGCTGCGTATTCGCTTTCTTTTCGGACATCAATCACTTGGTTTTCTCCTATTCTTACCTCATTAGCAAACTCTTCAGCACTGATGCGATTTATTGAGTCGATGTCTTTTCCAGACTTTTCCCAGGTTTCAAAACCTCCTGACAAATATCCCAACACGTTGTCAAATCCAACACGGCTCAACCTTGTCACAGCTTCTTCCTCTTTATCTCTATCAGTAACCAGTAAAATAGGTTGATTTACATCCACAATTAGTGTTCCTACCCAAGGAGCAAAATCGCCATTCAAACCAATATTGATAGATTGTGGTATGAATCCTTTTGCAAAATCTTGATTGCTTCGAGTGTCTAAAATCAACGCACCTGTATTTTCTGCCGTTGTTTCTAACTCATCAGCGGTAAGAGGATTCATTCCTTGATTAAGCACTTCATCAAAGTTACTGTATCCTTTTTTATTCATAGCTACATTCATCCCAAAATAAGCAGGAGGAGGTAAAAGCCCTTCTGTAACAGCCTTGATAAACGCCTCCTTGTTAGGTTGATTCAATGCGTAATTCATTTTCTTTTGATTTCCGAGGCTGTCTACAGTTTCTTTCATCATGTTTTTCCCACAGGCGGAACCTGCTCCGTGTGCTGGATAGACCGTTACCTCATCTGGTAGTGGTAATATTTTGTTATACAGGCTCTCGTAGAGTAATCCAGCTAATTCTTCTTGGGTCATATTGGCAGCTTTTTGAGCCAAATCAGGTCGTCCAACATCACCTAAAAATAAAGTATCTCCGCTAAATAAGGCAGTTTCTTTACCGTTTTCATCAAGCAGTAAAAAACAAGTGCTTTCCATGGTATGCCCAGGAGTGTGCAATACTTTAATTTTCACACTTCCCAATTCAAAAATTTGATTGTCTTCCGCAACAATCGCCTCAAATTCAGGATTTGCCGTAGCTCCATAAACAATGGGGGCTCCTGTTTTTTTACTCAAATCCAAATGTCCACTCACAAAATCAGCGTGAAAATGTGTTTCAAAGATATATTTGAGAGCCACGCCATCCTGAGCTAAACGGTCTAAATAAGGTTTCGTTTCTCGCAAAGGATCTATGATAGCAGCTTCTCCATTGGAAGTGATGTAATACGCCCCTTGAGCTAAACATCCTGTGTAAATTTGTTCTATTTTCATTGTTTTCTATTTTTTAAGTGCAAAATTATGAATACGTGTTTAATATACAGTTACTTTGGTTACATAAGTCCATTTTTTATTGTAAAATAGTTTCTTTGATGATAATGTAAATCCCCATAATCAAAACGAACCACCCGAAGATAGGCTTCAGTTTAGCACCATCAATCTTTTTAGACAGAGCCATACCTATGAAAATCCCAAATATGGCAAATGCAGTAACCTTTGCAAGGAAAAGATAATCCATTGGGGTTTCGCTATTTTCTCCTAAAAAACCTATCAAAGACTTTGCTGCAATGATAACTAATGAGGTTCCCACAGCCTCTTTCATTGGTAATTTACTCAAAATCACTAATGCAGGGATAATTAAGAAACCGCCTCCCGCTCCTACAAGTCCTGTCAAAATACCTACAACGATTCCTTCAATCAAAATCAAAGGATAGTTAAACTGTTGTTTTTTAGCAACTTTCTCTTGATGGTGCTTAGTTTTCTTTATCATGCTGTAAGACGCTACAATCATCAACACAGCGAAAAGTAGCATTAGCAATATATTTTTAGTAATTACAAATTCTCCAACAGCCAATATTTCGTGTGGAATTGCAGGAACGATATAGGCTCGTGTGAAATAAACCGCAACAATGGATGGAATCCCAAAAATAACAGCCGTTTTGACGTTCACCAAACCTTTAATAAAATAGGAGAAAAACCCCACAACGCTTGTTGCTCCTACAATAAAAAGAGAATATGCTGTTGCTAATACAGCATCTATCCGAAAAAGATATACCAACATAGGAACCGTAAGAATACTACCACCTCCTCCGATTAGTCCAAGGGCGATTCCTATAAAAATTGAAGCTACATACCCCGCTATTTCCATATTCATTATCAAATTAACGAGGACAAAAATGCGGAGATTATTTGAGATCTACAGTTACTTTGGTTACATAAGGATAATCTTGTTTCTGCCGAGTTTCAGTACTTTGTTGTCTTCCAACTGTTTTAGTAAACGAGACACCACTACTCTGGCAGTTCCTAATTCATTAGATAGTTGCTCGTGGGTGATATTTATAACAGAATTTTTGGTAAGTTCTTGTTTTTTTTGTAGTAAAGCTAAAAGTCGCTCGTCCATCTTTTTGAAAGAGATGGCATTGATAATTTCCAATAGTTCCTCAAATCGTCTATGATATAATCTGAAAATATAATCCAACCACTCAGGATGCTCTTTTATAAACAGAGAGGCTTTATCCATCGGCAGGAACAATATTTCAGCATCTTCCTCCACCTCAGCCCTCACTTTACTGGTGTCATTATGCATTCCTCCTAAAAAGGACATCACGCAACTCTCTCCGGCTTTGATATAATAGAGTAGCAACTCCCTTCCATCATCTTCGGTTCGGATGACTTTTATCATCCCTTTGGTGACAATGGGAATGGAGTTAATGTAGGCATTTTCATTTACGATAATCCTTCCTGCCTCAAAACTTTTTTGTATGCTGTATTGATACAGTTTTTCAACCAACTCAGGCGAGGTTCTAAACTCTGTAATTTGTTGTAAATCTTCCATAGGCAACGTTTGTATTTGACGAAAATTGTCATAGCTGATTTGTTCTCTCCTCTTGTGTGGCTCTTTTCACAACAAAATTACGAAGAAGTCTGAATTTGCTGGTAATAAATTGTTTTGATAATTCCGTCAGCCAAACCGATGCGTGGTACATGAATGAGTTTCGCACCACTCCATTTCATTGTGTTGATATAGATAGACATCGCGTGAAGGATAACGTCCGCACGATCTGGATTAAATTCTAACACCCGAATTCGCTCTTCGTAGTTGAAAGAAGACACGTATTTGGCATAATCCTTTAAGTATTTCAAAGACAGCGGTTGTCTATCGCGTTTTCCTGAGTTTTTAAATATTTTATTAATATTTCCACCAGAACCAACGGCTTCAATTTTGTCGTATTTTTTTGTGTTTTCTTGAATCCATTCTTTCACTTGAATCCACATTTTGGAGCTGACCATGTCGTCCAAAAGGCGTACCGTTCCAATAGGGAATGAACGTGCATTCTGAACCTCGCCATTGGCAAACACGGTAAACTCGGTGCTTCCACCTCCAACGTCAATGTATAGATACGATTTTCCGTCCTTTATTAGCGAATGTATGTCGGTTGAAGCAATGATTTTGGCCTCTTCACTTCCATCTATAATATTGATTTTCACACCTGTACGCTTAAAAACTTCGTCAGAAACAGCTGCCCCGTTAATTGCTTCACGCATTGCTGAGGTAGCACATGCCATATATTTTTCTACCTTATTAACTTTCATCAACAAACGGAAAGCTTCCATGGATTCGGCAAGTCGGTCGATGTTTTCTTCCGAGATTTTTTTATCAAGGAAAACATCAGCCCCCAAACGTATTGGCACACGCACTAAACTGTTTTTTCGGAAAAGAGGTTGTTCTGATTCTGACTCTAATACGTTCATAATCAGTAAACGAACTCCGTTTGAACCGATGTCAATTGCTCCTAATTTTCGTATGTTCATAGCGATATATTTTTGAGAAATAATGGTATGCAAATATACAGTTTTTTTGTAATTTATTTCCCTTCATTTTTCAACCGTATTTTTACTGCTTCATAATTTCGATGGATGGCTTCATTGTTCATCCCGAGTTGCATCGCTTTTTCAAGAAGAATTTTCGCCTGTTCATAATCGGTTTGTTCACTGCGGAGCAATGCCAAAAAGTAATAAATCTGAGGGTTATTCGGTTCGTGGGTTAAAGCATCATTGAGTTGCTGAGCTGCCTGGTCGTTTTGTCCAACGCCATTGTAGAGCATCGCTAAATTCAACCGTATGTGGTTGAGTGATTTATCCTTGCTAACAGCCCGTTCATAGAATAAAATTGCCTTTGCATTATCGCCCAACAAGGTGAAATAATCTCCTGCAGTAGCACTTCCTAACGGAAAATCGGCTTGTGAAAGTACAAAGGTTTCATATTCTTGCAATGCTGGTTCGAAAGCAGGGAGGTGCATCTTTGCCCATTGTCCTCCTTTTTGTGCTAACACCAAATATGCTGTTGCCAATCGTACTGACTTTACTTCATCAGAAAGCAAAGGAAATAATTCGTTTTCATAGGACTGTATTGGAAAATTTCCCAAAGCAAGTACAGCCCGATAACGCGTCTGAGGATCAGCACTGTACAATTCTTTTTTGATAAGCTCAAAACTCTGCTGTGTGTGTATGCCACTAAGATAATGAACGGCTGTTGCTCGGATAATGTTAGGTGTACTGCTATTATTCAATAAAGCCTCTAAATGTTGTAGGCTATACACTTTTTGATCACTCCCTCGTACTAAATCTTCTGCAAAATGGGGTTTTCGTTCCTTGCCATACCACTGTTGAACGGCTGTTGCTGCCCACTTTGCTGTTTTGTCCGTATGGCAATCGTTACATGCATTGGGAACGTCATATTTTGCAGATAAATCGGGTCGTGGCACTGAAAAGTTGTGGTCATGGCGAACATCATTGCCCATATACGTACGCGTTGGCATGTGGCATACTCGGCAGTCAGAGGCTTCCGAATTAGTCGTATGAAACGTATGTTTTGACGTTCCGTAATCTGTTGTATGACATTGCAGACAAAGCTGATTGCCAACTGCCCTTATTTTGCCAGAATGAGGAAAATGACAATTGGAACACCTAATCCCATAGTGAAACATTTTACTTTGCAAAAATGAACCATATTTATAAACCTCATCAAAAGCCTGTCCGTCAGCATAATAAATGTTTTTTGTAGGGATTTCTGGAATATATTCATCCATAATTTCGGTTGAAAAGGAATGAAACTGACTTGTTTCGCCTCTACGGGAATGACAAGGCATACAACTGTTTAATTCAGCTATTTGATCTGTGTTTTTTCCTAAACGAATGAACAGTTCCTCGGATTTTTCAGCTTGGTAGTTAGCACTTTTGACAAAGTCAATGTGTTGTTTTCCCGCTCCATGGCAACTTTCACAACCCACAGTAAGTTCGCTGTAGGATGTTTGATACGTATCAGAAAAAGCATCGTAATTCTTCTCTAAATTAGTGCTATGGCACGAGGCACACATCAAATTCCAATTCTGGGAAGCGTTCGTCCAATGGAGATAATCATCATGAGGAATTTTTTGTCCTGCATACTGATGAAACCACTGATTTTTTTGACTATCCCAACTCTGCCGAAAAACTTGCATTTTGCCTCCTTCGAATTTCGTAATGTACTGTTGAAGTGGATAATAACCAAAAGTGAAAACTATTTCAAAATCTTGATAAATGCCATTTTTCCCTTCGGTATGGATATAAAACTTACCGTCTTTTTTGAAGAATCGAGAAGTGATGCCATCAGCGGTATAGTTCACATCATTGAAATTACCCAAAACAGTGGAGTCCGTAGCGTGTTGCATCGCTTTGAAATGGTCGGACATTTGCCAATCAGCAAAGGCCTGTGGATGACAATCCCTACAATTTTCAGAACCTACATACAATGATTTATAATCAGTTATGTTATTTTCAACAGAAATGTATTCTTTTTTATCATTCCCCAAAAAAACATATCCCAAGAGAGTTAATACCACTAAGGAAATGAAAAGATATATGACGTGCTTTCGATTCATCGACTTGATTGCGTTACTTTTGTTTTTAAACTCAAGATATTACATTCTTATGCTGAATTTCTACTTGCGTTGATATTTCCGAACAGTGAGCGAATAACCATTTTCTCATAGAGTTCCGTACTTCCTTCACCATTTTCTATTTTCATAAGTGCGTACTGTTGAATACTTAATAACGGCAACACTATTTTTTCACGAATTTCTACTGAACGACGACTTAGCGGTTCTTGTTCTTGCAGGATTTTTTGTTCCGTGAGTTCCAATGTTAGCTGTTTTGACAATAAAAACTCCTCATGTAGTTGATTCCAAAAATCACCAAATTTCGGATGGTTTTTCATGTAATAGGTCAACGGAAAGTAACTCTTGTTCATACTCATCATGGAGTTAAGAATCAATGTTTTAAAGAAATCTGAGCTTTTGTATAATTTTTTTATACTTTCGAATTTCCCTTGTTTTTTTAGTTCAGATAAAGCATACCCTAATCCAAAAAAGCCTGGAATATTCTGTTTAAGTTGAGCCCATGAGCCTACAAATGGAATAGCACGTAAATCTTCGAATTTCATTTCTCCATCACTACCTCTTTTTGATGGACGACTTCCAATGTTAGTGCGTCCGTAGTACTGTAACGTACTCATTTTCTGAAGATATGGCACAAACATAGAATCAGATTTAAGCTGTGAATATCGCTTAAAACTCAAATCTGCTAATGCTTTCATGTAGAGGCGTTCTTGCTGATTGATGTCCTTTTTATCATTTTTAAACACTTCATTATCAATACCTGCTGTTAGCAATTGTTCGAAATTGTAACGTGCTTGATCTTTATTTCCGAACACACTCGTAATGGTTTGTCCTTGAATGGTGATTTCTATTTTATGATTAGCTATAGAGCTTCCTTGCGAAGCATAAAAATCGTGCGTTTTTCCGCCTCCTCGGGCTGGTGGGCCTCCGCGTCCGTCAAAAAAAATCGGTTTAATGTCAAATTTTTTGGAAATAGCTGTAAGTCGCTCTTTAGTCTCGTAGATTTCCCAATTTGCTTTTAAGTAACCTCCGTCTTTTGTACCATCGGAAAATCCTAACATAATAGTTTGTGATTTACTTCGATGTACTAAATGCTCTTGATAAACAGGATGTTGATAGAGTTTTTCCATTACCTTCTCTGAAAGATCTAATCCATCTATAGTTTCAAATAGTGGAATAATATCGACATTGATTTCATCAGGTTGGTATCCACAAATTTTGAAAAGAGCATACACATTCAACACATCTTTAATATGTTCCGAATTCGAAATGATATAACGATGGAGCCCCTTTTCACCATTTCGTTGTTGGATTTCTTTTATGCCGATAATGGAAAGTAAGGTCTCTTTGGTAATTCCCTCAAAATGATGGATTGATAATTTAATGTTGTTACTCAAAAGCCAATTGAATTTTTCTTCAAAAGTCATTTTTTGAGCTTTTTCTCCTGCATATTTTTCCGTGATTTCATCAATGACTTGCTGGTGGATACGACTGTCCTGTCGGATGTCCAACGAAGCAAAATGCGTTCCGAAAATTTTCACTCGATCGCTAAATTCCAAAAGCTGATTCAAGAAAACACTATTATGTTCTTCTTTTAATATGGTCTCTGCCTTTGAAAGTCTCTCTAAAATGTGTTCTACGGAAATGATTTTTTTCTCGTGAATGGCAGTGTAAATAGAAAGACTTAATTCGGTAAGAATTTCAGCAATCCCTCTGAAACTGAGTCTCCTTCTAAGTTTTTTTAGATGCTCATAGTAGCATTTTAAAATATTGATACGCAATTCTTCAGCAACCTGTAGCGTTATTTCTGCTGTAACGAATGGATTTCCGTCACGATCGCCACCTGGCCAAAATCCTAATTGAACAATATTTGGATTAATGGTTCCGAAATAGGTTTTCAGATTGGAGTAGAGTTCTCCGATGGCATCGTAATAGACATACCGTAGGTAGTAGATGATGCTGGTAGCTTCATCCAAAGGGGTAGGACGATCTTTATTCACAAAAGGGGTTTTTCCTAATTGTTGTAACAGCATATCTATCTCATTAGTAGAGTCTTGCAAAATAGCAGAACGCAAATCGTGCAAAATACGTTGCACAGAACTGGGGTAGAACTGAGTTGGGTGTGCCGTAAAAACCACTCTCACCGCGAAATCTTCCATTTTTTTTCTAACTTCTTCCAATTTTTGTGATTGGACACTTTTTTCATAGAGATGTAGAATGGTTCCTAAGTCCTTATCCGAATGCAGTTGAGTAAAAGCTGCATCTTCTACACTATCGAAAAGAACTACCTGTCTTTCAATATATTGTATGATAGTAAACAGCAAATCTGCCTTTTGTTTTTCAGTTTGAAGGTTAGTATGATTCCTGAAAAAGGTTTCGATGATTTCCTCAGGAGTTTTACCTTGCTCGTATCCGATTTTGCTTTCTTCATATAAAAAAGGCAAAAGCATACCTATGTTCGTCATCTTGTCATACGGTAAACTCATAAACAATGAGTTGTAGATTTGATATTTATTTTCAACAAGTTGTCTAAATTTTTCGGTCAATTGTTCGTTTCGCATTATTTTCTGTAATGTAGTGTTTTTAGAAGATGAGTGTTGTTAAATACGTTGCAAAGATACGATATTTTTATACTTTTAGCTCATCCAATAGGCAAACATTTCAGAGAATATCATTTATGTTAAGATAAAGAATATCGTCTGAAAGAGAGAAAAGAAAAACAGTACAGATTTCGGCTCTGTACTGTTTTTTGATGATTAAACTTTTTATTATAATGATTCTTCAATCAATTCTTTAATTTTAGGAGCTGATGGTTCAGGTGCACTCGGGGAAATTACCTTTCCTTTTTTGTCAATCAATATAAAACGAGGAATTGAATTTATAAAATACGTGTCATAGAAATCAGATTTATTTCCTCCCCACAATTGAATTCCTTTCAATTGATGTTTTTCTAAGGCTTGTTGCCAATGCTCTTTCTTTATGTCTTTTGAAATACTAACAAAAACCACTTCTTTACCTTTAAAGTCAGCCTCCAATTTCTTTAAGTATGGAATTTCTGAAATACAAGGTCCACACCACGAAGCCCATACGTCAATATAAACCAATTTTCCTCTAAAATCTTCGAGCGATACTTTTTCTCCTTTTTCATTTTCAAATGAAAACGATGGTGATTTACTTCCTTTTTTGATACTTTTTTCGGTATTTAGAAAAATGTATTCGCATTCTTTACGAAGCTTCTCACTTGCCGAATTCTTCATTATATAATTATAAATGAGCTCGTTATTAGGATTTCCGTGATCAATAAGGTCTGAAATAGCTTCTTGATAAGCAGCTTTTATGTTCTGCGAACGAACTTTTTCGGTCTTATCAATAAGTTGTTGAACTTGTTTGGTGTCATTAGGGTTGGTTAGCAAACTTAATAGCTTACTCATAACCAATTTTCGGTATGTATTTACTTTTTCAAATTCATCAGCATTGTCGTAATCAATACTTTTTTCTTCTTCAAAGAAATCTGCTGGAACTTTGGTCTCTTTAAATGATTTTCGATGCATTTGATTAGCTCTGGGGTAGTGCACAAGCATTTGTACAAATGCATATTTACTCCACTTTTCCTCATTTTTACGGATAGGTTCAAAAGAATGTGATTTCCACTGTTTTTCCCAATTTGCAAACAGTTCTTTAAGTTTGTTTTTAAATACATCAGGTTTTTCTTTATAGATATTTCCATCGTAGTGCGTATTAAAGAATTTTTCTTTGTCGATATAGAAATGCGATATAAAAGCATCATTCCCTGATATAATTTCCTTTACATTCTCGGTGGGTTCAGTCAAATCAAGAACGATATCAGAATTTTCACGAAGTGCAACGTTAAAGCCTTTTGAAAATTTGACTTCGTACATTTCATATGTTTCACTTTTGATATGGAGCGTATCGCGAAATTCAGCATTTTCATTAGGTTTGATAATTTTTCGTACTTTACTTCCGTCTTCTACGAGTATCAAACTATTATCTTTACCAGCAGTTTTGCCAGAAATCGTAGCAACTTTTGTTTGTGAGTGAACGGTTCCAATAGTGGCTAATAATGAACAAATTAAAAAAGTATAGACTTTAAACGTTCCGACAAAACTTTTTGTTTCTCGTAACTTTGAATTCTCAGTAAATTGCAAATTGTTTGTAATGCCCATATACTCTATTTTTTGTAAATGATTATTAAATATTTTTTCAATCGCTTAAAAAGTGGATTTATAAAAAATGAAATATACGCTTTATGCTCAAAGCAACAGTCCGCAATTTATAATTTTTTTTTTGATTGTCAAACAAAAATTAAACCTTTGAGTCCTTTGCAAGATCCTCTATTTCCTTTTCCTAACTGGTTTTAAATAATCTTTGAACCGATTTTTTAGAAAATCACATATTTAAAAACATAAAATAGATGATTTTCATCATTTTTTATCCCTTTTTTGGGACGATTTTAAGCAAAATCTCTCATTTTTGAGCTTTTTTTCATTAAAAGGCAGGAAGTATCTCCATCTTCGGACTTCGCTTCAGATTGTAGGCAATAGCTTCCAAAATATGTTGTGTGTGTACTTTTGCTAAGCCTTTGAGCCGTATGCCACCCACGCCAAACCATTACTGTCCACCGCAATTTGTTTTTTATCCGAAATAAGTCTTTGTGCCTTTTTTGAGCCGTCTCGCTTCTTTATCTTCCCCATCTTCAGCTACTTCCTTGAAAAAATGGTCTTGTTTCTCAACTTCCGCCTCGGGCAATTCACCCGAGGCGGAAAGCCCTTTTTGATAATGTTCATCGATGATAGCGGAAATGGGTTTCCAATCGATGATGGTATCGACTTATGCGTAAAAAGAGCCTTTTCGGGTGCGTCTTTCTACATCGTAAGCAGCAAAGGACAGCGGATAGGGTTTTGGTGCGTTTCATAAAATAAATATATGAAATAACCATCTAATATTCAGATAATTAATAAGTCTTTTTTAAGGAAATTTGCCTTGCAAAGGTCTCAAAATATACTGACATGTGCTTTTTGAGGAAGAAATAAAAGCTATAAACTATGATATTTGTACGTAATTGCTATACTAAATCATTGAATATTTTTTTAAAAATAATAAGTTGTTTATCTTTGTCCTCTTTCATAGTTGTTTATCAATGAAGGAAGATATATTATGGCATATAAAAAGTAAATTATGAAAAACATGAAGATACTTTTAGTTGATGACGAACCCGATATTTTGGAAATTGTGGGCTACAATTTGGAGAAAGAAGGGTTTCAGTTGTTTTCAGCAAAAAATGGAATTGAAGCTATCAAAATTGCTGAAAGAGAGCAACCTCATTTAATTCTGATGGATGTAATGATGCCCGACATGGATGGTATTGAGGCTTGTGAGCGCATCCGTAGAAACACAAATTTGTCAAGAACGGTCATCGCGTTTTTAACAGCTCGAGGTGAAGATTATTCTCAATTAGCAGGTTTCGAGGCAGGAGCCGATGATTACATTACAAAGCCTATCAAACCCAAAGTGCTGGTTAGTAAGGTGAAGGCTTTATTGCGTCGTTTTAGTGTAGAAGAAGAAAAAGTAACTTCACTTACTATTGATAACTTGGTTATTGACCGCGATGAATACAAAGTAATCCGTAATAATGAAGAGATTATTTTACCTCGTAAAGAGTTTGAATTATTGTGGTTATTAGCTTCACAACCCAATAAAGTTTTCAAACGCGATGACATTTTGGATAAAGTTTGGGGAAGTGAAGTGGTTGTAGGAGACCGTACGATTGACGTACACATCCGTAAATTGCGTGAGAAAATCGGTGAGAATTATTTCAAAACGATCAAAGGTGTAGGGTACAAATTGGTAGTTAAGGAATAATATTAACGTGCGAAAACTAAAAAAATCATATCGTTTTGCTCTAAAATCATCCGTGATGATAACAACTCTTTCGAGTGTTTTGCTTGGAATTGTCATTTTCTTTTTTGATAATATTCCGTTCTTAGGGCTAATCCCATTTGCTACGCTACTCTTTGCAATATGTTTCTTCACCTTGCAATATCGCGTTGAGAAATTCATTTACAAACGTATCAAAAAAATATATCAAGATGTCTCTCTTTTAGAAAGTACGAGTTTTAAAGATCAAGTCATTACCACGGACATAACTACGTTAAGTCAAGAAATCAATCGGTTTGCACATACCAAAAAGATGGAAATTGAAGATTTGAAAGATCGTGAAAATTATCGAAAGGAATACATAGGCAATATTTCTCATGAATTGAACACCCCGCTTTTTACCGTTCAAAGTTATATTCTTACCCTCTTAGATGGAGCAGCCGAAAACAAAAACATACGCAAGAAATATCTCTCACAAGCAGCCAAAGGAGTTGAACGTCTGATTTATATAGTCAAAGACCTTGAAATGATTTCAAAATTAGAAACAGGAGAACTCAATCTTCACTATGAAAAAATTAATATCGTAGAGTTGATACAAAATGTGTTTGATATGTTTGAAATGCAGGCTGCTGAGCGAGATATCTCCCTTATTTTTGACCAGAAATACGAAAAACCTCTTTATGTATATGCTGATAAAGAACGAATTCAGCAAGTACTCACTAATTTGGTTGTCAATTCAATAAAATACGGAAGACACAATGGAACTACGGAGGTGAGTATTGAAGATATTTCTAAGAAAAAAATTATTATTCGCGTAACAGACAATGGAGAAGGGGTAATTAAAGAAAATATTCCGCGTTTGTTTGAGCGATTCTACAGAGTCAAGAAAAGTGGCAATCGCCGAGAAAGTGGCTCAGGATTAGGGCTTTCCATTGTAAAACATATTATTGAAGCACATAAGCAAAAAATTTATGTCGACAGTGTGTTTGGAGTAGGTTCTGAATTTTCATTTACGTTAGATAAAGTGATCTTTCAATCTGCAGAGAAAGATACTTAAAAAGGTTGTCTAAAAATTCAGACAACCTTTTTACGAAAGATAAATACTAATAACTATAGAATGTTCTGCAAATCTTTATTCACTTCTTTAACCGCAGCAGCACTTTCATTGAATTTTGCTTTTTCAGCGTCGTTCAATTTTACTTCAACGATTTTTTCAACACCATCTTTACCGATGATTACAGGAACTCCCAAGCAAATATCTGACTGGCCATATTCTCCATTAAGCATTACCGAACAAGGGAACATTTTCTTTTGGTCACAAGCAATCGCTTGAACCAAAGCCGAAACTGCAGCACCTGGGGCATACCAAGCGGACGTTCCTAACAATTTGGTTAAGGTAGCACCACCTACTTTAGTTTCTTGAGCTACACTTTCTAATTGATTTTCAGTTAAAAATTCAGAAACAGGTACACCGTTGCGAGTTGCCAAGCGAGTAAGTGGAAGCATTCCTGTGTCGCTATGAGCTGCGATTACCATTCCGTCTACGTCCGAAAGTGGACATTCCAAAGCTTCTGCCAAGCGATATTTGAAACGAGCACTGTCCAAAGCTCCTCCCATTCCGATAATTCGGTTTTTAGGTAAGTTAGTAGCTTTATGAACTAAATAAGTCATGGTGTCCATAGGATTACTCACCACAATCACAATCACGTTTGGTGAGTGTTTTACCAATTGTTCTACTACTGATTTTACGATGTTTGCGTTGGTTCCGATAAGCTCCTCACGAGTCATTCCTGGTTTGCGAGGAATGCCAGAGGTGATCACGGCTACGTCACTTCCTGCTGTTTTTGAATAATCATTGGTAGCTCCTACAATGCGTGTGTCAAATCCGTTTAGAGGAGCGGTTTGCATCAAATCCATAGCCTTACCTTCAGCAAAACCTTCTTTGATGTCTACTAAAACTACTTCTGAAGCAAAGTTTTTAATTGCAATGTACTCAGCACAGCTTGCTCCAACAGCTCCTGCACCTACAACTGTTACTTTCATATTGTGTATATTTTTTTAAATTGTTACGTTACTAACTTCAACAGAGACCAAAGATACGAAAAAAAATTACAGCAAACAATTTTTAAAGCAGTTTTATCTAAGGGCATTCCATCCTTTTGCTATAATTTCTATCGGTTCGCCCATTCGGGTAATTAGATTCTTTCCTGTATCTTTATGAGTGATATATCCAATTACGCTCAAATTTGGATTTCCTTTGATTTTGTCGTAATCCTTTTGTGAAATAGTGAATAGTAATTCATAGTCTTCACCTCCGCTCAAAGCAATGGTCGTACTATCCAAATTGAACTCCTCGCACGTACTGATAACTTGCGGGTCTAACGGAATTTTATCCTCGTACAAGCGACAACCAACATTTGATTGTTTACAAATGTGTAATATTTCGGAGGATAATCCATCACTAATGTCCATCATGGCAGTAGGTCTTACGCCCAACTCTTTCAGCAACAGGGGGATATCTTTCCTTGCTTCAGGTTTCAACTGACGTTCAATGATGTAGGAATACATATCCAAATCAGGTTGTGAATTTGGGTTTACCTGAAAAACAGCCTTTTCTCTTTCCAGCACTTGTAGTCCGAGGTAAGCACCGCCTAAATCTCCTGTAACCACTATTAAATCATTTTCCTTAGCACCATTTCGATAAACAATATCACCTTCATCAGCCTCGCCTATGGCTGTTATCGAGATGATTAACCCTCGGGTGGAGGAAGTTGTATCGCCTCCAATCAAATCCACATCGTAAAGTTTACATGCCAATCGGACACCCTCGTACAATTCTTCCAGTGCTTCCAACGGAAATCGATTGGATACTGCAATAGATACAGTGATTTGCGTGGCACGGGCGTTCATTGCGTAAATATCCGACAAATTGACCATGACCGATTTGTATCCCAAATGTTTCAGCGGGACGTAACTTAGGTCAAAATGCACTCCTTCAATAAGTAAATCGGTGGAAATAACAGCTTTTTTTTGCTTAAAATCAATAACAGCTGCATCATCGCCAATTCCTTTTAGGGTCGAAGGCTGTTTCAGTTCAAAATTCTTTGTCAAGTGAGAAATTAATCCAAATTCTCCCAAGTCAGACAAAGTGGTGCGTTGCGGAGTTTTATCTTCAATCATATGGCAAAGATACTAACTTTTGAAATAAATATGAAAGAAAACAGCAGTGAATTAAAAATTTTCATACCTTTGCAAAGAAATTTATTAAAAATAATTCTAAATAAAAACAAAATGAAAAAAATATTGTTATCACTTACTTTTGTAGTAAGTTCTTTCGTAGTTTTGGCTCAAGAAACGCCTATTAAAGAAGCCTCAGTGGGGGTGGAATATGGAGCGGGAGTTGTTGATGAAAACTCAGTAGAGCGAGTATATGACGCTGAGATGTTGGCAAGTCAGTTGAATGAATCTAATCGAGAGATGAATGACTTGATAATCAGAGCTAAAGTAACGAATGTATGCCCTAAGAGAGGTTGTTGGGTTACGTTGGAAAACGAAGCTAATATGCTTATGTTTGTAAAGATGAAAGACTACGCATTCTTTTTGCCGAATTCAATCGTAGGAAAAACGATTTTGTTGGATGCAAAAGCGACCTACAAAACAACTTCTGTAGAAAAATTGAAAGCCAATGCTAAAAAAGCAAAAAAATCGCGTAAAGAGATACGAGCCATCACTGAACCTCGTAAAGAGATTCATTTGTTGGCAACAGGCATCCGCGTTGTAGAATGAGGTAACCTTTCCTAAAAAATATCGGATACTCCCGAAGAATTTGAAAATGAACGATTAAATTTTTTACAAGCTCAACAAAATTTAGAAAATATTAGACTTTCTATTTCTAAATTGGAAGATGAAGCTATGATTCTTAATAAGAATAAAAAAAATATTGATCTAAATTTTATAAAAGATAAAGTAAATTACTCCTCTCAAACTTTACTTTCATTTGAACAATTGCGGAAATCCGTTATTCAATGGGAACAAAATTATTTAATAACTTCATCTATAGATGGAACTGTCAGTTTTCAAAACTTCATAGAAACTAATCAATATATTGCCTCAGGTGATGTTGTTTTATCCATCATCCCTAATGAAAAGAAAGGACTTGTCGGAATAATGAATATCCCCTCTGCCAATTCAGGAAAAATACAAAAAAATAGTAAAGTTCTGATAAAACTTGATAACTATCGCTACCAAGAATTTGGAATTATAGAAGGAAAAGTTGAATATATTTCTCTTACTCCAAGTAAAGAAGGAAATTATTACGTGTATATTACTCTTCCAAAAGGACTAAAAACATCTTATGGTAAAGATATAATATTCAATAAGGAAATGACAGGTAGAGCAGACATCATAACAGAAGATATGAGGTTAATAGAACGGTTTTTCTATCAAATACGAAAACTATTAGGTTATCAGCTTTAAACTCAAAATCAGCGCTATTGCATTATTGATACTATGAGTTAAAATGCTATATATAATTCCAAAATTCATCCGTATATATCCGAAAAAAAAACCTGATATCATTTGTGGTAAGGTAATTAAAGGAATGAAAAGTAAATCTTTTCCTTCCAATGAATAATTTTGAAAATGTAAAAGTCCAAAGCTAAATGCACTCAAATAGAAGATATATTTAAAATTTTTTTCGTAAAAATTCAGTATATTTTTATAATATTTTTGAATTACCAAGATTGATACCAACCCTACCCCTACAGGAATCGTAATTCGGATGAATAACATATCATTAAAATTCATATTTCTTATCCCTAAAATTACATTCAAAATAAAAAAAGATAATACGATAATGGGAATAAATATCCAGCGATTAAAAATTAAAATTCCTCTGAAAGCAATTTCTTCAAGTATAGGACCCAAAAAAGCTCCTATAAGAAGTATGTACAAAAAAGAATGGTTTTCAAAAAATGAGTGAGCAGCTCCATTTTTGGGTAAGGAAACGAAAATCCTTACTCCTAAATTCAAAACTGCTTCCATTGCTATAAAAAATAATAACAGCCCTATACAATAGCTTATATTTTTAATAATACCCCAATTTTTTTTCTCTCCGTAATAAACAGGATTAGAAATATATCTGAAAAACTCAATCATTATATAAATTTTTTATACACAAAAATATAGTAAAAAAGGAAGCAAAATTAATTTTGCTTCTTTTTTATTTATCATTTAATCTATAGCAGATAGCTTTTATATGAAGCATCAAATCTTTGTTTTTTAGCCTCTTGTTCCCAATATGTATTAAGTTCTATTTTCTTTCGTAAGGGTGGTAAATACACCGACTCTCTTATTAAGTTATTTTTCATTATTGGTCATAGGCAAAAGCCAAACTCCCTTATATCGGTCGTGTACATTTCTCCAGCTGCTTTGATAAGGTTTAGGCCCATGTAAAAATCCAGTTTGGGTATTTAGGAAAAAATCACCTTTATATCCAAGACTTTCGGCGGGAAACCCTTCACCAATATGAAAGCGACTGCGTTCGGATTTATTTAGCTCATGCGCATCTCCCCAACCTGTTGAGGTTTTAACCTGGTACGACATGGCATTGGTGTTGATGTACACATCACCAACACTTCCCAACTCGTTGGCAGGTAGTTCCACTCCGAAATGAAAAGCTCCTGCTTGTGTGAGAACAGTTTGGTGTAGTTCTAATTCTTCTTTGCTACAACCAAGCACAGCTATTATGAGGAGTATGTTTAAAATTCTTTTCATAAAAGCAATATTATTTAAGTTTCTCCTTAGACCAACAAAATTAAAAAATAATTACATAGCACACAAAATTTTAACACTGGATTTTTTTGGAATCCTAAATAGTTTGATTTGAGTTTTGTTGTATATTTGTCCTTTTATTTACAAAAAATTGAATTTATGAAAAAGAATCTTTTATTTTTACTTTTTATTGTTGTTTTTGGATGTACTTCACACGATTCTAAATTAGTAATCATCGGAAAAGCTCCTAAGTTCTCACTTACAAATCAACATAATCAAACAATCACAAATGATACTTACAAAGGAAAGGTCTACGTGGCAGAATTTTTCTTCACTTCGTGTCCCTCCATTTGTCCGATAATGACCAAAAACACGGTGAAGATTCAAAATACGTTTCCTAATGAAGATAGGCTTGGTTTCGCCTCCTTCTCAATAAATCCAGATTTCGATACTCCTGAAATATTAAAATCATACGCTGACGTACAAGGAATTAAGAGTCCCAATTGGCATTTACTTACCGGGGAAGAGGATACTATTTACGATTTAGCCAACGAAGGGTTTAACTTACATGCCAAAGTTGACGACTCTGCTGAGGGTGGTTTTGAACATTCTGGATTGTTTGCCCTCATTGATACTAATGGAAACATCGTATCTCGTAAAGATACCAACGGAAATCCCATTATATACTACAATGGATTGGATGAAGAACACATCAAAATGCTTATAGAAGACATCCAATTTCTGTTACAATAAAATGATAGTAGTAATATGAGACAATTATTGACATCTATCCTTTTAGGAATTTTTGCTTACTCCTTCGGACAAATTCAAGGAACAGTAACCGATCAAAATCAACAACCTATACCATTTGTAAGCGTTTACATCGAAAACGGAACGAAAGGAACCACTTCTAACGAAAAAGGAATGTATCTTTTGAATACAACCGATAAAAATCCGACTGTGGTTTTTCAATCTTTGGGGTATAAAACCGAGAGACGTACCATACAAATTGATAAAACGCCCTATATTTTAAACATCTCGTTATCAGAGGAAAGCTACTTGCTCAGTGAGGTTACCGTTAGTAGTAAAGAAAATCCTGCTAACGGAATCATTCGCAATGCTATCAAACACAAGACGAGAAACAGTGAAAAAACAGACCGATTTGAAGCCGATTTCTATTCCAAAGGTTTTCTGAAACTGATGAATGTCCCGAAAAAAATTTTAGGGCAGGAGGTAGGAGACATGGGCGGTAACATCGATACAATTACCCGATCAGGCATTGTTTATCAGTCTGAAACAATCTCTAAAATAAAATTCGAAAAACCTCGTCAAATAAAAGAACATATCATCGCATCCAAGGTAGCGGGTAACAGTAATGGATTCAGTTTCAACACTGCAGCTTCGGCAAATTTCGATTTCTATGATAACTATATGAACTTCGATGCTAAAATGATTTCACCCATTGCCGACAACGCTTTTTCTTATTACCGATATCAATTAGAAAGTACGTTTTACGATGATCAGAAACGATTGGTAAACAAAATAAAATTGATTCCACGACGCGACAAAGAGCCTGTTTTTGAGGGATATATTTACATACTTGAGGATTCGTGGGCAATTTACGCTGTGGAAGTCACAGCTAAAGGCTATCGGATGAATAATCCTGCTATTTCGGAATTGCATATCGTCCAAAATTTCGGTTTTAATGAAACTTATGGGCTTTGGACAAAGAATTTACAACGTTTCGACCTTAAGGCTAAGATATTTATGGTTTCGTTGGAAGGTACGTTTTCCTACGTATATAACAACTACCAATTCAAGGATTCTTTCTCAAAAAACGAGTTTAAGGGCGAAGTTCGACGTTTTGAACAAAATTCAAATAAAAAAGACAGTATTTTTTGGCAAAAAAACAGACAAATTCCACTTACGGAGGCTGAAATAGTCAATTATCGGAAGAAAGATAGTGTTGAAACTGTCAGAACTTCCGATAAGTATATCGATTCAGTTGAAACGAAGAATAACAAATTCGGTTTTTTCGATATTTTCACAGGATATTCATACCGAAAGACTTCCAAAAGATACAGATTTGGCTATGATGGTTTTATCGATCCAGGCAGTATGGGATTCAACACCGTACAAGGATACTTCCTCGGAACAGGATTCTATTTCAGCCGATGGAATAAAGAAAAAACTAATAGTACTAATATAGGAGTTGATTTTCAGTATAGTTTTTCCGAAAAAAGATTGCGAACAGCAGGATATTTTACGCATTTGTTCAATCGGATTAATTACCCTCGCTTATCCGTTAGAGGAGGTAGTGAGATTCATCAATTCAATCGTTCACAGCCTATTTCAGGATTGGTTAATGAAGTAATGACCTTGTTTTTCCGTGATAATTATATGAAACTCTACCACGAAGAGTTTCTGTATTTGGGATACGGTCAAAACCTTACTCCAGAAACTTACATTGATGGCTCGTTACGATTTAGCAATCGTAGTCCGTTGAAAAACAATACTAATTATTCATTTTCGAAAAAGAATAAACCTTATCTATCTAACAATCCATTATTGCCGTTGAGCGATGAACCTTCTTTTGAGCCTCACTACACTCTGTCGGCTTCCATATATGCTCGGTTTCGTTTTAATCGAACCTATACCTCTTTCCCTGACAGAAGGATATATAATGAAAATGATAGGTATCCGGAGATTGTACTTGGGATGAAGAATGTGTTGAGTGCTAGTAAGAAATCCTATCAATATCAGCAATTACATGCTCGTGTCGATTACGAACCTTCATTTGATAATAAAGGAGATATGTTTCTTTGTCTCAATGGAGGATTGTTTTTCAATGCTAAGCATATCAGCTTTGTTGATTACAAGCATTTTAACGGAAATTTGACCCATCTGCAAGTAGAGGAAGATCCCAATGCATCGTTCTATCTGTTGCCTTACTATTCGCATTCCACTAATGAGGCGTATGCAGAGTTTCACGCACGCCATCGTTTTAGAGGATACATTTCGAATAAATTGCCTCTATTCAATAAATTACAATGGCATTTTGTTACAGGTTTTCACCAACTGCACCGTGAGGGTAAACGTCCGTACACCGAATTTACGATAGGTTTGGAGAATGTTGGCTGGGGTAAAATACGTCCATTGCGAGTGGACTATGTCCGTTCATTTGATGGTAACAAAGCTGTTAATGGAGTGATGTTTGGAATCAAACTGTTTGATTAAATTTTTATAAACGAACTATCTAAACGTAAAATTCACTTGAATGAAAAAAATATAGGCTGTATAGAAAGCACCGTACAGCCTATTTATTTGTTTGTTAGGTTTTTGTTAATATCTGTGTTAAAATTTCATTTCTCCTAAATGAATAATTTAGGGGAGTATCCCATAATCTGTGTAAGTTGAAAAGTTATTCTGAAATTTTTTGAGCCCTTAAAAGCTCAAAAAAAATTTCGGAAATAACTTTTTAACTATTTTTGACCCATAATTTAAACAGATATGATTAACAAGGAAGAATTGCTCAACAGCAAAGAATTTTACAAGTCATTTAAGACTGCTGAGGACTTGACAGGTTTCTTTAAAGAGCTCCACAAAAAAGCGGTGGAACATATGCTCAATGCCGAACTCGACGTTCACTTGGACAACGAAAAACACGACAAAACTAAAGATGGAAATTATCGTAACGGACACACTTCCAAGAAGATAAAAACTTCCTTTGGCGAAGAACAAATCCAAGTTCCTAGGGATAGAGACGGTAGTTTTAACCCAATGTTAGTCCCTAAACGCAAGAACGTTATCGATGGTTTGGAAAACATCATCGTATCGTTCTATGCCAAAGGAATGAGCGTGAGCGACATCGAAGAACAAATCCAAGAAATGTACGGCTTTGAAGTATCAACTTCCACAATATCAAGGATTACCAATGCGGTTACCAATGAAATGGTCGCTTGGCAGAACCGCCCGTTGGACGAGCTGTATCTGATTGTTTGGATGGACGGCATCGTTTTTAAAGTTCGTGAGAACTCAAAAGTTGTCAACAAAACCATTTACCTTGCTGTGGGCTTGAATCGAGAGGGAAAAAAGGAAGTTTTAGGAATGTGGCTCGGAAAGAATGAAAGTTCCGCCTTTTGGATGAGCGTTCTCACTGATTTAAAGGCTCGTGGAGTGGAAGATATTCTCATTACTGCCACCGATAATTTAAACGGATTTACGCAAACCATTCGCACGGTTTTTCCCCAATCACAAACGCAAATATGTGTGGTTCATCAGATTAGGAATGCTTGTAAGTATGTGGTTTACAAAGACAGAAAAGAATTTACAGCCGATATGAAACACATTTATACTGCCCCTAACAAGGAAGCTGCCAAGGTTGCTTTGGAGGATTTTGCCCAAAAATGGGAGTCAAAATACGGCTATGCTATCAAATCTTGGTATGACAATTGGGACGAATTGACCGTATTTTTCGATTTTCCGTTAGAGATAAGAAAAATTATTTACACGACCAATCTTATTGAGAATCTGAATGGTAAGATTCGGAAATACACCAAAAACAAGCTGTCTTTCCCAACAGACGAAGCTGTGCAAAAGTCCGTTTTCTTGGCTTTGAGAGAAGCTACCAAAAAGTGGAGTATGCCTATCCAAAATTGGGGGATTGTCTTAAACCAATTTATGCTTATATTTGCACAAAGACTCAAACTATAAAAACTTAACCCCAACTTTTTAACTTACACACTTAGAGGGATAGTGTCTAATTTAGACTATTTTGATTTGTATAGTTTATTATTTTTTCTAATTTATCAACAATTTCAATAGACTCATCTTTCATTTGAAAAAGTAATTCTATGATAATATCCAATGTTTCTATATCCTTTCCATACGAGGCAGTTATCTCTTCAAATGATGATGTTATGAAGAAATCTATACCATGTTGTGTGTATTTTTCTGATAAATTTGATATTTCTTTAAATCTTGTTTCTTTTACAGTTTTCTTAGTTAGCACTGCAACTAACTCTTGAAAAAACAAATCTATCTGTTTTTTTAGATAATCCTTTTCTATCATAACACATACAAAATAATTTGAAATCCCGTTCTTTTTTAAGTTTAAAGTTATGGCATTCCGTTCAATCTTTTACCTTGAGAGAGAGCACAAACCGTACCTGCTAGATATAACACTGCCATTCCTACAGCTATAGCTGGAAGAATTCCTCCTCCAATTTCTTGTAGCTCTCTTGCATCTAATGCTTGAACTCCTTTAACGCTGTCAAGTTTCTTCATACCTTGTACTTCTACTTGATTTATTAAATTGTTCGTCATTTTATAATGTTTTTAAATGTTTATAGGCACAAAGATAACACTGCTCCGTGCAATGACCTTGCACTGAGCGATTTTTTTGTTTTACTTTTCAAAAAATATTTTGTATTTTGTGTAAAATGCTGATTTTCAAGCATGTTGTAGTGTGAAAAACTTTCAAAAAATTATGCATAATTTCCACCTTCAATAATTCGGGCTTCTCCATCACAAATTGCAGTTACCTTGTAATCAATGCGTAATTCAAAATCTTGCTCGTAATAGTACGTTTGTCGTTTCCTACAATAAGAAATAGTAGCCCCCATTTCGCGTAAATCATCAAACATATAAAAACGAGTTGTATTGTAAAAATTATGACACTATAAAAAGCTGAAAATCATCGAAATAGTAAAACACGTCTTCTTTTCTTCCTGTTTTATAAACTGGGATGCATACACCGCTTAAAGGTTACCAATCTCCAACTTCATCAATCAGATTTGCCACTAATGATGTCCAACCAGTTTGGTGTGATGCTCCGATGCCCCGACCGTTATCGCCGTGAAAATATTCATAGAATAAGATTAAATCTTGGAAGTTTTCTTGGCGATATACATCTGAATGTAATCTATTCACAGGACGATTTTCTTGTGCATCTTTTTGGAAAATACGAATCAATCGCTTACTAATCTCATCTGCTATTTGATTGAAATTCAATGTGTTTTGTTCATTTCCTGTTGGGAATTGATAGGTTGTATCGTCAAAAAAGCGATATAATTCTCGCAGAGTGTCAATCAGAATATAGTTTATGGGAAACCAGATTGGACCACGCCAATTGCTATTCCCCCCGAACATATTGCTTGTTGATTCCGCAGGATCGTACGCAATTTCATACATTTTTCCTTCCAAAGGTACACGGAAAGGATGTGTATATATCTTTGATAATGAGCGTATTCCATAGTCGCTTAAGAATTCTTTTTCATCGACTAAGGCACGTACCATTTTATCCAATCGGTTCTTAGGAACTAATGAAAGTAGCATTCCTTTGTTGTTGTCCGAGGTTTGAATAATCGGATATTTAAGTTCGTTCATCAAGTGTTTTTGAAACCATGAAAAACTGTTTTTAAATCGTGGTAAGCGATCTAAGGTTTCTTGGTCAATATGCAACACAGCGATTAGAGAAAGCATTCCTGCTACTGAGCGTACTTTTACCAATTTGGAATTACCATCTTTGAATATAATCCTATCATAAAAAAATCCTTCTTTTTCGTCCCAAATGCCTTTATGTTCTTCGCTAATATGGTTCAATGCTTTGGCTATGTGGATAAAATGTGCAAAATATTTGGTTGCCATTTCCTCGAAAGACTCATCGTGTTTGGATATTTCCAAACTGATTTTCAGCATACATAGGCTGTACAAAGCCATCCATGCCGTACCATCTACTTGTTCCAAAGTTTCCACTCCTTCAATACCTTGTGTGCGGTCAAAAACTCCAATGTTGTCCAGCCCTAAGAATCCTCCTTCAAAAATGTTGTTCTGACTGGAATCCACTTGATTTATCCACCATGTGAAATTCAGGGACAATTTATTGAACATTCGTTTGAGAAAACTAATGTCGGATGTACCATTTTGTTTCTGATCAATATTGTAAATCATCAACGTTGCCCATGGTTGTACTGGAGGATTTACATCACTGAAGTTCCATTCATAAGCTGGAATTTGTCCATTAGGTCTCATATACCATTCCTTGGTAAACAGTAGTAATTGCTCTTTAGCAAACTGAATATCAATCATTGCCATGCTCACACAATGAAAAGCGGAATCCCAAGCGGCATACCACGGATACTCCCATTTGTCAGGCATTAGCAATACATCTGAATTTCGCAAAGTTGTCCAATCGGAATTACGACCTTTCCAACGTTCTTTAGGAGGTGCAGGATGTTTACTATCGCCTTTGAGCCAACGTTCAATGTTGTAGTAATAATATTGCTTACTCCATAACATTCCCGAAAGAGCTTGTTTTTGAATTAGATAGAGTTCTTCGTTTTTCGTTTTTAACCTATTACGGTAAAAAGTATCACACTCTTGTTCACGCGATGCAAATAACTCATTTACACCGTTAAAAGGATTTTCTTTTTCCTCATTAGTAAGACGTAAATAGATAATTCGCTGTTCTTTAGTCTCAAGTTCAAAAAAGTACATCGGCGAGAATTTCGTTCCATGGTTTCGTTGCGTAGCAAGTTCGAAATCACCTGAAATCACAGCATCGTGAAACAAATCTTTTTTGTAAGGATGTTCGTTAGGATGTTTGTGTAATTTTTCGTTATTACTTTCATTTTCAGTGAATAAACATCTATCGGCTTGTTCAAAATAGAGATAGTAATCTTCCTCCAAGGCATTGGTGATTTTTACACTATTTTCATTTCCCTTTCGGGAGATACTCGGCAGGGGATTTACATCAAAAAAACTCCAGTGATTTCGGAGTAATAACGTTGGTAACACAAAAATTGGAGCTTTCTCTTCCCCTTGGTTGATGATGGTGATTTTCATAAAAATATCCTTTTCATCAGCTTTGGCATATTCTACCAAAACATCAAAATAAGCATTGTTTTTAAAAATTTCGGTATCAATCAACTCAAATTCAAGATCTCGCAATCCCTTTTTACGGTTAGTTTCTTCCAAAAGTTTATACGGAAATTCCGATTGAGGGTATTTGTAGAGGTATTTCATGTAGGAATGTGTTGGCGTGTTGTCTAAGTAATAATACAACTCTTTGACGTCCTCGCCGTGATTTCCTTGATTGTTACTCAATCCATAGAGACGCTCTTTGAGAAAGGGATCTTTACCATTCCACAGAGCTACCGACAGACATATTTTGCTATGATTGTCCGAGAATCCTGCTAGTCCGTCCTCTCCCCAACGATAAGTACGACTACGAGCATGTTCATGAGGAAAGTAATTCCAAGCATCTCCGTTTGCACTGTAATCTTCGCGAACTGTACCCCACTGACGTTCACTTAGATAAGGCCCCCAAAGCAACCAGTTTTTTATTTTCTTATCTTTTTCTTCTATGCGTTTTTTTTCGGTGTTCATTACACTATAATTTTTGTTTTGTAGAGATATGTTGTACCATATCTCTGCTGAATTATCCTAATAAATTGTAATATACGATTCCTTCTATAGATATTTATTCGTTTATCTGATGGTTATTCATATGAATGTTTACAAATATACATGAAATATTATTACCATTAGATTTTTAACCTTAACTTAACTTTTATTTTCCACCATAGAATTATTAGCAGAGGTTTTATGAGATGTAATTTGTAGCTGACGAATATTGTAATATATTGATTTTAAGCTGAAATGTTTTAAAAAGTAAGGGAAAATACCAATATAATGAGAGTAATTGTGTAATATTTGTCATAAAAAAAGAGCTTTTTTGGATTACAAAAAGCTCTTTTTATTACAGTTATAATTTGGGTGGAATACCGGGCTCGAACCGGCGACCTTCGGAACCACAATCCGACGCTCTAACCAACTGAGCTAAAACCACCATTTTGCATTTGCGAGTGCAAAGATAAAAAATATTTTTTAATTACAAAAGTATAAATGCAAATATTTTTATTATTTTATTGAGTTTAGTGCTTAATTGCATATATTTTTAATGGTTAAACACGTATTTTTCAGTATTTTGACCACTTTTCATCTAAGGAAAAGAACAGCATATGAAAATAAATAATGAACTTGTTTATTTTATATCATGTTCCTTTGTTAAACATATAAATAACTGATTAATAGCAGATTGAACTCTGTTTAAACAACTTCATTGATGATACTTGTGATATATTCAATCTGTTCATCATCCAATTCAGTGTGCATAGGCAATGAAATGACTTCTTTCACAAGCTGATTGGTAGCTACAAAATCAGTTTCATTATATGAATCATTTGTATAAGCCTTTTGAGCGTGAAGTGGAATAGGGTAGTAGATACCGTAAGGCACACCTTTTTCTGTTAAGGCCTTTGCTAAAGCATCACGTTTTCCATTAGTGATTCGCAGTGTGTATTGATGATAAACATGGTCATAACTCGTTTTAACAAAAGGGGTTACGATGTTTGGGTTTTCCATAAGTGCTTTTGTATATTTTTCAGCAGCAATTCGGCGTTTTTGGTTGTAAGTATCCAAATGTGGTAACTTGGCTCTTAAAACGGCAGCTTGTAGGGAATCCAATCGAGAATTTACTCCCACAACATCATGATGATAACGCACGTACATTCCATGGTTTACGATACCACGTAGGGTGTACGCCAAATCATCATCGTTCGTAAAAATAGCTCCTCCATCGCCGTAGCATCCCAAATTTTTCGAAGGGAAGAAAGATGTTGCTCCTACATGTCCGATAGTTCCTACTTTTTGTTTACGTCCATCTGACCACGTAAAATCCGCCCCAATAGCCTGTGCGTTATCCTCAATAACATACAAGTTATGTTCCTTAGCAGTTTTCATAATAGCCTCCATGTCAGCAGGTTGTCCAAAAAGATGTACAGGAACAATCGCTTTGGTTTTAGGGGTAATTGCCTTTTTGATGGCTTCGATATTGATGTTGAACGTGTCGTCATAAACATCTACCAACACAGGAGTAAGATTTAACAACGCAATCACCTCAACGGTAGCAGCGAAAGTAAAGTCCGCTGTAATGACCTCATCGCCAGGTTTCAATCCTAATCCCATCATGGCAATTTGTAAGGCATCTGTGCCATTGGCACACGGAATCACGTGTTTTACACCCAAATAGGTTTCTAATTCCTTCTGAAAAGCATTTACCTGAGGCCCGTTGATGAAAGCCGTAGTGTCTAAAATTTCGTTGAAAGAAGACAAAACTTCATCTTTAATCTGTTGATATTGACCATTTAAGTCAACCATTTGTATTTTTTTCATAGAAAATATATTGTCTATATTTTGATATTCAAAATAGATTCGTTTACAAACCACAAAGGTACATAATTGTTGTGAATAATCAATATTTCATTACGCAGAAAAAATGAAAAAAAGAGGCTGTCCGAAAAGTCAAATTTTAGGATTTTCACAAAAATTAAATTGCTGAAAATCAGAGTTTTATTTTTGGTGTTTTGCCCAAACTGAACCTTTTCGGACAGTCTCTTTTCTTTGAGTTATTTTACTATTTATTTACAAACTTTTTGTACAAATCAAGGTAATAGCTGCCATCAAATGTATCGCTGACTCCTGAAATGCTTTCAAATGAAAATACGCCTACTGCGATTAGAACCAGACCCGCTACAAAAAAAGCAACTTTTTTTGAAGGAGAGGTTACGTAATAATACAGTAAAACAGCTCCTAATATACTAAATATCAGATAAGGAATTACAACTCTAATACCATCTGTAAAAAAAGAGGTTATGAGCAGTAAACCCAAAATAGGTGCATTTATCCAAATTAAATTATGGCGAACTTCTTTCTTTTCTTTGTTACGAACTACAAAATATGAAACAAAAATATTTAGTAGCAAAAAAGTGATAAACATATAGTGATGATAACCACTAAAAAGAATTCCCGCAAGTAGGTATAGTCCAATACCTATCAAACTATTTTTGATGATTTGCTTCATAATGAGAGATATTAAATGATTATATGCCACCAAATATATGGATAAATATTTAAAACTCCAAATAATTATAGATTTCTCTAATTAAACGTATATTTCACAGATAATCCCGTACGGATGGTGGTCATCGGGAAAGCTGTTGAAATAGCGGATTTTGAGAAATTATATCGGAAATAGTACGAAGCCAACAGGTTTCTGCTCAATGCATATTCTGCCGTAAAATCACCAATCCAGTTGCTCTGTCCCGCAGTCACTTGGTTGTTAGTGATTTCCATATTTCGGATAACCGTAAACTCATTCAGATGTGAAAGCGTTCCTTTGAGAATCAAGTCACTTTTCAAAGTGGTTCGTACGCCGTTCATTTTGGTTACAAAACGCAAATCTTTGATGCGATAGCCCAATCCCATTCGATATTCCTTACGGATGATTTCCGTTAGATAATCGTTGTCCAAACTGATGGATATGGTGCGGTCACGATTGATTTCAAACAACGCACTGATTGAGTTTTTCATTTCCATATCAGCACGAATCAGCGGATTGAATTGTTCTACCAAAGTTACGTTGGTGAATAGTTGCTGACTTAAATAATCACCTTTAGCATTGACTTTAAACAAATTATTAGGGTCGAATTCTAAATTCGTACGGAACTCACTTAGCACATAACTCGCATTATAGCCGTGAGCTAATGAAAATCGATTAAAATATCGTTTCATTGATTCCAATCGCCCCAATCCTGTGTAGGTTATTTTCCATTCAGGAACGGGAATGTTTTTAAAGGCACTCAACGAAGTGGAATTAGCATTTCCACCTGAATAGGCCGCAAAAAACGCCGGAATCATCACCGATTGACTGGTTTTGCTGTATCCCTTTGGAAAACCTTCTTGATCAAGATTATTTGGATCGTTCAAGTCTACACCTCTTTCTGAAGCCAAACGACGTGCTATTGTGATGCGATTTTCTTTGAAACGCTCAAACGGTACAGAGTTATATTCGTCTATTTTGTTGAAAGTGGTCGCAATCAAATTGGTTGTAATGTTGAAGTTACCTACTTGATTTCCTATAAGTTTATTATATGTTAGGTTGTTTACTTCAAAGGTCTCGGTGTAATTATCGGTATACTGACGTTTTGCTTTCAAATCAATTTGCAGATCAGGAATCGGTAACAAATTGGCAGTGAATGTTAAATCACGTTCCTTTGACTGTAGGAATTGATCGTTAAAATCAACAAAATCCGTTAAATACCCTTTTTTTGCCATTTCATAACGCACATCCGCCTGACTTCCAAACATGAAACCAAAAGAGGGTTTGGTTGTACCTAAGAATCCTACATTTTGAGTATACCCTGGCAAGGTTTTCCCATTGGTTTCAGCATAATTTACGCTAATGGTTTTCAGCATCGTAGCCAACGATTTGCCTACTGACGGCTTTTCACCGCGAGGAGTTGGTTTCACTCCCAAATAGCGGTAAAACTGTTCAAAGGATGCATTGACCATCAGGTTGTGCGTATTGGCATTTTGTAAAGTATTGATATCGTGTTTTGCTAACTGCAGTAAGGTTTGCGATCCACGTTGCCAATCGAAGTCGCCTGAGTAAGTGTAATTTGCTTTCATAAAATCCAAAAATGGAAATTTGGACAGGGGTAGTTCATAACTTATTTGTAGTTTTGACAAAAAGTGATTTGGATTACCTAAATCCCAGAAATCACTCCACAAGGTTACGTTTCTGTCATATGAAGCTACATCACCATTACTGTCGTAGATGTAATAATTTCGGATAATACTATTATTTGTAGCGTTGAAACTTGCTTTCAAAGAGCGGGTTAGGTTGTAGTTTACTCCGAATTGATAATTATGTAAATAGTTACGCTGTTGTAATTCGGGTAAGGTTTTTTGCAAACTCGCGTCTACTCCTTCAAAATACACATCGCGAAATAATTGTTTTGATAATGAACGATTTACATCGGAAGAGAACATAATGCTGGTAGGCAATAAGTTAAGATTTACATCTGCCAACCATTGCCAGTATTTTTTACCCGTAAAACGTTCCGATTTTTTGAAAGGTTCAATAGTTTTATTTTCAAATCCATAGTTGTACAAGAATCCCGCTCTGACGTTTTGTTCATCTTCATAACGGAGTTCATAATCATGGTGATGCATCTCGTTATAGGCATAGTTAAACGTAAAGTTTTCAATATTGTACATACGTTTTTTCTGTCCTTCGGAAAAATTTTTCTTCACACCAATCAGATTGATTCCTTTGCGAACAGTCAGATTTTCAGCCTGTTCCCTGATAGCTTTGCGTTCTTCTGGTGTTTGTGCAATATTCAAACGATCATCGAGCTTAACATCTTGATATGAAGGATCATAGAACGGTGTAGAACGTTTTTGAGCATGATTTAAACTCACGGGGACTTGTATCTGCCATTTTTCGGGTAGTAATTTCCCTGCATTTATATTCATCACCACATCGTATTCTTGAGTGTTGTCAATTGAACGTTGGTTAGGTGTCTGGTCAACTGCACCGAAACCTACCGTATGCATACGTCCTGTAGCTGAGATGTTTAACAAATCGGCCGCATTCGCATCTAGCGCTCCGACCATTGCCCAACCACCTTTGTTGGACAATTCTGCTACCCGAAGCTCATTGAACCAAAATTCTCCACTTTGGGTATTTCCTGTAATGTTTTTCACTCCAATCATCACTGAGCGGACACTTCCTAATGAAGGATTTCCTTTGATTACATAACGATTTTCTCCTATGGTATAAGGCGTATTTTCGTTTACTACATTCAGATTGGTATCGTAATAAGTAGCGTTGTTCAATGTTTGATTTCGAAGACCAATGGCTTTCATTTTTGTTAGTACATCCATTGACACAATTAGCTGATTTTCAGTTGGCCATATAGCCATATCAGTGTTTGCTCCTGAAGGTGTGATTTTCAATGGTATTTCTACCTGATAGTAATTTTCGTTAAAATCCGTACCGATACGCATAAATGCTACCATCTGATTGTCAGATAATGATTTATTTTGATACGCTTCTGCATGGACAAACATTTTGATATATTTGTACTGACGTAAATCCAAATTCATCACCTTATAAACAGCACGGCTATCTAAAGGCTCTAAGTTATTTACACTGTAGGATAATGATTGCTCATTCTGTTCAACCAAAGTATTGTTAGCGTTTATACGTTCGCGGTATACTCCAGGAGGCATACGATATGGAATAGGGGTACGTGTTTCATTTTCAATTAGATTCACTGAACCTATTTCCACTTGGGTGTTATCATCTGAAGGGTCGTCTAAATTAGTTTCTAAGGTTTCGCTGTAGTATCGCCAATCTCCACGAACCAAATCTAAAGTTCCGAAACGTAACAACATTTCTTGTGAAAATCCAGTCATGTACATCCGCATATGGGTAATGGAGTTCATGATGTCAATTTCTTCGTTCGGAGCTAATGGGAATTTATAACCTTCACGCACCATTTGCCCTTGAGCAATCGGAATTTTAAACTGAATCCAACGAGCGGATACGGTTCTGCCATTAGGAGCTTCCACAGCTACCGTTCTAATATCGTTTACAAAACGGTCGGAACGCGTAATATTCGGACGGATCTTCACTCGATATTCATAGTAATTATTCTCCGTATTCATAGCGAAATCCCCATTAACATCTTCAATATCAGGATTTGTAGTTGCTCCTCGGTTACTTTCAGTTACGGAAACAGGAGAATTTCCTTGTGTTCCATTGTAGTTGAAATAGCGATTCAAAATGCCTCCACCACGACTCATGAAATACTCGTAGTTGTCCAATGCAGGGTCGTTCGGAGATTCGCTTAGATTGTTATTATAGATTGAAGCCTCATCACCATCGGATAATCCGTCCAAACCAATGTCTTGTAAGGCTCTGTTCGATGAATTGGTGTCAAATGCATAGAGTAGAGACTGAGCTCCGGGTACCTTACCCCATGATGAGGAATTGACCGCTGCTGATGATGATAATCCAGGCAATCCGTTTTCATATTGCTTCCTGCCGTCCTTCAAAACGTCTTCTGAAATGTTTCCTAAGTTAAATACCAATTCTCCAGTTCCACTGTATTCACCTGAATGATAAGGATCTAACATCCAGAACTGTATATATTCAATATTACTTTCTTGAAAATCAGAATATGTTAATCCACGCATGATGCCTCCCCATTTCTCATCAGCATTGGCAGACTGAAAAGCTGGATTATTGTTGTACGAACCTTTATTATTTGGATAATATGCCAAATCCAAGGTTGTTTGTACAAGTGATTCTCCCTGAGCTACTTGCTGTTCAGGGAATATTTCTTCTAAATAGATACGCCGTGTGCTATTTTTTGAGATTTCATCACCACTCACGTCGTTCGGTTTTTGTGATGAATAGAAAATAGGGTCAATGGTATACCATGCTAATTTAGCACGACCGTAGCCGTTTCGCATATTTTCAAGATCTTCAGGTGAAGTTCCGTATAACCTTCGTGGAGAATTTCCTGATCCTGAGCCAAATTCGAGAGGAGTACTGGCTAATTTCCATGCTAAAGGAGAGCGAATATCAATAGTTGCTTGAGCCGACTCAAAATCATCTAAGTAGACGGTAGTTTCTCCATCGAAATCATCTCCTTTAGGAGTTCCGGGGACAAGGTACGCAAATTCTCCTCGTACAGACAGATTAGAGGCTACATCTGATTTTATGGTAGGAATGCGATTTACCCAACGTGTCAAAAAAGGTAATTCAGTGGAGTATGTGCCTCCAAAACCAAAAATAGTGTTATTGACCGACTCTTGTCCATAGCTTGTTTTTTGGGTGAATGGACGCTCACGCAGGTTCACAACCGACGCTCCCATAATGAATTTATCACTGAATTTATGTTCGATATTCACTCCCATGAATCGAGTGGTCTGCCCACCAAAAATCAGATTATTTTCTATGGATACTTGAATCGGAATGTTTGATGCTTCCAAACTCGGATTTGTAATTTCGACCGTTCCCGACATATAGTCCACTAAATAATCAATACCCTCTTCGAGAATACGCCCTCCTGCCGTTACGGTTACTGACCCTCGAGGTACGTTGAACGCTCCTAATGAAATGCCACGCCGTCCTGAGGATTTGTAGCGTCCTTTCATTTGGAATTTATTTTTACTACCGTCCATCTGAGCCTGTGTTTTGGTATTGGCATACAAACTGGGATAGACATATTTTCGTTGGTTTTCGTTATACGTAGCAGGGTCATCGTAATTTCCACCTCCTAAGGTTTGGTGAAGAAATTTTCCAAAAGGCTCTACTTTAGTAAAAAATATCTTTCCGTACTGTTGATCAACCGTAATTCCTGGGATAAAATCAAAAAATCCGTCACCTCCAGGTTGGGGATCTTGGTATTTATTTAATCGATCGAAATTGAACAAATTTAGTAGGATTTTATCTTCCAATCCATTATCCCAACCTGCATCGGACACTTTTGAAATATAGTTTAGCGGGGATGGATCAGAGTAGTAAATATTCATTCTGAAATCCTCAGGGTCTAATTGCCCGGATCCTAGGGAATAGACGTTTTTCATCATTAAATCCCAGATAGGATCTTTTACGTTCAAACGATTACTCTTTAACATTTTCAGTACCAACAAATTATTGGTGATAGCGTTTTGGCTTGCTGAAGTGTTGTAGGTTGTCGCTGAAATACCATCATTGGCAAATTCTCCTACTTGAAACACTTCACTCCCGTAGGTGTATTGATAAGCAACGGCCAGTACTTCATTGCTACTCAAGGCAACGTTTAGCGAAATGTATCCTAATTTTGTATCTACTTTATAATCAACCCCTTCCTCTAACTTACGAGCGTTTTCAATCACCGCATAATCATAGCCTTGGTTCACTAAATTGGAAATGGCACCGAAGCCTTGTTGTAAGGTAGCCACATCGCGAATTGCATCGGTTAACACCGAGGAACCTCCAATTTCAGCAGGGTCAAAACGATTGGCAGCATTGGTTGGCATGTTGTTAGTTGTCGATGAAAAAAAACCTATGGGAGCATTTTGGTTGATGCGTGTGTTCAACGGATTAGCTTCTCCTAAATCCTGTAGTGCGAGTATGTTACGTATATTTCCTGTACGGTTATTACGATTTGTAACCCATACTTCCAAACGTGTGATTTGTACTTTGCTGTTAATAAAAGGATAATTTTCTAAGGCTTTATCATAATTATCACGGAAGAATTGTGCTAAGAAAAAGTTTCTATTTTCGTCATAGTCCAATGCGGTAAACTCAAATTCGGTAAGTATTCCTCCTCCCTGGGCAGTCACTGTTTTCCGTTCGGACTTTTGTTCAGAAAATACTCCTGTAATGGTAGTGCGACCGAATTTTAATTCGGTTTTTACCCCAAATAGACTCTGCGAACCGGTGATTAGAGAGTTAGACATCGGCATGCTGATATTTCCTAACTCAACCTTTTGGATAATATCATCCTCGTTAGGTTCGTATTCCAACTTAAAAACGTTCTGAAAATCAAACGAAGCCTGAGTGTCATACTGAGCGTTTAATTTTAATCGTGTCCCGACTTGCCCCGTGAGTCCTAAACTGATTCTTTGATCGAAATCTAACCCATAAGTGATTCTATTTCTTGGAGTTATAGCTGGGTTGTCATTTTTATTAACATATAAACCTAAATCAATTCCTACGTTTCCTTTAGGGATAAGGTCAATATTTCGCCCTCCAAAAATACTTTCAAATAACTCGGACTTAACATACAAATCAGGAAGTAAATCACGTTGAGCTTTATTTTTCTGCTCCTCTCCTTTGTTACCACTCAAAGCACTACTTTTTTCTCTAAAATAAGCACTTCGTTGTTCTTTTGTAATCAGCGCTTCATATTCTTCAATAGTAAGAATTTGAGGTACAGTCAAATCGGTTTCACCTAATGTTTGACGGTACACATAGCGATTCAATTGCGGGTTATAGGTATAGCGATTAGCAATGCTGGAAGGTGTTCGCAATCCTATTTTGGGGATATTATTCTTAGTTTGTGTTGTATCTTTCGTAATTTCTTGTCCCCAAACCGATAGGTTAGTAAGAAATGCTATGAGAAAAATATATTTTAAATATCTATTCATCTTCAAGTAGTTAGATTTGAAATAGTTCACGCTGAAGTTATAAACTTTTCAGAGCTATTTTGATAATTTGTTCAACACTAAGTTCTTCCGAATCTGATTTGATAATTTTATCTACTACTTTTTCGGCTTGTTTACGCACAAATCCTAATACTTCTAAAGCTGCTAAAGCTTCCTCTTTGTTTGTATTTGGTTGTGTAAGGGCTACTTCTTCAATATTTTGCACTTTCATCATCTTTTCTCGTAAATCCAAAATAATACGTTGTGCAGTTTTTGCTCCTATACCTTTAACACTCTGAATACTAGCAACATCTCCATTGACAATAGCTCCGCGAACTTGAGCAGCTGTCAATGATGATAGCATCATCCGAGCTGTACTCGCTCCAACACCTGATACGGAAAGCAACAGTACGAATATCTCACGCTCAGCACGGGTGAGAAATCCGTAAAGTGTATGAGAGTCTTCCTTGATTTGTAGATGAGTGTAAATTTTTATGGAATCAGCTTCAGGTAGAGCTGCAAAAGTATTTAAGGTGATGTTCACGAAATACCCCACACCGTTGCAGTCAACAACCACGTGAGTAGGGTTTTTCTCAATCAATTTTCCTTGTAACTGAGTAATCATGTTTATTTAGCGTTCAAAAAAGGGAAATTTTTGGCTAAAATAGAAAATATATTTCAATTACAAGGTAAATAATGCATTTTTAAGGTTTGATTAAGGGAGTTTTAACAGAGCGTATTAAGATTTATAATCATTAATGTAAATGTTGTTATGTCTTTTGAGAAAAAGAATCTCAAAAAGAATAATACTAAAAACCACAAAACTACTAAAAATCAGTAACTTTGTGGTTTTTATACAGCTAATTTAGTATATTATGACTAATATCCCTTCGCTTTTTGGGCATTTTTCAATTTAGGATTTCTGTCGATAGCTGAGATAGGATAAGGCAAACGCATAAATCTATCTTCCCAACGACGTTTTTGAGCCAATTCACCGTGAATGCTGTAAATATCTTTCATTACCTGAGAAGAAATTCCCCAACGACGGATATCATTCCAACGATGTCCTTCACAAGCCAATTCAATTCGGCGTTCATTGCGGATAACATCACGCATTGCTTCTTTTGAAAGTCCTGCGATTACGTCAGGCATACCTACACGCGAACGTATTTTGTTAAGAGCTTCATATACAGAAGCATCAGCACCAGCTACCTCGTTTTGAGCTTCGGCATACATCAATAGAATTTCAGCGTAGCGAATTAACGGATAATCGTTTAATTTACGTGTAATTGTTCCTTCTGGGTCGGTGAGTTTTCGGTAATTATACCCCGTTTTTGAAGTATTACTTGCCTTTCCATTATTTTGCCATACGAATTTTTGATTTCCCATTACAGCATTCCAAATCGCACCAGGGAATAAAATAGAGGCGTACAAACGCGTATCCCGATTTTTAAACTCATTTAAATATTCGGGTTTGTATTTTCCGTCGTTATAGTTGGTTTTTCTTTCATCAGCTGTTGGAGGTGTGAAAGGCGTACCATCGGCTTTCCAATAAGCATCAACTAATCCCACCGTGGGTGTAATAGAACTCCAACCTCCACCAATGTTGCTTGATAGCAAACGGCGGGATATCCAATTGAAACTATCTTCAATAAACTCCTGATTTAAAATAACTTCCTTATTGCTTTTGTTTTCTTCCCAAAATAGCTTTTCATAACTGCGAAGACCATCATAGAACTTTTGCTTATGAGTAGCATCTGTAAAATCAATAAAGGAAGAATAATCGTCTTGGTCTTTATCGATATCTACTTGTAATTTAAATAGTTCATAGTTCATTCCCATAATAGCCTGAGTTGCCTCAACTACTTGTGGATACTGACCATAGAACAAGTGTACGCGGGCTTTAATGGTGTATGCGGCTGCTTTTCCTAAACGGCTTTTTACAGAAGGTGTGGCAGGCAAATCAGAGATACTTTCAGCAAGTTCATTTATTACAAAATTAATTACTTCGTTTTCAGCTGTTGGTGCTATTTGTCCTTCCTCAGTTTCAGTGATGTAGTTTTTAATTAGTGGCACTGCTCCAAACTTGGAAGCCATATTGAAATAATACCAAGCCCGAAGCGTTCGCACCTCTGCTTTGTATTGTTTTTTCAAGTTTTCAGGCATTGGCACTTTATCAATATTGTCCAAGAAATAGTTAAAACGTCTGAGTCCGCCAAATCCGTACCCAAAATCATCATTATCAGTAATGTCGCCTGCCGAACCCACAGTAGCTTTACTTTCCCAAGGATACTGACAAAACGTGTTATCAGCATAGGCATCTAAATAAGCATCACCTACGCTTGAGGGGATGTATGCGTAACAACCCAGCAAGGCACGTGTGGCGTCGTTCTCACTCTTCCAGAAACCATCTGAAAAGATTTTGTCCTGAGGCTCTCTGTCCAAGTTACAACTCGTAACAAATAGTCCTACTATTAACGGAATTATATATTTAATTTTCATATTGACTCGTTTTTAAAATGATAGATTTACTCCAAAAGTGATATTTTTCATATTAGGGTATGTTCCTCGTGCAGAAGGTGCTTCGGGGTCGAAATCCTTCATACGTTTGTCAGCCCTGAATGTGAACAAGTTTGTTCCAGACATATAGAATCGTACTTTTTGGCAGCCTATAAGTTGGCTTACATCCTCTGGCATTGTGTATCCTAAAATGATGCTTTTAATACGGAAATAATCAGCATCGTACAACCAAAATGATGAAGTTCTGGTGTTGTGAGCATTAGCTGAGGTAATAAGCAAACGTGGATAATTGGCATTAGGGTCAGGATTTTGTGTTGTCCAACGACCTAAATGGTACTCTTTAGCTCCTGCTCCGTTGAAAAATGCCTGCGAAGCCTCTCCTGATAAGTAAACCATTACATCGTTTACCCCTTGTCCCTGTACTGAAAGGTCAAAACCTTTGTACGATACATCAAAACTTAATCCATACGTAAGATAAGGAACATCATTTCCTAAAATAGTACGGTCGTTGGCGTCAAATTTTTGGTCACCACTCACATCAACATACTTAATATCGCCAGCGGCTGTGTTGGTGCTTTGTTTTACGTGATTGGCAACTTCTTCCGCATTTCTGAATAACCCTTGTGCTTGATATCCATAGAATGAGCCGATAGCTTCTCCTTCTTTAAGAATGAAATTTCCACTTATTTGATTATCTTGTCCATTCAAATCAATAATTTTATTCCATATTTTTGAGAAATTTCCTGAAATGCCATATTTAACATCTCCTATACTTCCTCTATAAGAAACCAATGCTTCAATCCCCTTATTAGAAACTTTTCCTGCGTTTGTTGAGGCTTGCTCACTATTTCCCAATCCTAATTCATAGGGTTGTGGTTTTTTAACAAGAATGTCTGTGGTTAATTTATCAAAAACATCTAACTGAACATTTAAAGAATTTTTAAAGAATGAAACATCAAGTCCGAGATTGGTCATTGTAACCGTTTCCCAAGTCATATTTTTGTTCACTTGGATAGAAGGCCAAGCTCCGTCAGCTTTTACTTCATTAGTAATGTAGGCAGAGCCAACTCCCAAAGCATCAAAATAATCGTAGAATCCCACATTATTTACGTTACCCAGTTGCCCCCACGAAGCTCGCAATTTTAAATCGGAAAGCCAATCCATATTTTGCATAAAATTTTCTTGTGAGATTCGATATGCCGCAGAAAATGAAGGGAATACACCCAATCTGTTTTCTTTGGGGAACTGCGAAGATTGGTCAGCACGCACGTTGGCCTCAAATAAATATCTGCCGTTGTAGTTGTATTTTAAACGGCTAAAATATGACAAAAATGCTCGCTCTTGAATGTTGCCATCATTACCTAAGTTCTCCGCTTTTCCAGAACCAGCGTTAATGGAGTTTAGGTTGTTATTAGGAAAATCTTTACGTGAAGCACGAAGCCATTCGTATCGATAATCTTCATATTGAGTTCCTGCCATCAGTGAAAAATTGTGGTCGCTTAAAGAAAAGTCATAATTTGCATAAAGTTGAGAAACCAAATTTTTAGTGTGTTCCCACGTTTTAGTCATTTTGTTGATGGTTTGCCCATCAGTTCCTGACATTGCTCTTTTGGAAATAAATCCTATCAGTTGCCCTACTTTGTTTTCAAAATCAGTAGCTCTCTTGTCAACAGTTCTGTATGATAGTTGTCCTGTAACGCTTAGCCCGCTCAGAGGTTTCCAAACTCCGTTAAGCGAACCGTTAAATCGAGTGGTCATATAGTCGTGACGACCATATTCAGCAATTTTTCGAAGCGGATTATTTTCAGCTAAAACAGTACTTTGACTGCCTCCAGTTACAGTTCCCCAGCTTCCATCGGTGTGGCGTGCTACGGTTAGTGGAGTCATTCGGTCTAAATCGGTAATAGAAAAATTACCGTCTCGTTTGTAATCATCACGAACGTATGAAATATTTGTTCCTAAGGTAAATTTGTCTGTAAAATCACGCTCGGTATTGGCTCTGAAACTGTATCTGTCCAATAAGCGTCCCTTTACTACGGATTCTTGTTCATAGAACGTTCCACTCACAAAATAACGTGTTTTTCCACCTCCAGAAAGGCTGATGTTATGCTCTTGAATAGGAACGTGATTTCTGAAAACTAATGAATACCAATCGTTGTCGGGATATAAATCGGGTGAGTCCTGTGCCACAATTCTGTCCATTGCACTTTGATTGTAAATGGCATTTTTACCCGCGTTTATGTTGGCTTCATTCAGAAGAGTTGCATAATCATATGCGTTTAACTTTTTGGGGAGGACTGTTGGTGATTGAAAGCCATAGTATCCGTTGTAAGTAATATTGGCTTTTCCTTCTTTTCCTTTTTTTGTTGTTACCAAGAAGACCCCATAGGCAGCTCTCGCTCCGTAAATGGCTGAGGCAGCTGCATCTTTGAGGATACTGATGCTTTCAATGTCACTAATGTGAATCCGTTGAAAATCACCTTCGCTAACAGGCACACCATCAACTATATAGAGAGGTGCAGAAGCACCAAGATTTCCGCGTCCACGTATGTTGATGTTCCCCATATCCCCACCGATGTCGCCTGGCCGAGAAATAATTGTTACACCAGGAGCAACACCTTGTAGAGCGTTCGCAAGCGATGTAGTAGCCTTTCCTTCAATCGCTTCGGCTTTGACCGTATTTACGGTACCTGTGAGGTTGGCTTTCTTCTGAGTTCCGTAGCCCACTACAACTACGTCGTCTAATTGTTCAGCTTCTTCTTCAAGCAAAACATTGATAGTTAATAATTTGCTTCCTCCTGTAACTTTTTTACTCTGCGTATGGAAGCCCATAAAGCTGAACTCAAGTACATCGCCTTCTTGGGCTTGAATTTCATAATTTCCATCGAAATCAGAACTCACTCCTCGGGTTGTCCCTTTTACTACAACATTAGCACCTGGTAACGGTGCATTGTTCTGGTCGGTAATTTTACCAGTTACCTTTACTTGTGCTAACAAAGGCGAAGCTAAAAACGTTAGCACAAATAGCATTAATACGTGTTTATACATTTCTTTTATATGTTGGTTTACTCTGCGAAGGTATATAAAAAACGAAACAAAACAAAAGTTTAAATGTTAAATTTTTTGATTTTATTTTATTCAATTCATATATAGTTGTTTAAAAATATACTTCCCGCTTTTTTCTTATAGCCAAATTTAATTATCTCAATACAAATATGATTAATATCATTTCTTAGCTTATAGAAATAGAAAGGAAACACATTTTGTTAATCTAAAAAAAAATAAATTGAGTTCATTATTTATTTTCATACATCGTTCTTTTCCTTAGATGAAAAGAACCAAAAATCAAGACTTTGGATATTTGCCTAAAAATCAGACTCATGTCGCTAAAATTTTCCAAACTTGCTTCCTATGGTCGCTTCGAACAATGGAAAATTTTCCACATACTAAGCTCCAAGTTTTCGCTTACTTTGCTTTATTCGTTGATTTTCTTAACGCCAAATTTCCAATGCCGATGAAAAGTGGTCAAAATACTGAAAAATCAGTGTTTAATCATTAAAAATATATGCAATTAAGTAGTGAACTCAAAAAATAAAATCATCTTAAAAAAAATCTTTGTTCAAATATTTTGTTAAAGAAATAACAGTTTTTAAAGTGATTTGTTTCTTTAAAAACTTTCTCAAAGAAATGTAGTTTATTTAGAATTTATATAAATTGAAATGAAACAGAATAACTTTTTTTTGTATTTTAAGAATATGTTATACTTTTGTGTCTTGAATCAATAAATGTTTAGAGTTCAACTATCGAAATATTAGATAATATATTTTTAATATGAAAAAGGTTAAAAACCATAACTTGTTTGGTGTCAGTGTTTTCTCTATTTTACTGACATTCATGTTTTCAACTTCGGCTTTTGCACAGGGCGATCCAGCCAAAGGAGAGACTTTGTTTAAGGCAAACTGTATGGCTTGTCACCAGTTGGATAAGCGTACTATTGGACCTGCCTTGGGTGGAGTTACTGAAAGGAGAACTACTGAATGGCTTCATGCGTGGATCAAAAATAGTGAAAAATTGATTGCCTCAGGAGACGCTGATGCTAAAGCTATTTTTGAGGAATTCAATCAAGTACCCATGGCACCCTATGAAGACATTTTATCAGAGCAAGATATAAATGACATCTTAGCGTATACAGCTAATCCGCCAGTAGTGGAAGAGGTAGAAGAGGAGGTGTTTGTTCCTGTGGAACGCCCTGAGGTTGTTGCCAAAAGATCGCTCATCTACTTTATCACTATTGTTGGTATACTTGCAATTATTGTTGCGTTGATTGTTATTTTGTCGGTGTTAAATATGGCTTCCAAAGTTATTGCTGAAGGAAACATTACAACGGAAGAGTTTTCAAAACGTAAAGAAGGTTTCTTGGTTAGAGCATTTGCCGAAAATCCGTTCTTTGTACTGACTACGGTAACAATTTTGTTGTTCGGTTCAACCTATGCAATGTATGGATACTTTATGCAAGTAGATGTTAACCAAGGATATGAACCTATTCAACCGATTCACTTCTCTCACAAAATTCACGCAGGAGATAACCAAATTGATTGTAAGTTGTGTCACTCTGCAGCGCGTGTGTCAAAAACAGCGGGTATACCATCTTTAAATGTGTGTATGAACTGTCATGAAACCATTTCAGAATATAAGGGTGAGCCAGATATGGTTAATGGTTATACACGTGAATTCTATTCTAACGAGATTAAAAAATTGTATGACGCAGTAGGCTGGGATGCTCAGAACTTCAAATATACAGGAGAGACGAAGCCAGTACGTTGGGTACGTGTTCATAATCTACCTGATTTCGCTTACTTTAACCACTCGCAACACGTAACAGTGGCAGGGTTGGATTGTCAACAATGCCACGGAAAAGTAGAAGAAATGGAGATTTTACATCAACATGCTCCATTGACAATGGGATGGTGTGTGGACTGCCACAGAAAAACCGAGGTGAACACTGATAATGGATATTATGAAAACTATAAAGAAGTTCACGCAGAGTTGGCTAAAAAACTTAACGTAGAAAAACTTACTATCGCTCAATTAGGTGGTTTGGAATGTGGTAAGTGTCACTACTAACTTTCGATTTATTATTTTTTAAAGAGTTAAATTTCAGAATATAACTAACTATGGCATCAAACAAAAAATACTGGAAAAGTGTAGAAGAACTTAATGAGAATTCAGTCATAGATACACTGAAACAGAATGAGTTTGTCGAAGAAATCCCAGTAGATGAGTTTTTAGGAGATAAGGCTACCTTAGAGTCCTCATCCACAACCCGTCGTGATTTCTTGAAATATGTAGGTTTCACTACGGCAGCTGCTACTTTAGCAGCTTGTGAAGGACCTGTTCACAAAGCAGTTCCTTATGTTGTGTTACCCGAACAAATTCGTCCAGGAGTAGCTGACTACTATGCTACGGCAATTGCTGACGGATATGATTTCGCAAGTGTACTTGTGAAAACCCGTGAAGGAAGACCTATTTTAATTGAACATAATAAAGAAGCAAACTCCCATTGTGAGGCAAATGCTCGTGTGATTGCTTCGGTATTGAGCCTGTATGACAATCTCCGTGTAAAAAATCCGATTGCAAAAGGAGGTTCAGCTATATCTTGGAATGATTTAGATGCAGAGGCTATGAAAGCCTTGGAGAAAGCGGTGCAAGAGGAAAAACAAATTGTCGTATTCAGTCATACTTTAGCAAGTCCTTCAACCTATAAGTTAATTGAGAATCTCAAAGAAAAATATCCTACCGTGAAATTGGTGGAGTATGATGCCATTTCAGAAGAAGCTACTCTAAACGCATTTCAAAAAAAATATGGAGTTCGTGCAATGGCGGACTATGACTTTACAAAAGCAGATGTAATCGTTTCTTTTGGTGCTGACTTTATTGCTGATTGGCAGGGAGGTGGCTTTGAGGGAGCGTATGCCCAAAAGCGTATCCCAAAAAATGGGAAAATGTCAAGACACATTCAGTTTGAGTCAAATATGACTTTAACAGGGGCGAATGCTGACAAACGAGTACCTTTGACTCCTTCACAACAAAAAGTTGCATTAGCGAAATTCTATGGTTATTTAACTGGGATTTCTGTATCAGGAAATTTAGATGCTAAAGTAGAAGAGCAGGTTAAAAAGGCTGCTGAACAAGTGAAAAGAGCTGGAACAAGAGCCGTAGTAGTTTCAGGTATTCAAGACGAAAATGCTCAATTGCTAGTGTTGGATATTAACGAAAGATTACAAAGCGTAGCTTTCAACACAAAGAACCCTATCAACGTTCGCAAGGGAAGTCTTGTGGCTTTGAAAGAATTGATAGCTGATATGAACAGTGGAAAAGTAGGGGTTCTGATTATCAATAATTTAAATCCATTATACACTTTACCTAACGCATCAGAGTTTGAAACAGCTCTACAAAAGGTAGCTTTTTCAGTGTCTTTTTCAATGAAAGCAGATGAAACGGCAATTAAAACAAATTATATAGCTGCAGCACCTCACTATCTCGAGTCTTGGGGAGATGTTGAATTCAAAAAAGGATACTATGGTTTAACACAACCAACAATCCGCCCTCTGTTTGACACACGTCAATTACAGGATGCATTGTTAAAATGGTCTGGATCAGACAAAACATACTACGATTTTATTAAAGAAAATTGGACAGCTTCCATTTTGGGTGAAGCTAAATGGAATAAAGCTTTACATGATGGAGTATTTGTTTCAGCTAAAGAAGAATTAGCAGTAAGTAATGAGGTTTCTGTGAATGAAGCACTTAACTCGTTGGCAAAAACTTCCACCAATGGGTTTGAATTGACTTTGTACTCAAAAATAGGAATTGGAGACGGACAACAAGCTAATAACCCTTGGTTACAAGAGTTACCAGATCCGATCACGAGAACTACGTGGGACAACTACTTAACCATGTCATCCTATGATGCTAAAGAATTAGGCATTAAAAACTGGCACGTAGCTACTGGAGCTTTAGACGGGAACTACGCGGAGATTACTGTAAATGGAATTACGCTGAAGGTTCCTGTACTTATTCAACCAGGACAAGCGAGAGGTTCTGTTGGTTTAGCATTTGGCTACGGGAAAAAAGAAGCTATGAAAAAAGAGATGCAAGTGGGAGTTAATGCTTACCCACTGTATCAGAACTTCGATAATGTACAAAGTGTAACCATCAAAAATATTGGAGGGACGCATGAATTTGCTTGTGTTCAGTTGCACAATACCCTTATGGGACGTGGGGATGTTTTGAAGGAAACTACTTTAGAAGAGTTTAACACGAAAGATGCGAAAGAGTGGAATGTAAAACCAGTGGTGTCATTAGATCACAAAGAGGTATTAGCTTCCAGCGTTTCTCTTTGGGAAACTTTCGATCGTTCCTCAGGGCATCACTTCAATCTATCTATTGATCTAAACGCTTGTACGGGCTGTGGAGCGTGTGTGATAGCTTGTCATGCAGAAAATAACGTTCCAGTAGTTGGGAAAGAAGAAATGAGACGTTCGCGAGATATGCACTGGTTGCGTATTGACCGATATTATTCTTCGGCAGATACCTTCAAAGGTGATTTAGAGACTAAAGCGGGAATTGAGGGATTGAGTGCTGCACTTTCTACCTACGGAGAGATGGAAGACCCAGCTGAAAATCCGCAAGTAGCGTTCCAACCAGTAATGTGTCAACACTGTAATAATGCACCATGTGAAACGGTATGTCCAGTGGCAGCAACTTCGCACGGTCGTCAAGGGCAAAACCACATGGCTTACAACCGATGTGTGGGAACACGTTACTGTGCAAACAACTGTCCGTATAAAGTACGTCGCTTCAACTGGTTCTTATATAACAACAACGATGAGTTCGACTTCAATATGAACAACGACTTAGGTAAAATGGTGTTAAATCCAGATGTAACAGTTCGTTCACGTGGGGTAATGGAAAAATGTTCATTCTGTATCCAACAGACTCAGGCTGTTATCTTGAAAGCTAAAAATGAGGGTCGTGCAGTTCGTGAAGGAGAGTTCAATAACGCTTGTGCTTGTTCAGCAGCTTGTGGGACAGGAGCTATGGTGTTTGGTGATATCAACGAGAAAAATAGCGAAATCGCTAAATTGATAACCGACGACAGAGCGTATCATTTGTTGGAACACATCGGGACACGTCCGAATGTGGTGTACCAAGTGAAAGTAAGAAATACGAACGAAGCATAAAAATAATTTAATAACTAAGAAATAATATAATAAGGATATGGCGTCGCATTATGAAGCACCTATACGAAAACCCTTAGTAACAGGCGATAAATCGTATCACGATGTTACGGTAGATATCGCCCGTCCAGTAGAGGGTAAAGCGAACAGGTTATGGTGGATTGTATTTTCCATTTCATTAGTAGCTTTCCTTTGGGGGTTGGGAAGTATGATTTATACAGTATCAGTAGGTATTGGTACTTGGGGATTAAATAAAACAATCGGTTGGGCTTGGGATATTACCAACTTCGTTTGGTGGGTTGGTATAGGACACGCAGGAACCTTGATTTCTGCTGTGTTGTTGCTTTTCCGCCAAAAATGGAGAATGGCTGTAAACCGCTCAGCCGAAGCAATGACTATTTTCTCTGTAGTTCAGGCGGGACTCTTTCCAATTATTCACATGGGAAGACCTTGGTTGGCGTACTGGGTAATGCCAATTCCAAACCAGTTTGGGTCGCTATGGGTAAACTTTAACTCTCCGCTTTTGTGGGACGTATTCGCGATTTCTACCTATCTTTCGGTATCGTTGGTATTCTGGTGGACAGGTCTGCTTCCTGATTTTGCCATGTTGCGTGACCGTGCCGTAAAACCTTTCCAGAAAAAGATTTACAGTTTAGTAAGTTTTGGTTGGAGTGGACGTGCTAAGGATTGGCAACGTTTTGAAGAGGTTTCTCTTGTTTTGGCAGGTTTGGCAACTCCGTTGGTACTTTCCGTACACACCATCGTATCGTTTGACTTTGCTACCTCGGTAATTCCAGGTTGGCATACTACTATCTTCCCGCCTTACTTCGTTGCTGGGGCAATCTTTTCAGGTTTTGCGATGGTAAATACGCTTTTGATTATCATGCGTAAAGTATGTAATTTTGAAGATTACATCACCATTCAACATATTGAATTGATGAACATCGTAATTATGATTACAGGTTCTATCGTAGGATGTGCATACATCACGGAGTTATTCGTAGCGTGGTACTCAGGTGTAGAGTATGAGCAATACGCTTTCTTGAACCGTGCTACAGGACCTTACGCTTGGGCTTACTGGTTGATGATGGGATGTAACGTATTTTCTCCACAATTCATGTGGTTCAAAAAATTGAGAAGAAGCATTATGTTCTCGTTCATCATTTCGCTTGTGGTAAACGTAGGAATGTGGTTTGAGCGTTTCGTGATTATAGTAACATCTTTGCATAGAGATTATTTGCCTTCATCTTGGACAATGTTCTCACCTACCTTCGTTGATATTGGAATTTATATCGGAACTATTGGATTCTTCTTCGTGTTGTTCTTGTTGTATGCACGAACATTCCCAGTGATTGCACAGGCTGAGGTAAAATCAATCTTGAAATCATCTGGCGAGAAATATAAAAAACTAAGAGATAACGACCCTAATCATTAATCATCATGAGTAAGAAAGTAGTACAAGCATTATATAATGATGATGATATTTTAATGGCAGCTGTAAAAACAGTTCGTTCTAAAAATCATCAGATTTCGGAAATATATACTCCATTTCCTGTTCACGGATTGGACAAAGCCATGGGGTTAGCTCCTACGCGATTAGCGATAGCTTCGTTCATTTACGGATGTATAGGGTTAGCTGTAGCTACCTTGATGGTTAATTATATCATGATCGAAGATTGGCCACAGGATATTGGAGGAAAACCAAGTATGACATTTTTACAAAATATGCCTTCTTTTGTTCCTGTCATGTTTGAGATGACGGTATTTTTTGCAGCTCACTTGATGGTAATTACTTTCTTTTTGCGAAGTAAATTATGGCCATTTAAAGAAGCAGAAAACCCTGATGTAAGAACTACTGACGACCATTTTTTGATGGAAATCGCAGTAACTGAAAACAATGTAAGTGAAGTAACAACTCTATTGAAGGAAACAGGAGCTGTTGAAATTAAAATAGCAGAAAAATAGGAGATATGAAAAATATAGTTAAAATAGCTTTATTCAGCAGTGTATCTTTACTTTTAGTATCTTGCTTTAACAAACGCGAGCCGAACTATCAATTTATGCCGAATATGTATGAAAGTGTTGGATATGAGACTTATCAACAATCACCGGCATTTAAGGACAGTATGCAAGCTCAACTACCTGTAGCAGGTACCATCAAAAGAGGATGGCAACCGTATGAGTACGCGGACACACCAGCGGATTTGTTACTTGCAAAAGAAGAACTGAAAAGCCCATTAGTAGCTGATACAGAAAACCTTGAACAAGGTAAGTTTTTGTATGACATCTATTGTGCTGTTTGCCATGGTGAGAAAGGTGACGGAAAAGGAATTTTGGTTGAAAGAGGTAAATTTGGAGGAGTGCCAAGTTATGCCGATAAGAATCGTGTTATTACACCAGGCGGAACGTATCACGTCATTTATTATGGGCTGAATGCTATGGGTTCGTATGCCTCACAAATCAATGAAAAAGAACGTTGGCAAGTGGCGTTGTACGTAGAAAAACTACGTGATGAGTTAGTAAAATAATTTCCTAAAAGAAAGATATTTAGATTATGTATACATTTTCAAATAAATTAAGACTTACAGCAATTGTCCTTATCATCATTGGGATTATTGGAATTGGAGTTGGATTTTTCACAGCACCCAAAACTGTAGAAGACGTTAAGACCATGGAACAAGCTCATCATTCTGACGCTCACGATGATGCTCACCACGATGATGCTCATTATGAACATGTGTTACATCAATTGCAGAACAAGCCTTGGGCTGCGGTTTATGTGGCGGCCTTGTTTTTCATGTTGATTTCTTTGGGAGTATTGGCTTTCTATGCAATCAATCGTGTGGCACAAGCAGGTTGGTCTCCTGTGCTTTTTAGAGTCATGGAAGGAATCACAGCATACTTATTTCCTGGAGTGGTTATTGTTTTTACCTTATTGGTACTTTCAGGGATGCATTTCAACCATCTTTTTATATGGATGGATGAAACAGTGGTGGCTCACGATGCTCTTTTACAAGGTAAACAAGGCTATTTGAACGTGCCTTTCTTCTTGGGGAGAGCCGCGTTTTATATGTTAGGTTGGGTAGGCTACCGTTATATTTCGAGACGTTTGTCGATAGCTGAGGACACAGCAACCACTAATCGTCCGTTTGTTAGAAATTTCAAATGGGCAGCTGGATTCTTGGTGTTTTTCTTGGTTACCGAATCGATGATGTCTTGGGATTGGATTATGAGTGTTGATCCGCACTGGTTCAGTACTTTGTTCGGATGGTATGTATTTGCAAGTTTCTTTGTATCAGGGATTACAGTCATCGCAATGATTACAATCTATTTGAAAAGTCGTGGTTTTTTACCTTATGTGAACAGTAGTCATCTGCATGATTTGACTAAGTTTATGTTCGGTTTGTCAATTTTTTGGACATACTTGTGGTTTTCTCAGTTTCTATTACTTTGGTATTCCAACATTCCAGAAGAGGTGACTTATTATGTTTCAAGAATCAGAGATTATAAAGTGTTATTCTTTGGAATGTTACTGTTGAATTTCATTTTGCCTTTGTTGGTGTTAGTTAATACAGATTACAAACGTATCAGCAAATTGGTTTTCGCTATGGGAATTGTAATTTTGGTAGGACACTACGTTGATTTTTACGTAATGATTATGCCGGCTACTGTTGGAGATCAATGGAGCATTGGAATTACTGAGATTTCCGCTGTATTATTCTTTTTAGGGTTGTTTATCTTTGTGGTGTTCACTGCATTATCCAAGTATCCGTTGTTGCCAAAAGGCAATCCGTTTATTGAAGAAAGCAAGCATTATCACTATTAGGATTCATAGTTACATTTTTAATATTTACTCAATAAGCTATCCGAAATAAGATTTGGGTAGCTTTTTGGTTTTTGAAATGGTGACTATAGTTGGTGTACTATAAATTTACGGATATCCTCAAAGAAAGAAAAAAATTCATTTTCAAATACGGATTCGTGTTCAATAAGGGGTTTGATTGCATATTGCATATTCGATTTAAATTCAGTTCGTCTGTCCATTTGGTAGAGAATCTTTTCCATGCCCTCTAATGAAGCATATGCTAAGAGCCAATTATCTTTAATCATATGTTGCATTATAAAAATAGTATGTTCATTCAATTTACTTTTCTCACATTCAAGGAGTTCATAAAATTGTTGAACATAGTTTTCTAGGCGGATGTCGGAATACAAGTTCCAGTTTTTTGCTAGAAAATAATCGTAAAAAACATCTGTAATCACTCCTGAGTAATGTCCAAATTCAGGGACTAATCGTTTTCGGCTACTTCGAAAAGTGGGGTTAGTATCAGTGAAAGTGTCTATTTGCCGATGTAATAAAATACCTTTTTGTATCGGTTCAGGGAAAGAAAGATACTGCTTTCCACGAACGGTATCCGCCATAAAATTTCCAATTTTTACTAAGTTGTCTTCTTCTCCCGATAAATAGATGTGTGCCAAAAAATTCATAGTCAACCTATTTTCTGGCAAAAATATAAAATACGTAGGAATTTATCTATATTTGCAATAATGATAGTTTATGAAAAATGAGGAAACGAAAAAGACAACATACCGCTAAGAAGAGAAAAGAATTTTCATGGAATAAGTTCCTCGTTGTATTTATTCTTTTTTTTAGTTTGCTAATTGGAGGGGTTCTTTATGTAAGAAAATATTATCCTGCACATTATCAACGAATATTAAATAAAGTTTTTTTGTCAAAAACGAATATAGATTATGAAAATAAGCGTATAGAACGGATTTCGTACAATTATAGAACCAAAACTTTTGGGATTGATTTATCCCATTACCAAGAACGAAATGATATTGTTTGGGACAGTTTATATTTGGAGCGAGGAAATATCCCTTTGAAATTCGCTATCTTTCGAGCCACAATGGGAAATAATACACGAGATAAAAATTTTCATTATTTTTGGGAACAAGCAAGGAAACAGAAGTTAGTGCGAGGAGCTTACCATTTTTATCGTCCTGATGAAGATCCTGTTCAACAAGCAACCTCTTATTTGCAAACGATAACATTGGAAAAAGGGGATTTTTTACCCATTTTAGATATTGAAAAACTGCCAAAGAAGAAAAAAGTAAAGCAATATCTTCAAGATATTCAAGTTTGGTTGGATATTGTGGAAAAAAAATACGGCCGAAAACCTATAATTTACACCTACATTAGTTTTTATAATGACTATTTACATGATAAATTCAAAAACTATCCTCTTTGGATAGCCAATTACAATAATGTACTCACCCCGACACATATTCATAATTGGAAAATGTGGCAATTTACAGAAAATGGGATTACTCCAGGTTCTAAAGTGAAAATAGATTTGAATATCTACAACGGAAGCGAAGAACAGATGCAAGAGCTTCTGATTCAGAAATAATGTTTTGATTGACGGTTCAATCAGCGTTATTGTCTTCCAATTAATGAATCTATATCCCAGCAAAACTCATATTATTGATTATATAAGAATAGACTCTCTGTAAATAACTAAATTATTGATTTTTCAGAAAATAGTTCAGGTTGCGAAATAACAAGAGAACTTTTACCATAGGAGTCATCTTTTTGAACGAAAAAAAACATTATCTTTGCCAAATGGAAAATAATAGACAAAAGAAAATAGCAGGGATTATTCAAGAGGAGTTTGCCAAAGTGTTACAGCAGTCTATTCGAGATGCAGGGCAGCACAATTTAATTATATCGGTAACAAAAGTAAGTGTTACAGTTGATTTGTCGGTTGCCAAAGTTTATCTGAGTGTCTTTCCTGAGTCTAAAGCGGAGGATATCTTAAAAGGGACTATTTCAAATACATCTTTGATTAAGCACGAATTGTCGCAAATCACTAAAAACCAATTCCGACGTATGCCTGATTTGCTTTTCTATATAGACGATTCATTGCAATATATAGAAGGAATTGAAAAATCACTCAAAGGCGAAGAGAATCCCATTGAAAATCGTGAATTACTTTATAAACGTAAAAAATCATAGCCTTTGAAGGCAGTTTTTTACATAGCTAAACGCTACATGGTAGCAAAGAGTTCGCAAAATGTCATCAACATCATTAATCGTATTACGGCATTGGTGGTGGTACTTGGTGCGGTGTCTCTTTTCGTTGTTTTAGCAGGGTTTGCAGGATTGAAAAATTTTACACTTTCATTTTCTTCCATTTTTGATCCTGATCTAAAAATATTTCCCAAGACTGGAAAATACATCACTTTTTCTGATGAAGTAGCAAATAAATTATCAGACACTGATGAAGTTACTTTTTTTAGTAGTATACTTGAAGAGCAAGTTTTTTTAAATCATAAACAGAAAAATCATATAGCCTATATCAAAGGAGTTGATGAACATTACCCGTTGGTGTGTGATGTTGATAGTATTTTGGTTTTAGGTAATTGGGAGATTCAAGCTCCTAATGTAGTAGTTGGAGCAACGATTTTTAACACCTTAGGATTAGGGTTTGTTGATACATCATCGCCTTTGCAAATTGTAGTTCCAAAGTCGGGTAGAGGAAGTATTACCCAAGAGGTAAAGCCTTATCGAGAATCGTTTGTAGTCGTTGCAGGAGTTTATCAACTTACCGAAGAATTAGATAAAAAATATGTCTTTTCATCACTTTCCGAAGCTCAACAAATCCTAGGACTATCCTCTGACCAAGTTTCAGCTATTGAAATCCGCCTAGCGTCACATGTTTCTGAAAAAGAGGTAATTGAAAAAATTTACCAGATTTTTGGAGACACCGTAATCGTGAAAAATAGGATGCAACTCAATGATGCTCTTTATCGAATGTTAAACACAGAAAATATTGCTATTTATCTGATTTTTATATTAGTACTAATCATAGCATTATTCAATTTGGCGGGAGCTATTATCATGATGATTCTTGATAAAAGGAAGGATTTACATACACTGTATGCGTTAGGAATGAATGTTTCCCAAATGCGACAACTTTTCTTTTTGCAAGGAACGATGACTTCGGTTATCGGATCTTTTTTGGGAATAATTATTGGGATGTTGATTGTGTTTCTGCAACAGCAATTTCAGTTCGTTACTATTGGCGTTGGGTTGCCTTATCCTGTTGAAATAGAGTGGATTAATGTGTTTTTGGTTTTCTTTACTATAGTAATTCTTGGGGTGTTAGCTTCGTGGATAGCTTCTTCAAGAGTACGATTACAACATTAAAAAAAAGGAGAAAATGAGTTGGTATGATTTTATAGGTTATGCGGCGTCACTTTTTGTAGTGGGTAGTTTTTTGATAAAAGATAATATCATCTACATACGCCTTACCAATTTGATAGGGTGTGTTCTTTTTGTGATTTATGGTGTCTTGATTAATAATATTCCTATTATTTTACCTAATGCGTTTTTGATGTTGGTACAAATATATTTTATTTTCTTGAAAAGAAAAGATAAAAAAAAACAAACCTGTGATAAATAAAAAAAGGTCGTCTAATTTTTTAGACGGCCTCTCTCTGTCTTAAAGTCTATGAAATAGATATTTATTCCTTAAATGTTCCTTTAAAGTTTGACTGATATTCTTGAAAGTCAGCTCTTGTTTTTATGTTTTTATAGTCGTTATTGGCAACTAATTTTAAGAAAATTTCCAATTGAGTAGCAGGCATACCTCCTTGTACAGGCAAGATATACTCTCCGTTATCATCAAAAAATATCATTGTTGGGTAAGCATTCACTTGAAGGTAACCAGCAAAAGAGTGTTGGCTATTTCTTGTTTGAGCTTTCGAAGCATCGTATCCTTGATTTTCAAACTTTTGACCTTTGTAATTTACAACGTCATTTCCTTCAGCATTGAATTTAACAGCATAGAAGTTTTTGTTCATATACTCAACCAAGTCTTTGTTTTTAAACGTTGTTTTATCTAAATATTTACAGGGGCCACACCAATTTGTGTATACATCTACAAATATTTTTTTAGGATTTTTTTTCTGAGCTGCTAAAGCCTCGTCAAAACTCATCCAGTTAATTTCCTGAGCCGAAATAGTAGCCAATGTTCCCACCATTAGGGCAACTATTGCAAAAATTCTTTTTGTCATGATTGTTAAATATTAATTTTTATAGGTTTGAGACATCAAAAATAATGCCAAAATTGAGTGTTTTTAATCGTTGATTTTTAATGTTTTACAAATTTATCCCGTATGCTTTTAATTTATTATACAAGGTTTTTCGAGTGATGTTCAGAAGTTTTGCTGCTTCTGTTTTGTTGTAATCAACTTCTTTCAAGGCGTTGATAATCAAATCTTTTTCATTATCTTTAGTTGAAAAAGAAATTTTTTGTATGGAAGGAACTCTTGATGAGTTTATGATACTTTCAGGCAAATCATTCTCGGTAATATAGCTGCCTTGAGCAAGTAATGTTGCTCGTTTGATAGCGTTTGACAATTCTCGTAAATTTCCATGCCAAGAGTAAGAAAACATATGTTGAACGGCCATTTTTGTAAATCCTAAAATGTTTTTATGTAATTTTTGATTTGCTAAATCCAAAAAATAAGACGCAAAAATCATCAAATCGTCTTTGCGTTCCTGTAATGAAGGTACTTTTATTGAAAATTCATTCAATCTATGATACAAATCTTCACGAAACTGTCCTTTTTCAACTGCTATAAGTAAATCTTCGTTGGTAGCCGCCAATACACGTATGTTTACATCAATTTCCTTAGAGCTCCCTATGGGTTTAATTTTCCGTTCTTGCAACGCTCTTAGCAATTGTATTTGATTTTCATAGCTTAGGTTGCCTACCTCATCTAAGAAAATTGTTCCTCCATTAGCCTCTTCAAAATGCCCTTTTTTATCTGAAATAGCTCCTGTAAATGAACCTTTTACGTGTCCAAAAAACTCACTTGACGCAATTTCTTTGGGAATTGCTCCACAATCAACAGCGATGAAGGGTTTACTGGCACGTTCACTTTTCATGTGTATTGATTTAGCTACTACTTCCTTACCTGTGCCACTCTCTCCAGTAATCAAAACAGACATGTCAGTTGGAGCAACTAAACGGATAAAATCGTTTAATTTTTTAGATGCAACACTGATACCTTCTACAAAAAGTTTTTGCTTTATCTTTTCGGAAGGAAGAACATCTTTATTTTCTGGTTTTGAAGTATTTTTAATCTGGAAAGAAGCTGATTTTTTGGCATTTGTAATTACATTAAGAACATCTTCACGTTGAAAGGGTTTCGAAATATAGTCAAAGGCTCCCAATTTCATTGCCTCAACAGCTGTCGAAACTTCGGCATAACTGGTCATTACAACCACAGGAATCTGTGGATATTTTTCTTTTACTTCTTTTAACAAAAGAATACCATCTCCGTCAGGAAGTCGCAAGTCGGTAAAAATCATACCCAACGAAGAGTCAAGCATTGTTAAAGCCTCTTCCAGCGTAGAACTTTCAACAATGTCATAGCCGTTTCTTTCTAAAAATCGAGACAGCATTTTTGAAAATGTAATGTCATCTTCTACTAAAAGTATCTTGTTCATTTACAGCGGTTTAAATTACACTATCTTTCTTCAAACCACAAAGTTACTATTTTTTGGTCAAAAAACGCTAAGCAAAGGTCAAAAAAACGAAAAGGTTCCTTCTTTCGAAGGAACCCTCTCAACAATGCATATAAATACTACTACTAACTCCTGATTTAATTCTTGATTAAATTATCAAACTTGAAAAAGCTTTTTTCATAAATTTTTGTTTGTAACAAGTTCGATAAAATCAATGTTTTGAAAAAAGTAATCTAGATGTTTTTTGATGATACATCTATGTGTAATTTAATATTTATTCAATAATTTCCCAACTATTGGTTTTAATGATAATTTTTATCTAACAATGTTTCTTATAGCAATTTTAAGTAATTCGTTTTTTTCGTTTGTGAACTAATCTTGATAGCAATAAATTTAATATGCATAAACATCATCTCTCATGGTATTGTTCGTACTTTATATTCTTCATGTTTACGTTCATTATATAGAAAATACTGTGCCAAAAAGGAGTGTAGTAAATCTTACTTTTGTAAATATTTAAAAATAAGTGTTTTATATTAAAGAGTGTAATTTTAACAATATACATAAGTGTGTAAAAAATGTAAAAGTGTAGCTTAAAAATGTGTATTTTTTACACAAATAAAATTTCATCTTCGTCTAACAGTTCTTCATTACGGAAGCGAAGTAGAATTTGAGCCACTGTTACGGTATCTTTTTGGCAATAGATAGCAATGCGGTCGATGTCTTTCTCTTTATAGAAAACTTCACGTACTTGGCTACCATCAATGTCATCTTTCGGGGATGGGATTCCCAAAATGTGAGTGAGTAGTTTCAAAGAGGTGAAATGTTTGTAGTCTCCAAACTTCCAAAGTTCGAGTGTATCTAAGTGTGGAACTTCCCAAGGCTTCTTACCAAATAGCTGTAATTTAGCTGGTATTGGTAATCTATTGATAATCATTCGTCTTAAGATGTACGGAAAGTCAAACTCCTTGCCGTTATGAGCACATAAAACGTGGTTAGGACGTGAAAAATGTGATTCAATTAGCTGAGCAAAATCTTTTAAAATGCATATTTCATCACCGATAAAAGAGGTTACGCGAAAGGTACGTTGCTGGTTCCGGAAGGAAAAGAATCCAACAGAAATACAAACAATTCTTCCAAATTCAGCCCAAATACCTGCACGGTCATAGAATTCCTCGGCACTGAATTCCTCTTTTCGAGAGTATTTCGTTTTTTCTTCCCATAGTTGTTGTGTCTCTTCGCTGAGTTCTTGGTAGCTTTCGAACAGAGGTACTGTCTCTATATCAAGAAATAAAATATCTTCTAATGGTATCTTATTGAGCATTTTGTAACATTTTATAGGCTTGATCAATGTATCCATAGATATCATCAGTAAAAGGATCTCCGAGTTTATCCTCTCCTTTTAGATGCCCCAGGCGTACGATTATGATTTTATCTTCGGGTTGCATGATTACATATTGTCCTAGATGTCCTCGCATCATAAAGAATTTTTTTCCATTTCGACTGAGTAACCACATTCCATAGCCATATTCTGGGCTTTCCGTAAATCTGGGTTGAATAGACTTCGCTACAAAGGAAGAATCAAGAAGTTGATTACCATTCCATTTGCCGTAATTCAGATAAAGTTTTCCCATACGTGCAAAATCACGAGCATTGGAAGCTATGCAACAATAGGCTTTTTCTAAGCCTTTTTCCTCGCTATCAATTTGCCAAAAAGCATCATATTCGCATCCTAAAGGTTGCCAAAAGGTTTCTGAAAGATAGTCAGTTAGTTTTTTTCCTGTTGCTTTTTCCAGAACCATTGCTAAAAGTTGTGTGTTTCCACTTTGGTAAACGTATTTTTGTCCTGGTTCTTCTACAATCTTAACTTTTTCTAAAATGATTTTGCGAAGATCTTTATCATAATAAGCCTGTGTGGTTACAGAAAAAGCGTTGTAATACGATTCATCCCAATTGGAGCCTGAAGCCATGGAACTCAAATCACCCACTGTGAGGTCAGCTGCTAATCCAGTTGAAAACTCTGGAAAAAAATCACCTACTCGCTGATTCAAACTTTTGATGTACCCTTGCATAATAGCTTTTCCAAGCATTGCTGAAACATAAGTTTTAGCCATTGAAAATGAGTTACTAAGAGTTTTATGGCTATTGTCGTCAAAATATTGTTCATGCCACACACTGTCATTTTTGATAATCATGAAAGCGGTGGTGTGATATTTATCATGTAAAGCATCTAACTCCTCTGTGGAAGCGACCTCGTTATAATTTTTGTGAATATTCCAAGCCTGTGGTTTGCCACGCTGAATAGTACGGTTATCAAAATAAGAAAAATCCGACAGAAATGCCGTACGATGCCCACTACCATAAACCACACGAACAGCAGTGAAAACATAGCCATATCCCATAGCATAGAAGACTGTAATGGTAATGGCAATCAATAAAACAAGTGCAATTAAAAACTTTTTCATAATCTCAATGGTTGATGCTTCACAAAGGTACAAAAAAAAATATGTACGAAGAGTATTTTGCATAAAGAATACTGATTTGTAGTTGAGGATGTTGTAATTTACCTAAAATACTCCCATACTTTTTTAGCACGATATCCAATCACAGCTTGTAAGTCCTCTAAAGAGGCTTCCTTAATTCGTTTTACCGATTTAAAATGTTTCAGTAAAGACTCTTTAGTCTTGTCGCCGATACCTTCAATATTATCCAATTCTGATACAATGGCTACTTTGCTACGCTTCTGTCGGTGAAATGTAATTCCAAATCGATGTGCCTCGTTGCGAAGTTGTTGGATTAGCTTTAAAGATTCAGATTTTTTGTCTAAATAGAGAGGAATGCTATCTTCAGGGAAATAAATCTCTTCCAAACGCTTAGCAATACCAATAATGGCTATCTTTCCCCGTAGATCTAAACTTTCTAACGATTTCAATGCCGATGACAATTGTCCTTTCCCTCCATCGATGATGATGAGTTGTGGCAGGGGTTCATTTTCTTCTAACAAACGTTTATAGCGACGATATACCACTTCTTCCATAGAAGCAAAATCATTTGGACCTTCCACTGTTTTGATATTGAAATGGCGATAGTTTTTTTTGCTTGGTTTCCCATTTTTAAATACTACACAAGCTGCTACTGGGTTTGTTCCCTGAATGTTGGAATTGTCGAAACACTCTATGTGAATAGGAGGTTCCGATAGATGTAAATCTCGTTGTAATTGTGATAAAATTCGGTTTGTATGTCTTTCAGGATCAGCGATTTTAACTTGCTTAAAACGCTCTTGTCGGAAGTGTTTAGCATTGCGTAGAGACAGTTCCAACAACTGATGTTTTTCTCCTAATTTAGGAATAGTTAATTGCAAATTATTGGGTAGAGTTACTTCGAAAGGTGTGATAATTTCTTTGGAATTAGAGAAAAATCGCTCTCGGATATCCACAATGGCAAATTCCAGCAGTTCTCGGTCGGTTTCTTCCAATTTTTTCTTGATTTCGATAGTATGAGCTCTTACAATAGCACCATAGGCCACCTGTAGAAAGTTTACATAACCATATTCTTCATCCGAAACAATAGAAAAAACGTCTATATTGTTGATTTTTGAGCTTACAATAGTCGATTTAGCTTGATAGTTAGTCAAAATATCAATTTTTTCTTTGATTTGTTGAGCTTCCTCAAAACGTAAATCCGTCGCAAGTGATACCATTTCTTTTTTAAATCGTGCTAAGGCATCTTTGAAGTTTCCTTTTAAAATCTCGATAATTTCACTGATATTTTGCAGGTAATTTTCCTCTGATTGCAATCCTTCACAAGCTCCCTTACAGTTCTTAATGTGATACTCTAAACACACTTTAAATTTCTGATTTTGAATATTTTGTTCTGATAAATCGTAGGAACAATTACGCAGAGGATAAAGTTCTTTAATAAGTTCTAATAGTGTTCGGACGGTTTTTATGCTAGTATAAGGTCCAAAATAAAGCGAACCATCCTTGATCATTTTGCGCGTTTGGAAAACACGAGGAAATCGCTCTTTTTTAACACATATCCACGGATAACTCTTATCGTCTTTGAGAAGAATGTTGTAGCGAGGTTGATATTTTTTTATGAGGTTATTCTCCAAAAGCAAGGCGTCGCTTTCGGTGGCTACGACAATGTGTTCAATGCGAACAATTTTTTTTACCAAAACCCGTGTTTTTCCTGATTCATGTTTTTTTTGAAAGTAAGAAGATACCCGTTTTTTGAGATTAATTGCTTTGCCAACGTAAATCAACGAGTCCGATTTGTCGTAAAATTGATAGACTCCTGGTTTGGATGGCAAGGTTTGTAGCGTAAGTTCAATGGACATGCATATTATCTTTTTGAAACTCTATATCATCATAGCCAATACTCAATTCTCTCTTAATCACTAGCAACTTGAAGACTCGTTGCTTATGGTTCACTACCCCAACGTTACCATTTTAATGGCAGCGATGGCAGCTTCTACTCCCTTATTACCGTGTTTTCCTCCACTTCGGTCTAAGGATTGTTGCATATTGTTATCAGTGAGTACACAGAAAATAACAGGTATGTTTTCGGAAACATTCAATTGTGCAATCCCTTGTGTAACTCCTTGACAAACAAAATCAAAATGTTTAGTTTCTCCTTGAATGACACAACCAATCGCGATGATAGCGTCTACCCTTTGGGTTTTAATCATCTTTTTACTTCCGTAGATAAGTTCAAAACTCCCCGGTACTTCCCAACACAAAATATTTTCTTCCAAAGCACCACAATCTTTAAGGGTGTCAATGGCTCCTTTTTTTAACCCAAAAGTTACTTGCTCATTCCATTCGGAAGTAATGATACCAAACCGATAGTTTGCTACATTGGGAATTTTCGTTTTGTCGTATTGTGATAAATTTTTGTTTTCTGTTGCCATAATGTATTGTATTTAAAAGACACACCCACCATTTGTTCTAAGAAAATGGCAGGTGTGGAATCATATAAATTTATAAACTATGAAGAAATTTTATCTTTTCTTATAGTGACGCTTAATTGCTTATTTTACCAATAAGAATGTCGATAGTACGAGCTTCTTCAGAAGTTGGGTACTCATCTTTGATTTGCTCGAAAAGTTTACCAGCCTCTTTATTGTCGTTCAACAACATAGCTGTTATTCCAGCTTTTTTCAAATACATCGGTTTAGTAAATTCGTTATCACTATGAGTATATGCTTTTTTATAGAAATTCAATGCTTCCTGATTGTTTTTCAACTGTGAATAGGCATCACCAATGTTCCCTAAGGCTAAAACTCCCATCACATCGTCAGGTGAATCGAATTTTTTTAAATGGTCAATAGCTTTTTGGTATTCACCTTTATGCATGTAAGCCATTCCAGCTCCATATTGCGACAAATTAGCAGCCTTTGTACCGCTATACTCTTGGATGATTTCTAAGAAGCCGTACTTCCCTTTACCTCCTTCCAACGAAAGTGTGAAAAGCGAATCTTTTGCACGATCGTCAGTAGTGTTTAATGCTTCATTGAAAAATTCATTCGCGAAAAAGAATTCGTTTGCTCCTTCTTTCTCTTTTGGAGCAGAAACAAATTGTTGATATAACAGGACTCCCAAACCTACCACAGCTACAGCGACTAACACTCCAAGGATGGTTTTTTGATTTTTTTGTACCCAAGCCTCTGTTTTTGAAGCTCCTGCATCAAGACTGTCAAAAACCTCAGCCGTAGTACTCTCTTGGTGAAGTTGCTCTTCCTCAAGTTCGTCTAACTCATCTATCTTCTTTTTTCTATTAGGTCTGTTGTTTCTTTTTTTATAAACTGCCATGTCTTTTTTGATTAAAAGTTTGGCAAAAATAAAACTTTTATTTGTATTTGAAAAATGGTTTGACAAAAAAATATAAAAAATAACGAATTAACAATTATTCGTTTTGGAGTAATAGTTCCATTGTTCTGGTTAATAGTTTGTAAATCAGTGTTTTTAGAATATATTTTTGTTAAGATAAAAATATATTTTACTTTTGTGGGATATTTTCCACAGAATTCTAAAATACATAGCGTTATGACATTAGGCGGTATTTAATTCAAATTATCTTTTATGAATAAATTTATCCGAATCACCGAATATCTTGTTTTTTTGTACCGACTTTCCTTGGTATTCTTGTTCTATTTTGTAGCTCGACTTCTGTTCATAGCATTTAATATTGACGTTATAGATGGATATAACTTTCTGACAGTGATTAAGTTATTTGCGTATGGAATCCAATTCGACACTACAGCGATTCTTTATGTAAATTTATTGTTTATTCTATTGAGCATTTTTCCTCTGTGGGTAAACACTCGAAAGGGATACCAAAAAATGGTTTTTTGGGTGTATTTTATTCCAAATACTATAGCTTATGCGACTAATTTTGTGGATATGATTTATTATCCATTTAGTAAATCACGATTGACTACAGCTTCTTTTGCGGTGATTGAAAATGAACAAAATAAAACCGCTTTGTTTTTTACCTTCGTGGGGATGTATTGGTATGTTTTTCTAATATTTATCGCTCTGATTTTCTGTTGGATGTATTTTTACAAACGAATCAAAGTTCGTGAGAATACGATTCATCCATTACCATATGTTATTAGTTCGTTGGTGGGGTTAGCGGGTATAGGTACGATGGTTCTGGCAGGGATTCGTGGAGGAACGCTCTCCCATTCATCGCGTCCGATAAATATTGTTGATGCTAGTCGATATGTGTCGGTCTCAGCTCATGCGGATGTTATCCTAAACACGCCTTTCACACTTATCCGAACTATAGGAAAAAATAAGGGATTCAGAACCTATGATTTTGTATCAGAAGACTATATAGCGGAACATATCAAGCCTGTAAAGTTGTATTACCGAGAGGTAAAAAATAAACCTAATGTAGTTCTTTTTATTTTGGAAAGTTTTGGTCGAGAATATTGGGGATGTATGAACAAGGATAGAAATATCCCCGATTACAAGTCATACACTCCCTTTTTAGATTCTTTAGCACAGCATTCAATGGTTTTCGACAATGCGTATGCCAACGGTCGTCAGTCTATTCACGGAATGTCGTCTATCTATGGAGGAATACCGACCTTGCAAGTGGCATATACCTCATCGCCTTATGCTCAACAGCCTACACAATCACTGGTTTCAATCGCCAACGAATTAGGATACGACACCTCGTTTTTCCACTCAGCTCCCAACGGCTCAATGGGGTTTTTAGGATTTTCCAACATACTTGGGTTTCAGCACTACTACGGCAAAGCAGAGTATGGCAATGATGTTGATTTTGATGGAGTTTGGGGCATTTGGGATGAACCTTTTTTTCAATTTATGAATACTGTTCTTAGTCAAAAACAACAACCTTTTTTTGGGTCGATATTTACCGTTTCATCCCACCATCCTTTTAAAGTGCCTCAGCAGTACGAAGGTAAGTTCGATAAAGGAAATCTGGAAATTCACCAATGCGTTCAGTACACGGACCATGCGTTGAAGAAATTCTTTGAAAGTGCTAAAAAACAATCTTGGTTTCAAAACACTATTTTCGTGTTTACGAACGACCATGGCAATCAAACGTATTACGACCTGTACAAACAACCTATTACTAAAATGGGTTCTCCAATAATGTTCTATAGTCCTAACGAAGAGTTTGTTACCATAGGAAAATCATCGGAAATTGCACAACAAATCGACATCTATCCATCGTTGGTAGATCTAATGGGTTACAATAAGCCATTTCGTTCATGGGGGCGTAGTTTGTTTGCTGAAGCTAACGAAACACCACGAGCCTATATTTCTGATACACATGTCTATAGCTTGATGCAAGGTAGTTACATTTATGTAATGAATCAAGACGGAACGATGAACGGCATTTACGAACGTGAAGATGAAGGGTTGAAAAACAACTTGTTAGGAAAAGAAAATAATCCCGAAACAGAAAAAGGAATCCGTGATTTACAGGCTTTTATTCAAGATTATATGGATAGGGTAATTCACAAAAAGTTGGAAAATTAACTAAAAAAATCACTGTAAAAATTCCTTGTCTGCATTAAGTTTTCGTGATTGCCTGATAATATGATTTTTCCTCCGTCTAAAATGCATATTTCATCGGCTACTTTTTGAAGAGAATGCAGTCGATGTGAGATAAAAATTATCATAGTTTCTTTTTTGATTTTTTGTCGGTCATTAGTTATTAGAATTACTTACTTTTCTTTTTATATATCTTTCGCTTTTGGCTCATCAAACAAAAATAGCTCCCTATTATTACGAATATAAAAAACCTTTCCACTTCGTCATAACTTATAAAATAAGCAGCAGCTAATAAAGAAACAAATCCGAATACACCAAAGGAAATTTTTTGTGCATTTTGTTTTTCGAATGATATTGCAAACAAGGACAAGCAACCCATAGAAGCAAGTGCAAATGCTATCTTAGTTATAAATTCATACTCACTTAAGATAAAAACTACAGAAATTAATCCTATACACAGTAATAAATAGTTTAATAAACTTTTCATAGTAAAAAAATTGAGTCATACTTATATTATCAATCCAAAATAATACTAAAAACAAACACTATAACTAATTGATTAACAGGTGTATGTTTATGTTTTTTTTCGGATAACTACACTTTGTTTAAATCTAATTATCTCATTTTCGTTTTTTTTCGTTACAACATATAAAAATCAAATAGCTAATATAAAATCAATTAGCTCTGTCGTTTTATTTATTTTTCTCTTCTTTTATAATTTTAAAAATCAGAGCAAAAATAATTACCAATGCTGGTACAAGAAAAACATCTCTTACTATGGTTGTTTCCAAAATTTCGTTTGTTAGAACAATAAGAGATATTATTATAAGCAAACCTACCAATATTAAACCCAATTTCATATATTTCATAATACCACAATATGTTTATTAATAATATTTATCCCAACATTAATCTGTGGAACCTTTTCTATGGATACCATTTTATTTAAGTCTAATTGCTTTATTTCTTGTTTTTTTTATACATATTTATAAATATAGTACACAAAAGAGGGATTAATCCTAAAACTACAATAAAATTCAACCCTTTCCCCAAACCATTATTTGTTAAAATATTCACTAATAATATAATTAGAAAAAAAGCAGTAAGTATTATTATAGTTTTATTTTGAATATTCTTATTAATCAAAACACCCCGAATAAGCTGCTCCTGCAGTAATTGCCATTGCTGTAAAAAAAACCGCAGGAACAAGGAATCCACTTACAAAAGCAACCGCAGCTAGTCCCCCTCCTATTAAACAGGCTCTCTCACTTGCTTTCCCTTCTTGCGCATTTTCCATTTGATTTAATTTTAACTTTTTCATAAGATTGTAATATAATATTAAGGTTAGACGGTTATTTAATTGATGGTAAAAATATCAGACTCAATTATGGATTTTCATAAAACTAGCAAACTTATTTCTAAACTCTACTAATTTAAGATCTTTTTTTCTTGAAACTATACGCAAAATATACGGCATTCATCGTTAAAATACCATACCGAGCGAATGGACTCAACAACTCTTGTAGCGAAAAGAAAATTATTTTATCTTCAAATAGAATAAACAGAATTGCACATATATTAAATAAATATAAAAATCTTTGATTCTTCATGATTAAATAAAAAATTAAAAACAATCTGAGGCTGCAGCAGCTCCAAATGAGGTAATTGCAAGTCCCCATCCAATCGGATTGAACACACCTATTACCGAGCCTACTACAATCCCTACTCCTAAAATACCACAATTTCTCTGACTTATTTCTCCTCCTTGCACATTTTCCATTTGTTTTAATTCTAACTTTTTCATAACAGTAAAATTTTTAAAATAAATAATTCACTTAACGACTCATATAGTTTTTCCGGATAACTACAGTGTAAATCTAAAAAAAAGATATTACAATTCAAAGAAAAAAATAAACTTTAACATTGTTTAACTCTAATAGTGTTTTTATCAAGTTTTATTGTTATAAAAATGGTTTAAATATATGTATTTTTAATTTTAAGGGTTATTATTTTATGAATAATATAGCGTTTTAAAATATGAAATATATAATAAAATAGTTGTTATTTTGATGAAAATTCAATTTAAATAAAATCTGAATATAAATTACAAAATGAAGAGTGACGGGCTAAAAAAATCAATGAATTAGTTTTTTTGTAACAATTAAAACACAAAAACAAAATGATACAAACAAACGCTACATCAACTTCTATTTTTCAATTCTTTGGCTTTCAAGAAAATATATTGAATATAAAAGTAATCGCCGAACCTAAATACAAGATAGCTTTGTGTTTTCTGCTCAAAAAATCTACCATAAAGAAATTGACCAATATGAGTAGTAATAAAACTATTGAATTCAGTCCTTAATTTCATGTATTTTTTAATGGTTCAACACTGATTTTTCAGTATTTTGACCACTTTTCATCGGCATTGGAGATTTGGCGTTAAGAAAATCAACGAATAGAGCGTGGAAATTTTCCATTGTTCGAAGCGACCGTAGGAAGCAAGTTTGGAAAATTTTAGCGACATGAGTCTGATTTTTAGACAAATATCCAAAGCCTTGATTTTTGGTTCTTTTCATCTAAGGAAAAGAACAATATATGAAAATAAATAATGAACTCAATAAAACTATTTACAAAACAGTTTAACATTAGAATCCTTTACTTTTCTTTTTATATATCTTTCGCTTTTGGCTCATCAAACAAAAATAGCTTCCTATTATTACGAATATAAAAAACCTTTCCACATCGTCATAACTTATAAAATAAGTAGCAGCTAATAAAGAAACAAATCCAAATACACCAAAGGAAATTTTTTGTGCATTTTGTTTTTCGAATGATATTGCAAACAAGGACAAGCAACTCATAGAAGGATAGTGTCAATAAATGTTCCTATTGAGGATTTTCACCGATATACCAACCCAATCTGTAGGTATAATCTAAATCTTTTGCGTAGGTGCTATCGTTTAAACATCTGGGAAACAAAAATTTAACCTTACTCGATTTTGTTAAAATTATGTCGGAGTGTGGAGCCTTATTCCACTTTAACAAATCATAGTAGGAAGAATAAACAAAGTCATCACTATAAAAAACACCATTTTCATTGTTTTTAAAACTGATAAGTAATCTTTTTTGACTTTAAAAATATTCTGTGAAGTAAAGCTATACCAGTAAATTCCAATTTTCGATTTTTTTGCTAAAAATGAATTGTTTTTCTTTTCAAAGTTCCATAACTTTGCGGGTTCAGTAAAAAAAAATATCAAATATTGATTATGAATAAAATAAAACATTCAAAAGTTTGGAACGAAATTAAAACAAACGACTCGTGGTCAATTTTCAAAACGATGGGCGAGTTCGTCAATGGATATGAAAAATTAAGTCTTATAGGGCCTTGTATTTCGATTTTTGGATCGGCTCGTATAAAACCTGGTACAAAGTACTATGAACTGACGGTTCGTATTGCTGAAAAAATTGTCAATGAAGGATATGGTGTCATTACTGGCGGAGGGCCAGGGATTATGGAGGCTGGAAACAAAGGAGCTCATATCGGGAAAGGAGCTTCGGTAGGGTTAAACATTGATTTGCCATTTGAACAGCACGACAACCCGTATATCGACAGTGATAAAAACCTGAATTTCGACTATTTTTTTGCTCGTAAAGTGATGTTTGTCAAGTATTCTCAAGCTTTTGTAGTGATGCCGGGTGGGTTTGGTACATTGGACGAACTTTTCGAAGCAATAACACTTGTACAAACACACAAAATCGACCGTATTCCAATCATTTTAGTAGGGACTGAATTCTGGCAAGGGCTAGTAGATTGGATTAAAGTCACTCTTTTGGAGCATTTTGGGAATATCAGCCCTGAGGATATAAACCTTTTCCATTTGGTTGATTCCGAAGATGATGTGATTGACGTAATCGAAAAATTTTATAGTAATTCAAATCAATTACGTCCAAACTTTTAAGAAAGTCGAACCTAAACTGAAATCCATTTTCCTTAGAGTCTTTTTTAATCTAAGGAAAAATGGAACAACAATACAGTTAACTACTAGATCTTAACTATAAATTATTACCATGAAACCTTACTTTTTATTATTCGCTATCTTGTTAATGGGTTGCCATGAGAAGAAAAATTTTCATTTCAACGAAGATGATTTGTTACTAATCCCGAAGCCTGAGCAAGTAGTGTTGAACAACGGATTTTTTGAGTTTACAGCAGAAACAAAATTCATAGCTAACGATTCGCTACACCCTGCTATTAAGTTGATTACTGATAAGTTTCATCGTGCTTCAGGGTGGGATTTTTCTAAAAATACTGTAACAGATAGCGATGTAAAATTCAATTTCGTACAATTGATTGTAGATGAAAATCTACCCAAAGAAGGATATTCTTTTTCTTCCGATAGCGACAAAATTTTAATTTCTGCGTCGGATTACCGTGGATTTGTCTATGGATTGCAAACCCTACGACAATTACTACCAAAAGAAATTGAAAGTCAAAAAATCACAACAATTGACTGGGTAATTCCTTCTGTAAAAATCAACGATACACCTCAATATGAATGGCGAGGATTGATGTTGGATGTGGCTAGACATTTTTTCCCGAAAGAATATATCTTGAAAACCATTGATCGAATGGCGATGCTGAAAATCAACACCTTTCATTTTCATTTGTTGGACAATGAAGGATGGCGAATTGAAATCAAAAAATATCCAAAACTTACGGAAGTTGGAGCGTGGCGTGTGGGTCAATTCGACCAACATTGGAATGCTCGCGTAACCAATGACCCTAACGAAAAAGGCACGTATGGTGGTTTTTTCACCCAAGAAGATATTAAAGAAATTGTAGCATATGCTGCAAAATATGGCATCACTGTAGTCCCTGAAATAGAAATGCCCGCTCATGTGATGAGTGCCATTGCGGCATACCCTGAACTATCTTGCCATAAACGACCTATAGCTGTGCCGTCTGGCGGAGTTTGGCCAATTACGGATATCTACTGCGCTGGTCAAGAAGAAACCTTTTCATTTTTAGAAGATGTTCTTACTGAAGTAATCGATTTATTTCCAAGTAAATACGTGCATATTGGCGGTGATGAAGCTACACACACTGAATGGAAAAAATGTCCAAAGTGCAAAGCTCGTATGAAAACCGAAAATTTGAAAAATGAACACGAGTTACAAAGCTACTTTATCAAACGAATCAATACTTTTTTAAAGTCAAAAAACAAACAGCTCATCGGTTGGGACGAAATCATTGAAGGTGGATTAGCTGATGATGCGGTAGTTATGGTATGGCGAGGTAACAACATCGTTAAAAAAGCTACTGAAAAAGGAAATCGTGTGATTTTGACCAGTCAAGGCTATATCGACCAATATCAAGGATTGCCTGATAATGAGCCTTTGGCAATTGGTGGATATTTGCCTGTAAGCCGAATTTACAATGAAGCATTTTCTGAAAAAGAGTTAAGTAGCGAGGAACGTTCTCGTATTTTAGGGGTACAAGCAAACCTTTGGGCAGAATATGTACCTAATGAAAAACATTCCGAATATATGTTATTCCCACGCCTACTAGCCATGTCCGAAGTATTTTGGAAACCTGAAAAAGAACGAAACTGGACTGATTTTGCACAACGTTTGCAAAAATCATTGGCTCGTTTAGAGATAATGGATATCAACTATGCCAAATCCATCTACCAAACCACAGGAAAAGTATTTGATAACGGCAATAACAGTGTGAAAATTAGCCTTCAATCAGAAACTCCAAATGCAGACATACGTTATGTGTTGAACCAGTCCGACTTTAGCAATGCAATCCCGTACACGGACACCTTGCGTATCAATGAAACTACCCAAATTCAAGCTGCAGTTTTCTTTGATAATAAACCACATACGGCTGTTTATAGCAATACGATAACGTTTCACAAAGCTATGGGCAAACCTACTTCATATAACCCAACTTACCACAAAAGCTACTCCGGACAAGGAAATAAAACACTAACCAATATCGTTCGTGGTACAAAAGATTTCCATGACAAACAATGGTTAGCTTGGTTAGTAGACAACGCAACTATTAACATTGATTTAGAAACTCCTCAGGATATAAGCAAAGTTGTTGTTGGAGCTATGGAGAACCAAGGTTCTGGAATTTATTTCCCTACCGAAATACGCCTTTTCACCTCTGAGGATGGAAAAAAATATACTCCAAAAGGAAAAATCGAACGTCCTTATTCAGTCAATGGATTTGCTATATTGCACGATTTTGCTTTAGAATTTCCTACAGAAAAAACACGCTTCATCAAAATAGAAATTAAAAACTTAGGAAGCCCACCCAAAGGAGGCGATGCGTGGCTATTCATTGATGAGATATTAGTTTTTTAATTTACCTACAAGAATAGAAGCGAAAATAGTCACAGTCCATAAATTTGGAGATGATTCTTTGCAACAGGTAAGTTTAAAAAAGGCTTAATAGAGATTTTTTAGACTCAAATTTCAGTTATAATTTTTATTTTGAGCAGAAAAACATAATTTTGTGCTTCTTTTCAGAAAATCAGCACAGAGCCAATGGAGAGAATTTACAAATCCTGCAAATATTACAAAAAAGAAAAGCAAAACCCCTTCATAGATTCGGATAAGTTAAAAGCTCGTTTCTGGGAAGGGGAGAAAATATTTTGTGAGAAATGTGAAGTAAACGAGAAGTATTACAACATCATGTTAAAAGAACTTAACCTATCCATTAGAAAAGGAAATGTAACAGGTAAGTTGTTAAGTCCTTCAATGCCAATTGAAGAAAAAGTAATTTTATTCTTTATAGATTTATGGAATGGCAAATGGTTTCCTTATGAAATTGATGTGATTTTAAAATATTAATGCATAATTTATCCATAAAGCCTCACAAACAGTCAGCAGACTAAAATTAAAAACGACAACTTACCTTTAGAATGTTTTTAAGCATGAAAGAAAGTAAAGACTTATAAAATAACTCGCTCCAAAGCCATTCCCCTGGACCCCTTGATTAGTATAAGGCAATCTGAAAATTGTGAAAACGAAAATGCTTGTTTGAATTCATCAAATGTTTTAAATTGAGGGTGTTTGGTAGAGGTTTTTGCAAAATTTTCCCCTATAAAAAAAACAGCTTTCCAAGTATGGGATTCAACCAAATCTACGATGTTCTGATGCTCTGTCAGGGCAAATTTGCCTAATTCAAACATGTCTCCTAAAATGAGTACTTTTTTGTCAAAACTCTCAATTGTTAGCATGTTGTGTATGGCCGCGGACATGCTACTTGGATTAGCGTTGTAAGCATCTAAAAAAATGGTATTTCCCTCTAAGTTAATAATTTGACTTCGGTTGTTTGTAGGGATATATTTTTCAATCCCTCGTTTGATAGCCTCGGGAGGCAATTTGAAATATTTACCTACGGCAATGGCTACACCTATGTTCGAAAAATTGTAACTTCCTGTTAGATTCGATCTTACTACTGTAGTTGAATCAGTAAACTCATCTAATACACCAATTCCCAAAAGCGATGGTTTTTCTATGCCATCGGTCATTTTTCTTAGTGCTGAATTTTCAAAAATCACTTCTACAGGATGTGTATTCTTTAATTTTACTTTAGTGTTTCCTTGATTTCCAAAAGAATAGACGTTTTCGTAATTTTTCAAAAGATCTTTTTGTAAAGTATCGTCATTATTCAAAAAAATTGTTTTGTTGTATTTTTTCAAATAATCATACAATTCTCCTTTAGTTTTAATAACTCCTTCAAAACTTCCAAAACCTTCTAAATGAGCCTTTCCAATACTGGTTATATAACCATAGTCTGGCTCAACAATGGAGCATAAAAAAGCAATTTCTTCAGGGTGATTAGCTCCCATTTCTACAATAGCAATATCAGTCTCTGCTTGGATTGATAACAAGGTAAGAGGAACCCCAATATGGTTATTCAGATTCCCTTGGGTAGCAACTACTTGAAATTTTTCTGACAGTACTGATTTCAACAGTTCTTTTGTGGTTGTTTTTCCATTACTTCCTGTAATCCCGAAAATGAGTGTTCCGAGTTTTCGGCGGTGATAGTTTGCTAATTGTTGTAACGTTTTCAGTACATCGTCTACTAAAATCATTTTATCCGAAACTTTCATACTCGAGTCATCTATAACGGCATAATTGGCTCCTTTTTCCAAGGCTTCATTAGCAAATTTGTTGCCGTCAAATGAATCTCCTTTTAAAGCGAAATAGATACAATTTGCAAATACGGCTCTACTATCCGTACAAACCCCTGTTGACTGGACGAACAATTCATATAGTTCTTTCATAAGCTATCATTTGTTTTTCGGTAGCAATATTACAAAAAAAACGCCATAAATAAAATATATTTATAGCGTTTTTAGATTATTATTTAATAAAGGTATTATCCTTTTGGTCTTTTATTTGCTTTGGATGATTTAGAACCTACACGGCTCATTGCATTTCTAAATCCTATGTAATCCGTTGCTATGTACTGAGGTAAATATCTTCTTTGAGCTGGATCAATCCAATAGGCTCTATCTCTCCAAGAACCTCCTTTGTAAATACGTACTTCGTCGTTTATCAAGGTAGTACGTTCGTTTGATTTGTCATAGCTTCTGGCGATTCTGTTTTCCAACGAATCTCTTGAAATTTGGTGTTTAGGTGAATTGTACATTGAGTTTTTGTAATCCAAATCTCCTCCACTTAATTCACTTCCGCCACTTCTGTAGTTACGTGTTGACGATTTATCCCCGTCATTATAACTTCTATTCTCACTACGTGTGAAGTTATAACGCAGATAGGTTTCGTTTTCATCAACTGGAACGGTTGCGATATTACCTGGAAGATTACGAGCTACGATTTTCCCGTTACTCAATGTGTCGTATTTAACATTTTCAGGCGTTACAATCACATGTTTACCATCCTCCCCAATAGAGTGTTTCATGTATACGTTACCACGATAATAGTTAAAATCGGTAACTTCGTCATCAACAATCGGACGATACACATCGGCAACCCATTCTGCAACGTTTCCTGCCATGTCATACAATCCAAAATCATTCGGTGGATACGTTTTTACAGGAACTGTAATATCGCCTTTGTCATCAGACCAACCTGCTAATCCGCCATAGTCTCCTTTACCTTGTTTGAAGTTCGCCAACTGGTCACCACGTGACGAGCGTTTTGTTGAACGTGTATAGGCTCCATCCCAAGGATATTTTTTTCTACCTTGCAAACTATTGTACTCACGAACACCATTTAACGATTTGGCTGCATACTCCCACTCAGCTTCTGTTGGAAGTCTATATTCTGGTAGTAATACTCCACTGGTTTGCTTAGCAAAAGTAGGCTCTCCTTCTTTGGTGACAGCCTTTTTACCTGCAAAATCAGTAGCTTGTCCTCCATAAGAGTCTGATGGTGTGTAAAGATACGTTTCTGTACTGAAAGTACTTCCAGCCTCTACTTGATAGCGTGTGTTTTTTTCAATATATCCTGTTCTTTCCAAAATAGCTTCATTTACGCGATCCGTACGCCAAGCACTGAATTGTACCGCCTGAACCCAGTTAACCCCAACTACAGGATATTCCGCATACGCAGGATGACGCAAATAATTCGTTACCATTGATTCGTTAAATCCAAGAGGGCTTCTCCAAACCAACGTGTCAGGCAATGCTCCAACATAAATGTTTTTGTATTGCTCTTCGGCTGGAGGAAAGACATGCTTTAACCAATCCAAATACTCCATATACATTTTGTTGGTAACTTCTGTTTCATCCATATAGAAAGACTGTACATGCTGCTGCGTTGGAAGGTTATTCCAATCGTGCATCACGTTATCTTGAACCTGCCCCATAGTGAATGTGCCTCCTTCAACCAAGATAAGCCCTGGTCCTGTTTCCTGCTCTTTGAAGTCTGTGTTGTATTGAAAACCTCCTTCTTTTGAGTTTATGCTCCAACCTGTTGCACTGGAAATATTTTTATTTGTCCCCTTTTTACAACCTGTCAGTGCAAACCCCGAAAAAATTGCTATGACGGCAAAGAATCTTAATAAATTATTTTTCATAGTAAAACTACTTTGTTAGTATAAAAATCGGGTGCAAGTTAGCAAAAGTTTCTCTAACTAAACACATTCGGCAAATATTTTAACTTGTTATTTTTAAACAATTTATTGTTTAAAACCAATTAAACATCTAATAATTAAAGAGTTAATTTTATAAAATCAAAGTCTAAAAACCTTTTTTATAGAAAAAATTAACATATTTAATTGTTGTTTTTTAGCTTTTCCAAATAAAACATGATTGCGTAAAAAACGATTATTCTTTGAAGGCTTTTAACTTAGAGATTAGTTCTGGGACTACTTTAAATGCATCTCCTACTACGCCGTAATCTGCAACCTTGAAAAAAGGAGCATTTTCATCGCTGTTGATGACTACTTTGATTTTAGAAGCGTTAACCCCTGCTAAATGTTGGATAGCTCCTGAAATTCCAATAGCGATGTATAGGTTTGGTGCTACGGGTTTCCCCGTTTGCCCTACATGTTCACTGTGAGGTCGCCAATCCATATCGGACACAGGTTTTGAACAAGCGGTTGCTGCTCCGAGTACGTCTGCCAATTCTTCAATCATCGCCCAATTTTCAGGTGATTTCAGTCCACGTCCTGCCGAAACAACAATTGCCGCATCATCCAACGATACTTTGCCTGTGTTTTTTTCGCTTCTCACTACCTTAATCGGTGGTTCGGGTACTTCGGTCGGAATTTCTTCTACGGTCATCGAAACAGGAGTTTCCTTTACTCCGTAGGCGTTCCCCGCAAGGCTAACCACCTTATTAACTGAATCTATTTTTATTAAGCCAACAGCTTTGTTTGAAAAAACATTGCTCTTCACCTCAAAATTATCAACACTCGCAGGTAGCGAAATTACATTTGCTACATAACCTGCTTTCATAACCACAGCTAACGAAGGAGCTATGTTTTTCGCGTAAGATGATGAACTGAATACGACTATGCTACTTGACTCTTTTTCTGCTGTTTTTCTGATGATTTCAGTGTACACTTTGGCTGAAAACTGATTCAGTTGGTCGTTGTTTACTACTATTGCTTTGTTTACACCGTACGTTTGCAATGGAGTGATGTCTTCAACGTTGATTGCTACGGCAACCAAATCAGTATTGTGCATATCGGCGAGAGCTCTTCCGTAGGAGGCTACCTCATACGCCGTTTTTTTTAACGTTCCTTTTTCGGAATCTACGTATATTAATATTGACATTTTTTCTACTTTTTTCAAAAATTAAATCACTTTGGCTTCGTTATGCAACAAATGGATAAGTTCATCTAAATTGTCCGATGCGATCATTTTAACAGGATTTTTGGCAGGTGTTTTTTCAAATCCTACTACACTGGTGGGGGCTGAAACGCTTTCGGGTTGTATTACCGTGATTTGTTTTGTGCGGGCAGCCATCAAATTCCGCATATTTGGTATCCGCAAATCTTTATCGTGAACCAATCCTTTTTGAGCTGCTATCACCGCAGGTAATTGAGTTTTGATTACTTCTTTACCTCCATCGATTTCACGAGATGCTTCAATGTCTATGCCGTTGATTTCTAATCCTATACATTTGTTAATAAAAGGGTAATCAAGTAGAGTTGCAAGCATCCCACCTACCATTCCACCGTTGTAGTCAATGGATTCTTTACCTGTAATTATTAAATCAAAACCTCCATTTTTAACAATTTTTTCAAGTTGTGAGGCTACGAAAAAACCATCTGTAGCAGTGGCATCTACTCGGATGATTTCATCGGCTCCTAGAGCAAAGGCTTTGCGGAGAATTGGCTCTGTTTCAGGAGTTCCCACATTCACTAAGGTTATGGAAGCACCCAATTTTTCCTTGAGTTGGATAGCTCGTGTAAGCCCATACTCATCACTCGGATTGATGATAAACTGCACTCCTGAGGTATCAAATTTTTGATTGTCGTTAGTAAAGTTTATTTTTGAAGTAGTGTCAGGAACACTGCTTATACAAACTAATATTTTCATTATTCCTAAATAATTTTTTACTTGAATACACTTAAAGATTGTTCTTTAGAAAAGAACAATCCTTGCAAAATTCAAAAAAAAAATGATTGTATGCAAATCTTTTTGCAGATTATCTGTTTTTTATCATTCTGCATCATTCTATTTTTAATGAAAAATCAGACACAATGTGTTGAGATATAAGATAGTTAATGCGAATCAATGTAAAATGCCAAATTACATAAGAGCTACTCTTCCTGATGCATATTTTAGATCTTATTTTCTTTGTAGTGCAAAATATTATACGAATTGTTAATATGTTTGATTGAATGATATTTTTTGCTACTTTTGTCCGTCTGTGTAAAAAACAAGCAGTCAGTAGAGTGATATACAGCAAACTATATTAGGAAAACAAGGAATTTACTCTCATTTTTTAGGCAGGAGAAAATGTTATTTTAGTACTTTTTATTTATTAAGGCTAATAATTTTTTAAAAGTGGAATAAAAATGATCTCAAAAGCAACCATAGACAAAGTGTATGACCAGATGCGTGTTGAGGAAGTCGTAGGAGATTTTGTACAACTCAAACGTTCTGGTTCCAATTATAAAGGATTAAGTCCATTTTCTAATGAACGAACTCCCAGTTTTATGGTTTCTCCTGTTAAGCAAATATGGAAAGATTTCAGTAGTGGTAAGGGAGGAAATGCTATTGCTTTTCTGATGGAACACGAGCATTTCACTTATCCAGAGGCAATACGCTATTTAGCAAAAAAATACCATATCGAAATTGAGGAGACCCAACAGACGGATGAAGAAAAAGACAAGGCAGATGAACGAGAAAGCCTTTATATCGTTTCGGAGTTTGCTCAGACGTACTTTGAGAAAATCCTGACTGAGAGCGAAGTAGGAAAAGCTATCGGGATGAGCTACTTCAAAGAGCGTGGTTTTACATTGGATACCATTAAAAAATTCCGTTTGGGATATTCCCCTGACCAATGGAGTGCTTTTACAGACGAAGCTCTCAGCAAAGGATATCAACTTGAGTTTCTCGAAAAATCGGGTCTGACAATCGTTAAAGAAGATAAAAAGTTTGATCGATTCAAAGGGCGGGTGATGTTTCCTATTCACTCAATGAGTGGACGTGTATTGGGGTTTGGCGGACGTATACTTACGCAAGATAAAAAAGCCGCAAAATATCTCAACTCTCCCGAAAGTGAAATCTATCAGAAAAGTAAAGTTCTTTATGGGATTTATCACGCTAAACAGGCAATTGCTAAGGTAGACAATTGTTATTTGGTGGAAGGATATACGGATGTAATTCAACTACATCAAAGAGGAATTGAGAATGTGGTAGCCTCAAGCGGAACGGCTCTTACTCCTGAACAAATACGCCTCATTCATCGGTTAACCAATAATATTACCTTGCTTTACGATGGTGACCCTGCTGGGTTGAGAGCTTCCTTACGAGGGGTTAACCTTATTTTAGAGCAGGGGATGAATGTGAAAATATGTACATTCCCCGACGGTGAAGATCCAGATAGTTTTGCTCGAAACAACGCTTTGGAAGACATTACTCTCTATTTGGAAGAAAATACTACGGACTTCATACGCTTCAAAGCATCACTTCTGGTGCAAGAGGCTCAAAATGACCCCATAAAAAAATCAGAAACTATACGCGACATCATAGAGAGCATCTCAAAAATTCCTGATTCAATAAAACAAGAAGTGTACATCCGCGAATGTGCTGCATTGATGGAAATTTCCGAAGATGTGTTATTTGCTACTCTGTCGCAAATATTAAAGAAAGATATTTACGACGGACAAAAGGTAGAGCGTAAGAAAACTCAAAAATTAGAAGTTACACGAACTAAAGAAGAACAAATAAAACTGTCTATTGATCGGTTACAAGTTTTGGAACACGATCTGATAAAGTGTCTGTTACTTTATGGAGATAGAAAGTATACATTTGTTGATGTCATATTAAAACCTGACGAAAAAGGAGGTGTGCAGGAATATAAAGTGCAGCAAGAGCTTAAAATATATGAAAAAATATATTTGGAGCTACAAGAGGATGAAATTCATTTTGCGAATCCGGAGTTTAGACATATTTATGAATTGGTGATGAGCAAATACGAGGACTCAACCTATCAGTTATCTACATTTGTCAATCAGCTTCCTATCGAATTAAGCGGAAGAGTAACTCAAATTATTATGGAAGATGAAAATTTGACATTGCACGATTGGCTTCGCAAAGATATTGTAGTGAAAAACAAGGACGAGAATATAGACATTGCGGTAATAGATATTTTGTTAAACATCCGAAAACAGCTAGTGAGTAATTTGATTGCCGATATTATGCAACGAGTACAAACCTCAGTTGAGGTAGCCGAAAAGAACGAAGCTATGGCAGAAATTATGGATTACATACAACTCCAAAAAACATTGGCAAAGCGATTGAATCGGGTAGTCAATTAAAAATAGTTTTACTGTTGATTAACTAAATGCGCAACTAACTCATTTTCAATAATTTTGAAACCTAAAAATTTTGTAAGGTTGTTAAAATGAGGCGGTAAATAAAAAAATATTAACCTAACATCATGTTTATTAAATATTTAATTACTATATTTGCAGTCCGAATAAGTTAAAATATTAATATTTAAAAAGAAATATAAAATGACAAAAGCAGAAATCGTATCAAAGATCGCTGATAAGTTAGGTCTTGATAAAAACGACGTTCAATCAACGGTTGAGAACTTTATGGATGAAGTGAAAGCATCGTTGGAAAGTGGGAACAACGTGTATTTGAGAGGTTTTGGAAGTTTTGTTATCAAAACAAGAGCTGAGAAAACAGGACGTAATATTTCTAAAAATACAACTATTAAAATCCCTGCTCACAACATCCCTTCATTCAAACCTGCAAAAGTGTTTGTTGATGGTGTAAAAACAAAGGTAAAAGTAAAATCAGGAAAAAAGAAATAATTTTAAACTAATTAAATATATTAAGCTATGCCAAGCGGAAAAAAAAGAAAAAGACATAAAGTTGCTAACCACAAACGTAAAAAAAGAGCGAGAGCTAACCGTCACAAAAAGAAAAAGTAGTTTTTAACTACTTTTTCTGTCTTATGTAAAAACGTTCATTGAAAAAATAGTTTATGAAATTAAATCTTTCATAGACAATGTAGTAGTTTAACAAAAAAAATCCAAACAGAGTGAATAAAGAACTAATCATTCGTTCAGGTTCCTCTTATGTCGATTTTGCTTTGCTTAAAGAAGGAAGGCTCATTGAGCTCCACAAAGAAGAGGATGCTAATGGTGTAGGTGTGGGGGATATCATGCTTGCCAAAATCCGAAAACCAATTCCTGGGTTGAATGCCGCTTTTGTGGATGTAGGTCACGAAAAAGATGCATTTTTGCATTATTTGGACTTAGGTCCTCAGGTTTCGTCTTTACAAAAATTTGTCAAGATGATTATTTCAGGAAAATTAAAAGATTATTCTTTAAAAGACTTTCCTTTAGAGCCTGATATTAATAAAGATGGAGCAGTAGTAGATGTTTTGAAAGCAGGACAACCCATTTTGGTTCAAATTGTAAAAGAACCGATTTCGACCAAAGGTCCTCGTATCAGTTCTGAATTGTCCATCGCAGGGCGCTATTTGGTGTTAGTACCCTTTTCTGATAGAATTTCTATCTCACAGAAAATTGAAAGCAAAACCGAAAAAGAACGACTACGACGACTTCTGCAAAGCATTAAACCTAAAGGCTTTGGCGTAATTGTACGCACCGTAGCAGAAGGTAAAAAGGTAGCGGAACTGGATAAGGACTTACAGGGTTTATTCAACCGATGGGTTTTGATGTGTAAAAAAATTAACAAGGCTGTTTTCCCATCCAAGGTGATGAGCGAAATCAGTAGAACAGGAGCTATTTTGCGAGATATGTTCAACGATTCTTTCACAGGAATTCAGGTGGATAACGAGACTCTCTACGAGCAAGTTATCAAATATGTTCAAGAGATTGCCCCTGAAAAAGAAAGTATCGTAAAACTGTACCGTTCTTCAGTTCCCATTTTCGAAAAGTTCCATATTGAACGACAAATTAAGACGGCTTTCGGACGAACCGTTTCAATGAGCAAAGGAGCTTATTTGGTGATTGAACATACTGAAGCACTACACGTTATTGATGTCAATAGTGGAAATCACTCTAACAAAGCTGATAATCAAGAGTCTACGGCTTTAGCAGTAAATTTAATTGCAGCAACAGAGATTGCAAGGCAACTGCGTTTACGTGATATGGGAGGTATCATCGTTGTTGATTTTATTGATATGTCCAATACGGATAACCGAAAGATTCTTTTTGATCATCTACGACAAGAAATGTCGGAAGATAGGGCAAAACACAAAATATTACCTCCAAGTAAATTTGGGTTAATACAGATTACGCGTCAGCGAGTACGCCAAGAACTAAACATCAAAACCAAGGAAGAAAATCCGAGTAAAGAAGGTGAAATTGAAGCACCTATTGTTTTAGTTGACAAAATCAACATAGAACTTGAAAGAATCATTAAAGAGAGTACCTATAAGGGTAGCATTGTGCTAAATGCACATCCTTTTATTGCAGCGTATATTACCCACGGACTAATGTCAATACGCTTTAAATGGTTTTTAAAATACAAACGGTGGGTGAGGGTAATGCACCGCGATGCATACTCCTATCTTGAATACCGTTTTAAAACCAAGGAAGGAACACCTCTTTAAAAAAACAAAGGCTTTGCGAGAAATTGCAAAGCCTTTATTATTTTCAGAAAAAGAGGTCTGTAGAGTTTCAAATATTTTTGTGTTCCTGACAAGCTACTTTCCAGCAAAGTTTGTTTCCGTTTGACAGATACAGCAAGAAAAATACTTTTGAAATAAAAACCAAAATCACAACTGAAAATTGAACTTAAAAATATCCATTAGAAACAATCGTCTAAAAAATAGCTTAATTTTTAGACATTATACCGAAAATATATCCACTTTACCTTGAGATATTACTACTATTAGCTCCTCCAAGTCCGATCACTTGATCATAAAGAGCGTTAGGAGCTCGGTAATAGACTAAAATGGTATAATTATTTTCTGTTTGTTGAAAATTCCCGCCAATTTCATTAAAATTTTCTTCGTTTTGCTCTTTTGTAGCAAACTTATAGTTATAAAAGCCTTGTTTTAGCAGGATTTTTCCTTGATGAATTCTTTTTTCTTCATGGTAAGTAAGTTTGTAAATGTCTAAAAGCTCATAATTGGAGAATTTTCCGTATACGTATACTTCTTTTTTGCCGAAAGAGGCGGGTAATTCTAATGAAAAATGTATCCAGACGTAATCCGCTTCGTTATCCGGGTTGCGTCCGTCCAATGTGTTTATTAGAAAATCTCCGTTGATATCAGGATTGTAGGTGTAAACCCGATTCGCACGGCTTATATTTCCAAATAGAACGTGTTCAAACAGTTTGTTTTGGAATATTTGATATGTAGCACCTGAGGTTACACGTAACTCTTTACTGTCAAAGTAAAAATATTCATTACCTCCATCAAAAGCACTTTCAAGATCGTGTTTGTAAATAAGTTCTTGCCCTATTGTGAACTGAGGTTTCAGATTCATAATAGCATTATTCCAGCAATAGTTTTGCAAGACAGCTACTTTAACATTTGATGTAGGATCTTGCAGATGTAACCCCAATTCTTTGATGGAGAATTGCACCACTTGTTTGGTGTCGAAATGTTGTAGGTCGCGTGTACGTTTGATTTCGGATTGAATGCTTACTAATGGATTGTAAACTACGAATCTACGGGAGAATAATTCCGTTCCAAATCGGTCAATAATAGAAAGAAGATAATTGCCTGTAAGGGTAATTTTTGTCAAATCATTGGGCAAATTAAGTCGATAGTGAGAGTAGGATTGCAAAGTTGCGTACGAATTGCTTTCGGGGCGTAGAGGTTGCTCATCCATTCCTTTAATATATTCGCTTTTTAGCAAATTGGAGGCTGTCCAGTCGGCGTTGCAATGCGTAATTTTATAGTAATATGTTTCCTCATCACCACTTAAGTCGTCGAACTGTAGAGTAAACATTTCATTGAGTCGCACAATCGGGAATTGGCTTTTATCATTTTCTGAAGCCTTAAAAATAATTGTTTTTATGAATTCTGGAGGTGTTTTTTCGGTAAGAATTTGAGCGTTGACTCCAAGACTGTAACCGAATAGAAAATATATAATTAATTGTTTCATACATATATTTTTAAAAATCAAATGTATGAAAAAAAATCGTATAAATAAAAATTTTTTATCTTTGCACTCGCTAACTTTCAATCAAATTTATGACAAATTCAGGAAAAATAGAGCTGATGGCTCCCGCAGGAAACTTCGAATCGTTACAAGCAGCTATTGATAATGGTGCTGATTCGGTATATTTTGGAGTTGACCAGCTGAATATGAGGGCAAGAGCAAGTATCAATTTCACCATTGACGATTTGGACGAAATTGCAAAACGTTGCCGCCCAAAAGGTATCCGTACCTATCTTACCTTAAACACAATCATATACGACCACGATTTATCCATCATAAAAACCTTGCTCGACGCTGCAAAGAAGGCAAACTTAACCGCAGTGATTGCTATGGATCAAGCGGTTATTGCCTATGCTCGTCAAATTGGTATGGAAGTGCATATTTCTACCCAAATCAATATTACAAACATCGAAACGGTGCGTTTTTATGCAATGTTTGCCGATACAATGGTAATGAGTCGTGAATTGAGCCTTAGGCAGGTAAAGAAAATCGCCGAGCAAATCCAAAGGGAGCAAATTAAAGGTCCGTCAGGGAATTTGGTCGAGATAGAAATCTTCGGTCACGGAGCGTTGTGTATGGCGGTTTCAGGAAAATGCTATTTGAGTTTGCATTCGCATAATTCATCGGCAAATCGAGGGGCGTGTAAGCAAAATTGCCGAAAAAAATACACCGTAATCGACCAAGAAAGCGGTTTTGAAATCGAAATTGATAACGAATATATGATGTCGCCCAAAGATTTGTGCACGATTGACTTCCTCGACCAAGTGATTGACGCAGGAGCCAAAGTACTCAAAATTGAAGGACGCGGAAGAGCTCCCGAATATGTAGCGACTGTCATAAAAACCTATCGTGAAGCTATTGATGCGTATTACGAGGGGACATATTCAAAAGAAAAGGTTGAAAAATGGATGGAAGCCCTATCAACCGTTTACAACAGAGGATTTTGGAGTGGATATTATTTGGGACAGAAATTGGGAGAGTGGAGCGAGAATCCGGGGTCAAACGCCACACAGAAAAAGGTGTATGTAGGACAAGGAAAGCACTATTTTCCAAAATCGGGGATTGCGGAATTTCTCATCGAAGCCTACGATATTAAAGTGGGCGACAAACTCCTCATTACAGGCCCTACCACAGGCGTACAGGAGTTCGTTTTGGAAAATATGATGGTCAATGACGCTCCTGCCCAAAAAGCAACCAAAGGCGACTCTTGCACCATCAAAACCGATTTCAGAATTCGCCTCTCGGATAAATTATATAAGATTGTAGCTACGGAGTTTGCGAAGTGAGAAGTGAATTCTCTATTATTGACAAATATGCTGATGATTAGGAATTATAAGTACAGTTGAAGAAGTAAAAATTAATTTATAAAAATGGAAACAACGGAAAGATTATATTTAAAAAACTTTGGACCAATAAAAGAATTGGACATCGAAATAAAACCACTAATGGTTTTTATAGGTGAGTCAGGTAGTGGGAAAAGTGCCATTTTGAAATTAATGTCGCTTCTTCGTTGGGTGCATAAGCAGAATAATTTGGCAAATTTTTTCCAAGAAGAAATAAATAAGAATATTTTCTTTAAGAATCTACAAACAAGCGAGATAGAAGAGTTTATTTCTGAGAAAACAGAAATTGTTTTTGATTTAGGTTGTGCTAAATACCAACTAAAAAATGGAAAATTTGAAGTTACAAAATGTTACGATACTACTTTTGATAAAGTTATTTTTTTAAGTGAAAATAGAGGGATTTTGCCTAATATTTTCAATCAAGATTTTAGCTTAAATATGGAAATTCCGTATCATTTAGAAGATACTTTTTTTAATTTTAAAAATGCTATTAAACAAAAGAAAGATTTTTTTATAGAAGCTACGAAATTGACTTTATTTGAAAAGAAAGCAGAGTTTCATTCGGAATATTTCGTTAAAGGTGATGATTTTGAAATGAAATTTAAAAATGCTTCTAGTGGAACTAAAAATGCCTCTTTCTTGGAGTTAATTGTTAATTATATATCACAAAGATATGATTTTAATGAAGTCTTACAAAATGAAAATAAACGAAGAGGGTTAGGTGGTGGAAAGACAGGGAAAATCTTTAATAATGCTAAAAACCTCTCCATCTTCATAGAAGAACCTGAACTCTCTTTATTTCCCGCTGCACAAAGAAGATTGATAAATCGTTTAGTAAAAGACTGTTTTGTAGAAAACAAACAAGAAAATTGTACTACCCGATTGGCTTTCGCAACACATAGTCCGTATATTTTAACCTCTCTTAATAATTTGCTATTGGCAGGTGAAATAGCAAAATTGAAACCTGAAAAAGAGGAGGAAATAAATAAAATTATTCCGAAAGCATATTGGCTGACTATGGAGCAAATAGGTGTATTTTCAATAGAAAAAGGAATTGTAAAACCTGCCATTTATGAAGATGAAAATCTGATAAATGGCGATTACTTGGATAGTATTTCGGAAGAAATAAGCGAAGAGTTTTCAAAATTATTGGATATTAAGTATGAAGAAGAGGCAGATTAAAGATGTACATAAAAATAGTTGTGGAAACATTGCCACTTGTAAGGAAAATGGAAGGGTATTTGTTCTAAAAAATGCCAATGATTTTTATAAAGTGCGGATAGATAATGGTGTTGTTCCAAAAGGAGAAGAGCCTAAATGTTGTGATTATTATTTTTTCAAAGAAGATGAAATAGAAATTTTTGTGGAATTAAAAGGAAGTGATGTGAAAAAAGCTTTTTTACAGATAGAACAAAGCATAAAAGATTTTTCATATAAATATCCAAAAAATTATGCTTTTGTTATTTCTTCTAAAATGCCTAAAAGTACAGATGAGCAAAGAGCAATGGACAAATTCAAAAAAAATAATAAAAATATATCATTGAGAGTCAAAACAAACAAATTAGAATGCTCTTACAATAGTGACTCAAAGGACGTAGAAAATATAAAATAAATTTGAAATTCGGAGGAAATAAGATTATAGTAGCAGAAACTCAAATTTAATGAGTGGATAACAAATTTCACACCGATTGTAACCAAACTTTATCAAAGTTAACAAAACCCCCTTCGGAGTGTTCAAATAAACCAATGTAACACTAAAAAACACTCCGAAGCATTTTAATAAGTCAATGTGGGACTAAAATAAGCAAATGTACGACTAAAAAACCTTCCGAAGTATTAAAATAACAAAGGGAGACACCAAAACATAAAAAGAATTCAAAGAATAGGAAAATAATTGTAAAAACGCTAAAAAATGAAAACATATTATCTATCCAACGAACAAATGCTTCAGAATTTTGGAGCGATGTTTGAAAATCTGTCCAAAGAGGGCGATTTGAAAACAGAATTAGCAGAATACGGCTACGACGATGCCAAAATCGCTGAAGGAAAAGCCCTTTATGATGAAGCTCGTAAAACATTCGATGCCAATATAAAAGAAACACGCGAAGAGACATCGGCGTCATTGGCTTTTCAGGAAAAATATCAAAACGTACAGAAAAAATATAGTACACATCGCAAAAAGGCACGTATCGTCTTTGAGGACAACGAAGAAGCTCTTCGTCAGCTTAAACTCAAAGGAAGTGCTGCCCGAGCCATCGCCTCAGCTATGGAAGAAATGAGAGCGTTTTATCAGCTTTTGGATACCACTCCCAATCTTCTTACGCCACTAAAACAACTAAAAATCAACGAAGAAGATATCAAAAATCAGCTTCAAGAACTCCCCGAAGTAGAAAAAGCCTACGCTACCTATCTGCAAGAAAAAGGGGAAAGCCAACAAGCTACCCGAGACAAAAACAAAGCCTTTGAAACCCTCGACAAATGGGTATCGAAGTTCCATAAAGTGGCTAAAATCGCCCTTGAAGACCGCCCACAACTTTTGGAAGCCCTCGGGAAATTTGTAAGAAGCTAATATGCTTTTAAAAAAGACAAAACACGGGTTCAAATAGAAGATAATTTGTTTTCTTAAAGAAATTTTCTAAATAAGTTGACTTATAAAATTGGAAAATGAATAAAGTATGATGGGAATAAAAAACGGATTTTTCCTACTAAGCTGAGCAAAGTCTCAAAAGCAAGTATATGAGCGAAACTTTCAATAATTGTAATATAGAAAAAAGCAAACAACTCTGTCAGGCTGAGCGAAGTCGAAGCCTCGTGATTATAGAGCTTCGACTTCGCTCAACTTGACAAAAAAAACAGCCTGACACGAAAAAATATCATCGTACTTTTATAACACAATTTAAAGACAAATAAATAATGGTAGTAGTAACCTTACAGCGTGATAAATGCATTGGGTGTAATTATTGTGTGGAAGTAGCTCCGGAGCAGTTCCAAATGTCGAAGAAAGACGGAAAAAGTGTTTTGCTTCGCTCCACAGAGAAGAAGGGTTTTTTCACACTCAAATCGCACGATGATGGTATCTATGAAAATTGTGCAGAGGCTCAAAAGGTATGCCCCGTTAAAATTATTTCAACTAAAAAAATATGATGTTTAACTAAAAAATATATGAATATGAAAAAAATATTATTTTTGCTATTTATTGGATTATTTTTCCAACAGGCAAAAGCACAGTATGTAGGGATTAAAGGAGGATACAATTATGCTTCATTAAGTGGAGATGTAAATCCTGGGGTTGAACTTTCCAGATATCACGGTTTTTACGGTGGAGTTACGATCGATTTTCCTTTGTCGAACTTGTTTTTCGTACAAACAGAGGGACTCTATACTCGCATAGGGGGAACTGTAAATGTGGCAGGAAGTGGTGTAAACGTTGCATTAGATTATATTTCAGTTCCAGTTTTGTTAGGAATGAAAGTTTATGAAAGACTTAGCGCTCAAGTGGGGCCACAGTTTAATTTTTTGGCTAAAAAATCAAAATTTTCGTACAAAAAGAACGAGGAAGAAGTGATTGTTGAGAAAGCATTCGATAACTTTGACTTATCGCTCGGTATCGGACTGAAGTACACTACTTCTTCAGGTTATTTCGTTGAAGCACGATTCAATCAAGGATTGACAAATATTGCGGATAGTTCCAATGAATCGTTAAAAAAAATGAACATAAGTTCCACGAATAATTTTAAAAATTCGTATATTTCCATTGGAATGGGATATAGATTTTGATGCGTATGAGAAAAATAAGAAAAGTTACTTTTATTTTGATGAGCGTTTGGTTTGTTTTTGTAGTGCTTTTTGCTTGTACAAAATCTAAAATTGAACGTAATCCGTATTTGCCTGAAAGTAGGTTTTCTTATACCATAAATTTGAATCTGCCTGTATATAACTCATTGAAGTATCCACAGAATACTATCTATATTTCAGAGATTGGACTTAAGGGTGTTTTTGTAACGCACGTTAGCAATAATCGGTATGTAGCATGGGAGGCAGCTTGTCCGAATCAATATCCGTCAGCTTGCGATCGATTGTATTGTGCTTCGAAGGAGGGAGAGAGGTTTCAAATCTGTACAAATAATTCCAATGCGTACATTTTTGTGATATGCCCTTGTGATGGTTCGGTTTATAACTTGGTGAATGGCAGCGTTATGGTGGCGTCATCGGAACGTAGCTATCCGTTGTTGAACTACAATGTGTCCGTTTCGGGGAATCAAATTACGGTATCTAACTAATTGATTGAAAATGATTTCTAATAGATTTGAAAATAGAAAACCCGCCAATTTGTTAGCGGTAATCTTAGCAGTAATTTTTGGACAATTGCTCTACGAGTTTTTTATTTTCGATACGATTTGGAAAGTATGGCATGTTTTCAGAATCATTGGAGTAGCTTCTTTACTTTATGTTACATTGTATTTTTTAAATAAAATTGATCGTTGGAATGAATTGACTCAAGGAAACTCCTATTCATTATTGTTTTTTGGGGTATTCGTGATTCTTTTTCCTACTGCGTATACTAATTTGCTTATTTTAGCTTCCAATTTACTTATAACTATTGCAATATGGCGGATGTTATCATTGAAAAATGAAAGAAATATTCCTCAAAAGATATTTGATGTCTCATTTTTGATACTTTGTGCGGGATTATTCAATGTTTATGCTTTGTTTTTTTTGCTAAACGTATGGATTTCACTTCTTTTGTACCGTTCTAAAAAGAAAAAATATTGGTTAATTCCTTTTTTTGCTATTTTTTGTGTTGGAATTTTATCATCTGTAATGTTTTTGGTATTGGATCTTACCTTTACAGTTCCTTCAACAGGAGATTTATGGGATTTTTCGTATCAAAAGGCATTGCACCCACCCATGTTATTTTCGCTAATTTTAATGGGATTCATACTCATAACATCATTGCTGGTCTATTTTTTTAAGAATAAATACCACAGCGGAAGCAGTCAATTGATTGTACAGATTTTGTCTGTAGGTCTGATTGTAACCTTTTTTTCAAAGGAACCGGTCTTTATATTCACGCCCCTTTCGATATTGTTTGCCCTTTATGTTGAAAAAATAACAAAAAAATGGCTAAAAGAAACCGTTTTGTGGTCACTGTTAACCATTCCTTTGGTGGTATTATTGTTGCATTTTATATCCGAAAGCTAAATCACCTGCATCTCCCAATCCTGGAATGATGTATCCTTTTTCATTTAGTTTGGGATCAGTGGTGGCAATCCACAGGTGAGTGTCCTCGGGGAAGTTTTTTTCTAAGTAATCTATTCCTTCTTGAGCACCAATAACAGCAAACAAATGTATTTCTTTGGGTTTTCCCAAGGAATTGAGTGCGTTGTAAACGTTTACAAATGAGCGACCTGTAGCAAGCATAGGGTCAGCTAAAAAAAGAATTTTATTTTCTAAGGAAGGAGAAGCTAAATATTCCACTAAAATATCAAAATCTGTTTCAGAGGTGTGTTTCCGGTAGGCAGAAATGAAAGCGTTGTCAGCATTGTCAAAATAGTTCATAAGTCCTTGATGAAGTGCTAATCCTGCTCGTAAAATGGAGCATATAACCACGTCGTCTTTAGGGATTTCTACTTTTTTCTCACCCAATGGAGTCGTTACGATTTCTGATTTGTACTGTAAAAATTTACTCATTTCATAGCATAGAATTTCTCCTATACGTTCTAAATTCGTACGAAAACGCATACGATCTTTTTGAACGTTCACATCTCGTAATTCGGCTACGAAGCGATTTAAAATCGAAGGCTTTTCGCCTAAGTGGTGTATGATCATATGTATCAGTATTTTTACATGTTTCGTCCTGCAAAGTTACAAAAATTAGAAGAAAGAAGAATGCCTTCTTTAAGAGATATTTCCGACATAAAATTTAAAATGAAGATAATCAGCAAGAAAAAGAAATTTTTACTTCTAAAAATAATTCATTTTTCTTGTAAGTACGCAATAAAAAACGTATTTTTGCCTCCGTTTGATATGTATTATGTCAAATTCATGTCTAACGCATAGTTCTGACATGTAAAGAGAGGGATGAACTTTTAATTTAGTTATATGAAGAAGAATAAGTTAGTAGCTTTGTGTATGTTCTTTCTGTGTGTATTAGGATTCGCTCAACAAGAATCACAGTACACACAATACATGTACAACACGATGATGTTTAATCCGGGATATACGGGGTCTCGTGGTGTTGATAGTTTTTTTGGTATATTCCGAGCACAGTGGATTGGTTTGGATGGAGCTCCTCGCAGTGGAGGGATTAGTTATCATGCTCCTCAGGAGCGTTTGCGAAACGTGGGTTTGGGGTACTCGTTGTTCTATGACGCAATAGGGCCACAAACCAATACGAGTTTTATGTTAGATTTCTCGTATACTTTGAATTTTGATAATTCGAAGTTAGCTTTTGGTTTAAAGGGTACAGCAGAGATTTTTAGTTTGGATTATAATAAACTTCGTTTGTACGATCCATCAGATACACATTTTTCGGAGAATAGTACTATATTTTCACCGAATGTAGGAGCAGGTGTTTTTTGGTATTCGGATAAGTATTACATAGGTTTTTCGGTTCCTAATTTGTTAGAGACGGAGATTTATGAATCAAAAGACCGTAGAGTGTCTGTGTTGAAAAACACACAGCATTTCTATTTGATAGGAGGATATGTTTTTGATTTGACAGATAATATTAAATTTAAGCCAGCAGTTTTGTCGAAGATGACTTATGGAGCACCTTTGCAGTTGGACGTATCGGCAAACTTTATGTTCAATGAGCGTTTTGTTCTTGGAGCGGCTTGGCGTTGGTCAGCGGCAGTGAGTTTGATGGCAGGTTTTCAGGTGAATGATCGTTGGTTTATAGGCTACGGTTATGATTTTGAGACGACGGAATTATCTCGCTACAACTCGGGGTCACATGAAATATTTTTACGTTACGAGTTAGTGAAGATGTACAAAAAGGTGGTTTCTCCACGATTCTTCTAATTAAAGTTTAAATCTTGAAGGTAATCATACTATGAAAATATACCATAAATTATTGTTTTTTCTATTATTAGGAATAACGGCAAATATTTTTGCACAGGAAAAGGAATTACAGAAGGCGAATGATTTGTATCAGAATTATGCTTATGTAGATGCTATTAAGATATACGAAAGTATAGCTAAGAAGGGTTTTGTGAATCAGGAGTTGTTGGAGCGTTTGGGCAATTCGTATTATTTCAATGCTGATTATACAGCAGCATTGGTTTGGTATGAGCAATTGTTTGCCAATCCGGAGTATAAGTTAAAGCCAGAATATTACTATCGTTATTCACTTTCGTTAAAATCGGCAGATCGTTATGATGAGGCTGATAGGATGATGGTTAAGTTTGTTGAGTTGACAGATGCGAATGATACAAGAGCGGTATTATTCCAAGAGAACAGGAATTATCAAGAGATTATCAAAGATAATTCGAATCGTATGGATTTGTATCATACGGATATCAACACAGAGCATTCAGAGTATGGAGCCGCGTTCTATGGTGGAGATAAGGTTATTTTTGCAGCGAGTAATAGCAGTATGTTCAAGCAAACTTCACAATGGACAGGCGAGAGTTTTTACGATTTATATGAGGCTTCTCGCGACAGCATTTCTCTTGATAAAAAATCACTTTTCTCATCGGATATTAATACAAAATTCAACGAATCTACGGCTGTCTTTACTAAGGATGGCAATACCGTTTATTTCACACGTAATAATTATGTGAATAAAAAAGTGGGGATGAATAGTGAAAATACTATTCTCTTAAAAATTTTACGAGCGACTAAAGATGCTAACGGTAAGTGGGGCAATGTGATTGAGATGCCTTTCAATAGTAATGTTCACAGTGTGGCACATCCAGCGTTAAGCCCTGATGAGCAGTATTTATATTTTGCTTCAGATATGAAAGGAACATTAGGAAATTCTGATATATTTCGTGTCCAAATACTCAAAGATGGCTATGGAAAACCTGAGAATTTAGGAAATGTGATTAATACCACAGGGCGTGAGTCTTTCCCATTTGTTTCCGATGATAATGTTCTGTACTATTCATCAAATGGTTTTCCAGGTTTGGGAGGTTTGGATATTTTTGCGGTTAAGCTGTATGACAATGGGACAACTTCAAAACCAATCAACATTGGAAGACCTGGAAATAGTGCCGATGATGATTTTTGTTTTGTAATTGACAGTGATAAAAAGATAGGATTTTTGACTTCAAATCGTCCAGGAGGAAAAGGCAAAGATGATATTTATTCCTTTTATGAACATACACCGCTACGATTTGTATGTACACGAACTATGCGTGGAATTGTAAAAAATCAAGAAACCAATGAAATTATTCCTGATGCTAAGGTGACTTTATCAAATAAAGATATGGCGTTGTTGGGTTCTAAACAGGCAGATTCAAAAGGAGCTTTCCTTTTCGATGATGAATCCATAAACTGCACAGATGCACACTTCTACTTAAAAGGAGAAAAAGAAGGATTTGAAACAGCAGAGGTCAATGTAGTAGCAGGAAAAGATAAAGAAATTTATTATGAGATTCTATTGAAACCGCGTGTGGTTAAGGTTGGAGAAGGTACGGATTTAGCAAAAGTACTTCATATAGATAATATTTATTTTGATTTAGATAAATCGAATATTCGTCCTGATGCTGCGGTGCAATTAGCTAAGGTTCTTGAAGTTATGAAAGAATATCCGAATATGAAAATTGATGTCCGTTCACATACTGACAGCAGGGCGTCACATGCTTATAACTTATCATTGTCCGACAGAAGAGCAAAATCCACCGTAAAATGGATTATTGATAACGGAATAGATAAGAGTCGTATCACAGGAAAAGGATATGGAGAAACTCAGTTAGTTAATGGTTGTTCGGATGGTGTTTCATGTTCTGAAGAAGAACACCAAGCAAATCGCCGAAGTGAATTTATTATCGTAGAACTGAAATAAAACTACGCGATAAAAAATATGAAAAAGAGACTGTTCCCAACAAGAATAGTCTCTTTTGTTTTTCGTACGTTAATTGCGTTTGAAAATTTCATTGATGTAAAAAAAATACTACATTTGTGGCTTAATAATCTCAATAAATGGACGTCAAAAATCAAATAGAACAGCTTAGAAACGAACTTAATCAGCATAATTATAATTATTATGTATTGGACAATCCAATTATTTCTGATTACGAGTTTGATCAAAAATTGAAGGAATTACAGTTGTTAGAAAATCAACATCCTGAATTCTTCGATTCTAATTCGCCAACAGTTCGTGTGGGTGGGACTATTACTAAAAATTTCAATACTATCACACATGAATTTCGGATGTATTCTTTGGATAATTCTTATTCAAAAGAAGATTTGGAGGAGTGGGAAAAACGTATCATTAAGCTATCAGGGAGTCAGAACCTCTCTTTTACTTGTGAATTGAAATATGACGGAGCTTCGGTTGATTTGCTTTATGAGAAAGGGAAACTAACCCAAGCTACTACGCGCGGAGATGGTTTTCAAGGCGATGAAATTACTGCAAATGTACGTACAATTAAGAGCGTACCGTTGGTTTTGCAAAACGATTTCCCAGAGCGTTTCCATATTCGTGGAGAAATTATCTTACCTAAAAAAGGATTTGAAGAAATGAATAAAGAACGTATCGAAGCAGGGGAAGATCCTTACATGAACCCTCGGAATACGGCAAGTGGCAGTCTGAAATTGCAGGATACCTCTGAAGTAGCGAAACGCCCATTGGATTGTTTACTGTATGCATTAGTTGGTAGTGTAAATATAAAAACACAATATGAAGGTTTGGAAAAGGCTCGTTCCTGGGGTTTTAAAGTTCCTAAAGAATCAAAATTATGTCATTCCACCGATGAGGTAATGGACTTTATTAACTATTGGGATGTACACCGCCATGATTTGCCATATGAAATTGACGGTGTGGTGGTCAAGGTCAACGATATAGCTCTGCAAGAAGAGTTGGGATACACCTCAAAATCACCACGTTGGGCAATGGCATATAAATTTAAGGCTGAACAAGCGACAACTACCTTAGAAAGTATTTCGTACCAAGTCGGGCGGACAGGAGCCATTACTCCTGTAGCAAATCTCACCCCTGTATTGTTGGCGGGAACTATCGTAAAACGAGCATCCTTGCACAATGCCGACCAAATAGAAAAGTTAGATATTCGTGTCGGAGATACGGTTTTTGTAGAAAAAGGCGGTGAAATCATTCCGAAAATCGTAGGAGTAGCACTTGATAAGCGTCCCTCAGGCTCTATGATAACAACTTATATTTCACATTGTCCTGAATGTCAGTCTGAATTGATACGTAACGAAGGTGAAGCACAGCACTATTGCCCTAATGTTGAAGGTTGTCCTCCTCAAATTACAGGCAGAATTCAACATTACATCTCGCGTAAAGCCATGGATATCGAAGGTTTAGGTGGAGAAACTATAGAGTTGCTATTTCGTTCAAAACTAATTGAGAATTACGCAGATTTGTATGAGCTTACAGTATCAAAACTTTTGCCATTGGAACGAATGGCATCCAAAAGTGCTGAAAATATTATCAAGGGTATAGAAAAATCAAAAGAAGTTCCTTTTGAGCGAGTGCTTTTTGCTTTAGGAATCCGTTACGTGGGTGAAACGGTGGCTAAAAAATTGGCTCGGCACTATAAAACGATTGATAACTTAGAAAAAACCACACTCGAAGAACTTATGCAAGTAGATGAAATTGGTGTTCGCATAGCTGAAAGTGTAGTTCAATTTTTTGACAATGAACAGAATAAAAATATTGTCAAACGACTAAAATCCTATAATTTACAATTTTCACTCTCCGAAGAAAGTATCGCAAATCAAACTGAAAAGCTTAAAGGATTCACGTTTGTGGTTTCAGGGGTATTTCATTTACATTCTCGTGATGAGTTGAAAAACATCATTGAACAAAATGGAGGAAAGGTAGGTTCGTCAATTTCTTCTAAAACAAGCTATGTGATTGTGGGTGACAACATGGGGCCAAGTAAAAAGCAGAAAGCCGAAAGTTTAGGCATTCCGATGATCAGTGAAGAGGATTTCATAAAAATGCTTTAGATTTTAATATAGAAAAACTGATGATGATTTCAGAAAAAAGAAGGATTTTATTTATGATTGCTTTGGTTAATAATTCAAAAAGAAAAGATATTTTATAGGTTTTTAAAATTTTAGCAAAAAAAAATAAACTTATATTGTTACAAAGATTTTTTTTTATTGTAATTTTGTAACGAAATAATAGTGTGAACTTAAAATTATGTACTAATGAAAACCGTTTCATCTGCCGTAGAGAATTATATAAAATCAAAACCATTCTTGCAGACGGCTCTATCACAAGGGATTATCAATTTGACTTCGCTGGCTCGTATCATTCGTAAAGAAATTCAAACTGATACAACCAGTAGGGAAGTGCGCAATGGTGCTATCGTTATGGCACTCAAACGACTTTCTACAGATATGGAATTTCGTTCGACACACCGCATTGTTAAGGTTCTTAAGAATATAGGTGAGATTATTGTTCGTTCTAATCTGACGGACTACACTTTTTTAGTTTCTGAAACTCTGTTAAATAATCAATCTGAGTTGTTGCGACAAATTCAAAATACGAAGGACGTGTTCTACGCTTCCTCGCGCGGGGTAAATGAAATTAGTTTGATTGTTAGTAATTCAGTAGAGCCTATTGTTGAAACTGTGTTTAGCACAGAAAGATGTACTCATAAATATAGTAATTTGGGTTCCATAAGCGTAAAACTTCCAGAAGAAAACGTTTCAATTCCAGGTATTTACTACTTTATTTTCCAGAGATTGGCATGGGAAGGAGTTACTATGAATGAGGTGATTTCAACATCTAATGAGTTTACAATTGTAGTTCCTGAAAGTCAGATAGATATAGCGTTTAAGGTAATTAAAGATTTGAAAATGCTGTAAAAAATATTAGAATTAAGGAAGTGTTGTAAAAAGTATGATACTTTTAATAAAGTGGATATTTCTGTCAGGCTGAGCGTAGTCGAAGCCCTGTAATTACGAGGCTTCGACTACGCTCAGCCTGACAATCAAAACTAACATCATACTTTTTATAACACAACCAGAATTAAAAATAGGATTGTCCGAAGAGTTGTTATTTAAAAAATATTTTCCCACTTCAATAAATTTTGCGTAAGTTTTTTAAAATAAATTTCTGAATGTTAATTATTTATATTTTTTAAGCTTAAAACATTCTTCATCAAACTAATTAAACAATATAACAAAAAATCCAGCTTTTCGGACAGCTTCTTTCTCTTTTCATATAACACACAAATATATAGTAATTTTCATAGCTTTCGTTAAAAGTTAAATATAGGTTAAAACGCGGAAACTAAAGTCTCGTTTTCAGTTTCCTTGGTATATTTGCGCTGAAAAATTCGAACGATGGCAAAAGAACAACTCATTACAATAGCACGTGACCTTTTCATTGATTTAGGCATAAAATCTGTTACGATGGACGATATCGCCCGAAAAGCAGGAGTTTCTAAAAAAACGCTCTACAATCACTTTAAGGATAAAACCGACCTTATCCAAACAGTAGTTCTGTACGTTAGCAAGGAACTCAACGAGCAAACCAAAGCAATTATGACCAACAGGCAAAACCCAATTGAGCAACTTTACGAAGTGGAGCGTTTCTTTTCGTGTCAGCCTGTAATTGTGAATAATTCACCTCAAAAACAGCTACAAAAGTATTATCCGAAAATATATAAGGAAATGAAAAACAAACAGTTGGAAGAAGTTGGTGGATTAATTCTGGAAAACTTAAAAAGAGGTATCGAATTGGGAATGTACAGAAAAGATATCAACTTGGATTTTACGATGCGATTGTACTTGCACATTATGATTGAATCGGGTAATGATTTGCTCTTTTTCAAGGATTATGACAAAAATATCATCTCGACAAGTTATTTGGAATATCACATTCGAGCCATCGCCACCCCGAAAGGAGTTACCACCTTGGAAGAAATTTTAAGAAGAGACAAAAAGAATTAAAAACTAAAAATCATACAATTAAAAAATTCATAATAAATACAATGAATCATAAATTTATTTTTATTTTACTGATTTTCTACGGATTGTCAGGATTTTCGCAAGAGACTCAAACATATCATTTTTCATTGGAAGAAGCCGTTACTTTTGCCATTGAAAACAATTTAAAATCCAAAAATGCAGTAGCAGACATTGAGGCTGCCCGAAAAAAGAAATGGGAAGCCACTGCTACCGGATTGCCTCAAATCAATGCAAAAGTGGATTATCAACACTTTTTAAAACAACAAGTTACGCTTATTCCGGCAGAATTTTTCGGAGGACAAAAAGGCGAATTTGCCGAAGCCACTTTCGGGACAAAGCAAAACGTAAATGCTTCTGCTACGCTTTCGCAATTGATTTTTGACGGTTCTTATCTCGTTGGTTTGCAGAGTGCTAAGGTGTATTTACAGATTTCAGAACTTTCCAAACAAAAAAGCGATATCGAACTGCGAAAAACCGTTGTCGATGCTTATGCCAATGTACTTCTTTCGGAAGAAAGTATCCGAATTTTAGAAGAAAACAAACGTGTTTTGGAGAAAAATCTCGCCGAAACCAAAGCCATTTTTGAAAACGGATTGGGCGAAGAAGAAAATGTGGAACAACTTCAAATCACCCTTGCCAACATCAGCAATAACCTGAACAATACCAAGCGTTTGTACGAACTTTCCAAAAAAATGCTTAACATCACTTTGGGGTTAAATTTGGACGACCGCGTGGAATTGAAAGACAATTTGGAGCAACTCACCACACAAACCGTAGTTGAAAGTATTGAAAATGAAACCAATTTCAATTTGGAATCAAATATTGATTTTAAAATTGCTTCCAATAGTGTACGTTCGCAGGAGTTGTTGGTAAAGTTTGAAAAAAGTCAATCTTTGCCTCGTTTGAGTGCTTTCCTTAACGGAGCCTACAATGCTTTTGACGACAAATTTTCATTTTTCGATACAAACAAAAGATGGTTCGGGAGTGCTCTTTTTGGTGTAAGTTTGGAAATTCCGATTTTCAGTTCGTTTATGCGTTCAAGTAAAGTACAACGCTCTCAAATTGAGTTAGAAAAATCAAAAAACGATTTGAATTTGGCAAAACAGCAGTTACAAATGCAACACGATAAAGCGTTGAGCGACTTACAGTTTGCCATTGAAGAACATCATACTTTGCGTGAAAATCTGAATTTGGCAAAACGCATCGAAAACAAAAATCAAATCAAATACACCGAAGGTTTGGCAACGAGTTTCGACCTGCGTCAAGCTCAATTGCAACTCTACGCCGCTCAGCAGGAATTTCTGCAATCGATGGTTAATGTGCTGAATAAAAAAGAAGTTTTAAAATCGTTACAGACAAATCAAAAAAACTAAAAAGACTAAAGAAAATCGAAAAATGAAATTTTGTTTAGAATAAAAGCGTTTTCTGCATAAAAATCAAAATTATGAATATCGAACCTACAAGTTATACCAATTTAGTTTCAGAAATAGGAAACTTACTTAAAAAAGGAAGAGAGCAAGCTGCTACTTCTGTTAATACAATTTTGGTGCATACCTATTGGTTAATAGGTAGATACATTGTAGAGTTTGAACAAAAAGGAAAAGAAAAAGCAACTTACGGAAGTGAATTGTTAGAACGATTATCCAAAGACTTAACCACTGCGTATGGGAAAGGATTTAGTAGATCTAACTTATTTTATATGAGAAAATTATATATAAACTTCCCAAATAGTGAGACATTGTCTCACAAATTGAGTTGGTCTCATTATTTTGAAATTCTAAAAGCAGAGCAACCTTTGGCAATTAAGTTCTATACCATTCAGGCAGAAAAAGACAGTTGGAGTGTAAGGGAACTTAAAAGGCAAATGAAAAGTATGCTTTTTCATCGCTTAGCGTTGAGCAAAGATAAAAAGGGTATCTTGGAATTGGCTGAAAAAGGACAAGAAATACACAAAGCCCAAGATATATTAAAAGACCCTTATGTTTTGGAATTTTTGAATCTTCCGATGCAACATCAATATTTGGAAAGCGAATTGGAAGGTAAATTGATTTCTAATTTACAAGATTTCTTGATGGAATTAGGAAAAGGATTTACTTTCGTTAAAAGACAATACAGAATTTCTCTCTCAGGAAATCATTTTTATGTAGATTTGGTATTTTACCATCGTATTTTAAAATGCTTTGTGCTTATAGATTTGAAAAGAGGAGAGGTAAATCACCAAGACATAGGACAGATGAATTTATATCTAAATTATTTTCAAAAGGAAGAAAATGTAGAGGGAGATAATCAGCCAATAGGTATTGTATTAGGAGCGTACAAAGATCATATTTTGGTAGAATATGCAACAGAAAACATTAGCAATCAGCTTTTTGTAAGTAAATATCAATTATATCTTCCTGAAAAAAAAGAATTAGAAAGAGAATTGGAAAAATTGTTGTAAAAACTATGGATTTTATTTTAAGTAAATTTGAAGATAAAGATTTTGAGCATTACTTTCAATTGGTAGGCGATATTCGTGTAATGGAGATGATTACCGAACGAGCCATTCCGTTAGAGGAAGCGAAAAGTGACTTTGATAAGGAATTGACGAAAAACCAAATACATCCCGATTTTGGAATTTTTAAAATCATAAATCCTGAAAATCAATCTTTTATAGGATTTACCAAATTAGAGGTTGAAACATCAGAAAGCAAAGAAGCCGAATTGGGGTATATGATTTTACCCGAATTTTGGGGCAAGGGCTTTGCAGGAAAAGTCGCCAAACGATTGATTGATTTTGCCCGAAATCATCCGCAAATAGAGGAACTTTTTGCTATTATTGACCCTAAAAACATTCCTTCAAGGAAGATATTAACAAACAATCATTTTGAACACCAAGAATACAAAGATTTTGACGGATTGCCCGGTGAAATTCTCCGATTGAAAATCAAAAAGTAAAACACCTTTACGGAAAAAATTATGACCCTAAAAGATATATTAAACTACCGTCGTGCCGTGCGTTTGTATGACGAAACCCAACCTATCGAAACAGAAAAAGTCCGCGAATGTTTGGAATTGGCACAGCTCGCTCCCACAAGCTCCAATATGCAACTATGGGAAGCCTATCATATTACAGATAAATCCGTTATGGCGAAACTAACCGAAGCCTGTTTGTCGCAAAGTGCTGCAAAAACGGCTCAGCAAATGGTGGTTTTCGTCACTCGGCAAGATTTATATAAAGAAAGAGCTAAAGCCATTTTGGAGTTTGAAAAAGGCAATGTACAACGCAACAGCCCTTCGGAAAGACAAGCCAAGAGAATAAAAGACCGAGAAACCTATTATGGCAAATTGATGCCTTTTTTATATCGCAGATGTTTCGGTTTGTTAGGTTGGGTTCGCAAAATAATGGTGCTAAGCATCGGACTATTTCGCCCGATAGTAAGACAAGTGTCCGAAGCCGAAGTACGAACCGTGGTACATAAAAGTTGTGCATTGGCAGTACAAACTTTTATGATAGCAATGGCTGAAAAACAATACGATACCTGTCCGTTAGAAGGATTTGATAGCAAATTGGTAAAAAAAGCGTTAAAACTTCCTTCCGATACAGAAATCAATATGATTATCACTTGTGGCATCCGAAAAGAGGGCGGCATTTGGGGCGAAAGATTCCGCATTCCGTTTGAAGAGATATATCATCAGGTGTAAAAAGTTGACAAAGAAAATGGAAAATAACATAAAAATATTCGAACAGAAAAAAGTACGTTCGCAATGGGATGAACAACAGGAAAAATGGTGGTTTTCCATCGTTGATGTGATTGAGGTTTTAACCGAAAGCCCCAATCCAAGAAAGTATTGGAGTGTTCTAAAAACACGTTTAAAAAAAGAAGGAAGTGAGTTGGCTACAAATTGTAGTCAACTGAAAATGCTTTCTTCTGATGGAAAATATTATAAAACTGATGTTGCTGATACTGAACAATTACTAAGGCTTATCCAATCCGTACCCTCACCCAAAGCCGAACCTTTTAAACTTTGGCTGGCTCAGGTAGGTAGCGAACGTTTGGACGAAATGCAAGACCCCGAAATTTCCATAGACCGAGCTTTACAGCAATATCTTCAACTCGGGTATTCCGAAAATTGGATTAACCAACGGCTAAAAAGCATTGAAATTCGTAAAGAACTTACCGACGAGTGGAAAAAACGAGGTGTAAAAGAAGGACAACAATTCGCCACCCTAACCGATATTATTACCAAAACTTGGTCAGGCAAAACCACCAAAGAATACAAAGTTCTTAAAGGATTGAAAAAAGAAAATTTGCGAGATAATATGACTAACACGGAGCTTATTTTAAATATGTTAGCCGAAGCCTCCACCAAAGATATTTCACAAGCCACACAACCCGAAACCTTTGAGCAAAACATCGCTGTGGCTCAGCAGGGTGGTAATGTTGCCAAAGTTGCTCGGGAAGAGCTTGAAGCCCGAACAGGCAAAAAAGTAGTTTCTTCGGCAAGTGCAAAAAAAATGTTACAAAACAAAAATAATTCAAACAACAAATAAAATCAGATATAATGAAATACATTAACATTCAGCTTATTGTTTCCGCTTTGGTGTTGTTGGCATCGTGCGGAGAAACCAAAAATCCGTCGGTGGAAGAGGTCATCGCGAAAGGTTCAAAAACGGAAATCCGTCAGAAAAGAGATGAAATTTCTGCAAAAATAAAAGAACTCGAAACGCAAATCGCTTCCCTTGATGCTTCTCTCAGCAAATTCCCCGAAGAGGGGTCGGCTCAGGTGTTGGTATCGCTTTTGGAAGTGAAAGACACGCTTTTCAATCACTTTTTGGAGTTGCAAGGAACGATAAAAACCACTCAAAATATCACCCTAAATGCAGAATTCGGAGGCGTTTTGGAAAGAATACACGTACAAAAAGGACAAAACGTACAAAAGGGACAACTTCTGGCATCAATTCAAGATGGGGGAATTTCCCAACAATTAGCTCAACTGAAAATCCAAGCCGAATTAGCAAAAACTACTTTTGAGCGTCAATCGCGATTGTGGGAGAATAAAATCGGGTCGGAAATTCAATATTTACAAGCCAAATCGGCTTACGAAACGCAACAAAGTGCTGTGGAACAGATGCAAAAACAGGTTGCCAAAGCCAACATTTACGCTCCGTTTTCGGGAGTAATTGACGACGTGATAACCGACGTTGGAACGGTGGTTGCCCCTGGAATGCCTGTACTTCGACTCGTAAACTTATCGGATATGTATTTGGAATCGGAAGTGCCTGAGCAGTACGTCGCTAACGTAAAAAAAGGTTCACAAGCCAAAGTGGATATTTCCGTTTTGGGCGAACAACTCGACACCAAAATAAGCCAAGTTTCCAATTTTATCAATCCTGCAAATCGTTCATTTAAGGTTGAAATCCGTTTGCCTAACAAAAATAACGCTATCAAACCTAATATGACGGCTCGTTTGCAAGTAAATGATTATCAGAACAAAGAAGCTATCTTACTGCCAACGGATATCATTTCGGAAAATGCACAAGGCGAACAATATGTTTTTCTTGCCAAAAAAGGAGACAATGAAAATCAGTACGTTGCTGAGCGTGTTGTGATTTCTACCGGAAAAACGCAAAACGGATTTACCGAAATTCTGTCAGGAATTCAAAAAGGAGATAAAGTTATTCGCGAAGGAGCGAGAAGTGTGCAAGAAGGACAACGTGTTTCAACTTTGTAAGGTTCAGATTTTTGATTCGTCCGACAGGAAATGAATTTTTACTGACAAGAAATCGATTCTGACCGACAAGAAATCAATTTCAACCGAAAGAAAATCAATTCTAACCAATAAGAAATGGATTCTGACTGAAAGGAAATCAATTCCGACCGACAAGAAATGAATTTCGACCGAAAGAAAATCGATTCTGACCAACAGGAAATCAATTCTGACTAACAAGAAATCGATTTTGACCGACAGGAAATGAATTCCGACCAACAGGAAATGAATTCTGACCGGTAAAAATCCATTTCTGACAAGTAAATATTCAATTATTATTGGTAAAAATTTATTGATGAGCGGCAAAAATCGATTTATATCAGGTAAAAATAGAATTGGTAACGATGATTCTAAAAATAAATGTAGAATATGAACTCAAATATTCATCAAATAGAAGTAAACACCCGTGAGGATTTCGCAAAGTTTTTGGAAATGCTTAAAAATAATCTTGAACATCATCCGCAGGATTGGGAAAACACCACATTACCTGATTTTCTGGACGCCCTAAGCCGATATACAGAAGATGTTCAGCAGTATTACATCAACACCAATCAGCATATTGATGCAGATATTCCTAATTGGAGCGTTTTTGCCGATATTTTTAAAGGTGCAATGCTATACGAATAGCTAAAATCACAACAATAATCAACATAATAAAGAAATAAAACCCATATCATACTATGAGTAGTATCAAAGATAAAGAGTTCAAGATGTCGTCTTGGGCAATTGACAACAAATTCACCATTTACGTGATGATTTTTATCTTTTTCCTTGCCGGAATGTTGGCGTATATGAATATGCCTCGCGAGAGCTTTCCGGAAATTAAAGATACGAAGATTTACGTCAGTGTTGTCTATCCGGGCAATACCGCCGAAGACATTGAAAGACTGATTATTGACCCATTGGAAGAGAAACTCAAAGGGGTAAGTAATCTCAAAAAAATACAATCCTCCTCACAGGAAGATTACGGAATGATAACCCTCGAATTTACCGAGAAAATCACCATCGAAAGTGCATTGCAAAAAGTAAAAGATGAGGTGGATAAAGAAGTATCCAACGAGGATTGGCCTACCTTCAACGGGGCGAAAGTGGAACCCAATGTGTTTGACATTACCATCTCGGAATTTATCCCGATTTTGAATGTAAACATTGCCGGAAATTACCCTACCGCCAAGCTCAAAGAATTTGCCGAGCAGATGCAAAAGAAAGTTGAAAATCTGCCCGAAATAAAAGAAGCTACCATTCGCGGAGCTCAGGAAAAAGAGGTAGAAGTTGCCATTGATATGTACAAAATGATGGCATCGAAGGTGAGCATCGACGATGTGATTAACGCCATTGGCAGAGGGAATGTAACAATGTCTGCCGGAAATCTCATCGCTTCGGGGCAAAGACGTACCATACGAATGGTGGGCGAAATTGAGCAACCTTCCGATTTGAAAAACTTTATCGTAAAGTCGGAAAAAGGTATCGTATTCTTGGGCGATATTGCCGAAGTTTCTTTCCGAGATAAGGACAAAACCACGTATGCTCGTGAATTTGGTCAGGGCGTGGTGATGCTCGACGTGAAAAAGCGTTCGGGCGAAAATATGATTCAGGCGAGTGAGAAAATCAAAGAATTAGTAGCCGAAATGCGAAGCGATTTTCCGAAAGATTTATCAATAACCATTGCCAACGACCAATCTCAACAGACTGAAAATATGGTAAGTGACCTCAGCAACAACGTCATTTTCGGGGTATTTCTCGTTGTGGGCGTACTGATGTTCTTTTTGGGCTTTAGAAACGCACTTTTTGTAGGATTTGCCATACCGATGTCGATGTTTATGTCCTTTATGATTATCAATGCTTTGGGCTATACGCTCAACACGATGATTCTCTTCGGACTTATTATGGGACTGGGAATGCTTGTGGACAATGGAATCGTGGTAGTCGAGAATGTATTCCGATTGATGGAAAAAGAAGGAATGAGCCGCTATGAAGCAGCGAAGGCAGGCATCGGGGAGGTCGCCGTACCGATTATCATTTCTACCTTAACCACCGTTGGGGCATTTCTACCTTTGGCAATGTGGCCTGGCATTATGGGGGACTTTATGATGTACTTCCCTTTAACGCTTTCCATCGTGTTGGGATCGTCGCTCTTCGTGGCAATCTTCTTCAACTCGATGTTAGTATCCGAATTTATGGACATTAAGGAGAAAGTACTCAGCGTAAAACAGCTGGTAAGGATCAGTATATTACTTTTCGTCATCGGAACGTTCATAATACTGGTCGGGGGAGCCGTACGCGGCTTAGGAACGGTGATTTACTTCACGATTATTTCACTATGGGCGTACAAATATTGCATCAAAGGGCTTGCGGATAGTTTCCAAAAGAAAGTACTTACAAGAATGGAGGATATGTATGAGAAAACCCTTCGTTTTACACTTCGCGGGAAGAATCCGTATATAATGGTTGTTTCCACTGTGGCGTTGCTTGTCGTGTCGTTTGTGTTGTTTGGATGGTCGGTTGGGACAGGGCGTACAAGTATAAACTTCTTCCCTGATAACAAACCCAATCAAATTATCGTTTACATCGAATATCCTGAAGGAACAGACATTGAGAAAACCAACGCAGTAACTCAAGACATCGAAAAACGAATATATACGCTACTCAATAGCGACCAATACCGCGATGGTGATTACAACTTTATGGTAGAATCGGCTGTGGCTCAAGTGGGTGAAGGAGCAGGCAATCCGTACACCGACGGAGCTTCATCGGCAGAGATGCCTAACCGTGGGAAGGTTACTGTAACGCTTCGGGAGTTTAAATACCGTCGCGGACAAGATTCGGAAGAGCTTCGGGCGAAAATTCAATCCGATTTAAGGGGCGTTTACCCCGGGGTTTCCATTTCGGTTGAAAAAGACCAAAACGGACCTCCTGCTGGGCATCCGATAAACATCGAACTTCGTGGCGAAGATTACAATGAACTGATTGTTACCGCCGAGCGTATGCGTGATTTTATCAAACAGAAAAACATAGCAGGAATTGATGAGCTGAAAATAGATGTCAACAAAAATAAACCTGCCATAGAGGTTGAAATCGACCGCGTAAAAGCAGGGGAATTAGGGGTTTCTGTCGGGCAGATTTCCAATCAGTTGCGTCGTTCCGTATTTGGGGAGAAAGCAGGGGTTTACAAAGAAAAAGGCGACGACTACGATATTTACGTTCGTTTTAATCAGGCAGACCGCTACAATACCAATGTTTTGTTCGACCAACATATCATCTTTAAAGATGCCAATACTGGGGAATGGCGACACGTTCCGATATCTTCTGTAACGAAATATAAAAATACCTCGTCGTTCAGTACGATAAAACACAACAAAACCGATAGGGTGGTAACGTTGTATTCGGCTTTAAGCCCTGGATTTAGCGATGCGAGTGCTATTGTAAGGCAAATTCAGCAAGAGATGAAAAACTTCGACCTTCCGCAAGAAATCAAAATTGATTTTACTGGACAGATTGAGGAACAAAACAAGGAAATGGCTTTCCTTTCAACGGCTTTGCTTATCGCCGTGGGACTGATTGTGTTCCTTTTGGTGTATCAATTCAACTCGATAGTGAAACCAACGCTGATTTTCATTACCATATTACTCAGCTTTACGGGAGTTTTCTTAGGATTAATCATTACGGGACAACCGTTTGTGATTCTGATGACGATGATGGGAATTATCTCTTTGGCGGGAATTGTGGTAAACAATGGTGTGGTACTGCTCGATTATACACAACTACTTATCGATCGCAAAAAAGCAACAATGGGCTTGACTGTGTATGATAAAATTGATAATCAGTCGGTTTACGATGCTATCGTATCGGGCGGAAAAGCTCGTTTGCGTCCTGTTTTGCTTACTGCTATTACCACCGTACTGGGGCTAATACCTCTTGCCATTGGGTTTAATATTAACTTCTTTACGCTATTTGATTCACTAAATCCGAATATTTACTTCGGAGGAGATAACGTTATCTTCTGGGGACCATTGGCGTGGACGGTTATCTACGGACTGGTATTTTCAACATTTCTTACGCTGATTGTCGTTCCGGTGATGTTCTACCTGACTTCAAAATTTTCAAACCGCTTTGGAAAGGTTTACAAACAAGATAATGAAGGAAATACAATTCTGGTAGAGAAATAAAGAGACAAGTTAAAAGGATAAAGTAGAAAGGATAAAGTTAAAAGTGTCAAGAAACAAGTAACAAGATTTCTACTTTGAGTTTTAAAAGGCACATAGATAGATTAAAATAGACTCGAAATTATGTGCCTATGTGATGGAATAAATTATTGGTAATAATCTCAAAATGAGTGTATTCGTAAACTTTCATTTTGTAATAAGAGGTTGAAAGTCAAACACAAAAAATCCAGTAGTTTTTATCGAAACTGCTGGATTTTTCTTTTTTGAGTACTTTTATTGACTTTGAAGTCTGAGGAAGGAACAGGACTCTGTAATAATTTTCGCACCCGCATATACACTCCAAAGGATTTTACCCCTATCACCAATATTGATGGACTTTCCCTTTGCATAGTAAATCGGTAATTTAACATAAAAGCAAGAAAGTAGACAAAGGTAGAAATATATTAAATTTTCCATCATGATTGGTAACATATCGCCCTGCTCTCCAATGACACAAGATTTTGCTTCATTCTTAAAAGATCACGAGACCATTCCTTTAGAACTATTGTTCTTATATACCGTATTAATAGCAAAAAAAAATAAGCAACAATACAAAAATAATTGAGAAAGTTCCACAATAGAAACAAAAATCACATGCCGAAGATTGGATAATTTCCTTGGAAACTACCATACTTCCTTATTTTTGAACGAAGTAACTTTATCAGAAAGTTAACTTTACGTCATTTTAACCGAATCTCCAATAGTTGTCCCAATTTTGTCTCAATGGTAAAAAAAAATAAAGCGTAATAAATTGTTTATCAATTTATTACGCTTAAAAAGTAGCGGGAACAGGACTCGAACCTGTGACCTTCGGGTTATGAGCCCGACGAGCTACCTACTGCTCTATCCCGCGATTTCTGAGTGCAAATATACAACCTTTTTTGATACATCCAAAAAAAAAGTGATTTTTTTATTTCATGCATCACCAAGTTATATAGAAAAACCTGATATTAATGATATTTCTCTCTAATGTATAAAGTCCTAATTATGAATGCATTAATTAAAAAATCATTTTGAAGAGTAAAAATTTGGAGAAGATATTTCAGTAGCATCATTCGGTTAAGTGAATTTTTAGTGAGTTCCTCTAACCTTTTATTGCCTTATGAAAACTTCATTTCAAAACATTTTTATATTTTTGCGACTAAATAACACTTCATGTAATAATGAAAAAAATCATTTTAGCATCAGCGTCTCCTCGTCGTCAACAATTTTTTAATGAACTCCATTTGAACTATGAAATCGTTATAAAGCCCGTTGATGAAATTTACCCTCAAAACTTGGTTCGGGAGCAGATTACTAATTTTTTAGCTGAACTGAAAGCAACACCTTTTAAAGACACCTTGAACGATGATGAAATTGTAATCACCTCCGATACTATTGTATGCATTGAAAATCAGGCATTAGGAAAACCTAAAAATTATGAAGAAGGTGTTGCTATGCTTCAATCCCTTTCAGGTAGACAACATGAGGTTATCACTTCGGTATGTTTCACTACTACAAAAACTCAAAAAACGGTATATTGCACCACTAAAGTTACTTTCAAAACTCTGTCCAAAGAAGAAATAGACTTTTATCTAACAAACTATAAACCATACGACAAAGCGGGAGCCTATGGGATCCAAGAATGGATAGGTTACATTGGTGTGGAAAATATTGAAGGTTCGTACAACAACGTTATTGGACTACCTACGCATTTGGTTTACAAAACATTACAAGAATTACTTTAACACAAAAGATATGCAACAGTTTCTGAGGACAAGTATCTTAAGACAAAAAAATATGTTAATTAATTTGCTAAGAATAGATTAAGTTGTACTTTTGAAACTCTAATTATATCAGTTATGGCAGAAAATATCAAAATCGACACCAATCAACACATTTTGTTTGAGGAAGCTCAAAAGCGCATCAAACAAAAAAAAATGCTTACATTCCACTTTTTTGTTTTTATCTTGGGATGTATCTTCATGTACGTAATTAATCGTATTTTGGATTATGGCATCGCCTACAATTGGTATATTTGGGGCATTATGATCTGGACGTTTCTTTTTTTACTACATGTCATTAACGTTTTCCTTATCAATAGATTTATGGGCAAAGAGTGGGAGCGTAAACAACGTGAACGTTTGGTAGAGTTACAGCAGAAGAAAATCTTAAAGATGGAAGTTGCCATAGAAAAAGAATTCGAGAAGCAAAAAGAACAAGTCGCAAAAGAACTCCTGAAAGAACAGAATACAAATCTTGAGCAAAACATTTCTTCTGAACAAAATACGCAAAGAATATGATAACACTCATTGCAGCGGCTTCTGAAAACGATGCCTTAGGGAAGAAAGGAGATCTACCTTGGCATTTACCCAAAGATTTTAAACGTTTCAAGGAATTGACCACAGGACATTGCATCATAATGGGAAGAAAAACTTTTGAAACCTTCCCGAAACTACTTCCAAATCGCACTCATATTGTCATCACACGACAGAAGGACTACGTTGCCAAAGGTTGTATGGTGGTTAGTACACTCGAAAAAGCAATTGAAGAAGCTTATCAATTGGATACTTCGCCCTTTGTGATTGGAGGTGGAGAAATTTATAATTTAGCATTACCCTTAGCCGACAGGATTGAACTAACAAGAGTACACGCTTCATTTGAGGATGCCGATACGTTTTTCCCAAAAATAGACATAAATGAATGGGAAATAGTCCATTCTCAACATGTTGAAAAAGACCAGCAACATCAATACAACTTTACTTACGAAACTTACGAACGAAAAAAGAAAAACGCAAAATGACACCAAAAGTAGCTATTCAGGGGATTAAAGGTTCTTTTCACTACCAAGCTGCCACGGAATGTTTAGGACAAAATATTGAGATTGTTGAGTGCGATTCTTTTGATAAAACGGTAAAAAGCCTTTTGAATAATTCATCTGATTTGATTGTAATGGCTTTAGAAAACAGTATTGCAGGATCTATCCTACCTAACTATGCGTTGATTGATCGCTTCCAGTTGCATATTATCAAGGAACATTACATTGATATTCAACAAAATTTAATGATGTTTCCAAACCAAAAATGGGAGGATTTACAAGAGGTTCACTCCCATCCTATGGCTCTTTTGCAATGTAAACAATTTTTTGAGGATTTTCCAAACATCAAACTTGTAGAAGACACTGACACAGCATCGACTGCACGTCGTATTAGAGAACAAAAACTAAAAAACATCGGAGCAATCGGCTCAAAATCAGCTGCTGAATTGTATGGTTTAGAAATCATACAATACAGTATTCAAACTATGAAAGTCAATTCTACTCGATTTGTTGTATTGAGTCTTTCTGAAAACAAAACTGAGAAAAGCAAACTAACGAAAGCTTCCTTAAAGTTTCAGGTCGACCACAAACGAGGAAGTTTGGCAACGGTATTGAATGTTATCAGTGACTGTAACATCAACATGACCAAAATTCAGTCATTACCAATTATTGAAACTCCTTGGAAGTATGCTTTCTTTGTAGATATTATTTTCGAAAAATACGAAGATTTTGAAAAAGCCTATAAATTGTTATCCATCATGGCGGAAAATTTCAGGGTTTTAGGAATTTACGAATCAAAAAATACAAATATCTCAAAAATAGGTAATTAATATAAAGTTGTGGGTAAATATTATTAGGTCTACAATCTGCCTTTATAAAAAAGAAAAAAATGAACAAAGCTGTTATCATTGGTTTAGGACTCATTGGCGGGTCTATTGCATTAGAACTACGAAAACGATGTGGCTATACCCTTTGGGGTATAGATGCTAATCCTGCACATATTAACAAAGCTATGGCATTAGGAATCATCGACAATGAGGTTGATTACGAAGCTATTAAAGAAGCTGATGTAGTCATCATTTCGGTTCCTGTACACATCACTCCGCAAGTGGTTGCGAAAGCATTAGACTACGTAGGCGAACAAACCTTAGTATTTGACGTAGGTTCGGTGAAGGAGCGAATCTGTAATCATGTTGAAAATCACCCAAATAGAAGTCATTTCGTAGCTGGACATCCTTTAGCAGGAACTGAATTTTCAGGGCCAGAGTCTGCTGTGTACGACCTTTTTGACGGAAAAGTAATGGTTTTGTGCGACACAGAAAAAAGCCACTGGAAACATTTGGATAAAGCGATTGAAATTTCTAAAAAACTGAACATGCGAGTAAAAATGATGCCTGCTCACGATCACGATTTACACGCCGCTTATGTATCGCATCTTTCACACGTAATTTCTTTCGTATTGGGACAAACTGTGTTAGATATTGAACGCAACGAACAACAAATTTTCGATATGGCAAGTACAGGTTTTGCATCGACTGCACGGTTAGCTAAAAGCTCACCAAGCACATGGAGTCCTATTTTTTTAGAAAACAAAAAACATGTGCTTAGATCACTGGAGGAGTACATCAAAAACCTTCAAACCTTCAAACAACTTATTGAAAATGAAGATGATGAAAATATTAGAAAAACCATAAAAGAAATCAACTACATTAAAAAAGTACTACAAAAATAGACTCAAATCCAATATTTTATCTCTTAGGAATTTTGATGTAGTATACTTTTCCGGATTTGTTTTCCAACTTTCGGCTACGGAGCCACGAATTGTGGAGTTTTAGTTCTTTATAAGTGATATTATGTTTCTTTGCAAAATCCGTTAGATCTGTGATTGATGTATCAACCTTGACACTGTAAGTCGGTACTTCATTGTAGAGGTGTCTGGCTTCAAAATTAAAACCGTATTTCGCTGGATTCTTCATAATTTCTTTTACCGCTAAAATTCTAAAAACATAACGAGATGTTTCCGAATTTAGCCACAAATCGTAATAATCAGTTGTTTGCTGAGCATTCATCTGATTTTTCATTCCCGAAATTCCGGCGTTGTAGGCCGCAGCAGCCATTGTCCAGCTTCCTGTACTTTCTTTTGCCTTTTTTAAATAATCACAAGCAGCCTGAGTTGCTTTCTCCACATGATAACGTTCATCAACATTATTATTAACTTCAAGTCCATGTTCAATAGCAGCGGGTTTCATAAATTGCCAAAATCCACTTGCTCCTGAAGGAGAAACTACATCCATAAGACCACTTTCAATCAAAGCCAAATATTTGAAATCATCAGGGACATTGTTTCGTTTGAGAATAGGCTCAATAATTGGAAAATATTTATTGGAGCGTTTCAAAAACAGCAATCCATTTGATTGCCAGTACGTATTTACCAAAAATTCTCTGTCCAAACGTTCGTACACGTCAGGAATTTCAATAGGAACACGCTCCCCAGCAAAATCAAGAGAAGTAGGCAAATCAATAGCGTAAACGTTATAACGCTTTTCTACGTTTTGGGCGTCATACCCTTTTGATATATCGTATTGCGAATAATCTTCTTGCTGAAAAATATTATTTTTATCTTGCTTAACTGCTACGGCATTAATCAGAAAGCCGGACATAACAACAATGGCTAAGCAATAAAAAGAAGTACGAATAATTGCCATATTGATGGATTTTTTAAAGTTGAGTACAAACCTAACACTTACAACCGGCAAATTTCTTACTTTTTTTCGTATAAAAAAAATGGAAAACCAAAATTATTTCAGACGGTGAATTTAAAAAAACACAAAAAACGTCCATTTATATGATTATATTGTTTACTTTTGCAAACTAGGTTTACATCAAATAACGATTTTGCGATGAATTTAATCATTGATCAGGGGAATACGAAAATAAAGGTAGCCTTATTTGAAAAACAAACCCTAATAGTTAATGAGGTTTTTTCGGATGTGGACTATGCTGAAAAAATCAGCAATATCATTGATAATCATCCTATAAAAAAAGGAATTGTTGCTTCAGTGGTAAAAGATGCTGAAAGTCGTTATTCATTTTTGAATGCTAAAATACAACAACTTGTGTTTGTAAACTCCGAAACTCCAATGCCCTTTCTGAACGAGTATGCTACTCCAAAAACATTAGGTGTGGACAGACTCGCGTTAATGGCAGCGGCGGTCAATCAGTTTCCTAATCAGAATGTATTGGTCATTGACGCTGGAAGTTGTATTACCTTTGACATGATGACTTCTGAAGGTGTGTACGTTGGAGGAGCAATTGCTCCTGGAATACAGATGCGATTGAGAGCCATGCATGAATTTACGTCAAAACTACCTCTGATAGAGCAACAAAACTTCGACATTAGCCATTTTATTGGAAAATCGACAAGGGATTGTATGCTATCGGGTGTGTACCACAACGTGGTTTGTGAAATTGAGGGTGTTATCGCTCGATATGAGCAACAATTTAAAAATTTAACGATAATTTTAACAGGGGGAGACCATCTTTATTTGGTTGAAAACATAAAAAATCGGATATTTGCAAAATCTTTTTTTCTGTTAGAAGGATTAAACGCAATTTTGGAACAAACAAAAGAGAGATAGATACGAAAAAAAAGGATTTTTACTCAATATGAACAATAAAACAATAGCTTTTATCTTTGCACTCGTCACGACCATTTCTGGGGTCTACGCTCAACAAACTATTGAATCTCCTTACTCCTACTATGGAATTGGAACATTGAATACTGATGGCAGTATTGAAGAAAGCCTTATGGGGGGCATAGGAGTTTATGCTGATAGTACGCGTGTGAACATGCAAAATCCTGCAACATTAGCAAAATTGAAGTTTACCGCATTTTCAGCAGGTTTATCATTCGACACAAAAAAAATAGCTTCAAATCAAACAAGTGTAAAAAGTAAAGAGACTTATGCCAATTACGTTTCATTAGGATTTCCTATTGCTGAAAAATTGGGCTTCTCCATAGGTTTACGACCTTATTCATCTGTAGGATACCGATTGTTATCAACTCAAACCACTAACGGAGTCATTCGAAAAAATGAATTTGAAGGCATTGGAAATGTAAACCAAATGTTTGCCTCGGTAGGCTACACGGTTTACAAAGGTTTACGTGTTGGGGCTTCGTTCAAATTCAATTTTGGAAAAACTGAAATGACTGATAATCTAGCAATTTCAGACGTACAATACGTAACAAGGGAGTACAGCCAATCAGTACTAAGAGGTTTTTCAACAAATTTGGGATTGTTCTACGACGGTAAATTTGATAACAAATTAGGATATAGTCTCTCTTTAGCGTATACACCTGAGAGCAAATTGACTTCAAAAAATGAAAGAACCATCTCAACGATGGGATATATGGGAGGAAGTCAAAACAATAGTTTAAACGTAATAGACTCACAATCAATAGACTTATTAAATTTAGGCTTAAAAGAAACCAAATTAACGTTACCTACACAAATCGATTTTGGGGTGGGCGTAGGCGAATTTCGAAGATGGTTCGTAGGGATTGATTACAGTTATTCCAATATGAAACGTTTCTCAAATCCGTTCTTAACAACAACCCAAGTTGGTTATGAAGATGCGTACAAACTATCAATAGGAGGTTTTTACCTACCTCAATTCAATTCTATATCAAGTTATTGGAAAAGAGTCACTTACCGAGCTGGGTTGCGTTTTGAGAATACAGGAATTGTATTAAAAAACGAATCAATTAATGATTTTGGCATATCTTTTGGAGTTAGCCTCCCCGTAAGAGGATTTTCTAACATCACAACAGGATTTGAGTACGGCAGAAAAGGTACGCTAAACCAAAATTTGATCAAAGAAAATTACTTCAACTTAAAAATAGGATTCACCTTGAATGACAAGTGGTTCCAAAAAACGAAATATCAATAATAAAATAAAAACAGACGAAAAGATGAAAAAAAGAGTTTTATTAGCTACTGCATTTGTTGTAAGCGCTTTCTATGTAGCAGATGTTCAAGCACAAGACTGCAAACAAGACCGCGAAATTTTACAAAATCTTTCCATATTTAACGAGGATGTAAAAGCGAAGAGATATGACGATGCTTATCCTGTTTGGAAATCAGTTTATGAAGCATGCCCAAACATAAACGCTGCTGTTTACGTGCGTGGTGAAGCTATTCTAAAACACAAAATCCAAAAATCAACAGGAGCAGAAAAAGATGGTTTCGTGAAACAATTGGTTAAGTTGTACAATGATTACCTTACTCATTTCCCTAATCGCATCACAAAAGCAGATGTTTTAACGAGAGAAGCCTTGCTACTTTTTGATGAAAAAATAGGTTCTAACCAACAGATTTACGAATTGCTTCACAAAGCGTTTACTGAAGATAAAGCTAATTTTAAAAATGAAAAAGCATTGTACCTCTATTTCTCATCTTTGGTAACCATGTACGAAAGCAACGAGAAATCATTACAAGATGTATTTAACACCTATGATGATGTGAGCGAAAAAATTCAAGATGAGAAAAACATTTTGTCAGAAACTATCAATAAATTCATAGCTCAAGAAGAGGCGGGAACTATTGACGGAAAAGATAAAAAGGTTTTAGAGACTTCACGTCAGCGTATGGATAACTACGAAACCATTGGAGAAAGTGTGGATGCTAAGTTAGGTAAATTAGCGGATTGTGATAACCTAATCCCTCTTTACAACAAAAACTTTGAAGCAAACAAAGAAAACGAGGAGTGGTTACGTCGTGCTGCCGGAAAAATGTCTGATAAAGATTGTACAAGCGATCCTTTATTCGTGAAAATCGTAAGTTCTCTACATACTTTATCTCCTTCAGCAGCATCTGCTTATTACTTAGGAGTATTGAATGACAAGAATAAAAACTCTGCTAAAGCTATTGAATACTATAACGAATCAGTTCGTTTGGAAAGCGACAACCTTAAAAAGGCAAGAATATTAACTAAAATTGCTTTTAAATATTCAAAAGCAAATGCAGTAAGATATGCACAAGAAGCTTTGAAATACAATCCTTCAAATGCTGATGCCTATCGAATAATTGCAAACGCTTATGCGGAAAGTGCTAACGAGTGTGGAAACTCTTCATTTGAGAAAAGAGCTATCTATTGGTTAGCTGCCAATACAGCTCGCAAAGGAGGATTAGAAAGTTTAGCGACTCGCTATGAAGCCTTAGCTCCTTCAAAAGTAGATATTTTCGAGTCTGGAATGGCAGGTAAAACGATTACTTTCAAATGTTGGGTAGGTCAATCAGTGAAAGTGCCTTCTTTGTAAAAAATGATTAACAAACGATTACATAAAATTAAAAGTATTGCCGTACTTGGTTGTATGGCAATACTTTTTTCGTGTACTACCGATTTGCGAACCCTACAAGAACTGAATATTACCCATAAATTTCCTCAGGGTGAAATTTATGATTTCAAATTAATTTATACGGACTCAACTAAAGTGATAGCCGTTTTGAGTAGTCCCTTGAGTAACGATTTCTCTAACCAACAATTCCCTTTCACTGATTTTCCAAGCGGATTGCAGGTTGATTTTTTCGATAAGGATAACAACAAAAATACGGTAGAAGCTAAATACGGAATTATCTACATGAACTCCCAAATGGTTGAGCTTCGAGACAGCGTGGTTCTGACTACCTACGATGGAAAAAAATTAACCACCGAACAATTATTCTGGGATCAAAAAACGGATTGGATTTTCACCGACCAAGAGTTCTCTTTTACCGATCATAAAAAAGGGACGGTTACTAAGGGAGTTGGAATGGACTTTGACAAAGCCTTTTCTACCGTAAAAGCACATAAAACCACTGGAGTTTTAGCTGTGGAAGAAAAGGAATAAATATTTTCTTTGATAACTTCACCGATTTTAGTTGAACATCAAAAAAAATCACCTCCTTTGAAGAAAAAACTCAAAATAGATTTGTAATTAATATATAATTAAACAGTTTGTATTAAAATCACTGAAAAATCTGATCAATAAACTCGAAAACTAGCATTTTAAGCTCTTGCTAAAATCAAAATAATCATTTAAAAAAACATGAATACACGAATATTTTTTGAATACGCTTATCTGATTATCAGCATTTACGCTGCTTTTCAAGCATATCGCCTTTGGGATAGTACCGATACAAAAGACTTTTATATGTACCTCATTTTTGGAGTAGTTGCCTTTGGGATGTTTCTTCTGAGACGATTTACTCGTAAAAAAGGAAACAAATAGTCAAATATTTGTTAAGGATAGGTATATCTTTCGATTATTTTGTATCTTTGCATCTCTAAAAAATAGGCTTTATGGCTACTTATAAATTGTCGAATGATTGGTTCGATGACACATTTAAATTAATTGCCATACATACTACTTTGGAAGATTTTCGGCTAGTTTATTTCTTAAACAACCACCTAAAAATCAATCTTTCAAGAAACAAAAAAAAGAAAATTGTAAATGAACAAAATTCAGTGCCATTTCCATATTTTGAATGGTATGACGAACTGTCGGACGTGAACTGGCATTGCATCTCCAATAAAGTAAATGTAGAAAATAACATAAAAGATAGCGGACTCTTGTTTGATTCCTTGTACACGGCTTCCTACCTATTGAAAGATAAGAAAAAGGTAGATTTTTTTCTAAAAATAGATTGTGACAATCGTTTTAAAACTCAAAATGTTTTGGACAAGGTAAATGAAATCACGCAAGTAATTGCTTATGAGATAGATACATATACATTAAATACAAAAAACAAATTAATACTTCAAGGATGTTAAATATTAAAAAGACAAAAATAGTCGCTACTTTAGGGCCTGCAACGGATTCCTTAGAAACGATTAAAGCAATGGTGGAAGCGGGTGTGAATGTGTTTCGTATTAACTTCTCACACGCTGATTATGAAGAGGTAAAGAAGCGTATCGGACTTATCCGTACGGTAAATGAGGAATATGGGTACAACACAGCGATATTAGCAGATCTTCAAGGGCCTAAACTCCGAGTGGGAGTAATGGAAGAAGGAGTTTTTGTAGCTCCCGACGACAGAATTACTTTCGTTACAGGAGAGCCTTTCGTTGGCACAAAAGAGCGTGTGTATATGAATTACAAAGAGTTTCCGAATGATGTGAATCCAGGTGAGCGCATTTTACTTGACGACGGAAAACTTATCTTTGAAGTAGTTTCTACTAATAACGTCAATGAAGTGGAAGCAAAAGTAATCCAAGGGGGAATCTTAAAATCTAAAAAAGGTGTAAACCTTCCTAATACAAACGTTTCATTACCTGCATTGACCGAAAAAGATGTGAAAGATGCTTTGTTTGCCATTACCCAGGACGTGGATTGGTTCGCCTTATCATTTGTTCGTCACAGCCGAGACATTCAGGATTTGAAAGACTTGATAGCTGAAAATGCAGGATATAAAATTCCGATTATCGCAAAAATTGAGAAGCCAGAGGCTCTGGTAAATATTGATAAAATCATGGCGAACTGCGATGGTATTATGGTGGCTCGTGGTGATTTAGGAGTAGAAATCCCAGCCGAAGAAGTACCTCTAATTCAAAAAGAATTGGTTCGTAAAGCAAAAATCAATCACATTCCTGTGATCATCGCAACGCAGATGATGGAAAGTATGATTTCGAGCTTAACACCAACTCGTGCTGAGGTAAATGACGTAGGAAATTCCGTAATGGATGGAGCTGACGCTGTGATGTTATCGGGGGAAACCTCCGTAGGGGCATATCCCGTACAAGTGATTGAGCAAATGAGCCGTATCATTCACAGTGTAGAACATTCTGATTTAATTAAAGTACCAATGATTACTCCATTTGTACGTTCTAATCGTTATGTAACGAACTCTATCTGTTTCCACGCAGCAACAATGGCTAACGAAATGAACGCCAAAGTAATTTCGACATTAACAAATAGTGGCTACACTGCAGGATTGATTTCTTCATATAGACCCAAATCTCACATATTAGTATTCACATCAAACCGACGTATTTTAACCCGACTAAGCCTATATTGGGGAGTAACTACGTTCTACTACGACCGCTTCGTTTCAACGGATGAAACTATTGAAGATGTGAACCATATCGCTAACGAAAAAGGATATGTAAACATGGGTGACATTATGATAAGCCTTGCAGCAATGCCTATTCAAGGAAAAGGAATGGTAAATACTTTACGGGTATCTGAAATTGACTCATGTGCGATTAGAACGAAATAAAAACTTTTTCGTTAAATGAAAAAATAAGAAATGCTAAATGCTTTAAAAAGGACTTTATACCTTTTTAGTTAGCGTATCTGTAAATATACAATAGGGATTAGTTAAATTAGTTAGCTAATCCCTATTGTACTTGTATGAATTAACTTCCTGAATTATTAAAAAAGTGATTGGGTAAAATTAAAATTTTGTAACTATCTTTGTCGCTGATTTATACAAAAAACGATTATGGCAGCACAAAAACCAAGCATACCAAAGGGTACACGCGATTTCTCGCCTACGGAATTGGCTAAACGATATTTTATTATCGATAAAATAAGAAACGAATTTACCAAATTTGGATTTCAACCCATTGAGACACCAAGTTTTGAAAATTACGACACTCTTATGGGAAAATATGGAGAGGAAGGTGATCGTTTGATTTTCAAAATTTTAAACTCAGGGAATTTCGCCGAAAAAGTAGATCCTTCCGATTGGGAAACCAAAAATGTAACAAAACTCACTCCTCAAATTTCTGAGAAGGCTTTGCGTTATGATTTAACAGTACCTTTTGCTCGGTATGTAGTACAGCACCAAAACGACATCACGTTTCCGTTCAAAAGGTACCAAATTCAACCTGTTTGGCGTGCCGACCGACCTCAAAAGGGACGTTTTCGTGAGTTTTACCAATGCGACGCCGATGTGGTAGGAAGCAACAGTCTTTGGCAAGAAATTGAATTCGTACAGCTTTACGATAGCGTTTTTACACAACTGAATCTCAAAGGGGTTACCATTAAAATGAATAATCGCAAAATTTTGAGTGGATTTGCGGAAGTAATTGGAGAAAGTGAAAAACTCATTGATTTCACTGTTGCTTTAGACAAATTGGATAAGATAGGACAAGAAGGAGTCATCAATGAAATGCTCTCAAAAGGGATTTCGGCACAAGCTATTGAAAAAATAAAACCTATTTTTCATCTTAAAGGAGATTTCTCTCAGAAAATCACAACTCTAAAAACTATCCTACAAACTTCTGAAATAGGAAAAAAAGGCATTGAAGAACTCGAATTTATTGAAAAATCAATCTCGGTTTTGCCACTACAAACGGCTTTTTTAGATTTGGATGTAACTTTGGCACGTGGGTTAAACTATTATACAGGAGCTATTTTTGAAGTTGCCGCACCGAAAAATGTAAACATAGGTTCCATTGGAGGTGGAGGTCGATATGACGATTTGACAAACATATTTGGACTGAAAGGAATCAGCGGTGTAGGAATTTCATTTGGTTTGGACAGAATTTGTTTAGTCATGGAAGAACTAAATTTATTTCCTTCGGAAATCAGTGAAACAATGGATGTGCTGTGTGTCAATTTCGGAGAGCAAGAAGCTTTGCAAAGTCTGAAATTAATACAACAGCTTCGAACATTGGGGCTAAAAGCCGAATTATACCCAGACAGTGCGAAAATGAAAAAACAAATGGATTACGCTAATAAACGTAATATTCCTTACGTGGTAATCATAGGAGAATCAGAACTCGAAAAAAAATCATTTGTAGTGAAGAACATGCAAACGGGTGAACAGTTCGAATATGGATTCAACCAAGTTAGCATCTCTACTTTCAAATAAACTTAATTTTTCAGTAGATACCAACTCAAAAAGGCATTTTTGAAACAAATAAAATAGAGGCTGACCCGAAAAAGGTTAGCCTCTATTTATTGATTCAATCATTTGTCATTTAATCATTCTGTTCTCCTCGCTTTGCATTAAAATAAAGCTTATACTCTTTTCCTCCTTCTTCAAAAAGGACGTAAAGTGTATGTCTTCTCGTATAAACATCTCTGTATTCCCAAAAATTTAATTCCCCCGTCATAATAGAGTTAGAACCCTCATAAACAATGAAATTAGTAATCTTTGCATTTTGATATTCAGGGAATACAATAGCTTTAATATTAATTTTGGAAATGTCTCCATTAAATTTCACTCTTAATTGTTTTTTGAAATATTTACTATTTTCGTGATAGACTTCTGCTTCTTGTATTCGCATTGTTGGATGTGTAGGTTTCGGCAACTCTACTTTGATAGTGATTGGTGTCTCCACTTCCCCAAACGAATCTACGTTACTATCTATAAAGAGTTTATATTCCGTCTCTGCCAAGAAATTAAATGGGACAGTAAGTACCAAATTTCCTTGCGCATCTATCTCTTTTCCAATCATCGAAATCAATTCTTTAGAAGGAGTGCGACTTCTTATAGCTGTATAATGATTGATTTTATCTCGACCTCCGTCCCGTAGATCACCATGTGGATAGAATAAGTTTGATCCTTTAATCACCAAAGTTTCACCTTGTGTAACAGAAGTTTTTGAAACTCCCGTAACCACAGGAGGTTTAGGGATATACACTTTAACTGGCTCATTTTTATTGTTTACTAAAGGATAAGTATATTCTTTTCCTTCGTAGCGGATAACAAACTCAAAATCCGTACCTGTCTCCAATGAAGTATTTGGAAGCTCTAACGGAGCTTCTAGTATAATTGTTGTAGAATTAGTATGAAATCTTGCATTTTCTAATGGGAGATATTCTCCATTTTTCTTAATAAAGAAACTGTGCTTTGCAAAGTCTTTTCTGTTTATACTCGCAAAAATTCCAAATTGCTCTGCAAGATAAAGCAAGGAATTAGGTGTTTTTGGGCCTCCGCCATTACTCGTAATATAATGAAAAACGGGGTTCCCGCCATGAAGCACAAAAGTATAGCTCATCGCACTATTGTTCTCTGCAATACGAACATCTAACTTATATATTCCGTTCAGATACGTATCTGGAAGTTTTACGTGTATTTTTTTGTTAGTATCATCTACTTTTTGGATAGTGAGTGGCACACTTGATTTTCCATCTTCGGTAACCAACGAAACCCGAATATCTTCGTGCTTTGGCAAAACATTCACACCAAAAACAATGGTTCCTCCTGGAGGGACGTTTCGGAATTCTTCTCCATTAATTGATAAACTCAGCTTTGGCAAATCGTCAAAGATTACTGTTACAGTATATTTTAGAACCGTTTTTCCGTCTTCGGATGTAACGGTATATTCCACAGGTTTGGTGTAGTCAAGCGTTTGTCCTGCCTTCGGATGAATCGTTGCTCCCTCTGAAATTTCAAATACAGAGGTCAATTTGGTTACGTCTGTAGTTAAGGGAACTACTATTCTGATATCAGCATTTTTATCATGTTGATTTAAGCTAGGATGCGGGTTGTAGTGATCACGTGATTTACCAACTTCTTTAAAATGCAATCGGTAGATATTACTTTCTGAAAGAAGTCGTTTAGTAACAATGACTTTATATTCCGCCTTAGTTCCATCCTCTGCCGTTATGGTGTAGACCACCGGGGTAGTATAGTCTCTTTTTTGCGTTGGATCGGGACTGATGGTAGCCTTGTCAGGAATACGAACTGTGGCTACCAACGCCTTAATATCAAACGGAGTTTCGATAACTGCCGTCACCACATTATCTTTTATTTCTGTGTTACGCCATTTTCCAGTGGCTTCATCAAACAAAGTAAAGTCTCCAAGGATTTTTTGAGAACTCAATTTTTGTTCAGGTTCGTTAGGAATTTCTCCTGTTGGGTTGTCCTTCCCACAGCCAATGACAAGCAATGTCATCAGCACTAAGTACTGTAATTTTTTCATCTCTTTGTTAATGTTTTAAAATAGGAGCAAAAGTAAAAAATCCGTTCTTAAAAAACTGCCATCACTTTCATAAAAAATCTAAAATTACTAATGAACCCCTATTACAAAAACGCTCTTCATCCTCCACTTTCGTAGCCCTGATTTGAGCAACAGTACAAATTAGATTTTTAAAAACAACAATTTTATTGAATATACAATTTGAAAAAATTGAAAATTGGAGTTTAATGGTTGTAGCTTTACTTCATAGAATATTTTTGTAGCAAAAAAGATTGCTTATCAGTTTTGAATACCACAAAAAGAGGCTAAAATTTGAACAAGTCGTGGTTTTATTTTGTAGATTTGTATCCTGTTTGATGTGAAATGAACGCTAAAATAGATAACCACCTAATAAAAATAATGGTATGAAAAAAATATGTTCTATAATGATATTTATCCCATGTTTATTGTTTGGACAAAAAATCAACATTTCCTATATTGATTCTCTTTTTCAGAAAGAATTTAAAAACGGAAAGTTTAGCGGACATGTACTTGTTTCACAAAATGATACCATCGTTTACGATGTTTTTTTTGGAAAAGCCGACTACGAAAAAAATATACCATTTACCCGAAATACGATTTTTCAGTTGGCGTCAGTTTCAAAACAATTCACGGCAACAGCAGTCTTAATTTTGGAACAACAAGGGAAATTGAAATTAGAAGATTACGTTAAGAAATACTTGCCGACTTATCCTTATAAAGATGTTAAAATCATACATTTATTGAATCACACTTCGGGTATGCCCGATTTTTCAAAAACGATGGTTCCCGATTTGAATATGAAAAAAATCAATGGTAACAAAGAGCTGATGAAAATGTTATCATCGGGGAAATATCCACAACAATTGTCGGCGGGCGATAAGTGGGATTACTGTGACATAGCATATTGTACTGCAGCCGTTTTAATCGAAAAAGTTAGCGGAATGCCATTTAAGGAGTTTATGCACAAGTACATTTTCAAACCTGCTCAAATGAATGACACTTCTGCCGAATATTACACCGACAAAAGATTAGTTACAAAGAAAGAAATTTGTCAGGGCTATGAACTTGATGAGCTAACGAAAACCAGAAAAATAGCCTATGAACAGCCTCATAATTCGTATGTTCGTGGTTTGGGTGGTTTTTATGGTGACGGATCGGTTTATTCCACAGCCTATGATTTGCTGAAATGGGATAAAGCTCTACATTCCGATGTTATTTTAAATCAATCAAGTAAACAGAAATTGTTTTCGCCTACGCTTTTAAACGATGGTTCCTACGCAAAAGATTTGGATTACAACTACGGATTGGGTTGGTATATTGGTGAAAATCCTCAATGGGGAACTTTTTATTTTCATCCAGGTGGTCAGGCGGGATATTGCACCAAATTTATTCGTTTTCCTAAGCAAAAAGTTGCCATTGTGATACTTTCAAATCTCACGCATATTGATTTTTACAGTTTTACGAATATTTATCATTATATTTTTGGCATTAATAAAATTTTTATGCAAAAATAAACAAAAATATCTCGGAATAATCATTTCGTATATATCACTACCTGAAGTCCAAAAATCCGTTTGAAAGAAAAACTCAAAATTATAGAATGAAATTCTTATTTTTGCACCGCAAAAGTCATTAGTAAATAGTTTAGAGGTGTCTAATTATTTAAAGTGTTTTTGCTTAAAGCCAAATAGAAATATGTTTCAAGAAAAATATGACGTTATCGTAGTGGGAGGCGGACACGCAGGAGCCGAAGCCGCTGCTGCCGCTGCCAATATGGGAGCGAAAACCTTGCTCATCACAATGCAATTGCAAAATATAGCACAAATGTCGTGCAACCCAGCGGTGGGGGGCATCGCCAAGGGGCAAATCGTTCGTGAGATTGACGCTTTGGGTGGATATACAGGCATTATTACCGACAAAACCGCCATTCAGTTCAAAATGCTCAACCAATCGAAAGGTCCTGCAATGTGGAGTCCTCGAGCTCAGTCTGACCGAATGCGATTTGCCGAAGAATGGCGTCTGCAACTCGAAAGATTGCCCAATCTCGACTTCTATCAAGATATGGTTTCCGACCTCATTATCGAAAATCATCAGGTAAAAGGCGTAAAAACCTCTTTGGGGATTCCTATTTATTCCAAATCGGTGATTCTTACTAATGGAACTTTCTTAAATGGAGTTATTCATATAGGAATGAAGCAGTTAGGAGGCGGAAGAGCCGGTGAAAAGGCTTCCAAAGGGATTACCGAATGCCTTGTTTCTCACGGATTTGAATCAGGAAGAATGAAAACAGGAACACCACCGCGTGTGGACAGTCGTTCGCTTGATTATTCCAAAATGATTCCTCAACCCGGCGATGAAAATCCTGAGAAATTTTCCTTTTCGGAAGAAACACAACCGCTTCAAATTCAGAAAGATTGCTATATGACCTACACCAGCGAGGAAGTACACGACTTGCTCCGCACAGGATTTGACCGCTCACCGATGTTCAATGGGGCAATCCAAGGCGTGGGACCACGTTATTGTCCATCAATTGAGGATAAAATCAACCGATTTGCCGACAAAGACCGCCATCAAATCTTCGTGGAACCCGAGGGTTGGAACACGGTAGAAGTGTACGTAAACGGATTTTCAACATCGCTTCCAGAAGAAGTTCAGTTTGAAGCAATGCGAAAAATAGAAGGCTTTGAAAATGTGAAGTTTTTCCGTCCAGGGTACGCCATTGAATACGATTATTTTCCGCCGACACAACTCAAACACACGTTGGAAACGAAACTTATTGAAAATCTGTATTTTGCAGGTCAAATCAACGGAACAACAGGTTATGAAGAGGCTGCCGCACAAGGAATTATGGCAGGGATAAATGCCGTACAGAAAATTCGTGAGCAAGAGCCTTTCATTCTGAAGCGAAATGAGGCTTACATCGGTGTTTTGATTGATGATTTGATTACCAAAGGAACGGAAGAACCCTACCGAATGTTCACCTCGCGGGCGGAATATCGCACTCTTTTGCGACAAGACAACGCCGATGCACGACTTACGCCACTTGGTTTCTCATTAGGATTGGCATCGCAAAAACGAATGGACGTTTTGGAAAGAAAACAAGCAAAGACCAATGCTTTTGTGGAGTTTTTTAAGGAAACGAGTATCAAACCCGAAGAAGCGAACCCGATTTTGGAAAAATACGATTCATCTCCAATGAAACAAGGCGACAAGATGTTCAAAGTACTTTCTCGTCCAAACATTACCATCGCCGATTTACAACAATTGGAGAACGTAAAATCGTTCGTGGAAGCCAATGAAATTGATAAAGAAATCATTGAACAAACGGAAATCGAGGTAAAATACGCAGGGTACATCGAAAAAGAGAAAAACAATGCCGATAAACTTAACCGCTTGGAAGACATTCGTATACCTGAAAACTTCAATTACGATAAACTGACTTCTATTTCGTTTGAGAGCCGTGAAAAGCTGAAAAAAATCCGACCAACAACACTCTCACAGGCCTCACGTATCAGCGGTGTTTCCCCAGCAGATATCAGTATTTTGTTGGTGTATATGGGGAGGTAGTATAAGAATTATTTTAAGAATCTAATCTGTGAAATATTATGAGATGTACAGAATTTTACCCAACAATTGAAATTTGCCAAAAAGCATTTGATTTATTGCAATTAAAAGGTTATTTCAATGACGAAATGTGTCTCGGCTCTGTCGTTATTGAACATCACGATAGAGAGCTTATAAATTTTCTTAAAGAAAAAATGGGATATCAAGGAGATTTAGCGTCTCGTGGTTATTTTTATCCTCAACACGGAGCTGTTTATTGGATTTTTGATACAAACAAATTATCCGAAGAGGAAGCTAAAAGAATAACAGATGAATGGGTCGAAAATCATAAATTCTAAAGCAATGCAAAAATATTCTGTAAATCAATATCTAATAGAGGTTATATTAGCATCTGTAAAGGCAGGTGAAATTGCGATTCCTGAAATTCAGCGTCCTTTTGTGTGGGATAGTTCAAAGGTTCGTGATTTGATGGATAGTTTATATCAAGGTTATCCTATCGGATATGTGATTGCTTGGAGAAATCCGAATGTGAAACTTAAAGATGGAAGTTTAAGTGAGGGCAAGAAAGTTCTAATTGATGGACAACAACGAATAACAGCTTTAACAGCTGCAATTCTTGGACAATCAGTTGTGAATAAAAATTATCAACGCGTAAAAATCAAAATTGCTTTCAATCCTATTGAGGAACGATTTGAGGTTCAAAACCCTGCAATTTTAAAAGATAAAACTTGGTTGCCTGATATTTCTGATGTATTTTCAGGAAAGATTAGTTTTTTGAAATTAGTACGAGACTATTTAGCTTCAAATACTGAAATAGATGAAGAGTTAATTGAAAAATCTTTTACAAACTTAATAAACATTCCTAAAAAGCAGATAGGACTTATTGAACTTGCCCCTGAATTGGATATTGAAACCGTAACTGAAATTTTTATCCGAATTAACTCAAAAGGTGTGGTACTTAGCCAAGCTGATTTTGCAATGAGTAAAATCGCCTCTGATACTGAGAACGGAGGAAATGAATTGCGAAAAGCAATTGATTATTTCTGCCATTTGGCGGTGGCTCCTGAATTTTATCAGCATATTTTGGAGAATGATAAAGAATTTGCTCAAACGGAATTTTTCAGAAAAATGTCTTGGCTCAAAACCGAAAATGATGATTTGTACGACCCTACTTACAACGATTTAATTCGTGTGGCATTTACTTCGCAATTCGGCAGAGGACGACTTTCCGATTTAGTTAGCTTACTTTCAGGACGAAATTTTGAAACTCGAACTTTTGAAACTGAAATTGCTGAAAAATCATTTCAAAAATTGAAAAAAGGAGTTGAAAACTTTATCAATGAAACTAATTTTAAAAGATTTTTGATGATTGTAAAATCGGCAGGATTTATTTCGCCCAAACTCATCCGTTCGCAAAACGCTTTAAACTTCGCTTACATTCTTTATCTGAAATTAAAAGAGCTTCAAGTGAATCCCGTTTCTATTGAAAGTTATGTAAAAAGATGGTTGGTTTATTCTATCTTAACGGGAAGATATTCGGGGTCGCCAGAGAGTATGTTTGATTTTGATATTAAACAAATCTCTCAAAAACCTTTTGAACAATATCTTAGAGAAAAAGAGGAAGCGGAATTATCCGATGCCTTTTGGAACGCTTCACTACCACAAAGTTTAAATACCTCGGTGGCAAGTAGCCCTTATTTTTTAACTTTTTTAGCTTCACAAGTTAAGGCTAGCGATAAAGGATTTTTATCGAAAGATATTTCTGTCCGAGAATTGATTGAACACAGAGGCGATATACATCACTTATTTCCAAAAGATTACTTGAAAAAGAATGGATTGGAGAAAGGGCAATACAATCAAATAGCCAATTACGTGTATATGCAATCGGAAATAAATATCAAAATTGGGAATAAATCACCAAAAGATTATTTTGAATTGATTAAACAACATTCCATAAGCGGAATTTCAAACGAGCAAGAATTTTTAGGAAATCTAAAAATGAATTGTATTCCTACCGAAATTATACATATGAATATTGAAGATTATCAAGATTTTTTATCTTTGAGAAGAAAGCTAATGGCTCAAAAAATCAAAGAATATTATTTTTCACTATAATTAAACTCCTATCTTATCGGTGGTGCTTTCCCTGCAAAGGTTAGGGTCAATTTTGGTAACGATGTCATTTTTTATGATGACCATTTTTTATTTGAACAATGGAAAAAAGCAGCAAAAGTAGAACTTGATAGAACGAATTATTCAGGATATAGAAGAGCTCATAATCCTCTATATTACAGATTAGTTATGGATTTAGAGTACAGAAAGAAAATATTGGATTTGTGTGATTGATAACTATTTAGTTTTTTGATTATATGAAAACAACAAGCCTTACGTATCAGTAGAGTTTCCTCTTGTATGTATTAATCTTCTACTGGCTGAAGGCATTGGTTTTGATAGGTAGAGCTAACCTATATTGCATAATCATAGGCAAAAAATATAGAAAAACTTATAGAAATATATAATATATGACAAAAAAAACACTACTTTTGTTTGTTGGAATATTTTTCATGAATATTTCAGTAGCTCAGGAACTTCGTTTAGGTATAAAAAGTGTTGTCCCTCCGTTGAACGGAAGTTTAGCAAAGGCAATGGAGGATGAAACAGGCAATACCACTTACAACGGATTCATGAGTCGTATCAATATGGGCGTGTTTATCAATAATGCGTTCAGTAAACATTGGTCTTTACAGATAGAGATGCTCTACCGTCGGCAAGGATTCGAATACAAGAGTAGTGATGCTATCATAGACATTGCTCGGTGGAACGGTTCTTATAGGTTTGATTATGTTGAAGTTCCAATGTTGGTACGTTACAAAAATGGTCGAGATTTCGAGTGGTTTGTACAAGGAGGATTTTCGTCAAAAATTATATTACAAATCTATAATTTCGGCTATGAATGGGATTCTGAAATACATAGATACACGGAGAAATACGTAGGAACATACGCTACCGAGCGAGTTGATGAACATTTTCATCCGTCTTCAATTACAGCATACGGTGGGGTAGGGGTTATCTATAATTTTTCGGATAGTTTTTTTGCTATTGCAGAAACCAATGTCAGTTATGACCTGACACCTTTATCAAATAGGACTAAAATTCTTAATAAAAAATGGTCTTTTGATAAGGCAAAATTGTTTAATATAGCTTATTTTTCAATAGGTTTTGGATTTAAATTATAACCATAAAAAAATTAAAAATGATTGTTGCGCATTTAAACCATAGTGAGCGTTACGAAAAATTGCATCCAGCTTTCACAAAAGTATTTGCTCATATCAAACAAACAAACTTTTTAAATTTGGAACTCGGAAAAATAGAGTTCGATGGTGAAGATGTTTTTTTTATAAACGCGGAGCCTGAATGTCTTAGTAAAGAGAATCAGGTGTTGGAATATCATCAAAAGTATTTGGATATTCACGTGCTTCTAACAGGAGAAGAAACAATTGGATGGAAGAGTTTGACAGACTGTAAACATGAGAAAAAAGCCTTTAACACTGAAGAGGATTATGGTTTATATGAAGATCAACCTACGACCTACGTAACACTACAACCGAAACATTTTGCTATAGTTTATCCAGAAGATGCACACGCTCCCATCATTGGTCAAGGGAAAATACGCAAAATTGTGGTCAAAATTAAGGTTCTGTAAGCCTATACCGCATTCATATTATAGAAAATTCATTCCAGACGAATTTTAAAATTCTAAATAGTGAAAGTAACCACACGAATAAAGCAACCCATACGAGAGGAAATGGAACTTTTTGAACAAAAGTTTCAGGAATCGATGTCGTCAAAAGTGGCTCTTTTGAATCGGATTACGTATTATATTGTAAATCGGAAGGGTAAACAAATGCGTCCTATGTTCGTATTCTTAGTGGCAAAAATGGTGTCGGGGACTGTCAATGAACGTACTTACCGTGGAGCCTCCGTCATAGAATTAATTCATACAGCTACTTTAGTACATGATGATGTAGTAGATGATAGTAACAAACGACGAGGCTTTTTTTCACTCAATGCTCTTTGGAAAAATAAAATTGCGGTGTTGGTTGGCGACTATCTTCTTTCAAAAGGATTGTTGCTTTCTATTGATAATGATGATTTTGACCAATTGAAAATCATTTCCGTGGCAGTGCGTGAGATGAGCGAAGGAGAGTTGCTACAGATTGAAAAAGCACGGCGGTTGGACATTGTTGAATCAGTTTACTACGAAATTATCAGACAAAAAACGGCTACTCTTATTGCGGCCTGTTGTGCAATGGGGGCTTGTTCTGTTAAACCTGATGATCGCGAAACCATCGAAAAAATGCGACAGTTTGGTGAATATATCGGTATGGCATTCCAAATCAAAGATGATTTATTTGATTACACAGACGATGCCATAGGTAAGCCCACAGGAATTGATATCAAAGAACAAAAAATGACACTTCCCCTTATCTATACACTGAATAATTGCTCTGAAAAAGATAAAAAATGGATAATTAATTCTGTTAAAAATCATAATAAAGATAAAAAACGAGTGCGAGAAATTATTGATTTTGTAAAAAACAACAATGGGTTGTCATACGCAGAGACAAAAATGAAGGAGTTTCAACAAAAAGCATTGCAGATTCTGAATGATTTTCCTGATTCAGACTATAAAGACGCCTTGATAATGATGGTCAATTATGTTATTGATCGGAAAATATAGAATTAGACTGAATTCATATTGCAATAAAAATTTCTAATAAAATACAAGGAAAACGTTTTCTTCTATAAAAAGACTTTTTTTGAGTCATTTGTAACATATTTTTTGTATCTTTGCGGACGGGTTTACCTCTTTCTTAAGGTAGATTGTTGATGGTAGTAGTCACAACAATAAAACCTTTGGAGGTCAGTGTGAGAAATGTTTTTTACACTAAAATCAGATGTAACAAAAATAATAAATAATGAAAGTAGTAGTAATAGGAACAGGATATGTAGGATTAGTATCAGGAACTTGTTTTGCCGAAATGGGTAATAAAGTAATCTGTGTAGATGTAAATGCAGAAAAAATTGAAAAACTAAAAAAAGGGGTGATCCCTATTTATGAACCAGGGCTTGAAGCCATGGTTCTGAGTAACGTAGCTAACAAAAACTTGAACTTTACCACGGAGTTGTCGGAAGTGATTACCGACGCAGAAATTGTTTTTATCGCTGTAGGAACTCCGATGGGGGATGATGGTTCAGCCGATTTACAATACGTACTTTCCGTAGCGGAATCTATCGGACAAACGATGCAAAGCAAGCTCATTGTGGTGGACAAATCCACTGTGCCCGTAGGAACAGCCGATAAGGTAAAAGCAACCATTCAAGCCGAACTTCATAAGCGAGGTGAAAATATTGAATTTTACGTGGTTTCAAATCCTGAATTTTTGAAAGAAGGTAAAGCTATACAGGATTTTATGAAACCCGATCGCGTAGTGGTGGGTTCTGACAGTCAGTATGCAATGGAAAAAATGAAAGTTCTGTACGCACCTTTCTTTATGCAACACGATGGGTTTATCGGTATGGATATTCGTTCTGCAGAGATGACAAAGTATGCCGCCAATGCGATGCTGGCGACTAAAATTTCGTTTATGAATGAAATTGCCAATATTTGTGAACGGGTAGGAGCTGATGTTAATAAGGTACGTATTGGTATCGGTTCGGATAGCCGAATTGGGTATAGTTTCATTTATCCAGGGTGTGGTTACGGAGGCTCTTGTTTTCCAAAAGATGTACTGGCTCTCAAAAAGTTAGCGGAAGAGGTTCAGTACGATGCAGAACTTATTCAGTCAGTAGATAACGTGAATAATCGCCAAAAATTTGTGATTGCTCAGAAAGTTGTCAAAAAATACGGTGAAGACCTTTCTGGTAAAACCTTTGCTGTGTGGGGACTTTCGTTCAAACCCGAAACCGACGATATGCGAGAAGCTCCAGCTATTTACGTCATCAAAGAATTGGTAAAACGAGGAGCTAAAATACAGGCATATGACCCCAAAGCAGTTAACGAGGCGAAAATTTGCTACTTGAAAGGTGTTGATGTTGAATATGTTGATAGTAAGTATGACGCTCTAAAGGGAGCTGATGCAATGATTTTACTTACAGAGTGGAAAGAGTTCCGAGTACCCGACTTTGAAGAAATTGCTAAACTTTTAAAAGAAAAAGTTATTTTTGACGGACGCAATCAGTACAATTCGTTTGATTTGTCGAATAGAGGATTTGAATACATACAAATAGGAGTAGAATGATATGAAAAAGAAAATATTAGTAACAGGAGGTGCGGGTTTTGTTGGCTCTAATTTATGTGAAGCATTGGCTCAAAATCCAAATAATCAAGTATATTCATTAGATAATTACTTTACAGGAAGTCGTGATAACCATATTGAAGGAGTAACTTATATTGAAGGAAGTACTGAACATATTTTTGAGTTGGTAGATTTCAAACCCGATTTGATATACCATTTGGGAGAGTACTCTCGTGTAGAACAAAGTTTTGAAGACATAGATAAAGTGCTTTTATTCAATAGGATAGGTACTTCTAAGGTTTTGGAATTTTGTAGAAAGCATAAAAGTAAATTAGTTTACGCAGGAAGTAGCACTAAATTTGGAGACGGAGGAATTGGTAAAAATCAAAGTCCATATGCGTGGTCAAAATCAGCTAATACAGAGATGGTTAAAAACTATGGAGAGTGGTATGGTTTGGAATATGCTATAACATATTTTTACAATGTATATGGGAAAAGAGAGATTCGAGATGGGAAGTATGCTACATTAATAGCTCTTTTTTCCGAAAAAATAAATAGAGGCGAACCATTAACGGTAGTTAGTCCAGGTACACAGCAACGCAATTTTACGCATATCGATGATATTGTGGCCGGACTGCTATTAGTGGGAGAAAAAGGACAAGGCGATGAATATGGTATTGGTTCTCCAGAGGCGTATTCAATATTAGAGATAGCACAAATGTTTGGTGGAGAAATACAAATGCTCCCAGAGCGTAAAGGAAACCGAATGACAGCCGAGGTGGTTACAGAAAAAACACAATCCTTAGGGTGGAAAACGAAGAACTGTGTTAAAGATTATATCGAAAAATTCTTAAAAGAGAACAATAAATAATGAGGTAATGTTGTAAAAGTATGATGACTTAAGTAATTAACAATCAAAATATTATGTTTGTTTTAGAAGGCTATGTTTATCCATTGAACAAAAGTATTGGTTTGTGATGTAACTGATTTTAAGGAATTAAAAAAAGACAAAATCTAATACCGTTCTATCATTACGGAGTGTAAGTCATTGAATATCATTAACTTAATTTATTCTACTTTTTGCAACATGACCAAATGATGAAACAATACGACTATTTAATTGTAGGTGTGGGGCTTTTTGGACCTGTTTTTGCTCATCAAATGGTCAAAAAAGATAAAAAATGTTTGGTTATGGATAAAAGGGAGCGTCTTGGTCGAAATATACACTGTGAAAATATAGAAGGGATACGTGTTCGTAAATATGGCCCCATATATTCTATACTAGCAATAAAAAGATGTGGGATTATGTCAATTCCTTTATCGAATTTAACCGATATACCAATTCGCCAGAGGCTAATTACAAGGTGGCATTGTACAATTTGTCCTTCAATATGAATACTTTTTATCAGCTTTGGGGTGTGCCACAAGGGACTCACGCCAAAATAAAAAAGAGGCATTAGTAAGATTTTTATGATTAACTTTAGGAAAAAAGAATGGACTTTGTAGATTTTTTGAGAGAGATGTTAGGTATTACAGATGATTTTGCGATCACTTCGATAGTAAAAGACGAAGAAAATAAAATCATTAAAATTCACTTGAAATACCTTAATACCCATTTTGTTAAAGAAGGAAAGCGTTACAAACTGTATGATACCACCCCGAGCGAGAGTGGCAACATTTAAACTGGTTTGACTATCGGTGTTACTTGGTTTGCAGTCTGCCTCGTTATCTTTCTGAGGATGGTAAGCCTAAGGTTATCGACATTCATTTTGCACCTAAATACAAGGGATACACGCATTTATTCGCCGCCAAAGTCATAGAGACTTTACATAAAGTAAAGGTACAAAACACCGTTGCAGAACTGATGCATACCACCCCATATATGATAAGAAGCATTATGGAATCAGCCGTAGAAAAAGCACTTTTGGAACGAGGTGAAGTAAATGATTTAGAGGATATTAGCTTAGACGAAAAAGCATATGCCTACGGACATAAATACGCCACAATTCTTATCGATAGTGATAAAAATTGTGTAGTAGAAATGACCGAAGGTAGAAAAGAAAAAAATGTAAAAGCCTTGTTTTTCAGTGTTAATTCACAAGAGAAACAGCCCTCCCTGAAAAGGGTAAATATGGATATGTGGAAACCTTATATGAACGCCATTAAGGATATAGCTCCCCAAGCGATGATTGTACACGATAAGTTTCATTTATTCAAGAAGTTATCCGAAGCCATTGACAAGACCAGGAGAAAAGAGGTAAAAGAGACCGAATTGCTTAAAGGACAGAAATACACCGTATTAAAGAACGAAGAAAATCGCACAGAAGAGCAACAAAGAGCCTTTGAGCAAATGCTTAGTGAGAATTTACTTACGGCAAAGGCGTGGCAAATACGAGAGAATTTCAAGTATTTGTTTAGTTTAAAAGATGGTATAGCAATCAATTACGAGCTATGGAAAAATAATGCAATAAGTCAATCCATAACCGCTGTAAATGAAGTTATAAAGACCTTTGATAATCATTTACAAGGGATTATCAATGCGATAGTTACTCAAACATCCAGCGGGAAGCACGAAAATATGAATGGAAAAATACAATCCGTTATTTCAAAAGCAAGAGGATTCTTAAACTTTGAGCGTTTCAGAATAAACACCCTCTTTTACTTCGGTAATCTGAAGTTTAGCTCACAAAAAATTTAGTAATGCCATAAAAGAATAAAAATCGGAATATCTGCACATCGAAGAGCTTCAAGATTTGGAGGAAGAGGCATTAGTTTTGGGGTAAGGACATTTATGAAAAACTAATAGATTAGGTAATTAAGTATGGTTTTTTGTGTGTTTGAAAAATAAGGGATGGACAGTCCAATTTGTAAAAGCAAAAACAAAATAAATAATCGCATTATCAAAGATGTTTAGAGATATAAATGCAAGGATTGTGGGAGAAATATACTGTTACTCATAAATCTACTGCTAACTTCCCTCAGAACGAAGACTAGGCTTAATGATGTATTTGGAAGGTTAGGTTTTCATTCTATCGGGAGAATTTTAGGCGTAAGTCATGTAACGGTAATGAATTGGATAAAAAATATGGTGGTCAATTCGAAGAGATAAGGGATGGAAAACCTGTTTGCGTAGTAGAAATAGATGAACTACATGGTTATGTAAAGTCAAAAAAAACTACTGTTGGATTTAGATTGCAGTTGATATAGAGGGGAAAACGACACCTTGATTTCGTTGTCGGGAATATAGGAACAGAAACGGTATTAGAACTTGGGAAAAATAGAGCTAGTGGAAAAAAGTGTATTGTATCGATTGTAGGAAATTTAGGAAAGTGGTAGGTAAGACTATGATAACAAAGCTAAAAAATATCGTAACTCAAGAAGGATTTGTTAAATATTTTAAAAATACATCTTGGTTACTTTTGGAAAAGATAATCCGAATGGGGTTGGGCTTATTTGTTAGTGTTTGGATTACACGATATTTGGGTAAAGAACAATTCGGTACATTTTCTTATGTGCAGTCATTGGTGGGGATTTTTTCTATTTTTACTACGTTAGGCTTAGACAGCTTACTCATAAGAGAGTTTGTTGATAAAAAAATAGACGAAGCCAAGTTATTTGGTACGGTATTTATACTGCGTTTGTTAGGTACTATTTTTGTGTATGTAGCTTTGTTTTTGGCATTCAATTACGTTATAGCTGACCGATCTGTTGAGATATTTGTGTATGTAATGGCTTTGACCTTGTTTTTCCAAATATTTCAGATTTTCGATTTTTATTTTAAGAGCAGAGTCATAACAAAATATTTTGTCATAGCAAGTACGATTGCCTTTGTCATATCAATTGCCTTAAGGATATATTTTATTCAATCACAAAAACCTTTGATTTATTTTTTATGGGCAATTGTCGTTGAAGCTTTCGTTTTAGCTTTATTTTTGATTTATTTTTATATTAGAAAAGGAGAAACGCCTATTAAAAGATTTATTTTTGACAAGCATATAGCCACAAAACTTTTAGGAGAGAGTTGGCCTTGGATTATCAGTGCTTTTGTGCTAGTCTTGTACTTGAAGATGGATCAATTGATGTTAAAACATTTTTTGGGAGATGCTCAAGTAGGAATTTATGCAGCTGCATCAAAATTAAGTGAAATATGGGCTTTTGTCCCTACTATAGTGTGTTCGTCGTTGTTTCCTGCTATCATCAATGCAAAGTCTGTCTCTGAAGAAAAATACTACAACCGATTACAAGCCTTATACGATCTTATGGTATGGGGGGCGATCTTGTTGGCAATTCCAATTACTTTACTTGCTGATAATATTACTAATATGCTATATGGGCAGGAATATGTAGATTCTTCTTTTGTACTTAAAGTGCATATTTGGACAGGGATTTTTACATTTTTTGGCAGTGCGTGGTTTAATTGGGTTGTAATTGAAAAATATCAAAAAACAGGTTTGTATATGAGCATACTTTCTTTGATAGCCAATTTTGTGATGAATTATTTTGTGATTCCTATATATGGGGCAAAAGGAGCGGTGATTACTACTCTGATTACGTATAGTTTGAGCCACATTTTTTTTGCTTTATTTTTTGAAAATCAAAAAAAGGCTGTCAAAATGTTTTGGAATACGTTTAATTTAAAAAGAATATATTATGAGATACGCAGTAGTCTTCGCAGCTGATGATAGTTACATACAGCACTTTTGTGTATGTCTGAAATCGTTATTAGTCAATAATTATGATATTCCCTTTGAGGTATATTTGCTAAACAAAGGTATCTCAGAGCAAAGTAATATTTATATACAACAAATTATACAAGGACATAGTGCCACTTTTAAGAATATTATTATTGATGATTCTATTTTCTCAGAATTGCACACAGGAGTAGAACATCTCAATATTGCGGCTTATTACAGATTAGCCATACCTCAACTCATAGATGCTGAAAGAGTTTTATATCTTGATAGCGATATGGTTGTTACGGATTCATTAAAAGAACTTTTCGAGATAGATTTTAATGATAAATATTTATTAGCCATAGAGGAAATTGGTAGTAGAGATTTTCTCGATGAAGAAAAGAAAAAATTAGGAATGGATATTGATGCAAGGTATTTTAACTCAGGAGTGATGATGATAAATTGTTCAAAATGGAGAGAAGATGGGTTGTGTAAAAAAATAATAGATTGGAGTATAGTGAATACTGAAAAAATATCTTTTGCCGATCAAGATGGTTTAAATGCTGTTATAAATGGTACATGGAAGTCAATTTCTATCAGGTACAATATTCAAACGAGTCTTTTATTGAAAGAAAAAATAACAGTTGAAGAGAAAGAGGCTATAGATAAACCTTGTATAGTTCATTATACAGGTGGGTATCCTAATAAACCTTGGTTTTTGGCAAATACAAATCCTTTTAAAAAAGAGTATTGGAAATACTTGAAAAAGACGCCATTTGCAAATTATAAACCCTCTGATTATAAAGGATTTGTTTTTCATAGGTTGTGGAGTCCATTTAAAGAAAAGATACTTCGGTTATTTTAAGTGGAATAGTCAAAAAAAATACCACGGAATACTTATAAAATTATGTACGATGAAATTTAGAACACCTATACTTTTTTTAATTTTTAATAGACCGGATACTACATCACGAGTATTTGAAGAGATAAAAAAGATAAAGCCCTCTTATCTATATGTAGCTTGTGATGGAGCTAGAAAAGAAAGAGAGGGAGAAGAAGAGAGGGTAAAAAACACACGAGATGTAGTTATTAAAAACATTGATTGGGAATGTGAGGTTAAAACTCTGTTCAGAGAAGAAAATTTGGGATGTAGAGAGGCTGTAAGTTCTGCTATTACGTGGTTTTTTGACAATGAAGAAATGGGAATTATTTTAGAAGATGATTGTTTGCCAAGCCAGAGTTTTTTTCCTTTCTGTGAAGAGCTTTTGTCTCGATATAGAGATGATACTAGGGTTTGGCTTGTTGGGGGAACAAACTTCTTATCCGAAGTAACTTCCAAAAACGAAGAAAGCTATTATTTTTCAAAATATGACAGAAGTTGGGGGTGGGCATCTTGGCGTCGTGCTTGGGAAAATTACGATAAAGAAATGAAAAATTGGCCAAAAATTAAAAAGGAAAAATATTTGGAGAATATACTTTATAGTAAAAAAGAAGCAGACATATTTACTAGAGAATTTGACGCTGTGTATGGGGGAAAGATTGATACTTGGGATTATCAATGGCTATATACGATCTTGATTAATAGTGGAAAAAGTATTATCCCTAATGTTAACCTGATATCGAATATTGGTTTCGGAGATAATGCAACTCATACTTTTGATTCAGAGCATCCTTATGCAAATTTAAAGCGTGGAGAAATTAAATTTCCTCTTGTTCACCCCACATATGTAGTTGAAAATTTTCGAAATGATATTTTGTGGAGTAATACTCTTGTCCGACAGAAAAAGAATGCAGTGCGAATTGTGTTGGAAATGATACAAAAAGGGAGGATAATAGATATTTTCAAAAAAATAATTCGTAAATTGAAATGAAAATACTACATATAAACACAACTGATATAGAAGGAGGAGCAGCTCGTGCAGCGTATCGTTTGCATAGAGCGTTACTTGAAAATGAAGTGGATAGTCAAATGTTGGTTCAGTATAAGAAAAGTGATGACTATACGGTACATACTGTAAATAAAACCAAATTGGGTAAGTTTTTTTGTGTTTTACGCTCCTTTCTCGACTCGCTCCCATTAAAGCTGTTTTATAAAAATAGGACAAAAACACCTTTCTCTCCTGCCTGGGTACCTTTTAGCAAGGTGGTTGGAAGGATTAATGAACTTAACCCCGATATAGTTCATTTACATTGGATAAATGGAGGGATGTTACCCATAGAGGATTTGGCTAAAATAAAAAAAACAATTGTTTGGACATTACACGATATGTGGGCATTTACTGGGGGGGAACATATTGATGAAGGACAAGGGCATTATCTTGAAAAATGTGGTTTTTCAAAAGTACTTGGCTCAAGCAAGGAAAATGACCTAAGTCGAAAAGGATGGGAACGAAAAAATAAAACGTATTCCAAAATAGAGAGACTGATTGTTATTAGTCCAAGTCGCTGGATATATCAGGAAGCACAAAAAAGCTCTTTGTTAAAAAATAAAAGTCACATTCATTTGCCAAATGTGCTTAAGACTTGTGTTTTTAAACCTATTGATAAAGAAGTGGTCAGGGGTTTATGGGGTATTCCTAAGGAGAAGAAAATCATTTTGTTTGGAGCAATGGGAGCTACTTCCGATCCCAATAAGGGGTATGATTTGCTGATGAAAGCTATAAAACAATTATCAATAGAAAATGCCGAAATAGTTGTTTTCGGTAGTTCAAAACCGCTATACGAAGAGAAGTTAAATTATAAAACCACCTATGTAGGGCGGTTGTATGATGATGTGAGTTTGGTGACCCTATATAATTGTGCAGATGTTATGATTGTGTCGAGTAAACAAGAAAATCTCCCGCAAACTGTTACGGAGGCAATGGCTTGTGGTGTGCCTGTTGTAGCGTTTAATACAACGGGTATACCTACGATTATTGACCATAAAATAGATGGGTATTTGGCTTCGCCGTTTGATAGCGAGGATTTAAAGAACGGAATAGAATGGGTTTTAAACAATGAAAACTACGAACAACTCTCTAAAAATGCCAGAGAAAAAATTGAGAGGCATTTTTCAAACGAAGTTTTAATTTCTAAATATATAAGTCTTTACAAAAAGTGTCTCAATGAAAAATAATATCCCCTTAATTTCTGTCGTTACCGTTTCATATAACGCTGTGAGTACTATTGAGGAAACCATTTTGTCGGTTATTAACCAAACTTATCCCAACATTGAGTATATCATCATAGACGGAGGAAGTACTGATGGTACACTTGACATTATCAAAAAATACGAAGATAAAATTGCCTATTGGGTTAGTGAACCTGATAAAGGAATTTATGACGCAATGAATAAGGGAATTCAAAAGGTAAGTGGAGAGTGGATAAATTTTATGAATTCGGGAGATGAGTTTTATGATAGAGATATTTTAAACAGAATTTTTCTTTATGGTGATTGGAGTAAAACAGATGTTATTTGTGGTGATGTTTCTATAAAATATCCAAAGAGAGAAGTAGTAAAAAAAATGTTGCCAATGCAAGATATAGAAAAGGGAATGGTTTTTTGTCATCAAAGTTCTTTTACCAGAACAGAATTGCATAGAAACAAACTATTCAATTTAACATATAAAATTTGTGCTGACTATGATTTTTTCTTGCAAGTTTACAGGGAAGGATATTCGTTTAGCTACATAAACGAGACTATTTCAAAATTTCTGTACGGAGGGCTTTCATCTGATTCGATGATAAGTTTGCTGGTTGAGGTATGGCATATTTCAGGAAAGAAATATAACAAGCATTTTATGTATGTGATTATGAGAGAATTTTTGTTAGGTAAAATTAGGAGGTATTATTTAGAAAGATAATGTTCTATATTATAAATTTATTTATATCCGTAGGGTTGTGTCTATTGTCTTCAAATCATAGATTGAATGAATTGAGTCGTGTTTATGCTTTATTTCTTTTTTCGTTATTGTGGATCTTGGTAGTTGGTGGGCAATACGATGTAGGGGCAGATTATTTTTCGTATTTAGGTATTTTTACTCCCGATACTAAAGCAATAGATTTTTATTCTCACACAGGTGAAATTGGTTTTTATTGGTTTGTAAAGTTTTTGTTTTATATAGGTGTAGAAGGGCAACATATTTTTTTTATATTAGCCATGTTATGGGTGCTGTTGTTTTTACTAATAATTTCAAAGGTTACACAGTTTAGGCAATACGCTCTTTTTTTCTTTCTAATAGTTTGTTTTAATGGTGTTTTTCACAACCAGATGAATGGTTTGAGACAGTTTACTGCGATGTATATACTAACCTATGGGGTAGTGCTATTTGTTTATAAAAGGGCTTGGTTGCCATTTATTATTTGTATATTATTAGCTCAATCTATTCACCAGTATGTCTTTTTGGCGGTGATAGCCATATTGATAGTTTTATTCCTGAGAAAAGTATTTGACAATAGCGAAAGAATGTTAATGATATTAATATTCTGTTTCATTGTTTCATTTATTGATATCAATCAATTAATATTAGATATGGTGGCATATACAACTATAGGTAGTGCGGTTTACTTGAATTCTGGATTTGGGAATTTTGATATCCCTATAACAGCTAAACTTGTTAAATACGTTCTTATGTTTACATATGTGTACGCTATTGTTAACTATAGAAAGATTAATTTATCTGAAAATCAGAAAAAACTTTTTATACTTGGTATTGTAGGGGAATTTTTAACGATTTTGTCTCTGAATAATTTTATTTTACAAAGAGTGAATATGTATTTTAATATTATTTCGCTTTTTCCTATATTTTTTCTATTGACAAACATGAAAAATAGTAATAATCGAGTAATAATATTATTGTTTTTATTAATTATTTATACTGTAAAAGTTACTATTTTTGCAGATAAAGAATATGTATATGAATCTATTTTTTTTAATTAGGTATGTTGGAAAATAAATACAAAATATCAGTTATTGTACCTGTTTATAAGGCTGAAAAATTTGTACAAAGGTGTGTATATTCGTTACTTAATCAAGACTTAGATAGGGTAGAGTTTATATTCATAAATGACGGTACACCTGATAAAAGTTTTCAAATAATAAGGCAAATAACGTCGCAAAGTCATAGAAACGGAGATGTTGTGTTACTTGAAAATAAAAAAAACATAGGAATTGCTCAAACAAGGCGAAAAGGAATGCTTGAGGCTACAGGTAAGTATGTGATTCAAATAGATTCGGATGATTGGGTAGAACCTACAATGTTAAGTTCTTTGTATGCTAAAATAGAAGAAGAGGGAAGTGATGTTGTAGTATGCGACTATTACATAAGCTATAAAACAACAGAACGATACATGAGAGAGGAATACAAAAAGGATATTGAATATAATATTAAAAACATGATGCTTGGTAACCTTCATCCAAGTTTTTGTACCACATTAATACGGAGAGCATTTTATATGGAAAATGACTTGATTCCTACAGGGGAAATTAACATGGGAGAAGATATAGAAACAATGTTAAGATTGTTTTCACTTACCTCAAAAGTATCATACTTACCAAAAGCTTTTCTGCATTACACTCAATATAATACTTTGTCATTAACCAAAACGATGGGTGAATCATCTATCAACGATGCGATTGTATTTATTAGTAAACTGGAGGATTTTGTTAGAAAAAGCGAGATTAACTATGAACAAGAATTTTGTTCAATGATTGTGTTTTACAAAAAAGTGTTTACACTCAATAAAAGATATACAAAATATTTTTATACAATTTATCCAGAAGCAAACAAGTTTAAATATATTTTTATGTATAAAAGTTATGGATTGCCCCAAAAGATAGCAATGTCTTTTATGTTAATAAAAATGCCATTTGTCACAAGGGCTATCTATAAAACACATATGTGGATTAGAAAAAAAATAAGGTCATAAGTTTATGCAAGAAAATTTAGTATCAATAATAACTCCAATGTATAACGGAGCCAAATATGTACGACAGACCATAGAATCCGTACTAGCTCAAACTTATCAAGATTGGGAAATGCTAATCGTAGATGATGGTTCAAAAGATAACTCGGCGGAAATTGTCAAAGAACATACCATAAAAGATAAGCGGATTAAGCTTATCCAACAGAAAAATGGAGGTTCAGCTTCTGCACGTAACAACGCTTTACGAAATGCACAAGGTCGGTACATTTGCTTTTTAGATTCAGATGATTTACTAGAGTCTTCTTTTTTTGAAAAACAGCTTAGTTTTCTCAAAGAAAAAAATGCAGCTTTAGTATTTGCCTCCTATAACCGAGTAGATGAAAATGGAACTAAAAAATTAAAACCTTTTATAGTTCCTGAAAAAGTTACCTATAATTCTCTTCTAAAAACATGTCCTATATCTTGTTTAACAAGTGTTTATGACAAAAGCATAGTAGGGGAACAATTTTTTAGAGAAGAATTAAAAAGTTTGAGAGATGATTTTGCTTTTTGGTTAGAAATGCTAAAAAAAATTAAAGTTGCTTATGGTAATAAAGAAGTATTGGCGTCTTATCGTGTTTTTGCATCAAGCACAACGGGAAATAAAAAGAAAGTAATAAAGCCTCAATTTCTTGTTTATTATAAAGTTGAAAAGTTAGGGCTTTTCAAGAGTTTATATTATTTAGCACATTGGGCAATTAACGGATTTTTTAAATATAAAAGGTAAAATATGGATTTAATTGTAGGAGCAGGTATTTCTGGAATTGCATACGCAACTTTCACCGACAATGATTATTTGATGATAGATAAAGACCAAGAAATTGGAGGCTATTGTAAAACCATCAAAAGAAATGGGTATGTATGGGATTATTCTGGGCATTTCTTTCATTTTAGAGATGAAAAACTAAAAGAATTAGTTTGTAGGCACATAGCATCCGAAACACTTAAAACAGTAAAAAAAGTAACAAAAATATATTACAAAGGTAAATATATTGATTTTCCTTTTCAAAAAAATATTCATCAGCTTGAAAAACACGAGTTTATAGAGTGTTTATATGACCTGTTTAATACAGAAAGTATTCAGGTAAAAACATTTAAAGATATGGTTTATGCTAATTTGGGTAAAAGTATATCTGACAAGTTTTTAATCCCATATAATGAAAAACTCTATGCTTGTGATTTGAATAACTTAGATGCAGAGGCTATGGGACGTTTTTTTCCAAAAGCAAATAAAGAAGAGATTATTTTGAATTTCAAGAAAGAGAATAATAGTTCATACAATGATAATTTTGTTTATTCATCACAGGGAGCAATAGAATATGTTAATTCCCTATTTAGGAATGTAAAACAAGAAAATGTTTTTTTACAAGAAGAACTACAACGAATAGATATAGTAAATAAGGTTGCATATACAAGCAAAAGAGAAATTTCTTATGATAGGCTTATTTCAACAATGCCTTTCCCTAAGTTGCTCAAATTGTGTGATATTGGTTATGATGAGTCCATCTTTACTTGGAACAAAGTAATGGTATTTAACTTAGGGTTTGATAAAAAAGGGAAGGACAAGGAAAGTAGTTGGGTGTATGTTCCCGATAAAGATATTTGTTTTTATCGTTTGGGGTACTATGACAATATCATAAAGTCGGATAGAATGTCTTTATACGTGGAGCTTGGTTTTACAAAGGATGCCGTCATAGGAGATACAGAAAAGGTTTTGGAACGTGTTCTTTCTGACTTAAAGAAAATAGGTGTTGTTGCCGATGAACAATTGGTGGATTACCATAGCGTGGTGATGGATCCTGCTTATGTTCATATTAATAAGGAAAGCACGAAAGTAGTTGAGAAACTAAAAAAAGAACTATCAAACAGTGACATACATTCTATCGGACGTTATGGAAGTTGGACGTATTGTTCCATAGAGGATAATATTATGGAAGCAAGAGAGCTTGTTAAAAAAATAAATCCTTAAAAAAACACTTTCAATTTAGTTGTATTTATACCTTAAAAAAATATGTCAAAAAAAGCGCTTATCACAGGAATTACGGGGCAAGACGGTGCATATCTCGCAGAATATTTGCTCAAAAAAGGGTATGAGGTACATGGAATGAAAAGAAGAAGTTCGCTTTTCAACACCGATAGAATTGATCATATATATCAAGACCCTCACGTAGAAAACAGAAATCTGATATTGCACTATGGTGACCTCACCGATAGCATGAATATCACCAAAATTATTCAGGAAGTACAACCTGACGAGATTTACAATTTGGCGGCGATGAGCCACGTCCACGTGAGTTTTCAAACCCCTGAATATGTAGGTAATGCAGATGGCTTGGGAACACTTCGTATATTGGAAGCAGTTCGTCTTTTAGGGTTAACTGGAAAAACACGAATTTATCAGGCTTCAACTTCCGAATTGTACGGATTGGTACAGGAGGTTCCCCAATCAGAAAAAACACCTTTTTACCCACGCTCACCTTATGCAGTTGCCAAAATGTATGCTTATTGGATTACTGTAAATTACCGCGAGGCATATAATATGCACGCATCCAATGGGATACTATTCAATCACGAATCTCCCATACGAGGAGAAACTTTTGTAACTCGAAAAATCACTCGTGCGTTAAGTCGTATCGCTTTAGGGATGCAAGATAAGGTGTATATGGGAAATCTTAGCTCTCAACGCGATTGGGGACATGCCAAAGACTATATTAGAGCAATGCATTTGATCTTACAACAGGAAAAACCGAGCGATTATGTAATTGCAACTGGAATTACCACTTCCATACGTGATTTTATTATTTTATCAGCCAAAGAAATAGGATTAACGATTGAGTATCAAGGAGAGGGAGTTGATGAGGTAGGATATTTTACGGCTATTGATAAAACTGTTTTTTCAGAAAAAGTAGGTGAGAAGTACATTTCAAATATTGAGAATAAAATAAAAAGTAAAGCAGAAATTGTGTTAGTCGATCCGAAATATTTCCGACCTACAGAAGTTGATTTACTTATAGGGGACCCTACCAAATCTAAAACAGTTTTAGGTTGGGAACCAAAATACGACCTTAAAGGGTTGGTAGCGGATATGATGCAAAGCGATATAAAGTTGTTTAAACGAGATGCTTACCTCAAAGAAGGAGGCTTCACAATAATGAATTATTTTGAGTAATAAGAAAATTTTTGTTTCGGGTTGTTACGATATGTTGCACTCGGGACACGTTGCTTTTTTTGAAGAAGCATCGCAGTTAGGAGATCTATATGTTGGAATTGGTTCAGATAGAACTATTCAGGAACTCAAAGCTCGAAAAACGATAAATCCAGAGCAGGAGCGTCTTTATATGGTTAAATCGTTGCGTTTCGTAAAAGATGCTTGGATAAATTCAGGTTCAGGAATCTTAGATTTTAAGGAAGATATGCTTCGTCTAAAACCTGATGTTTTGTTTGTTAATGAGGACGGACACTCTCCAGCCAAGGAGGCTTTGTGCAAAGAATTAGGGGTTGAATATCACGTAAGTAAGCGTATTCCTCATGGGAATCTACCTGCTCGAAGTACAACAGCTTTGCGAAAAGAATGTTTGATTCCCTATCGGATAGATTTGGCAGGAGGATGGCTTGATCAACCTTCCGTATCGAAATTCTGTCCAGGGCCTGTGATAACCATATGCATAGAACCTGATTATGAATTTAATGATCGAAGTGGGATGTCCACTAGTACTCGCAAAAAAGCGATAGAGCTTTGGCACACAGATATTCCTGAAGGAGATAAAGAACATCTCGCAAAAATACTGTTTTCCTATGAAAATTTCCCAGGGGAAGACTATATTAGTGGTTCACAAGATGCTTTGGGGATTGTACTCCCAGGACTGAATTATTATTGGTATGATGGTGGATTTTGGCCAGAAAAAATAGAGAAAAATCTGTCCGAAGATCTACTTGTATGGATAGAAAACCATTTATACTTATTACCCTTACAACCACGGCATAGTGAATTACATGTCACTGAAGGGGCGGATATCTCTCCTGAAAAGGTTAAAAAGCTTTCAGATGCGGCACAGCAATTTTGGGATGCTCTATTAGCAAAAGATATTAATGCTACAGGGGAAGCAATGATAGCTTCATTTGAAGCTCAAACTTCCTTGTATCCCAATATGTTAAATGAGGAAATTAAACAAGAAATAGCTACTTTGCCTAAATCTGCAGTAGGGTACAAACTAAGTGGAGCGGGTGGAGGAGGCTATTTAGTAGTTTTATCCGAAATACCCATTGAAAAAGCCTTAAAGGTAAGGATAAGAAGGTAGAATGAAATGCTTCGGGAGAGGTTAAACAACACAAATAGAGCCATATATAGGAACATACACTTAGACAAATAAAGTTAAAATCATGAAAAAAGACGCAAAGATATACGTTGCAGGACATCAAGGTTTAGTGGGGTCTGCTATTTGGAAAAATCTTGAAAATAAAGGTTTTGTCAATTTGATAGGCAGAACTAGTTCCCAATTAGACTTGACTAATTCCCAAGATGTGGCTAATTTTTTTCACGAAGAAAAACCTGAATATGTTTTTTTGGCAGCAGCAAAGGTAGGAGGCATTTTAGCTAATAATACTTATCGAGCTGATTTCATCTACCAAAATTTGATGATACAAAATAATGTGATTCATCACGCATACAAAAACGGAGTGAAAAAGTTACTTTTCTTAGGAAGTACATGCATTTATCCTAAGGAAGCTCCACAACCAATGCCCGAGGATTGCCTTTTGACTTCACCTTTGGAGTACACCAATGAGCCTTATGCCATAGCTAAAATTGCGGGTATAAAAATGTGTGAAAGTTACAATTTGCAATACGGCACAAACTTTATTTCAGTAATGCCAACCAACCTTTATGGACCAAACGATAACTTTCATTTAGAAAAATCACACGTTTTACCGGCGATGATCCGAAAAATTCACTTAGCGAAAGCATTACTTAAAAATGATTGGGAAGCTCTTGCTATGGATTTAAACAAACGTCCAGTGGAAGGTATTTCAGGAAAAAACTCTCAGCAGGAAATCAAAGCAATCCTTGAAAAATATGGTATTTTCGGTGATAGAGTTATTCTTTGGGGAACAGGAATGCCCATGAGAGAGTTTTTATGGAGCGAGGATATGGCAGATGCATGTGTTTTTGTCATGCAACATATAAATTTTAATGATACGTATGACAAAAATACAACTGAAATTCGTAATACTCACATCAATATTGGCACAGGAAAAGATATTACTATCAATGAATTAGCACAATTGATAAAAAAAACAATCGGGTTTTCAGGAGAAATACATTTCGATACTTCAAAACCCGACGGAACAATGAAAAAGTTAACCAATCCTTCAAAGTTACACCAACTAGGTTGGAAACATTCCATAGAGCTAGAGCAAGGAATCGAACTGATGTATGCGTACTATTTGAGATAAAAATCTTAAATTCCTTAGTTTGGAATTTTTAGAAATTATTTATACTTTAGCTACCTTAAAACAGAGTTATACATAATGGACAGAGAATTGAGAATTTCGGTTATCGGCAGTGGAAGTTGGGGAACCGCTCTCACAAAGATATTAACATATAACGTCTCAAAAGTATGCTGGTATGTTCACAACGAAGTTGCTATTGAGCATATTAAAGAAACTTCACGAAATTTGAACTACTTGAGCGATGTGGAATTTGATACCGACAGATTGATTTTAACCAACGACATCAACGAGGCGGTTGCCTACGGAAATTGTTTAGTACTTGTTACACCATCTGCTTTTTTAAGTTCTGAATTAAGTAAACTTACTGTATCCTTGGAAGATAAAACCATCTTCTCGGCTATCAAAGGGATTGAACCGAACAGCGGACTTATCGTAGGGGAATATTTACATAAATTTTATAATGTCCCGTACAGCAATATAGGCGTAATCGCAGGGCCTTGCCACGCAGAGGAAGTGGCTTTAGAACGCTTATCTTACCTAACAATAGCTTGTATTGACAAACAAAAGGCTAAAATCTTTGCCGAAGCAATGACAACATATTTCGTAAAGACAAAAGTTTCTGATGATGTTATCGGTATAGAATACGCTGCAGTGCTGAAAAATATTTACGCTATCGCTGCTGGAATTGCACATGGACTGGGATATGGTGACAATTTTCAAAGTGTACTGATGAGTAATTCCATACGTGAGATGAGACGATACATTAAACGCATCCATAAAATCAAACGAAATATTAACAATTCAGCTTATTTGGGAGATTTGCTTGTAACGGGATATTCGCTTTTCAGTAGAAACCGAACTTTCGGAAGCATGGTAGGCAAGGGATACACGGTGAAAAGTACTATGATGGAAATGAATATGGTTGCCGAAGGGTATTATGCCGTGAAAAGTGCATATAAGATTAATAATAGCCACAAAAAGAAAAGTCACACTCCAATTTTAGATGCTGTCTATCAGATTTTATATGAAAATAGACGAGCTAAAAAAGTTTTTGCTGAATTAGTGAATCATTTAGATTAATCTTTTAAACATATATACATATGAAAAAATATTTTTACACGTTCCCTTTGGCACTTGCTTTACTGTTTGGATGCAATCAGTCCCATGAGCCAAAGTCCACTTCAACGGAGGAAACTTCTGTATCAAAAAATAAGGAGTTTACCTTTTCCACATGGATAACCTATAAACCTGAACGTACTGATGAGAGTTACCACGAGGAATTTAAAAAATACAAGACACATGGTATTTCCGAAGTACTGGTAAATACCGAAGCCGATGTAGAAGGATTAAAACGTTTGGTTCCGATAGCCAAAGAAGAAGGAATCAAATTACACGCTTGGATAATGACTGTAAACCGCCCTGGAGACAAAGAAGCTTTGCAACACCCTGAGTGGTACATGGTCAGTCGTGAAGGAAAATCCTGCTTTGACCATCGCCCATACGTGGATTACTATCAATGGCTTTGCCCCACTCGGAAAGAATCACGTGAGCATATTCTGAAACTGGTGAGTAATTTGGCGGATGTTGAAGACATCGCAAGTGTACACCTTGATTACATCCGTTTTCCAGATATTTATCTGCCCATCGGGTTGTTGCCCAATTACAACTTGGTTCAAGAGGAAGAATTACCGCAGTTCGATTTCTGTTATTGTGATGTTTGTGTGTCCGAATTCGAGAAAACTCACCACAAAAATCCGCGAAAATTCAAAAAACCTGCCCTTGATTTGGAATGGAAACAATTTCGTTTAAATAGAATCCGCGATTTGGTTAACGATGCCGCTGAAATTGTACATAATAAAGGTAAAAAAATAACCGCAGCTGTATTTCCTTACCCAGAAATGGCGGGTCAAATGGTGCGTCAGCGTTGGGACAAATGGAATGTTGATCGTGTCTATCCTATGATTTATCACAATTTCTATAACGAAGAAGTCGACTGGGTTGGTTTTGCTACACAACAAGGAGTTGAAGATATGAAAGGCAAAGAAACAGAACTTCACACAGGGATTTACGTACCTCCTATATCTGCTCAAGAACTAAAACAAGCTATCGAACATGCCAAGGCAAGCGGAGCTACAGGAGTTTCATTCTACGATGGTCCAGATATTTCGGAAGATCAATTAAAAGTAATTCAGGAACTTAGTAGATAAGCTATTCTGAATACAAAAATTATATTCAAAGTTTTACATCATAAACCTCTGAAAAAACAACACTTTCAGAGGTTTTAAATTTATTCTTAATAATTCGATACGAATTTAAGCCCCACGATGGAACCTATCAACGTAGTAATAAAAAAAAAAGAAGCTGGTTCTTTAAAAATTAAAATACCTAATAAAGCTGTCCCTACAGCTCCAATTCCTGTCCAAACAGCATAGGCCGTACCTAACGGAAGAGTTTGTGTAGCTTTCGTAAGTAAGTACATACTAACAAAAGTACAAGTAGCAAACCCCGCATACCAAGCGTAAGAAACATTCCCTACAGTCATCTTGGCTTTTCCCAAACAAAAAGTGAAAGCCACTTCAAACAACCCCGCAATGACAAGTATTATCCAATTCATTATAAGTATTTTAGGTATTTATCTTTTTAAATTTGGCAAAAAGTACGCTATTAATCCAATCAACGGTAAAAAAGAACATAAGCCATACACGAAGTAAATATCGGTAAGATCTATGACTTTTCCTAACACAGCCGACGCCAGTCCACCCATTCCGAAAGCAAAACCATAGAAAAACCCTGAAATCATACCGATTTTCTTGGGCAACAATTCTTGTACGTACACTAAAATAGCAGGAAAAGCAGATGAGATAATAATCCCGATAAGTACTATCAAAATAGCTGTCCAAGTTTCATTTGCATACGGAAGCAGAATAGCAAAAGGAGCAGCTCCTAAAATAGAAAACCAAATCACAAATTTACGCCCAACTTTATCACCAAAAATTCCTCCGAGTAAGGTACCCAAAGCGGCAGCACCCAAAAAGTAAAACAAATACATTTGAGCCTGTACTTCGGAGACTCCAAACTTCTGAATGACATAAAATTGGAAATAATTCGTAATCCCAGCGGTATAAAAATATTTTGAAAATATAAGTACCATCAAAATTACTACCGACATATTTATCTGAAAAGGAGTTAAATTAGGTAGAACTACTTCCTTTTTCTTAGTCTTCCGATGTATCTTTAGTACATTACTTCGCCATTTTCCAACAAAAGCTAAAATGATGATGGCAATAAAAGCGAAAACCAAAAACCAAAGGCTATAAATTCTTCCATTGGGAATAATAATCAAAGCTATGAGCAAAGGTGCAATAGCGGTTCCTGAATTCCCTCCTAATTGAAAGATGGACTGTGCTAAACTACGTTTTCCTCCCGAAGCTAAGAAGGCCACTCTCGATGATTCAGGGTGAAATATAGAAGATCCTGTTCCTACCAACAAAACTGCGACCAACACCCAAGCATAGCTAGATGAGTAAGCTAAAGTAATAATTCCCAAGGCAGTGATAAACATTCCGAAAACCTGTGCATAGGGCATAGGGCGTTTGTCAATGTAATTGCCTACTAAGGGTTGAAAAATGGAAGCCGAGATTTGATAACAAAATGTAATGATCCCTATTTGGGTCATTGTCAAACCGAATTCTTGTTTCAATTGCGGATAACTTGCGGTGATAACCGCCTGAAGTAAATCATTGAGCATATGAGCTATTGCAATTGCAAAAAGAATGGAGTAGACAGTTTTAGGTCTTGTTTGTTCCATAAATACATTAAAATAAAAAACCTTAACTTGTTGGTAAGTTAAGGTTTTAGGTTGTGCGGGTGAAGGGACTCGAACCCCCACGCCGTGAAGCACCAGATCCTAAGTCTGGCGTGTCTACCAATTTCACCACACCCGCAAGTGGTGTTTTGCGGTTGCAAATATACGTATTTTTTTTATAACACCAAATTTTATTTAAAAAAGATTTTTAATTTCTAAAAAAATACGCGTTTTACCATCCTCCAACCCCATTCTTAACCAGAATTTTGTTTAATATTTTCCCTTCAATTAGCTTCTCTATTTTTTATTTTTTTTATAAATTTGCGAGTTGATAATATAAAATATGGCTCCAATATACAACCAATTATTAATTCCTTACATAATTGCGATGGCGTTGGCTATTACGATGGGAGGAAGTGGAACAGCTCCTGCATTTTCTGCAAGTTACGGAGCCGATGTGATTCGTAAAAGCTTGATTCCAGGTATATTTGGTATAGCAGTATTTTTGGGAGCTTTCATCGCGGGAAAGAATACGGCAAGTACTATGGGAGGTGGTATTCTTGATGCAAACTATATGACCTTCGTAGTAGTTTCAATCGCTTTATTTTCAGTGGCTATCACATTGTTAGTCTCCAACATTTTAGGAATTCCTCAATCAACAAGTCAAGCTGCCGTTCTTTCAATCGCTGCACCTGCATTCTACTTCGGAAAGTTAGACACCGTTAAATTGTTTGCTGAAATTATTCCGTCATGGTTTGTACTTCCCATCATAGCTTATTTCTTGTCGTACTTAGCAGGAAAATACATCTACAAACCTATGCGAAGACGTGGTTTGACCATGCTCAGAGCTCAAAATGAGAATTTAAGACCCGTTTGGAGTACTATTTTAATTTTAATGTCGGTATATGTGTCCTTCGCCATCGGATCAAACAACGTGGCTAATGCTGCAGGGCCTATTTCAACAATGACTATCAACGAATTAGGCCTAAAAACAGAAAGCGACTTTACTGTAATACTGATGTTGTCGGCGTTGATTATTGCACCTTGCTTTGGTATCGGAAGCTCCCTATTCGGTCATAAAATCGTTAAAAACACAGGCAAAGAAATCATCTTATTTGGAAAGTTTGAAGCTGTAATCATTGCATTTATTTCAGGAAGTCTACTCTTATTAGCCTCTTTAGTTAAAGGAATTCCAACTTCCTTAGTTCAAATGAATGTAGCAGCAATTTTAGGTATTGGCGTGGCAAAAATGGGAGCTAAAAATATCTTCCGTAAGTCTCAAGTGAAACGCTTTTTCACCATGTGGATGATTGCTCCCACAATCTGTTTCTTCCTTTCTTTACTTTTAATCTATTTAGCAGATATATATGGATTCATTCTGCTACATTGATAAACTTCATATTCCGCGAAAGGTTTCAAAAGTATGAAAACTTTGATAGTGGCTTTAATAGTTCTAATCACTATACTAGTTACTATCTGTTTAAATAAGATTCTTTTGCTTTTTTGATTTGTACCAAACGATAGTTTTCCGTGGATATTGGAAAGGTTGCCAATTGGTTTTCACCGATTATTTTTTGTAATTCAATGATAACACTGTCGGCTGAATCTCGGTTTTGAAGCCCGTGAATTACGAACCACGTTTCCTTGACGTTATATACATCTTGTGAAATGCTGATTTTATCTGAAATTACTTTCAATTTTTCGACAAGTTGCGTCTTTATTACTTCTCTTCTACCTTGTGGAATATCCATCAATACGACTTTCCACGAACTAGCCTTAGCATCATCAACAAACGATTCTTTCTCAACGTCAATTAGATTTTCTAAAAGCTCTTTAGCTTGATTACTTTCGTTCGTCTCAGGGTAGTTCATCTGTATTTTTAAAAGCTCCTCTCGATACGGTAAGATACCTTCCAAACGAGCAACAACATTTGCCCGAAGCATATCCAGTTTTGAAGCCATAGCTGTTTCCCTAAATGTGGTACCTTCCTCGTTCAATCGCTGTAAAACCTCGACTATTTTACCGTTATTAAACTCTACGGTAAGCTCTTGTAAAAACTGTTGAGCTTCTAAATCACGTTGTTTTCGTGAGGTGTCATTCCCTTGCAGAAGCTGTGCATAATCTGATTGTGGATAACGTCCCAACAAGTGATTTTTCACAGTTTCCGCCTTTGGACTATTCAAATATCGGTAATTCTTATAAAGTTCATAGAGCACTGCAGACTCAACAATTGGTTCTGGGTTAAATCCAAGTACTCGCTCCAATCGATCAATAGCCAACTCGCTATCATTAAATTTAGCTTTGTACAAAATCCCTAATTGAAGTAACGCCTGATTTCTATCTCTTTCCAAACGTTTTATTTCTTCCTCATTTTTAGGTAATTGTGATAAATAAAAATCGGGGGTTATATCTTTTTTAGGTACATTTTCCTCTCGCCCTGTGGTGGCTGGATTTGTTTCTATTTCTGTTTGTTGTTTTGCAGACCAACGCCAATTATCTTCCAATTTTCGATTTCCCCAATACTGCTGAAATTGTTGCTTTCCGTAGGCAACCGCCATAGGATTGTAAAAATAAAATTTTCCTCCTTTTGTCTCAGTCGCGTTTTGCAAAGAAAAGCCCATGCCTTGATTAATTGTTGAGGAACTCTTCATTTTTTGTTCTGTTTTTTTCTTTAGAGAATCAATATGTCTTTGAAAAAATGCAACTCTATCGCTATCCGACATTTTAATGATTTTCAGAATACTATCATTTTGTTTTACAGTATATTCTAATTCGGTGATTTTTGCTAAGTTTTCTTTCTTCCGCTCCACATAAAGATGTTCAAACGTATGCTCAGGAATATAAGCTAAGGTACTATCCAAATGGTGATATGCTCCTGTATAATCCTTCTGCTCAAAAAAAATATCTGCTAAACGTTCATGAGTTTTAGCTTTCAACGGATTGTTTTCCTTATTATTTTTTAAAGACCTGCGGTAGTACTCAATAGCCATTCTCCTACTATTCTCTTCAATGAGAAAAGCGTGAGTGAAATAAAGTACGTCCAAATAATCTTTATGTTCGTACCGATTTTCTAATTTAGTCAAATACGTTAGAAATTCCGTTTTCTCCTCGGGAGTAAAATCTCTGTTACGAGCTTTTCCTGCCTGAGCCTCAACCCATAGTTTACGAGGAATTTTCCAATTTAGTTTCACAACCTTTTCAAAAGCTATCGTTGCAGAATCACGTTGCTTTTGGTGCTCATAGAGTTGAGCGGCAATAAAATAATATCTCCCACGGAGTGTTTTGCTGGATGTATATTTACCTGCTAAATAAAGTGATTCGGCTGCCTCAGGATACATTTTTTGATTGATATACGCCTGACCCAAAGTAGCATAGGCTTCAGCTCGATCTCTTTTGCGTAACTTTTCTTTAGAAAGTAGTTCATTCAACTTTTCAATAGCAATTTTATCTTTGCCTAAACGCATATTGGTCTTTTGTGCCCATATCGCAGACTCGTTAATGCGTTCACTCTTCCCATAATTAGTAAGTAGGTGATTAAACGCCTCCAAAGCTGGTAAAAACCGTTCGTTGTAGTAACGAGCCTTACCAAGCAAGATATAGGCATCGTCAATCTTGTAGTTACGTTGTTCGCCTTTAAATACCATCGAGTGAAGTTGAATAGTTTTGATGGCTTTTTCTTCAGCACGTTCAAAATTTGGGTTCTCAACCCCTTCCAACTGAACTTTACCCGTCATACGTATGGGTTCTACTGGCAACAACTGACTGAAATCATCCTGATATTGCTCATGCAACTGTTTCAACCCCGATTCAAAAGCCTCTTCTCCATTGAAAAGCACATTGTATTTGGTTACAATCGGCTGCATCTGTCGATTGTAATAGGTATTTGCTTTGGTTGTACAAGCGTTGATTATCAATAAAATAGATATAAAAAAGACAGTATATATAAGACGATACTTCATTTTGACATTTTTACCAAGTCACGAAGTTACTATTTTTTCGGAAATAAAAAAGCAAAATCAGTCATAATATGTTGTTAAATCGAATTTACATATTGGCTTACAAGCTTTTAAAAAAACAATCCAGATACGTACTTATAATAATTTATCTTTCGATTTTATGCAAAAAAAATAGTTAATCCTCTAATTCACAATATTCTAAAATATTTTTTACTTTAAACTCAAAAAATTTCTGTACGCTTCTTACTCCGCAGGATTATGTCATGTTTGTACAAAAAAAAGGAGTACCTGAGGCACTCCTTCCGTATCAAAAAATTTCTTATTATGAAACAAAATCTTATTTGCTTTCTTCTGTACTGTCAACCAACACCTGACCACGATAGTACAATTTTCCTTCGTGCCAATGTGCTCTATGATACAAGTGATTTTCTCCTGTTATAGGATCTTTTGCGATTTGAGGAACAACTGCTTTGTCATGAGTTCTTCTCTTATCTCTTCTCGTTCTCGACTGTCTTCTCTTAGGATGTGCCATTTCTTATTTTTCTTTATCAGTTATTATTATTTTTTTTAAACCTTCCCACCTCGGATCAACGATTTCCCTTTCGTCTACATCCCCTTTGGGACTTAATTCTTCCAATTTATCTAATATATCAAGATGTAACGTACCATTTTGAACATCCGGATGAACGCGTTTGGCAGGAATTGATAATACTACTAATTCATAAATGTATTGAGCTACATTCACTTGATGTTCTCCGTGTGGTAGAATCAACAACTCATCGTCTTCGTCATTAAATTCTTCTCCAAATTTCACAACTAAGAACAACTCACTTGCTACCTCCAAATCAAAAGGTTCATTGGATAAATCGCAATTCACATTGACTGTTCCCTCATTTCTAAAATGGAGTTCCAACAGATTTGACTTTTTGTCTAAATCAACCGTCACCTTTTGATGTACATCATTCACATCGTCGTACGCAAACAAATCCAAAAAACTTTTGTCTAATTCATAAACGAACTGATGTTTTCCCAATTTCAAGCCAGCAAAAGATATGTTGTATTTCTTTAACTTATTCATTTTCTGCAAGTTTGATGAGACAAATAGTTTTTTAGCGTGTGCAAATATACAACTTTATTCTGAATGGCAAATATTTTTAATAAAAAAAGTACACACAAATTTACCTTTTAAGGGTTGATTCTTAAAACACAAGAAATCTACAGACTCAGTGGAATCAGAAAAAACTATCTCCCTTTATACATCTGGTCGTAATATTTTTGGTAGTCGCCACTGGTAATAGTATCTAACCATTCCTGATTTTGCAGATACCAAGCTACGGTACGCTGAATTCCCTCTTCGAACTGCAAGGAAGGCTCCCAACCAAGCTCTTCCTTAATTTTTGTAGCGTCAATAGCATAACGAAGGTCGTGCCCTGCTCGGTCAGTAACAAACGTAATGAGTTTTTCCGAGCTTCCTTCAGGGCGACCCAACTGCTTATCTACTTCTTTGATGATGACGCGTATCAAGTCGATGTTTTTCCATTCGTTAAAGCCTCCGATGTTGTACGTGTCACCAATTTTACCCTTGTGGAATATTACGTCAATTGCTCTGGCGTGGTCTTCAACGTAGAGCCAATCTCGCACATTTTCGCCACGTCCGTAAACGGGTAACGGCTTATTATTACGAATGTTATTGATGAATAAGGGGATTAATTTTTCAGGAAACTGATAGCTTCCGTAGTTGTTGGAGCAGTTGGAGATAACTGTCGGAAGTCCGTAGGTGTCTTGATAAGCTCGAACGAAGTGGTCAGACGAGGCTTTCGATGCCGAATAGGGCGAATGTGGGTCGTACTTTGTGTTTTCCGTGAAAAGTGTGTTGTCCATCTGCAAAGCACCATACACTTCATCGGTGGAGACGTGGTAGAACAGCTTTCTGTCCCAATTGCCGTTCCAAACCTCACGTGCTGCCTGTAGGAGCGATAGCGTTCCCATAACATTGGTCTTCGCAAAGGTGAAAGGGTCTTTAATGCTACGGTCTACGTGGCTTTCTGCTGCCAAATGGATAATTCCGCTGATGTTTTTGCTCTCGATGAGTTGCTTCATAGCCTGAAAGTCGCAGATATCAGCCTTTACGAACTCGTAGTTAGGTGATTTCTCTATATCTTTGAGGTTTTCCAAGTTTCCGGCATACGTTAGTAAATCCAAATTGATGATTCTGTAGTCAGGATATTTGTTTACAAACAACCGAACCACGTGCGAGCCTATAAATCCAGCTCCGCCTGTTATTAAAATGTTTTTTTTCATTTGAAGTGCTTTTTAAGTAACCAAAAACCAATTAACAAGTACCAAGTTAGTTTGATGTGTATTGATTTCTATTTTTTTAATTTCATTTTGTTATAGATTGAAGCTAAAATATTCTTCAATTCGTTACTCTCCTGTTTTAAAGTTAGCTGTGTTTCAAAAAGATGGCAATGGTTCTGATTGTCAGACTGAGCGTAGTCGAAGTCTTGTAATAATAAGGCTTCGACTACGCTCAGCCTGACAAAAAAAACCTCCTTTTTATATTTTTTTCTTAGAGCTTCCTAATATGTTTTTTCACAATGAAATAAACGAGTTCATTATCATCACACAAGATTTAAATCGTTACTTCAATTTGATTTCCTTCTATGCCAATAATGCTACTTTCGTAATATCCATCTCCTGTTGTTCTGGGGTTGCTTATAATCTCAAATCCGTCAATCCTTAGTCTTTCCGTAAGCGAATTTACTTTTTCCTTACTTCCTACACTAAAAGCTATGTGAATATAACCTGTTTGTGTTAAGTGTTTTTCGTTGTCAATCATATAAGGTCTTGTCATTATTTCAAGGCGTGTTCCGTCATCGAATGAAATAAAATATGAACGGAAATTTGTTTTTTTATTATGGTATTCCTCATTAGATTTTCCATCAAAATATTTTACAAAGAACTCCTTTGTCTTCTCCAAGTCATTTACGTAAAGAGCTATGTGGTCTATTTTCATATTATATTCTTTTTATACTTTTCACTTTATCCTTTATACTTTTTATTTTATTTCCCTTTCAAAGCCTCTTTCCAATGTGAAATCGTATAATTAAAATCATTTTTTAGTTTTGATTTGTCCAAAACCGAATAACTTGGACGTTTTACCTTACTTGGGAACTCGCTCGACAAGCAGGGTCTAACCAGACAATCATTCCCTGACATACGAACGATTTCGGTAGCGAAGTCGAACCACGAGCATACGCCTTCATTTGAGAAATGATACACCTCGCGTTTTTTGTACAAATCTTTCTCAATGATATGGACGATAAATGCAGCTAAATCACGAGCATTTGTGGGTGTCCCAACTTGGTCGAAAACTACTTTGAGTTCATTGCGTTCAGAACTCAATCGTTGAATGGTTTTGACGAAGTTATGCCCAAAGGAAAGCGAGTACAACCACGAGGTTCTGATAATAAGATAATCAATATCCGCATTCTGAATGGCTTTTTCGCCCTCTAATTTCGTTCGTCCGTAAATTCCCAGCGGTTCCGTAGGGTCTGTTTCGGAGTAAGGTGTGTTTTTAGTGCCTCCAAAAACATAATCCGTTGACATATGAATAAGAGAAGCGTTGTTTTCCTTACAGACTTCTGCCAAGTAGCCTACTGCGATGTTATTTATAAGGTTGGCGGTTTGTATGTCCTCTTCTGCCTTGTCCACGTTGGTATATGCGGCACAATTAACCACAATCTGAATGTTGTTTTTCTTCACGAAATCCGAAATTGCCTGTCGGTCGGTAATGTCCAAGTCCGAAGCATCTGTAAAGAAGTAATTTTTGGTTTTTCCTTGAATATTCTGAATTTCAGAGCCTAATTGTCCGTTAGCTCCTGTAACTAATATGTTTTTCATCGTCTCAAATCGCATTATTCGTATAGGTTTACATCAAAATCGAAATGAAAAGTATCTTTCAGCAAGGGGCTTTCTTTGTCTTTTTGCGAAAGAATAATATTTTGATGAGGGATTTTCCAATCAATTTGCAATGCAGGGTCGTTCCACAGAACGCTTCCTTCCTCTTTTGGATTGTAGTAATTGTCGCACTTATATTGAAAAATGACTTCCTCGCTCAGCACAGCAAATCCGTGAGCAAAACCTCTGGGGACGAACAATTGTCGTTTGTTTTCGGCAGAAAGCTCAACGGCTACGTGTTTGCCAAAAGTAGACGAACCTTTGCGAATATCGACTGCAACGTCCAAAACCTTTCCTACTACTACGCGTACCAATTTTGATTGCGAAAACGGAGGTTTCTGGAAATGCAATCCCCTTACCACACCGTAACGCGATTTCGATTCGTTATCCTGTACGAAAGTTGTTTTACAAACTTGTTCCACGAACTTTTCTTGTGAAAACGACTCAAAAAAGTATCCGCGCTCATCGCCGAAAATTTCAGGTTCAATGATGATAACGTCTTTTATTTCTGTTTGGATTATGGTCATATGTTGATTATAATCAGTAATTTAACTTAAAATAATATTTTTTTAGCCATTCTCGATATAGCGGGTCTTGAAAGGTTAGAATCCCCGCCATATCATCTAGAATATCCTTATCTACTAAAGCTCTTTTTAGCTTAACCACATTGGCTGAGGAACCTAATTTATAAGTATCCATCACTTCTTTGGAACTCAAATTCTGCTCTCCGTTAAGTAATGCCTTTAAAAACCCTAATTGAGTATTAGTTAAGGTTTCCGTCAGTGTTATGAAGAGTAAGCTAAGTTGTTGTATCAGGCTTTGATGGGTATTTTCTATAAGCTTTTTATTGCTTTTTTGTGTTGTTCTAAGCCATACTTGTTGAGCTAATTGCTGTACGTAATATGAATGATTATCAACAAGTTCTACGATTTTTTTAGCTTGGCTATCTGTTATTTGCTTGTTGGTTTCTTCAAAACGTTGCTTAATGAAGTTTACCCATTCTTTAGTGTTAATTTTTTCAAGAAAAATAATATCACCAAACTTATAAAAAGGCATTGATGTATCTGTAAAAACTTCTATCAGCATATGTCGTTTACTACCATAAAAGCAGTATGAAACGTTCTGATGTCGCTGAAAATGAGCTCTTAATTTCTTTTGAAATGACAGACTATCTGAAAAAGAGGCTATATTCTGAAATTCATCAAAACAAACCACAATTTTGATACCTTTCTTTTGTGCGATATTCTCTGCTAAGTTCAAAATATCATCCGGATTTTTCTGTAATTCTTTCCACGATATGCCAAATTGCAATGTAGTTTCATCATTTGAAGCTAATGAAACTTGTGGTAATAATTGTGAAAGAAATTGCTTTGCATTTGTTACAAAATCATCCCACCGCGAAGAAGTAGCTTTTAAAACTGCGTTGGTGAAAGAAATATAAAACTCCTCTTCGGTACGCACATTAAAAAGATCTAACTTGCATATTTTTAATGTTTTATCATTTTTAAATGATTCAGCAACCTTTTCCACCAAGGAAGATTTCCCCCATCTACGAGGAGAAATCAGAATTACATTCGTCCCTGACAAAAAACATTGTCTTAATAATTTTATTTCCTTTTGTCGATTGACAAAATCTGTTTTCAGAATAATTGTTCCAAACGTAAATGGCACATTTGTAAATTCCTCGTGCATAACCGATATTTTTGCAAAGGTAATAAGAATTTTACGTCTTACCAAAAGGTAAGTTACCAAAAGGTAAGTTGCTAAAAGATGAAGAAAAATTATTTCAATAAATCAATGAGATATTGCCCGTATTGATTTTTGAGCATTGGTTGGGCTAATTCTCGGATTTTTTCGGCAGAAATCCAACCTCTTCGGTAGGCAATTTCTTCCAAACAAGATATTTTAAGCCCTTGTCTTTTCTCAATAGTTTCCACGAAGTTGGAAGCCTCTGAAAGTGAATCGTGTGTACCTGTGTCAAGCCACGCAAAACCTCGCCCTAATAGCTGTACTTTCAGCTCGTTATCTTTCAAAAACTGTTGGTTTACTGTGGTGATTTCCAATTCTCCTCTTGCCGAAGGTTTTATGTTTTTGGCTACATTTACAACTTTATTCGGATAGAAATACAGTCCCACTACGGCATAATGCGATTTTGGTTTTTCGGGTTTCTCTTCGATGGAAAGCACGTTTCCTTCTGCATCAAATTCGGCAACTCCGTAGCGTTCAGGGTCTTTGACGTAATAACCGAAAACAGTTGCTTTACGCTCTTTTTCAGCGGTTTCAACGGATTGCAGAAGCATTTTGGTGAAACTTTGTCCGTAGAAAATATTATCGCCCAATACGAGGCAAACATCATCATTTCCAATGAATTGCTCTCCGATGATGAAAGCTTGTGCTAGTCCGTCAGGTGAGGGTTGCTCAGCGTAACTAATTGAAATTCCGTAGTCGTTGCCATCACCTAAAAGTCGCTGAAAACCAGGCAAGTCTTGCGGAGTAGAAATCACCAAAACTTCACGAATACCCGCCAACATTAGCACCGAAAGTGGATAGTAAATCATCGGTTTGTCATATATAGGTAGTAACTGCTTTGAAATACCTTTTGTGATCGGGTAAAGCCTTGTTCCTGAGCCTCCTGCAAGAATAATTCCTTTCATAATACTATTCTATTCCGTGTGAAAAACCTGTTCCATTGTGTGCCACCATTCGCCTTCCTTAAGTTCTAAGGGTTGTTGACAAGGATCGGTTTCCGCCCACCAACGTTGTGTTTCGGGATCGGCAGCCATTTTTTGCATATCTTCTCGAAAATTATCTCCAATATATTCAAAATATGCAAAAAGAAGCTCATCATTCAATAAAAAAATGGAGTAATTTCGGATATTACATTCGTGAATTTTATCCAAAACAGATTGCCACGGATTGGCATGTAATTCTCGATAATAAGCTAATTTTTCAGGTTTTACCTTGATTACTTGTCCGAAGCGTTTCATAATTTTAATTTTTACTATTTTATATTTTTAGCAATTCCTTTGGTAAAAAAATAGAAATGTGATTTCAATCTTTTGTAAAGATATTCATCTTAATTTACATGAAATAAGGGTAGTATGTATTTTCTTAAAATTACAATTACATTTTTTATAAATAGAACATACTACTAAACTCTTGATTATTTGTAAGATGGTATTTTTAAACTTACTCCGTCATTCGAGTTTTTCGTTTTTGTTCGTTGCGTTCAATTTTGTGAGTCGGACGAGTCCATTTTGGATTCTCACCCAAGTCAACATACTGAGAATCTTTAGCTTCAACCGTAACGGGTTGTTTATGTTTTTCAAAAGGTTCTTGGGGTCTAATTCCTAATATTTCAAACATTTGCATATCTTCATTGATATTAGGGTTTGGAGTAGTGAGCAATTTATCTCCCGCAAAGATAGAGTTTGCTCCTGCAAAGAAACACATCGCTTGACCTTCACGACTCATTTGGGTTCTTCCTGCAGAAAGACGCACCTGAGTTGTAGGCATTACGATACGTGTTGTGGCTATCATTCGCACCATATCCCAAATTTCAACCAATTCTTGATCCTCCAAAGGAGTTCCTTCCACAGGAACTAAGGCGTTGATTGGCACCGATTCTGGTTGAGGGTTTAAGGTTGATAAGGCTACCAACATCCCCGCACGATCTTCCAAAGACTCTCCCATTCCGATAATACCTCCACTACAAACAGTGATATTTGTTTTACGCACGTTCTCAATGGTTTGTAACCGGTCGTCATAACTTCGTGTAGAGATAATTTCTTCGTAATATTCCTTAGAAGTATCCAAATTGTGGTTGTAGGCATATAGCCCTGCTTCTGCCAAACGTTTTGCTTGGTTTTCAGTAATCATTCCCAAAGTACAGCATACCTCCATGTTCATCTTATTAATCGTACGCACCATTTCCAACACTTGGTCGAACTCTGGACCATCCTTTACATTTCTCCATGCTGCCCCCATACAAACACGAGAGGCTCCTGATGATTTTGCTCGTAGCGCCTGTGCCTTTACGTGTGAAACGCTCATCAATTGTTCTTCCGTTTCCACATGAGTATGATAACGAGCAGCTTGCGGACAGTAACCACAATCCTCGGAACATCCACCCGTTTTTATTGATAATAAAGTAGATACCTGCACAGTATTAGGGTCGTGGTATTTACGATGAACGGTAGCTGCTTCATAAAGCAAATCCATTAAAGGTTTGTTGTAAATCGCTATGATTTCTTCTTTTGTCCAATTATGTCGAGTTTCGCTCATATACCTAATTATTTATGTTCCGAAAGGCAAAGATAATAATTTATTTTAGATAACTGAATGAATATAGTTCAAACACACGAAAATTTCTAGCCCTACACTATTGGATTTATTAAGTTATTTTTAAGAGTTTCAAAACGATAAACAACCTACAAATAGTAAAAATATTTATTCTTTTTAACTCTTAAACTCTATAACCTTAAAAAACATACGCTCAAAAGTCTCACAAAAAATATTTTATACGAAGAATACGCACCTCCAAAATTCAATCATCTCGGAAATTCTATAACCTGAACATTCTTTATTTCTTCTTTCTCAATCTCAAACCGAATCATAGTACGAACGGTTTGCCAACCGTGTTTACCTACTGCTCCTGGATTTAAATGTAATAGCTGGAATTTCTTGTCATACATCACTTTTAAAATATGCGAATGTCCTGATATAAAAATTTTAGGAGGATTCTTCATAATCTCTTTTCTAGCTAAAGAGGTGTATTTGTCAGGATAACCTCCAATATGAATCATTAAAACTTCTATCCCTTCACAGAAAAAACGGTTCACTTCCGGAAATTGGCTACGAATATCGGCACCATCAATATTACCGTAAACCCCTCGCAGAGGTTTCTGTTGAGCAAGTGCTTTAGCAACTTCCATCGAACCGAAATCACCACAATGCCAAACCTCATCCACTTGTGAGGCGTGTGATAAGATTTTATCATCCATGTAAGAGTGCGTATCGGAAAGTAATAAAATTTTCATAACATCATTTATATCTAAAAACAAATAGAACTCAACAATACAAATTGAGATTGTCAATTATGGTGGCTATGCTACCAAAAGTAGAATTTTAAACAATAGATATGAGCTAAATACGTCGAAAAGTTTTCTTATGTATAAGTTTAAATCAGAATAAAGGTAACAGCATTATCTTAAAACCAAAACCAATACGCCATCGTAGATATAAATATGACACTCAATATGTTAAGTACGAATCCTATTTTGATCATATCATTTTGATTTACCATCCCAGTTCCATAAGCAATGGCATTTGGGGGAGTTGCCACAGGTAACATAAAGGCACACGAAGCCCCCAATCCAATGATGAGAGAAAGCCCTAAAGGATTCATTTCCAATTCTTGAGCTATGGAAATAAAAATTGGAACAAGCAAAGCGGCACTTGCTGTGTTTGATGTGAATTCTGTAAGAAAAATAATAAACACCGCTACCAATAAGCCTATCAGATAGAAATGTTTTCCTTCTACCAAAAAAACAACTCCATCGACCAAAGCTTTACTCGCTCCTGAACTGGTCAATACGGCACTTAAAGTTAATCCTCCTCCAAAAAGCAATAGTACACCCCAATCCGTATTATCTTGAACCTCTTTCCAGCTTGCAACACCTGAAAAACAAACCAATACGGCTGCAATCATAGCAACAAGAGCGTCAAACTCTGCAATTTTTGCAATTCCTAAAATGGAAGATATTGTACTATTTAAAAAATCTCCAAAAATCCAACTAAGTGCTGTGACTATAAAAATAATGATTGTAATATATTGTTTTCGGGTTAATTTGTCGACCAAGTTTTCTGTAGTCACTTTAATTTTAAAATTTGGTTTAAGTACGATATACATAGCCAGTAACATCAGTGGCATCAACCCCATCATTACAGGTATTCCGTATTTAAGCCAATCGGAGAAAGTCAAATGCAACTGCGAAGCTACGATGGCATTCGGAGGAGACCCCACAAGCGATCCCATTCCTCCAACACTCGCACTGTAAGCTACTCCCAAAATGACAAAAACATATGTGTTTCTGTTCGTTTGATAGTCCACATTTTTTAGCATCCCAATGGCTAATGGAATAATCATAGCGGCAGTAGCTGTATTACTTATACCCATTGACAATAAGGATGTTACGGAAAAAAGTAATAGAATAGCGACAACAAAATTACCCCGAGCCAATGAAATTACGCGATTGGCAATATATCGATCCAACTTTTGAACACTCAAAGCGGTAGCGATAACAAATCCTCCAAAAAAAAGGAAAATCGTAGGATTGGCAAAAGCCTGTAAGGCTGGTTTAGTCTGTTCAAGACCCAAAAGTATCGCCAAAATAGGAATCAACAACGCCGTAACAGTAATGTGAACAATTTCGGTAAGCCATAAAATAGCTACGAATACCAACAGAGCTAATCCTTTATTGACTTTATCTTCATAGGGAAGTAAATAATTCAAAAGTAAAGCTATGAGAATTGACAAACCTATGATAAATGCCTTTCGAAGAGTTTTTTGCATGGTCGATTTTTTTACGAATACACCACAAAGTTAAGATAAAATTTAGAAAATAAAAAAAGAGACTATCTAAAATTTAGATAATCTCTTTTTATTCCTTTACTAATATCCTTCGACTATGCTTCAAATGGAACTATTGAAACATACGATTTATTGTCTCTTTTTTTCTCGAACTTAACGATTCCATCCACTTGAGCGTGTAACGTATGGTCTTTACCGATGTATACGTTTTGCCCTGGATTGTGTTGAGTTCCTCTTTGTCTAACAATAATATTCCCTGCGATGGCAACTTGACCACCATAAATCTTCACTCCTAAACGTTTCGAGTGAGATTCTCTACCGTTTTTCGAACTACCGACACCTTTCTTGTGAGCCATTTTCTTCTTTTTTTAAGTGTTAAAAATTATTTTTGAACGCCACCATTCAGTTCGTCCTGCCATTTTTTCAACTCATCCCATTTTCCGTCAGCTGCCAATTGTGCTTGTGCTGCCCATGTTTGAGGATCTAAGTGTGATAAAGTTGAACTTGCTTCTGTTAATATGGCTTTGATTTCGTCTACTGATTTTTTAGCCAATTTTGCGAAAGTATCCACACCAGCTGCTACGAGAGCCTCAGATGCTTTTGGTCCAATACCTTCAATTTTTTTCAAATCATCAGCCTTTGCAGATTTTGCTTCTTTCTTTTCAGTTTTTTCAGCTTTTACCGTTCCAGACGCTACGATATTTTCGATAACAATCTCTGTCAAATATTGTCTGTGACCGTTTTTAACTTTGAAACCTTTACGTCTTTTCTTTTTGAAAACAACGACTTTGTCTCCTTTTAAATGTTTTAATACTTTTGCTTCTACAGAAGCTCCGCTTATAGCTGGGGCGCCTACAGTGATTGCACCTGCATTGTCCAAGAGAAGAACGTTATTGAACGTAACTTTCTGACCCTCTTCATTTTGCAAACGGTGTACAAACACTTTTTGGTCTTTGCTTACTTTAAATTGTTGCCCTGCTATCTCTACAATTGCATACATAGCTTAATACGTTTTAATTAAAATTGGGTGCAAAATTACTACTTTTATTCCAATCAACCAAATGTTTTGGAATTTATTTTTAGGTCTGCTTCTTTCTTTCATATACCACTTTTTTACTAGTAAGAAAGTTTTTGGATGCGTAAGTCAAAAAAAGTATTTGCGGAATATTACAGATTGTTTTTAAAAAAGTACCTTAAAAATTTGTTTGTGTAAAAAATATTACTACATTTGCACCTGAAAAGCATTAAAAATTAAATATCAAAAAGATTAAAATAGGAAATATTTTCTTTTTATTGCGGATGAATTAGAAAAGCATTCTAAAACAAACAAAAAATAATAACGAAACAGAAAATAATACTAAATCAATAACTATGAGTAATTTAAAACAAGCAACAAAGGCACTTCACGCAGGACACAACGTAAAAGAACATAACGGAACTCGTGCCATTCCGATTTATCAGACAACTTCGTATGTTTTTGAAAATTCAGACAATGCTGCTGGACGATTCAACCTTACGCAACCGGGCTATATCTATACCCGATTGAATAACCCTACCAACGATATTCTTGAGCAACGATTGGCGGCCTTAGAAGGTGGTATCGGAGCGGTAGTTACTTCTTCAGGAACAGCTGCTATTTCAACTGCTCTTTTGACATTGTTAAGAGCAGGGGAGCATATTGTAGCGTCGAATAGCCTCTATGGAGGAACGTATAATATGCTGAATGTTACGCTTCCACGTTTGGGAATTACTACAACGTTTGTTGATCCGAAAGACCCTAAAAATTTCGATGTAGCAGTAAAAGAAAATACTCGTGCAATTTTTATCGAATCGTTAGGAAACCCTAAACTAGATGTGTTAGACATTGAAGCAATAGCTAAGATAGCTCACGCTCATAACCTTCCTTTGATTGTAGATAATACAGTTGCTTCACCAGCTTTGCTACGTCCAATAGAGTATGGGGCGGATATTGTAATTCATTCTCTTACAAAGTACATCGGAGGGAACGGAACTTCTTTAGGAGGAGCTATTATCGATGCAGGAAACTTTGACTGGAGTAGTGGGAAGTTCCCCGAATTCACACAGCCTTCAGCTGGATACCATGGGTTAGTACTTCACGAAGTGCTTGGAAATGCGGCATTTATTGCTAAAATCCGAATCGAAGGATTGCGTGATTTGGGAGCTGCACTGAGTCCATTCAATGCGTTTCAAATTTTACAAAGTTTGGAAACCTTGGAAGTTCGTATCAAAAAACACAGTGAAAACGCATTGGAATTAGCCAAATGGCTACAGACTCAACCCGAGGTGGCATGGGTAAACTACCCTGGATTAGAGGACAGTCCATATAAAGAACTGTCAAATAAATATCTACCAAAAGGGCAAAGTGGTGTTGTTACTTTCGGATTGAAAGGAGGTTATGATGCAGCTAAGAAAACTGTTGATAACGTAAAGATTTTCTCACTTTTAGCAAATATCGGAGACACCAAATCATTACTTATCCACCCTGCGAGTACCACGCACCAACAGCTTACGGAAGCACAACAGAAAACAACGGGCGTTACTACCGACCTTATTCGTTTGTCTATTGGTTTGGAAGATATCGAAGATTTGAAAAATGATTTGAAACAGGCGTTTTCCAGCGCTCAATAATTTTACAATGTACTGAAAAGGCTTGTTTTAGGGATTAATTACATATACTCTCTAATTCTACAGAAATAGAACTGATCCTTTTCAGTACAGCTTTCATACCTAAAATTGGTTACTAGTTTATATAGAGTATCGGCAGGTGTGAGATATGGAATGTTCATACTACACTCAGCTACAAAATAATTTATTTTGTAATTTTGCGATTAACCTGATTGTCTAAGAAAAACGAACATTCACAGATGGATACAAATTTTGAAAAAGCCTGTTCAGGCTATCGGTATATTGACATTTTAGATTTTTCAACTCTTTCGGGTGAACATTATAAAGAAATACGGTTGCAGTATCAGGTTTTTGGGCAAGAACTTGGCACTGCACCGCTTGTTGTGGTCAATCACGCTCTGACGGGTAATTCACAAGTGATGGGGGAAAATGGTTGGTGGAACGAAGCTATAGGGTACGGAAAGCCTATTGATGCTCAACGATATAGCATTCTGTGCTTTGATGTTCCAGGTAATGGTTATGGAGCTTCCATGTTGATTCAAAATCCCTACAAATGGGTAGCTCGAGATGTGGCTCGTATCTTTCTACAAGGTTTAGAAATATTGAATATTTCAAAGGCTTTTGCATTGGTAGGAAATTCGGTAGGAGGAGGCATTGCTTGGGAAATGATTGCCTCAGCACCGAAGCTCTTCACACATTTTATTGCTGTTGCAACCGATTGGAAATCATCGGATTGGATTATTGCTAATAGCTTAATTCAAGAACGAATCTTAGAAACTTCATCTCAACCAATGCACGATGCTCGGTTACATGCAATGCTCTGCTATCGTTCGCCACAATCGTTTAAAATTAAGTTTAACCGTACGTTACATCCCGAAAAACAGCCCCTTCACAACGTAGAAACATGGCTTTTGCACCATGGCGAAAAATTAGAAAAACGTTTTTCTCTTTCAGCCTATAAGCTTATGAATCAATTAGTTAAAACAATTGATGTTACCAAAGACAGAGGAAGTTTTGAACAAGTGATGCAATCGGTTGAAACACAAATACATATCATAGGAACGGACTCTGATTTATATTTTGTTCCTGAAGAAAACCGAGAAACGTATCAAATATTGCAAAAAATGGGGAAATCAAGCACTTATCAAGAAATAAAATCTATTCATGGACACGATGCTTTTCTTATTGAATATCAGCAACTTGATGTGTTCTTAAAAGAGATTTTTTGATAGAAACGCAATCACAGATGTTCACAAATGAACCTAAATTTATGAAATATCGAAAGTGTTGTAAAAAGTATGATACCTTTAATAAAGTGGGGATTTCTGTCAGGCTGAGCGTAGTCGAAGCCTCGTAATTACAGGGCTTCGACTACGCTCAGCCTGACAATCAGAACTTCCATCATACTTTGTACAACACGACCGAAATATCAATAGAATAAATATACAATTATGAAAATATTAAAATTTGGAGGAAAATCCTTAGCTAACGGAAATGGATTGGACACTGTACTTAACATTATCCGTCAGAAAGTACAAAATAAAGAACAAGTAGCGGTTGTAGTTTCAGCACGAGGAAACGCCACCGATGAACTAATCACATTATTGGAGAAAGCTCGTAACGGGGTAGATTATCAATCTGAGTTAAAGTCATTTAAGTCATATCAACTATATAATTTCAACCAGAGCTATCAGCAAGAAATAGCCAGAAACTTTGAGTTGTTGGAAAAACTATTGGAAGGAGTTTCTTTACTCGGAGATTATAGTTTGAAAATCAAAGATTTAGTTATTGCTCAAGGGGAATTAATTGCTGCTAAATTGATCGCTGAATTGTTGCGTGAGCAAGGTGTCAAAAGTTCGTTTGTGGATAGTCGAAATATTTTTGTTACGGATAGTGAGTTTGGTAATGCTCATATTATCAGTGATGTATCTAAAAAGAAAACTCAAGACCTTTTCTTAAGATTTTCCAAGGATGAAGTTCCCGTGGTTACTGGATTTATTGCTTCCACCCAAAAGGGAGAAACCACAACATTAGGCAGAAATGGGAGTAACTATTCCGCAGCTCTATTAGCTAATTTCCTAAATGCAACTGAAATGCAAAACTACACTCATGTGGATGGTATTTTTACAGCCAATCCAGAGTTAGTTCCCGAAGCTAAAATCATTCGTCATCTGTCGTATGAAGAGGCAAATGAATTAGCGAATTTTGGGGCGTCAATTCTACATGCTAAAACTATTATTCCACTGATAGAGAGAAATATACCATTACGTATTAAAAATACATTTAAGAATGAGGATTCAGGAACGCTGATTCACAACGAGAGTTCAGAAGATGGTATTAAGTCAATTTCTGTGATTGAAAATAATGCTTTAATTGTTTTAGAAGGCCGTGGACTATTAGGAAAAGTAGGGGTTGATGCACGTATTTTTCGAGCATTGGCAAACAAAAACATCAGTGTAAGTATTATTTCACAAGGGTCTTCGGAGCGAGGTATTGGTTTTGTGGTACATTCAAATGATGCAAATGCCGCAAAATTGGCTTTGGAAGAAGAATTTTCACAAGATTTTTACACGAATGATGTAAGTAGCGTTTCCGTAATTGATAACGTAGCGGTAATTTCCATCGTAGGACAGAATTTGGCTACGTTTCACTATCCATATAATGCACTGATTCGCAATCAGATAGTTCCACTGCTTATCAATAATGCTATTACAGGTAAAAATGTGAGTTTGGTGCTAAAAACTAATAAATTACACAAGGCATTAAACGTTATCCACGGAGAGATTTTCGGGGTGTCGCGTCGTATTAATCTAGTAGTTTTCGGAAAGGGAACGGTTGGAGCAACGCTTATCGATCAGGTGATAGATGCTCATGATAATATACTGAAACGTAAGAATATAAGTCTACGAATTGTTGCAATTGCCAACTCTTCACGCATTTTAACTGACGCTTCTGGAATTTCAACAAATTGGAAAGAACAATTTGAGCAAGAAGCTGTAAATTATGATTTCTCAATCCTGCAACAATTCATTGAAAAAAATCATTTGGAGAACCTTATCGCAGTGGATGTAACGGCAAGTAAAGCTTTTGTAGAAAATTATATTCAGCTCATTAAGAGTGGATTTGACTTGGTTTCAGCTAATAAAATTGCGAATACCATTTCCTTTGATTTCTACCAAGAACTGCGGGAGAACTTGGCAAAATATCAGAAAAGCTATCTTTACGAAACCAACGTGGGAGCAGGATTACCATTGATTGATACTATTCGATTGTTGCACCATTCAGGAGAAAATATCACGCGTATTAAAGGGATTTTCTCTGGAACTCTCAGTTACTTATTTAATACATTTTCAGAGGAAAACAAGCCTTTTAATGAGGTATTGCAATTCGCTATCGATAGTGGCTATACCGAACCCGACCCACGGGAGGATCTTTGTGGAAATGATGTTGGACGTAAACTGTTGATTCTGGCTCGTGAATTGGATTTAGGTAACGAATTTACGGATGTTAAAATCCAAAATCTTATCCCTGAGCATTTACGTGAAGGGTCTGTATCCAATTTCCTTGAACGTTTGGAGGAGTTCAATGCTCATTACCAAGATATTAAAGACGGACAAGCGGATGACCATGTGTTGCGTTATGTAGGAGATTTGCATGGTGATTTATCAGATACAGCAACCGCTAAGTTAGAAGTTTCTTTGGTATCTGTGCCGAAAAACAGTGCATTGGGACAGGTAAAAGGAGCAGATTCTATCTTTGAAATATACACGGAGTCCTATGGGAATAACCCTATCGTAATCCAAGGAGCAGGGGCTGGAGCTGCAGTTACTGCCCGAGGAGTTTTTGGCGATATTCTAAGATTAGCAGAACGAAATAATTTTTAGAAAAATAAAAAGGTTCAGTGTGAAATTCCGATTACATGCTGAATTTTTAGTTAGTTACTGATAGTAAAAACCGTGATTGAAAAACAAGATTTGCACAATGTTGGTCGTACTGAAACTATGATGTTGTCATGAAAAGGAAGTGATGCAATATGTGAAGTTTAGAAATTTATCACGATATTGAAACTTCCCCAAATAGTAGTATATTTCGTAGACATTTGGATGTTTCATAGAGAAACTGACTGGATAAGATCGTATGATGTACAAAAATTAGCTTCCTTTTTAGATGTTTATCGCTTCTACCTCGGTAAATCTTAAGTAGAAATAATATTTAGACATGAAAAAAGCGTTGTAATGAAGGTAGTTTCATCACAACGCTTATAACTTTAATAACAACAAGTTACGATGTTCTTAAATGTTATTTTTATTACATTTAGTAAAATATAAATTATTTTACAAACTCAATGGCTTTTTCAAGAGCTTGGTCGAGTCCTGCTGGATTTTTACCACCTGCCGTCGCGAAGAAAGGCTGTCCACCTCCGCCTCCTTGTATATGTTTACCCAGTTCGCGAACAATTTTACCAGCGTCTAAACCTTTATCGGCTACCAAATCTTTCGAAATATAGCAAAGCAATAAGGCCTTACTTTCTTCCTGTGTAGCTCCGAAAAGGATAAATGCTTTTTCGACTTCATTTCCTAACTGAAATGCCAAATCTTTCAGCGAAGCAAGGTCTAAATCCAATCGTTTTATTAAAGAGTTGATTCCATTTACAGGTTTAAACTCGGATTTAAGTTCTGATTTGAGATTTTTCGCTTGTTGACGTTTTAACTCTTCAATTTCTTTGGTCAAACGCAGATTTTCATTCTGCAAATGTGATATGGCTTTCAAAGGGTCTTGAGCGTTTTTAAGCCCATGCCTTATTTCTTTGACCAATTTCTCTTGGTCTTTAAAATACTGTAACGCTCCATGCTTGGTAATTGCCTCAATACGACGTATGCCCGAGGCTACGGCTCCCTCTGAAACGATCTTGAAATACCATATATCCGCAGTGTTTTTGCTATGCGTACCTCCGCAGAGTTCCTTGCTATCACCAAACTGAATTACGCGTACGTTATCACCATATTTTTCACCAAACAAAGCCATCGCACCCATGTCCATTGCTTGTTGGATAGGTAAATTTCGGTGTTCTTGCAAATTGATTTTCTGTCCGATGAGTTCATTTACGCGGAGTTCGATGCGTTCTAATTCCTCGTCAGTGACTTTCTGAAAATGCGAAAAGTCAAAACGCAATGAGTGCATATCCACACGTGAACCTTTCTGTTCCGTATGCGTACCTAACACCTCACGTAATGCTTGATGCAGTAAGTGAGTTGCTGAGTGATTGGCAGCCGTGAGCGAACGCCCTAAGGGATGAACTTCTGCTTTGAATGGGTCAGTTACGTTTTCGGGAAGCGTTTCGGATATGTGTATAATCAAGTTGTTTTCCTTCTTTGTATCAGTTATATAGGTAACTTCTCCGTTTGCGGATTGTAGCGTACCTTTGTCGCCTATTTGTCCACCTCCTTCAGGATAGAATGGTGTGGTATTGAATACTAACTGGTAGTATGTTCCTTCTTTAGAACTTTCTACCTTTCGATATTTTACTAAGCGTACGAAGGCCTCGAGAGTATCATAACCGATAAATTCTTCTTCATCGTCATCACGAAGTACCACCCAATCACCTGCTTTAACCTGTGCGGCAGCCCGTGAACGTTCCTTTTGCTTACGGAGATTTTCCTCAAAATCTTTTTCGTTTAGTGTGAATCCTTTCTCGCTTAATATCAATGCAGTAAGGTCAATAGGGAAGCCGTAAGTGTCATAAAGTTCAAATGCTTTAGCACCCGAAAGTTCCTTGTCCATGGAATTATTCATCATGGCATCAAGCATCAACAAACCTTGTTCGAGGGTTCTAAGAAAAGAAGCCTCCTCTTCACGGATGACGTTTTCCGCCAAAATTGCATTTTTTTCTATCTCAGGGAAGGTTTTTCCCATCTGTTGAGAAAGAGTCGTAACAAGCTGATGGATAAAAGGTTCTTTTTGATTTAGGAATGTGAATCCGTAGCGTATAGCTCTTCGCAAGATACGGCGGATAACGTAACCAGCTCCGTTGTTAGAAGGTAATTGTCCATCAGCGATGGCGAAAGCCACGGCACGAATGTGGTCAGCAATTACACGAATGGCTATGTTAATCTGCTCTTGTTCATCGGATACATTATTTCCTACCACATATTTACTTTGAGTGATTTCTTCAATCCGATTAATAAGCGGAGTGAAAACATCAGTGTCGTAGTTCGACTGTACTCCTTGCAATACCATACAAAGTCGCTCGAATCCCATACCCGTATCTACGTGTTGTGCAGGAAGTTTTTCAAGAGAGCCGTCAGCCTTACGGTTAAATTCCATAAACACGTTGTTCCATATTTCAATAACTTGTGGATGGTCGTTGTTTACTAATTTCTTACCATCGATTTTTTGTCGTTCATCATCGGAGCGTATGTCAACATGTATTTCGGTACAAGGCCCACAAGGCCCTTGGTCACCCATTTCCCAAAAGTTATCTTTTTTGTTTCCTAAAAGTATTCTATCGGTTTCGATCAGATTTTTCCAAATGTCGTAAGCCTCTTGGTCAAAAGGTACATTATCCTGCTGACTTCCTTCGAAAACGGTTACATAGAGTCGGTCTTTAGGGATTTTATACACTTGGGTAAGAAGCTCCCATGCCCATTCGATAGCTTCTTTTTTGAAGTAATCACCGAAAGACCAGTTGCCGAGCATCTCAAACATGGTGTGGTGATAGGTATCTTTACCTACTTCCTTTAAATCGTTGTGTTTCCCCGAAACACGTAAGCATTTTTGAGTGTCTGCAATACGTTTACTATTTGGTTTTCCATTGCCTAAAAAATATTCTTTGAATTGGTTCATTCCCGCATTTGTAAACAACAAAGTTGGGTCATTTTTGATAACCATAGGGGCAGAAGGCACAATCGTATGTCCTTTGCTTTGGAAAAAATCTAAAAATTTCTGTCTAATTTCTTGTGAAGTCATATGCTTTATAATCAATAAGTTAGGAGGTTTTTGTGAATGAATACACTCTAATTACAGTTATCACTATCATTCAAACATTCCTAAGGTGCAAATATAGAAAATTTTAAAACATAACCAAAGTAGATATGCTATACGCTAATCAGGTATAAGGGTTCAGTACCACTTCAAAATATATAAAAGGTAAATTTTATTTTGTTATAAATGTAACTTTTTGTATGAAATATTTTTTTTATTTCTATATTTGCCTATCAATCAATATGAAATGGAAAGAAAACCAATTTTTAAGATATCTCTTTTTGAGGCTTTTTTACCGATTATCATCCTGATAGTGATGTTAGGATACAATGTTTTTTACGTTTATGGAGACAATGCTTTGGGTGGCTCGAATCAGTTTATTCTACTGTTGGGAGCTGCTATTGCAGTTTTTATTGGTTTTATTAATGGAGTACCGATCCGTACAATGACACATGAAATATACAATAACATCAAGTCCACCAGTGGGGCGATTTTAATCTTACTTTTGGTAGGAGCTCTTTCTGGCACGTGGCTTTTGAGCGGTATTATCCCAACAATGATTTACTACGGCCTTCAAATTCTGACGCCTTCTATCTTTTTACCAGCTAGTGTGATTATTTGTTCTGCCGTTTCGGTAGCCATTGGTAGTAGCTGGACAACCTCTGCCACCATTGGTATAGCTCTGGTTGGTATAGGAACGTCTTTGGGTATTCCTTTAGGACTTATCGGAGGAGCAATCATCTCAGGAAGTTATTTCGGAGATAAGATGTCGCCTATGAGTGATACAACAAACTTGGCACCTGCATTAGCAGGGACGGATATTTTTACTCATATCAAGTATATGACCTACACCACAGTACCTTCTATTATCATTGCTTTGATTATTTTTACTGTAATTGGGTTTACGATTGACACTCATGGGATTTCTGATACACAGGCAATTCAAAATGCTATCTTGGAACGATTCAACGTAACTCCTTGGGTATTTGTAGTTCCTGCGATTATCTTAGTTATGATTTACAAAAAGGCAGAGCCTTTGGTAGCTTTGTTCTGTGGGGTAATACTTGGAGCATTGTTTGCGTTGGTTTTTCAACACGATTTACTTCTGGAATTGACACAAACCATGAGTATGGAATTTGCCTCTACCTATCGCCTTATGATGGAAACGATTACTACATCCACACAAATCCCTACAGATAATGAAATTTTGAATGAATTATTTTCTTCGTCAGGAATGAGTGGTATGCTTCATACTATATGGTTGATAATCTGTGCTATGGCATTTGGAGGTGTAATGGAAGCTATTGGAGCATTGGAACGGATTACGGATTTTCTTCTCAATTTGTTTTCGTCCGTTTTTGGACTGTTCGCCAGTACAGTCATGAGTTGTATGGCATTAAATATAACGACTTCTGATCAATACCTCTCGTTGGTGATTCCAGGAAAAATGTTCTCAAAAGCTTATGCTAAAAAAGGGTTAGCTCCTGAAAATCTGAGCCGTACGCTCGAAGACTCTGGAACCGTAACTTCAGTTCTCATCCCATGGAACACCTGTGCAGCATATAATAGCGGTGTGTTAGGAATTCCAACTTTGACCTATCTACCTTATGCATTTTTCAACATCATTAGTCCTTTTATGACCTTGCTTTTTGTCGCATTCCGAATAAAAATTAGACGAATTACTAACAAAAATATTTAAATAAATCCCTCGCATGGGTGAATTTTCTGTTGATGCGAACCATACGTAGACAAATGAACCAAGCGAGGACATTATAAAAAAAGGGAGGTGATGTAAAAAGTATGATGCCTTAAAAAAGAAAGTGTCTTTGTCAGGCTGAGCGTAGTCGAAGCCTTGTAATTATAGGGCTTCGACTACGCTCAGCCTGACAATCAGGACTTTCATCATACTTTTTATAACACGACCAAAAAAAGTTTTAAAAATTTAGACAAGGTAGATTTATCTATTTGTGAATTAGTAAGTTGAAAACTATAACATTATTTTAACCTTTTTGAGATATTTTTGATTGTTTCTAAACCGAATATTTATGCTACTTTTGTGGTCTGGGAAGAGGTATAATTACAGAAAAGAGTAATAACTATAGAATGAGTTAATTTATCCACATAAAATAAGCTTTTCTGGAAACACATCAGGTAGCGAATTGAAGTACATTTCTGGATATTATTAAAAATCCCATTAAAACGACCATACCATAAACGTATATTCGATATAAAAAATGAAAACTTTAAAAGTGATAATAGCACATCATTTAAAAAAATTAGGACATACCCCTCGGTGGTTGGTTCTCGTTATTGATCTACTAATAAACACTATTTCGTTGTTGATTACTGTTTTTCTTTTTGAAAAAATTGGGATTAAGGCTCAGTCATCAGGTTACGAAAGGATGATGTTAATACTCGCGATAAGCTTTTTATTCTTATGGCTTTTCAAATCACAACGAGGGCTTGTCAGGCATTCAACTTTTCGTGATATTTGGAAAATACTTTTTATAACAATTAGTATTTTACTTGCTTCAAAGGCAGTTAGTTGGCTTTGGCAGAGAGTATATGGCTACCCAATTTTTTTAGACATACATTTGGTTGTAAATTTTGTATTGTCATTTTTCCTATTATCTTTCTTTAGGATAACCGTGAAAGAGTTTTTTAGGAAAATTAATGAGTGGAACAACGGAAAGAAACAGCATTGGAAAATTATAGCCTTAGGGACTGATACTGAAATGGTTTCCGTAGCTAAAGTCATTAGAGACAATCCATATACTCCTTACGATTTGGTAGGTTTTTTGGTAGATGGTAACATAGGGAAAGCTACTTTACTAGGTAAAAAAATAATAAAAAAGCAGAGCTTTCTTGCAAAAAGTAAGGCTCAACTACAAATAGATGGAGTTTTGATTAACCAAAATGCACTTTCACGGTCGGAAATTGCCGAGTGGACAAATATCTTTCTAGACAAAGGGCTGAAAGTACTAAAAACACCAAGACTTCAAAAAGTAAGGTCAAACCAAGATGTAAAACTTAAATCTTTACAAATAGAGGATTTGTTGCATCGAAAACCTATAGTTATTGAAAATGAAGAAGTTATACAAAAACATTTTCAAAAAAATATATTGGTAACGGGAGGAGCGGGATCCATCGGGAGTGAGCTCATTCGACAGATAGCTACTTTTAAATCAGCTCAGATTGTGGTTTTGGATCAGGCTGAAACACCTTTGCATGATATTGAATTGGAATTAAGAGAAAAATTCCCTACGGTTTCGTTTAAATTTGTTCTTGCTGATATATCAAATAGAGAACGATTAGAAAGGATTTTTCAAAAATATCATTTTTCAATCGTTTACCATGCAGCAGCTTATAAGCATGTACCATTAATTGAAGAAAATCCCTATGAGGCTATTTTAGTTAACATTCAAGGGACTCGCAATGTAGCCTTATTGTCAAGTAAGTACAAAGTGGAGCGATTTGTGATGATTTCCACAGACAAGGCAGTGAATCCAACCAATGTGATGGGTGCTTCCAAAAGGACAGCCGAACTTTTTGTACAAGCGTTGCAAAAGGAAACTACTAACACAACAAAATTTATCACTACGCGTTTCGGGAATGTTTTGGGGTCGAATGGTTCGGTAATTCCTCATTTCAAACGACAAATAGAAAAAGGAGGCCCTATAACCATCACGCATCCCGACATTGTCCGTTATTTTATGACCATTCCTGAGGCTTGTGAGTTAGTGCTTCAAGCAGGAACGATGGGTGTGGGAGGTGAAATTTTCGTTTTTGATATGGGAGAACCTATCAAAATCTTGAATTTAGCTATTCGTATGATAAAACTATCGGGCTACGAACCTGAAACAGATATCAAGATTGTTTATACAGGACTTCGTCCAGGTGAAAAACTCTATGAGGAACTATTGAGTGATAATACAAAAACGTTACCAACACACCATGAGAAGATTATGATTTCAAAAGATCCTTCGGTGCCCTTTGACCAAATTAATCAATTGTCGGAAAAAATCGTAGCTGTCGCACAGACAGGAGATAAACTTCAAATGGTACGTGTTTTAAAAGAAATCGTGAAAGAATTCAAAAGCAATAATTCCATTTATGAAGAGCTGGATAAGTAGTAAAAAGGATACTTATGGGCATAGGAACAAAGATGAAACTTAAACTAAGTAAAATAAATAAATTACTGATAATCATTCTGTTACCGCTATTTTTGCAAATTTTTGCTTCAATGCGACATGCTAATCGGTCAGTGAAAGAAGTCAATGTCAATCATTTAAGTGATGAGCAGTTTGTTACAGATGAATCTATACGGCGGATTTTACTCAAAGATCCACAGGCGCTCATGCCATTGCAATTAGTAGATCTGAAGGACTTAGAAGAAACCTTGAATAATCACCAAATGATTGAAAAAGCTGAAGTATTTTACACCATTGATGGAGTGTTAGAGGCTACGGTAAAACAACGACAGCCCATAGCCCGGATTTACGAGAATGGTGCTTTTTCCTATATGGATAGTCAAGGGAAATTAATGCCTTTATCCAATATTTATTCAGCAAGAGTACCTTTGGTGTACGGAAACGCTCAGAAATTTTGGGAAACTACCTATCAGCTGGTACAATTTATAAAAAAAGATGATTTTCTAACCAAAAACATTACCGAAATCAAAGTCACAAACAAAGGGGATTATCATTTTCGATTAAGAATACCTAATTTCGTAGTTATTTTTGGGAAATATGAGAATATTGAACAAAAAAAGGCAAATCTGAAAGCTTTTTATCGACAGATGGAGAAAGATGATAGGTTAAATGATTATAAAATTGTTAATTTAAAATATGCAAATCAAGTGGTTTGCACAAAATAATTATTTATCTTTGCAAAAAATTATTTTCTTGCGTAAAAAAATATTCCTACATTTGGGGATTAGAAAATAATATGGAAAAGACTTTAAAATAGAGAAAAAGGCTAAAAGACTCATTATCAATATGAAAAATGCTTTGAACGATAAAAAATATTATGTAGGTTTAGATATTGGCACCACCAAGATTGTCGCTATGGTTGGGACAAGAAATGAATATGGAAAAATTCAAATTTTGGGCTATGGACAATCAAAAAGCGATGGAATAACGAAAGGGGTTGTTCAGAATATCATTAAAACCACACAATCCATTTTAGAGGCTATCGCTGATGCTAAAACCAAAACTGGTTTGGAAGATATTCAAGATGTGATGGTTGGTATTGCAGGGCAACATATTTTGAGTCGCTCTCACAGTGATTATATCATCCGTCCAGATGCCGATAAATTGATAGATATTGATGATTTGGAGCAATTAAAACAGCAAGTTTATCGGATTGGACTAACTCCAGGTCAACGTATCATTCATGTGTTACCCCAAGAATATCGGGTAGATGATCAGGAACCAACGTCCGATCCCATCGGAATGATTGGCTCTCGGCTGGACGCTTCCTTTCATTTGGTAATTGGACAGGTAAGCTCATCTACAAACATAGAACGTTGTGTAACATCTTCAGGACTTAATGTTGTTGATCTTACGTTGGAACCATTAGCTTCTGCTGAAGCTGTTTTGACGGAAGAAGAAAAAGATGTAGGAGTAGCATTGGTAGACATTGGAGGAGGTACCACAGATGTGGCAATCTTCAAGGACGGAATTATACGTCATACCGCTGTAATACCTCTGGGAGGAAATATCATAACAGAAGATATTAAGGAAGGATGTGCTATCCTTAGTAGACAAGCGGAAAAACTCAAAGTCGAATTTGGTTCTGCTTGGCCAGGGGAGAATAGAGATAATGAGATTGTCGCCATTTCTGGAATTATAGGAAGAGAACCTAAAGAAATATCTCTGAAAAACTTATCCAAAATTATTCATGCGCGTGTAAGCGAAATTATCGGGATGGTTTATAACGTGATTAAAAATTATGGTCACGAAGAAAATAAGAAAAAACTCATCGCAGGGATTGTACTCACAGGAGGAGGAAGCCAGTTAAAGCACATCGTTCAACTAACGGAATACATCACGGGTATGGACGTTCGTATTGGTTATCCAAATCAACATTTGACCAGCAAACCCGATGCTAAAATAAGTTCTCCGGTTTATGCTACATCTATAGGGTTGGTTATGAGTGCTATAGCTCATGAATCCGAAAAATTGATCATGCAACAACTCGAAGAGAAGAAAAAGCAAGAAGCTGAGGAAAAAGAACGAGAGCAAGAGGCCTTAAAAGAACAAGTGAAACAAGCACAATTGAGAGTTGCTCTGGATTCGGAGGAAGTTAGAAAGGAAGAGGAAGCTCCAAAAGAAAAATCTGGAGGATTTTGGGGACGTGTAAGAAATCTCAAAGATAAAATGGATAGTTTTTTTAGTGAAGACTATGACGACGACAAAGATTATAAGTAAAGTGGAAAACGAACAATTATGAATACAAACGATACGGATAAAGATTTAGGATTATTTGATTTACCCAAGGGAAAAAGCAATGTAATCAAAGTGATTGGTGTTGGCGGAGGAGGATGTAATGCCGTGAATCACATGTTCTTAGAAGGAATCAAAGGCGTGGATTATGTGGTTTGTAACACCGATGCTCAGGCTCTTGAAAATAGTCCTGTTACCAATAAAATTCAATTAGGAGTTACTTTAACAGAAGGATTGGGAGCAGGGGCTGACCCAACCATAGGAGAAAAAGCTGCTGAAGAAAGTTTAGAAGAAATAAGCAAGGTGTTGGAAAACAATACTAAAATGGTTTTTATTACCGCAGGAATGGGAGGAGGAACTGGAACAGGAGCGGCTCCCATCATTGCTCGAAAATCCAAAGAATTAGGAATACTCACCGTAGGGATTGTCACTTCTCCTTTCATTTATGAAGGGTTAAAGCGAAGCCGACAAGCCAAAGCAGGAATTGAAAAACTGCGTGAGAATGTTGACTCCTTGATTGTGATTAACAATAACAAACTCACTGAAATCTATGGTGATATGGGAATTACCGAAGGTTTAGCAAAGGCTGATGAGGTATTGATGAAAGGCGCAAAAGGAATGGCAGAGGTAATCAGTAAGCACTACACACTAAATATAGATTTGCGTGATGCTAACACAGTCCTCAAAAATGGAGGAACTGCCATCATGGGGTCTGCTATTGGTGAAGGAGAAAATAGAGCATTTCAAGCTATTGAAGGGGCTTTGAATTCTCCTCTCTTGAACGATAATAAAATCACGGGAGCAAAAAATGCTTTGGTTCTCATTGTTTCGGGGTCAAAAGAAGCTACCACACGTGAGGTTGAGGAAATTAACTATTATATTCAAGATCAGGCAGGTGATGATATGGCCGATATCATCATGGGAGTAGGAAAGGACGATAGTTTGGGAGAAGCTCTTTCTGTAACAGTTATCGCAACAGGGTTTGATGCTGACCAACAACGTGAAATAGTGAGTTCTGAAACCAAAAAAGTAATCCATGTACTTGATGAAACAAAACCAGTAGTTCATGACTTAACGGAGAGAAAAACGGTTCCCGTAGTCGATACTACTTGGGCAAAACCAGCTACCCCTGAAGCTCCAAAAGCTCCTCAAAATCAGAGTGCGATTACTTCTATGGTCGACCTTTTTAATATTTGGGTGAGTCAGGAACTTGTTCTTCCAGAAGAAAAATTTACAATCATAGAAAAACCACAGGTTGTTAATAGACCACAGCAACACATGCAATCAGGGCAATCATCACGTGTTGTAGAGTCAACTAAAAAACAAGATTCTTCAGAAAGAATTGTACATCAGTTGGGTGATACTGAAGAAAATCAGCCTCGTAATTTCACAACGAAGGCTCACATAACTACTTCAGGAGAGATTCGCCATTCTTTAAATGACTATATGGAGTTAGAAGAAACTCTTACTCAAGCACATCCTTCGGAAGTTTCTGATAATGAAGTTATTCTGTATAAAAGAGTGGAGCCTTTAAGCGAAGCGGGACAGCAAATGGATATGTTTACTGAGAGTGAGAGCAACGATCCTTTCAATAATCCCATTCCTGCAAATATTATGAAAACTCGTTCAAATCGCCTACAAGATTATAACTATAAGTTTAACACATCCAATCATACGGATAGTAATTCTCATTCAAGAACTTCTATCAGTAGAGACAGTTCGGGGGAGATTCAATTCAGAAAAAATAATTCGTTTTTACACGATAATGTAGATTAGCGATAAGATTTCTATACATAAACTAAACGAGGCTACCGAATATATTTCAGGTAGCCTCGTTTATTTGGTAGGACGTTATGCCTAAATTAAGCTAAAATCGTGTTTCTAATTTAATGTATTCTAAAAATTCTTTTCGAATCTGTGGGTCTTTGAATTTTCCGCCAAATTCTGCTGTCACAGTGCTACTTTCAATATCTTTAATACCTCGCGAATTGACGCAGAGGTGTTTCGCGTCAATCACACAAGCTACGTCTTCCGTACCCAAAGCTTGTTGCATTTCTTGAACAATTTGCATAGTCAAACGTTCCTGAACTTGCGGACGCTTTGCGTAATATTCTACTATACGATTCATTTTTGATAGTCCGATAACTCGACCATTTGAGATATATCCCACATGGGCTCGACCAATAATCGGCAACAAATGGTGTTCACAGGTAGAGTAAACTACAATGTTTTTTTCTACTAACATTTCACCGTATTTGTAGCTGTTGTCAAAGGTTGAAGCCGATGGTTTTCGGTCAGGATGCAATCCGCCAAATATTTCTTTTACAAACATTTTTGCTACTCGTTTTGGGGTTCCTCGCAGACTGTCATCATCCAGATCCAATCCTAAGGTGTGCATGATTTCACGTACATTTTTTTCAATTGCATCAATTTTTTCAGAATCTGATTTGTCGAAAGCATCGTTTCGTAAAGGTGTTTTTGCCGATGTACATACGTGGTTATCACCTAAAATATCTTCTTCAGAATTGTGTTTGTCAATCATTTCTAAAATATTAAACTTATGTTTTAAAACCGCAAATATAATCTTTTCTCCCGATATATTTTTATTTTTCTAAAATTGATATACAAAAGCGTTGATGTTCATTCCTGCTCCAACCGAGGCAAACAATACTACGTCCCCTTTATTAATCCGATGTTCATCCAGTTCTCCTTTCATAATCATTGCCAGTAGCGAAGGTATTGTAGCTACGCTGTTATTACCTAATTTGTGAATCACCATGGGCATGACATTCTCAGGGGCATGTAAATTGTAGAGTTGATAGAAACGATTCACGATGGCTTCGTCCATTTTTTCGTTTGCTTGATGGATGATTATTTTTTTTAACTGTTCAATACTAAAGCCACTTTTGTCGAAACATTCTTTCATTGCTTGTGGCACGTTCGATAGTGCAAATTCATAGATTTTTCGTCCGTTCATTTTAATATATCGTACTGAAGAACAGCTATCTGTGTTATATGATTTTCCGAAAAATAGATAGTCTTTTTCTTTAGTAGTGAACGAGGCCGAAAGATGTGATTTCAATCCTGCGTTGTCATCACTGAATTCAATAACGGCCGCTCCAGCTCCGTCGGCATAGATCATAGTGTCACGATCATGGATGTCCACCACGCGTGAAAGAGTTTCTGCTCCGATGACCAAACAACGCTTCGCGATTCCAGCCTTGATAAATGCATTAGCATGAATCATACCTTCTACCCACCCTGGACAACCAAAAATAAGATCATATGCCACACATGAACTATTCTCAATTCCCAATTTATGTTTTACTCGTGCTGCTAAACTTGGCAACATATCCGACTGAATGGTTCCGAAAGCTACGTCTCCAAAATTATGAGCAAAGATGATGTAATCCAGCGTATTCGGGTCTATTTTTGCGTTTTCAATAGCTTCTTTTGCAGCAAGATACCCTAAGTCAGATGTGTTTTGCTCTTTCTCTGCATAGCGTCTTTCCTCAATCCCTGTGATTTCTTTAAGTTTGTTTGCTATTGTAGAGTTGTCTTGTTTCAAGATATTTCCGCGTTCATCTAAAAAAAGGTAGCTATCGAAAAACACGTTCGTAATAGTTTGGGTGGGAATATAGTTTCCTACGCCTATGATTTTTGTTGCCATTTCAATAAACACTCTCTTCCGTAATGCCTTTCGTTAGGTAGTTTCGTAAAGTGAGCCACAAAAGTACTGATTAAATAAAAGTAAATGTGTTTTTTAACGAAATTTATGAAATATAATTCCAGACATGACCATAGAAATATGATATTATGACTTCTCAAACAGAGGTAAGATTAAAAATATTAGGGCAAAACATCTGTTGTTTTTACCAAAAAAATATTGTAGCTTTGCTATTTTAATTTTAACATATTAATTTTATGAAAATCATAAGAGGTTTAGCAGTAGCTTTATTGCTTCCTGCTTTGTTGCAAACCACTATGGCAACAACCAAATTGGAAGAGCAGCATATTTCGGTGAAAGATTCCGTTTCTTTCAAAAAGCCACTTCCTTTTGATAATGAAGTGAAAGTAGGGAAATTACCTAACGGATTCCAGTATTTTATCCGTAAGAATGTTGAGCCTAAGAATCGTGTTACGATGTATTTGGCTGTGAAAGTAGGCTCGATTTTAGAAACTGAATCGCAATTAGGATTAGCTCACTTTTTGGAACATATGAACTTCAATGGCTTGAAGCATTTCCCTAAGAATGAATTGGTAAACTATTTGCAAAAAGTAGGAGTACGTTTTGGAAGCGATTTGAACGCTTACACAGGTTTTGATCAAACGGTTTATCAATTGCCCATTCCTTCGGATGATCCCGAAATATTGAAGAATGGATTGCAAGTGATGCGTGATTGGGCTCAAGATGCACTACTTACTGCTGAGGAAATTGACAAAGAAAGAGGTGTAGTACTGGAGGAAATGCGTGGAGGTCGTGGAGCGATGCAACGTATGCGGGATAAGTTCTTACCATTGATGTTCAATAATTCTCGTTATGCCAATCGTTTGCCAATAGGAACCGAACCTATTATCACTAATTTCCCGTATGAAGAATTGCGTAAGTTTCATAGAGATTGGTATCGTCCTGATTTACAGTCTATAATAATTGTAGGAGATATTGATGTAAACCAAATAGAGAATGAGGTAAAACGGCTGTTTTCGGATATGAAAGTACATCCTAATGCTCCAAAACGAGAAGAATATCAGGTGCCTTTCTTGAACAAAAATCAGTTCTTAACGGTTACCGACCCTGAAATGACTGCAATAGTTACTCAGATGTTTATCAAACATCCGAAGACTAATATCAAAACTGAGGGAGATTACCGTAAATCATTATTAAAAGCGGTTTATAGCCGAATGATTAATAATCGTTTGAGTGAACTTCGCCAAAGTGCCAATCCACCGTTTTTATCGGGAACAATTTCTATTAGTGACTTCTTGGCAAATATGCAAACCTTCGGAGCTTCGATGGTTAGTAAACCAAATGAATATGAAGTTGGGTTTAAAGCTATTCTTCGTGAGTTGGAGCGTGTGCAACGCTTTGGTTTTACGCAGACTGAGCTTGACCGTGCCATCGCTTCTATCAGTAAAGGTAACGAAACAGCGTATATTGAGCGAGATAAAAAGAAATCCGATGAGTACGTAAACCGTTATTTGAACTATTTCTTGGAGGACGCTCCTGCGTTAAGCAATGAGGATTCATATAACATTACCAAGAGATTGTTACCAACATTAACATTGAAAGAAGTTGTTGCTTTAACAAAAGAATATTATACGGATGTAAATCGCGACATTATTATTTTGGCTCCTGATAGCCAAAAAAATTCGCTCCCAACAGAAGCTCAAATTAATCAATGGATTGCTGAGGTTGAGGCAGAGAAAGTAACTGCATATGAGGATAAAGTTTCTGATTTACCATTATTAGCAAAACAACCTGTTAAAGGAAGTATCGTAGCAGAGAAGAACTTGACAAAAGTTGCTGCTAAGGAATTGACTTTGAGTAACGGAGTTAAAGTAGTATTGAAACCAACAACTTTCAAAAACGACCAGATTCTCATCAATGCGTTTAGTCCAGGGGGAACTAATATGTATGCTGATAAAGACTACCATTCAAGCAGTTACGCTAGTAGCTTAGTAGGACAAAGTGGTGTTGGTCAAATGAACGCTATTGAACTCAAAAAATATTTGACAGGTAAAAATGTGCATGTAGGAACTTACATTGGTGAGCGAGAGGAAGGCGTTTCAGCTTTCTCTGACAAAGAGGGATTGAAAACAACTTTTGAGCTTATTTATGGGTATTTCACTGAGCCTCGTATTGATGAAGACATTTTCCAAGGAACGTTAGCAAATGTCATTTCAGGGATGTCTAACAGAGAAAATGATCCTAATTTTGTTTTCAGACGTGACATCACTAATAAGCTCTACAAAGGAAATATTCGCCGTGTACCTAATACGGAGGAAGATATTAAATCAATCTCCAAAGACAGAGCCTTGAATATCTACAAAGACCGTTTTGCAGATGCTTCCGATTTTGTGTTTGTTATCGTAGGTTCGTTCGATGAGAAGGATATCCGTCCGTTGTTGGAAGAATATATTGCCTCATTACCAAGTTTAAAACGTAATGAAAAAACACCAGATTTAGGCATCTATGAGCCTAAAAAAGGATTTAACTTAGTTACTAATAAAGGTAAAGAAGAGAAAGCTTTAGCAAATTTGAGATACTACGGTGATTTCAAATACGATGTGCAAGAAGTGTTGAATATGCAAGCTCTTCAAAGTGTTTTGACCATAAAACTTATAGAACGACTACGCGAAGATGAAGGAGGAGTGTATGGAACAGGAGCTCGTATCAATACATCTAAATATCCAAAAGGACGTTATAACGTGTCAATCACCATTGGGACAGGTACTGAAAAATACCGTCACTTAATCAACTTAGCATTGGAAGAAGTTGAGAAAATCAAGAAAAATGGGCCTTCACAAGCTGATTTGGATAAATTCAAAATAGAAGTACAACGCCAAAATGAGCTTATGGTAAAAGAAAACGGTTTTTGGCAAGGGCTTTTGTCGGGAGCGTATCGCAACCAGCAACCCATAGAAACTCCAGAAGAAATATTGAAACGTTTGGATAAAGTCAATATAAAATCGGTTCAAAAAGTAGCTCAAAAATACTTGAAAAAAGACCAATTATTTGAGTTTATATTACTTCCAGATGCGAAATAATCGCTTTTGAGAAATAGGAAGAGGCTATCTGATAAGATTTTCAGGTAGCCTTTCTTGTTTCCTAAAAAATCATTTGCATACCTTTCAAAAAAACATTATCTTTGGCTTCATCTAAAATAATACTCAATGAAACCAAAAATACCAGTTTTAGGAATTGTAATCACCGTATTGATTTTTATCTCGGTGATGATGTTTGGATTACCAGTTTACAACGTGTGGCAACAAGAAATGGCTGGTAAGGCTGAAATGGCAAAAGCCGAACAAAACCGAAAAATTCTTATTGAAGAAGCCAAAGCTCGATTGGAAGCCGAAAAACTTAACGCTCAGGCCGAAATTGAGAGAGCAAGAGGTATGGCAGAGGCAATGAAAATCGAAAACGGAACGCTCAATTCGGTCTATAATCAGTATTTGTTTATCCGAACGCTCGAAAAGTTGGCAGACAAAGGCAATCTTCCGCAAATTATTTATATGCCTTCCGAAGGATTAGTTCCTGTGATGGATGTTTCTAAAAAGAAAGCAGAATAAGACATCAATCAGGCAAAACAATGCCGTGACTAAATAGTTAAACCTCTGTTTGCGTTGTTTAGGTGGATAACTATTTAGTGATGATTATCTAAGGATTGCAGAAAAGTGCAATCATTTAGTTAAAGGTTTCTTCCGAAAGAAGATATAAATCACTTTTTAGTCGGAGGCTTCCGCAAGATGAAGCTACTAATGACTAAAAAATCATACACTGAATTACTCAAAATTTATATACAATGAAACGATTATTAACAATAGTACGTGTTTCCGAATTGGCTGATATAGCTCATCGTTTGGTGGGGCTTTTTCATCAGGAAAATGAATTACAAACAGATGCTTTTTTGAAAAATCTGTTTGAGAAAATTGACACACAGGCTACGGCACTTTCGGTGGCTATCAAAAAAGAGGTTGCTGTTTCCAAGTTGGAAGAAGCGGACAATCTGCGTGACGAAACGATTATGAATTTAAGCAACATATTGCTGGGCTATCGCTCGATGCGTTCGCCTGAAATCCGTGAAAGTGCCGAAAAACTATATGCTGTTTTTGACCGTTACGGAACGAAAATTACACGTGAAAACTACTCGAGCGAATCGGCACATATCGAATCGCTTTTACGAGATTTTTCCGCCACCGAGTTGCAAGAAGCTATCGGAAAACTTTTGGGAGTATCCGACACGATAGAAGAGCTTCGCACCCGTCAGACGGCTTTCCATACCGAGCGAATGGCGTATGAAAAGTCCGTTTCCGAACAAGAATTTGACGAGTCGGCAACAGCTCTGAAAAAACCTTTATTGGGGCTTATCAATACAAAATTGATTAGTTATCTGGCTGCTTTACAGGAAGAAAGTACTTATGCTAACTTCGCAAAGGTAGTTTCACAAGTAATTGATGATGCCAATGCAACCATCAATCGCCGAGGGAAAAAGTAAATAAAAATCATAGTTTTCTGTTAGTAAATATACTGAGTTGAAAGTGTTGACGAAAGAATATATAAGAGAAATAAAATTAGATAATGCAGGTGGCTTAGAGCAGCTTGTCCATCGTAATTTGAATAATAGTGGGAATATTATTTTTATTCTTGAAAATTTAGGGAAATTACCTGTTTCATTTGATTATCATTGGCTTGTGGACTTAATAAATTATGACAATGAACAGGTGCGTTTTTGGGTGGTTAAGAATTTAGGAAAATTAAAATCTGAGAATATTATTACTCACTTGGAAAACATTTCTAAAAATGATAAAAGTACGTTGGTTCGTAGGGAAGCTATTTCTTCTATAGGGAGACTTCGTGATGAGAAAAATCAACAAGTATTACTTGGAAATCTGTTAGATGAAGATCCGAAAATTGTAAGTCAAGCTATTCGTGGATTGCTCGTCTTTAAAGGAGATAAAAAAATTGATATTGCACTAAAAGAACTCATAAATCACGAAAATGAAATGGTTAGAAGTGTGATTTATAAGGAATATTTTGCACAAGAGAAGAAGAAAAAATCCATTCTGCCTCACCCAGAAACGTATTCTTTTTTAAAAAATGTAGTTGTAAACGGTGATGTTCGAGATGTATTGAAAAATGTCCCAGATGAGAGCATTCATCTTACATTTACTTCTCCTCCTTACTATAATGCTCGTGATTATTCCATTTATCCCAGTTATGATGCGTATTTACATTTTTTAGAGGAAGTTTTCCAAGAAACCTATCGAGTTACCAAAGAAGGCAGATTTCTTATTGTGAATACTTCTCCGGTAATTGTTCCTCGTATTAGTAGAGCTCATTCTAGTAAGAGATATCCAATTCCTTTTGATATTCATCACTTTTTAGTACAAATGGGTTGGGAATTTATTGATGATATTATTTGGCAGAAACCAGAGTATAGTGTTAAAAATAGAATTGGTGGATTCCAACAACATCGAAAGCCATTGGCATATAAACCAAATACAACAACTGAATATTTAATGGTTTATAGAAAACAGACAGAAAAGCTGATTGATTGGAATATTAAGCAATATTCAAAGGAAATTGTAGAAGAAAGTAAGGTAGCTGATGGATTTGAAACTACCAATGTTTGGCAAATTCACCCTAAATCTGATAAAATTCATTCGGCAATTTTTCCGGTAGATTTGTGTAAAAGGGTTGTAGAATATTATTCTTTTAAAGGAGATTTAATTTTTGACCCTTTCGGAGGAAGTGGAACATTAGGGCGAACGGCAAAAAGTTTAGGTCGTAATTTTTTCCTCACAGAAAAAGAACCAAGGTATTTTGAGTATATGAAAACTTTTCAGAAAAAAGATATCTTTCAAGACCACTCGACGAAGTTTTTTACGCTAGACGAATTTAAAAAATCTATTCTATGACGCTTACAGACCAAATAGTAAAAAATATAATTACAAGAGTTATAAAATCTGAGGACTATCGGATAGAAATAGTAAACCTTATCAACGCTGAGTTTTTGCAGTTTTCTGTTGACTTCTTTAAAAAAATAGTAACCGCAAAACTCAATTCAGAAGATATTACCATAGATTGGTATAAGAGGTATTTTATGTCAGAAGGTTTATCTTCTGAAGATATAGCGATAAACTCAGGATTGAATAAGAAAACCATAAGCAATATGTATGGTTCGGCTACTCGTACAATTGTTATAGAAGCCTCTAATGAACATTTTGAATCATTATATCAAAGTATTCAAACTTTGGTAGAAATCGAGAAAGAAATTGACTTAGTTTTGACTATTAAGTTGAAAGGAGTTAGCATTGATTTAAATGTAAGTGAAAGTTTGGTCGTTATCAATACTTTGGCAGTAAAACGAGCTGCATTAAGGGGAGGTCTTTGGAGTACTGCCGGGAAAAGTGTAGAAAAATACTTAATGCTTACCTTGTGTAAATTATATCAAGTTCCTGAAAGTAATTATGATGCTAAACATTTTGTAAAGGATAAAGGTAAAAAAGTGGATAGAGAAATTGATTTTTATCTTCTTGAAAAAGACAATAAGTATTTGTGTGAAGTTAAACTTATGGGTAAGGGCAATCCTGAAAGTGCAGATGCTATTATTGCAAGAGGTACAAATATTTTTGTCGCAGATACTTTATCTCAACAAAATAAAAATCAATGTGATGAATTAGGAATTCATTGGATAGCTTTACGTGATGTTAATGGATTTAGAAAATTCAAATCAATATTAGAAAAATTGCAAATTCCTTATAATGATTACAAAGGAAATTTAGATGAAGATTTACCAAATATACTAAACACTTTATTTAATAATTAAAATGAAATACGTAAAACTTTTATTACTACTTTGCTCGGTTTCGCTTTATGCACAACAGGGCGGAATGTGGATTCCTTCACTTTTGGAGGGAATGAATGAAAAAGAAATGAAATCGCTGGGAATGAGAATGTCTGTTTCTGATATTTATTCCGTGAATAAATCAAGTTTGAAAGATGCCGTGCCACATTTTAACAATGGATGTACCTCTGAAATGATTTCCGCACAAGGGCTACTATTGACGAACCATCACTGTGGATATGGACAAATACAATCACATTCAACTCTTAAAAACGATTATCTTGCAGATGGATTTTGGGCAATGAGCAAGTCAGAAGAACTTCCCAACCCAGGAACAGTTGCTACGTTTATCATTCGTATTGAAGATGTTACTGAGAAAATATTGAAAGGAACTGAAAATGTTTCTTCTGAAAGTGAGAAATCTAATGTTATTGAAAAAAACATCGCTGAATTGGTAAAAACGTCACCCAAAGAGGCGTGGCAGGAAAATCGCGTACGGGCATTTTACAACGGAAATCAATACCTATTGTTCGTTGTTGAAGTGTTTAAGGACGTTCGTTTGGTGGGGACTCCGCCGTCTTCTATCGGAAAGTTTGGTTCTGACACCGATAATTGGCTATATCCCCGACATACAGGCGATTTTGCCCTTTTCCGTATCTATGCCGATAAAAATAATCGTCCCGCGGAATATTCTAAAGACAATGTGCCGTACAGACCTAAACACTTCTTCCCAATTTCGTTGGACGGCATTTCCGAAGATGATTTTACCATGGTTTTCGGTTACCCAGGGCGTACGCAGGAGTATTTACCGTCGGTTGCTGTGGAACAAATCATCAATGTGGTGAATCCTGCTCGTATTGGAATTCGTGATGTGGTGCTGAAAGTACAAGACGGGTATATGCGTAAAGACCAAGCCATTAAGATTAAATATGCTTCTAAATACGCACGAGTGGCAAACTATTGGAAAAAATGGATTGGCGAGAGCCAAGGTCTGAAAAAATCAAACGCCGTTGCTATAAAACAACAACAAGAGGCTATTTTTGTAAAAAACATCGAAAAAGATAAAAAAACAGAAGAATATGGAGCTATTTTGCCTGAATTCTCTAAAAAATATAAAGCATTTGAACCTTATTCATTGTCAAATGAATTGTTTAATGAGTTGATGCTGAGAAATATAGATTTCTTAACCAATGGATATCGTATGTATCAACTACAGCTGATTTTAGAAAAAAGAGGGCAACAATCTTTTAATGATAGAAAGAAAAATCTGTTAGAAACATTCAAGAATGTATTCAAAGACTACGAAAAAGTGGTAGACAGAGATGTTTTTGAAAAAGCCATCGTTTTCTATGCTGAAAATATGCCAAAGCAGTTTTTGGTAGAGAACCTACGTTCCTTTGACTCTAAAAAACTAGCGGATGAGCTTTATGGAAATTCATTTTTGGCATCTTATGAGGAAATTGAGAAAGTACTTTCGCTTTCACCACAAGATTTTGCCCAAAAGCTCAAAGATGATAAAGGAATGCAGTTTGTAACGTTTATGGCGGAAAATTATGTGAATAATGTATTACCTACTTACCAAAAATTGGATGCAGAAATTCAAGCCTTACAGCGTACGTATATGAAAGCCATTTTGGAGTTTTCAAAGCCTGAGGATAGAATTTTCCCTGATGCAAATAGTACATTGCGTGTTACTTACGGAAAAGTAAAAGGATATGCCCCTGCCGATGCGGTATATTATAGCCCTGTAACTTATTTGGAAGGTGTGATGGAAAAATACGTTCCGAACGATTATGAATTTGATGTTCCGCAGAAATTACGTGACTTGTACGAGAAGAAAGATTTCGGAGCTTACGCCGACAAGAACGGAAAAATGCCTGTTTGCTTCATCGCTACCAATCACACCACAGGCGGAAATTCGGGAAGTCCTGCTATTGATGCATACGGAAATCTCATCGGACTTAATTTCGACCGCGTTTGGGAAGGTACAATGAGCGATATTCATTACGACCCTGAAATCTGTCGTAATATTATGGTGGATATTCGTTATGTTCTATTCATCATCGATAAATATGCAGGAGCAAAACACCTCATTGACGAGATGAAATTGGTGCATCCGAAAAAGAAAAATTCTTCTAAAAAATCGAAACGAAAATAAATCATAGGGACAAATCAAGTTTTGTCCCTACTCAATCCATAAGATTTAATTATGATTAAAAGTAAATTAGTATTCTTTTTTCTGTTTTTTGTTATTGTTGGTTGTGGTTCGTCAAAAATTACACAGACAAAAATTAAAAATCAGATTTCTTTGACAGAAACAGAACGAATAGTGTCTGTTCTTGCTTCAGACTCGCTTCAAGGTCGTTATCCTTTTAGTGAAACTTACGAAAAATCGATGTCTTTTGTAGAAAACTTTATGAAAAGTAATAAAATAAAGCCTTTTTATAAAGAAACGTATCGTGATGTGCTTATCCAAGGGTCAAAATCAGCAAATATTGTAGGACTTATTGGGGATTACGACCGAAATAAAGAACATATTATCATCGGAGCTCATTTAGATCATTTGGGAGTTTCAGAAGATACCTCGCAAAGAGATACGATTTTCAACGGGGCAAATGATAATGCTACGGGAGTTACGGCTGTGTTACTTGTTGCTAAAGAGTTGGCAAAACATACCTTTGATAAAAATGTAATTGTTGCTATTTTTACAGAAGAAGAACTTGGTTTGGTTGGAGCGAATCATTTGGCAAATCGATTGAAGAAAGAAAAAGTAAATGTTTCGTATGTCCTTAATTATGAAATGATTGGTGTTCCGATGTTAATTGGAGAAGATAAAGTGTATGTGACGGGATATAAAAAATCAAATTTGGCACAAGAAATGAATAAGGTTGCTGGAAAAGAGTTTGTTGTGTATTTGCCAGAAGACAATATGTACGGATTATTTGAAGCAGCTGATAATTTTCCTTTCTACCGAGTGTTAAATATTCCAAGTCATACTATTTCGAGTTATGATATAAAAAACTACGATCATTATCACAAACTCTCAGATGAGATTAATAATCTGAATATAAAACATTTGAATAACATTATTCAGAATTCGGTGGATATTATTTATAGAATGCTGAAAAATAATGTAAAAATTCAACTTTCTGATTTATAGAAAGATAATTATTTTTTAATTACATTCAAAAATGAAAAATTAATAAACAATAATACAATGAAAATAAATAAATTTATTGACCACACACTTCTGAAAGCTAATACAACTATTTCAGAAATTGAAACACTTTGCAAGGAGGCTGTTACGTATGATTTTTTCTCTGTTTGCGTGAATAGTGCATTTGTGCCGTATGCTAAAGATTTTTTAAAAGGTACAGATATCAACGTATGTAGTGTTGTTGGTTTTCCTTTGGGAGCTATGAGTTTGAAATCCAAAGTTTTTGAAACAGAACAAGCTCTTGCAGATGGGGCAAATGAAATAGATATGGTAATTAACATAGGGCTTTTAAAATCGGGAGAGGTTGATAAAGTTCGCGAAGAAATTGCTCAAATCAAGAAAGCTTGTGGAAATAACGTACTGAAAGTGATTTTAGAAACTTGCTATCTTACCGATGAAGAAAAGAAATTAGCTTGTAAACTATCTGTAGAGGCAGGTGCTGATTTTGTGAAAACTTCTACAGGATTTGGAACAGGAGGAGCAACTCTTTCGGATGTTCAGCTTATGAAAGAAGCCGTAAACGGAAAGGCTAAGATTAAGGCTTCAGGAGGTGTTCGAGATTTTCAAACAGCAAAACAATACATTGATTTGGGAGTAGAACGCATCGGAACTTCCAACGGAATTGCCATTGTCACAGGAGGAAAAGGTGAGGGATATTAAGTTATGAATACGATTGATATCATCCTACTTGTTGTATTAGGGTTTGGTTTGGTACGAGGTCTATGGAGAGGACTCATTATTGAGTTAGCTTCGTTACTTGCAATTATATTAGGAATTTACGGGGCTATTCATTTTTCGTTTTATATTGCTGATATCTTGAGCCAATATGTTTCTTTTGAAAAATCGACAATGGAAGTGATTTCTTTTGTTTTCACCTTGATTTTGATAATGTTAGGCGTAATGCTTTTAGCAAAATTACTTACAAAAGTAGTCAAATTTGCCTCGTTAGGATTGTTAAATAGATTGGGAGGAGGTGTTTTCGGGTTACTCAAAACTGCCATTATTGCAGGGTCGCTGTTCATTGTTTTGGAGAAAACATGGCAAACTGATAAATGGTTACCACAAGAGACCTTGAAAAACTCAGTGCTTTATGAACCCATAAAAACCATCGGTGGGGTTGTTTACGGCAACGTTTTTTAAAAAACAAACCTTTTGTTATAATAATTGGAAGGTAAGTTTGGAATATAACAGACTTTCATAAAGATATCTAAAAACAAATTCTGGTTACGTTAAAAAGGAATTAATCTCTTCTTAATAGTTCGGGGTTTGTTTTTTTATTTGGTAATAAAATAATACTTTTGCACAGTTTTTGAGAAAAAAAACATAGATAGAATGAAAGAAACCGATATAATCATTATAGGGGCAGGTCCTACTGGGCTTTTTGCCGTTTTTGAAGCTGGGTTGTTGAAAATGAAATGTCATTTGATTGACACATTGCCACAGCCAGGAGGGCAGTTGGCGGAGTTATATCCTAAGAAACCGATTTTTGACATACCAGGTTATCCAAGCGTTGGGGCAGGTGAATTGGTAGATAATCTCATGGAGCAAATTAAACAATTTCAACCTGAATTTACATTGTCGGAAACAGCAGAAACCATTGATAAAAATGAGGATGGAACTTTTGTTGTTACAACCAATAAAGGAACCAAAATTAAAGGTAAGGCGGTAGCCATTGCAGGAGGATTAGGAACTTTTGAGCCTCGTAAGCCCGAGTTAGCTAATCTAGTTGATTATGAAGAAAAAGGGGTGGAATATTTTGTTAGAAATCCCGAAAGTTTCGCAGGGAAGCGTGTAGTCATTGCGGGAGGGGGAGATTCGGCTTTGGATTGGAGTATCTACTTGGCGAATATAGCAAAATCAGTTACGTTGGTTCATCGTCGTAACGAATTTCGTGGAGCTTTGGATTCGGTAGAGAAAGTAAAAGCATTAAAAGATGCAGGGAAAATCAATCTGATTACCCCTTGTGAAGTGGTTGAAATAAAAGGAAAAGGTAAAGTAGAATCATTGGTGTTGGATGTTGAGGGAAATCGACAAGAGGTTGAAACGGATTATTTTATTCCGCTTTTTGGATTGACGCCTAAATTAGGCCCTATTGCTAATTGGGGTTTAGAAATTGAGAAAAATGCCATTAAAGTGAATAACGCTTTAGATTATCAAACCAATGTAGAGGGTATTTACGCCATAGGAGATATTAATATCTATCCAGGCAAATTGAAATTAATTCTCTGTGGATTTCATGAAGCAACATTAATGTGTCAAAGTGTTTACAATCGACTCAACCCAGGTAAAAAATATGTACTTAAATACACCACTGTGTCAGGTGTAGATGGTTTTGACGGAAGTCGAAAAGAAGCTGAGAAAGCCGTAGTTAAATCAATAGAATAGTAGGAATTAAAACGAAAATAGGAGAGATGAAACGATTGAGAAACTTGATCATGTTCGTCATTTTTATGACAAGCACGGTGTCGCTTTGGGGACAAATAGACACGATAAGCACCAAGACCTTGCAGTTGAAGGGAAATATAAAGCAAGTACAAGATTATTCGTATTCTTTAGAACCTGACAAAGAAGGGAAAAAGACAGTTGATAGTAAAAAGTATGAACTTATTCCTTTAACAGAAGATTGGAATATTGAACGTGATAAAACTAAATATTCTAAAACCAATATTGCTTATACGTTTGATAGGACAGGTAAAAATATGAGTGTAACAACCTATTTCACTGATAGAGTTCCTTTTGGAGGTATGACTTTCAAGTACGATAAAAAGGGAAAAGTGATTGGAAGTAAAACAATTTTTACTGCCGATGATGGAGATTTGGTAGTTGACAAAGGATATTTTTACAATGAGAAAGGGCAGTTAGTCAAAATTGATGAAAACGAAGGAGGTGAATGGCTTTTGACAACAACATTCAAATATGATGACTTAGGAAATTGCATCGAAAAAAATAAAGTAGCCAGTCTTTCTGTGTTAGAAAAAGACATCCAAGAGTATGAAGAGAAAAATCTTATTTTGGAGAAGAAAATACGCCCGGAGTATGTAAAGGAAAAACATTATCGTTACAACAAAGCTAATAAAGTAACTCATTCCGAAGAACTTTATCCAGATATCGGTGTATTCTTAAGAGTTGAAAATGAGTATGATAAAGAGGGATATTTAGTAAAATCTAAATTTACCAATGAGGATGATCAAGTAACTATTTGCGTCTATAAGTACAAAAAGGGAAAATTAGTTCAGTCCGTATGTACAGCCATTGATGATCCAGATTTTTATATGGAAACAAATTTGGCCTACGCATCTTCAGGAGGTGAAACCGAAGTTATTAAGACTAAAACGGAGACTGTCTCTAAGAAAGTTTTCGATAAAAATGGACTGTTGATTTTGCATAGAACTCCTGATTTCGATCGTCAGTACAAATATTCATTTGACAAATTCGGAAATTGGAAAGAAGTTGTTCTATACGAAAATAAGGTGCCTTCCAAAATTAGAACACGCAAAATAGAATACTACTAAAATGAGTGATATTACCTTGAAAATAACCGATAGGGAAGGGGTTCTTTTTGAATTACAAGCTCCTACGGATATGAATATGAATCTCATGGAAGTCATGAGGGCTTACGAAATTGCACAGGATGGTGAAATAGGCGTTTGCGGAGGTATGGCAATGTGTGCTTCTTGTCAGTGTTATGTACAGAATGATGTAACTCTTCCTGAGATGTCTGCTGATGAGGAGGCGATGCTTTTTGAGGCATATCATGTCAAGGAAAACAGCCGTTTAGGATGCCAAATTCCTATCACAGAGCAACTTGATGGATTAGAGGTTATTCTGGCTCCCTATCCGTAATCAGGTTCAGAAATTAGATAAAAAGAAGACTTTGTCATGCACTTATATTCTTTTCAGTGAATACAAATGTACGACAGAGTTTTTTGCTTTATCAGTCGAAATGACAGAAAATTTATTGTTAATAATAAACGTTTTAAGAAAAATACGTCTGATATTTTGAAAAATGTACAGAAGTTTGACATAGTAATTATTGGTGGAGGAGCTGCAGGTTTTTTTACAGCTATTAACTGTGCTGAGCGAAATCCAAACTATAGAATTGCTATTCTTGAGAAAGGGAAAGAGGTATTGTCCAAGGTGCGTATTTCAGGCGGTGGTCGGTGCAATGTTACGCATGCCGAGTTTATTCCTCAAAATTTGGTAAAGAATTATCCACGTGGTGAACGAGAATTGCTTAGCCCTTTTAGTCGATTTATGTGTGGTGATGTTATTGAGTGGTTTGAGAGTCGGGGAGTAGCACTCAAAACAGAAGCAGACGGACGTGTTTTCCCAAAATCAAACACTTCACAGAGTATTATTGATTGTTTTTTAGAACAAGTGAAATGTCTTGGTATTGAGTTGTTTAACTCTCATAATGTGATTGATTTCTATAGAGAAGATGCATATTGGGAAGTAAAAACATCTGATAGTATTTTTCGTGCTGAAAAACTGATTATTACTACGGGAAGTAATCCTAAAATATGGAATTTATTGGCAAAATTAGGACATACGATAGTTCCCCCTGTGCCATCTCTGTTTACATTTAACACTTCCGATGACTTTATAAAAGACATGGCAGGGATATCGACTACTGCTGAGGTTTTTTTGTATGACATACATGATAAATCTTTAAAAATCAAAAATATAGCTCCATTGCTTATCACTCATTGGGGATTTAGTGGACCTGCCATATTAAAACTATCGGCTTGGGGTGCCAGAGTTTTAGCAGAGCGTGATTATCGCTGTGTGTTGAAAGTCAATTGGTTATGTGATGATTTGCAACAACCTAGTAAAGAGGAAGTTCTGCAATATTTGCAGGAAATTAAACAAACGCAACCTAAGAAAATGCTTCAAAACACATCATTTCCTAACCTTCCTAAGCGATTGTGGTTAAGGTTGTTAGATAGGGCGGGTGTTTCGCATAGCATACTTTGGGCAAATTTGAACAAAACTTCTTTGCATTCATTGTCCGAAGTGCTAACATCTTCAAGGTTTGTAATCAATGGAAAATCCGTGTTTAAAGAAGAGTTTGTCACAGCAGGGGGAGTGGCTCTTTCTGAAATAAATTTTAAAACGTTTGAAAGTAAGATGTTAAAAAATTTATACTTGGCTGGAGAGGTCATAGACGTAGATGCGATTACGGGAGGTTTCAACTTCCAAAATGCCTGGACAGGAGGTTATTTGATAGCCGAAGCTTTGCAAGGATGAAAAAAAGAGTTTATTTTATAGTTTTGTAAAATAAAATTGCATTTGCCAGTTGAATCCGTCGAGGAAAGAAAATAATTCAAAAATTTTTTAGTTTCCATATATTATATTACCTTTGCGAACTGAATTTTTTTAGACTTAAATATTTTAAAAAATGAATATTACAAAAGAGCAAATTGATGCTTTGAACGCTGTGATTACAGTTGCTATTGAAAAGGATGATTATGCTGATAAGGTAGAAAAAGTGCTTACAAATTACAGAAAAACAGCAAATGTACCTGGATTCAGAAAAGGACACGTTCCTATGGGAATGATTAGAAAACAATATGGAAAAGCAATTCTATTTGATGAGGTAAATAAATTATTGCAGGATTCATTGAACAAATATATTGTTGAGGAAAAATTAGATATTTTAGGAAATCCACTTCCAAAGGAACAGCAAGATTTTAATTGGGATGCAGAAAGCTTTACTTTTGAATTTGAAGTAGGCTTAGCTCCTAAGTTTGAACTTGATTTACAGCCTCAAAACGGTATTACTCGATATGAAATCTCAATTGAAGATGAACTTATTGATCGTCAAGTGGAGCGTATTCGTAAGCAATTTGGAAAATTGATTTCAAAAGGCGAGGTTTTGGATCAAAACGATATTGAAATCACAGGATCGTTTTTTAACGAAGAGAAAAAGATTGACAACCAAGCAACTTTCAAGTTGGAAGCCTTGAGTGCTGATAACCGAAAAGTGTTTGTAGGTAAAAAGATAGGAGATCAGTTACAACTGCAAACCAAAGGATTGTTTAATGATGAGCACGATTTGATGCACTTTTTGAAAGTGTCACATGATGATGTGCATCACTTGGACGTTACGGTAACTTTCACAATCGAAGAGGTTAATGTTCGTGAGGAAGCTGATTTGAATCAAGAGCTTTTCGATAAGTTGTTTCCCGCAGGAACAGTAACATCAGAGACTGAGTTACGTGAAGAAATCAAGAAAAATTCTCAATTTCAATATACAGAACAAGCAGATCAGCATTTTCTAAACCAAGTTACAGACTATTTGGTAAACACTACTCAGTTTGATTTACCAGCAGAGTTCTTGAAAAAATGGTTACGTACGGCAGGTGAAAAAGAATTGACAAAGGAGGAAGCTGACGCTGAATACGAGAAATCAGAAAAAGGACTTCGTTATCAACTTATCGAAGGTAAAATATTAGGAGACAATAATTTGCATCCTACATTTGACGAGTTGAAGGACTATGCTAATAGCTATGTGAAAAATCAATTGACTCAATACGGAATGCCTGTTGATGATGATTCGTACATAGATGGAATTGTAAGTAAAATCTTACAAAACAAAGAGGAAATACAACGCATCAATCAGCAATTAGTATTGAACAAACTATTAGAGTTTTACAAAGCTAATGTAAAAACGAATACTAAAAAAGCTACTTTCGATCAGTTCATCAAAGAAGTTTACAAAACAGACGAGGCATAGAAATTATTAGTGTTTTGACATACAAAGGCGTTAAATTTGGTTTAACGCCTTTTCATCGTAATATATTATCTTTAATTTTATTACCGTCTTGCATACATTTCAACAAACAGGGAGATTATCTCGAAATTTGACTTTAGTTGTCATTTTGTTAGTTTTATAAGTTTGTTTTTCATCACGCATATGCGGTTATACTGTTGAGGTTAAGAGTTTTATATTACTACAGAAAACGTTATTCTACTAAATAAAAATAAAATACTTCATACGGCAGAGTTTTTGAAGAGCTTTCCGTACAAACATAATAAAAATCCATAAACCTATGAATTTCAATAAAGAATTTAAAAAATACGCTACTAAAAAACATGGTATAAATAGTCTTTACTATGATAAAATCATATCAAGTATGACGCCTTATATTATGGAAGAACGTCAACTGAATGTGGCTCAGATGGATGTTTTTTCTCGTCTTATGATGGATAGAATCATCTTTTTGGGAACGGGTATTGATGACCATATAGCCAATATTGTAACAGCTCAGTTGTTGTTTTTGGAGAGTGTTGATAGTTCCAAAGACATCCAGATTTATATAAATTCACCAGGAGGAAGTGTATACGCAGGTCTTGGAATTTATGATACGATGCAGTTTATCAAACCTGATGTAGCCACTATCTGTACTGGTATGGCAGCTTCTATGGGAGCGGTACTTTTGTGTGCAGGAGCTGATGGAAAACGTTCGGCATTGCCACACTCACGAGTGATGATTCACCAACCTTCGGGAGGAGCTCAAGGAGTAGCTACTGATATGGAAATCAACCTAAAAGAGATGTTAAAACTCAAAAATGAGTTGTATGAAATCATCGCTACTCACTCGAAGCAGCCATTTGAACGAGTGTATAAAGATTCTGAGCGCGATTACTGGATGAAAGCCGAAGAAGCTAAGGAGTATGGTATGATTGACGAGGTTTTGGTTAGAAAATAAATTTAAAAACTCTGGTTGGTGTTCGGCATACGCCTTCCATTCTATTTACCAACTTGAAAGAAAGATAATATGGCTAAAAAACAATCAGATAATTTTTGTTCATTTTGCGGTCGTCCTGAGTCGGAAACTGAATTGCTTGTCAATGGATTAGATGCGCGTATCTGTAATCATTGCATCGAACAAGCTCACGGCATATTTTTGGAGGAAATGAATTTTCAAAATGTCAAAACAGCAGACCAAAATGAATTGATTACACTAAAAAAACCTAAGGAAATTAAGGAATTTCTTGATCAGTACGTCATTGGACAGGATGCTACAAAAAAAATTCTTTCTGTGGCAGTATACAATCACTATAAACGTTTGCAACAGCCCGATACGGACGATAACGTAGAAATACAAAAGAGTAATGTCATCATAGTTGGACAAACTGGCACGGGAAAAACGTTGGTAGCGAAAACCATAGCTAAGTTGTTAAACGTTCCTTTGGCAATTGTTGATGCTACGGTACTTACCGAGGCAGGATATGTGGGTGAGGACGTAGAAAGCCTTTTAGTACGTTTGTTACAAGCGGCAGATTATGATGTGGCTAAAGCAGAAAGAGGTATTGTGTTCATTGATGAGATAGACAAAATTGCTCGTAAAGGTGATAATCCCTCTATTACGCGCGATGTGTCGGGGGAGGGGGTACAGCAAGGTTTGTTGAAACTCTTAGAAGGTTCAGTGGTAAATGTTCCACCTAAAGGAGGACGCAAACATCCCGACCAAAAGTACATTGAGGTCAATACGGAGAACATACTATTTATTGCAGGAGGTGCTTTCGATGGTATTGAGCGTATCATATCGAAGAGGATGAATATGCAAGCAGTAGGATATAACACCTCAAAAAACACTCAGATTGATAAAAAGAATTTGATGCAGTACATTATTCCTAAGGATTTGAAAGATTTTGGATTAATTCCAGAAATTATAGGGCGTTTGCCTGTGCTGACGTATATGAATCCCTTGGATAAAGAAACCTTGCGAATGATATTGACCGAACCTAAAAACGCTATTATAAAACAGTATCAAAAACTGTTTGAAATGGACGGTATCAAATTCAGTATTGATCCAGAAGCTTTAGATTTTATTGTCGAAAAGGCAATCGAATATAAGTTGGGAGCCAGAGGATTACGTTCCCTTTGTGAGAGTATCTTGACCGATGCAATGTTTGAGCTGCCAAGTTCCAACAAAAAGAAGTTGGTTGTCACCAAGGACTATGCCAAAGAAAAATTAGATAAATCAGGATTGCAAGTAACATCTTAAACAAGAAAACTCAACGCAAAAAAATGTGTTGAGTTTTTTTATTATCTATAACATTTTTCATTACCTTTGTAGGAATATTTCGAATCAGGATGTTAGCATTCAAAAGAAACATAACAGGGTTGCTTAAAGTTTTGATGATTGTTGCATTTGTCTATTTCTTTTGGCTTATGCTGAAAATCACTTGGCTTTATATTCCGATTCGTTCGGATGTTGCTTTTTTGATGATAAAACAGACCGAAGTGAACGCAGATTCGATGTATTTGCCTATTTTTTATGTGCATGTCTATACGAGTATTTTTATCCTTCTGTTTGGATTTTTAGCCATTCTACGTAAAAATTTTGGTATTGCTAAATTGCATCGTTGGACAGGAAGCGCATACGTTATCCTACTTTTGCTATTTGCCGCTCCTTCAGGTATTTATATGGGAATATATGCTAATGGAAATGTTTATTCCGTAGTTTCTTTTCTTATCTTAGGAATACTTTGGTGGTGGACAACTTTTATGGCGTATAGAACCGCAAGAGGAGGGAAATTTATCAAGCATAAACATTGGATGTGGCGAAGTTTTGCTCTTACCTTATCAGCTATTACTCTGAGAATGTGGAAAGTAGTTATAGTTTACTTATTTCATCTACCTCCGATGGATACTTATCAAATAATTGCTTGGTTGGGATGGTTACCTAACATTATTTTAGTAGAATACTTAATTTGGAAGAAAATAATTTAAAAAATACGATTATGAAAAAATGTTATTTAATCCTTTTCATGGCTTTTTTTGTGTTAATAGGATGTAATGAATCTCCTAAGAATAAAAAGCAAGAAAATCCAGAAGAAAATACAGGTGTTCAGATAGAAAGACTACTGCCTGAAGTTACAGAAAGAGAGGCTTTAGCAAAAGAACACTATCCTGAGTTGTACGGAATTTATTCGGGCGATTTTATGATTCCTGAAAATGATGAAGAAATTAATTATTCAAGAGTAGAATATGGTGACTATAACAAGAAAATATCGTTGAAATTCAATAGAATAATCAATGATACGGTTTATGGGCATAGCATCACGGGAGGAAATCAGCGACCCTTTGTTGGAACGTATGACAAAACATCTAACGTTTTTATCCTTAATGAACCAGGAGATGACAAAACCGATGGAAAGTTTGAATTACAACTCAAAAATGACAGTATAGTGGGAGTTTGGCGAGTTTATCAAAAGAAAAACGTACGTATTCCCAAAAAAGAATTGCGTTTGCAGAGAAAAGTTTTTGCATATGATCCTAATTTGATGTTGGATAGGGATACGGATTTGATAGATTGGTCAAGCCCTAAAGAATTTATAGATAGTTTTGTTGATTCGGACACAGAAGAGGGAGAGGAAGAGAATTACTCAGATGTCAGGTATCGTGTTGCTTCAGAACTTATTTTTGAAATAAATGCTTCAACGCAAAAGCTGACCGAAAAAGATCTGAAGAATCTTAAAAAATTAGATTTGGAAATCATTCGAAATTCAGTTTACGCACGTCATGGATATTCGTTCAAGAAAGCAACTTACCGATACTTTTTTGAAATGACAGATTGGTATATTCCTGTTTCTGATAATGTTGATGATCAGCTTTCAGTGTTGGAAAAGGAGAATATTGTACTGCTGAATCGTATGATAAAATATGCCGAAGATCATTATGATACTTTTGGTAGGTAAGTAGAGAATAGTAGTTAGTGATTAGCTTATAGTAATTAATTTTCAACAATATCAATAAATAATATGTATCCAATAAAATTTAAACCCATTTTAAAAGAACGTCTTTGGGGAGGAACGAAGCTCAAAACATTGTTTAATAAACCGATAGAAACCGATATCACAGGCGAGAGTTGGGAGGTGTCAGCAGTCAAAGGAGATATTTCCGTGGTAGCGAATGGCGAATTCAAAGATAAGTCATTGCAGGAGTTGATTGATTTATATCCGAATGAGTTGTTAGGCAAACATGTCTATGAAAGATTTGGTACAGATTTTCCAATTTTGATAAAATTCATTGATGCTCGTGAGGATTTATCAATTCAGGTACATCCTAATGATGATTTGGCAAAAAAACGACATAATTCTTTTGGAAAAACTGAGATGTGGTACGTTATGCAAGCCGATCCAGGTGCAAAACTCATTGTAGGGTTTAATAAAGATGTAACCAAAGAAGAATATCAGAAACACCTCACAGAAGGTACACTTACTGATATTATGAATTACGAAGAGGTGAGCGAAGGCGATACTTTTTTCATCAATACGGGTAAAGTTCATGCCATTGGAGGAGGAATAATCATAGCTGAGATTCAGCAAACAAGTGATATTACCTATCGCGTGTACGACTTCAATCGCAAGGACAAGAACGGTAATTTGCGTGAGCTTCACACCGAATTAGCCTTGGAAGCTATTGATTATCAGAAGAAAGATGATTTTAAAGTAAGTTACTCAAAATCAGAGAACACGACCAATAAAATGGTCGATTGCCCTTATTTTATTACCCATTATTTAAGTCTTTCGGAAGATTTTGAAAAGAAAATTGGAGCGGAAGACTCATTTCACATCTACATGTGTGTAAAAGGCAGTGGAATAGTTTCTGATGGAAAAACAGAACTATCTATAAATCAAGGAGAAACAGTGCTTTTCCCCGCAGTTTGTGATACGTTACAAGTGAAAACATCAGGCATTGAACTTTTAGAAGTTTCTTTGTGATAGAAAGGGTACGAATCTCAAAGTGAATATTCGTAAGGGAAAAAATTAGGTTGCATACAGCAATTTGTGTAAGTTAAAGAGTTAGTTATTGAGAATTTATAGAACTTAAAAAACGAAAGTTTAACTAATGCTTCGGTATAGCTAAATAACTCTTTAACTTACACTCTTTTTTGGATAATATCAAAAGCTATTTCACAGGTGTAAACCATAATAATCTGTCCAAAGGAACAGTAAATTTGTACGATTTACCACCTTTATATACCTTTCCTTTGTCATCCTTCCACTTTCCTTTAGGAAGTTTTACACTTCGGACATTACTTTTCTCCATTATTGGAGCTACCAGATAGGTGTCTCCCAGCATATACTGGTCTTTACAATCTTCAAATCCTTGATTCGGGAAAGCGTATTCCATATGTTGAACAATAGGTTCACCTGTTTTAGCAGATTTTTTAGCTTGTTGTAATATATAATCGCCTAATTGTTCGTGCCATTTTGCGTATTTCAAGCATATTTCAAGATTTTCTTTACTCAAAATTCGCCAAGGAGCTACCGAAAACTGCATCATTGGCATCATTGAATGAATCTGACAAGAACGAACAATCAAACTTTGGTCAAATTTTGTAGGGTCAATACCTTGAAAACTAGAAAATTCACCTCCTCCAATCATATCAGGACAAGTATAAGCATATCCAAGGAGTCCACAAGCAATCATATCAGGGACGAGTCGCGAAACGCCATCCCAAGAATACGTTTTATCTCCCAAGCGTTGTACTAAAGGTTGCCCTCCCATTTGCCAACAAGCACGATACTCGTTATAAGGGAATTCCAAACCGAGTTTTGCCCAGAGGAAAGTCTGTTCTACGTCAAATGATTGTTTGTCAAAAACATCAATCTCCTCTTCGAGGTAACGCTCTGGGTCACCTGCGTCAAATTTAAATCCGTCGATGCCGTAATCCTTTTGCATCTTTTTGAGTATCTGGGTAAAATGATCAAAAGCATTGGGGTTACTAAAATCGTAACAAGCACTGAATCCATTCCACCAACGTAATAAGGCTGCGTATTTGCTGTTTTTTTTCTTTACAAGGAAACCTTTACGCTGTAAGTTTCTAAATTCTTGTGAATCAGGTGATACAAAGGGACTAACCCACAGTAAAACTTTGAATCCCATTTTGTGGAGTTCATTTATCAATGCTTTAGGATTAGGAAATTTGTCTGGACGAAATTCAAAATTCCCGTAGTATTTCTGCCAGTTATCGTCAATCATCAAAATACCTGCGGGAAAACCGTTTTTCACGATATTTCGGGCATAATTTAGGATATCTTCTTGATTTTGGTTGTAAACTAGTTCAATCCACGTGTTGTATTGAGGTTTTGAAAAGAAGAGTTCAGGAGGGATTTTTCCTGATGATGGAAAGTATTTGTTACAGGCAGCCAGATAAGCCTCACGGAGGGTATTTCCACCAGTTCCTAGTTCAATTTTTCCACGTGTGGTTTTTACTTTAATTTGATTTTCTGTGAATTGAAACTCCATTGGTGCTTCACTCCAAAGATAGCGCCCTTTGTTAGACACAAAAAGGGAGACAGTTTGATTGTTGAAATTACGAGTTCGCAAGTCGATGACTTTCGTTTGTGAAAAAGGCATTGAATTACCAAAGCTGGTAGCTCCACCCCACCATTTTTCACCTGTGAGCAGGTTGATTTCCTTCTGCTCTTGTGCTGAAACTACTAACGTTAAGCAAAAGAGACTAATCAAACTGGAAAAATTTTTTATCATCTTTATTCTTTTTTATTACACCAAATAATAGGAAGTGATGGGTGATTTTAGTCAATAGAGATTAACAATTAAGTGATTATACTTTTTGAATCTTAAACGTTATCTTTTATTCTAAATCGAATGTAAGTAATCGGTTTATTTTGAGATAGATAAAACTGCTCGTAGAACGTTTGAATTTCTGTCACATCTGCTGGAACCCCATCGCTGTTGTAGATATTATGATTTGCATAAACCACCTCATGTCCCAATCCATGAAGCAGTCCTAGGGTATATCCATGCATAAATTCGCTATCCGTCTTCAAATGGATATAACCTTCCGATGAAAGTATGTTTTTGTAGCGGTTTAAAAAATCCATATTTGTAAGCCTATGTTTGGTGCGTTTATATTTGATTTGTGGATCAGGAAACGTAATCCAGATTTCACTCACTTCCCCAGGAGCGAAACAATGTTCAATAAGTTCAATTTGTGTGCGTAAAAACGCTACATTAGGTATGTTTTCTTCAATAGCAGTTTTCGCACCACGCCAAAATCGAGCTCCTTTAATATCAATACCAATAAAATTTTTATTCGGATTTTTCTTTGCTAATCCGATAGAATATTCTCCTTTACCACACCCCAATTCTAATACGATTGGCAGATTATTCTTAAAATATTCTTGATGCCATTTGCCTTTAAAAGCGAAGGATTCGGCAAGTAGCTCATCCCGTTTAGGTTGCAGTACATTTGAAAAAGTTTCGTTCTCTTTGAAGCGTTTTAGTTTGTTTTTACTTCCCACAGCTATATTTTTTAGATTGAATAAGGATGTCTGAAATGATTATTTCGTTTGAATTATAAAGGTTGTAACGGATTTATTCTTCTGTATATTAATTTTTTAGATCGCTAAAATGTGATTTTTCAGCAGGTTAATAATCTTATAATTCAGGGGGCAAAAATACAGAAAAAAGAAGATTTGAGAAATTTTATATCTGTTTTTCGTGTAACTTTTCTATAATTTCATTTCTTTTTTCAAATATAATGCTCCTAATAGCCGTTAAAGGAAAATACCTCAAGAGAGTGGATTTATTTTGATTTTAGGTTAATATTTTTATTTAAATTCATTCTACATAAAAATATTTTTTTATATTTGCACCGGAACAACCATAGGAGGTACAGGTATTTTCTACGCAGGAAACGGAATTGCTTTCGTCCCTTATTATGATCAATCCAAAGGAAAGAAAGAAGTTGCTTGGTCTATAGCACGTGTTGATATCAATAGAAAGACGGCTATCAAAATGAATTTCCCTGAAAACCTTGATTTATCAGTGTATCAAAATGCTAAGAAAGGAAAGGATGGGAAGGTATATTTTGCCTTGGTAGCCAGAGGAAGCCAAAGCGGAAAAGTATATATTGTTGACCCTACGAAGGAAAGCCCAAATGCTTTTGAAGAAGGTACTTCTCTTCAAGTGGCGGCAGGAGTTTCTTATGTAGGTATCTACTAAGGTGCGATTGTATTTTTTGATCTAATCTTTTAACATTTCTCCAATAGCTAAAAGACGAAATTGAAACAGGGGAGAGTTGTATTAATCCTACTTCATACTGAATTATAACTAGTGAAAGGCTATCCGAAAATAAATCGAATAGCCTTTCTTTATTTAAAAAGCAAATCATAAGCCGGATTCTGTAATCTTTTTGTAAAGACGCTTATCATTTATCTTGATTTACAATTACTTGTAAACTCAAACCGCCTACCCTCCAACATCGAACGAGCCGCTCTCAAGTGCTGGTTTACATAGCGTTGCACCGCATAGAGTTTACCTGATTTCACTACAACCGTATTGTACATCCTTTCTGTTGCACTGGTCCTCGCCTTACGACGGACGGGCGTTACCCGCTATGCTGCTCTATGGTGTCCGGACTTTCCTCTATAAATAGCGATAAGCCGATTTGCTCTCGACGGCAAAAGTATAAAATATATGGAAAATACACAATAGAATCTGCATTGACATATATACATAGAGACTAGGTATTATTGAGAACAAGTTAGTGTACAGTATTTCTTCAGAGGAAAAGACAGAGGAGATACTTTAGAAAAATTGCTACTCAAGTATCTGGTTCGGTGCTAATAGCTGAATATAAGGTATTGTTGTTCTATTCCAATAAATTTGAAGCGCAAATAATATCAAAATGAGATTTTTATGATAAAAGTTAAAAAGAAGATAGAAAGTGAGATTTTAAAGGTAGAAATAGAGTTCGAATAATTGCAAGTTTAAAAGCTAATACCGTGCGGAGCAAAATGTACTAAAAGAAAAGTTAAAAAAAAATTATTTTAACGTTAAAAGCTATGTTACTTCGATAAAATTATATCTTTATGTTACAAAAAATCGTAACTTTGCCCCGTTCTAGAAGGACAATAATATATAATAACTAAAGAATTATGCAAAAAAAATGTTTACTTTTAGTAGTCTTGTTGTTTTCTTTTTTAGGAATACAACAAGTTACGGGACAGATTGATATCAAGAATCCAGTAAATGAATTTGCTGATGGATATCAGATTGTAGAGAAAAATTTCGAAGGGGGGAAAGCTACCGTTGAAATTGACTTCACTAATGCTGGAGATGCTTCGATTGAATTAACTTTACCGCCAGGGGTGACCGTGAAGAATGGTCAAATAACTGATGAGGGAGCAGGAAGTATTACTTCAGTGAATGCTACCACTTCGGTTGTGACGTTTCAAGTGACGGGCGTTACTGCCAATTCAAAGGTAAAGTTTTCCTATATACGTGTACTATCTCCTACATCGCATCATAACCGTATTAATGGAACGCAGATGAAGGATGTAATCAAGGTAACACAAGGGGGAGCAACTGCACAAAAGGATACACCTACTTACGGTTATCAGTATCCGCAGCTTTCAGTACCCACAGGTACTGATTTGCAACCTAATTTAAATCCTTTAACAGGAGTTAATGCAACCACTTTTAAATTGCGTGCTGGTGGAAATGGTATTGCAAAAGACGTGTACTTCTCGGTAGAATACCCAGTAGGCACGAGCTACCATAAAATTTCGCATAACGGAACTCAATTGACACCTTTGACGGCTTCAACAGCTCAAAAGAAACTGTTTAAAATAACGGTACCTGCAGGTTTGAGTAATGGACAAGAACTCCTTATTAATGAAGAATACACCATAACCGAGCGTTGCATTATTGGCGATAAGGAAATCACTTATATGGTTAATTGGGGAACCGACACGGCTCAGTTTCAGCCCGATGGAGCAGGAAACACCTCAAAGCGTACCATACAAAAAACTACGGGAGCGGCTAATATTGACTTTGTAAGAACCAACCCTAATGTCAAAGTAGAGAATGCAGCTCACTTGGATAGGAATTTTACTTATTTTACAAGAGATAAGGGGTATTGCAGTGCTGCCATAGGAGAAAAAGTAGGAACCGTACGAGCAGCGTACAGAAATTATGGTGTTGGCAGTGGTGCTGATGCCGATAAAATTGTAATACGTTTGGCAAAATTGGGGCGAGGCAATCTAAAAGCTACGTTCAAACCAGCCAATGTCAGAATCATCAACCCTACAACCCAAGTGGCTACACCTTTACCTGCCAGTGCCGTAGTGGCAACTACGCATCCCAGTCCAGTTTTAACAGGGGCTGACCGGGTGTTTGATGTTCATTTGTCAGCATTAGGTAGCGACCCCGACGGGGCAGGAGGGTTAGAGGATTTGAACGGCGATGGCAAATATGACGATTTGGCGGCAGGGCAAACCCTACATATTGAGTTCGACCTAATCAAAAATGATGAACTTCCCAAAGTTAATTGTGCAGGTGAACAATTCTTTAATGAAAATTTTTATATCGAATATTACACCTACGTCTATTACACAGAACGTTGTGGAGAGCGGTATGACCATACAAAACCAAGTGCCGTTCAAAATCAGAAGAACGCTCGTAGATTCCTTCCGTTTTATAAACGTTCTTATTTGACAGATGCAGCCTATTTCCCATCTGTTCTGCACGAAGGAGATGACTTTTCAGATGCTCAGATTTCTTTCGGAGAGTATGTTTCTTTTGTACAGCTTCATAAACAAGGAGGAGAGACCTATAAGGTACGTTATAAAATTGAAGCCTTCATTCCTGATGGAATTGAACTTGGCGACGCGAAGTTTTATGATGAACAAACACATCAAACAGGAACTGAAAGACCATCGGCATTAACTGTCTCATCTGATAGGAAAAAAGTAACAGCCATACATCATACGTTGGGGCATTTGCGATTGAAGGTTAAAGCCAAATGTCCAACTACTTCTCCACAACAAATTACGTATAGGTTTTCTGTTATAGACGATTACGAAACGCCCCAGCAATGTGAACTTAAATTGCGTTGTTTCACGCAATCCGTTCAGATTGTTTGTGATGCTTCTTGTCCTAACGACGGGCCTGTACTGCGAAGCGTTACAGCACGAAGAACTGAGAGTTCATTAGGGTGGACAGACGGAACGATGACCACACGGCTTACGTATGCAAATCCGCTTACCGAAGCTCAGGAAATATCATCGCGAAGAGCCTTGTATTTGGACGAAATAGAACTACGAGCCAAAGGAGAACAAAGACGTGGGCAAGCCAATAATTTGTATTACAAATTGGATTTTACCCAAGGGGTTTTGATATCTCCTGTGAGTCTTCGATTTACCTTTACCAGTGGAACGCGTTCAGGAACAAGCGTTGATATTCCTATGTCCGATGTACAAATAAGTACAACTCCCGTAGGTACGGAAACACCAGACAACCCTGCAAAAAGAGGAGTTCTTTGGAATTTGACATCCGCTTTGGGTGGAACGCCTTTAAACCAAGGAGATACCTTTGAGGTATATGCAATATTCAAAGTAGATGGAAACGTAACAAAAACACAATCAACCTTTGCACAAGATTTGCAGATGACAGAGCAAACCTACTTCTTTATGTACGAAGGAACAGCAGAGAAGTATTGTGGCGTTCCTCGTTCGCCAGAGATGTTTGTGGCAAATACCTATTCGTGGGATCATACCAATGATTATAATGTAAATGGTTGTACGTCAACCAATATAGGCTCCAATATGATGTTCCTCTCACGAAGATTTAATTCTAATGGGGTTCGTTACAGAGGTGAGCATCGACCAGGACGTTTGATAAAAGAGTTTACATTTACTATCCCTAAAACATATAAGATTACAGGGGTATATTACATACGTGGCGTAGTTAACTCAACAGGTGCACTGCAAGAACAATCAATTCAGATTCCGTTGAGCGATATGCAAATGAGTGTGCAGGGCAATAGCATTCAGTACCGATACGAAAACCCCATCGAAGGCGGAAAATACAAATTATTACCAGGGTTTATCTCTATACATAATGGTTATGGTGATTGGATAAGGGTTGGGGTTCAAGCAACCTGTGGTTCAGGGCTTGTAGTAGAGCCAGCAAACATAAAAGCCCAGTTCTATGATTACTACTATCACTATGGCTTGGCAAGTAACGGAGGGTCGCCAGGCGGAGCTCCTTTGGTACATATGAATGATAGGAGTAATACCCCCAATCCTAATGGGCAAACAAGAGACTTGGCATTTAACAACAGACCTGCCATAACGCTTACGCCACATACCAACCTAAGCGTTAAAATGACCGATCAGGTGCGTACCCTTGGACTTACACTTAAAAGTACTGGAGGTAGTGCAGCACCGTACACTTGGATTTCGATCCCAGATGTTTCAGGGGTGGAAGTAGTCGGCTTACTTGATGGTACTACAACATTGACACATATAGCAACCATTTCAGGGCAGAAAATGTACCATTTAGAAGCTGCAGGTTTAGCCGTAGGTGCAAGTAAAACCTATAATTTAAAGGTACGCCTAATCAATTGTGCTAACGCAACAATGACAGTTTACGCAGGATGGAATTGTGCCGAGTTTTCTCAAGGCTATGAGCATGCAGGTACATGTAGCGGTTTGCCAAATACCTTTGTTACGTATAGCTTAGAAAACGAAAATAGTTTAGTACAGTTAAAACGTAAGGCTACACCTAATAGCACTGAAACAGGTGAGCAGGCTGTCGGAAAACTAAGAATGTGTGGAGACAACTGGTATGAGTATGAAATTAACAGTGGAGGTTTAGGAGCTGTAGTATCACCTCGTTTGGCAATCAGTACCCAAGATGGTATTGATATTGCAGAAGTGCAGTATTTCTACCCATATGACAGTACTATAACAAATACTGTTGTGGGAACTAACGAAGTAGTTGACGGTGAAAATGCGAGGGTATATAACTTGACACCATATCTTTATGGAACAGAAACTCATCCAGGTGAAAATGACAGACAAATACGTGTACGCATCAACGTACGACCTAATTGTGATTTCAATGTAGGATCTTCGTTCTGGGTGCATGTATTGGGGCAAAATCCGTGTGGAGGTGCTTTGCAAGGAAATAGAGACAACGCCATTACAGCAAGTATTGACGGGGTAGCTGCAATGACTTACCGTATGGATAACACCTTGATATACAAAAATGGTAACGCAAATAATTGTGTTACAGGGGCGAGTGCTATTTATGAAGGTAGGCACCAAGCAGTTACACAGTCAGGTTTGGGAAGTATTGGAACAGGAGGCTATGTGGTACTTCGTATTCCATCAGGGTACGAAATCGTTCCAGGGTCATACAACCAAGTGGAAGCAAATCCGTCTACGTTATCTACTTCATTAGCTGCAACTTCAACACCAACCGCATCGGGAGCTACAGAGTATCGAATTGCAATACCAAATATGGCTCACGGTAATTGGTTTAAATATCAAGTTGGTGTCAGACAAAAAGCAGGTACTCCGGCAACAGATTGTGGAATAGAACGGCAAATCGAATACTACACTGTTGACCAAGCAACTAATATAGCTTGTCCTGCCGATGGCACTACTTGTCCAGTGCTTACGACTTTGACATCAGCAACAAAACAAGTCAAAGTAGAATCACAGAGAGCCTCACTCCAAATTGAAAATGTGTCAGTAACCGCAGCTGCACAGGGAGGAAAAGAGCGTGTAACATTCAAATTTGATGTAAAAAATACAAGTGGAATAAATTATACAGGAGACTTAGTAGTTTCATTCTATGAAGATACTGTTTTCGATTCAATGGTGGGTACGGGCGATAATAAGGTCGGAACAATAACTTTTACAGGAACCACTATCAACGCAGGAGCTTCTGTTAATTTAACAGGTTCGTTGGACATTCCACAACAAAACGTGTGTAGGCTTCGTGCTATCATTGAAGGTAGTAGTAATAGTTGTTTGTGTGATATGTCGGATATTCAATTGGCAGTGCCTAATCCCATAACAGGTTTAGTGACTGATTTGACCGTTTGCGAAACAGGTTCAGCAGTTTTTGCTTACAATGCAGCAGCTCCAATTTATACATCTTATAAATGGACTTCGTCCACTGCAGGTAATATGAACTATCTTTCAAATGCGGATATCCAAGCGCCTACATTCAAGTATACAGGGACACCATTGACAGCAGTAACAACTTTCACCTATTCTTTGACGGTAACACGTTCTAACGGATGTACAGCGTCACAGGAGGTAGTTGTTACGGTGAATCCAGCACCTGCACCAACGTCAATTTCAGGGGCATTCTGTGGTTCACCTACTGTATTGAATTTGAAAAACAGAGTGAATCCAACAAATCCGTCAGTGGTTAGAGTTTATTTAGCATCATCACTTCTTGCGGATACTGATAACTTGATAAATGGAAATACGTATGAAGTTTCAGTAATCCAAGGGACTTGTGAAAGTAGAAGAGCGAGTGTTTCTGTAGTAATTTCTGCTATTCCAACTCCAATGGTAACCGTAGTTAATGCGACTTGTTTAGTAGCAGGTTCAGCAGCTATTGCTAACTATGAAGCTACATATGCTTACACATTTAGTGATGCAGCGGTAACCCATACAGGGGCGACCATTACAGGTTTTGCTTTAGGAACAACCTATACGATGACGGTTTCCAACGGAACATGTTCGGCTACTACAACTTTCGTGGTAAACAACACTTGTACTATTGATGCTGTTGATGATCCTGTTACAGCAACTTCGACCACTACACCAGTGGTGGCAGGTAATGTGTTAGGTAATGACACCATCACCAGCGGAACAGTAAGTACAAGCAATGTAGATATTTTTATTGTTACACCGGCTACGGGAGCTGTAGTTCCAAGTGTTCAAACAGGGACAGGTGATATCATTGTACCTCCGAGTACGCCAGCAGGAACCTATACTATTGTTTATAAAATCTGTTCAAAAGTAGTTACAGACACTTGCGACACAGCAACAGTAACAGTAGTAGTACCTTCGTTTATAGAAGCTAATGATGATGTTTATACTGTAACTTCTACAACGGGAGGATTGGTTAGCAATGTATTGAGTAATGATACCGCTAATGGTAGTCCAGCCACAGTGGGTACGGTTAGTATTACAAGTGTAACGCCATCTCCATTACCAAATGCACCGATATTAGATGCTGCTACGGGTAATGTTACAGTAAGCTCAACGACTCCATCAGGGACTTACACCATTACGTATGAAATTTGCCCATTGGGAGTAGCTTCAGCTGATGTAAGTTGTGATACAGCAACAGTAACAGTAGTAGTACCTCCGTTTATAGATGCTAATGATGATGTTTATACTGTAACTTCTACAACGGGAGGATTGGTTAGCAATGTATTGAGTAATGATACCGCTAATGGTAGTCCAGCTACAGTGGGTACGGTTAGCATTACAAGTGTAACGCCATCTCCATTACCAAATGCACCGATATTAGATGCTGCTACGGGTAATGTTACAGTAAGTTCAACGACTCCATCAGGGACTTACACCATTACGTATGAAATTTGCCCATTGGGAGTAGCTTCAGCTGATGCAAGTTGTGATACAGCAACAGTAACAGTAGTAGTACCTCCGTTTATAGATGCTAATGATGATGTTTATACTGTAACTTCTACAACGGGAGGATTGGTTAGCAATGTATTGAGTAATGATACCGCTAATGGTAGTCCAGCCACAGTGGGTACGGTTAGTATTACAAGTGTAACGCCATCTCCATTACCAAATGCACCGATATTAGATGCTGCGACGGGTAATGTTACAGTAAGTTCAACGACTCCATCAGGAACTTACACCATTACGTATGAAATTTGCCCATTGGGAGTAGCTTCAGCTGATGTAAGTTGTGATACAGCTACGGTAACTATAGTAGTTACAGCTGTAACTACTCCTACGGTAGTCACCGCTACTGATGATGTAGTAACTGTAACGACCACAGAAAGTGGAACTGTAGGAAACGTGTTGGATAACGACAAGCTTGGTACAAAAACGCCAACAACATCTGATGTAACGATAACGGTAACGTCAACCCCAACGGGAACAATCGTACCGAATTTAGACCCTGTAACAGGAAATGTTATGGTGCCGTCAGGTACTCCAACCGGAACGTATACGATAGGTTATAGCATCTGTACAAAATCGGGAACGACTACCTGCGACACAGCTACGGTAACGATAGTAGTTACAGCTGTAACAACCCCTACGGTAATCACCGCTACTGATGATGTAGTCACTGTAACGACCACAGAAAGTGGAACAGTAATGAACGTGTTGGATAATGATAAAATTGGCACGAACACACCAACAACATCTGATGTAACGATAACGGTAACGTCAACCCCAACGGGAACAATCGTACCGATATTAGACCCATCGACAGGAGATGTAACCGTACCATCAGGAACACCATCAGGAACGTATGAAATTGGTTATAAGATCTGTACAAAAGTAGGTATAGTAACTTGTAGTACAGCCACAGTAACGATTACAGTTACAGAGGTAGTAACACCAACAGTGTTAATCGCTAATGACGACCCAGTAACTGTAACGACCACTCAAAGTGGAACTGTAGTTAACGTGTTGGATAATGATAAAATTGGCACGAACACACCAACGACATCTGATGTAACAATAACGGTAACGAAAACTCCAACAGGAACAATCGTACCGAACTTAGACCCTGTAACAGGAGATGTTACGGTCCCATCAGTTACTCCAACGGGAACGTATGTTATAGGCTATGAAATCTGTACAAAATCAGGAACGATTACTTGTGCTACGGCTACTGTAGTAATAACAGTTACAGCGGTAACGACCCCTACCGTAATCACGGCTACTGACGACCCAGTAACTGTAACGACCACTCAAAGTGGAACTGTAGTTAACGTATTGGATAATGATAAAATTGGTACAAAAACGCCAACAACATCTGAGGTAACGATAACTGTAACGTCAACCCCAACAGGAGCGATAGTACCGAACTTAGACCCATCGACAGGAAATGTTACGGTATCATCAGGCACACCAACGGGAACGTATGTTATAGGCTATGAAATCTGTACAAAATCAGGAACGATTACGTGCGACACAGCTACGGTAACTGTAATAGTTACAGCTGTAACAACCCCTACGGTAATCACGGCTACTGACGACCCAGTAACTGTAACGACCACTCAAAGTGGAACAGTAGTGAACGTGTTGGATAATGATAGACTTGGTACTAATACACCAACAACATCTGATGTAACGATAACTGTAACATCAACCCCAACAGGAGCGATAGTACCGAACTTAGACCCTGTAACAGGAAATGTTACGGTACCATCAGGTACACCAACAGGAACGTATACGATAGGTTATAGCATCTGTACAAAATCAGCAACGATTACTTGTGATACTGCTACAGTAACGATAGTAGTTACAGCTGTAACAACCCCTACGGTAATCACCGCTACTGACGACCCAGTAACTGTAACGACCACTCAAAGTGGAACTGTAGTGAACGTGTTGGATAATGATAGACTTGGTACAAAAACGCCAACAACATCTGATGTAACGATAACGGTAACGTCAACCCCAACGGGAACAATCGTACCGAACTTAGACCCATCGACAGGAAATGTTACGGTACCGTCAGGTACTCCAACGGGAACGTATGTTATAGGTTATAGCATCTGTACAAAATCAGGAACGATTACATGCGACACAGCTACGGTAACGATAGTAGTTACAGCTGTAACCCCTACGGTAATCACCGCTACTGACGACCCAGTAACTGTAACGACCACTCAAAGTGGAACAGTAGTGAACGTGTTGGATAATGATAAAATTGGCACGAACACACCAACGACATCTGATGTAACAATAACGGTAACGAAAACTCCAACAGGAGCAATCGTGCCGATATTAGACCCTGTAACAGGAGATGTTACGGTACCATCAGGTACACCAACGGGAACGTATACGATAGGTTATAGCATCTGTACAAAATCAGGAACGATTACTTGTGCTACGGCTACTGTAGTAATAACAGTTACGGAGGTAGTAACACCAACAAATACGACCGTAGCGAAAGATGATATTAACAATACGTATGTTAATACACCGGTTTCAGGAAGTGTAGGAACGAACGATTTAGATCCTGAGGGAGATACGCAAGTATGGACAATACAAACAAATACAGTAGGAGGACATAGCTTTGTGTTGAACGCAGACGGAAGATATACGTTTACTCCTTCGACAGACTTTGTAGGAACGGTATCTTATACGTATGAAGTATGTGATAACGGAACACCGCAGGCATGTGCAACAGCTACGATAAGTATCCAAGTATTACCGAAAGGAATCAATAGTTTGGTTGCGAATGATGACACAGCTGTTACTAAAGTAAATACAGGTGTTTTGATAAGCGTGTTGTCGAATGACTTTGATCCAGAAGGAGATACTTTCAGTGTAACGACACATACCAATCCATCTCATGGAACAGTTGCCTTGAATGCTGACGGAACATTCACATATACACCAACAACAGACTTTGTAGGAGAAGATGAGTTCACTTACATCATTTGTGATGGTAATGTAACGTCTACTTGTAAAACAGCGAGAGTACATGTGTCTGTGGTATCTACAACAACTAATATTACAGTTGCTAATGACGATGCTTACAATACAGATGTTAATGTAGCAGTAGTAGGAAATGTGTTGAATAATGACACCGACCCAGAGGGCGATACAGTAACTACTACAGTGGTAACAACTCCTTCTAATGGAACGTTGAGTTTGAGTACAGATGGTACGTTTACGTATACACCGACTACGAACTTTGTAGGGACAGACTCCTTTACGTATAGAGTTTGTGATAGTGGAACTCCACAGGCATGTGATGAAGCTACGGCTTACATTACGGTTAAAGGAGTTGTAGCTACACCTACAGCGAACTCGGATACGTTTACAGCTACGACTTCGACCAACACGCAAACAGTAGGAAACGTATTGGATAACGATAGGCTTGGTACTAACACACCAACAACATCTGATGTAACGATAACTGTAACGTCAACCCCAACGGGAGCAATCGTACCGAACTTAGACCCATCGACAGGAAATGTTATGGTGCCGTCAGGTACGCCAACGGGAACGTATACGATAGGTTATAGCATCTGTACAAAATCAGGAACGATTACATGCGATACTGCTACAGTAACGATAGTAGTTACAGAGGTAACAACTCCAACGACACCTGTAGTAGCGAAAGATGATGTTGAACAGACGGTAGTTGATACACCTGTTACGGTTAAAGTAGTATCTAATGATGAGCATGTGCCTACGCAAGGAACTTTGACTATTGTTACGCAACCTAAAAACGGAACGGTTGTTATCAATAACAATGGAACGACTAATGATCCGTCAGATGATGAGGTTGTTTACACACCTAACCGAGGTTATGCAGGAGTAGACAGTTTCGAGTATGGGCTTTGCGATACGATGGGTAACTGTTCTATAGCTAAGGTAACGATAACGGTGTTGAATGATGTAATTCCTCACAATGCTATTTCTGTGAATGGAGATGGATTGAATGATTACTTCCATATTCAAGGTATAGAGAGATATCCTAATAATACGGTTCGTATTTATAATCGTTGGGGAGTTAAGGTGTTCGAGACCAAGGGCTATGATAATGTTAATAGAGTATTCCGAGCGATTTCAAACGGACGAGTAACGATTGAAGCTGCTGAGAAATTGCCACAAGGTACGTATTACTATATCATTGAATACACCGATAACAACAACAAGAAACATACGAAAGGAAGTTGGTTGTATATTAAGAAGTAATAATTATAATAAAGCAGTAGGTGATGGAAAATACTGTTGCCTACTGCTTCATCATTAACATAAATAAGTCGATATGAAAAAAAGAAATCTTTTTTCAGTGGTGATGTTGCTGTTTGCCACAATGGTTTTTGCTCAACAAGAATCACAGTACACACAATACATGTACAACACGATGATGTTTAATCCGGGATATACGGGGTCTCGTGGTGTTGATAGTTTTTTTGGAATATTCCGAGCACAGTGGATTGGTTTGGATGGAGCTCCTCGCAGTGGAGGGATTAGTTATCATGCTCCTCAGGAGCGTTTGCGAAACGTAGGTTTGGGGTACTCGTTGTTCTATGACGCAATAGGGCCACAAACCAATACGAGTTTTATGTTAGATTTCTCGTATACTTTGAATTTTGATAATTCGAAGTTAGCTTTTGGTTTAAAGGGTACAGCAGAGATTTTTAGTTTGGATTATAATAAACTTCGTTTGTACGATCCATCAGACACACATTTTTCGGAGAATAGTACTATATTTTCACCGAATGTAGGAGCGGGTGTTTTTTGGTATTCGGATAAGTATTACATAGGTTTTTCGGTTCCTAATTTGTTGGAGACAGAGATTTACGAGTCAAAGGATCGTAGGGTTTCTGTATTGAAAAACACCCAACATTTTTACTTGATAGGGGGATATGTTTTTGATTTGAGTGATAATATCAAGTTCAAACCTGCTGTATTGTCAAAGATGTCTTATGGAGCTCCTTTGCAGTTGGATGTATCTGCAAATTTCATGTTTAATGAGCGTTTTGTGTTTGGAGCTGCTTGGCGTTGGTCAGCTGCAGTGAGTTTGATGGCAGGTTTTCAGGTGAATGATCGTTGGTTTATAGGCTACGGTTATGATTTTGAGACGACAGAACTTTCTCGTTACAACTCAGGTTCTCATGAAATCTTTTTACGCTACGAATTGGTGAAGATGTACAAAAAGGTTGTGTCTCCGCGTTTCTTCTAATTAAAGTTTAAATCTTGAAGGTAATCATACTATGAAAATATACCATAAATTATTGTTTTTTCTATTATTAGGAATAACGGCAAATATTTTTGCACAGGAAAAGGAATTACAGAAGGCGAATGATTTGTATCAGAATTATGCTTATGTAGATGCTATTAAGATATACGAAAGTATAGCTAAGAAGGGTTTTGTGAATCAGGAGTTGTTGGAGCGTTTGGGTAATTCGTATTATTTCAATGCTGATTATACGGCAGCATTGGTTTGGTATGAACAATTATTTGCCAATTCAGAATACAAAATCGAACCAGAATACTACTACCGTTATTCACTTTCGTTAAAATCGGCGGAACGTTATGATGAGGCTGATAGGATGATGGTTAAGTTTGTTGAGTTGACAGATGCGAATGATACGAGGGCGATATTATTCCAAGAGAATAGAAATTATCAAGAGATTATCAAAGATAATTCGAATCGTATGGAATTGTATCATACGGATATCAACACAGAGCATTCAGAGTATGGAGCTGCGTTCTATGGTGGAGATAAGGTTATTTTTGCAGCGAGTAATAGTAGTATGTTCAAGCAAACTTCACAATGGACAGGCGAGAGTTTTTACGATTTATACATAGCACAACAGGACAGTATTACTTTGTCAAACAAACATCTCTTTCCTTCGGATATTAATACAAAATTCAACGAATCTACGGCTGTCTTTACTAAGGATGGCAATACCGTTTATTTCACACGTAATAATTATGTGAATAAAAAAGTAAGAATGAATAGTGAAAATACTATTCTCTTAAAAATTTTACGAGCGACTAAAGACGCTAACGGTAAGTGGGGCAATGTGATTGAGATGCCTTTCAACAGCAATGCTTACAATGTGGCACATCCAGCGTTAAGCTCTGATGAGCAGTATTTATATTTTGCTTCGGATATGGAAGGAACTCTGGGAACTTCTGATATTTTCCGTGTAAAGATTTTAGAAAATGGTTATGGAAAACCTGAAAATTTAGGGAATGTGATTAATACCACGGGACGTGAGTCGTTTCCTTTCATTTCAAAAGATAACATACTGTATTATTCATCAGATGGATTTCCAGGTTTGGGAGGTTTGGATATTTTTGCGGTTAAGCTGTATGACAATGGAACAACTTCAAAACCAATCAACATTGGTATGCCTGCCAACAGTGCCGATGATGATTTCTGTTTTGTAATTGACAGCGATAAAAAGATAGGATTTTTGACTTCAAATCGTCCAGGAGGAAAAGGAAAAGATGATATTTATTCGTTTTATGAGCGTTCTCCTTTACAGTTTTACTGTTCAAAAATCATGCGAGGAGTGGTTAAAAATTCAGAAACTAATGAGATTATTCCAAATGCAAAAGTTTTATTGTCAAGCAAAAATATGACATTATTGAAATCCGAAACGGCTACCGAACAAGGAGCTTTCTCTTTCGGAGGAGATTTAATCAGATGTGAAGAACCTCATTTCTACTTAAAAGGGGAGAAAGAAGGATTTGAAACAGCCGAAGTAAAAGTAACTACAACGGGTAATGATAGAGAAGTGTATTACGAAATCATGTTAAAACCACGAGTTGTTAAAATTGAGAAAGACGTTGATTTGGCAAAAGTATTGAATATTAAGGAAATTTATTTTGATTTAGATAAATCGAATATTCGTCCTGACGCTGAAGTGCAATTAGCTAAGGTTCTTCAAGTTATGAAAGAACATCCGAATATAAAAATTGATGTTCGTTCGCATACCGACAGCCGAGCGTCACATGCCTATAACTTGTCATTGTCCGACAGAAGAGCCAAATCTACAGTAAAATGGATTATTGATAACGGAATAGATAAGAGTCGTATCACAGGAAAAGGATATGGAGAAACTCAGTTAGTTAATGGTTGTTCGGATGGTGTTTCATGTTCTGAGGAAGAACATCAAGCAAATCGCCGAAGTGAATTTATCATTATTGAGATGAAATAGTTATTGTTTTTTTATTACACCAGAAGCCTCTGAAAGTATGTTCACTTTCAGAGGCTTTCATTTTCGACTATTTAATATTGAATGCTACATTCCCCTCAATAATAATCATTTGGAAAATTGTTACACATTTCTTGAAGATGGGTAAATTATCTCAGGTTGATAATCTAAGTGACTTTGAGCTTCTTCAATGGAGTTAAAAAATCCTGTTGCTTTAAAAACATACATCGATGATCCTAAAACAGTGGTTTCCTTCTGTTTGATTAGTCTTATCGGTAAATCACAAATATCGGCTCGTAGCTGATTCCATAGCTTGTTTTTTGTGCCTCCTCCAACGCAAGTAATGTATTCAGCTTTAAAATTTCCTGCCTTTTCAACAGCTTGTAGGGCTTTTTTTAATTTATGAGCCAAAGCTTCTAAGGTAGCTCGATAGATATGAGCTCTTGTAGTTTGCAGGGTGATGCCTATAATAGCTCCTTCTGAACCATTTTCTTTATCCAGAAAATCTGGATTCACGCGTACTCCCTCGCATCCCATCGGAATTTTTTCGGCCTCTGAAATCATCACCGAATATACATCTTCCTGAGGAATATCCATGTAAAACATTCGTCGAATCCATTCTAAAACTCCTGATCCTAAATAATTTACACCAATATTGTAGGTGTGTTCTTCGGCGTCTAATTCTGTGGTCAGCCCTAAGCCAAATTCTGCTTCAGAAACAGTATAGTGCTGGGTTCGAGACATCAAAATTTCCCACGTACCTGAACTGAGTACAGGTTGGTTCATTCCTACTCCTGAACCAATGATAGCAAACTGGGTGTCGTGTCCTGCTAAAAAAACAGGTGTATTTTCAGGAATTCCTGTTTCAATAGAGGCTCGGGAGGTTATACTCCCAACTTTTGTTCCCGCTGAGGCTGTATCTCCCATAAGGGATATTTGAAGTTCGAGTGCATTGAATATTTTTTGTGAGTAGTTCCGTTGTGATAAGTCAGTAAGCATTGATGTTCCTGACATTGTGCTGTCATTCAATTTGTTACCTGTTAAACGGAAATTTAGTAGCGACGGCATATAAAGAAATTGAACTTTTGGATGCTGTAGCAATTCGGGGTGATTTTCTTTAAACCATATTAATTTATTAATGGTATTGAAGCTGTACGGTAAAATTCCTGATGTTGTGTATAGTTCCTTTACAGGGATATAATTACCGATGTTTTCCATAATGGAGTCGGTGCGTTTGCATTGCCAAGAGATGACGGGATAGAGCAATTCACCTGATTCGGCTACGAGCGTTCCGTCCACGCCGAAGGTTGTGGTAGCAACCCCTACAATTCGAGAGGTGTCGATTTGTGAAGTTACGATTTTAGCAGCCTTGCACAGTTTCTCCCAGATAGCGTCAACATTCCAAATACGTCCGCCTTCGTAATGAGGATCGGCTTCGGTTTGGTTAGGATAGGATTGAGAAGCTTCAATATTTCCGTGTATGTCCATGGCTATTACACGTACATTAGTAGCTCCACAATCAAAAAGTAAGGCTAATGGATTTTTCATCTTTTTAAAATTTTATAAAGGAAAGTAAGTTTGAAGTTATTTTTTCATCTTTTCACTTGAAAAAGTTGCGATAAAATTCAATTACATCCTTTGGTTCAGTTCAAAGCAAAGATAAGAATAATAAATGGATTTACATTGGCATTCAGACATTAAATTTGTAGCTAAAATCTATAAAGAAATACAATCTCCTAAAACACACTAAAAATAAACTGCAATTTGGTTTTAACTACTTTTTTGTACATTTGCATAAAATAGCAGTTCAAGAAATGAAAACAATTTTAGAAATTCGGCAATTAACAAAAAAGTTTGGTAGTTTCGTAGCCGTAGATAACGTTTCGTTCCAAATTGAAAAAGGCAGTATATACGGGTTGTTAGGGCCTAACGGAAGCGGGAAATCCACAACTTTGGGAATGATTCTCAATGTGGTGAATAAAACTTCGGGTGAATATCAATGGTTTAATGGAAATATATCTAATCAACAGGCTCTAAAACGTATAGGAGCCATCATCGAACGACCGAATTTCTATCCGTATATGTCGGCTTATGAAAATCTGCGTTTGGTTTGCAAAATTAAGGGAGCTACAACCGATAAAATCCAAGAAAAATTGCAATTAGTAGGCTTGTGGGAAGTCAAAGATCGTAAATTTTCAGCTTTTTCATTGGGAATGAAGCAGCGGTTAGCAATTGCTTCTGCACTCCTTAATGACCCCGAAATCTTAATTTTAGATGAACCTACCAACGGTCTTGATCCGCAGGGAATACACCAAATTAGGGAACTCATACGCTATATTGCATCTCAAGGAGTAACCGTGTTATTGGCATCGCATTTATTGGATGAGGTAGAAAAAGTGTGTACGCACGTGGTAGTACTACAACAAGGAAAGATGCGTTACAACGGACGTGTCGACGCTATGTTCAACGATTACGGATTTTTTGAGTTAGCTACCCAGCACAATGAAAAATTGCAAGAAGCTTTACGAGATTTCACGCAATTTGATAAAATTACCATTGAAGGAAATTTAATTCGAGCTTATTTGAAAACCGACATTCCTTCTGAAGAATTGAATAAACGACTTTTTGAAAAAGGTTACGTACTTTCCCACTTAGTAAAACGAAAGGAAAGTCTTGAAAATCAATTCCTTAAATTAACTAATCATACAAATTAAAATTATTATGCTTCGATTATTACAAATAGAACTTATAAAAATATGGAACAGCAAAAGTAGTCGTATTTTAATAATAGCCTACTTTGGTTCACTCGCCTTTTTAGCCTTATTTGCAACCGTAAAAATTGACTTTGGAGCTTTCGTTTTTCATTTAGCAAAGCAAGGTATTTTTGATTTCCCATTTGTATGGCATTTCAACACCTACATGGCAGCTTTCTTTAAATTATTTTTTGCTATTGTAGTGGTTTCTATGGTTGCTAATGAATACAGTAACAAAACCTTAAAGCAAAACCTTATTGATGGTTTGAGCAAAAAAGAGTTTGTGTATTCGAAGTTTCTGACCATAGTATTATTTTCTGCCATATCTACACTTGTAGTCTTTTTAGTTTCCTTAGTATTAGGGTTAATTTATTCAAAATATGATGAAATACTTATCATTTTTTCTCAATTAGAATACTTATTAGCTTATTTCGTAAAATTAGTTGGCTTCTTTACAATGTGTTTGTTTTTTAGCGTACTGACCCGAAAATCAGCTTTTTCTTTAGGTTTTTTGGCGTTGTGGTATGTTATTGAGCAATTTTTAACTATTTTTTCTCAAAGACACGAAAGTTTAGGCATCATCAAGCGGATTTTGCCACTGGAAGCCATGTCCAACCTTATCAAACAACCTTTTACCCGAATGAACGGTATCAAGGAGTTTGCTAATGAAACGGGAATAAATATTCCGTATGATTTTTCAGTGCAAATTTCTGATATTCTGATTGTTTGTTGTTGGACAATTCTTTTCGTATTAATGTCCTACAAAATCATAAAAAATAGAGATTTATAAAAAACGAAAGAATTATCCCAAAACTTGTTTTTTGTTAATTGATATATGCTTCTTTATGGCATTGAGTACAAATAAAAATCACATTTAGAGGTTAATTTTCTAAAAAATATTTGGGTGAAATATTTTTAATTATTTTACGAATAATTTATACCTTTGCATTCTTGATTTGTAAAATACCGAAAACATATGGTAAGAGTTCGATTTGCACCCAGTCCAACGGGAGCTTTACACATAGGAGGCGTACGTACCGCATTGTTCAATTACTTATTTGCTAAAAAACATGAAGGAGATTTTCTTCTTCGTATTGAGGACACAGACCAAACTCGTTACGTAGAAGGAGCTGAGCAGTACATCATTGAGGCATTAAACTGGTGTGGCATTCCGTTTGACGAAGGCGTTGGTAAAGAAGGTAAACATGCTCCCTATCGCCAAAGTGAACGAAAAGAAATTTATAAAAAGTATGCTGATGAGCTTATTCAGAAAGGAAAAGCCTATTATGCGTTTGACTCGGCTGAAGATCTTGACAATCAGCGTAAAGAATACGAATCTGCAGGAAAAACGTTCATTTATAACTGGCAAACTCGTCTTCAACTAAAGAATTCATTATCCCTTACAGAAGAAGAAGTTAAACAACGCCTTGACCGTGGTGATGAATTTGTGATTCGTTTTAAAATGCCTGAAGAAGTGCTGAAAATGAATGATTTAATACGTGGAGAGGTAATCATCGATACCAAAACCTTGGATGATAAGGTATTATTCAAAAGTGATGGAATGCCGACATATCATTTGGCAAATATTGTAGACGACCATTTGATGGAAATTTCACACGTTATCCGTGGGGAAGAGTGGTTACCATCCTTGCCTTTACACATGCTATTATATCGTGCTTTTGGATGGGAGGCTCCGCAGTTTGCTCATTTGCCCCTAATCTTGAAGCCCGTAGGTAACGGAAAACTCAGCAAACGTGACGGAATCAAGTTGGGATTCCCCGTTTTTCCACTAGATTGGACAGAGGGAGATGCTCCACTCAAAGGATTCAAGGGGGAAGGCTACTTTCCTGAGGCATTAGTAAATTTTTTAGCACTTTTAGGCTGGAATCCAGGTACGGATCAGGAAATATTTTCTTTGAATGAATTGATAGAACTATTTGATTTGGAGCGAGTTCATAAGGCAGGGGCTCGTTTTGACCCTGAAAAAATCAAATGGTTTAACCACCAATATCTACAGAAGAAGTCTGACAGAGAATTGGCAGACGATTTCTCGAAAATCCTTATAGAAAAAGGGATTTCTATTGCTACGGATAAGGTCGAAAAAATCGTTCATTTGATAAAAGAACGAGCTACGTTTGTGTCCGATTTTTGGGAATTAGGAAGTTATTTTTTCCAAAAACCATCCGTTTACGAGGATAAAGCGATGAAAAAGCAATGGAAAGAAAATACAGCTCAAATTTTGACCGAAGTAGCTCAAATTATCAAAGAAACTTCCAATTTTTCATCTGTTCCGTTAGAAGAAGCTGTAAAAAATCATATTACAGAAAAAGGATATAGTTTCGGACAAGTTATGCCTCCATTACGTTTGGCGTTAGTTGGTGAAATGAAAGGTGTTCACATTTTCGACATTATGGAAGTAATTGGAAAAGAGGAGACTCTACAACGAATAGAAGCTATTAAATCAATAAATGGATAAAAAAGATGACAGCGTTAAATTTTATATGGAACTCTGATGAGATTTTCTTTTCTATCGGAGGAATTGCCATTCGTTATTACAGCCTGATGTTTTTAGTTGCATTCAGTCTCGGGTGGTACGTAATGAAAAAGATATATCTCAATGAGGGAAAAACATTACAGCAGTTAGATACCTTATTGATTTATACTGCTGTGGCTACCTTAGTAGGGGCTCGTCTCGGAGATTGTTTTTTCTATAATTGGGATTATTTTCAACATAATATTTTAGAAATTTTCCTGCCGATTCGTAAAAATCCGAACGAAAGTCTTTTCGGGATTATCAAAGGATGGGAGTTTACAGGATTTGCAGGTCTGGCAAGTCATGGAGCAGCCATAGGAATTATTGTTGCAATGGTTTTTTATATACGTAAGTATAAAGATATTACCCTTTCATGGGTGCTGGATCGTATCGTAATTCCGATTACCATAGGGGGAATGTTTGTTCGTTTGGGGAATTTCTTTAATTCGGAAATTAATGGAAAAGTGGTAGATTCAAGTTATCCATTAGGGGTAAAATTTGTACAAGGAGGCGAAATCTCATCCCGACAAGCCATGGAGCTTACAGGACAAAGCTCTCCTAAAGAAGCCTTTCATCTCATTGCTAACGATCCGCGTTTTTCTGAGGTGTTGGCAGCTATTCCATATCAACACCCCGCACAACTTTATGAAGCGGTAGGCTACTTCCTTTTGTTCTGGGTTTTGTGGTTCACCTACTGGAAAACGGACAAAAGAAAACAACCTTTCTTCATTTTCGGGTTATTTTTGGTGTTACTCTGGGGTATTCGTTTTGCAGTGGAATTTGTCAAAGAAAGTCAAGGCGGATTTGAAAGCACCTTAGGGCTTTTGTCAACAGGACAATGGTTGAGTTTGCCTTTTATTGTAGTAGGATTTTATTTATTATTTAGAAAAAAGGTGTAGAAATGGAGTTTTTTAGAAAATATTTTGTTCCTTTAGCATTAGGAATACTTGTAATTGCAGCTTTAGCATATGTTTTACCCGCTTTTTTTTCAGGAAAGGAGCAAGAAACAATGACTTTTTCTGAAATCAAAGAGGTTGAAATAGAATTTACTAAAGAAGCGGAAGTGTCGATTTTCAAACAAGGGGAATTGGTACGTAAAATAGATATAGAATTGGCTGATACACCTAATGAAAGGGCCTTAGGGTTGATGTATCGTAAAGGAATGGACGAAAACCAAGGAATGTTTTTTATTTTTAAAGAGGAGGAGCCTCGTTCCTTCTATATGAAAAATACAGAATTTTCGTTGGATATTATCTATTTAAATAAAGATTTGCAGATAGTTAGCATTGTAAAAAGAGCTAAACCCTATGATGAGTCGTCAATGCCTTCAGAAGCACCAGCAATGTATGTTCTGGAAATCAATGGCGGGTTGTCCGATAAATGGGGTATTGATGTAGGGGATAACATTACGTATCAACTTATAAAATAGGTAACGTTTTTTTCGAAAACTTCATTTTTTTTGTAGAATTCTATTTTATTTAAATTACTGAAAATCAAAAATAAAAAGCATATCTTAAACTTACATGAGTGTAAGAAACCGATCAAATAATTAGAGGATTAACCTAATATTTTGGGAAACGACTCTTTTACGTTAAGAATAAAACATAACCCCATGAAAACTATGGAAGAGCGAGTGATATTAGTTGATGAAAACGACAATCCAATCGGGTTGATGGAAAAAATAGAGGCACATCAAAAAGCTTTGCTTCACAGGGCTTTCTCGGTGTTTGTGATGAACGCAAAAGGCGAGATGATGTTGCAGCAACGTGCATTACATAAGTATCATTCACCAGGGTTGTGGACAAACACTTGTTGTAGTCATCAGCGTGAAAATGAGAGTAATATCGAAGCAGGTAAGCGACGACTACAAGAAGAAATGGGCTTTACCACCGAATTGGAAGATGTTATATCGTTTATATATAAGGCGCCTTTTGATAACGGACTTACAGAGCATGAATTTGACCACGTATTGCTTGGTTTTTACGACCACGCACCTCAAATCAATTCTCAAGAAGTTGCCGATTGGAAATGGGAAACCCCTGAAAAGGTGAAAATTGATATTGATGCAAATCCTCAAAAATACACCGAGTGGTTTAAAATCATCTTTGATAGGTTTTATGATTACTTAATTGTTAATAAGTAATTTAAGGTTCTGCGGGTTCTAAGACATAAATATATAAATCTTAGATTCTTGCAATGTAGGTTTTAATTGAAAATACGAATCTTTATTTTTAAAATAGATTATAAAAAATAAAATTGATATACTTATGAAAGCATATATTTTTCCAGGACAAGGAGCTCAATTTGTTGGTATGGGACTTGATTTATATGAGAAGTCAACCGTAGCCAAGGAACTTTTTAAACAAGCCGATGACATTTTAGGTTTTTCAATCACAGAAGTAATGTTTAACGGGACAGAGGAGGATTTGAAACAGACGAAAGTGACGCAACCTGCCATTTTTCTACATTCCGTAGTGTTGAGTAAGGTTTTAGGGGAATCATTCCGTCCTCAAATGGTTGCAGGGCATTCATTAGGAGAATTTTCGGCACTGGTAGCTAACAAAACTCTGTCATTTGAAGACGGACTGCAACTCGTTTCCAAACGGGCTTTGGCGATGCAAAAAGCATGTGAACTACAACCAGGAACAATGGCTGCCGTATTAGGTTTGGATGATGCCGTAGTAGAAAAGGTTTGTGAATCCATCGAAGGTATTGTAACTCCTGCAAATTACAACTGTCCTGGGCAATTGGTGATCTCGGGTGAATTGAGTGCTATAGAAAAAGCCTGTGAAGCCATGAAAACCGCAGGAGCTAAACGAGCATTAGTGCTACCTGTAGGAGGGGCTTTCCATTCAGTATTGATGAAACCCGCCGAGGAAGAATTAGCAAAGGCTATTGAGAATACGCACTTTAGTAAACCTATATGTCCTGTGTATCAAAATGTAACAACAACAGCCGTCAGTGATGAAAACCAGATCAAAAAGAATCTTATCCAGCAACTAACTGCCCCTGTGAAATGGACACAGAGCGTACAGCAAATGATTCAAGATGGGGCTTCTGAATTTATTGAAGTGGGTCCGGGCAAAGTGTTGCAAGGGTTGGTTAAAAAAATTAATAAAGACGCTGTAGTAAGTTCAGCTGAGTAGTTTTACAAAAATGTATTTATTACCGTAATAAAAACAAATGGGATTTAGCAGAAATTCATAAATCCCATTTTTTTTGATAAAAACAATTGTTTAACGAATAGTAGAAATCTTAAAAATTAGATTTCAATTACTTATTTTCCTATTTTTCAATATAATTCCATATATTTGTTCCTTGTTTGATTTCATGTATTTTTGCATATCCAAATAGGAACGCATCTGTAAAAAAAATATACAAAAGTGTCGATTGCTTATATCTTTAAAACCGCTTGGGAAGTTTTCCGCACCTCTATCTTAGTAAACGCTTTAGGGATGTTGGTTTTGTTTCTGGTCATAACTGGATTATATATTGTTATTTTCCCGATGCTGTTAGGCATTCCTTTGGAAGAGATTTCTCGTTTTACTATACAAACACCTGAACAACTTCAAAGTATTCTTATTTCACCTGACTTTCAAATTAAATTCACAGTATTTATGTTGCTCATCAACTGCATAATAGCTCCTATGACTGCTGGGTTTTATAGCATTTTTGGGTCTGTGCAAAAAAATGAGCTTCCAACGATGAAACAATTATTTTCATTTTACAACTCTCCTTATACGGCTCGAATTTTAGGTTCTGTTTTGGTGATCACAGCCGTAAAAACGATTATTTCCATACTTTTGAACTTTCTGGGTTTAGATGCAGCAAACGTTTCTATTTCCATATTAGTTTCATTGTTGGTAACACTAACAATCCCTATAATAATATTTGAAAATCTATCACTGGTTGATGCTATGAGACAAAGCTCAGCGCGTATTGCACCATTCATGTTCACGGTTTTGTTAGCATTAGCTTTTGGAATCATTATGGGGTTTTCTGGAATCTTAGTTTTTGTTGTTGGAATATGTTTTACTCTACCATTCTTCTATGCCATAAATTACGCTTTGTATGCAATAACCAAAAGATAAAAATCAGCTTTATGGTTTAGCAAAGTGTTTATAAAATAATAGAATAATATAAAATTGAATAGTATGAAAAAAATCGCTTTACCTCTGCTCTTTGTAGCATCGTTTACATTGAATAGTTGTGCTGAATTGCAGCAAGTTATCAATTCAACATCTTCAACCACAGGTTTTAATATTACTGATGGATTGAAACAGGCTTTAGAAATTGGTGTTTCTAACGGGGTAGACTTACTTAGTAAGGATGGAGGCTATTTCCAAGATCAAGCCGTAAAAATTTTACTTCCTGCCGAGTTGCAAAAAGTGGATGCTACACTCCGAAAAATCGGTTTAGGAGCCTTAGCTGATGAAGGACTAAAGGTATTAAATAAAGCTGCTGAAAATGCCGTAACTGAGGCTAAACCCATTTTTGTTTCCGCCATCAAAAATATGACCATTAACGATGCTATGGGTATTTTGAAAGGAGATAATAATGCAGCAACTACTTACTTGAAAAACAACACATTTAGCTCTTTAGAAGCTGCTTTTGCACCCAAAATACAGAATTCTTTAAGCCAAGTGGGAGCTGACAAAATTTGGAGTAACTTGATAAATCGTTACAATCAATTGCCTTTAACAACTCCTGTTGAAGCCGATTTAACAACTTATGTTACCAAACAAGCTATCAACGGACTTTTTACAAAAGTAGCCGACAAAGAGAAAGAAATCCGAACCAACGTGGCAGCACGTACCACTCCATTATTGAAATCAGTTTTTGCCTTGCAAGACTAATAAAACTATTATGTTCATGAAAAAAAAGATAATAACTTTATGCACTATCGCTTCATTCGGTAGTTTACAAGCTCAACAATCTATGAGAGAACCCATCTTTACAACATCGTACGAATCGGCACCTTTTAGTGCGTTTAAGGCAGAAGATTTTAAACCTGCTATCGAAAAAGCCATCGCCGAAAGTCTAAAACAAATTGATGCGATTGCCAATTCAAAAGAAAAACCAACATTCCAAAACACTATCGAAGCGTTGGCTTACAATGGTGAAGAATTGGACAGAATCACAGCTATTTTCTTCAATTTAAACAGTGCCGAAACTAACAAAGATTTACAAAAAGTTGCTCAGAGCATTTCTCCTTTGTTGAGCGACTATTCCAATGATATTCGATTAAATACAAGTTTATTTCAGCGAGTTAAAAAGGTTTATGACGGACGTAAAAAATTAAAACTATCGCCCGAAGAAGCCACTTTATTAGAAAAAACATACAAAGGCTTTACTCGCAATGGAGCCAATCTATCAGAAAAAGACAAAGAGCGTTTGCGTGAACTTGATAAAGAAACGTCGCGTTTACGTCTGCTCTTCGGGGAGAATGTATTAGCTGAAACACAGGCTTTTGAATTGCACATTACCGATAAAAATGACCTTAAAGGATTGCCTAACTTTGCTGTTGAAGCTGCAGCTCAAATTGCTACTGACCGCAAAAAACAAGGCTGGGTATTTACGTTAGATTTTCCAAGCTACAGTGCTTTTATAAAATATGCCGAAAACAGAGAGCTTCGCAAAAAAATGTTTATCGCTTTCGGTAGTCGTGGTTTCCATAACAACAATAATGACAACCAAAAAATAGCTTTAGAAATTGCTAAACTACGTCATGAACGTGCCAATTTATTAGGTTACAAAACTCACGCTGACTTTGTTTTGGAGGAAACAATGGCTGAAAATCCAACTACGGTAAACAACTTTTTAAACAATTTGTTAGAAAAAGCCAAACCCGCCGCTCAACGTGAATTGGAAGAACTCAAAGCCTTTGCCTTAGAAAGAGACGGCATTCGAGATTTCCAAAAATGGGATTTTACGTTTTACAGCGAGAAGTTAAAGCAGAAACGTTTCAATGTTGATGATGAGAAACTAAAGCCATACCTCAGTCTTAACAATGCCGTTAACGGAATGTTTCAAGTAGCCAATAGACTATACGGACTTAATTTCGAAAAAATAAATAACATTGAGAAATATCACGAAGAAGTTGAAACCTACAAAGTTACCGATGAAAAAGGGAACTATGTAGCTCTGTTCTACACGGATTTCTTCCCAAGACCAGGAAAAAGAGCCGGTGCTTGGATGTCCTCTTTCAAAAATCAGTATATTAAAGACGGAGTAAATTCTCGCCCTCACGTGATTATCGTTTGTAACTTTACACGTCCCACTCAAACCCAACCTTCATTGCTTAGTTTCTACGAATTGCGTACGCTTTTCCACGAATTTGGACATGCTTTGCACGGAATTCTTGCCAATACCAAATATCCTAATCTGAGTGGAACCAGCGTTTCGCGTGATTTCGTTGAGCTCCCAAGCCAAGTATTGGAGAACTGGTGTTCGGAGGAAGAAACCTTAGCATTGTTCGCAAGACACTATGAAACTAACGAGCTGATTCCCATGGAACTTGTCCATAAGATTAAAGAATCATCTGCTTTTATGGAAGGATTACAAACCATGCGTCAGTTAGGTTTTGGCGTTTTGGATATGGCGTGGCACAATTCAAATCCGAATACAATTAAAAACATTAAATCATTCGAGGATAAGGCTGTTGCACCAACGGAATTATACCCAAAAATTGATGACACTTGCATTTCGACCGCCTTTTCACATATTTTCCAAGGAGGATACGCCGCTGGATATTACAGCTACAAATGGTCAGAAGTATTGGATGCAGATGCTTTTCAAGTGTTCAAAGAAAAAGGAATTTTCAATCGAGAAGTAGGAAATAGTTTTAAAGAACATATCCTCAGCAAAGGAGGCAGTGAAAAATCAATGGAACTTTACAAACGCTTCCGCGGAAAAGAGCCTTCTCCCGACGCTCTGATGAAACGTGCCGGACTTGTAAAATAAAACATAATACATTCATAATCAAAATCCAACTTTGTCGAAATCTAACAACTTCGACAAAGTTTTTTTAAATGATTTACACTCTAAAAATATATTATCGGTTAATTTATTAAAAAAATGAAACAAATTTTATCTTTAATCATATGTTTTTGTATATCAATAGTTTGCGGACAAAACAAAATCTTGAAAGGACAAATCGTAGGAGAAAAAGGAGAGTCGGTTGAATATGCGAATATTGGTGTTGTTGGAACATATAAAGGAGTAATTTCCGATGAAAAAGGATATTTTAGCATTGATATTTCAACTCAAAAACCGATAGATAGTATCTATTTTTCCCATTTGAGTTATCATAGAAAAGCAATAGCAATTAAAGATATCCCTTCAGATTCCAAAATAATCTTGAAAGAAAATCACATCGAATTGACCCCCGTGGTGGTTTTTGATAAAGAGCCTAAATTGCGAACCATCAAAGGTAGAGGCACTCGTTTCCCCGGTGCGACAATAAGTTTTGGGAAATATTCGGAAAATGACAAAGAAAATAGCTCTTCCCACGAGAAAAGTAATACTGCTTATAAAGCAACACAAATTAGTGTCGGTGATTTTGTCACCCTAAGCCAAGAGTATGTTGCACGAGAATTTCATATTACATGCTTGAAAAATATCTCTGGTAAAACGCTGTTCCGTTTGAACTTCTACAAGGTTGAAGCTGATGAATCACTCGTCCCTCTGACCGAAAAACCCATATATATTGATTTTCCACAAGTCACAGAAAAGACTGATTTTGCAGAAAAGATCTATGTGAATTTACCCAAAGGAAAAATTTGGATAGAATTATCATTAGTTGATATTCAAGGGGATAATTACAATATTCTCTTCCCGATAGCATTCTCAGGAGGATGGGTTAGATATGACGGCAAGTTCCAAAAAATTCCTTTAGGACTCGGAGTGTCTTTTGCAATCAAAGGTCATAAAACAAAGATTTAAGTAAAAAGCATGATTCATGGTAGATTTGGTTAAAAAAGTAATGAATACACTCAAAAGTCTACCCAGACTCGCAAAGCTATAAAAAACATTTTTAAAAGTCAATATTAATTTTAGAAATGTTTTTTATAATTTTGGAGAAAATCAAAAAACATTTTTTATTGAACAGAAAACGCAATTAAAAGGACTTATATTCTATTGAATTTCAATAAAATAATAACTAAGCTACGAGTTATATCCTTGTACGAAGCCAGTGCAAAAAAATAAAATTTTATAACTAAATTGATTGATTATGAACAAATTTCTTTTCGGTATAGGCGTTATATTAACTTCAATAATTTCCTATTTTGCTTTTCTTTGGTTTCATATTTTTAATCATTCCAATAGCAGAGAGGAAGCTATCGAATCTTTCGATAAAAATATTCCAGATCTTATAAACAACACTATCGGTATTACCGCTTTTTGTATCCTATTAGGATTTATTTCAATTTTTTGTTTTTACTTGTCTGCAACAAAAAGTAATGGTATTTTTAAGAAAATTAACTTTCTTCTCTTATCCTTAAGCCTTTTTATATCTCTTTGGTATATTTGGACCTTATTGTAGATTTAACTTTTTGTGATTGTTCGTTTTAGAATTATATACTATAAAAACCTCTCTAAAAATAACACACAGATAAAATACTGAAAATAAACCACATAGGCACATAGTTTTTCTATGCATCTATGTGGTTTTCCTTTAGCCTTTCCCTCAATTGCAAAATAGTAATTAACATATGTTCCTCTTTCGTCTAATCAAATTACAAAAAAGAGACCGCCCTTTTGGGGACAGCCTCTTTTAATTAATAAATTAAAATATCTCGATTTTTTAGAAACTCCTATCTTAGGTTTGTGAAAATCACAAAAAACTTGCTCAAGCTCCTTAAAATGTAAAGAAAGCAGTGTGGTAGATAAAGCAATAACAGAGATTCGCGAGACATTTTTTTATATCCTTAGAAATCAATATAACTTCACAAAGGATTAGTCAACGAAAGCGTGTCTGTATTTTTTAACTTTGTTCCAAGCTCCACGCGTAAAATCAGGGATTTCAACTGGTGCACTTCCGTTCTCTAATGACAATTTAGAAAGAGGCACCAAGCAAGACCATTCTGCTAAATCATACACATCCATATCCAAAGGAAGTCCATTTCTTAGACAGTACACCAAACGATAGTCCATGATGAAATCCATACCTCCGTGTCCACCCACCTTTTTAGCTTGTTCTTCCAATTCAATATGGATTCTGTGTTTGTATTTTTGCATCAATGCTTTTTTCACATCTTCAGGTACAAATCCATGAGAATTCAAATTTTCGTGATTAGGCACATCATCTTTTGAAATATTCTCAGGTTCAATAGTATATCCTTGTGTAGGATATTTGTTAGCAAATCCTTGTGTTCCAGTTAGTTGATACATACGTGAATACGGACGAGGAGTCATTACATTGTGCTGAATTTGCATTGTTTTTCCTTTTTCCGTTTTAATCATTGTCATAGTATGATCTCCGTTTTGGAAATTATCTCCATTTTTACCTGTCAATTGCTCATATAATTTCTTCCCTTTGAAAGGTTTGGTGTCAAAAGAAACCAAATAATTCATTTTATCACCTCGGTGAATGTCAAGAGCTTGACAAGCAGGTCCCATTCCATGTGTAGGATATACATCGCCACGGTGTTTTGCATTGTAATCTAAACGCCAATTATTCCAATAAGCTTTCCAGAAATCATCCAAACTATGGATGTAAGACCCCTCGGCATGGATTACTTCACCGAATAGCCCTTGCTGAGCCATATTAAGTGAAGTCAATTCGAAATAGTCGTACACGCAATTTTCAAGCATCATGCAATGCAGACGTTTTTTTTCAGCCATATTAATCAAGGCCCAAATATCCTCCATAGTCATTGCTCCTGGTACTTCAATGGCTACATGTTTTCCTTGCTCCATAGCATATAAAGCCATAGGGACATGCGTTTCCCAGTCAGTTACAATGTAAACAAGATCTACATCCTCTCTTTCGCAAAGAGCCTTCCAAGCGTCCTGTGAACCGCTATAACCTGGAACCCTTGCTAAACCAGCTTTTTCTAAGATTTGCTGAGATTTTTCTACTCGTTCAGGACGTATGTCAGCAAGAGCTGCTATTTTTGCTCCAGGAATGTGTGTAAAACGTTGCACCGCACTAGGTCCTCGCATTCCCAATCCTATAAAACCTACGCGAACAGTTTCCAGCTTCGGAGTTACCAAATTTACCACGTCCGTTTGACCTGCAGGACGTTTTGGAGTTTCAACCTTGATAGGCTGATACACTATTTTGTCCATTGAGGTGGCTCCCACTTGTTTAGTTTTACAAGCCACAAGGCTTAGGCAGAGCATACCGCCTAAAAGCATTCGATTGATTTTTTTGAACATCTTATTATATCTAAAAGGTTAATAACAAATTTTAGCAAAGGTACTGATTTTAAAGAAAAATACAAAATTTTTAAAACACTTCATAACAACCTTTATTCAGGTAATTAACAAGTGTTCTTATTCTTCTGCTAAATACATTGAATGTCAAGATAAAAGAAAAATCTATTATTTTGTTCAGGTACAATTTATGCTTGTAATGGCACAAAATTTCTTAGTTACATGAGTTTGTTGTTAAAAAAAACATGCTTCGTTAGGGAATTATACTCTTATGTTTTATGTAGCAAAAAAAGCATAAATTTATCTTTCGTAATGCAGATAAATATATAAAGTATTTTTTGTCGTTATTAAAAAAAGGAAGTATCTTTGCGTTTATAAAATCGACGACCTATGTTAGACACAAACAAACTATCCATTGGAATTCTTTTGCCGATTGAGTCCTATGAGGGGGCTATCCCAAAAATGGAAAATCAAATCCGACTTATTCAACAAGCCGAGGCTTATGGTTTCGAGTCTATCTGGGTACGAGATATTCCGCTTAATAATCCTGAATTTAAAGAAGTTGGACAAATCTACGACCCTTGGATTTATCTATCACATGTGGCTACATTAACTCGATCAATCAAATTCGGAATCGCTAGTGTGATTTTACCTTTACGACATCCGTTGCATGTTGCTAAAGCTAGTGCAAGTTTAGATGTGTTATTTCCGAATCGCTTTCATATGGGAGTTGCTTCGGGTGATCGCCCCGTGGAATATCCTGCATTCAACAAGCCCTTTGAATTAAGGAGCGCTCAGGTTTCTGAACACATGCGGTTACTCAAGGAGCTATGGTCAAAGGACTTCCCTGTTTACAATAACGACTATGGAACACTGATGGAAAATGTAGGAGATGTTGTACCTAAGCCCATCAAAAAAAGTATTCCTATGTATGTCACTGGACATGTGGGAGGTGTGAATTTGGAATGGATTGCGAAGAACTCAGATGGATGGATTTACTATCCCCGAGAGTTTACTTTTACAGGAAAAATCGTAAAGGATTGGCAGGATACGTTGGATAAAGAAGGTCAACCCCGAAAACCTTATATCCAACCCGTATACATCGACCTGATGGAAGACCCCGATTTTGAACCTCAAAAAATGGACTTAGGATTCCGCTTGGGTCGAAATTATTTAGTGGATATGTTCCTTACGTTGCAGAAAATAGGTGTAAATCACGCTATGTTGGTGCTAAAATATAGTTCTCGCCCAGTAGATGTTATTTTGGACGAAATTGGACGAGAAATTTTGACGCAATTACGTTAATTTAAAGTGTATTTTGTAGTTTTTTATTTGAATACAAATATCTCCACACTAAGTATAAATAAATACGAAGAAGAAATTTATTAAAGTAAATCCTAAATCTATGACAATCACTCAATTTCAATATGTGTTAGCTGTTGCTAAACATCAGAATTTTTCGACTGCTGCTGAAAACAGTTTCGTTACACAACCTACATTGAGTATGCAAATTCAAAAGTTGGAAGAGGAATTGGGGGTTATCATTTTCGATAGAACAAAAAAACCTCTGCAACCCACAGATATAGGTAAACAAATTATCAAACAGGCTCAAATCATTGTGAATGAATCAGAACGAATGAGCGACATTGTTGCACAGCAAAAGGGAGTTATCGGCGGTGAATTCAATGTGGGAATCATACCAACTGTATCGCCTACTTTGTTACCTATGTTCTTAACAAATTTCATCAATAAGTATCCTAAAGTGTCTCTGAAAATTGAAGAACACAGTACCAAAACCTTGATAAACTACGTAGAAGATGGAACCTTAGACGCGGCCATATTGGCAACTCCCCTGCATCGACCTAACATTGTTGAAAAACCCTTGTTTTATGAACCTTTTATGGCATATATTCCTAACAATCATAAACTTCAGAACACAAAAACTATTACCTCTGACGATTTAGATATCAACGACATATTAATGTTAGAGGATGGTCATTGCTTCAAAGATACTGTATTGAATATCTGCAATCAGGACATCGTCGATTCTAAAAAACGATTTGAACTCAAAAGTGGTAGCTTCGAAACTCTAATACGATTGGCAAATGAAGGCTTAGGAATGACTCTTTTACCATACTTACATACACTTGAGCTGAAAGAAGAAGAGAAAAAAAATATCCACCACTTTGCGACTCCATATCCTGCAAGAGAAATCAGTTTAGTACATCACAAGAATGAGTTGAAAGCCCAAAATATCAAAGCCTTGCATGAAGTGATATCGGGTGTAGTTCGAGGTGCTATCGCTTTTCACGATGTCAAAATAATTAGTCCTACACGAAAATCACTCGCTTAAAAAGAGATAAAACAAAAGATTTTACTATCAATAAAAACAACTCTAAAATACAAGATGTTAATTTTTTTATAATTAACACTTTTCATTCCCTTTGAAACATAAACATTGTTATTAACTATTTTTAACTAATTTATCTCTGTACTAAGGTTAATCGGAACAAATTAATGGATAATTTCATTTTAAACATTAACAATTCAACTTTGTTAAAATTAAAACAATTCTTGAATAGAAGAGGCTTCATAGACTTTATATATTGTCTAAAATAAAAAAAAGAAATAAATTTGCACCTAGTAAAGAGATGATATATTATGCCGTTATTTGAAACTATTAATGTAAATGAGAAAACTCAGCTCTATATCTGGAAAGTTTCCGAAACATTAGAAGACCTAACTCAGGGAGTTGTTCTCAATGGAGAACATCAATCTAAGTTTGACTCATTGAAAGTTGAATCCGCAAAAAAGAATTTTATTGCCGTTCGCCGAATTCTAAAAGATTTAGGGTATTCTTCTGATGATTTGTTTTATAACCATGAAGGGAAACCATACCTAAGAGATGGGAAAACAATTTCCATAAGTCATTCGTTTGACATGGTGTGCTTGATTGTTGGAGAAAAGCCTGTGGGTGTGGACATCGAAAAAAAGCGACGAAAAATCATTGATATTTCCGAAAAATTCACACAATGGGATTATCGAAGTACTTCTTTCTCGCAGAAAAATGTTTTACAAAAACTCACGATGATTTGGTCTGCAAAAGAGGCAGGATATAAAGCCCACGGGAAGTCTGGAATTACAGCAGAACATATTTTGGTGAAAGATTTTTTCCCGAATGATTCTGAAACCAAAATCAAAATTGAAAAAACGTTCTATGATGTTTCTTTCATAAATGTTGAAGATTATGTTCTGGCATACTGCCTGTAAACAATCAATTAGAAATAAAAATCACGAATTGTTAACAATTTACAATTCGTGATTTTTCTATTTATTAGGCAGAAATAATGTCTTTTTTCATAGCACTTTTAAATTCCCCAATCGGCTTTATATTTTTGATAATTTTCGGGATTTATTGAGCGTATACCATTGTCCAACAAACGCACTTTGTAACCCAATGAAAGTGCGTCATTCACGCTATATGCCACACAAAAATCACCTGCCAACCCACAGAACGTTAGCTCCGTAATGCTTTTATCTTTCAAAAAACCGTGAAGCCCTGTATTATTACGTTTATTGTTATCAAAGAAAGCACTGTAACTATCCACCTCAGGATTCATTCCCTTACGGAAAATAGCGGCTATGCGATGTGTGTCCAAATCCTGATGTAAACTGGCTCCAAAAGTATCCTGTACGCAATGGTCTGTCCACAGTACTTGATCAATTCCATGTAAGTTAATCACTTCAAAAGGTTTTCTACCTTCATGATTGGAAGCAAAACTTTGATGGTTTTGCGGATGCCAATCTTGAGTGGCTACCACTAAATCATAGCCTTTATAAATTTCTTGATTTATGAACGGAACGATTTGATCTCCCTCTGCAACAGGCAACGTTCCTGAGGGCATAAAATCATTTTGTACATCAATGATAATAAGAGCTTTCATCTGTATAAAAAATTATCAATTAGAAAAACGAAAAATTTAATCAATGCTTATTTCGTCAACAAACAAAAATGCTAATTTACCTTTTGCTTGTTGGTGCCATTCAGGAATACTTCGTTCCGAAGTGATTTTTACTTTCACATAGCGTGTTTTTAAAGGTTCAAAACCTAAACTGTGCGTACGTATTTCTTGAATGTGTTTCGATTCTTGTGAATATTGTTCTGATGCAATTTCTTTAAAATTAACACCATCATCAGAGACTGCTACCGAACAGCTACGTGCATCATATATCCAATCGCCTGTAATGACATTCGTATTGAACGATACTTTGGAAATTTCCTTAGCTTCACCCAAATCAATTACTGCCTCTAAATCATCACCTGAAAAACCTATCCAGCGTCCTGTTCGGAAGTTATTTGTTCCTACGTTACCATCGACCAATACGGAAGCTCCTTTGTATTTGTAGGATGGATAGATGTTTGTCAACATTTTGATGGGACGTGCCGTTGCTTTATTGAATTTGAAATCCTCGGAGAAAACACGGGTTTTTCCATTTTTACGAATTCCTACCGCGCGTACTTTAGCATCTTGATTGATTTTAATAGGTTCAGTGTACTTTGTTGATTTCTCAGAAGGTTCGGAACCGTCCAAAGTATAGTAAACTGTCGCATTATCCAAAGTTGTAAAAGCTACTTGTATCGCTCCTTCACTTTCTAAAGTTGTTATATCTACCTTCAAATCAAAAATATGTGTCGCATAGTTATAGCCTTGTGCATCATAAATTTTGATAATAGAAGGTATGCGTTGTAGAAAATCGTCATAATTTTTATTTTCAGGTTGTGTCCATTGAACTTCTGCAAGTGCTGCAAAACGTGGCAAGGTCATGTACTGAACGTGTTTAAACGTTTTTATATACTCTGTCCAGGTATTAGCCTGTACTCCAAGTATTCTCTTTTGTTGCTCAGGAGTAAGTCCCTCTGGAATTGGCTCAAAACTATATACTCTTTCCACTGGCACATAACCTCCTATAGCAAGTGGTTCTTGATCAATATCTTGTGATTGATAGTAATCAAAATACATAAACGACATTGGACTCATAATTGCATCATGTCCTGTTTTCGCTGCAAATGTACCACCTTCGATACCTCTCCATGACATTACCGTAGCGTTCGGAGCAATTCCTCCTTCCAAAATCTCATCCCAACCGATAATTTTTCTACCCTTACTGGCTAAAACTCTTTCAGCAAAGGAAATTACATGACTTTGCAGATATTCCTCAGCTGTATGCTTATCATCGCCTTTTATTCCTAATTCTTTGATTTTTAACTGACAATCTTTATTCGTTTTCCACTGTACTTTTGGACATTCATCACCACCAATGTGGATATACTCCGAAGGAAAAATCTCTGTAACTTCCTCTAAAATAGTTTGGATAAATTCATATGTTTCTGGCTTCCCTACATTCAAAACATCGTCTGAAACTCCCCATTGCCCCCATACACTGTAAGGGCCTTCGTGGCAACCCAATTCTGGATATGAAGCTATCGCAGCCAACATGTGTCCTGGTAAATCAATTTCAGGAATAATAGTAATATGACGATCTTGGGCATATGCTACCAATTCTTTCAATTCATCTTGAGTATAAAATCCTCCGTGTGGAATACCATCATATTTACCTGAATTTCTACCAATTACAGTTTGTGAACGCGTAGAACCTACAACCGTAAGATTTGGATATTTTTTTGATTCCACACGCCAACCTTGGTCATCTGTTAAATGCCAATGGAACGTATTGATATTGTGCAATGCAAGCATGTCAATAAAAATTCGGATGGAATCGGTTGTGAAAAAATGACGAGCAGAATCCAGGTGGGCTCCACGATATGCAAATCGAGGTGCATCGTTGATTACCACCGCATCAAAAACTACTTTTTGTGTTTTCTCCACTGGAATTGACTTGCGAAGTGTTTGCATTCCGTAGAAAATACCCGCTGAAGAAGCTCCTTGAATGGTAATTGATTTCTGATTTACGGTGAGTTGATATGCCTCTTTATTATCAGAAGCTAAGCCTTTTGACAGTTTTATTACGTTGTCAATTTCTGCAGTTTCTTCTACTACAGAGAGAGACATTCCTGTCTGTTCCTTAACATACTCTGCTAAAAAATCGGCATTTCTCTTCAAGGCTTCATCTCCCTTAGGATAGGTGATTTTTGTTGAAGAATTGAGCAAAAAAGGTTGCTCATTAGTAGTCTTTTGAATCGAATTTGGCAGAGGAATTACATGATAATCTGCCGAAACACTTGATTCTTTGCCCATATCACAGGACACAAACATCGCTGTGATAGCTAAACTTGTAAGTACACTTTTTATTTTCATATTGGTTATAACTTTTTATACTGTTATTCCTTTAAAATATTTATTGGTTTCACAGAAATTTGAGTCAAGACAACGACACGAGTTTTTGATTTCACGGAAACCTGTTTTATAGCGTACACCCAAAACTTTGTCAAAATCAAAAAAAATTTGACAAAGTTTGATATGCTGTTGCTGTTAAATCTATTTCACGCCGTGCATCCAGCGGGTGATGAATGGTCCCATTAAAAATAGTAATACACCACAACCGATGGCAATAAAGCCTAACATGGTGAATACAGAAAGTCCTTTGTTGAGTGACTCGCTTTTAATAACGTTAGTTACTGAAATACTCGCCGACTTTTCAAATAGTTTTTCATAATCAGCCAAAGTTGCTACCTCTGTATTTACTTCGCTTCCTTTGAAGGATAAAAACTCTTGTGAGGCAGATTTAATCATTTTCTGTCTTTTCATTCCACTGTAGTTTTCAGCATCTTGCAATACTTCTTTTACAACTACGATCGATTTTGCATATTGTTTCTGCGGATTAACCTCATTCATCCGTGCAATGAAATCATTTGAAACTAATAGTTTTTCAATAGGAATAGCGTGTGTTTTCTTTTCCTCATTGTCAGCTAATCTATCTTTGAATTCATTCTCAGACAAAACAGCCTTAATATCCTTATCAATATCAGAATTTTGGAAAGCACTACTTTCAACTATTGTTTTTTCGTTTACTGTAGTAAGTTTAGAGATGTGTTTTCCTCCTTGATGTGCAATGGATGAAGACAAAAACCAAATTCCCATCATAAAAGCCACCATATGCTTAGGTGAAAGTTTCGTTACTAATGACAAACCTACTGGTGAAAGTGTTAGTTCCCCAAGTGTATGTAATAAGTATAAGAAAACCATAAATATAGCAGGTACCATTCCTAATTTAGCGTAGCTACCACCGAATTTAAGCACTAAGAAACCAAGCCCAAGCAATAGCAATCCTGTTCCAAATTTGTATGGAGCTGCTGGCTCTTTATTCAAATTAGATAGTTTTATCCATATCCAAGAGAAAACAGGAGCAAAAAGCATTATAAACAATGGATTGAATGATTGGAAGAAAGTTGTTTTAATTTCTGTACCAAAAATTTCTTTATGTACGTTACGTGCTGTAAATAAGTTAAGTGCTGAACCCGCCAACTCGAAGAATGTCCAAAATATAGTCGTAAATAAAAGTAATAAAACCACAACCCAAATACGTTGTTTGGCAACCACTTCCATTTTACTTGCTTGATATAACAAATACCCAATGATAATAGCAGCTAAACTCGCTAATAAAACATCTACAACATCGTTATATTGAATTAAAATCCACGAAATTATAATTAGAACTACAATAGTAGCATAAGGAAGCACACTATTGGGGACGAAACTTACAACATTTTTAGTTGGTTTTTCATCAGGAGCTAATCCTACTTGCTGGAAAACACTCGTTCTACTGGCGAAGAAGAATATAATGTATCCCAATAACATTCCGATACCGGCTGTTAAGAATCCATATTGCCAACCTTCATTCTCCCCAATAGCACCACAAGTTAAAGGAGCTAAGAATGCACCCATATTGATTCCCATATAAAATAAAGTGAAGGCTCCGTCACGTCTTTTGTCTCCGTCAGCATAAAAACGACCAATCATTGAAGAGATATTCGGTTTGAAGAAACCATTTCCTACCACAAGTAAAGCTAACCCGATGAAGAAAGTAGTTTGATTATTCATAAACAAAGTAAATTGTCCCGCTGCCATTAACAAAGCCCCGATAACAATTGCTTTGCGAAAACCAATAAGTTTATCAGCGAAGTATCCACCAAGTATTGGCGTGAGGTAAACTAATGCCCCATAAGCTCCGTAAATTCCGAAAGCTTTTGCATCATCAAACTGGAACCCGCCATCAATTAAGTTCGCAGTCATATAAAGGATAAGGAGTGCCCGCATACCATAGTAGCTGAAGCGTTCCCATAGTTCCACCATAAAAAGGGTAAAAAGGGCTTTAGGGTGAATTTTTCGATTCGAGAAAATAACAAACCCTACCCACAGCGCAACTCCAAGCCACGCTATTAACATCAATTGATAATCTGGATTTAACATAGTATATTTATTATTTATTATATTAATTTATTCTACCATCAAGTTCTTCTTTTGTTGCAATATTTTTTTTATTTCGGAGGTTTTGAGCACTACTATTTTGTCATCTCGCATTACTACAAGTTCTCCTTTATTTTTTATTTTCTCTTTTAACAAGCGTACATAAGAGCGTTTCAATCCCTCTTGAATTTTAATTTTCATATCCTGAAAATATGTTTCCTGTTTATTCATCGCTATACAGTTTTAAGTTGTTAAATTTAGGATAGTCTATTATTTTTAACTGTTTTTCATTACTCTCTGCAATAAGGTGAGGCTCATCATCTGAATTATCAAAAATTAATGCACTGTTTACTATAGGTAAGTAAATCTTAAAGAGATTTTGTATTCCTTTTGTGTATCTTCTTTCAATTACATGACTATCAATATAATGTCCTCCTTCCTTTACACGAGATAGTACCCTTTTCTTTGCCATAGTTACATCTTTTAACCAAAAGAAGAGCAAAGTCACGTGATAATTTTTCTTTTGAGCTGATAAAACGGTATTTCTATATGAACGAGTCGCTAATGTAGTCTCGAAAGCAAAGTTGATACCTTCATTTAGTAATTCCTTGATACGATTTAGCATTAATCTACCCGCTTGAACAGCTACTTTTTCGGGCTGAAAGGGAGAAAGACCTTTAGCTATTTCATCAGCATTTACAAACTCTTTACAATTTAGTATCTCGGGCAAAATAGTAAATGAAGCTGTTGTTTTCCCAGCTCCATTACATCCTGCTATGATATAAATTTGTTTAAGCATAAGTTATTTATCAACTTTTGTACAGTTCAAAACAAAAAAATCCATATTTTTCAATTATCAGATACCCTTGTAAAACACAGTCCTCTTTGCTTTTACAGCGTGACTGAACTTGATTCTACAAAGATTCCTTCTAATTAACTCCTTTTTCTTTTAAAGCTCGATTGAGAGACTTCAATATAGAAAGACCTATCAGCGTGGCTATTAATAATAAACCGAAGTTTACCCAAAAGAATGTAGATTTGTGTTCGTATCCGTACCACATTCCGGCAAGTACGCCCGAAAGTTTATTTCCAATGGCTGTCGACAAGAAAAATCCTCCCATCATAAGAGCAGTAATACGAGGCGGAGAAAGTTTTGACACTAATGAAAGCCCCATAGGTGAGAGGCAAAGTTCTCCCAAAGTAATAACACCATAGGCAACAACTAACCATAATGCTGAAGCTTTTACCATTCCGTTGTTAGAGGCATATACGGCAGCTACCATCACAAGGCAACTCAATGCAGAAATGAACATTCCTAATACAATTTTTGCAGGAGTAGTTGGTTCGCTTCCTCTTTTACGTAAAAACATAAATAAACCTACTACCAAAGGTGTGAAAACAATTACCCAAAATGGATTAATTGACTGAAACAACTCCGGATTATATAAAAATACTTTCTGATTAGGGTTCTCAGTTAGTTTAGCTTTTTGTTCCTCTGGAATATTTCGGAAATAGATGTCTTTTCCTATTTCTTTCTTAGGCTTATCGTTTTCATCTTTCACAATTCTATATTCCGAATCGTACATAGTTATTTCCTTGTCTTGAAAATCTTTCACTTCAACAAGATAAATACTTTCCATAGGCTTCTCTATAGAGGTTGGCACACTTCGGTCAGTATAATACTTCGCCCACGTGGTAAGTACAGTTCCATTTTGTTTGAAAACCGCCCAAAACATTAAACTTACTGCAAAGATTGCTAATAAAGCACCAATAGGTTTTTTATCGCTCTGACTGGCACGTGCATATAATGAGAAATAAAAGAAAATTACTGGAATACAAGCAAAAATGAAAGCATCTGTACTATCGCTTCCCAATATGTTTCCTGGAATTACCCAACCAATCACACCCGTTATAATAGCTGGTAAAAATACCTTTACAAGAACTGAAGTAATGGTTGTATCGCCTTCCTGTACTGGTTTTAAAACGTTTGCGTGAATGATGTGTTTTCTTCCTAAGGTAAAGATAATCAATCCTAAGAACATTCCAACACCTGCAGTTATGAATGCTTCACTCCACCCAAATTTGTTACGCATAAAGGCAGCAATGATATTACAAATAAATGCACCAATATTAATTCCCATATAGAATATATTGTATCCTGCATCTTTGTTTTCTCGGTATGGCTCTTCGGAATAAAGATTTCCTAAGAGTGTAGAAATACTTGGCTTGAAGAATCCATTACCTACGATGATTAATCCCATTGAGGTATAAAACATTGCAAGGTCTTGGAAGAGTCCTAAACCTATGTATCCCAATCCCATTAAACTTCCTCCAATGTAAATAGCTTTTACATATCCTAAAATTCTATCAGCTAAAAATCCTCCTAAAAAGGGAGTAAGATACGTAAGTGCAATGAATGTTCCAAAAATATCATAGGCATTTTTATCATCTATGGCAAGACCTCCTGTATTTTTAGGGTCAATCATATATAAAACAAAAATTCCGAGCATTAAATAATACCCAAAACGTTCCCACATTTCTGTGAAAAATAAATAAAATAGTCCCTTAGGGTGTTTTCTGTTATTCGTCATAATTCGATTTATATGTTATAATTTCTCTAAGATATAATCTGTCATCTTTTTGTAAAGTTGCAAACGGGTGTATCCGCCATAAATGCCGTGGTCTTTATCAGGATAGATCAACCAATCAAAATCTTTATTAAGATGAACTAATTGGTTAATCAGTACCATTGCATTCTGCACGTGTACGTTATCATCGGCTGTTCCATGGATGAGCAAATAGTTTCCTTTTAGTTTTTGAGCGTGTGTAATAGGGGAATTTTGGTCGTACCCTGAGGGATTTTCTTGTGGCGTTTGCATGAAACGTTCGGTATAAATGGTGTCGTAAAAACGCCATGAAGTTACAGGAGCTACTGCAATGGCTGTTTTAAAAACATCGGCTCCTTGAAAAAGGCAATTACTTGACATAAATCCCCCAAAACTCCACCCCCAAATCCCGATACGAGTTTTATCGATATAGGGTTGTTCAGCAAAAAAACGAGCTACAAAAATTTGATCTTCCACTTCGTATTTTCCAAGTTCTTTATACGTACATTTCTTAAAATCAGCACCTTTGTAACCAGTCCCACGACCATCTACGCAGACAATAATATAACCCTTTTGTGCTAATAAATAATGCCAATAATCATTAGACGAATGCCAAACGTTATTTACCTGTTGGGAACCTGGCCCTGAATACTGATACATCAAAAGCGGATATTTTTTATTAGGGTCGAAATCAGCAGGTTTTATTATCCATGCATTGAGTTTATCGCCTTTTTCGTTCGTTATTTCAGTAAACTCTTTATCAGAGAAACCAAATTGTTTGATATTGTTTTTCAGAGATTTATTGTTTAGAATTTCTTTTACTTGCTTCCCTTTTTGGCTATCGTTTAGCGTGTAAATGGGTGGCTCAGTGGCACTGGAAAATTGATTGATATACAACGAAAAATCAGGGCTAAACGTAGCCTTATTCATACCTCTTTCGGCAGAAAGCGCTTTTTTGTTTTTTCCACCTAAATCAATGCTATACACGCCTCTGTTTATCGAACCGTTTTCCGTAGATTGGTAAAAAATACGTCTACTTCGTGGGTCATAACCATAGTATTCTGTAACTTCCCAATTGCCTTTGGTAATTTGTTTTTTAAGATTACCGTTTTTATCATAATGATAAATATGGTTGAAACCGTCTTTTTCCGAAGTCCAAACAAAACTATTATCATACAAAAACGTCAAATTATCAGTAATGTCGATATAAGCCTTATCTTTTTCCTCCAGAATAGTTTTTATCAATTGATTCGAAGCGTTTATAAATTGTAATTTCAGATGATTTTGATGTCTATTCATCGTCTGAACACTCAAAATATCATTCTCTTGCGTCCATTGAATGCGTGGGATGTAATAAGCGTCCAGCGGAATTTCGACTGTATTTTTTGTTTTTACGTGGTAGATGTGTAGAGAAACTTTTGAATTATTTTCTCCTGCTTTAGGATACTTAAATACCTGTTGCTGAGGATATAATTCATTTCCATAAACATCCATTGAAAATTCAGGTACTTCCCTTTCATCAAAACGAATATACGCCAAATAATCCCCATTTTTACTCACATCGAAAGCTCGTACAAAAGAAAACTCTTCCTCATAAACCCAATCGGTAATTCCATTGATGATTTTATTTTTTGCTCCATCCAAAGTTATAGCTGTTTCACTTTTGGACTGTAAATCAAAATGATATATGTTATTTTCAGCTATAAAGAACACCGATTTTCCATCTGGAGAAAAAACAGGTTCTTGGATTTTTTTATCGCTTACTCTCTGAAGAGTTTGATTTTTAATATCATACACATAAAAGTCAGCTATGAACGAGTGTCGGTAAATGCTTTGAGTATTGGTTGCTATGAGTATTTTTGATTCACTCTTATCAAACGAATAATCGCTGATAGACTTTATCTCCAGTTGAAAATTTTTCGTATCGAAAATCGTTTTTACTTTTTTAAGAGTCGCAAAATCATACAAATCAATCTGTTGGGAGTTTGATTGGCGGTCGTAATTAAGTACCGTGTATTGATTCGTATTCTTCATCGCAGAAAGGTGAGCCATTCGCTGTGGATAAAGTACACCTTTTGCCCAAATGTCTTCCAAAGTAATGGAAGTTTGAGCGAACAGCCCAGCAAAAGATATTCCTAAAATAAATGAGGTAAGAAGAGTTTTGAGTTTCATTTACTTACGTTTTACTAAATTTGAATGGTCAATAATACTACTTTTTTTTCGTCTATTATAATTTTTTTAGTGATATTTGTAACATATAATCATTTATATTGATACAAAACATTGATTTTAAAGAATATATCTTTGTTAATAAAAAGTAAATCTTTTCACGTTTTTCGTCTATCATTAGTTTTGTTTGGAAAATATTCTCTGTTTTTCTCATAGGATTAACCTATGAAGTAGATACTCCACATCGGAAAATAATTATAAAATGGGCATACAGCTATCATATCATAGAGAACTATGCTTTCTATCAAACACCAAAGATCCAAGATTTCTACAACCTAACTTTGACCACCACAGGAAAATGATCAGATGGATACAACCCCTCCAAACGAGTTTCTAATATCTTAAAGTCAATGAGTTTCACCTTTTGTAAAAACACATAATCAATATTTTGCACTACAGGTGTTGATAAATTAAAATCATTGTAAGTCCCCAGCATAGGTGTCATATTTTTTTCAGAAGTTTGGGTATTGTATAGTTTTTGTGAGATTTTAGCAATGGCTGGATTGTTAGGGGTCATATTGAAATCTCCCATCAGTATCACTTTATTTTTTCCTGCTATCTCGCTGATTTTATGCAGTATGAGTTTGGCACTTTCTTGCTGAGCAACTTTTCCTTCATGATCAAAATGAGTGTTGAATACAAAGAATATTTTATTTTTATACTGCAATTTTACCCATGTACAAATTCTATTACAACAAGTAGCATCCCAACCTTTTGAGGGTATCATAGGCGTTTGAGAGAGCCAAAAATGACCTGTATCCAAAAGCTTGTACAGATCTTTCCTAAAAAATATAGCTGCATACTCTCCCGCTCTGTCGCCATCATCACGCCCTACACCTACTCGATGATAATCCGTGAAATGCGATTCGATAAATTCCAATTGATGATGCAATACTTCTTGCAATCCAAAAACATCAGGTTGTTGTTCTTGAATCATTTTTAATACCTTTTCCTTCCTATTTCCGTCTGTCCATGAATTAATACCATCGTGGGAATTATCATAACGAATGTTGTAGGTCATGACTTTGATTTCTTGTGCTGACGCCAACAGGGTAAAACCATAAAGCAATACTAAAAATATCTTTTTCATTGCAAAAAAACTTAAAATTTTCCCAACAAAAGTACGAGTTTTTATTCTTATATGCAAAGAAGAAATGAAGTTTTCTTGATCGGCAAATTCAACCCCAAAGTGCAACTTTTTATGCCACGAATTTATAAAATATATGAGGAACACAATAATTTTTATTGAATTTCTTTAATCTTTTTTTTGCTAATTTTCTCAAAATAAGTATCTTAGGAATATATTGTCGTATAAGTTAGTTGGTGTTTTCACTCAATCCTCGCTCCCAATAACAATACAGATTGGCAAAATAAAAATCACAACTTAATTCCTTACTAATATACTGATGTTCAGAAAATTATTTACTGTTTTTTTTAAGTGTTCACGAATACTTTGTATTTCAAATTCATTATCACTCGTAATGGGTTTTACAAAATCTTTATAAGAAAGCAAAATGTCTATCATTACTTTTGCTGAACTTTTTGTATCCTTAGTACTTAACGTCTTCATTATTAGAAATTTTGTTTTTCTTTCTATAGTAGTTAAAATTGCTCATTTATGTTCTGCTCCCAAAATTAAATCTACCTCAAAATGTTCAAAGACCTAAAAAATAAGTAATTATTTTGTCAATTAAGAACTAATATTTATATTTGTAACCTATAACTAAAAAACAGAAATAATGGCAAAAGTAAAATACACCCGATTGCAAACAAGTCTACATCCCGAAGTGATTGAGATGCTCAACAAACAAGTGAGCATGGAAGCTGAAGCGAGTTCAATTTATTTGGCGATGGCATCTTGGTGTGAGGTAAACGGATTTCCTCGAAGTGCTGAGTTTTTCTATGGACATGCCGTGGAAGAAAGAGATCATATGATGAAAATTTTCCGTTTCTTGAACGAAAATGGAGCAAGAGCATATGCTCCCGAAGTTGGAAAAGTAAAGCAAGATTTCGCTTCATTGCAGGAAGTTTACGAGAAAACGTTGGAACATGAAATTGAAGTTACGAAAGCGATTTTTGCAATTTTCAAAAAAGCACGTCAAGAAAGTGACTATGCCAGTGAAAATTTCTTGCAATGGTTCGTAGAAGAACAATTGGAAGAAGAACGCTTGGTTCACAGTATTTTGGATTTGTTTGAGTTTACAAACGAAAAAGACAGTCCATTGGCTCTTAAACTAATTGACGAACGCATTCCTTTAGGAGAGTAATGATTTTAGTAACGGGAGGAACGGGGCTCATCGGTAGCCGATTGTTATTTCATTTAACTAAAAATGAAAAATATAAAGTACGTTCTATCTATCGTTCTGAGGATTCTCTTAAAAAAAATAAAAGGATTTTTAAAAACCTGTCCGATGAAGGGGAAAAGCAATTTTCTCGTATTGAATGGGTTAAAGCAGATATAAACAACATCCCTGAATTAGAAAAGGCTTTTCAGGGTGTTGTTTTCGTATTCCACGTTGCTGGATTTATTTCATTCAAGCCTACAGATTTCGACAAACTTATCAAAATCAATGTAGAAGGTACCGCTAATATAGTAAATCTATGTATTGATTTTAAAATTAAGAAACTATGCCATGTGAGTTCCATTGCAACGATTACTTCGGTGGATGGAAAAATACTTGATGAGAACAGCGAGTGGAATCCAGAGGCGAGTAATAATGATTATGCCATCAGCAAACATGGTGGCGAAATGGAAGTTTGGAGAGGTTCACAAGAAGGTCTTAAGGTGTTGATTGTCAACCCTTCCGTAGTATTGGGAGCTTATTTTTGGGATTCAGGTTCTGGAACGTTATTTAAGCGTGTAGCTAATCGTTTCCCTTTTTTCCCCACTGGGGGTACGGGTTTCGTAGATGTAGATGATGTTGTTCGAGCGATGATAGCACTTCAGTTTTCAGAAGTTGAAAATCAACGTTTTATATTAAACGGAAGTAACCAAACCTATCAGCATGTAATGAAAACGATTGCAACACACTTAGGAGTTCTCCCACCACATAAGAAAGTAAGTCACAACGTACTTCGATTACTTGCTAGAATTGACGGATTACTCAGTTTCCTACAACTTAAGAAAAGAACACTCACTCTTCGAAATGCCGATTCTGTGAGTTTAGTTTCTTCTTATGATGGAAGTAAAGTTTCGCAATTCATAGACTTTCATTACACTGATTTTGAAGAATCTATAAAAAACATTTGTAAACAATATCCATTAATTCATAGATAATTTCTTAAAACCCTCTGTTTCAAAGGTTTTTATCTCATTATTTTCGTTGTTATAAACCAATAAAACATGCAAATTTGTGTGTTTTTCTAAGAATTTTTTGCTTTCTTCCAAACCTAATACCATAAACATTGTAGCATAACCATCGGCGTACATTGATGAGTCAGTTATCACTGTAGCACTCAACAAATTACTTTGTTTGGCAAGTCCTGTTTTCGGATTGATTGAATGCACAAATTTTTCCCCAGTAAGCGCATCTGTCCGAATTTTTCGATAGTTCCCTGAGGTTGCCAAACCTTGATTCGAAAATTGCACTGTAGCAATCAATTGATTTTCATCCGCTAAGGTAGGATTCTCAATTCCTATCGTCCATTTTTTATTTTCTACGGTGTTTTGTCCACTTAAAAACAGTTCACCGCCCACCTCAATTATGAAATTTTCAATTCTCTTTGATTTTAAAAAATCAGCAATGACATCTACCGTATAACCTTGTGCTATGGCATTAAAATCAAAAAAAATGGCAGAATGTTGCTTTTCGATGTATTTCCCATCCGTCAAACGTATTTTTTCAAATCCTACGAATTGTTTTAGACTATCTATTTGATTTTCAGTAAGATTTCTCGAATGTTTTTCTTTACCAAACCCCCAAGCATTTACCAACACACCCACCGTTGGATCGAAAGCTCCTTCACTTTGTTGCCAAATGATTTGTGAAGCTAAGAATACTTTTTCAAAATGTGGGTCAATAGTAATTCTCTCTCCTCTATTTATTTTTGATATGAGAGATTCAGGTCGGTATGTAGACATCGACAGATCAATGACCTCTAAGATAGAATCAATAGCAGGTTTTAGTGCTTCATCGCTGTGCGAAACATATTTAATAGCGTACGTACTGCCTTGTGCCTCACCTCGCACCAAATGTATTTTATCCTTTGGAGTACAGGAAAATAAAAGAAATACACAAATAGAAATAATACTGATAAAAGGTTTCATTTTGAAATAATTTTGTAAAGTGGATTCATGTAAAGCTTTTGAATGAATTTTGCACAAGTTGGTACCGAGTCGTTACACAATTTCCAGCAACCCCTTGAAATTGACTTGATAAGGCTGATTTTTATAAATAGGAAGTGTTGTATTTTCAACATTGATTAGTCCCACTCCTGCAAAATAGGTTTTTGCGTTATGTTTTTCGGCATGTTGTCGGACAATTTCCATAAAAACAGCATCATAGGCATCAGGGTTTTCACCGTAAAGGACTGCACGTACAATGATAAAATAACGTTGCTTGTTTTTATCAATACAAACAAACTGAGGGTCTTTTTTCAACTTACTATTAACCAGCAAAAATTCCCATTTTAATTCATCGCGTAGAGCTGCTCCCACGATATTCATCGCTAAATTATGTAATTCTTGCTCTGTTAGCGGAGTGGACTGCATACTTAAACGTTTTTGGCTATTTGGTTCAATCCGAAATGAATCAATTTTTCAACTGCTTTTTGAGTATCTTCAACAAATGTTTGTGTAGCTCGGTTAGCAATAATAACATTCAGTGAAACGGCTTGATGCCCTAACAACTTTGACAGTCCGTAGATGGCTGATGTTTCCATTTCTAAATTAGTCATTCGATGCCCGTTGTGGTTAAAACTGTGCAATTTATCATTCAATTGAGCATCTTGTACTTGCAATCGCAACACGCGTCCTTGTGGACCATAAAACCCAGGAGCCGTTCCTGTGATACCTTCAAAAATTTCGGAAGTTAATAATTTGTTTTTCAGCTCCTGACCACAACCTACAATATATGGACGACCTTTATTTTCACTCCATTGTGTATGCTTGATAAAAGCGTTTTCCATCTCACTTTCAGCCACTTTGTCTAAATCTCGATAGCTGTGCATCATATTATCCATTCCCAACCCGTAGGAGGATAGCACAATACTTTCCACTGGGATGTCAGCCTGTAAAGAGCCCGAAGTACCAAAACGAATGAAGTTTAATTGTGTATGCTTCTCCTTGATTTGGCGTGTCTGCAAATCAATATTGAAAAGAGCGTCCAATTCATTGATTACAATGTCGATGTTGTCAGGCCCTATTCCTGTGGAAATCACAGACAAACGTTTTCCTTTATAAGTTCCTGTATGTGTACAAAATTCTCTTTTCTGTACCTTATGTTCAATGGTATCGAAATGAGCCGAAATACGTGCCACTCGGTTTTGATCACCAACCAAAATAATGGTGGTAGCAACCTGTTCAGGGGTCAAATCAATGTGATAAATACTCCCCTTTGGAGTTAAAATAAGTTCAGATTCTTTTATCATTTTTATTCCGTTTTTTTATAGGGTTTTACTTTATTGAAAGGTTTTCCCAAAAATTAAAAACTCTCCTTTTTGTTCATCAGACGAAGATACGATATTTTTTTTAGAGTATAAAATTAACTCTCAAAAAAAATTATGCGTATTGCCCGAGTTTAGGAGATGTAATAGCAAAAAAAATCTCACACCGATTTGATTTATATTCTTTAAAATCAGTGTGAGATAATTAAAAAATGTCCGAAAAACTAATGTTGAGCAAAAACTTGATCTAAAATTTGTGTTATTCAGCAGATTAACAGCTATGTAACATCACTAAACATGGTTTTTCAGACAATTTTATATGTTGTTAGAATGGTAAATCGTCGTCTATAGCCTCTTGTTGATTCACATTGGTTTGTGCAGGTGGCACTTGCTGAGGTGCTTGTGCGTATGGTTGCCCTCCATAAGGCTGTTGGTAAGGCTCTTGCTGGTAAGGTTGTCCTTGTGGCGGATACTGCTGTGCCATTTCCATATTTTCAATACGCCAACCTTGCAATGAATTGAAATATTTTGCTTCTCCTTGTGGATTTATCCACTCCCGTCCACGTACATTGAAACTGATTCGCACCAACTGTCCCGGTTGAAATGCATCTAGTAAGCTACACTTGTCTTGGGTAAATTCAAAAACTACATGCTGAGGGTATTGTTCTTCGGTGGTGATAACGATCTCCCTCTTTTGGAATCCATTTGTTCCAAATTGTTGTATTGGTGATATTAATTTTATACGTCCTTGCAAATCCATAGTATGATATTTTTACGTTCTTAATTTTACAAAAGTAGGGAATTTATATTACAAAAATACAAAGATGCTGAGTGTTTTTTTCTAAATCTGTATGTTTTACAGATTTAAAGGTTCAGCATATAGGTCATAATCAGCTGAATCTATGATTTTTACATCGATAAATTCACCTAATTTCACATAGAATTTTTTAGCGTCAATCAGCACTTCGTTATCCACATCGGGGGAATCGTGTTCGGTACGACCTACAAAGTAATTCCCTTCCTTCCGGTCGATAAGACAACGGAATGTTTTTCCGATTTTTTCTTGATTAAGTTCCCACGAAATTTGTGATTGTAGTTCCATTATATCGTTGGCACGTTGCAATTTAACTTCCTCAGGAACATCATCTTCCAAACTATAAGCATGAGTATTTTCTTCGTGGCTATAGGTGAAACATCCTAAACGATCGAAACGCATTTCTTTTACAAATTCTTTAAGGGTTTCGAAATCCTCTTGCGTTTCTCCAGGGTATCCTACAATCAACGTTGTGCGGATAGCCATTTCTGGAAGTTTTTGTTTAAACTCTTTTAGTAACTTGGTCGTTTTTTCTTTGGTGGTGCCTCTTCGCATACTTTTGAGGATGTTATCTGAAATGTGTTGTAGCGGAATATCCAAATAATTACAAATCTTCGGTTCTTCTTTCATCACATCAATGACATCCATCGGGAAACCTGTCGGAAAGGCATAATGCAAACGAATCCACTCAATACCCTCTACTTTAACTAAGGCACGAAGTAAATCGGCTAATTTTCGTTTCTTGTAAAGGTCTAATCCGTAATAAGTTAGGTCTTGTGCAATCAGAATCAGCTCCTTCACACCTTTGGTTGCGAGTTTTTCGGCTTCCTGAACCAAATCTTCAATGGGAGTGCTACGATGGCTTCCACGCATTAGCGGAATAGCACAAAAACTACATGGGCGGTCGCAGCCTTCAGCTATTTTAAGGTAGGCATAATTCTTTGGTGTTGTAGTAAGTCGCTCACCGATAAGCTCGTGTTTGTAGTCTGCCCCCAGTACTTTCAACAAAGCAGGTAAGTCGCTAGTACCAAAATACTGATCAACATCAGGGATTTCTTTTTCCAAATCAGGTTTGTAACGTTCGCTTAAACATCCCATCACATAAACCTTGTCCACTAAACCTTCCTCTTTACGTTGCACATAATCTAAAATAGTGTTTACGCTCTCTTCTTTGGCATTATTGATGAATCCGCATGTATTGATAACCACAATATTACCTTCTTTTTCGTGTACAACTTCCTTTCCACCCGCTTTGAGTTGTCCCATCAAAACCTCACTGTCATAAACGTTTTTGGAACATCCTAATGTAACTACGTTTATGACATTTTTCTTTATTGATTTGGTTCTCATTTTTTTGATTTCCCTGTTTTATTTCGGGTGCAAAGGTATTTATTTTTTGTATTTCAATGAAAGGTTTTAATTTAGAAGGAATATAAATTATAAAAAGAAAAGATAATATTATAACTCCTTTAGAGAAAATATTATCAATTGATAAACCAGATATGGAATGAGGAATTCATTTTTTTTCTGTGAATCTTATTTTTTAAGACTTCCCACAACCAAATATTTTTTCTACTTTTGTAATTCACTAAATCACAATAAAGGTAAAAGATGAAGATCGGAATCATAGGAGCTATGGAGCTTGAAGTGAGCACATTACGAGCTAAATTAAACAATGTAAAAACAACTAAAATTGGGCGTTTTGAATTTTATGAAGGTGAACTTTACGGACTTTCGGTAGTTGTGTTGCTTTCGGGTATTGGTAAGGTAAGTGCTGCAGTGGGAACAACTTTACTCATAGAACACTTTGAACCTCAATTGATTATAAACACAGGAACAGCAGGAGGATTGGGCGACACTGTTGTTTATGACATTATCTTAGCTGCCGAAGTTCGCCATCACGATGTAGATGTAACGGCTTTTGGTTATGAAATAGGACAACAAGCACAAATGCCTCCAGCTTTTTTACCTGACAAAAAATGGTTTGATTTGGCGAAAAAAGTAGCCGAAAAACACAGTAATCAATTGCATGTGGGAATGGTCGTTAGTGGTGATTCATTCATTTCTGAACCTCAGCGACTAAAAATAATTGAAACGAATTTCCCGAAGGCAAAAGCTGTTGAAATGGAAGCTGCGGCTATTGCTCAAACCTGTTATATGATGAACATACCTTTCATTATGCTTAGAGCTATTTCGGACAAAGCGGGAGAAGGAAATGCGGTTTCCTACGAAACTTTTGTTCACGAGGCGGGAAAACTCTCGGCTGAAATCAATATTGACCTATTAAAATACTTTTCAGAGCTGCAAAATTAAATGGAAACCGTAAAAACATATACCGTTGAGGAAGCTAAGCGAAGAATGGAGCTTTTTTGTGCCTATCAGGAGCGTTATCAAGCAGAGGTAGTCGAGAAACTACGTCAGATGCGGATGATTCCATTGGCAATTGACGAAATTATGGTGTACTTGATTCAAAATAATTTTCTCAATGAAGAACGTTTTGCTAAAAGTTTTGTTCGTGGAAAATTACGTTATAAAAAATGGGGAAAGATTCGTATCAAGCGGGAATTGAAATTCAGAGGATTATCAACTTACATCATCAATTCAGCAATGGAAGAAATTGACGATGAGGAATATGAAGAAATTTTTGATTCTTTAGCCGAGAAAAAACAAGCCGAAATTAAAGAAAAAAGCGTGTACAAAGCCAAAAGAAAATTAGCTGATTATTTGCTTTATCGAGGATGGGAATCGGAATTGGTTTACAACAAGGTTCATGAACTTTATGAAGATTAAAAAGTACTTAAAAATAGGATAAACAATGGAAAGATTAGTATTTTATCGCAAAGAATCCGTGGCATTTTTTGAATCGTACGGGCTTGAAAATCATTGGGCTGTGTTTGTACAATCCATCGTAATTTTGGTATTAATTTTCACCTTAGCTTATTTGGTTGATAGGGTTTTAACTTTTGTAATGCGTAGGGTGATTCCGAAAATTGTAGGATACACGGCCAATCAATGGGATGATATTTTTATGGAAAATCGCGTATTCTCCAATTTTGCTCATTTCTTCCCAGGTATTTTAATGCAAAATTTACAAGACTTAATATCTTCATCATCAGTTCGTTGGTTTGTATCAACTTTTATTGGTGTCTATTTCATTGTGGTTACTGTTTTGTTTTTAAATGCATTGCTCAATGCCATTCAACAGCTTTTCATTCATTTAAAAGGAGTGAGTGCAATTGTCAAAATATATATCCAATTAGGAAAAGTAGTGTTATATTCTTTAGCGGGGGTTGCCATCATATCCATTTTTGCAAATAAAAATTTTATGGATATTTTAGCAGGATTGGGAGCTATGATTACCATTCTTTTAATCGTTTATAAAGATATGATTATGGGTTTTGTTGCTGGTATTCAGCTTTCGGCAAACAAGATGGTGTACGTAGGTGATTGGGTAGAACTTCCTAAAGATGGTGCAGATGGTATCGTGATAGATATAGGCTTAACTACTGTTAAAGTACAAAATTGGGATAGAACTATCACTACCATACCAACATATAAACTAACATCTGAATCCTTCACTAACTGGCGAGGAATGCAGGAATCGGATGGACGACGCATCAAACGTCATGTCAATATAGACATGGAATCTATCCATTTTCTGTCGGAAGAAGAGATAAATACTTTCCGAAAGATACGTCTTATATCTGAGTATATTGAGGATAAAATTAAAATCATCAATCAAGTAAACGCTAATGAACCAGAGCAATTTAACCAACGGCGATTGACAAATATTGGTACGTTCCGAAAGTACGTAGAGAATTATTTGCGTGAATCAGGGTATGTGAATTTAGACATGATGTTCTTAGTCAGACAGTTACAAGCTACAGAAAAGGGAGTCCCTATTGAGATTTATATGTTCTCAAAAATTAAAGAATTTATCATTTACGAAGGAATACAATCGGACATTTTTGATCATATTATAGCCATCGTGCCAACGTTTAATCTGCGATTATTTCAAGAACCAACAGGGCATAACTTCTCTGCAATAAGAGAGATTAAAAATCAAACAGCCGAATAAAATACTGCCAAATCCAAAAAAAAACTTTATTTTTCTTGCATTGTGTTTAGAAAATTTTGTACCTTTATGGGGTATTTTTAACATAGGTTCTATGCTAAGTATAGAATCTGAACTTAATATAAAAAAATATTCAAAATGAGTTACAACACAAATAATATTCGGAATGCGGTTCTTTTAGGACACGCCGGAAGCGGAAAAACATCATTGGTAGAAACAATGTTATTTGAATCGGGAGCTACCACCCGAATTGGAAATGTCGAGGAAGGAAATACGGTTTCGGATTTCCATGATATGGAAAAAGATAAAAAACACAGTATTTTCAGTTCACTGATGCATGTGCAATGGGGCGACGTAAAAATAAACTTGATTGACACCCCAGGGTTTGATGATTTTATTGGTGAAGCCATTTCAGGATTAAAAGTTGCTGACACTGCCGTAGTAGTCATCAATGCTAAAGAAGGAATTGAAGTACAAAATGAACTTCATAAAGACTATATTGATGAATTCGGAACGCCCACTCTATTTGTTATCAATCAATTAGATCATGAAAAGGCGAATTTCGACAAATCGCTTCAAGATATCAAAACTACTTTTGGTGATAAAGTCATTGAGATTCAGTTTCCTTACAATATAGATAAAGGCTTTCATAAAATAGTCGATGCCCTACGAATGGTAATGTACACTTTCGATGCCAACGGAGGGAAACCTAAAAAAGAGTCCATCCCTGCTGACGTACTCGACCGAGCAAAAGAACTTCATAATAAATTGGTTGAAGTTGCTGCCGAAGAAGAAGAAGGTCTGATGGAAAAATATTTTGATCAAGGAACTCTCAGCGAAGAAGATCTTACCAAAGGATTACAATTAGCCATGGGTAAACAAAACTTCTTCCCCGTCTTTTGTGTTTCATCTAAAGAAAATAAGGGAACAGGACGCGTGATGGGGTTCATTCGAGATATTTGTCCGTCACCTCTGCAACGTCCCGCCAGAATACTACAAAATGGCGATACTCTTGCCCCAAAAGCTGATTTACCGACTTCTATTTTCATCTACAAAACACTGAACGAAGCCCAAATCGGAGAATTGAGCTACTTTAAAGTGTACAGTGGAACACTTAAAACAGGTGACACACTCACAAACCAAATGAATGGCGAAGATGAGCGTATCAATAAAATTTTCGTCGTAAATGGAAAAAACCGCGAAGCTGTCGAGGAATTGGTTGCGGGAGATTTGGGAGTTACCATAAAACTAAAAAATTCACATACTAATAATACACTCAATTCCCAAGGACATGAAGGAGTACAAATCCGAAAAATTAAATTCCCTCAGATGAAAATACGTATGGCTGTGGTACCGCCATCAAAATCTGATTTTGAAAAACTGACCAATGCGTTACACGTTATTCAGGAGGAAGACCCTACCTTTACATTGCAATATTCACCTGAGTTGAAACAAACCATCATTCACGGACAAGGGCAAATGCATTTTGATGTGGTGAAACAACGTATAAAATCATTGTACAATATTGACATGGAGCTAATTAGACCAAAAATTCCATATCGTGAAACTATTTCAAAAACAGCAGAAGCTCAATATCGACACAAAAAACAATCAGGAGGAGCTGGACAATTCGCTGAAGTCCATTTACGTATAGAACCTTACGAAGCAGACCGACCGCTCCCTACCGATTTGAATATCAGAAAAGAAGAACTTATCGAATTGCCATGGGGCGGACACCTGCATTTTCTATGGTGCATCGTTGGAGGAAGTATAGACACTCGCTTCATTGGTGCTATCAAAAAAGGAATCATGGCAAAAATGGAAGAAGGGCCTCTCACAGGCTCATATTGCCAAAACATTCGGGTAAGCATTTTCGATGGAAAAATGCACCCAGTGGATTCCAATGACATCGCATTCCAATTGGCAGCATCAGCAGGATTTGCTGAAGCGTTCAAAAATGCTTCACCAAAAATTATGGAGCCTATTTACGAACTCGAAGTACTTTGTGACACTGTAGCTATGGGCGATGTGATGACCGATTTACAAAGTCGCAGAGCTGTAATCACAGGGATTGATAGCGTACGGCAGTATCAGCAAATCAAAGCCTTAGTACCCATTGCCGAAATGTACGGTTACTCCACTTCGTTGCGTTCCATCACTCAAGGAAAATCGAAATTCAACCGACATCTATGGGGGTATCAAGTGATGAGCCACGAAGTGCAGGAGAAATTGCTGTTATCAGGAATTAAGGAATAATTATAAAGGATTGATAAAGTAAAGTGTTTTTCGCAGGAAATAAGAGAATTACATTTACTTTTTATCTAAACTTTGTCGTACATTTGTATTCATTGAAAAAGAATATGAACATACGACAAAGTTTTTAACTTTTATGTTTTACATTGTTATTCATTTTTTATAACAAAATATTTTGTAATAATCTGAATTGAATATGAAAAAAATAATTTTAGGAATGTTGTTATTTCCTCTATGGGGAATCGCACAAGAGGTTGTTTTCACCACCCAAATAGCCGAGAAGTTAGCAAGTTTGCCTCTACATTGCATTGAAGAAGAATATCCAAACAAAACCGGACATGGCATCAATGCGGAAAAAGACGCTCGACTAACTCCCCGCGAGTTACATCCTGTTTTTTACGGTTGCTACGATTGGCATAGCTCTGTCCATGGTCATTGGATGTTGGTTAGAATTTTAGAGACAATGCCCGAAATAGCTAATCGAGAAATCATCGAAACGGTATTGGATAAATCATTTAATAAGAAAAAAATGGAAGCCGAAGCTGCTTATTTCACTACATACAAAGGAGCTACTACATTTGAACGTACCTATGGCTGGGCATGGATTCTAAAATTGGACGAGGAGTTAGCCAAAGCAAAACACCCTAAGGCAAAACAATGGCATGATAATTTGAGTCCCTTAACTCAAAAAATAAAACAACTTTGGTTAGATTTTCTTCCCAAACAAACTTATCCTAATCGTACGGGTGTACATCCTAATTCAGCATTTGCGATGGGATTTGCCATTGATTGGGCAAGAACGGTTGGCGATAAAAATTTTGAAAATCAACTTATTGAAAAGTCGAAAGCTTTTTACTTAAAAGATAAAAATATCCCTGCCTATTTAGAACCTAATGGCAGTGATTTCTTTTCACCAAGTTTGGAAACTGCCAATTTGATGCGACGTATACTACCTAAAAAAGAGTTTACAAAATGGTTAAATCAGTTTTATGACAAGCGTAGCTTAAACAACATCAAAGAATTACCAATTATCAGTGATTTGAACGATTATCAAATTGTGCATTTGGTGGGATTGTCCTTTTCGAGAGCATGGTGTATGAAAGCTATTGCTAAAGAGCTACCTCGGAATCATCGCTTGAAAAAGGAATTTGATTTATCTTCTAAAAAACTATTAAACAATGCTTTACCATTAGTTTTCCAAGGTAATTACGGAGGAAGTCATTGGTTAGCGAGTTTTGCAGTGTACGCATTGAGCGAGTTCTAAGTATAAAAAAACAGTCCCAAAAAAATTAGTAAAAACTCTTGGGACTGCTAACTCCCTTGAAAAATTACTTTTTACCTAAAAAAAGGCGTTCCAATTCATCCAACTGCTGGTCGTTCATTCCTTGTGGTTCAAAACCTGCAGCCCACGCCATCAACAGCATTTTAGCTCCTTTATTTGCAACATCCAAGTAGTCAAAGGCTCGTACCACATCTTCACCGGTAGCTAACACACCGTGTTTTTCCCAGAGAATAACATCATGGGTTTTGAGTCCTTCGATAGTAATATCGGCTAAACTCTCTGTACCAGAAAGTGCATACGGACAGCAATGTACTCCATTTGGAACGAACACCCTAATTTCAGGGCATAATTTCCACAATGAATGATTTAACTTGGCTTCATTGTAAAACAAGTCATGGTGGCTCAGTACAATAAGTTCGATAGCATGGGTATGTAACACTGTTTTATGTGTAGGTTTGTACTTTTGATTGAAACAGTGAATTTTAACATGTGAAATCAGTTCACTCGTAGGTGCAAAAGCTTCACCCTTTCCTCCCCAAATTATTGCATACGAATCAGCAGTTTCGTTAATATGCAAAATACAAGCCGTTTTGTTAATATCGTGGATTAATGATCGTAAATAACGTCCTGTTCCCGTTACAAAAATGACTTTTCCCGCCGATTCTTTGGGAAGTTGCACACATGGCACATACTTTTTCGGCGTGGAATTAATCAACTCTTCGGTGAAGTGATCTGTCAAATCTATCGAAATGTTTCCTGCATTGCGCTCTGCCCACTCACGTTGCCATAGATAACTCGCTACTTCGCTTACTTTTTTAATTTCTTTTCTAACTGACTTTGGTAACTCCTTAGTTTTCATGTATTTTATGTGTTTTTTAAAAATTATTATACATAAGTTCAACCCCACAAAGTTACAAAATATCTTTTGAATTAAAAATGATCAAGATCATAATTTTAAGCGTTGATATTTTAGAGTAAGAAGCAGTGTTCACTAATTTGTAATATCTCAACCGTTTCACGAATTAAGAGGAAACCATAAAATCATCGCTCTAAGATATTCTTTTTTACGTTTAATTCCTAACTATATACATGATAAAATGTTAGTTATGTGGTTACAAGGGAGCAGCCCTATTAAAGCATTGGCAAACCAAACATTTTATCCATATACGGATATGCTTTTGCACGATATGGGTGAAGATTTAGCAGATGGTCGTCCGGACTTTTTAGCCGATGGCAATGAATGGAAAACACGTCCGCTTTGGGGTATTGGATTACAATTTCTAGTAAATGGACATACTGAATTTCTTCACGATGGACGTGCTAAAAACGTGACTGAAGCCATTTTATGGCACGGAGGAGAAGCTAAAGATACCAAAGAAAAATTCAAACAACTCTCAAAAAAAGACCGAGAAGATTTATTGGAGTTTATAAATTCAATATAAAAACTGTTTAAAGACACCTCCTACTTTATTCTCAAATACAGTATTACCTGTTAAGTTGTGTTTACTGTTTTTGGGAATGTTTATTATAAATTTTTCTCTATATATTCCTTAAATAGTGTTCACTAACTGATTTTTCGAGATGAGTATGAAATCACAAACAAGTGCAGAGTATTAAAACACTGCACTTGTTATTTTTTGTCTGAAGCTGATTGAGACCTTTGTAAGAACCATTTTCTGGGCCAATTTAATCAAAATTATTTCTGTTTTTTTTTGCTTTTTCAATTTTGAGGTTTTGTTCTAAATAGAATAAAGTTTTTTAAGATATATTTTGTGTGTAAAAAAGTCTTTTCGAGAGCATCTTTGTATGTACTAAAAAGACAAGAGCAGTAATAGGTAGGGTTGAGAATCGCGTTTCAGAACAAAATACAGAATAATTAATAATCAATCATTTATTATCTTTATTTCTTATTTTTTATCTTGTAAAGGGAGCTCATTTAGGTAATTTGTCCCCAATACTTAGTATTCCTTTTTGAATGAGTTGTAATTGTTCCTTCTGAACCAGTTTAATTGAATTGCACATAATCAAATGTTTTTATATTTTGTAAATTATATTTTGTTGTTTGATTTTTTAAATAAGTCAAGAAAGCATCTGTTCTTGATGTTTTAACATTACTTTTTTGAGTAAAACTAAGGTAGTTTAGAACAGATTTTCTTAATTCTTTTTGAATACTCTCTTTTTCATAATTCTTTTCATAAAGATGTAAAAGAAAATATATAGCCTTTTGCAGTATCTCTTCGGCTCTGTTCAAGTCCTTAACTTCTTGATAACAATTTGCCAAATTGTAACACGAAATAGTATACACTTGTACGAAAGGCACTTTCATACGAATACAGTCTTGCAAATTATTGCTGAGTACTTCGGCTCTGTACAAGGCATTGAGATAGCTATCCAAAGCCAGTTCGTACTTTTCTTGATTGAAAAAATTATTAGCCTCTTCGGTTAGTAACTTCCAATAATTTTCTATGTGATTTATACAAATATCGCTCATATTATTTCAGATTTTGGTTAGCAAAATTCCAGTTCACTAATTCCCAGAAACCTTCCACGAATTTAGGTCTTGCATTTCGGTAATCAATATAGTAAGCGTGTTCCCATACATCAATGGTGAGAATAGGCGTTTTGTTTTCCGTAAGCGGAGTATAGGCATCTTTCATTGGCAGAATTTCTAGTTTTCCTTCTTGATTTTGAGCCAGCCAAGCCCAACCTGCACCGAATAATTTTACAGCAATGGTAGAGAATTGTTCTTTAAAATTTTCAAAACTTCCGAAATCGCGGTGGATGAGTTCGGCTATTTTTCCCGTAGGATTTTTTCCGCCATCGGGCGACAGGCAATTCCAAAAAAAGGAGTGATTCCAATGTTGAGCTGCATTGTTAAAGATGGCTACATTGTTTTCGGCGTGGCTTTTTCGGATGATGTCCACGATGTCTTTTTCCTCCCATTCGGTATCTTTTACCAATCCTGCAAGGTTGTTTACATAGGCAGCGTGATGCTTCCCGTAGTGATAGTCAAAAGTTTCTTCGGTAATAATCGGGTTTAGAGCGTTTTTATCATACGGAAGCTCTGGAAGTGTGTGATTAATTTTCATTTTACTTACAATTAAATTAGTTAGTTTATTGGTTTTTAGTTTTTTAATATTATCAGTCTCTTATTTTTTTAGATTAGCAAAAATAATAATTTAGACTTATCTAAAAAATAAAAATAGTAATTTTTTTATTTATTTTCATAATATAGTTTTTAATAAATTGTAAACCAAATATATAGAATAATTTTTAGTGAATAAAACAGCTTTACTTATTAATTTGTATTAAGTTTTTTTGTTTTATTTTTAATGGCATTTCCATGCATTCGTTATTTTCTAAATCACATTCTCAATATTCCTTTTATGTTACAGCATACCCTTCATATGTTCAAAAAATATTCCTTTGAAAAACAAATATTTACTACGGAAATAACTACTTTGTGGAAAAAAAACAGAGGAATTAATCGTTTTTTTTGGGAAAAAATTAGTACTTTTACCGAAACTAATTGTTCATAAACAATATATGTATAGTACTTATGGAAAAATATCTATTTGACCGTTTAACCTCTCCGATTTATAAATTCACAAAACAGGCGAAATCGGGAGGTATTGTTTTGGGAATCAACGTAATTCTCGCTTTATTTTTAGCAAACTCTCCATGGTCTGATTCCTATTTTCATTTTTTTGAGCATCATTTCGGATTTGTTTTTGATGGGGAACCCTACTTAAATTTTACGGTTCATCATTGGATAAACGACGGATTGATGTCTTTGTTTTTCTTTGTTGTTGGTTTGGAACTGAAACGAGAAATTGTAGCAGGTGAGTTGTCAAATCCTCGTGAAGCGATGCTACCGATTGCGGCAGCTCTGGGAGGAATGATTGTACCCGCTATCATTTATTTAGCTTTAAATCCTTCAGGAGAAGCCCATAGTGGATGGGGAATCCCGATGGCAACGGATATAGCTTTCTCATTAGCAGTGCTTTATCTTTTGGGAGATAAAATTCCATTATCATTGAAGGTGTTTTTGACAGCCTTGGCTATAGTTGATGATTTGGGAGCCGTATTGGTAATTGCATTTTTCTATACATCTGAAATATCATTCGCTAACTTAGGTTTAGGTTTTGCATTGTTATTCTTACTTTATTTAGGAAAACGCATAGGCATACGTCATGTGTTGTTCTACGCTTTGATCGGAATTGTCGTTTGGATTGCTTTCTTGCTTTCAGGTGTACACGCTACCATATCGGCTGTTTTAGTTGCTTTTATGATTCCAACCGATGTGCAGATGAAGGAAAGCGAATTTGTTCATAACATTCAAAGTTATTTAAAAAGATTCAAGCGTTTAGACCCTAATAACACGCGTCCAACATTGACAGAAAAGCAACTACATCTTTTAGAAAAAGTGAGTATTGACACCCGCAGATCAATACCTCCACTACAACGACTTGAACACGCTATGCACCCATTCGTAACCTTTGTCGTGATTCCGATTTTCGCTTTGGCAAATGCAGGAGTTTCTTTGGATATTGAGTTAAGCACACTTTTTGAAACTAATGTGGCTCTTGGTGTTGCTTTGGGCTTATTTTTCGGAAAAGTGATTGGTGTTGTAAGTTTTACCTTATTGATGGTAAAATTAGGGCTGGGAACTTTCCCTCGAGGAATGAATTTACGTAATTTGTTTGGTTTGGGACTTTTAGCTGCTATTGGGTTTACTATGTCGTTATTTGTTACCACTTTGGCATTTAAGAATCCTATGCTCATTGATCAAGCTAAAATCGGAATTTTTGCAGCATCACTGTTTGGTGGTATATGTGGATACTTAGTGTTAAATAAGAAAGAAAAAGATAAGATAGAAGTTGAAGAAGTGTAGAATAAGTCCATAATTTTTCGTTTTTATCATAAAGAAAAGGCCATCTTATAATTTAGATAGCCTTTCTTGTTTTTTACTAATTTAAAAAGGATAAACTCTCGTCTACATCTATATAGACGATAAAAAAAGTCAAATGTTACAAAAAAAATGATTTTTTTTTTGAATATTTTTTATGCTCTCATTCATTGATAAGGAGAGTAAAGAATTACGGAGTTCAAATTGTGTAAACTTTTTACCAAAAAGTTTAAAACTCCACAAATGGAAATCGTTTTTTCAGTAGAGTTATTTTTTTATGCAGTTGTTCTTGAAAAGAGATGAAAGACTTACTGTTGCTGTTAAATGGACGGTGTTGTAATCCTTTTTGGATAGCGTCAACTTCTTTCAATATAGATAGACAATCTGGAGAGAAGTAGCTTTCAGTAAAACGTTTCCAAATGTAGTCAATAGCTACATCAGATGGGTGTAACATATCATCGGCATAAAAACGATAATCCCGAAGTTCATCCATCATAATTTCGTAGGCCGGGAAATAGGAAGTATGACTACTTTTTTTGATAACAGAATGTAGAGAGCTTATTAATAGAGATTTACTAATATTATTCTCAGTGAATCCGTCTTTTAAGTGTCGCACGGGCGAAATGGTACAGATACAATGAATTTTTGGATTTATAATATTAACTAATTGAAATATAGATTGTAAGCTATTCTCTATTTCTGAGAAAGAAAGCAATCGTTTTGAAAAATGTTGTTGTGGAACCTTGTGGCAATTAGCAACTACTTTTCCCGTTTCATGCGTGTAAACCCAAGCAGTTCCGAGCGTAATAAAAATAAAATCAGATGATTGTAAAGCCTTTTGTGAGATTATTAACTGCTGGTTGGCTCGTTCCACAGCAGAATCTAATGTTGGTTGGCTCAATTCGGAATGTAGGTCAAAGCAGAGCCATTTATCATCATGAAAAAAGAAATCTTTTTCTGTAAATAATTCATTTTTAACAGATTTACGAATAACCTTTTCAATGGCCAACGGATGAAATAAAATCCCAAACGGATTAGAAACTGTTCGCATTTTGTGATAGCCTAATTTCTTAGCCATATTTAATGAAAAGCAAGAACCAAAACTGACAATTTTAGATTCAAATTGGATTTGAGCTTTATTAGGGTGGATGGGAACGATGGTTCTGAACATTCTTTTTTTGGGCAAAGATACGTTTTTTTCAAAAATAGATGATAACGAGATAAATAAACAAAAAAAAGTACGTACTTTTGCCAACCGTTTTCAGAAAAAAAATAAATATATAAGAGATGGATTTAATAGATCAATTGATGTCAGCCGTATTGATGCTGGTAACCTTTGCGATTGGTAGTTCCTTAAAATTCAAGGATTTTGAAAACATATTTACTCATGCAAAGGCTTTTACAGTAGGGTTGACTGCACAGATGGTTTTTCTACCTCTGTTAGCATTTGCAATAGCCTACTTTTCGGATTTACCTCCAGCATTAAAAGTAGGATTAATCATTGTAGCCATATGCCCTGGAGGAACTACCTCTAATTTTGTTTCCTATTTAGTTAATGCTGATACAGCTTTGGCGGTAGCTTTAACTTCAATCAACAGTTTGTTGATGTTTTTCACCATACCAACTCTTACCAACCTTGGTATTTCGATTTTTATGCACAGTTCATCTGAGTTTTCTCTATCAATGACCGAAACCTTTTGGGAAGTAAGCAAAGTCATCATCATACCCGCATTTTTAGGACTGTTGTTCAATCGCTATTATCCGAATTTAGCTCTAAAAATAAAAATCCCCTTAAAGATTATCAATACGATTTTGTTAGGATTGGTATTTATTATTAAATTTTTCGCTGATCAGGAATCAGGAGGAACAGGTATTGTGTTTGAGGAAATTCTAAGCATATTGCCCTATGCCTTAGCAATACATTTGCTTTCCATGGTACTCAGCTACATCATATCAAAAAAGACTTTTGGTATATCGAACGTACAAGCAACTACCATAGGTATTGAGGTAGGATTACAAAACACTGTACTTGCCATATATATCGCTGGATTGGTACAAAGCGTAGAAATGGCAAAACCAGCGTTAGTTTATGCCATGTTCTCCTTTTTCACAACATTAGCCTTCGCTTTCATAGTGATGGGACGAAGATATAATCAATGATAAACAACCAGATGTGTAAGGTTGTATATTTTACGTTACTTTTTAAAGATTTATTTAACCACAGTCAATCAAAAGGAGAAAGAATAATCGTTTAAAGGTTATTTTCGTACCTCAAAGATTAACTGTAATAAACAAGAAGCAGAAAAACTGACTAAAAATTGAAAAAAGTTACAAAAACAACTTTTTTTATTTTTTTAACAAAACAACTTTTTTTAATATGCTGTTTATTAAGTTCTTATGCTTTTTTGTTTATAAACAAGTTCTGTTTTTTTATTACAGAAATAAGATGAAAGAGGGTAGGGGGTTAGATGTTGTACATAAATTAAAGTATTGATTTCTTGGTGTTTTAAAAATAAAACAATACTTTTGCACCCTCAATTAACGGGAGAATTAATTAAATTATTTTATAAATTAAATTATGCCAACAATTTCACAGTTAGTACGAAAAGGAAGAACCAGAATTACCAAGAAGAGTAAATCGGTTGCTTTGGATTCGTGTCCTCAACGTAGAGGAGTGTGTACGCGTGTTTACACCACAACACCTAAAAAACCAAACTCAGCGATGCGTAAAGTTGCTCGTGTACGTTTGACAAATGGTAATGAGGTGAACGCTTACATTCCAGGAGAAGGACATAACCTCCAAGAGCACTCGATAGTATTGGTACGAGGCGGAAGGGTTAAAGATTTGCCTGGTGTTCGATACCACATCGTTCGTGGTGCGTTAGACACAGCGGGAGTAGCAGGAAGAACGCAACGTCGTTCTAAATATGGGGCTAAACGTCCAAAACCAGGACAAGCAGCAGCAGCTCCAGCAAAAGGTAAGAAAAAGTAATTAAAAATCTTTTAACTAAGAAAAAATGAGAAAAAGACAGGCTAAGAAAAGACCTCTTTTACCAGATCCGAAATTTAATGACCAATTAGTTACGCGTTTTGTAAACAATTTAATGTGGGATGGTAAAAAGTCAGTGGCTTTTAAAGTGTTCTATGATGCTCTTGATATCGTAGATCAGAAGAAAAACAACGAAGAAAAAACAGCTTTGGAAGTGTGGAAAGACGCTCTAACGAACGTAATGCCTCACGTTGAGGTACGTTCTCGCCGTGTAGGAGGGGCAACATTCCAAATTCCTATGCAAATCAGACCTGATAGAAAAGTGTCAATGGCTATGAAATGGTTGATTGGTTATGCTCGTAAAAGAAATGAGAAATCAATGGCACAAAAATTAGCTGGAGAAATTTTGTCAGCAGCAAAAGAAGAAGGTGCGGCTGTTAAGAAAAGAATGGATACGCACAAAATGGCAGAAGCAAACAAAGCATTCTCACACTTTAGATTTTAGTATATAATATGGCAAGAGATTTACAATATACAAGAAACATTGGAATTGCGGCTCACATTGACGCAGGAAAAACTACGACAACGGAGCGTATCCTATTCTATACAGGAAAGACACATAAATTAGGAGAAGTTCACGATGGAGCTTCAACAATGGACTGGATGGAGCAAGAGGCTGAGCGTGGAATCACTATCCAATCAGCTGCAACCACTTGTACGTGGAACTTCCCAACAGAAAACGGAAAACCAACAGCAGATGCCAAAGAATATCACTTCAATATCATTGATACCCCAGGTCACGTGGATTTTACCGTTGAGGTAAACCGCTCATTGCGTGTATTGGATGGTTTGGTGTTTTTGTTTAGTGCTGTTGATGGTGTTGAACCTCAATCAGAAACTAACTGGCGTTTGGCAGATAACTACAAAGTGCCACGTATTGGTTTCGTAAACAAAATGGACAGACAAGGAGCTAACTTCTTGAACGTTTGTAACCAAGTGAAAGAAATGTTAAAATCAAACGCTGTGCCTATTGTATTGCCTATAGGAGATGAGGTTGATTTTAAAGGAGTAGTTGACTTGGTAAAAAATCGTGCTATTGTTTGGCATGAGGACACACAGGGAGCTACATTTGATGTAGTAGAAATCCCTGAGGAGATGAAAGACGAAGTGCATCAATATCGCTCTCAATTGATTGAAGAGGTTGCTGCTTATGATGAAGGTCTTCTAGAAAAATATATGGAAGATGAAAATTCTATCACAGAAGAAGAAGTACATAAAGCGTTAAGAGCTGCTGTGATGGATATGGCAATCATCCCGATGGTGTGTGGTTCTTCTTTCAAAAATAAAGGTGTTCAGTTTATGTTGGATGCGGTATGTCGTTACTTACCTTCTCCTTTAGACAAAGAAGCTATTGAGGGAACGCACCCTGATACAGGAGTTGTAGCTTTAAGAAAACCATCAGTAGAAGCACCTTTTGCGGCATTAGCATTTAAGATTGCTACAGACCCTTATGTTGGTCGTTTGGCGTTCTTCCGTGCTTATTCTGGACATTTGGATGCAGGTACCTACGTATTGAACGCTCGTTCAGGAAATAAAGAACGTATTTCTCGTATCTACCAAATGCACGCTAACAAACAAAATCCAATTGAATTTATTGAAGCTGGAGATATTGGGGCAGCGGTAGGTTTTAAAGATATCAAAACAGGAGATACTCTTTGTGATGAAAAACACCCAATCGTATTAGAGTCTATGGTATTCCCAGATCCAGTGATAGGTATTGCTATTGAGCCTAAAACAAAAGCAGATGTTGATAAAATGGGTATGGCATTAGCTAAATTAGCTGAGGAGGATCCAACATTCCAAGTAAAAACTGATCAGGCTTCTGGGCAAACTATCATCTCAGGTATGGGAGAGCTTCACTTAGATATTATCGTTGACCGTTTGAAACGTGAGTTTAAAGTTGAAGTTAACCAAGGACAACCACAAGTAGAGTACAAAGAAGCTCTTACAGCGGTAGCTAACCATCGTGAGGTTTACAAAAAACAATCAGGTGGACGTGGTAAGTTTGCAGATATTGTCTTCCGCATGGAACCAGCAGATGAAGGTAAAGTAGGCTTAGAGTTTATCAACGAAATTAAAGGAGGAAATATTCCAAAAGAGTATATCCCATCTGTTGAGAAAGGATTCAAAGAGGCTATGAAAAATGGACCTTTGGCTGGATTTGAAATGGATGCAATGAAAATTACTTTGGTGGATGGTTCGTTCCACGCAGTCGATTCAGATTCATTGTCATTCGAGTTGGCAGCTAAATTAGGTTACAAAGAAGCTGCTCGAGCTGCAAAAGCGGTGTTGATGGAGCCTATTATGAAACTAGAAGTTATCACTCCAGAAGAAAATATGGGTGATATCGTAGGAGACTTGAACCGTCGTCGTGGACAAGTAAACAACATGGATGATAGAAATGGAGCAAAAGTTATCAAAGCAAGCGTTCCATTATCAGAAATGTTTGGTTACGTAACTTCATTGCGTACATTATCATCAGGTCGTGCAACATCAACAATGGAGTTTTCTCACTACGCTGAAACTCCGTCGAATATTGCAGAAGAAGTTATTAAAAAAGCAAAAGGTAACTAATTTTTAAGGAAATGAGCAGTCAAAAAATCAGAATAAAATTGAAATCTTACGATCATAGCTTAGTTGACAAATCAGCTGAGAAGATTGTAAAAACAGTAAAAGCAACAGGAGCGGTAGTAACAGGGCCAATTCCATTACCAACGCACAAAAAAATATTTACTGTATTGCGTTCTCCCCACGTGAATAAGAAATCACGTGAGCAGTTTCAGTTGAGCTCTCACAAACGTCTTTTAGACATCTATAGCTCTTCATCAAAAACTATTGACGCTTTGATGAAATTGGAATTGCCAAGTGGAGTAGAAGTTGAAATCAAAGTTTGATAACTTCTAACAAGAGCGTAATTCGAAGTTAAATAACTTCATAACTTGTCCTGAAACAGTTTGTTAGGGAAAAACGGAAAAAAATGATTCAGGGTTGAAAAGCCAAGGCATTTTTTGACCCTGAATTTTATGAATAATAGTAATTAATATTTTAAATTAAATTTATGTCTGGGTTAATTGGAAAAAAAGTAGGTATGACCAGTCTATTTGATGAGAACGGGAAAAATGTTCCTTGTACAATCATTGAGGCAGGGCCATGCGTAGTTACCCAAGTCAGAACCGTAGAGGTTGACGGGTATGAGGCTCTTCAACTTGGTTTCGATGACAAAGCAGAACATCGTGCTAACAAAGCAGAGTTAGGACATTTCAAAAAAGCAGGAGCTTCTGTTAAGAAGAAAGTTATCGAATTTCAAGGATTTGAAGGAGTGTACAAATTAGGTGACACTATCACTGTGGATCTTTTTGAAGAAGGAGAATTTGTTGACGTGACAGGTATTTCCAAAGGAAAAGGGTTCCAAGGGGTTGTTAGAAGACACGGTTTTGGAGGTGTTGGTCAATCAACACACGGTCAGCACAACCGTTTAAGAGCACCGGGTTCTATCGGAGCATCATCCTACCCGTCGCGCGTTTTCAAAGGAATGCGTATGGCAGGAAGAATGGGGGCAGAAAAAGTAACAGTACAAAACTTGAAAGTGTTGAAAGTGGTTGCTGAGAAAAATCTTTTAGTTGTTAAGGGATGTATTCCAGGTCACAAAAATGCTTACGTAACTATTCACAAATAATGGAAGTAGCAGTATTAAATAGTCAAGGAAAAGAAACAGGCAGAAAAGCGGTGCTTTCTGATTCTGTATTCGGAATAGAGCCTAATAATCATGTGATTTACTTGGATGTTAAACGCTATTTGGCAAATCAACGTCAAGGTACTCATAAGGCAAAAGAAAGAAATGAAGTAGCAGGGAGTACTCGTAAAATTAAAAAACAAAAAGGTACAGGTACGGCTCGTGCAGGAAGTGTAAAATCTCCAGTGTTTGTAGGTGGAGGACGTATTTTTGGTCCAAGACCTAAAGATTACACACAAAAATTAACCAAAAATGTAAAGCGTTTGGCTCGTCGTTCAGCTCTAAGTGCAAAGGCACAAGCTCAAGCTGTTTTGGTTCTTGAAGATTTGAATTTTGATACTCCAAAAACGAAAGAATTTACTAATATTCTGAAATCTTTGGGGTTAGAGAATAAAAAATCACTTTTTGTGTTGCCAGATACAAATAATAACGTATATTTGTCATCTCGAAATTTAAAAACATCGAGCGTTGTAACAGCTTCTGAATTAAATACTTACGATGTGGTTAATGCTGCAAACGTGGTGTTATTAGAAAGTTCTGTTGAAGTTTTAGAATCAATTTTAACAAAATAAGAAGAAATGAGCGTATTAATTAAGCCAGTAATTTCGGAAAAAGCAACAGCAAACAGCGAGTTAAAAAACTGTTACACTTTTGAAGTTTCCAAAGATGCGAATAAAATTCAAATTAAAGAAGCTATTGAGTCTGCTTATGGAGTTGAGGTTGCATCGGTTCGAACATTGAATTACGGTCCTAAGCGTAAAGTTCGCTACACAAAAACAGGTTTGCAAGTAGGAAAAACAAACACTGTTAAAAAAGCGGTAGTGCAAGTGGCAGAAGGAGGGACTATAGATTTTTATAGTAATATATAATAGTGTTTAATAAATAGACAAAAAATGTCAGTTAGAAAATTAAAACCGATTACCCCTGGGCAGCGTTTTAGAGTAGTAAACGAATTTGACACCATTACTACTGATAAGCCGGAGAAAAGCCTTTTGGTTCCGTTGAAAAAGTCCGGAGGTAGAAACAATCAAGGGAAAATGACCATGCGTTACATTGGTGGTGGTCACAAGAAAAAGTATCGTTTAGTCGATTTCAAACGTAACAAGTTTGATGTAGAAGCTAAAGTAGTTTCAATCGAATACGATCCAAACAGAACAGCGTTCATTGCGTTGGTTCAATACACCGATGATGAAAAACGTTACATCATTGCACCAGCAGGTTTAAAAGTAGACCAAACCATTGTTGCAGGTATGAGTAATGTTGCTCCAGAAATTGGAAATGCAATGCCGTTATCTCAAATTCCGTTAGGAACTGTAATCTCTTGTATAGAGTTACGTCCAGGACAAGGAGCAAACATCGCACGTTCTGCGGGAACTTTTGCTCAGTTGATGGCAAAAGATGGAAGATATGCAACTGTTAAATTGCCTTCAGGTGAAACTCGTATGATTTTGTTGACTTGTTTAGCAACAATCGGAGCTGTTTCTAACTCAGATCACCAGTTGATTGTTTCTGGTAAGGCAGGTCGCTCACGTTGGTTAGGAAGAAGACCAAGAACGAGACCAGTTGTAATGAACCCAGTTGATCACCCAATGGGTGGTGGTGAAGGTAGAGCTACCGGAGGACACCCAAGATCAAGAAAAGGTATCCCAGCTAAAGGTTACAGAACTCGTTCTAAAACCAAAGCAAGTAATAAGTATATTGTAGAACGTAGAAAAAAATAAAACACTAAGAAATGGCACGTTCATTAAAGAAAGGACCTTATGTTCACTATAGTTTGGAGAAAAAAATCCAACAGAACATTGAGTCAGGAAAAAAGACTGTTATTAAAACTTGGTCAAGAGCGTCTATGATAACTCCTGATTTTGTTGGTCAAACAATAGCAGTTCACAATGGTCGTCAGTTTGTTCCAGTTTATGTAACTGAGAATATGGTAGGACATAAGTTAGGCGAATTTTCACCAACTCGTTCGTTTAGAGGACATGCTGGTGCAAAAAATAAAGGTAAAAAATAATAGAAGGCTATGGGAGTTCGTAAAAGAGAAAAAGCAATACAAATTAAAGAAGCTAAAAAGAGCTTGGCTTTTGCAAAGTTGAATAACTGCCCTACTTCGCCACGAAAAATGCGTTTAGTAGCGGATATTATTCGTGGTCAACAAGTAGATAAAGCCCTTGCTATTTTGAAATTTAACCAAAAAGAGGCTGCCTCTCGTTTAGAGAAATTGCTTTTGTCAGCGATAGCTAACTGGCAAGCTAAAAACGAGGATGCTGATTTGGAAGATGCAGGATTATTCGTTCAAGAAGTTCGTGTGGATGGTGGTACAATGCTCAAAAGATTGAGAACAGCTCCACAGGGAAGAGCAAACAGAATTAGAAAGCGCTCAAATCACGTGACTATCGTGTTAGGAGCTAAAAATTATAACACAGAAAGCTAAGATAAACTATGGGACAAAAGACAAATCCAATCGGAAATCGCCTTGGAATTATCAGAGGATGGGAGTCTAACTGGTACGGAGGTAATGACTACGGAGACAAACTTGCTGAAGATGACAAAATCAGAAAGTATGTACAGACTCGTTTATCGAAGGCTAGTGTTTCGCGTGTAATTATTGAGAGAACCTTGAAACTTGTAACCGTTACTATCACTACGGCTCGTCCAGGAATTATCATTGGAAAGGGCGGTCAAGAGGTAGACAAGTTGAAAGAAGAATTGAAAAAAATTACGGGTGGTAAAGACATTCAGATTAACATTTTTGAAATCAAAAGACCAGAATTAGACGCTAATTTGGTTGCTGCAGGTATCGCTCGTCAAATTGAAGGGCGTGTTTCATACCGTAGAGCTATTAAAATGGCGATTGCGGCTGCAATGCGTATGAATGCCGAAGGAATTAAAGTGATGATTTCAGGTCGTTTGAATGGTGCAGAGATGGCACGTTCTGAAAGTTATAAAGAAGGAAGAATTCCGTTATCGACCTTCAGAGCTGACATAGATTACGCTCTTGATGAGGCTCACACAACCTATGGACGTATGGGAATTAAAGTGTGGATCATGAAAGGTGAAGTTTATGGAAAAAGAGAGCTTTCTCCTTTAGTGGGAATGACTAAGAAAACTACAGGAGGAACTGGAAAATCTACGACAGAAAAGCCTTCAGGGGCTCCAAAAAAAGCTCGTCGTAAAAAGTAATTTTTTAAAGAAGTAAAGAAATGTTACAGCCAAAAAGAACGAAATATCGTAGAGTACAAAAAGGCAGAATGAAAGGAGTTTCACATCGTGGAACTTTACTTTCAAACGGTACGTTTGGGATTAAATCATTAGACTCAGCTTTCATCACTTCACGCCAAATTGAGTCAGCTCGTATTGCAGCAACTCGTTTTATGAAACGTGAAGGTCAGTTATGGATTAAAATTTTCCCAGATAAACCAATCACTAAGAAGCCTTTAGAGGTACGTATGGGTAAAGGTAAAGGTGCCGTAGAATATTGGGCAGCTGTTGTGAAACCGGGAAGAATTATGTTTGAAGTAGGTGGTGTGCCTTTGTCAGTAGCCAAGGAAGCCTTGCGTCTGGCTGCACAAAAATTGCCTGTAAGAACAAAATTTGTTGTAGCAAGAGATTATCAAGATTAATTAAAGAGCAATGAAACAGTCTGAAATTAAAAAATTGACAATAGCTGAGCTACAAGAGAAGCTTGGTGAATATAAAAAATCGTATGCAGATTTGAAAATGGCTCACGCCATTCAACCAATTGAGAAACCAATTCAATTACGTCAAGTAAGAAGAACCGTTGCTCGTTTAGCGTGTGAGCTTACAAAAAGAGAATTACAATAATTCTATGCTGCCTTATGGAGAAAAGAAATTTAAGAAAAGAAAGAATAGGGGTTGTTAGTAGCAACAAAATGGAGAAAACCATCGTAGTTTCCGAAGTGAAGCGAGTGAAGCACCCTATGTATGGTAAGTTCGTGTTGCGTACAAAAAAATATGTAGCACACGATGAGAAAAATGAGTGCAACATTGGTGATACAGTGAAGATCATGGAAACACGTCCACTAAGTAAAACTAAATGTTGGAGATTAGTAGAAATCATTGAAAGAGCGAAGTAATTATGGTACAGCAAGAATCGAGATTAAAAGTAGCCGACAATACAGGAGCGAAAGAAGTGTTGACTATCCGTGTTTTAGGAGGAACGAAACGTCGCTATGCTTCAGTAGGTGATAAGATTGTGGTTACCGTTAAAGAGGCAACTCCAAACGGAAACGTAAAAAAAGGGCAAGTTTCAACTGCAGTTGTGGTAAGAACTAAAAAGGAAGTACGTCGTGCTGATGGCTCTTACATACGTTTTGACGAAAACGCTTGTGTTCTTTTGAACGCAGCGGGTGAGATGAGAGGGACGCGTGTTTTCGGTCCTGTTGCGAGAGAGCTTCGTGATAAACAATTCATGAAAATTGTGTCATTAGCACCTGAAGTGCTTTAATTTTTAATAAAATAAGTGATGAAACTAAAAATTAAAACAGGAGACACAGTACGAGTAATGGCTGGTGACCATAAAGGGTCAGAAGGCAAAGTGCTACGTGTTGATCGCGAGAAAAATAAAGCGATTGTTGAGGGAGTAAATTTAGTGTCTAAACACACAAAACCGAATGCTCAAAATCCTCAAGGAGGAATCGTTAAAAAAGAGGCTTTTATTCACATTTCAAACTTGGCTCTAATTGATGCTAAAACGAAACAACCAACACGCGTTGGATTTGAGGTTAGAGACGGTAAAAAAGTGCGAATTTCTAAAAAATCTAATGAAGTAATATAGTTATGGCGTACGTACCTAGACTAAAACAAGAATATAAAGAGCGCATTATCGCGGCTCTTAAAGAAGAATTTGGCTATAAGAATGTAATGCAGGTTCCTAAACTTGAAAAAATAGTTGTGAGCCGTGGAGTTGGTTCAGCTGTTGCCGATAAAAAACAAATCGATTATGCAGTAGACGAATTGACAAAAATTACAGGTCAAAAGGCAGTTGCAACCTATTCTAAAAAGGACGTAGCTTCTTTCAAACTTCGTAAAGGAATGGCAATCGGTGCTAGAGTAACTTTAAGAGGTGAGAGAATGTATGAGTTTTTGGATAGATTAATCACAGCGGCTTTGCCACGAGTGAGAGATTTCCAAGGAATCAGTGCGACTGGATTTGATGGTAGAGGAAATTACAACTTGGGTGTTACTGAGCAAATTATTTTCCCTGAAATTGATATCGATAAGATTAATAAAATTGCAGGTATGGATATCACCTTCGTAACTTCTGCTAACACGGATAAGGAAGCAAAATCATTATTAAGCGAATTAGGATTACCTTTTAAAAAGAACTAGTATATGGCTAAAGAATCAATGAAAGCCCGTGAGGTTAAGAGACAAAAATTGGTAGCTAAATATGCAGCAAAACGTCAGGCTTTGAAAGAAGCAGGTGATTACGATGCGTTACAAAAGCTACCTAAAAACGCTTCTCCTGTACGTTTGCACAATCGTTGTAAATTAACAGGAAGACCGAAAGGTTATATGCGTACGTTTGGTATTTCGCGTGTATTGTTCCGTGAGATGGCTAATAAAGGATTAATTCCGGGCGTTAAAAAAGCAAGTTGGTAATAATTAAAAGGACAAAGAATATGTATACAGATCCTATTGCAGATTATTTAACAAGAATTAGAAATGCGAATAATGCAAGGCATAGAGTCGTTGAAATCCCTGCTTCTAATTTGAAAAAAGAGATTACCAAAATCTTATTTGATCAGGGGTATATTTTAAGTTATAAGTTTGAAGATGATACTGTTCAAGGTACTATCAAAATAGCTTTAAAATATGACAAAGTAACGAAAGAGCCTGTCATTAAGCACATTGAAAGAGCAAGTAGACCAGGATTGAGAAAATATGCTGGAGCTGATAATCTTCCTCGCGTGTTAAACGGTTTGGGGATTGCTGTTATCTCAACCTCACAAGGGGTGATGACAGGTAAAAAAGCCAAAGAACTGAACATCGGCGGAGAAGTAATTTGTTATGTTTACTAATAAATAAAAGACAAAAAAATGTCAAGAATAGGTAAAGCACCCATCAAAATTCCTGCGGGAGTTACAGTAACTATCAACGGAGCTGTTGTTACCGTAAAAGGAAAGTTAGGCGAATTGACCCAAGAGGTTAAAGACATTGCTGTTAAGCAAGAAGATGGACAATTAGTGTTAGAAAAAACAGCTGAAACTAAAGACCAAAATGCAAAACATGGTTTGTACAGAGCTTTGTTAAACAATATGGTTGTTGGTGTTTCAGAAGGGTTCACTAAAGAATTAGAATTAGTAGGAGTTGGATACCGTGCTTCAAACCAAGGTCAAAAATTGGATTTAGCATTAGGTTTTTCTCATAACATTATTTTAGAGTTACCGCAAGAGGTAAAACTTGAGACTGTGAATGAGAAAGGTAAAAATCCAATCATTAAATTAACTTCTCATGACAAACAATTGGTGGGACAAGTAGCGGCTAAAATCCGCAGTTTCCGTAAACCTGAACCTTACAAAGGAAAAGGTGTTAAGTTTGTTGGTGAAGTGTTGAGAAGAAAAGCAGGTAAATCAGCTTAATAGTTAGAACAATGGCATTATCAAAATTAGAAAGAAGACAACGTATTAAAAGCAGAATCAGAAAAGTTGTTAGTGGTACTGCAGAGCAACCTCGTTTGGCTGTTTTCAGAAGTAACAATGAAATTTATGCTCAAATAGTGGACGATACCAAAGGGACTACTTTAGTGGCTGCATCTTCAAGAGATAAAGAAATTAGTGCTGCAAAAGCAACTAAAACTGAAAAAGCAGCATTGGTTGGAAAGGCTATTGCGGAAAAAGCTTTGAAACAAGGTATTGAGAAAATCGCTTTCGACAGAGGAGGTTATCTTTACCACGGGCGAGTGAAATCATTAGCTGAAGGAGCAAGAGAAGGCGGACTTAAATTCTAAAAACTATGTATCAGAAATATAAAAATGTAGAATATGTAAAACCAAGTGGTCTTGAATTAAAAGACCATTTGGTAGGAGTTCAACGTGTTACTAAAGTAACAAAAGGAGGACGTGCATTCGGTTTCTCTGCTATCGTTGTAGTAGGTGATGAAAATGGAGTTGTTGGTCACGGATTAGGAAAATCAAAAGAAGTTGCTGAAGCAATTGCTAAAGCAGTTGAAGATGCAAAAAAGAATTTGGTTCGTATTCCTTTGAACGGAACAACATTGCCTCATGAGCAAAAAGGTAAGTACGGAGGAGCTCGTGTTTATTTGCAACCTGCAACTGAAGGTACTGGAGTAATTGCTGGGGGAGCTGTACGTGCCGTTTTGGAGGCAGTTGGAGTTCACAACGTACTTTCAAAATCACAAGGTTCATCGAACCCTCACAACGTGGTGAAGGCTACTTTTGACGCACTATTGCAGTTGCGTTCAGCAAAAACAATTGCTGCTCAACGTGGAATTTCTTTAGAAAAATTGTTTAAAGGTTAATATTGGAACAATGGCAAAAGTTATAGTAACACAAGTAAAAAGTAGTATCAAGCGTCCAAAAGACCAAAAATTAACTTTGGAGGCTCTTGGTTTAGGTAAGATAGGAAAAGCGGTTGAGCATGAAGCTACACCAAGTATCCTTGGTATGATTAATAAAGTAAAACACTTAATTTCTGTTGAAGAAGTTAAATAATATTTTTATACAAAGTTATGAACTTGAGTAATTTACAACCTGCAGAAGGTTCAATTCACAGAGAAGGGAAGCGCGTTGGTCGTGGGCAAGGTTCCGGTAAAGGAGGTACTGCTACACGTGGACACAAAGGAGCGAAATCTCGTTCAGGCTATTCTAAAAAGATTGGTTTCGAAGGAGGGCAAATGCCTTTGCAAAGACGCGTACCAAAATTCGGTTTCAAAAATATTAACCGTAAAGAGTATGTAGGAATTAACTTAGGACAATTGCAAGACTTGGTTGATTCAGGAAAAATTACTGATACAGTTAATATGGAAACCTTAGTTCAACTCCACATAGTTAAGAAATCGGATTTAGTTAAAATCTTGGGTGGAGGAGAATTAAAAGCAAAATTAAAAATATCTGTTCATAAGTTTACAGCAAGTGCCAAATCAGCAGTTGAGGCTGTTGGAGGTGAGGCTGTAACCTTGTAATGTATCGAATTATTATGAAGTTTATCGAGAACCTAACCAATATTTGGAAAATAGAAGAGTTAAAAAATCGAATTATCTTAACTCTTGGAATTTTGTTAGTTTATCGTTTCGGAGCACATATCGTTCTTCCGGGGGTTGATTCCGCTCAATTACATGAGTTGGCAACGCGTACCTCGGGAGGCGGCTTGCTTGATATCTTAAATGCGTTTACTGGGGGAGCTTTTGCTAACGCCTCAGTTTTTGCGTTAGGTATTATGCCATATATCTCGGCTTCGATTGTTGTTCAATTGATGGGGATCGCAATTCCATACCTTCAAAAACTGCAAAAGGAGGGGGAAAGTGGTAGAAGAAAGATAAACCAAATCACTCGATGGCTTACCATTGCAATATGTGTTGTTCAAGCTCCTGTTTATCTTTATGGTATTGGACAATTGGGCGTTCCTGACAGTGCTTTTATTCTAGGAAAAGGTCTTGATTTTATGATTCCAGCGGTGCTAATATTAGTAACAGGAACTGTTTTTGCGATGTGGTTAGGGGAGAAAATCACTGACAAGGGAATTGGCAACGGTATTTCGTTGCTCATCATGGTCGGGATTATTGCACGTCTTCCACAGGCATTTGCTGCTGAGTTTGATGCTCGTGTGGCCCAATCAAATGGAGGCTTGATGATGATTTTGATTGAAATCATTATTTGGTTTGTCATTATCTTGCTTTGTATTTATTTGATTAAAGCAACTCGTCAAATTCCAGTTCAATACGCAAGAAGAACTGCTGATGGAGGAACTGTAGCTGAGAAAAACATATTTGGTGCACGTCAGTATATTCCTTTGAAGTTGAATGCTTCAGGGGTAATGCCAATCATCTTTGCTCAAGCGTTGATGTTTATTCCAGCTGCTGTTGCAGGTTTGTCTAAATCAGAAACTGCATTAAGCGTTCAACAGGCATTCAGTAATATGTTTGGCTTCTGGTATAATTTGTTGTTTGCAACAATGATTATATTGTTCACCTATTTTTATACTGCCATTACGGTGCCAACCAATAAAATGGCTGATGATTTGAAACGTAGTGGAGGCTTTATTCCTGGTATTCGTCCCGGAAAAGAGACAGGAGATTATCTTGACAAAATCATGTCATTGATTACATTGCCTGGTTCCATTTTCTTAGCCTTAATAGCGATTTTCCCAGCTTTATTGAAGGTTATTGGAATGCAAGATTCTTGGGCGTTGTTTTACGGAGGTACATCGTTACTGATTTTGGTAGGGGTTGCCATTGATACGGTACAACAAGTAAATTCATATTTGTTGAATCGTCACTACGATGGTTTGATGAAAACAGGTAAAAATAGAAAGGCTTAATTTTGATATATGGCTAAACAGGCAGCAATTGAACAAGATGGAACTATTGTTGAGGCGTTGTCCAATGCAATGTTCCGAGTAGAATTAGACAACGGACACGTAGTGATTGCTCATATCTCGGGAAAGATGCGTATGCATTACATCAAATTGCTTCCAGGGGATAAGGTGAAACTTGAAATGAGTCCGTATGACCTAACAAAAGCTCGAATCACATATCGCTATTAAGAGGGATTATCTGGTAATAAATTCCATATTTTATAGAAAAATAAAAAACTTTGACAAAGTTTCAAGGCTTTGTCAAAGTTTTGTAAAGAAGTAAGGTGTTGAAAATCAAATGTTAATTGGTTTTTAAGCTTTGTCTGTTTTGATTTTATAAAAATAAAAGTGGTATTTATATAAAAAAACACATATAAATTCAAAATATTTTGTAGTTTTGCAAACTCTATGATATAAACAAAAGGAAATGAAAGTTAGAGCATCAATTAAAAAAAGAAGTCCCGAGTGCATCATTGTGCGTCGTAAAGGGAGATTGTACGTAATTAACAAAAAGAATCCTAAATTTAAACAAAGACAAGGATAATTATGGCAAGAATTGCAGGTATTGATTTACCAAAAAACAAACGTGGGGTTATTGGACTAACCTATATTTTTGGTATCGGAAAAAGTAGAGCTAAAGAAATTTTAGAAAAGGCTCAAGTAAATGAAGACAAAAAAGTAAACGAATGGAATGATGATGAAATCAGTAACATTCGTGAGGTCGTAGCTTCTTATAAAATTGAAGGAGAGTTGCGTTCAGAGATTCAGTTGAACATCAAACGTTTGATGGATATTGGATGCTATCGTGGAATCCGTCACAGAATAGGGTTGCCTTTGCGTGGTCAAAAAACGAAGAACAACTCTCGTACAAGAAAAGGTAAAAGAAAAACTGTTGCGAATAAGAAAAAAGCAACTAAATAATAAGTAGTTAGTATGGCAAAATCAAATGCAAAAAACGCAAAAGTTTCTAAGAAGAGAAAGGTTGTTGTAGAATCGGTTGGTGAAGCACACGTTTCCGCAACTTTCAACAATGTGATAATTTCTCTTACGAATAAAAAAGGAGACGTAATTGCTTGGTCATCAGCAGGTAAGATGGGCTTTAGAGGGTCTAAAAAGAATACGCCTTACGCAGCGCAAGTGGCAGCAGAGGATGCTTCGAAAGTGGCTTTTGATGCAGGTTTGAAGAAAGTAAAGGTATATGTAAAAGGACCAGGAAATGGTAGAGAATCCGCTATCAGAACTATCCACAATGCTGGAATTGAAGTAACTGAAATTATTGATGTTACTCCATTACCTCACAATGGTTGTCGTCCACCAAAGAGACGTAGAGTTTAATTAATTTATTATTAAATAACGAAGGGTTTTTTGATTATCGAAGGAATGCCTTAATTCATAATCCCCTTTTATTAGAAATAAGAAAAAATGGCAAGATATACAGGACCAAAAACAAAAATAGCTCGTAAATTTGGTGAAGCCATCTTTGGCGATGATAAATCTTTTGAGAAAAAGAACTATCCACCAGGGCAACACGGGATTGCTCGTCGTAGAGCAAAACGCTCTGAATATGCTATTCAGTTGCAAGAAAAACAAAAAGCTAAATATACGTACGGTATTTTAGAGAAACAATTCCGTAATTTGTATGAAAAAGCAAAAAGAAGTAAGCACGTCACAGGTGAGGTGCTGTTGCAGTTGTGTGAATCACGTTTGGATAACGTAGTTTATCGTATGGGAATTGCCCCTACACGCAGTGCTGCACGTCAGTTGGTTTCGCATCGTCATATCACGGTAAACGGAGATATTGTTAATATTCCGTCTTATTCTTTAAAACCAGGTGATGTGGTTGGTGTTCGTGAGAAATCAAAATCTTTGAGCGTTATTGAAAACTCATTATCAGCAAGTAGGGCTGTTTATGAGTGGATAACTTGGAACACTGAAAAATTAGAGGGTACATTTGTTGCCGTGCCTCAACGTATTCAGATTCCTGAAAATATTAAAGAACAGTTAATCGTAGAGTTGTACTCTAAATAATAAATAAGACAGCAGTCAAATTATGGCATTATTCAACTTTCAAAAACCCGATAAAGTTATAATGATTGAATCATCTGATTTCGAAGGACGATTTGAATTTCGTCCTTTGGAACCAGGATATGGTTTAACAATAGGTAACGCATTGCGGAGAGTTATGTATTCTTCATTAGAAGGTTTCGCAATTACTTCTGTAAAATTTGATAAAGTAGGACATGAATTTTCTACGATTTCAGGTGTAGTGGAAGATGTAACCGAAATCATCTTAAATTTGAAACAGGTACGTTTCAAGAGACAAATTGAAGATATAGAAAACGAAACGGTAACTATTGCCGTTTCAGGTAAGAAACAGTTGACTGCGGGTGATTTTCAAAAATATCTTTCTGGATTTCAAGTACTAAACACGGATTTAGTAATTTGTAATATGGAGTCTTCTGTAACTTTCAATATGGAAATTACTATTGAAAAGGGTAGAGGATACGTTCCAGCTGAGGAGCATCTAAATCAGAACACAGCTGTTGGAGTTATCATGACCGATGCTATTTTTACTCCAATCAAAAATGTGAAATATTCGGTTGAAAACTATCGTGTAGAGCAAAAAACTGACTACGAAAAGTTGGTTTTCGAAATCAAAACAGATGGGTCGATTCATCCTAAACAAGCCTTGACGGAAGCTGCTAAAACGTTGATTCACCACTTCATGTTATTCTCTGATGAGAGAATTACTTTGGAGTCAGATGAAATAGCTCAAACAGAATCATACGATGAGGAGTCATTGCATATGCGTCAGTTATTGAAAACCAAATTGGTTGATATGGACTTGTCGGTACGTGCGTTGAATTGTTTGAAAGCGGCAGAAGTTGAAACTTTGGGTGATTTGGTTTCATTCAACAAAGTTGATTTGATGAAATTTAGAAACTTTGGTAAAAAATCACTTACAGAACTTGATGAATTAGTTGCCAATAAGAATTTAACTTTCGGTATGGATTTGTCAAAATATAAATTAGATAAAGATTAACCCGCTTTTGCGTATTTAATTAAGGAAAAATGAGACACGGAAATAAAATTAATCATTTAGGAAGAAAAACTGCTCATAGAGAGGCTATGTTGGCAAATATGGCTTGTTCGTTGATTGAGCATAAGAGAATAAACACTACTTTGGCAAAGGCAAAAGCTTTGAAATTATTTGTTGAGCCATTAGTTACAAAATCAAAAGAAGATACAACGCATAATCGTCGTATTGCTTTTAGTAGATTGAGAAATAAATATGCTGTTACTGAGTTATTTAAAGAGGTTTCAGTAAAGGTGGGCGATAGACCAGGAGGATATACTCGTATTATCAAGTTGGGAAATCGTTTGGGAGATAATGCTGAAATGGCATTGATTGAGTTCGTTGATTATAACACTACGTACAACGTAGAAAAATCAGCAGCTAAAAAGAAATCTACGCGTCGTAGTAGAAAAAAAGCTGAGACAACTTCAGCTTCTGAGACTGAAACTACTGCAACTGAAGAGTAGTTAAAAGTGTAAAGAAAAAACAAGCCATCTAATTTTTTAGATGGCTTGTTTCGTATTTGAATGTTTTAAGCGTTTTGGATATGATAAGATACAGGGCTTAAATTCGTTCTTTTACTTTGTAGCGTTTTTCTTTGCGTTTGTTACGTAGGATAATTTCGCCTAAAAATCCTGCAACAAAGAATTGGGTTCCAATAATCATTGTTGTTAATGCCATGTAAAATTCAGGTCTGTTAGCAATGAGTCGGTTGCTAGGGTTTATGAACAGTTTGTCTACTCCTAGGTAGAAAGCAAATAAAAAACCAATAAAGAACATTAAAACTCCTAAAGCACCAAAAAAGTGCATTGGTCTCTTACCAAAGTGGGAAATAAAACTGATAGTAATTAAATCCAGAAATCCGTTGATGAATCGGTTCATTCCGAATTTTGTTTGCCCGTATTTTCTTGCTTGATGGATAACAACTTTTTCAGTTATTTTTTTGAATCCAGCATTTTTTGCTAGTACAGGAATATAGCGGTGCATTTCGCCGTTTACATCAATATTTTTAACTACTTCATTTCGGTAGGCTTTCAGTCCGCAATTGAAATCGTGGAGCTTTAGCCCTGATGTTTTTCGTGCTGCCCAATTGAATAATTTAGAAGGTAGATTTTTAGTTAATTTTGAGTCATATCGTTTTTTCTTCCAACCTGAAACTAAATCAAATCCATCGACTTTAATCATTTGATATAATTCGGGAATTTCATCGGGGCTGTCTTGTAAGTCAGCGTCCATTGTTATGACTACATCGCCTTTTGCTTTTTTGAATCCGATGTTCAAAGCCTGTGATTTTCCGTAATTTTTGAGGAAACGAATACCAACAACACAAGGGTCTTGGGATTTTATGTCTTTGATGATCTGCCACGAGTGGTCGGTACTCCCATCATCTATAAAAAGAATTTCGTAAGAAAATTCGTAAGAAATCATTGTCCGACGAATCCATTGATGTAATTCAGGCAATGATTCTTGTTCATTTAAGAGGGGAATAACAATTGATATGTTTGGAGTTTGATTCATACAGACACAGATTACTTAAACACGAATTCCTACGGAAAGCATTCCTTGATATTCTTTGTTTTTTCTGAAAAAGGAAACCGCTTTTGAGCAAGTTGGAACTACTTTTAATCGGCGTTCGGCTATGTTTTCGAGTACTTTTTTCATGAAGTCATCAAAAAAAGTGGCTTCAGCATTTTCAGGAATATATATTCTTGTTAAAAAAATCTTGATGTCTTGCACCGAGTATTCAATGAAGGCGGTTTCATTGTTAACTTTTGTTTGAAACTGGCGAGAAAATTCGCTGTCAATAATTTCAATCATATTTATTTTAATTCGTATGATTAGTGATTAATGAAGTGTCAATGTTGTTTTTGATTTTGGTAAAAAAAAATAGTATTTTTACGTCCTGAAAAAAAAACAAAAAGCCAACTTCGGCACAAAGTTACAAAATAAAATTTAATTTAGAATGGAAAAAAACAAAAAGCATATTTATCTAATGCCAGGAATGGCAGCAAGTCCTAAAATTTTTGAATTTCTTGAATTTCCATCGAATTATGAAACTCATTTATTGGACTGGATTTTACCGATTGAGGAGGAATCTCTTTCGGAATATGCTTTTCGTTTGGCTCAGCAAATTACACATCCGAAACCTACTTTATTGGGGGTTTCGTTCGGAGGAATTATTGTACAGGAAATCGCTAAAATTATTGATTATGAAAAAATTATCGTAGTTTCAAGTGTAAAAACTAAATATGAACTGCCTAAAAAAATGCTATTGGCACGTTATACAAATTTGCATAAATTGTTGCCCGTTGGTTTAGTTAATTCATTGGAATATTGGAAGCAATTTTCTTTTATTGATTCCATTACAAAGCGTATAGAACTTTATGAAAAGTACATTGGGATGCGATCAATCTCTTATTTGGACTGGAGCATTGATAAAATTGTAAATTGGGAGCAAACAGAGCCTTTACCGAACACAATTCATATCCACGGAGATAAAGATGCAGTTTTTCCAATGAAATATATTTCTGATGCTATTGTAGTAAAAAATGGCACACATATTATGGTTATTAATCGTTACAAATGGTTTAATGAGAATTTTTCGAATCTGTTGTAATAATTTCCGTATACCATTTCTACTTCAATTTTGCTGAGATAAAAGGAATAGTAAACGCTTTGTTTTAGGATGTTTATTATTATGGAAGAATATTTTTTGTAGGGAAGTTTTGTATATTTTGTTTCATAGTATCAACGGTATTTCACAGTTGGTTTGTGTTTAGAAATATTCTATTATTCTGCTGTAGTTTTAAAAATCTGTGAAAATAACCCTTTTTTTCTTGCAAATCTTCAAAAAAAATAGTAAACTTGCACAATGTTTCGAGATTAGAAAAACTCGAATTTAATTCATTAATCAAAAAAACTTCTTATATTTTGAATGAACTTGTTTTAGAACTAACCGATATTCATCCACAGCAGTTCTTCGGCGAAGATGAGGTAAATATTAAAAAGATAAAATCTTGTTTTCCGAAATTGAAGATTGTAGCCAGAGGTAATAAAATTTTAGCTTTTGGAGAGGAAAACTTGTTAAAAGATTTTGCCAAAAAAATAGAATTATTGCAGGCGTATTTCAGTAAATACAACCGATTGGATGAACGTAGCATTGATAGTATTTGCAATGCTGATGATACTGAGCCTATAGAAACAATAAATCAGAAGGAAACCGACGTGATTGTCCATGGAGTGGGAGGGAAGGTTATTCGTCCGCAGACCAAAAATCAATTCAAGTTGGTAGAGTTGATGAAAAAGAATGATATGGTTTTCGCTGTGGGCCCCGCAGGAACAGGAAAGACCTATGTAGGTGTAGCACTTGCAGTTAAAGCACTGAAAGAAAAGCAAGTAAAACGAATTATTCTTACCCGACCTGCAGTGGAAGCAGGGGAAAATTTAGGGTTTCTTCCAGGGGATTTGAAAGAGAAGCTTGATCCGTATATGCAACCTCTTTATGATGCTTTGCGTGATATGATTCCTTATGAAAAACTTAGTGGTTTTATTGAATCAGGGGTAATAGAAATTGCTCCCTTGGCGTTTATGCGTGGGCGTACGCTTGATAACGCTTTTGTGATTTTGGATGAGGCTCAGAATACTACCCATGCTCAAATGAAAATGTTCCTCACACGTATGGGGCGTAATGCTAAGTTTATGATTACGGGTGACCCGGGTCAAATTGATCTACCTCGAAAGGTATCTTCAGGGCTGAAAGAGGCTTTGTTGATTCTGAAAAATGTCAAGGGGATTGGTATGTTACATTTGGATGATAAAGACGTGGTTCGACATCCGTTAGTACGAAATATTATTGAGGCGTACAAAAGTATTGAAAATATAGAATAAACGTAAGTGCGATTCAGTAAATGACATCAGAACATTTAGATATTAAAATTCAGAATGTTATTTCACAACGTGTAACATAAATTTTTCTGCACCTTAAGAGCTAAATAATTGAAAAATAATATAAAACATAAATATATTACATAAAAATATGAATACAACATTAGTAATTTTAGCGGCAGGTTTGGGGAGTCGCTTTGGTTCCGACAAACAATTAGAGGAAATTCATAACGGAAATGCTTTGTTTGATTATGGGATTTATGATGCGATTGAAGCGGGGTTTTCGGACGTAGTTTTGATTATTAGAACCCAGATTGAAGAGCTTACTAAAAAACATTTAGAAAATCGTTTCAAAGGGTTGCCTGTTTCCTTCGTATATCAAGATTTACAAAATCCAGAAGGCATTGTGCGTCAAAAACCTTGGGGTACAGGACATGCAATGCTCTGCGTAAAAGACGTGGTTAAGAATCCGTTTTTGATTATGAATGCTGATGATTATTACGGAAAAGATGCGTTTTCATACATGGTAAAAGCCTTAAAATCAGGTAAAGAAAAAACTTTTTATTCAGCAGGTTATTTGTTGAAAAACACATTGAGCGAAAATGGGACAGTTTCAAGAGGAGTTTGTAATGTGAATGAAAATAATCATCTGCAATCGATAGTTGAGGCTACGAAACTCAGAAAAATTGACGAAAATATGGCTATTGATGAAGAAACAGGCGAAAAATATCCTTTAGGAACGTTCGTTTCAATGAATTTTTGGGGATTCACACCAGAAATTTTTCCAATGGCACAGAAATTATTTGCTGAATTTGTAGAAGCTAATAAAGAAAATCCAAAAGCAGAGTTTTTCATTCCGTTAGTGGTACAACATGCTATTGAAAAAGAAGGGTATACTTTGGAAGTATTGCCTAATAACGATGCTTGGTTTGGAATGACCTACCGCGAAGATTTATTGAAAGTACGAGAAGAAATTAAAAATTTGACTGTAGCAGGAGGATATCCAGAGAATTTCTAATTAAGGAATCAAATTTCTTATTTGCTCAACTGTGAAGGTTTCACGAGATTTTGACTTATTGAGATAAGGAGTTTATTCCATTTTGCTAAAATTAGAGATTTTTTTTAACTCTCAACTAGTGTTACAATCTCTGAATGTCGAATTTACATAGATTTTTTTGTTATACGCAAAAATCTTCATATACATTTGATTTACCAATTAAAAATATAAAATAAAATGAAAAATACAGCTGAAAGAATTGCTCCTTTGTTTGATTTTAAAGGAGATATCGTTTCCGTTGAGCCTTTTGGAAATGGGCACATCAATTATACTTTTTTAGTGAAAACTACTGAACAAGAGTATGTACTTCAGGGAATTAATACCAATGTATTCAAAAAACCACATGCAATCATCAAAAATATTGAATTGCTTTGGGAAACTGTTGCTGATAACACTATTATTTTGAATATGTTACCAGTCAAAACGGGAGGTTTTTCGGTAGAAGCAGACAATGCTTTGTGGCGTGCGGTTCCGTTTGCGAAGAATTATGTGGCATACGAATTTGTTAAAGAAGCATGGCAGGCTGAGAAAGCTGCATCGGCTTATGCAACGTTTATCAAAACATTTGAAAAGATAGATACTTCAAGATTGGAGGATACTATTCCTGATTTTCATAACGGGATGAAGCGTTTTCAACAATTAGAAGATGCTTTTGCACAGGCGAAGTCCGAACGCATCGAAAAGGCACAACATCTCTATGATTTTGCAAAGTCGCACAAGGTAATATTTGATGAAGTACAGAAAGCTGTGGATGAAAAACGCATCCCTATTCGTGTTACTCATAACGATACAAAAATAAATAATGTATTGATTCACAAGGATAATCCGAACGATTTCAAAGTTATTGACTTGGATACAGTAATGCAAGGAATTTTATTGTATGACTTTGGAGATATGGTGCGTACCTCTGTGAGTCCTACTAATGAAAATGAACCTGATGATTCAAAAATTGTGTTCAATGAAACTTTCTTTGAAGCCATTTGTAAAGGATTTTCAGTGATGAAAGACGTAATGACAGAGACCGAAAAACGTATGGTTTTGGATGGTGCTAAATATATGATTTTTATTATCGGAGTACGTTTCCTTACGGATTATTTTAATAATGACATTTATTTCAAAACTTCATTCCCCGAAGAAAATTTTGTTAGAGCAAGAAACCAATTTGTTCTATTACAACGTTTAGAAGATAAAGAACCTGCATTGAGAGCAGTTGTTGATAAATGGTTTAAATAAAATAAACAATAAAAGGTAAAAACTGTCTGAAAAAAGTGTACATTTGCAACTTGGTTCAGACAGTTTTTTTTATGATAAGAAATATTTTTGTACTCCTATTAACCATTCTTCCCATTTATATTTATTCCCAAACTCAAGTTTCAGGTAAAGTTATTGATGATCAAGGAAAACCACTTCCTTTTGCGAATATCATTTTTGTGAATTCTACGAAAGGAGTAGTGTCGGATGCTTCAGGAAAATTCTCCTTATACTCAGAGAAAAACCATAATTATATTGAAGTTTCTTCCTTAGGGTTCACATCTAAAAAAATACGATTACAACATAAAATCACAAAAAATCTTATTATAGAACTTACTGAAGGAGAAGAGCTTGAAGAGGTTGTTGTAGTAGGAAAACCAACGAAGTCACTTTCGAAAAAAGAAAATCCAGCCTACACAGTTCTACAAGGTATTTGGAAAAATAAGAGTAAAAAAGGACTTAAAAATTCACAGGCATATGAGTATAAGAAACATAGTGTCTCAGAGTTGGGTATCAATCAATTAGATACGATTTTCCTAAAAAAGGTTTTAGGAAATGATTATGCTGAGTTTGAACAAACTCTTATGGAACGAAAAAACAGGGGCTTTTTTTCAATGCCGATTTATATTAAAGAAAACGTACAAAAGGTCTACGGTAACAACCAAATCAATAAACAACGAGTTGATACAGAAGCAGAACGCTCACAAGGAGTAGCTCAAAATGGTTATGGTTTAGAGCGAATCACCAAGGCATTTGATGAATTTGATATCTACGAAAATTCATATTTGATTTTAAATCGCCCATTTGTAAGCCCTCTCTCGGAATATGGCTACGGGACGTATCACTATGTTTTAAAAGATACTTTAGTAGAAGAGAATCGAAATTTCTATCGCATTTATTTTTTTCCAAAAATAGATGCTGATTTGGCTTTGGAAGGAAATTTTATTGTGGATACTAAAACTTTTATTATCAAAAGTATAGAGATGAAAACTACTCCCAAAACCAATTTGAATATGGTGCGGGGATTGTTTTTCGAAAAGCATTTTACCATTGAAAATGATAGTATTTATTATCTTGAAAAAGAAATTCAAGAAGCTGATTTTACGATTCTTTCTAAGGACATAGAAGAGAAAGGCTTGTACATTCGTAATACCATAGGATACTCTGATGTGGTCCTGAATCAACCAAAATCGACTCTTTTTTATGAACAAAAAATAGTTCAAAAATATAGGGATCAATTTGTTAAAGGGGATACATATTGGCAACAAGCAACCGTAAAGTCGGCAAATATTTCTAAAACAACTCGGTTGATTAAGGAAGTGGCTGATAATCCGAAAGTTAAATTAATTACTACACTTGCAGATATTATAGGTACAGGGTATGTATCGTTAAATTCAATCCCTTTGGGTAAAGGACTGCAATTCGGTACATATTGGCAGGTGTACGAATCAAACGATGTTGAAAAGCATCGACTTAGATTAGGCTTTAGAACATTTAATTCAATTGAAGATCGTTTTCGCTCTTATTTTTACGGAGCTTATGGCATTGGAGATAAGCGGTTTAAGTATGGATTAAGTGCTAAATATTTACTTTCGGAGGAACCTCGAGTGACGTTTGGAGGTGCTTATCAGGATGACTATTTGCAATTAGGAAACTATTTGATTCACGATGATGGTAATTTCACATTCCGAAGAGGAAGTAACGCCATTATTAATCGAGGAGAAAACTATTTTTTGACCAGAAATCAAAAGACATCAGCGGCTATAACGTATGTGCCGTTAAAAAACATTGAAGTTAGTGTTTTTGGAGTATATCAGCACTCACAATCTGCCGATCCTGAACATTTTTTCATAGCCTTTCGCGATTTGAAGAATAATCAAACATATACCAATTATACCGATTTCAACACAGGGTTGAATATCAAATTTACCCCAGGAAGAAACGTCTTTGGCTATGGGGTGGAGCAACGTTATGGAGAGAAAATACATGATACTTACGTGTTAAAATATACTAAAGGAGCATCAGGAGCTTTAGGAAGCCAATTTGACTATGATAAAGTACAGGTTTTAATCAAAAAACCTATTACTGTTTGGAATTTAGGAATGCTGAACACAACTTTTGAGGCAGGGAAAATTTTTGGTACCGTACCGTTGACTATTTTGACACCAACGCCTGCCAATCAAGCCTATTCGATTATACCTCAGTCGTTTGCGTTGTTAGATTATTATGATTTTATAAATGATACCTATCTTAATGGTTATTTTGAGCATCATTTTAACGGGTTTATTTTGAATAAAATTCCACTTGTTGACAAAACAAAATTACGAAGTTTATTATTTGCTCGTTTTGCTTATGGTACTATAAGTCAGCAAAATAGAGATGCTCACCAAACGAATCTAATATACAATACGCCTGAAAAATTGTATTGGGAATACGGTTTTGGTATTGAAAATATAGGTTTTGGAAATATTCGCCCGTTTCGTTTAGATTTTATATGGCGTGGTGATTTTAATGATGTTAACGGTACTCGGAATCCCAAGTTTGGCATTCGTTTTAGTGTCATGCCTAATTTTTAATGTCAGCAGTACAAAAATTATTTTTCGACTAAAATACTCACAGCATTTCCTCCAAAACCAACAGCGTTAATGAGTATTTTTTCTATTTTTTCAGGTTTCTTTTGTTTTTCAACATAAGGAACGCTATAAACTTCCTGTTTTTGGAGCATACATATTGCCATTTCAAGACTCAAAGCACCACTTGCACCAAATGTATGTCCTATTTTCCATTTATTATTAGTCATAAAAGGAACAGATTCTTTGAAAACTTCTCGGATAGCTGTGATTTCTGCTAAATCTCCTTTAATAGTACCTGGAGTGTGGGTGATAATAACGTCTATATCACAAACGTCTGTATTTCGTAAAGCCATCAGCATAGATTTTTGTAAGCATTCGCCATTGGCCGAAAGAGATACATTGTGAGTTAATTTCTCAGAAGCAAATCCGATTCCTGTTATTCCTGCTAATCGATTGTCTTTCAATCCATTTTCTAAGCAAAAAACAGAAGCTCCCTCACCTAAAACCATCGTATTTAGCTTTTTGTGTACGTCCATTGCTCGGCAGGGAAAATCATCCGTTAGGCTGCTGTAAATTTTTAAAGCTTTGGCTTGAGCTATAGTAAAGGGAGTTAACGGAGCTTCGCTTCCACCGACTAAAAATCGCTGTTCCATACCACTTTGAAGCCATGCAATACCATTAACGACAGCGTGTAAAGATGTTGAACAGGTGATGGAATGAGACATTTCAAAACCTATACTCCCTAAATCTTGACCAACCCACGAAGCAATATTTCCTAACGTAGTAGTTGGAGAAGCTAAAGTTTCACATGCTTTATTTTCAATGAAATAGGAGTGATGTTTTTCAAAAAGAGTTGTCGCTCCGCGAGAAGAACCGATGTTTACACCAAAATTACCATCACACCAATTAGCCTGTTTGACTGCTTGTCGGGCTGATATAATTGCAAATAAAACTGTATCGTCCAAGTTGGTATATGCCGGTGATGATAGTCGTAAGTTGTTTACAGCAGTCAGACCGCTTTCAGAGAGTTTTCCCATAGGAACCTCACCATAAGGCTTCAATAAAGATATTGGATTTTGATATGACAGGCAGACTTCTGTAAAAGAATTTCCTAAAGCAGAAATCGAACCCATTCCGACGATTGATATGTTCACAGTTTAAAAGTTTTATATGCAAAAGTAAGGAATTTTTATTATTTAGGATTTGAAAGGTGTGATTTTTCCCAATTTCAAAGGCTTAATAGGAAATAATTAAGAGGATGTAAAATAAAAGCCCCGCAGATAGGCGAGGCACTAGATGTTTTCACAACGGAATAATCCTTATTGTAAAATCCTTTCAATGGTGCAAAGTTAACTAAAATAATTTGAATAAACAAAATATTTTTTATAATTTTACCTCATAAAAATTTAATAAGAATAATTATGAAACACATACTTGGTCTCGATTTAGGGACAAACTCTATTGGTTGGGCATTGATTGAAAGAAATATCGAAGAAAAATACGGAAAAATCATTGGGATGGGAAGCAGGATTATTCCGATGGCTCAGGATATTTTAGGAAAATTTGATGCAGGTCAGTCTATTTCGCAAACGGCTGAAAGAACCAGATTTAGAAGTACAAGAAAACTATATCAGCGAGATAATTTAAGGAGAGAACGACTACATAGAGTGCTAAATATTTTAGGTTTTTTGCCCACTCATTATGCTAATGTCATTGATTTTGAAAAACGATTGGGACAATTCAAGGAAAATCAAGAGCCAAAACTTCCGTATGCTAAAAATGAGGAAGATAAATTCGAGTTTATTTTTAAATCAAGTTTTGAGGAGATGGTTGCTGATTTCAGAAAACAACAACCACAATTATTTTATACAAAACCCAATGGAAAGGAAAGCCAAATTCCTTATGATTGGACAATCTACTATCTGCGAAAAAAGGCTCTCAGTGAGAAAATATCCAAAGAGGAGTTGGCTTGGCTATTATTGAATTTCAATCAAAAAAGAGGTTATTATCAGTTAAGGGGCGAAGATGAACAAGCAGACGAAAGTAAATCTATAAAATTCTATGCCCTTAAAGTGGTAAAAGTAGAAGAAGACGGCAAGGATAAAAAAGGGGATACTTGGTACAATGTGCATTTGGAAAATGGTTGGATTTATCGTCGCACAAGCAAGAATTTTTTGGATTGGGAAGGAAAAATAAGAGAATTTATTGTTACTGAAAAACTCAATGAAGATGGCACTATTAAAGTTGATAAAGAAGGTAAAGAAGACAGAAGTTTTAAAGCCGTAAATTCAGAAGAAGATTGGATTGCAATTAAAAAAAGTACGGAGGATAAAATCAACTATTCCGAAAAAACAGTAGGTGCTTATATCTATGACACGCTACTGCAAGAACCTAATCAAAAAATAAGAGGAAAACTCATCAGAACCATTGAAAGAAAATTCTACAAAGATGAATTGATAAAAATCCTTAAAAAACAAATAGAATTACAACCCGAAATTTTTACCAAGGATTTGTACAAGGCTTGTATTGAGGAACTATATCCTCACAATGAGGCTCATAAGAAAAATATTTCAGACCGAGGGTTTGTATATCTTTTTGTGGAAGATATTATTTTTTACCAAAGACCACTGAAAAGTAAAAAATCGCTGATAGCAAAATGCACTTTGGAAGAGAGAAGTTTTGTTGTAGAAGAAAACGGAAAACGAAAAGAGAAGACTGAAGGAATAAAATGTATTGCTAAAACCAATCCTATCTATCAAGAATTTAGATTATTACAATGGTTTCATAATTTGAAAATCTATAAGAAGGACGATAAAACAGATATTGATATTACGGATGAACTTTTACCTACAATAGAAGCTAAAGAGCAATTTTTGGAATGGCTGAATGATAAGGCTAGTATATCCCAAAAAGAATTGTTGAAATATCCACCTTTTCAATTGGAAGAAGCGGTGAGAAAAATTTTGGTTCAAAAATTAGAAGAAAAACCCAAAAAGAAAGATATTGAAATGGGATTGGAAGAATATTTTCGTTGGAATTATGTACAAGATAAAGTTTATCCTCTGAATGAAACTCGTGGTGAATTTTTAAAAGTATTGAAAAAAAATAAGTTATCCCCAAACTTTTTAAACAAAGAAACAGAGTACAGACTTTGGCATTTGTTGTATTCTGTTGAAGATAAAGTGGCTATCGAAAGTGGTTTAACTAAATTCGCCCAAAAGTATAATTTACCTAAGGAATTTGTACTTGCTTTTTCAAAATTTCCTCGAATGGAAAAGAATTATGGTGCTTTCTCCGAAAAAGCTATTAAAAGACTATTGACTTTAATGCGTTTTGGGAAATTTTGGGATTTTGAAAACATAGATGATAAGACAAAAGAACGCATTGATAAAATTCAAACAGGAGAATATGATGAAAAACTCAAAAATAGAGTTCGTGAAAAAGCAATTCATTTAACTCGTGATGAACACTTTCAAGGACTTCCTCTGTGGTTGACAAGTTATATCATTTATAACCGACATTCGGAAGTCTCGGAAATTAAATATTGGAAAACAGCCGACCAAATAGAATTGCTCAAACAACATTCACTTCGTAACCCAATTGTAGAACAAATTATAAATGAAACCTTGCAAACTGTTCGCGAAATTTGGGAATATTATGGCGAAGGCAAAGAAAATTTCTTCGATGAAATTCACATAGAATTGGGAAGAGAAATGAAAAATCCTGCCGATAAACGCAAAAAAATGACAGAACGCATTACTGAAAACGAAAATACTAATATCCGCATAAAGCTTTTATTGTCAGAGCTTTTAAATGACGGAGTGGAAGAGGTGCGTCCGTATTCACCGATGCAACAAGAGCTTTTAAAAATTTACGAAGAAGGTGTTTATGAAAATGAACAAGATGAAAAAGTTTTGGAGGAAATTACTAAAATTCGCAAGAAAAACCAACCGACGACAAAAGAAATCAATCGTTATAAACTTTGGTTAGAGCAAGGCTACAAATCCCCTTACACAGGTGAAATGATTCCCCTTTCCAAATTGTTTACTTCAGCATATCAAATTGAGCATATCATTCCGCAATCACGCTATTTTGATGATAGCTTGTCGAATAAAATTATTTGCGAAGCAGAGGTCAATGAATTAAAAGATAATCAGTTGGCTTATGAATTTATTCAGAATTTCGGTGGACAGAAAGTACCTATTGGCAGAAATGAAACGGTAACTATTCTCAAAAAAGAACATTACGAGGATTTTGTTCAAAAATACTTTTCAAAAAATAGTTTAAAACGAAAAAAATTATTGATGGACGAAATCCCTGAAGATTTTATTCAAAGGCAATTAAACGATAGTAGATATATCAGTAAAGTCGTTAATCTGTTGTTGTCTAATATTGTGCGAGAAGATGGCGAGGAAGAAGCAAGAGCCAAAAAAGTAATTGTTTCATCGGGAGGAGTAACCACTAGATTGAAACAAGATTGGGGCTTGAATGATATATGGAACAAGCTGATTACGCCTCGTTTCGAACGATTGAATCAAATGGCGGGTTATGAAAAATATGGTTCTTGGGAAAATAAAGAGGGTAAAAAAGTTTTCCAAATTAACACGACCGAACAAGAATTGATGAAACTCAATAAAAAACGAATCGACCATCGCCACCACGCGTTGGATGCGTTGATTGTTGCGTGTAGTACAGCCGACCATATCAATTATCTGAATAACGAATCTGCTTCGGAAAATAAAAAATCCGAACGATTTGACTTAAGAAAAAAACTTCGCCGAATTGAAAAATACATTAAAGACGGCAAGGAGCGAGAGGCTGCAAAAGAATTTTACAAACCTTGGGAAACCTTTACACAAGATGCCAAAGAGGCGTTGGAACAGATTATTGTGAGTTTCAAGCAAAACAATAGAGTCATTAACAAGTCGGTAAATTATTACCAAAAATGGGAAAAACAAGCCGATGGTTTGATGAAAAAAGTTTTTGTAAAGCAAAAGAAAGGAGACAATTGGGCAATTAGGAAGCCCTTGCACAAGGATACGATTTCAGGTAAAGTGAATTTAAATAGAATAAAAGTTCCTAAAGGAAAAATTCTCACAGCAACAAGAAAAGCGTTGGATGCCACTTTTGATGAAAAGAAAATAGCATCAATTACCGATACAGGTATTCAAAAGATTTTGCTAAATTATTTGAAATACAAAGGTAGTTCAGAATTAGCCTTTTCACCAGAAGGGATTGAAGAAATGAATAAGAATATTTCTCAATTTAATGATGGTGTGGCACACAAGCCAATCTATAAAGTTCGAGTTTTTGAAATGGGTAGTAAATTCAACTTAGGAAATTCAGGCAATAAAAACACCAAATTTGTAGAAGCTGCTAAAGGAACGAATCTATTTTTTGGAATTTATGTCAATGATAAGGGAGAAAGAAGTTATGAAACCATACCTTTAAATGTTGTCATTGAACGCCAAAAACAAGGTTTACCTTCTTGTCCTGATAGGAATGAAAAAGGAAATAGATTATTATTTTCACTATCTCCTAATGATTTAGTGTACATACCTACCGAAGAAGAACAAGAGCATCCGCATTTGGTAGATTTTAGCAAATTGAGTAAGGAGCAAGTGAAACAAATTTACAAGATAGTAAGTTTTACAGGGAATAGGTTATATGCAGTGCCTAATACCGTAGCAAAATCAATTGTTGATAAGGTTGAATTTACTCAACTAAATAAAATAGAGTTTATTAAAGAGAAACAGATGTGTATTAAGATAGATGTGGATAGATTGGGAAATATAATTACCTTAACATCTAAAACGATTCGTGAAAAATTTGATAAGTACAAATAAAATTTTTGTAGATACTAATATTATCCTTTATGCTATTGAAAATCAACATGAAATAAAATCTAAAATAGCTATAGAAATATTAGAGAAGAGACCTTATATATCAAATAAAATATTGAATGAACTAATGAATTTGTTACATAACAAGAGAAATAATAGTAAGTTTCAAAAATCAAAAGAAGAAACAATAGCTATTATTTTAGAATTATTAAAAATATGTCCACTAACGATAAATTCAAAAGATACATATTTCAAAGCCAGATATTTGATGGATAGATATAGGTTGTCACTTCATGATTCTATAGTTGTTTCTGATGCCTTTTTAGAAGGATGTGATATTCTATATTCCGAAGACATGCATGATGGATTATTAGTTGATAAGAAAATGAAAATTATAAATCCTTTTAAGTAAAAAATTATGCTCTACCGCTCCATTTATATTGGCAATCCAGCGTATTTGAAGTTGAAAGACCAACAGATGAAAATCGTTTGTCCTGAAACCAAAGCAGAGAAAGGGAGCGTTCCGGTAGAAGATTTGGGTTTGTTGATGCTCGACCACTTTCAGATTACCATTTCCCATCAGCTGATACAGTGGCTGATGGGAAACAATGTGGTGATTATCAGTTGCGATGCTCATCATCTCCCACACGGACAAATGCTACCGCTCCACGGAAATGCGATTCATTCCCAACGCATAAAAGACCAGATAGAAGCCAGCGAACCGCTCAAAAAACAGCTGTGGAAACAAACCATAGAATGCAAAATAGCCAATCAAGCCGCTGTTTTGGAACGACTTGGAACTTACTCCAGTCCGATGTATGAGTATCTCAACCAAGTGAAATCGGGCGACACCAGTAATATGGAAGGCATCGCTGCACAGCACTATTGGAAATACCTCATTCACCCCGATTTTTTACGCGAACGCTACGGCGATTCGCCCAATCAGTTTTTCAATTTTGGTTATTCCGTATTGAGAAGTATCGTGGCAAGAGCCATTGTAGAAACAGGTTTACTGCCCGTTTTGGGGATTTTTCACAAAAATAAATACAATGCCTACTGTTTGGCAGATGACCTAATGGAACCTTACCGTCCTTTTGTGGATTTATTGGTCATCCGATGGTTGGAAAAGAATCCTGAAGCCGAAGAACTGACCAAAGAAGCGAAAGCCCATTTTTTGCAAATCGCTACCAAAGATGTGAAAATAGATGAACAGGTGCGTCCGCTATTGGTTGCGGTAAAATCTACCGTTTCCTCTCTTTACAAATGCTATACGGGCGAAAAAAGACAAATTTCTTATCCTAAAATGTTATGAATTCCGAACGATTTAACGCTTATAGAATTATGTGGGTAATGGTTTTATACGATTTGCCAACCGAGACCAAGGCAATGCAAAAAGCAGCTAATCTCTTCCGAAAACGCTTGGAAGATGATGGATTTTCTTTATTTCAATTTTCGATATATACGAGACACTGCCCTAGCCGCGAAAATGCCGAAGTACATATAAAAAGAGTAAAATCGTGTCTCCCTAAATACGGTAAAGTAGCAATTATGTGTATAACAGATAAGCAATTCGGAGAAATCGAATTATTTTATTCACAAGTCAAAGAGAAATTACCTCCCACATATCAGCAATTGGAACTGTTTTAGTAAGTAGATTAAGATAGCTTCTAAATTACGTGTAGTATCTGTATTTAAGACGTGTTGTACTGATTTATATTTTGTTTGTATACAAGGTAAATTCGGTATAGAAGGGCTTATTTATGTAAATCAAAAGGACAAAATAGGAATAAAAAAATGTAGAAAATATACAATTTTTAGATACTTTCCATGTGTTTTTTTTATTGAATAAAAAGGGGCAATCCTTTGATTTTTAGTAGATTGTCCCTTTTGAGGTTGTAACTAATCACAAAGTTACAGATTTTGAAAGGATTTTACAACAATTTCCAAACAAAGCACCTTTGAACCTACGTTGTAACTAATCACAAAGTTACAGATTTTGAAAGGATTTTACAACATTGACTTTGTAACTTAGCTTTTTTCTTGTGTTGTAACTAATCACAAAGTTACAGATTTTGAAAGGATTTTACAACTTGTATTCCTGAACAAAATATTCTTTTGAAGTTGTAACTAATCACAAAGTTACAGATTTTGAAAGGATTTTACAACATAATAGAAAGGATTTTAAAAAATAACATAGTTGTAACTAATCACAAAGTTACAGATTTTGAAAGGATTTTACAACATACATATTAACGTACATTTTCCAAATGTTGTTGTAACTAATCACAAAGTTACAGATTTTGAAAGGATTTTACAACAGAATAAAAAAAGTACCCGTTACAATACTCGTTGTAACTAATCACAAAGTTACAGATTTTGAAAGGATTTTACAACGACGCTATGAAAGTCAGTGATGATAGTTTCGTTGTAACTAATCACAAAGTTACAGATTTTGAAAGGATTTTACAACACGGTCAATAATCTTCTGAATGCGGCCAGGGTTGTAACTAATCACAAAGTTACAGATTTTGAAAGGATTTTACAACCTTTGTTAAAGACGGGCTTCATTGCCAAGGGTTGTAACTAATCACAAAGTTACAGATTTTGAAAGGATTTTACAACAGTTGATAGGTGTATGCCTGCCCGACAATGGTTGTAACTAATCACAAAGTTACAGATTTTGAAAGGATTTTACAACTGTTAGTTTTCATTTTAGATACGTTGTTGGGTTGTAACTAATCACAAAGTTACAGATTTTGAAAGGATTTTACAACTATCAAGAAACAGCAGGAGTTGGAGGATGAAGTTGTAACTAATCACAAAGTTACAGATTTTGAAAGGATTTTACAACGGCGGACAAGATGTATCTCGTCCCTACATTGTTGTAACTAATCACAAAGTTACAGATTTTGAAAGGATTTTACAACACTTTGCTTCTATTTTCTTGTTTTTTTAGTGTTGTAACTAATCACAAAGTTACAGATTTTGAAAGGATTTTACAACTATTGTTTTCCACATGCGCTGGTATTTTATGTTGTAACTAATCACAAAGTTACAGATTTTGAAAGGATTTTACAACCGCTGCGGCAGCGCGCAAGGCCGCAAGGCCGTTGTAACTAATCACAAAGTTACAGATTTTGAAAGGATTTTACAACATATTAAAAGCATTTTTAAAAAGATGTAAAGTTGTAACTAATCACAAAGTTACAGATTTTGAAAGGATTTTACAACGTCTGCAAGAACTTCCACAATTTGAGGGACGTTGTAACTAATCACAAAGTTACAGATTTTGAAAGGATTTTACAACCCATAAAGCTCCGTTAAGTGCAGGGTCTATGTTGTAACTAATCACAAAGTTACAGATTTTGAAAGGATTTTACAACTATTATTAAAGACATATGAAGTCTATTTTAGTTGTAACTAATCACAAAGTTACAGATTTTGAAAGGATTTTACAACACAGATTTATTTTTCACCATCAAGTTCGGAGTTGTAACTAATCACAAAGTTACAGATTTTGAAAGGATTTTACAACAATAATCATAGTGCCGTGGCGGTGGGCTTTGTTGTAACTAATCACAAAGTTACAGATTTTGAAAGGATTTTACAACTAAAGTTGATGAGTGGCAAATTTACTTTCCGTTGTAACTAATCACAAAGTTACAGATTTTGAAAGGATTTTACAACAATGGGGGTTTGAATACGAAGAAAAGCCCGGTTGTAACTAATCACAAAGTTACAGATTTTGAAAGGATTTTACAACGGCGGAATGGATATATCCTTTCCCTACGTGGTTGTAACTAATCACAAAGTTACAGATTTTGAAAGGATTTTACAACTTGGTAGCGTCAAAGTCACAAAAGTAAGTTGTTGTAACTAATCACAAAGTTACAGATTTTGAAAGGATTTTACAACTCCGTATAGTCCTAAATATGCGGGGGGCAAGTTGTAACTAATCACAAAGTTACAGATTTTGAAAGGATTTTACAACATACATATTAACGTACATTTTCCAAATGTTGTTGTAACTAATCACAAAGTTACAGATTTTGAAAGGATTTTACAACGTTATGGATTTCACATTATTGTCTATTAAGGTTGTAACTAATCACAAAGTTACAGATTTTGAAAGGATTTTACAACGCACTTCTGCGTTGATGACTTTTATTGTTTGTTGTAACTAATCACAAAGTTACAGATTTTGAAAGGATTTTACAACAAAATAGTCGTAGTCGTTTCATCGCCCTATGTTGTAACTAATCACAAAGTTACAGATTTTGAAAGGATTTTACAACCTCAGCACTTGCAAAGTTAGCAACCACAGGGTTGTAACTAATCACAAAGTTACAGATTTTGAAAGGATTTTACAACAAAAACAAACATTTTGTAAACAATTTTAGAGTTGTAACTAATCACAAAGTTACAGATTTTGAAAGGATTTTACAACACTACTACGATAAGTTTTTCAGCAGTCTGTGTTGTAACTAATCACAAAGTTACAGATTTTGAAAGGATTTTACAACATAAACTGGGAAATAAAGTCTTTGGAGAAAGTTGTAACTAATCACAAAGTTACAGATTTTGAAAGGATTTTACAACCAATGTCTGGTTCGTCAGATGCTAAACCAAGTTGTAACTAATCACAAAGTTACAGATTTTGAAAGGATTTTACAACTAAAAACGTAAATGTCACTGATTTTTCTGGGTTGTAACTAATCACAAAGTTACAGATTTTGAAAGGATTTTACAACCGGCTTTCCAAATGTATTTTTTGACATTGTGTTGTAACTAATCACAAAGTTACAGATTTTGAAAGGATTTTACAACGGAAAGACAAAAGAGGGTATCATTTTGGAAGTTGTAACTAATCACAAAGTTACAGATTTTGAAAGGATTTTACAACTATATTTTCAGACAAAAATCAATCGTATGGTTGTAACTAATCACAAAGTTACAGATTTTGAAAGGATTTTACAACATCTGTTTTCAAGGCTCAAAAGGTCGGGGCGTTGTAACTAATCACAAAGTTACAGATTTTGAAAGGATTTTACAACTGTTCATTACTGCAAAGCAACGAAAGGTAAGTTGTAACTAATCACAAAGTTACAGATTTTGAAAGGATTTTACAACGCAAAAATTCCGTAGCACACAAAATAATGGGTTGTAACTAATCACAAAGTTACAGATTTTGAAAGGATTTTACAACATTTTGACCTACAAATATAGGGCGCATATTGTTGTAACTAATCACAAAGTTACAGATTTTGAAAGGATTTTACAACTTCAAATCTGAAGCCCCATAAACCGTTTGTGTTGTAACTAATCACAAAGTTACAGATTTTGAAAGGATTTTACAACGCAAGGAGCAGACCCTTACATCTTGATGAGTTGTAACTAATCACAAAGTTACAGATTTTGAAAGGATTTTACAACAATCGAGAATTTATGGTTTCATTCATATATGTTGTAACTAATCACAAAGTTACAGATTTTGAAAGGATTTTACAACAAAAAATAATTACATATGATACTTATTCCAGTTGTAACTAATCACAAAGTTACAGATTTTGAAAGGATTTTACAACGTATTCAATAAAGACGTAATACTTGCAAAAGTTGTAACTAATCACAAAGTTACAGATTTTGAAAGGATTTTACAACAGCAGCACTATCGACAATAGCCAAAGGATGGTTGTAACTAATCACAAAGTTACAGATTTTGAAAGGATTTTACAACTGTATTTATGGATTAGAAATAGAAGCCGAAGTTGTAACTAATCACAAAGTTACAGATTTTGAAAGGATTTTACAACTATTGCGTTATTATAATCTTGCGCTATTTGTTGTAACTAATCACAAAGTTACAGATTTTGAAAGGATTTTACAACTAAATATTAAAACTGGATATGTTTCTTATAGTTGTAACTAATCACAAAGTTACAGATTTTGAAAGGATTTTACAACATACGGATTTACGCAAGATGTTGATTATCAGTTGTAACTAATCACAAAGTTACAGATTTTGAAAGGATTTTACAACTGGATGTGAAAAGGATAAAAAAGAAGATTAGTTGTAACTAATCACAAAGTTACAGATTTTGAAAGGATTTTACAACAAAAAAAGTATCCCAAAGGATTCCCTTACCGTTGTAACTAATCACAAAGTTACAGATTTTGAAAGGATTTTACAACATGAGAAGAGTATGATAACTAAAACAGAAGGTTGTAACTAATCACAAAGTTACAGATTTTGAAAGGATTTTACAACGTTTTACATTACAAATATATAACATTTATTGTTGTAACTAATCACAAAGTTACAGATTTTGAAAGGATTTTACAACTCAAAGTAGTTCAGGACGTTGTTCAAGTTGGTTGTAACTAATCACAAAGTTACAGATTTTGAAAGGATTTTACAACCAACATAAGCATTGATTGGTTATTAACAGGGTTGTAACTAATCACAAAGTTACAGATTTTGAAAGGATTTTACAACACAGGTTTATTTTTTACCATTAGGTTCGGAGTTGTAACTAATCACAAAGTTACAGATTTTGAAAGGATTTTACAACGGTTCAATAACATTCATAATCATCTTAGATTCAACCCCCAAGTGCAATTTTTTATGCCACGAATTTATAAAATAAATAGGAGTATCCCATAATCTGTGTAAGTTGAAAAGTTATTCTGAAATTTTTTGAGCCCTTAAAAGCTCAAAAAAAATTTCGGAAATAACTTTTTAACTATTTTTGACCCATAATTTAAACAGATATGATTAACAAGGAAGAATTGCTCAACAGCAAAGAATTTTACAAGTCATTTAAGACTGCTGAGGACTTGACAGGTTTCTTTAAAGAACTCCACAAAAAAGCGGTGGAACATATGCTCAATGCCGAACTCGACGTTCACTTGGACAACGAAAAACATGACAAAACCAAAGATGGAAATTATCGTAACGGACACACTTCCAAGAAGATAAAAACTTCCTTTGGCGAAGAACAAATCCAAGTTCCTAGGGATAGAGACGGTAGTTTTAACCCAATGTTAGTCCCTAAACGCAAGAACGTTATCGATGGTTTGGAAAACATCATCGTATCGTTCTATGCCAAAGGAATGAGCGTAAGCGACATCGAAGAACAAATCCAAGAAATGTACGGCTTTGAAGTATCAACTTCCACAATATCAAGGATTACCAATGCGGTTACCAATGAAATGGTCGCTTGGCAGAACCGCCCGTTGGACGAGCTGTATCTGATTGTTTGGATGGACGGCATCGTTTTTAAAGTTCGTGAGAACTCAAAAGTTGTCAACAAAACCATTTACCTTGCTGTGGGCTTGAATCGAGAGGGAAAAAAGGAAGTTTTAGGAATGTGGCTCGGAAAGAATGAAAGTTCCGCCTTTTGGATGAGCGTTCTCACTGATTTAAAGGCTCGTGGAGTGGAAGATATTCTCATTACTGCCACCGATAATTTAAACGGATTTACGCAAACCATTCGCACGGTTTTTCCCCAATCACAAACGCAAATATGTGTGGTTCATCAGATTAGGAATGCTTGTAAGTATGTGGTTTACAAAGACAGAAAAGAATTTACAGCCGATATGAAACACATCTATACTGCCCCTAACAAGGAAGCTGCCAAGGTTGCTTTGGAAGATTTTGCCCAAAAATGGGAGTCAAAATACGGCTATGCTATCAAATCTTGGTATGACAATTGGGACGAATTGACCGTATTTTTCGATTTTCCGTTAGAGATAAGAAAAATTATTTACACAACCAATCTTATTGAGAATCTGAATGGTAAGATTCGGAAATACACCAAAAACAAGCTGTCTTTCCCAACAGACGAAGCTGTGCAAAAGTCCGTTTTCTTGGCTTTGAGAGAAGCTACCAAAAAGTGGAGTATGCCTATCCAAAATTGGGGGATTGTCTTGAACCAATTTATGCTTATATTTGCACAAAGACTCAAACTATAAAAACTTAACCCCAACTTTTTAACTTACACACTTAGAGGGATAGTGTCAAATAAATTTTTAGGTTCTTCAAAATCTAATGTTAATCTCGGTCTTCGGTTAATTTTATGTTGAATTTCTTTAATCTTCTCTTTGCTAATTTTCTCAAAATAAGTACCCTTAGGGATATATTGTCGTACAAGTTTGTTGGTATTTTCACTCAATCCTCGCTCCCAAGAACAATACGGATTGGCAAAATAAAAATCACAACTTAATTTCTTGCTAATATACTCATGTTCAGAAAATTCTAATCCATTATCACTGGTAATGGTTTTCACATAATCTTTATAAGGGAGCAAAGCGTATATCATTGCTTTGGCTAAACTTTTTGCATTTTTACCACTTAACTTCCTCATTATTAGAAATTTTGTTTTTCTTTCTACAATCGTCAGAATCGCTCCTTTATGTTCTGCCCCCACGATTAAATCTACCTCAAAATGTCCAAATTCTTCATTAGTCAAAACGATTTCAGGGCGTAAACGAATTGGTTTTCGGTTTTTTATCACTTCTTTTTTGCCTGAAACGGGGCGTTTTCGATGTTTTAACTGATGTCTTAAATATTGATATAAATCTCCTCCTTTTTCCTTGTCTTCTCGGATATATTGATAAATCTTTTCAGTACTTACCATACTTATTTCGTGCTTTTTACAGTAACCTACGATTTGCTGAGGAGACCACTGTTCCCGCCTTATTTTCTCTTCTACAAAAGCTGCTACCTTTGGGGTAAACTTCCTGTTTACGGCAAATCTTTCCTTGCGAATATTGGCTTGTTCCTGAGCGTTTTGAGGGTTATACCCCCCTCTTTTGAGTTTGTTCCTCTTAAGCTCTCTACTGATAGTGCTTTCTGAAACGCCCATTTGCTGAGCAATAAATTTTTGTGATTTATTACATTTAAGATATGCTTTTATTTCGTATCTTTGCTCCAAAGTTAAATGTTTATATTTCATTGTCTTATTTGGTTATTTGACAAAGAAATAACATTTTTTTGAAGGGAGAAAGTTTTTTTACTTTCTCTCTTTTTTCTTTGGGCTAGCCCAAAGAAAAAAGAGAGAAAAACGATCCCAAAAAATTGCACTTACTAATGGAATTTAAGCATAACAGTAGTTGTAACTAATCACAAAGTTACAGATTTTGAAAGGATTTTACAACAAGAAGCCCATTTTGATTACACGTGAATTGGTTGTAACTAATCACAAAGTTACAGATTTTGAAAGGATTTTACAACATCTCGGACGAACAAGCTAAAACGAGTGCAGTTGTAACTAATCACAAAGTTACAGATTTTGAAAGGATTTTACAACATACTTTTGATTGGGGCATAATAGAAGGTGGTTGTAACTAATCACAAAGTTACAGATTTTGAAAGGATTTTACAACTAGATTGCTTATGTTTTACGATAACTTCTTGTTGTAACTAATCACAAAGTTACAGATTTTGAAAGGATTTTACAACGCTGTGAACCAAACAGCAGTACGGTAAGAAGTTGTAACTAATCACAAAGTTACAGATTTTGAAAGGATTTTACAACCGTATAGCTTGTATTAGTGTCTTTCACTAAGTTGTAACTAATCACAAAGTTACAGATTTTGAAAGGATTTTACAACAGGTGTATCCACCCTCCGCAAAACCTTCCTGTTGTAACTAATCACAAAGTTACAGATTTTGAAAGGATTTTACAACTATCCTTAAATATATTTACATAAGGTAACAGTTGTAACTAATCACAAAGTTACAGATTTTGAAAGGATTTTACAACCACTGCGGTTCTCCTCCCATTCCAACTCTTGTTGTAACTAATCACAAAGTTACAGATTTTGAAAGGATTTTACAACCAATTCATTGAGGACTGCGAACTTACGCTAGTTGTAACTAATCACAAAGTTACAGATTTTGAAAGGATTTTACAACTGTGTTGCAAACTTGCCTTTCATTTCTACTGTTGTAACTAATCACAAAGTTACAGATTTTGAAAGGATTTTACAACGATCGGAATACCAGGGATGTTTGCCTTCCGGTTGTAACTAATCACAAAGTTACAGATTTTGAAAGGATTTTACAACTTCGGTGCAGCTTCGTGATATTGGCTGTACGTTGTAACTAATCACAAAGTTACAGATTTTGAAAGGATTTTACAACGCAATTCTTTGAGTAGCATCATCAAAGACTGTTGTAACTAATCACAAAGTTACAGATTTTGAAAGGATTTTACAACTAATAGTCTAATCCACTGATGTCAATCATCGTTGTAACTAATCACAAAGTTACAGATTTTGAAAGGATTTTACAACGAAATATCCCGATTGGGACGAAAGCTCTTTGTTGTAACTAATCACAAAGTTACAGATTTTGAAAGGATTTTACAACCATCAAAGGTATTGCGTAAAGTGTTGGCTGGTTGTAACTAATCACAAAGTTACAGATTTTGAAAGGATTTTACAACTTATCAGTTCCATAGCCGAAAGCGTAGAAAGTTGTAACTAATCACAAAGTTACAGATTTTGAAAGGATTTTACAACGAAAACGTTTCTAACACAATACAATACATAGTTGTAACTAATCACAAAGTTACAGATTTTGAAAGGATTTTACAACACAATTTCCATTTCATTGATAGCTATTTGCGTTGTAACTAATCACAAAGTTACAGATTTTGAAAGGATTTTACAACGGAGGCAAACAAAGATAAATGCGTAGACAAGTTGTAACTAATCACAAAGTTACAGATTTTGAAAGGATTTTACAACCACCTTAGCGGTGTATGACAAAAATGATTTGTTGTAACTAATCACAAAGTTACGGAAAATTGAAAGCAATTTACAACTCTACTGAACAAGTTCAGTTATTGAGTCAGGTTGTAACTAATCACAAAGTTACGGAAAATTGAAAGCAATTTACAACTGGCGGGGCTCAAACCACATACTTCTGTGAGTTGTAACTAATCACAAAGTTACGGAAAATTGAAAGCAATTTACAACTTGTCGGCACTTATAAAATCTTCATCATCTGTTGTAACTAATCACAAAGTTACGGAAAATTGAAAGCAATTTACAACTAGGATGCACAATACAACCAACAGCACCGAGTTGTAACTAATCACAAAGTTACGGAAAATTGAAAGCAATTTACAACTGCCCGTATAGCTTCGGGCGACATTGTCGGGTTGTAACTAATCACAAAGTTACGGAAAATTGAAAGCAATTTACAACCATTCCTTTGATAAGTCCTACCAAATGCCTGTTGTAACTAATCACAAAGTTACGGAAAATTGAAAGCAATTTACAACTGCTCTTTCTTTGAGAATTGGTTTTGCCCGGTTGTAACTAATCACAAAGTTACGGAAAATTGAAAGCAATTTACAACCGGTCATCGATGGAAAGAAGCGAACCCGCAGTTGTAACTAATCACAAAGTTACGGAAAATTGAAAGCAATTTACAACTAATCTCCGCTCGAGGCTTCTTTGATGATAGTTGTAACTAATCACAAAGTTACGGAAAATTGAAAGCAATTTACAACACAAAAAAAAGACTGCCAAAACTGCCAAAAGTTGTAACTAATCACAAAGTTACGGAAAATTGAAAGCAATTTACAACGAAATGATACTATAAAATTATGTTTGCTCAGTTGTAACTAATCACAAAGTTACGGAAAATTGAAAGCAATTTACAACGCTACGGGTGTCGTTAGGATTATCCGAGAGGTTGTAACTAATCACAAAGTTACGGAAAATTGAAAGCAATTTACAACCCGAGCAAATTATACAGACACTGCACAAGAGTTGTAACTAATCACAAAGTTACGGAAAATTGAAAGCAATTTACAACCCCGTTGTATCACTTCAAAACAGAACGTATGTTGTAACTAATCACAAAGTTACGGAAAATTGAAAGCAATTTACAACCAACCACAGGCACAGGTAACGTACCTTTGGGTTGTAACTAATCACAAAGTTACGGAAAATTGAAAGCAATTTACAACTTGGTATCCTGTTGAAACGAAAACAAAAACGTTGTAACTAATCACAAAGTTACGGAAAATTGAAAGCAATTTACAACTATGACAACCAATATGCCCAAATGCTAAAAGTTGTAACTAATCACAAAGTTACGGAAAATTGAAAGCAATTTACAACAAGAAATCTTGACAAAGAAAAACAACCGTAGTTGTAACTAATCACAAAGTTACGGAAAATTGAAAGCAATTTACAACCGCTTTTTCTTTGTGATGAAAGTCAATCAAGTTGTAACTAATCACAAAGTTACGGAAAATTGAAAGCAATTTACAACCTTAACCATAGAAGACACACCGAGAACGTGGTTGTAACTAATCACAAAGTTACGGAAAATTGAAAGCAATTTACAACCGGAAGTGCCTCATTATCTTTGTATGTTAAGTTGTAACTAATCACAAAGTTACGGAAAATTGAAAGCAATTTACAACAGGCTATGGTAAGAAAACATACAAAGTACTGTTGTAACTAATCACAAAGTTACGGAAAATTGAAAGCAATTTACAACAGTTCGTTAATAATGTCAGATGCCAACATCGTTGTAACTAATCACAAAGTTACGGAAAATTGAAAGCAATTTACAACAATAATGTAACTTCCATAGCTTACTTTTTTGTTGTAACTAATCACAAAGTTACGGAAAATTGAAAGCAATTTACAACACCTAACATTTTGATACAAAATCCTTTAATGTTGTAACTAATCACAAAGTTACGGAAAATTGAAAGCAATTTACAACCACCAAAACCGAAACGCACACTTACACGGAGTTGTAACTAATCACAAAGTTACGGAAAATTGAAAGCAATTTACAACAATTCGCCTTTGGGATGACTGTCTCCTCAGTTGTAACTAATCACAAAGTTACGGAAAATTGAAAGCAATTTACAACCATCAGCATCTATTGTAATGATTGGCATTTGTTGTAACTAATCACAAAGTTACGGAAAATTGAAAGCAATTTACAACTGTTTCTGACATCTCAATTGCTCCTATCGGTTGTAACTAATCACAAAGTTACGGAAAATTGAAAGCAATTTACAACTATGCGATTAGCTGTTGCTACTGATACCCCGTTGTAACTAATCACAAAGTTACGGAAAATTGAAAGCAATTTACAACGAGAGAACCCAAATACACAGAATCCGAAGCGTTGTAACTAATCACAAAGTTACGGAAAATTGAAAGCAATTTACAACAGGCGAATCCATTGCGACTACGTCCGCAGCAGTTGTAACTAATCACAAAGTTACGGAAAATTGAAAGCAATTTACAACCTTTGGCGGAATCGAATCACCCTGTTCAGGGTTGTAACTAATCACAAAGTTACGGAAAATTGAAAGCAATTTACAACCTTGTTTGGCTTGTAGTTTTGCTTGTTTTTGTTGTAACTAATCACAAAGTTACGGAAAATTGAAAGCAATTTACAACATGGAAACCATCTTAGAAAACTTTGAAAAAGTTGTAACTAATCACAAAGTTACGGAAAATTGAAAGCAATTTACAACTTTTTGCCTATAACATCAAATAAACAGATAGTTGTAACTAATCACAAAGTTACGGAAAATTGAAAGCAATTTACAACGGGCAGAGGATGCGTTTTTCTCCTTTAAACGTTGTAACTAATCACAAAGTTACGGAAAATTGAAAGCAATTTACAACCTGTACACAGGGGTTTGCTGTGGAGCTTGGGTTGTAACTAATCACAAAGTTACGGAAAATTGAAAGCAATTTACAACTTTGTTCTGCCAACTTCCTTTAAAATCGCTGTTGTAACTAATCACAAAGTTACGGAAAATTGAAAGCAATTTACAACTACGACAATCAATATGCTCAAATGCTGAAAGTTGTAACTAATCACAAAGTTACGGAAAATTGAAAGCAATTTACAACGTTAGGCATTTGATGTAACACATCTTGTCCGTTGTAACTAATCACAAAGTTACGGAAAATTGAAAGCAATTTACAACTGTTCTGACCGCCCATTCTGTACGCTACATGTTGTAACTAATCACAAAGTTACAGATTTTGAAAGGATTTTACAACTTGACAGAACCTTTGTCAGTCGATTAATAGGTTGTAACTAATCACAAAGTTACAGATTTTGAAAGGATTTTACAACGAATATCAATTTGTTCTTTGTAGAGAAATTGTTGTAACTAATCACAAAGTTACAGATTTTGAAAGGATTTTACAACTATAAATTAGTATTTGTCATTTTTTATTTTGTTGTAACTAATCACAAAGTTACAGATTTTGAAAGGATTTTACAACTAACATTCCTAAATGTTCTGCTCATTTTTAGTTGTAACTAATCACAAAGTTACAGATTTTGAAAGGATTTTACAACGAGATATAGATCTTCCTGTAATGAATCCTCGTTGTAACTAATCACAAAGTTACAGATTTTGAAAGGATTTTACAACAGATGCAGGGCTGAAAAAGTAACTTTAAAAGTTGTAACTAATCACAAAGTTACAGATTTTGAAAGGATTTTACAACGACTTTACCTCCGCAGTCAAGTAATGAAATGTTGTAACTAATCACAAAGTTACAGATTTTGAAAGGATTTTACAACAGGCTTCATCTTGGGCTAAAAAATTGTTTAGTTGTAACTAATCACAAAGTTACAGATTTTGAAAGGATTTTACAACTGCTGGTGTAACATACAAAATACGACCTGTGTTGTAACTAATCACAAAGTTACAGATTTTGAAAGGATTTTACAACGAGATTGAGCCCCCCATCAGGTTCTACACTGTTGTAACTAATCACAAAGTTACAGATTTTGAAAGGATTTTACAACAGAGTTTATAAGGTAACAGATAAGATTTATGTTGTAACTAATCACAAAGTTACAGATTTTGAAAGGATTTTACAACGTCGCCAATGACCTATCTGGGAGCGATATAGTTGTAACTAATCACAAAGTTACAGATTTTGAAAGGATTTTACAACACACTCCACACCTGTACTGGAAGTAAAGCTGTTGTAACTAATCACAAAGTTACAGATTTTGAAAGGATTTTACAACCCGATTGTCTGCATAGGATTGAAGTGTTCTGTTGTAACTAATCACAAAGTTACAGATTTTGAAAGGATTTTACAACGAAGAATCCCCTAATGTTCTGCCGTTATTTGTTGTAACTAATCACAAAGTTACAGATTTTGAAAGGATTTTACAACCGCTAAGTTGCGTTGTGCTGTAAAGTTCGCGTTGTAACTAATCACAAAGTTACAGATTTTGAAAGGATTTTACAACCCTGAAGCAGTTGATATCGCGTAATAAAAAGTTGTAACTAATCACAAAGTTACAGATTTTGAAAGGATTTTACAACTGCTAAGGCAAATTCTACTAAGTTTATCCTGTTGTAACTAATCACAAAGTTACAGATTTTGAAAGGATTTTACAACATTCCTGTTATCGTTTAGTTGCAATACATGGTTGTAACTAATCACAAAGTTACAGATTTTGAAAGGATTTTACAACCATTATATCTCTCAAATCATTTTCCCCGATGTTGTAACTAATCACAAAGTTACAGATTTTGAAAGGATTTTACAACTTACATTTGTTTTCATAATGGAAAGGATTTGTTGTAACTAATCACAAAGTTACAGATTTTGAAAGGATTTTACAACGGAATATGAGCATAACCCAACGCAGGAGCTGTTGTAACTAATCACAAAGTTACAGATTTTGAAAGGATTTTACAACCCTTCGGCTCGGGCATCGAGCGGCTGGCGAGTTGTAACTAATCACAAAGTTACAGATTTTGAAAGGATTTTACAACAGGCTAAAAAGTGAAAACGAATTGCTACGAGTTGTAACTAATCACAAAGTTACAGATTTTGAAAGGATTTTACAACTTTCTTGTCGTGGACGAGAGTATCAAAATCGTTGTAACTAATCACAAAGTTACAGATTTTGAAAGGATTTTACAACATTCTTCCATTGAGCGGATATATTTCACGAGTTGTAACTAATCACAAAGTTACAGATTTTGAAAGGATTTTACAACAAAGGAGGAACATTCAAGCGTTCAGCTTATGTTGTAACTAATCACAAAGTTACAGATTTTGAAAGGATTTTACAACTTTGATGTGATAATCTACTATTTTTTGACTGTTGTAACTAATCACAAAGTTACGGAAAATTGAAAGCAATTTGCAACTAGGCAGTAAGCTATACGCCTAATGCCAATGTTGTAACTAATCACAAAGTTACGGAAAATTGAAAGCAATTTGCAACGAAAGAGAAAGTTTAATAGAGATGTGTGATGTTGTAACTAATCACAAAGTTACGGAAAATTGAAAGCAATTTACAACAAATACAAACAGAAAAAACGAAATAGAAGAGTTGTAACCAATCACAAAGTTACGGAAAATTGAAAGCAATTTACAACCACATCGCTATCTACGGCAATTTTCTCGCAGTTGTAACTAATCACAAAGTTACAGATTTTGAAAGGATTTTACAACACAGTCAAAAGCAATTTAGAAAGTTGTTTAGTTGTAACTAATCACAAAGTTACAGATTTTGAAAGGATTTTACAACCCAAAAAAGGCAGTACTTTAAAGTTTCCAAGTTGTAACTAATCACAAAGTTACAGATTTTGAAAGGATTTTACAACACGAAGTCTATAAAGTTCCGTTTCTATATCGTTGTAACTAATCACAAAGTTACAGATTTTGAAAGGATTTTACAACACGAAGTCTATAAAGTTCCGTTTCTATATCGTTGTAACTAATCACAAAGTTACGGAAAATTGAAAGCAATTTGCAACGATTTCTCGCATGTTATCCATGTTGATATTGTTGTAACTAATCATAAAGTTACAGACGATTTAATATGCCCGCTCTTTGTACGACTTCAAATAATGAAGGTTTAAAGTATCCATTACAAAAGATTTCAAGCAGTAAATTATGTCCTCGTCCTTTTTCTGACGTAAGATGTCGAGAAAGATGATAAAAACCATCCTCTTGCTTTTCGTATTTGATTTTTTTTAGCCAAAATCCTGAACGTGTTATGTATAGCCAATCTTGAAATTGGAAAGGTGCATAGCGACAGTCCCAATCAGGAGGATAACCTTGAAGTAATGTTCTGTACTCTATGCTGGAAAGACGAAAGTCGATGCATTCTTCTGCTTCCCAATGCACACTATCGGGATTTGGGTATTGGACTCCGTAGATGATTATATTATCTTGCTTATTCATTTTATAAAGAATTAAGGTTTTTATTTTCAACGTGTTAACTTTCGTGTTTTGGAATTTAGAACTAAGGTTTTGTTCGTTTGCTATTGAACTTTAGAGAACTTGTTTGTGTAAATTTAGTTGAGCATCAAATGTTTTTATAGAAAGGAATTTACATAAACTTAGAGATTATTAATATAAGATATTAGTTCAATAGGTTTACGACTCACATTAAGTTTACAATTCCAAAAAAATCGCTGCGAATAACGGAAACTCCAGTATCTTTGACTAATTGGAATTGAATTTATTGTTGTTATCAAGGAAGGCTTATCAATCCATGCTACAAAAAAGGTTGTGTTTAAATATTGATCTGCCTGGAATTTATTATAGAGATATTCAGAATCATTATGTAGGTTGATGTCTTGGGTTTTTAGCCAGTTGTCGCGTTCTTTTGTTTTATGGGAAAAATAAATTTGCATATGAATATCACCTCGTAGTTGCTCTATGCTATCATTCCCTCTTTTAATAAGCTTTATGTCTCTTTTAGAAATAGTAGTAGCGAGGTTTTTGTCTGCGTCGGGGATAAGAGACGTTTTCAACTCTATATTTTTACCCTTTACCAAAAAATCAATATCTATATTTTCCCCATCTTCCAAATAATTCGTGGAGCTTAAAGTGATATCATTATTTGCAAACCATTTTGCAATCGCTAATTCTCCAATATATCCACGCAATTTGCAATCAAACTGAACATTTTTATGTCTGTATCTGAGATTGTTAATAAACTCGTGCTTTTTTGTTTTTTCAATACACAATATAACATCCTCTTTTGATATTTCTAACTTGATTATGTCTTCTATTGTGACCATATTCATTTTATTGGTATAAAATTCATTATTTTTGTCTTAAATTTCATGTAAATTGCAAATCTAAATGTACAAGAAAAGAAAGTACATTTTTTTTGAAAGTTACGCTCCACGTTAGCAAAGATATGCAAAAAATAAAGAACATAATCAAAAAATCCTTTTTGTTTGGTGCTTTCATTTTAAGTAATGCTACTGAGATGTAAACCTAATTAACTCGTTAATAATTTTTTAGCTTTTCCGTATTTTAAATACACTTTTATTTCATACCTTTGCTCCGAAGTTAAATGTTTATATTTCATCGTCTTAAGTAATTATTCGATAAAGGAACTACAACCAAGAGACACATTTCAAAATTATGTTAGATTTAAAAATTCCTCCTATCGTTGTTCTTTCTATTTTTTCGGGAGTAATTATCTCCATTCCTTTTGTTTTTCCTTTTTATGAAGTGAAATCCATTTGGTTATCTACTATTTTTATTATTTCGGGAATAGTAGTTGCACTGATGGGAGTTTGGGAATTTAGAAGATTAAAAACAACGGTTAATCCTACAACGCCTGAAAAAAGTAGTCGAATGGTTAGTACAGGAATTTATAGATTTAGTCGAAATCCGATGTACTTAGGAATGGCATTTGGATTGGTAGGATTGGTTTTTTATTTTGGAAATTGTCTTTCATGGTTTGGAGTTGCAGGGTTTGTAGCATACATTACCTATTTTCAGATTATTCCTGAGGAAGTGGTTTTAAAAAGAATCTTTGGCAAATCATACGAGGATTATTGTCAAAAAACAAGGCGTTGGTTTTAAAAAAAATAGATGAAATACCATAAAAAATATAGATTATCAAGAAATGGAATTAGCAAAAGAACTTGAATTTATACTAACCTTAGATAAACTCAAAAACGTACAGCGTCGCAATTATAATTTAGACGATACACGTAGAGAAAACTCGGCAGAACATTCATGGCAAGTGATGGTTTTGGCTCAAATAATGTATCCGTATGCCAAGAATAAGGAGCAAATCGACTTGTTTCGTGTTATGAAAATGCTTTCTATTCACGACATAGTAGAAATTGATGCTGGAGACACCTTTGTCTACGATGAAAAGGCGATGGTTGGAAAGTACGAACGTGAATTGGCATCAGCAAAGCGTATTTTTGGGATATTGGGAGAGCCTTTGAGTGCGGAATTTTTAGCTTTGTGGGAAGAATTCGAGTCAGGAGAATCTGCTGATGCAATTTTTGCTTCGGCAGTGGATAGAATTATACCTTTTATACTGAATGCCCACACTTCAGGTAAAAGTTGGAGGGAGGCCAAAGTGAGTGCCGAAAAGGTACGAAATATTGTAGGGGCAGCGGTGGAAAAAGGTTCCGAAGAGCTAACCGAATTATTTGAAATTCTATTACAACGAAGTATTGATACAGGAAAAATCGTACATATAAATAACGATTAGACTTAGTGAGATTCAAGTAAAACATTCAAAAAAAGATATATTATGAAAGTAACTTATTTAGGACATGCTTGTGTCAATATTGAGATTAACGGCAAGTTCTTCTTGGTTGACCCTTTTATTTCGGCCAATCCTTTAGCTAAACATATTGATATTTCCGATGTTAAAGCAGATTATATTCTACTTACACACGCACATCAGGATCATATTTTGGATGCCGAATTTATTGCTAAAAGAACGGGAGCAAAACTGATTACCAATCCAGAGATACTGGCTCACTACAGATCTTTAGGTTTGGACGGACACGAAATGAATATTGGAGGTTCATACCGATTTGAGAATGGAACTGTGAAAATAAAAATGACAAAAGCTGTACATTCGTCTTCGTTTTCTGACGGTAAGTATGGAGGAAATCCCGCAGGTTTTTTGATTAACTATGAAGGCTTAACAGTCTATATTTCAGGAGATACAGCACTACATTTGGATATGACCATTATTCCAAGCCAATATAAAGTAAATTTAGCGGTTCTTCCAATAGGGAATAATTATACAATGGGAGTCCGAGATGCTTTAACAGCGGCCAAATTCGTAGATGCTATCCATACCCTTGGAGTGCATTATGATACTTTTGATGTTATCAAAATCGATCGTCAAGCGTCAATAGATAAATTTGCAGCAGAAAATAGGAAATTACATTTGTTAAATATTGGGGAAAGCTTTGATGTAAAGGATTTTAGGTAATCTCTATGGATTAAAGTTTATGTACTTAAACACAAATTGTCTAACTATTGGAAGCAAAATATCTTTTGGTTCTGAAAATAACTTTTTTAGTTAAAAGTTTCATTTTTCAGACATAAACTTGTTTAGCTTCTGTAAAATATGTAAGAAACATTTTGAATACAAAAATTAGTAATTTAGCTTTAGTATTATCATTGATTATTAGTCAAATGGCTATATCGCAAGAGGTGAATCATCAACATCGTTTGGATACGATACTGCCTATTATTGAAAAGATTGAATACAACCGATATGGGAGTGCGTTATCGAAAATGTTTGAAATTGACGATAAAGATCAACAAGGTATTTTTAGACCATCGGAATATCGACCAATTTATTTGATACCTTTTCGTTGGACAGATAGAATGAATCGGCAACCACAAAATACCAATCCACTTAGGGGAAATCCGCCATATCGGGATTTTCAGAATGTAGAAACGAAATTTCAAGTAAGTTTGAAAACCAAAGTTTGGCAGGATTTTTTAGGTTCCAAAGGAGATATTTGGGTAGCTTTCACACAACAGGCATATTGGCAGGTTTATAATGGAGAATTGTCCCGTCCGTTTCGGGAATTAAATTACGAACCCGAGGTCATGTATTTAATTCCTTTGAACTTATCCGCGGGAGGCTTTAAATGGCGTTTGACGGGACTTTCTTTAAATCACCAGTCTAATGGAAAGGAACATCTCTATTCCCGAAGTTGGAATCGAATTATTTTAATGAATGCTTTCGAATGGGGAGATTTTATGTTTATAACCCGATTTTGGCGACGTATGAGTGAAAAGAAAAATGATAATGATAATCCCGATATAATTGATTATGTAGGAAGAGCTGAATTAAATGTGTTTTACATGGCTAAAAGACATCAAATTCTATTTTTAACACGTAACAATCTGAACTTCAAAAACAATAGAGGATTTGGCGAGTTGACTTATGTACATTCTGTTGGTAAAGGAGGATTACGACTTTTTGCTCAGGTATCCACAGGCTATGGAGATTCGCTCATCGAATATAACCACAAACAAAATACAATTGGGGTAGGTATCATGCTCTCCAGCTTTTAATAAAAAGTTAGGGTGAGATAAATTTATAATAAAAGAGGCAGTCTAATTTTAGACCGCCTCTTTCCATTTTTTCTATTTGGTTGGATTTTGAGTAAGTTTTCCTTTATATGAATTTATAGCCGTTTGTGGTATATAATACACTACTCTGTAATCATTAGCCGAAATATCTTCCATGGCACTATGAGGGCCTGGATAATGGCGAGTAAGAGATTTTCCATTTCTGAATACATCATAACTGCGTTCTGCTTGGAAAGCTAACTCCAGTTGTCGTTCTTTATCAATGCGTTCCGCTGCATTAGAAGCGTCCAAAGAAGCGTAACCACCTCCTATGATTGAACGTTCTCTGATGATATTCAAGTTCGTAAGAGCTTCTCCATAGCGTCCAAGTTTAGCTAGAGCCTCAGCTTTGTTCAAATAGATTTCTCCTAAACGAGAAATCACAGGAGAATGCAAGTGGCTGTCCTCTCCCTCGCGAGAGCATTTTACAATGTAAAACATCGGATAAGCACGATTTAATCTCATTAGGTTGTCAATGACTCCTTCATAAACATCTCCTTCATAACTGATAGTGTATATGCCTTGAGCAATGTTTACACCAGTAAGGGGGTAAGTTGTGTCTACATCCCCTGCTTTTATCGTGCAGGTTGGAACTCCTGAAGTTAATTCCAACTGGTTGCTTTCATAGTTGTAAGCAACCGGAGCTTGAATGTATCTATAACCTGTTTGTTTGCCGTTTTTATCCTTAAGTTTTGCGATAAAGCGGAATACTTTTTGGTGGTAGTTAACACCGTTTACGGTAACAGAAGGTTTGGTGTATTGAGGTTCAATAAAACTGGCTCTTGCATCAACGATGATGTTGTTACTCCAGTCATTACGTCCCGTTTCATTCAGTAAATCAATGTATTTGGCACTGGCATACATTTCTCCCCAGCCCATACCACCGATGTTAGCATACATACCACCAACACCATAATAGTGGTCGTAGCCTGAAAACTCTGAAGCTACCCTCTTAACTACGAATATGGATTCTTTATTACTTTCAGGGACAAAGGTGTTATACTTCATGAAGTTTTGTCTGTCAAGAAGTACATATTTATTAGAATTGATAACCTTGTCAGCATACTCAACAGCCAATTGAGCGTAATTGGTATTCGGTGCTTCATATGTGCCGGACATATAAAGATATATTCTTGATAAAAGAGCTTGAGCAGCCTCTCTTGAAGCATATGCATTGCCTCTATTACGGCTAATCAATTGCTCTGCTTTTAGCAAGTCTTTGATAGCTTGGTCATATGTTTCCTTAACAGTAGATCGGTCAGGCAGTGTTGTGTTTACCAAATCTTCAGGTGTACCATTAACGATAGGCACTCCCAAATTAGTTTCAGGTGATTGTGCATAGGGGCGTCCATATGCTCTACATAGATAGAAATACATCATCCCTCTAAGAAAGTAACATTCTCCTAATTTTGTTTTGGTTTCGTTAGAGGCTTTATCTTCAGGGAAAAGGTTGATGATATTGGATGTTTGAGCAATTACCTTGTATCCACTATCCCAAAATGATTGTAAGCGATAATTATTGGGAGTGCGGGAGTACGAGATGAATTCATAAAAAGCATCGGTCGAACTACCTCGAATCATCATGTTATCACCAGCATATTCACCACATCGATGCATAACGTCTGCCCAACCTTTCATCTGAGCGTAACATCCGTTAAGTAATCCGTCCAGAGAACCATCGGGGTCTGATGTTATTTTTTCTGCCGCCATTTGTCCGTGCGGAAATCTTTCTATATCGCAAGAGGATAAAAGAACGATGGAAATTGTTAAAATGTATACGATATTTTTCATGATTTCAAAAATTAAAAATTAGCGGTTATTCCAAAAATAAATTTACGTGTTGAAGGATACACCGAAGGCCCTGATGAATTTATGATAGCTCCGTTTCTTGTAGGAATTTCAGGATCAACACCTGAATAGTTCGTTATGGTGAACAAGTTTTCTCCTGAAATAGACAATCTCAGTTTAGGGAGTTTATATTCAGATAAATCCAAATTGTATCCTATTGATAATGAGCGAAGTTTCAAGTAACTGCCATCTTCCAAGAATCGAGAAGACACTTTGTTTGAATTACTTTTGTTTTCGTAGGTAGCTTTTGGGTGCGTTGCATCATCACCAGGTTTTTGCCAACGTGACCACCCGCTCATTAATTTCATTTGATTTCGGTCGGTATAAGCCCCATCAGAGTCATATTCAGTTCGTGAATAATTATATATTTTTCCGCCATAAGCAAATCCGAAATTAGCTCTGAGGTCGAAATTTTTATACGTGAAAGCCGTTCCGAAACCTCCAAAGAAGTCAGGGGTTGCTTTTCCGACATCCACTTGGTTGGCTTCGGAATATTTCTGGGTTACTTCACGTGTTACATTTCCATTGGCATCAGTTACGGACTTGTACCACAAAGGAGCTCCCGTTTCTTTGTCTACTCCCGCCCATTCTCGTATGTAGAAAGTATCGCTATCATACCCTGGTTTTAATATTTTGTTTGCAGAACCTGCTATTCCTGCTCCATCCGACACAATGATTTCTTTTCGGTCGCCATATAAGTTTTTGATTTCATTGGTATTTTTACCGAAGTTTAAATCGACTTCCCAGTGGATATCTTCATTTTTAATGATGGAAGCCCCTAAGGTAATTTCGATTCCTTTGTTCGATAGTTCACCAACATTACGCCAAACGCTGGTAACTCCCGTAACACCAGAAACGGGTACAGGATACAATAAATTACTGATGTCCTTATTGTAGTAATCTACTGTAAGTGAAAATCTGTCAAACAAAGTTGCATCAAAACCTAACCCTGTGGTATAGGTAGTTTCCCAAGTTAAGTCTTTATTTCCTTTTTGAGAAATTAATGCTCCCGAAATTTGGTTGTAACTAGCACCAGTAGAAACTGCATATAAATCATATTGTCCGTATAAAACATTAGGCTGGATACCAACAGAACCGTATGATGCTCTAAGTTTGAGATTATTAACCCATTCAGGAGTAAACCATTCTTCATTGTGAACGTTCCAACTACCACTCACGGAGAAGAAATTTCCATATCTGGCATTGGCTCCAAAATTAGAAGCCCCGTCACGGCGTAGAGAACCCTCCAATATGTATCGGCTGGCGTAATTATAAACAAATTTAGAGATAAGCGATTGTGTAGCAGATTCGGTTAAGCTACCTTTCGTGCTTTCAGGTTTGGTAACAACGTCCAATACTTCAAATCCAGGGATGAATCCAACCCCTTGTGCGGAGATAACTTTTCCCCAATAATCTTTATATTCATACACCAAAGTTGCGTCAATTGAGTGTTTATCAAAAGACTTATTGAAATTCAAAATCTGACTTGTGTATCGATTTATTGTATTACTTTGATATTCATACAAACGTCCTTTCACACTCTCTCCGGCAGAGGAACGAGGGTCGCTGTAAAAGTTTGAGTGATATGTAGACAATCGATAGTTATTAATTGAAGAGAATGAAAGCCAATCATAGAATCTGATAGTAAAATCCAAACCTCCCATTCCTTGGAAAGAAGTTCCTTTGCCATGATTCCATTGCAAATCATATAGATAGTTTGTTGAGTTGTTATTAAACCATCTGGAAGAGCGATGTGGAACGATGTTTCCTTCTTCATCGTACGGACTATCCCAAGGTAAGTTCGAATACATAGCTGTCACAGAATGCTGTTTATCATCTGTTTGTCTAAAGCTACCAGTAATGTTTGGTTTAATCGTCAACCATTTAACAGGAGTGTAATCCGTTTTTAATCGGAAGTCATATTTATCATAATCATAGCCTTTAACCGCTCCTTGTTCGCTGTAGAAACCTACAGAGAAATAGGAACGAAGCATGTCTGAACCACCACTGATTGAAGCCGTGTAGTCACGTACAAATCCCGCACGAGTTGCTTCTTCCCACCAGTCAAAATTGCTATTGCGAAGCTCTGGATTCCAACGAGGTGCACTTATGGTTGAAGCATTGGAAAATGATTGAAAGTAATCATATAGCTCAGCTCCATTCATCACCTGTAAATTTCCGTTGTTTAGAGAGGTAAGCCCTTGTTTAAGAGATATTTGTGTTTTTAATTCTCCTGCAACAGCCTTTTTGGTAGTAACGAGAATTACCCCATTAGCTCCTTGTGAACCATAAATGGCCGTGGAAGCAGCATCTTTTAAAATGGTCATCGTTTCGATGTCCGCAGGGTTTACAATGTTCGCACCTGTTCCCATAATAACGCCATCTACAACCCAGAGAGGGGCGGTACTTCCGTTGATGGTTGATTTTCCACGAATGATAATAGCTCCCGTTTCCCCTGGACGACCCGAACCTGGAGCGACGAACACTCCCGAAACCTTTCCGCTAATCATGTTCTCAATCGTAGGAGAAGTGATGTCGGTCAATTTTTCTTGTTTTAAGGTTTGCATAGCCCCTGTTAGGCTTTCTTTGCGTTGAGTTCCGTACCCTACAACAACCACATCTTCAAGTTGTTCGGCGTCTTCTCTAAGCAAAACATTGATAATCAGTGTTTTACCCCCCCCATAACTTTTTTAGTCTGTGATTGAAAACCCATAAATCCAAACTCAAGTTCATCACCTACTCGAGCCTCAATTTCGTAACTTCCATTCAAATCAGTCGCGGTTCCTTTAGTAGAACCTTTAATAATCACAGTCGCACCTGGTAGTGGACTATTACTCTCATCAGTAACTTTTCCTGTCACTTTTACTTGTGCCATTAGCGGTAAAGCTAAAAATGTCAGCATAAGTATGATTAATAATTTTTTTAGCATATGGTGTTAATTTTTATGATTACATGCGTCAAATTTATGAAAAAAAAGAAGAAGAAAACATGATTTCTGTCATATTTTTTACTTTTTTCTCCCACATTTATATTGATTTAAATAAAATTGTATTAAGAGCATTAATAAATATAGGTGTATTATTTAGCTTTATTTTTTATTTCTTAACTTTTTTAGTGCTGATAGAGCTTAAGTAAAGAAATTTAATAGAAGAATTAGTCTCTAATTTTTATTTTGTATTGAGAATCTGTAAAATAGGGTAGTATCTTTTTTTAAAATCGTTATAAATTAGGTTTTGTAAAGTTTTTTAGTTGTAGATTAACTGTTAAATACGTAAATTTGTATTCAATTTTAAAAAACTATAAACAAATAATTAACAGTTAATAATGGCAGCACTATTTAAAACATCTATTGCTCGAAAGGTGGCGATGGCTCTATCGGCACTTTTCCTGATTGTCTTTTTGGTGATACACTTGGCGGTGAACTTTACTTCGGTTTTTAGTGCCAGTTTGTTCAACGATTTATCACATTTTATGGGGACCAATCCCTTGGTTCAAGGCGTGATGCAACCCATTCTGATGTTGGGAGTTATTTTCCACTTCGTGATGGGTTTTGTTTTGGAAATCCAAAACCGCAAAGCCCGTGGAGCTAACGCTTATGCCCGTTACAACGGAGCGGCAAACTCCACTTGGATGTCACGTAATATGATTATCAGTGGTGCGTGTATCCTCCTATTTTTGTTATTTCACTTGAAAGATTTTTGGGTACACGAAATGACCGTGAAGTATGTAAACGGAGATATGTCAGGCTTGGCAGCCGACGGAGGTTTCCGCTACTATACTGACCTTATCGTAGCTATGAGTAATCCTATTCGCGTGGCGGTGTACGTGTTAAGTTTTGTTTTCTTGTACCTACACTTGATTCACGGATTCCAATCATCATTCCAATCAATGGGTTGGAAAGATGATAAACGCAAAAAATTCATCAGCAAATTAGGTAGCATCTATTCTTTGGTGATTTGTAGCGGATTTGTTTTCGTTGCTTTGTTCCATTATTTTAATCATTTATTAGGGAAATAACTATGAAGAAATTAGATTCAAAAATTCCAGAAGGTCCTATCGCGGAGAAGTGGACAAAACATAAAAATAAAATCAATTTGGTAAACCCTGCAAATAAACGTAATATTGATATTATTGTTGTAGGAACGGGGCTTGCAGGAGGTTCTGCTGCAGCTACATTGGCTGAATTAGGTTATAATGTTAAGGCGTTTGCTTATCAAGATTCGCCACGTCGAGCTCACTCCATTGCAGCACAAGGAGGTATCAACGCTGCGAAAAACTATATGGGTGACGGAGACTCTAACTACCGACTTTTTTATGATACGGTAAAAGGGGGGGACTTCCGTGCTCGCGAAGCTAACGTATACCGTTTGGCTGAGGTTTCAGGAAATATTATCGACCAGTGTGTGGCCCAAGGAGTTCCATTAGCTCGTGATTACGGCGGATTGTTGGACAACCGTTCGTTTGGAGGGACGCAAGTTTCCCGTACTTTCTATGCAAAGGGACAGACAGGACAACAGCTTTTGCTTGGAGCATATTCAGCAATGAACCGACAAATAGCTCGTGGAAAAATTGATATGTACAATCGCCATGAAATGTTGGATGTTGTGGTAGTTGACGGCAAGGCTCGTGGAATTATTGCTCGTGATTTGGTTACAGGTGAAGTAGAACGCCATTCAGCTCATGCTGTGGTAATTGCAACGGGAGGTTACGGAAACGTATATTTCCTTTCTACCAACGCCATGGGCTGTAACGGAACGGCAGCTTGGAAGACTCACAAAAGAGGAGCATTCTTCGCGAATCCTTGTTTTACGCAAATCCACCCAACTTGTATTCCACGTTCGGGAGATTATCAATCAAAATTGACATTGATGTCTGAATCGCTTCGTAACGACGGACGTATTTGGGTGCCTAAAAATATGGATGATGTGTATGCTATCCGTGAAGGACGTAAAAAACCAACTGAAATTGCAGAGCAAGACCGTGATTATTACTTGGAAAGACGTTATCCTGCTTTCGGAAACTTGGCTCCGCGTGATATCGCTTCACGTGCTGCTAAAGAGCGTTGCGATGCAGGTTACGGAGTGAATGCAACAGGCGAGGCTGTGTATTTGGACTTCTCTTCTGCTATTGAGCGTTACGGAAAGGAACAATGTAAAATCCACGGAATCGAAAATCCTTCCAAAGAAGAAATTATAAAACGGGGAGAAAAAATTATTGAGGCAAAATACGGAAACCTTTTCCAAATGTATGAAAAAATCGTTGATGAAAATCCGTATAAAACGCCAATGATGATTTACCCTGCAACACACTACACAATGGGTGGAATTTGGGTAGATTACAATTTAATGACTACAATTCCGGGTTGTTACTGTATTGGTGAAGCGAACTTCTCCGACCATGGGGCGAACCGATTGGGAGCTTCTGCTTTGATGCAAGGTTTGGCGGACGGATATTTTGTTCTTCCTTATACAATTGGCGATTATTTAGCAGCAGATATTCGTACAGGGAAAATCTCCACCGATTTGCCTGAATTTATTGAAGCAGAGCGTGTTGTAAAAGAGCGTTTGGCATTTTTCATCAATAATAAAGGAACGAATTCAGTAGATTATTACCACAAAAAACTTGGAAAAGTGATGTGGGATAAAGTAGGAATGGCACGTAACGCACAAGGGCTTAGAGAAGCTATTCAGGAAATTCGCGAAATTCGTGAAGACTTTTGGAAAAACGTAAAAGTTACTGGAGAACTTACAGGAATGAATACAGAGCTTGAAAAAGCAGGTCGTGTAGCTGATTTCTTGGAGCTTGGAGAGCTTTTTGCCAAAGATGCTTTGGAGCGAAACGAATCGTGCGGAGGACATTTCCGTGAAGAGTATCAAACTCCTGACGGTGAAGCACTTCGCGATGACGAAAATTATGCTTATGTAGCGGCTTGGGAATACACAGGGAACCCTAATGAGGTGAAATGTACCTACAATCCAAGCGAGGAAATTATGCATAAAGAAGAATTAGAGTTTAAAGATATAAAATTAGCACAACGTAGTTATAAATAGGAGAAAGAAGGAATAGAAAAATAGAAAGATTAGAAGAATATAAAGACTATAAGGAGATAGGTTTGTAACAATGTTAAATAAAGTTACGTCATATAAAGAATTAGTCGTTTGGCAAAAATCAATGGATTTAGTCAAGAGAGTATATGAAGTAACTCGCTTATTTCCTGAGGAAGAAAAATTTGGGTTAACAAGCCAAATTCGCCGAAGTGCAGTGTCGATACCATCCAATATAGCAGAAGGTTGGGGACGAGCCTCTTTGAGAAGTTGCTTAAACTTTTTAAGAATAGCACAAGGCTCTCTTTTTGAATTGGAAACTCAAATATATATAGCAAAAGGATTGGGTTTTTCATCGGACAGTCATATAGAAGAACTCATTTCTGAAATAGGAAAAATGATAGGTTCGATGATTTTCAAAATGAAATCCAGAGATAATATCCAAAGCGACCCAAAAAACTGAAAATTCTATATATCTAATCATTCTTACTTCCTAATCTCCCTAAATCCTAAGCACAATGAATTTAACATTAAAAATTTGGAGACAGAAGAACGCCAACGAAAAAGGTCGTATGGTAGAATATAAAGTAACCGATATTTCCGAGCATATGTCGTTCTTGGAGATGATGGATATACTTAATGAAAGTTTGGTAGCCAAAGGTGAAGAGCCTGTGGCGTTTGACCACGATTGTCGTGAGGGAATTTGTGGTATGTGTTCGCTTTTCATCAATGGAGAAGCTCACGGGCCTGACCGCGGAATTACTACATGTCAGTTGCATATGCGTATGTTCAACGACGGTGACACTATCACTATTGAGCCTTGGAGAGCAACCGCTTTCCCTGTAATCAAAGACTTGATTGTGGACAGAACTGCTTTCGAGCGTATCCAACAAGCAGGAGGATATATTTCAGTAAATACTTCGGGAAATACGCAAGATGCTAATGCGATTCCAATCCCGAAATTCGATGCTGACCGCTCAATGGATGCTGCTTCTTGTATTGGCTGTGGAGCTTGTGTGGCGACGTGTAAAAACTCATCAGCGATGTTGTTTGTAGCGGCAAAAGTGTCACAATTTGCATTGCTTCCACAGGGACGTGTAGAGGCTGCTGATCGTGTGATGAACATGGTACACCAAATGGATTTGGAAGGTTTCGGAAACTGTACCAACACAGGAGCTTGTGAGGTAGAATGTCCGAAAGGTATTTCTTTAGAAAATATCGCGCGTATGAACCGTGAGTATTTGAAAGCAAGTTGCCGATAGATAACCATTAGAATAAATCGGATGGGTAGAGAGCATAAAATATTCCCTATTACATATCAGGGGGATGTTTTATGCTTTTTTTGGATTGCTGTGAGAAATACTTAACATTCACTTAATATATGATTTCGTGAAAAGATGCATTTTTGTCGCATCAAACTAACTTTAATATTTAACACAAACAAAATGAAAAATTGGTTTTTAAATTTAGCCTTAATTTTATGTGCTACAATGACTTATGCTCAGGGAATAGTTACCGGTAAGGTCATTGATGGCGAGTTTAACGCACCGCTCTTGGGAGCTAATGTACTCATTCAAGGAACTACCAAAGGAGTATTTACCGATGCTGATGGAAAATTTTCATTGCAAGTGGACAGTGACAGTGGAGTTTTGGAAATCTCTTATTTAGGATTTGTTACAAGACAAGTACCTTTCAAATTGACAAGCGGTAAGGCTAATATCAATGTAACCTTACAATCCGACGCTGAGAGTTTGGGAGAGGTTGTTGTTACGGGAGGTACTATTATTGACGTAGTTAAGGATCGTCAAACACCAATTGCTGTTTCAACCATTCCAGCAGTAGTAATTCAGGAAAAGGTAGGAAATCAAGAATTTCCTGAAATTATGAAACATACACCTTCTGTACAAGTTGCTGGACAGGCTGGAGGTTATGGAGATGCTCGTGTGAACGTACGTGGCTTTACCCAAGATAATACAGCATACCTTCTTAATGGTCAGCCAATTAATGGTATGGAAGATGGCAAGGTATACTGGAGTAACTGGTCAGGGCTTTCTGATATAGCTAATGCTGTTCAAATTCAACGTGGATTGGGGTCTTCAAAATTAGCAATTTCTTCAGTAGGAGGTACCGTTAATATTGTAACTAAAGCCACAGATAAGAAAGAAGGTGGTTTAATAAGGGGTACCATTGCAAATGGAAATTATGTCAAGTCAACTGTGGGATATAGTACTGGTTTAACAGAAAAAGGATTTGGAGCGAGTATTTTGTTTTCTCATTGGCAGGGAGATGGTTACAATCACGGAACAAAGGGGCAAGGACAGACTTATTTTATTTCTTTAGGTTGGAAGATTAATGATAATCATTCGCTAAATCTTTTGGCAACAGGAGCTCCTCAATGGCACGACCAAAATTACACAAAAGCTATTTCAAGTTATCTTAAGTATGGACTTAAATACAATAATAATTGGGGATACAGAGATGGTCAATACTATTCAACTCGAAGAAATTTCTATCACAAACCTGTATTTAACTTGAATTGGGATTGGAATATTTCTGACAGAAGTTCATTATCAACTGTTTTGTATGCTTCGATAGGGCGAGGAGGAGGAACAGGACCTCTTGGAAGTACTTTAACAAATTCTGATACTGGACTTATTGATTTTGCAGAAATACAAAAACGTGATGCGGGAAAAGAAACTGCTACTTATGGAAATAAGGGGTTGGCAATGCGAGCTTCCTATAATAACCATTTTTGGTATGGAGGTGTAGCTAATTTTCAACATAATCTCTCTGATAAATTTACTTTGAATCTCGGGACAGATATCCGTAGATATGAAGGAGATCACTTTAGAGCAGTGACAGACCTTTTTGGGTTCACAAATTATGAAGATTCTACAAGAGGTCGTTTTTATGGAAAAAATGTTGTAAATAAGGCACATACAACAAATCCTTGGAAGGCAATGACACAAAAAGTGGAGGAAAGTCAGAGAATCGCTTGGGATTATTCTGAAACAATTACATACGGAGGACTTTTTGGACAAGCTGAATACAAAACGGAGCATATTTCAGCATATGTTCAGGGTTCTATATCAAGACAGCAGCATACAAGAACGGATAGATATCAATATGCTTCGGGTAATCAGGAGGCTTCAAAAGTGTATAACAACGGATTCAATGTTAAAGGAGGGGTAAACTGGAAAATAAATTTACAACATAACGTGTTTGCTAATGTTGGTTATTATTCTCGTCAGCCTTACCACGATAACGTCTACTTGAATTATAAAAACGATGTTAATCCGTTAGCTCAAAATGAAAAGATATTTGGGATAGAAGCTGGATATCAGTTCAATAGTGATATTTTTGATGCAAATCTTAACTTATATCGTACTTCTTGGAAAGATAGAGTTACTGCTAAGTCAACAACTGATGCTACTACAAACCTAACAACGTATACAACTAATTCAGGTTTAGGACAATTGCATCAGGGAGTAGAACTTGATTTTAGAATAAAACCATCCCAATTAATTCAGTTTAATGGTTTTGTTTCATATGGGAATTGGGAGTATCAAGATAACTCATTGACCAAAACGTATGATGATGATCTACAATTGATTAATGAAAAAGTAGAAGATGTTAAAGGAGGAAAAGTAGGTGACTCTCCTCAGTTTCAGGTAGGTATGGGATTTGTTTTAAATCCTATAGATAGATTGAAGTTTGATGTTGATTGGAAGTATAACGATAATCTATATGCGGATATTGTTTTGAAAGATAATTTAAAATTACCTTCTTATAATCTATTTGATGCGGGAATTTCGTATAGATTACCTTTGGTAAAAGATCAAAGTATTGCTTTCCGATTTAACGTAAATAACTTATTTGATACCACTTACATAGCTGAGGTAAGTTCAGACAGAGGTAAAATATATAGGGTAGATGGTAAAACCAAAGAGACCTATCAAGGATTGGATGTTCGGAATTTAGTTCGTTTCGGTTTCGGAAGAACTTGGAACTTTGGTATAACTTACAGATTTTAATTGTCAAATATAAATTAGTAAATAGGCTATCCGAAAGGTCGATTTTAAATAAAAGTGTGTTTTTAATATATTTATTATCAATAACTTATTTTTTAAAATCATTAAAATTAGACTTTTCGGGTGGTCTATTTGTGTAAATAGAATATTTATGAAAAAAATATACTTTCAAAGATTTATTTTTTTATTAATTTCATTACTTTTCATTGGATGTAACCCATCTAAGACAGGTGTCAGTAAGGTCGAGGAGAACTATGTGCTGTTTGTATCTTTCGATGGTTTTCGACACGATTATGCAGAAAAGTATAATCTTCCTAACTTCAAGAAATTAGCAAAAGAAGGAGCTACAACTCCAATGCTATTATCTTCATTTCCAAGTAAAACTTTTCCAAACCATTATTCTCTTATCACAGGTATGTATCCTGGTAATCATGGTATAGTAGATAACAAATTTTATGATCGTGGTCGTGATGCAGTTTATGCCATCGGTGATAGAGCTAAGGTACAAGATGCTCATTACTATCAAGGATATCCACTTTGGCAATGGCTACAGTCCAAAGGAATGAAAACAGCATCTTATTTTTGGGTTGGTTCAGAGGCTCCTATTCGAGGAGAATATCCAACCTATTACTATGATTATGACGGAAAAGTATCCAATGAAGCTCGGATTGATGAAGTAGCTCGTTGGTTTCAATTACCTAAAAATGAACGTCCTCGATTCGTCACACTTTACTTTTCATTGGTAGATACGGAAGGTCATAATTCTGGGCCAAACTCTCCAAAAATGCGAGAAACTGTACAGGAAGCTGATCGATTGTTAGGACTTATTATGCAAAAAGTTAAAGACATCAATCTGCCTATTTACACCATTGTGGTGTCTGACCACGGGATGATTGAAATGGATTCCTCCCAAGATATTTTTATAAATTTGGAAGAAGTCATCAAAGCAACTAAAGACAAGGCGAATATTATTAGCAACGGAATGCACGCTCAGGTTTATGTCAACAACCCTGCTGATAAAGCTGAGGTTTACAATCTTTTGAAAGCTGAGTTACCTGCAAAGGTCAAGATATACTACAGAGAACAAACTCCTGCTCACTGGCATTATTCAAAAAGTTCACAGATTGGAGATATTATTTTAGTGGTTGATGCTCCTAATTATATGATTCACAGAGCAAATCATCCGCTAACACGATTGAAAAATAAATGGGGAACACACGGTTATGACCCTTATGTAACGCCTGATATGGGCGGTATATTCTATGCTATAGGGCCTAAAATCAAGAAAGGTTACAAAGTTCATACCTTCGAAAATGTCAATGTATATCCATTAATAACCAGAATTTTAGGAGTAGATAATCCTGAAAATATTGATGGGAAACCAGAAGTTTTGGCTCCCATATTGAAGTAAGAATATTTTTTGTACCTTTGCCTTGCTCCTGACTTTGATGGGGTGAAACGAAGGTCGGAATTACATTTTTTTTGTAGCCTCGACTTATGTACTGTTTCTGTTGATTATTCTTCAACAGTTTACATAGGTCGAGGCTATTTATAATAATTACATAATAATCTTTTAAAAACAAAATCTATGAAAATAGTAAAAAAACTTTTGAAAATCACAGTTATTTTTGTTGTGCTACTTGTGTTGGCTATGGTAGCTATTCCATTTTTCTTCAAGGATAAGATAAAGGAAAAAGCCATTAGCTTGGTTAATGAAAATATCAATGCAACAGCCTCATTAGAGGATGTTTCTCTCAGTTTATTCCGTAGCTTTCCAAAGGCTGATGTTACCCTCACCAACTTTAGTATAGTCAACAAAGAACCGTTCGTAGGGGATACTTTATTTACAGCACAGAAAATAGCTGTTAAAGTAAGTGTGACCGATTTGTTGTCAGGTAATTACAACATATTAGGCTTCGATTTGAAAGATGCGTCAGTTTTCATTCATATGAATAAAGAAGGGCAGGGAAATTTTGATATAGCTTTGCCTTCAGAAACAACACAAAAGGAAAGTCAGTCCACCCCATTCAAGTTAGGCATACAGTCTTATAATATTGAAAACATGAAGTTTACATTCAAGAATGACGATGGTGATATGCATTTGCTTTTGGATGAACTGAACCATACTGGAAAAGGAAATTTTGAAAACGAAGTATTAGATTTGAATACGAAGACCGATCTGAAAATATCATTTTCGATGGACAAAAGCAATTTTATGAATAGAATTCCCGTTTCGTTGGATGCTATTTTAGGAATTGATTTGAATCAGCAAAAGTATACGTTTAAGGAAAACAAAGCAATTATTAATCGTTTGGAGCTCGTTTTCGATGGATTTGTAAAATTATTAGAAAACGGACAGCATTATGACCTAACTTTTAATGCTCCGTCAAACAGTTTTCAAAGTTTCTTAGCGTTAATTCCAGAGGCGTATTCCAAAGAAATTGAAAAAGTGAAAACTACTGGCGATTTTACACTAAAAGGAAATGTCAAAGGGGACATGGTAGGGGATAAAATACCAACATTTGCTATGGAAATGACCTCTCAAAAAGCTTCATTAAAGTATCCTGATCTACCCAAAAGTATACAAAATATCAACATTGATTTGAAAGTAAAAAATACAACGGGAATTATGAATGATACTCAAGTCAATTTGGATAAATTTACAATGACTATTGATGAAGATCATTTTACAGCTAAAGCCCATGTGTACAACGTAGTTGACAATCCGAAAGTAAATGCTGCATTGAAGGGAACGGTAAATTTAGCAAATCTTTCACAAGCCTATCCTATATCTTTAGACAAACAATTGAAAGGAATTTTTAAAGCCGATATAACCACCGAATTAGATATGAATTCGGTTGAAAAACAGAAGTTTGAAAATATTAAAAGTCAAGGAGTTGCATCTTTACAGCAGTTCGTTTATGAAGGTGAAGAATTCGTGAAACCTTTCCATATTGACGAAGCAAACTTAGATTTTTCAACGGCTCACATTCAATTGAGTAAATTTATTTCACATGTCGGAGATTCTGATTTAAAACTTAACGGGCGTCTGGATAATTTATTTGGATTTCTATTCAAAAATGATGTTTTGAAAGGGAATTTTGCTTTGAATTCTAATAAATTAGTAATTGCAGATTTTATGCAACCTGCAACCAATCCAATAGAAAATCCAACAGAAAGTCAATCTAAAGAAGTAACAACAGCTTCATCAACAACATCAGTTTTGAAAATCCCTTCATTTTTGGATTGTACATTTACTGCAAATGTTGAAACGGTAATTTACGACAATTTAGAGTTGAAAAACACTTCTGGAAGATTGATTATCAAAGAAGAAAAAGTGCGTTTGGAGAATTTAAGAACTGATATCTTAGGAGGAAATGTGGCTATTAGTGGTAATGTATCAACTAAAGATGCTATTCCAACTTTTGCTATGGGCTTGGATATGTCAAAATTAAATATTGTAGAGGCATTTACAAAAATAGAAATGCTATCAAAAATAGCTCCTATTTCTAAAGTTTTGCAAGGAAAAATAAATACTGTAATTAATGTTACAGGGAATTTGAAGAATGATATGACCCCCGATTTGAGTACTCTTTCTGGAGATATTTCCGCAGGTTTGGTTGATTCAAAAGTTAAGAGTGAAGGGTCTAAATTGTTAACTTCCTTAGCTTCAAATTTCCAGAGTTTAGATTTCTCTAAGTTGAATTTGAAAGATTTGAAAGTATCAGGAAAATTCAAAGATGGAAAGGTCAATATTAATCCGTTTAAAGTGAAATATAAAGATATGTCGATTGATGTAGCTGGAACGCATGGTTTTGACCAAGTGATGGACTACAATGTGGTGTTTAACCTGCCACCACAAATGTTGGGAAGTGAAGCAAGTGCAACATTAACCAAACTCACAGGAAATCAAGCTAAGGTAGATAACATTGCCATAACTGCCTTACTTGGAGGGACATTCGACAACCCTAAAATTTCAACCGATATGAAACAGTCAGTGGCCAATTTAGCTTCTCAAATAGCTAAAAATCAAATTAATAATCTTAAAGATAAAGGAACAGATGCCCTCAAAGGATTGATTTCATCTAAAACAGATTCAACTACTGCAGGAAAAGCTAATCAACTTATTGAGGGATTGACAACAAAAAGAGACAGTACTATAAACAAGGTCAAAGACGATGTCAAAGAGAAAGCTAAAGAGGAAGTTAAAAATCAAGCAAAAGGACTTTTAAAAGGTATTTTTGGAGATAAAAAAGAGGAGAAATAGGGTTGTTTTAAGAATGAAAAGCCTGTATAAACCTAAATGTTTTCAGAAAAGTTTATATAGGCTTTGTCGTTTTTTTACATAGAATGTAAGTCTGTTATTTATTGCTGTAAGGTGTTCGTGGTTGTACAACATCCTTAAAACTTTAGTTTCTATATATTTACACATCATACATATATTTCACTTGCAAAAAAAAATAAAAAAAGTTGTATAAAATTGTAAAAAGATGTACCTTTACACTCGAATTTTAAATTAATCAAACAGCTTATGAAATTAAAAATTTTAACATTGTTTGCGTTTGTGTTCAGTTGGTGTTTGACACTTTCTGCACAGACGGTGTCAGTAAAAGGAACGGTTACTGACGAGAGTAAAGTGCCACTACCAGGCGTAAGTGTGTTGATCAAAAACACCACTCGTGGGGTCGCTACCGATTTTGATGGGAAGTACGAAATCAAAGCAAATCGAGGCGAGGTTCTTGTCTTCAGTTACTTAGGTTTTGTAACACAAGAAAAAGTAGTGGGGGGGGGTAATAACCTGACTATCAACGTTTTACTTGTTGAAGAGGCTCAACAATTGGAAGATGTAGTAGTTGTTGGGTATGGAACTCAGAAAAAAGAAAACTTAACGGGAGCGGTAGCAACCGTTGATGCGAAGATATTGGATAGCCGTCCTGTAAGTAGCATCACACAGGCTTTGCAAGGAGCTGTTCCAGGGCTTAACTTTTCAGTAGGAAACGGAGGAGGTGAGCTTAATAACTCTCTTAGTATCAACATTCGGGGAGCTGGAACTATCGGGGATACCACCTCGTCTCCGTTGGTGCTAATCGATGGTATGGAAGGTAACTTGAATACGCTCAACCCACAAGATGTAGAAAGTATTTCAGTACTGAAAGACGCTGCTTCAAGTTCTATCTACGGTTCGAGAGCTGCTTTTGGGGTTATTTTGGTAAAAACAAAATCAGGTAAGGAAGGGCGAATTTCCGTAAATTACAATCAGAACTTCAGAATGAGTTCAGCTTTGCTACAGCCCAGAATGCTGGATTCTGAAAGTTTTGCCTACTATTGGAATGAAGCTGCTCAAAATGCAGGTACAAATCTTCCTTTTTCAGACGAAATTATTCAAAAGATAATTAAATACAAAAATGGAGAGCTTAAAGATGCTACTGATTGGAACGAAAAACAAAGAAATTGGAATGCATACACTCAAAGTTGGGCAAATGTGGACTGGTTTAAGCAATTCTACAGAAATAATGCACCTGCACAAGAACACAATTTAAGTGTCAGTGGAGGTACTGAAAAAGTTAATTTCTTCTTCTCTGCAAACATATTAGACCAAGAGGGTTTATTGCGATACAACACTGATAAGAGACAACGTAAAAGTGTCGTAGGTAAATTCACAGCAAAACTTCACGATAAAATTAAGTTAGATTACAAGACCCAATTTATTAGAATTGATGACAATAAACCTATTTGGGGTGGACCTCTTTTCTACCACAACGTAGCTCGTCGTTGGCCGACTCTACCCGTGTATGATCCTAATGGTTTTTACAAAGAAGGTAATGAAATTGCTCAGTTAGAGGGAGGTACGTCTTTCGGTCAAGAAGATGAATTTATACAGCAATTGTCTTTTGTTATTACTCCCATCAAAAATTGGAATATCCACGTAGAAGGAAATTATAAAACTAAAAACATATTTAATAACTCATATGCTCTTCCTATTTACTATTATGACAATAACAAAAAGCCTGTTGTATTTCCGTTTGGAGGCATTGGATTAAATAAAGCAGGACAAACTTACGTGTCTGAGTATGGTTACAAATCAGAGTTTTATAGTCCTAATATCTACTCAAATTATAGTTTTTCCATAAATGATATACATAACTTTAAGCTAGTTGCTGGTTTCCAAGCAGAACTTAATAAATACAGAAGTTTATCGGCAAGTAGAGATGGGTTATATACCCCTGATGTTATCACAATCAACACTACATATGGTGATAATGACAACGTAGGCGGAGAGAAGCAACACTGGGCAACCGCAGGTTTCTTCGGTAGAATAAACTATGATTTAGCAGGTCGTTACCTATTTGAGTTCAATACACGTTATGACGGTACCAGCCGTTATTTACGTGACCAACGTTGGAACTTGTTTCTTTCAGGTTCGTTTGGTTGGAACGTAGCTCGTGAAGACTTCTGGAAGTCACTGGGAGGTTTTACTGAACATATAAGCACTTTAAAACCAAGGGTTTCTTACGGTAAATTAGGTAACCAAAATATCAAGAATTGGTATCCTTTCTTCCAGTCAATGCCATTGGGAGCTTCCAATGGATATTGGTTGATAAACAATCAACGTACAAATACCGCTTCTGCTCCTGGTTTGGTAAGTAGTTTGCTTACTTGGGAAAGAGTATCGACTGCTAACTTTGGGCTTGACATTAATATGTTCAAGAACCGCTTAGGAGTCGTATTTGACTACTTCGTCAGAAAAACAGAAGGAATGGTGGGGCCTGCTCCTGAATTACCTTCTGTATTAGGAACAGGAGTACCTCGTTATAACAATACAGATATGGAATCCAAAGGATTTGAGCTTGAGTTAAGTTGGAATGACCGATTAGAAAACGGTCTTGGATATTCTGCAAAATTCACTTTGACTGATAGTAGACAGTTTGTAACCAATTATCCTAACGAGAAAAAATTACTTAATCAACCATGGTATAGTGGCAAAGAGGATAAAGAAATATGGGGATATATTACCAAAGGAATTGCCAAAACAGATGCTGAGATGACGGAACATCTTGCTAAAAACACACCTTCTTGGGGAAGTAATTGGGCTGCAGGAGACATTATGTACGAAGACTTGAACGGTGACGGCAAGGTTAACAATGGAGATAACACAGTGGATAATCCTGGAGATTTAAGAATTATTGGTAACGCTACTCCCCGTTATAATTTTGGGCTTAGCTTAGGTGCAGATTGGAAAGGGATTGATGTTAGCCTATTCTTCCAAGGAACGGCTAAGCGAGATCTTGACCTGAGAGATGTTTATTTCCGAGGTGCTAATGGAAATAGATGGCAAAATGCAGGGTATGTTGAACACTTGGATTACTTCCGTCCCGAAGGCACTAAGAGTCCTTTTGGACCTAATGTAGATTCATACTATCCTCGTCCTATTGAAAATAGTGGATGGAAAAACTTTGAACCTCAAACTCGATGGTTGCAAAATGGAGCATATATTCGTTTGAAAAATGTTCAGGTGGGTTACACAGTGCCTGCTGATATTACTAAATCAATTGGGGTAACGAAACTACGTTTTTACATTTCAGCTGAAAATATTTGGACGTACACCAAGCTAACAAAAATATATGACCCAGAAACTTTTGGAGGAGCTTGGGGAGAAGGGAAGATTTATCCTTTATCAAAAGTGGTCTCTACTGGACTTAGTTTAACTTTCTAAAAGAATAACGAAGATGAAAAATAAAATTAAAACAACATTTTTATTACTTGTTGCAACAAGTTTAGGAGTGATATCTTGTAATGATTTTTTGGATAGAGAACCTCTATCAAATGTTACGCCCAAGGATTTTCTTAAATCAGAGTTAGATTTGGCTACCTATACCGTTACAAGATATGGGTTATTCCCCACACATTCGGGGTGGAATGCGGGTACTTTTATTCATGACAATGGTACCGACAATCAAGCAGGCCCTGGAGCTAGTAATATTTGGCTTCCAGGAGAGGTGCGTGTACCCTCATCAGGAGGATCTTGGGACTTTTCGACGATTCGTCAAATTAACTACTTTTTTGAACAGGTTTTACCTCGTTATGAAAAGGGAGAAATAGTAGGAGATAAAGGTAATATTGAGCATTACATAGGGGAGGCTTATTTTTTGAGAGCCTACGAATATTTCAACAAATTAACTTCATTAGGAGATTTTCCAATAATAACGAAAGTTTTGCCCGAGGATAAGGGAGAACTAATAGCAGCCTCTAAACGTGCTCCCAGAAATGAAGTAGCTCGATTTATTCTTTCAGATTTGGATAAGGCTATAGGGTTGTTGAAATCAGCTCCTTTTTCTAATAAAAACAGAATTAACAAGGAGGTAGCTTTATTGTTTAAATCAAGAGTAGCATTGTATGAAGGAACTTGGTTAAAGTATCACGCTGGTACGGCACGCGTTCCAGGTGGTCCTAACTGGCCTGGTGCTAAATCTCATACAGGATTTTCTTTAGATGTAACAGCTGAGAGTAATTATTTTTTAGATCAAGCAATGAATGCTGCTGAACAGGTAGCGGATGCCGTCAAGTTAGTAGAAAGTAATCATCAAACTCAGCAAACCAAAGCTTTGGAAAATCCATATTTCAAAATGTTTGCAGATCTTTCTATGACAAGTTATAGCGAAGTGTTAATGTGGAGACAGTATAATGCAGAATTCTCAGGACATCACACTATGCACTATTTGAATGGAGGAGCTTCATCAGGGTATACAAGAAATTTTGTAGAAACATTTCTTATGAAAAATGGCTTACCTATATATGCACCTGGTTCTGGTTATAAAGGTGATACAGAGATAGTTGATGTTCGTGCTGATCGTGATGAAAGATTGCAACTATTCATGGTACAACCTAAAGACACCTTGGTTTATGAAGGAGTGAGCAAGCCTTTAGTAGCACCTTATCCTGAGTTATTGGATAATAATGAGCGTAAAGCCGTTACTGGGTACAATGTTAAAAAAGGAGTTTACGGAAAAGGAGGTAAATACTTGGTAGGTGCTAATCCAACCGAAACTGGTTGTATTGTGTTCAGAGCTACAGAAGCTTATTTGAACTATATAGAGGCTTCTTACGAGAGAACAGGAAGTTTGAACGGTAAAGCTACCTCATACTGGCAAAAATTACGCTCAAGAGCGGGACTTCCAGAGGATCCTAACGTTACTATCGCTGCAACCGATTTGTCACAAGAAAGGGATTGGGGTAAATACTCAGCAGGTAACGTAATTGACGCTACCCTCTACAATATCCGCAGAGAGAGACGATGCGAATTCATAGCAGAAGGAATGAGATGGAACGATTTGAAACGTTGGAGATCATTAGATCAGGTAAAAAATTATGTGATAGAAGGTTTTAATTTGTGGGATTCTATGTACACAAATTATAAAAATAAAGAAGGAGAAACTGTTCTAAAGGCTTTACCAGAGTCTAATCCTAACGTTTCTGCGAAATCTCAGAGCAAGTATTTACGACCATATCAAATAGTGAAAAACAATAACAAATTTTTTGATGGATACAATTGGACACCTGCTCACTATTTGTCTCCAATTGCTTATGAGCATTTTGTCATAGCCAGTCCAGATGGAACAGAAGAGAGTTCAGTGATTTATCAAAATCCTAACTGGCCGACAAAATCTGGAGGAACTCCATTGGATTAAGTAAAATTTCAAGAACTCTATCTTGGCAAAATTTGACAATGAGGTAAAAAAACTCATTGTATTGATACGGTTATAAGAGTTATAGTGAAATCACTTTCATTATAACTCTTATTTTTATAGATATGTGCTAAGAAAAGATTGTTTTGTGATTTGTTTAATATCCGTCAAACCAAGAGTTAGGAAAAACGGTTAATAGCTTAATGGATAAAAATTAAGCTAAAAACTCTGGAAGTCTTATTTTTACTGTCTTTGTAAAGGTTTAAAATTTGGTCGTGTTATAAAAAGTATGATGGTAGTTCTGCTTCGCCTGAGAAATGCCATAATTGAAAAAAAATGGGAGTTTTTCAAATATACGAAATTCTCAGGCAACTTATTTAGAAAATTTTGGTCTAAAAAATAGTCTAATTTTTATTCATTATCCTAATATTTACAACACCCTTTTTTTCAATCTCAAACTATTTCCTACTACACTTACGGAGCTCAGTGCCATAGCGGCTCCTGCAAGCATCGGGTTGAGTAGAAATCCGTTGATGGGATAGAGAACCCCTGCCGCAATGGGAATACCGATGAGGTTGTAGATAAAGGCCCAAAATAAATTTTGACGAACGGCTGCTACCGTATGTTTTGATAAGCGAATAGCTTGTGGAATTTTGGTTAAATCTGACGAAATGAGCGTCATTTTGGCAACATCCATTGCGATATCAGAGCCTTTTCCCATCGCGATGCTCACATCTGCCGTGGCAAGTGCCGTACTATCGTTGATGCCATCGCCTACCATGGCTACTACTTTTCCTTGAGATTGCAGTTTTTTCACAAAGTCTGCTTTGTCTTGTGGCAAAACTTCTGCTTGATAATGTTCGATGCCCGTTTGTTGGGCAATAGCTTTTGCTGTAGCCTCGTTATCGCCCGTGAGCATATACAGTTCAATCCCCATTTGCTGCAATTCTTGGATAGCTTGGACGGAATTTTCCTTAATTTTATCCGAAATTGCCAAAACGCTCAATGCTTTTTCACTATCGGCAAACCAAATTACGGTTTGGGCTTGGTGTGTCCATTCGTTGGCTTTTTCAAGTAGCTTTGCATCAATATTGATATGATTTTCGAGCAGCAATTTTTGGTTGCCTACGAAATACATTTTATCATTAAATATCGCTTTGGCACCTTTGCCTGTGATGCTTTGGAAATTCGATATTTCAACAGTGGTTACCGAGTGGAGTTTAAGTGCAACCGCCTCTGCCAATGGGTGTTCGGATTGTTTTTCAATGCTTAGAAGAATACTTTCAGCAGAGTTATCGTTATTTAGCCAAAGGACATCAGTAACTTCAGGTTTTCCTTGGGTAATGGTACCCGTTTTATCGAGAATGATGGCATTAATTTTATTAGCAGTTTCCAAACTTTCAGCATCTTTAATTAAAATACCGTTTTCGGCACCTTTGCCCACACCTACCATAATGGCAGTGGGAGTAGCCAATCCCAAAGCACACGGACAAGCGATAATCAATACCGTAACGGCAGAAATCAAACCTTGTACCCATTGATTTTCAGTACCTAAAACTACCCAAAGTACAAATGTGAGTACCGCAATGGATAAAACCGTAGGAACAAAAACAGCAGCGATTTTGTCTGCTAATTTTTGTACAGGGGCTTTGCTTCCTTGGGCATCTTGTACCGTTTTGATGATGTGAGCAAGGAGCGTTTCTTTGCCTACTTTCACTGCCTCAAACTGAAAACTTCCCTTTTGGTTGATGGTTCCTGCATAGACTTTTTCGCCTTCTTTTTTCTGTACAGGTACAGGTTCGCCACTCAGCATACTCTCATCTACAAATGAGTTTCCCTGCGTTACGATGCCGTCCACTGCAATTTTTTCACCGGGTTTCACGAGGATAATATCCCCTGTATTTACCGCTTCTATCGGTGTGATTTTTTCGGTATTTTCATGGAGTACTACCACGGTTTTGGGTTGTAACCCCATTAGTTTTTTGATAGCGGTAGAGGTATTTCCTTTGGCTTTTTCTTCCAAATACCTTCCTAATAAGATAAAGGCGATAATCACCGATGCTGCTTCAAAATACACATGAGGATGGATACCTATTTTGTGTAGATGCTCGGCAAAAATCATCATTACTACGCTGAAAAGATAAGCGATTCCTGTACTGAGTGCCACGAGTGTATCCATATTGGCGGTGCGATGCTGGGCTTGTTTCCACGCATTCACAAAGAAATCTTTACCCAACCAAAATAGGACAGGTGTAGCAAACAACCACGAAATTTCGTTGCCATAGGGCATATCCATAAAAAACATCCCGATAATCACCACAGGAAGGGACAGAATAATCGCCCAAAACGATTTGAATTTTAGTTTTTTGAGTTTTTCTTCGTGAATATTTTCAAGGGTTTCTTGTTGTTTTTCTTCATTTTCGATGAGTAGATCGTACCCGCCTTTTTGTACGGCTTTTTTTATTTCGGCAATGCTTGTTGCACTCGGAAAATATTCCACCGTAAGGTTGCCCGTGGCAAAATTTACCGAAGCCGATACGATGCCCTGAGTTTGCTTTACAATGTTTTCTGCCCCGCTGGCACAAGCCGCACAGCTCATGCCAAGGATGGGGTATGTTGCTTGAGTAATGGGTACTTTATAGCCTAATTTTTTTATTTTTTGTACTGCCAAAGCTGCTGATTCTAGGTTTTTGGTATCTAGTACCACCCGCTGATTGTTGATTTCTACTTTAGCACTTACAACGCCTTCTATTTGTAAAAGTTCCTTTTCGAGGAAAGAAGTTGGGTCGGCGAGGAGGTTTGGAATAGGGATTTGTATTGTCATTTTCTGCTTATTGTTAACTTATTATACGTCTACTTAGTTTTTTTCGTTAGAGTTTTTACGAATTAAATTCTGCTTCAAACTCTAATTTTTGAGCAAATATCGGAATAATATTTCAAAAATGACTATTTTAGATTTTCTAAGAATTATAAACTTACCAAGGTTTATATGACACATGTTAGGGAAATACAGGTAAATTTTGAGAGATTTGTAGATAAGTATATACTTATTCCTTTATATTATTACTCATATATAAGATAAGCTGTCATCATTAAATATACAATGATAGTTGTTTATCTTTTGAAAACTCAATAACTAAATAACACCCAATCCCGTATTGAAAAGTTTTTGACCCAAGAATAAGTTATTTTACGGTATTAATAAGTATTTTAAAGAGTAACATTCTATTTTTTATCTACAAGTTTTTGATAATAAGCATGATAAGATAATATATGAAAAATATTTCAAAAAAACTTTCGAAAATTTTTGGTGATTTATAAAAAAGTATTACTTTTGCACCCGCTTTGGAAGGCAGTTAGCTATTAGCTTATGGCGTATAGCTTACAGCGCGAAGCGAAAAGTTCAAAAAATATTTTGAAAAAAAAAGTTTGCAAAATTTTTGGTGTTTTATAAAAAAGTATTACTTTTGCACCCGCTTTGGAAGGCAGTTAGCTATTAGCTTATGGCGTATAGCTTACAGCGCGAAGCAAAACGCTCAAAAAAATATTTTGAAAAAAAACTTTGCAAAACTTTTGGTGGTTTAGAAAAAAGTATTACTTTTGCACCCGCTTTCGAAAAGCAGTTAGCTATTAGCTTATAGCGTATAGCTTACAGCACAAAGCAAAACGCTCAAAAAAAATATTTTGAAAAAAATTTGGAAGTAAAGATAAAAAGTTGTTATCTTTGCACCCGCTTTGAGAGCTAATAGCTGTTAGCTAGTAGCTAAAAGCGAAGAGTAATAAAGTTCATTGAAAAAATTGTTGACAGCACAAGAATAAGATTTAAAGAATTATCCTAAGAGTCGATTACTTATTTGTTAAAGGTTACGATATTAAAGATTTTTAACGATGAAGAGTTTGATCCTGGCTCAGGATGAACGCTAGCGGCAGGCCTAACACATGCAAGTCGAGGGGTAAGGAGAGCTTGCTCTCCCTAGACCGGCGTACGGGTGCGTAACACGTGTACAATCTACCTTTTACTAAGGGATAGCCCGAAGAAATTTGGATTAATACCTTATAGTATTATTTTATGGCATCATTAAATAATTAAAGCTACGGTGGTAAAAGATGAGTACGCGTCCCATTAGCTAGTTGGAGTGGTAACGGCACACCAAGGCTACGATGGGTAGGGGTTCTGAGAGGGATGTCCCCCACACTGGTACTGAGACACGGACCAGACTCCTACGGGAGGCAGCAGTGAGGAATATTGGACAATGGTCGGAAGACTGATCCAGCCATGCCGCGTGCAGGATGACGGCCTTATGGGTTGTAAACTGCTTTTATACAGGAAGAATAAGGTCTACGAGTAGATTGATGACGGTACTGTATGAATAAGCATCGGCTAACTCCGTGCCAGCAGCCGCGGTAATACGGAGGATGCGAGCGTTATCCGGAATCATTGGGTTTAAAGGGTCCGTAGGCGGGCGTATAAGTCAGAGGTGAAAGCACTGAGCTCAACTGAGTAACTGCCTTTGAAACTGTATGTCTTGAATAGTTGTGAAGTAGCTGGAATGTGTAGTGTAGCGGTGAAATGCATAGATATTACACAGAACACCGATTGCGAAGGCATGTTACTAACGACCGATTGACGCTGATGGACGAAAGCGTGGGGAGCGAACAGGATTAGATACCCTGGTAGTCCACGCTGTAAACGATGGATACTAGCTGTTTGGTTTTCGGACTGAGTGGCTAAGCGAAAGTGATAAGTATCCCACCTGGGGAGTACGCACGCAAGTGTGAAACTCAAAGGAATTGACGGGGGCCCGCACAAGCGGTGGAGCATGTGGTTTAATTCGATGATACGCGAGGAACCTTACCAAGGTTTAAATGGGAAACGACGTACCTAGAGATAGGTATTTCTTCGGACGTTTTTCAAGGTGCTGCATGGTTGTCGTCAGCTCGTGCCGTGAGGTGTCAGGTTAAGTCCTATAACGAGCGCAACCCCTGCTGTTAGTTGCTAGCGAGTTAAGTCGAGCACTCTAACGGGACTGCCGGTGCAAACCGTGAGGAAGGTGGGGATGACGTCAAATCATCACGGCCCTTACATCTTGGGCTACACACGTGCTACAATGGCCGGTACAGCGAGCAGCCACTGCGTGAGCAGGAGCGAATCTATAAAGCCGGTCACAGTTCGGATCGGAGTCTGCAACTCGACTCCGTGAAGCTGGAATCGCTAGTAATCGGATATCAGCCATGATCCGGTGAATACGTTCCCGGGCCTTGTACACACCGCCCGTCAAGCCATGGAAGCTGGGGGTACCTGAAGTCGGTTGCCGCAAGGAGCTGCCTAGGGTAAAACTAGTGACTGGGGCTAAGTCGTAACAAGGTAGCCGTACCGGAAGGTGCGGCTGGAACACCTCCTTTCTAGAGAAATGCCTTTACGAGAGTAATTGTAGGGTATTCTTTAAATCTTGTGCAGTCGATATTTCTAGGCTAATTAGAGGTTAGTGATTAGTGTTTAGAAGTTATATAGACTAATTGCTATTTGCTGATGGCTAATAGCTAAAAAGATGCAGTCTCATAGCTCAGCTGGTTAGAGCGCTACACTGATAATGTAGAGGTCGGCAGTTCGAGTCTGCCTGGGACTACAGAGCAGATAGCTAATGGCTAATATCCAATAGCTAAAAGCTAAAAAGTTCATACAAATAGAATGAAAGGAAATTTTAGAGGTTGTTGCTTTTAAGATAGGTAAGAGTTTTGGGATTGATATAAACTATTCCCTATTGCCTAACCCCTAATACCTATATTAATGGGGAATTAGCTCAGCTGGCTAGAGCGCCTGCCTTGCACGCAGGAGGTCAAGGGTTCGACTCCCTTATTCTCCACATAATGCTTAAAGCCTTTAGCTAATGGCTAATAGCGGAAAGCTATAAAGAGTTCATTGACATATTGGGATAAAAAACACGAGAGATCAAATAAGATTGATTAAATCGAGAAATAAATAAAGAATCAAAGAGAACGAGGTATGTTTTGCAATAGCAAAACAACTACAAGCGCAATAAGTTATGTAAGGGCGTATGGGGGATGCCTAGGCTCTCAGAGGCGAAGAAGGACGTGATAAGCTGCGAAAAGCTGCGGGGATTGGCACATACGATTTGATCCGCAGATATCCGAATGGGGCAACCCACTGCATTGAAGGTGCAGTATCCTGTTAAGGAGGCGAACCCGCTGAACTGAAACATCTAAGTAGGCGGAGGAGAAGAAAACAAAAGTGATTCCGAGAGTAGTGGCGAGCGAAATTGGAATAGCCCAAACCTATATTGTTACGGCAATATGGGGGTTGTAGGACCCGATATTGGTTGTTATATGGAACTAGAAGTGTTTGGAAAATCACATCATAGAGCGTGAAAGTCGCGTATAGGTAACGTATAATAAATCATAGGGAAATCCTGAGTAGGGCGGGGCACGTGGAACCCTGTCTGAATTTGCCGGGACCATCCGGTAAGGCTAAATACTCCTGAGAGACCGATAGTGAACTAGTACCGTGAGGGAAAGGTGAAAAGAACCGTGAATAACGGAGTGAAAAAGACCCTGAAACCATACGCTTACAAGCGGTCGGAGCCCATTAGGGTGACGGCGTGCCTTTTGCATAATGAGCCTACGAGTTACTTTTACTTGCGAGGATAAGCATTTCAGATGCGAATTCGTAGCGAAAGCGAGTCTTAATAGGGCGTTATAGTAAGTAGTAGTAGACGCGAAACCTGGTGATCTACCCTTGGGCAGGTTGAAGCGCTGGTAACACAGCGTGGAGGACCGAACCGGTTGTCGTTGAAAAGACTTCGGATGACCTGAGGGTAGGGGTGAAAGGCCAATCAAACTGGGAAATAGCTCGTACTCCCCGAAATGTATTTAGGTACAGCGTCGTGTTCTAGTTTATTAGAGGTAGAGCTACTGATTGGATGCGGGGGTTTCACCGCCTACCAATTCCTGACAAACTCCGAATGCTAATAAATGATACACGGCAGTGAGGGTATGGGTGCTAAGGTCCATATCCGAGAGGGAAAGAACCCGGACCATCAGCTAAGGTCCCCAAATATATGCTAAGTTGACCAAACGCGGTCTGACTGCAGTGACAGCTAGGA
>NZ_CP022380.1:402500-710000 GCF_002302515.1 Capnocytophaga sp. H4358 | reverse complement strand
TAACGCCCAATTTCTTCAATTTCTCACGAAGTTTTTGGGCTGTTTTTATGTTTCGTTTGCCCCATACCCACGCTACAATTTCCTTTGTTTCAGCAGAATAAGCATAAATCAACCACTTTTTATTCTTCTTTTTTCCCACAAAAGTCCAAAGTTCATCAACTTGTAACGATTTGTATTTGTTTTGTTTGGGTTTGATTTCTCGATTGAAATTTACCAAAACCGAAAGTACTTTTTTGATGCTAACTTTTTCAATTTCAGCAATATCACGAATACCTACATTTCTTGCCAAAAGCAAGAGAATTTTCGCAGCAATATGCGAAGCCCAACCTTTGTAGGTCAGATTATGATCGCCGATAAATTGGCGTTTACAGGTTTTGCAAAGATAGTTTTGTTTTTTGTTCTTTTTATTCCCATTTTTGACTATCTTTGTGCTTTGACAATTGGGGCAATGGAGTTTAATTGTTATTAGCATTCAACAAAAATACAACTTTATTCCCTGATTGTCAAATTTTTATACCATCATACTTTTTAAAACACGACCTAAAAAATTATTATTTAGTTCCACCACAGCCGTCCGAAAGTTTTTTTGAAAACGTCATAAAAATCCTTGTAACCCTTTATTTACAAGGGCAGACTTGTTTGTTGTGCGGAATCGCAGGAATGAGATCCAAAATCTGTCTGATTACGGGTTTATTTGTATTTTTGCTTCACCTGAAGAGTGCCATAATTGAAAAAAAAATGGGAATTTTTCAAATATACGATATTCTCGGGCAACCTTTATTTTAAAAGTTTTGGATAGGTGTGATTAAGAATGTTAAAATAATGGTTTTTGATATTTATTTCATTTTTTTTGCATAAATTAGCACTCGAAAAAAATGGTCTGTCGTTATATAGCTAAGTGGAGCTAAACTATAAGACAAAAGCGGTATAGGGTGTTGTAGCCTTCATACACGACTGGAAGATAGAAAAAGTAACAAAATAACGCCAAGTGCGGTAGTGTTTCGGCTAATCCATTAAATAATTAGGGTAGGGATACCCAATGAAGTTTTGGAGGGTACGGAAAATATACAATACCGAAAAAGGCACAAGGGTTAAATATTTTTCTGAGGCTTGTTGAATACCACAAAATGCGATAGAATGACGAGTTAAAACGTTGAGTTATGTATTGATTAAAACCCAAATTTGATTGTTTTAGTTTATTTTCTTCTTTTCTCTCTTGTTTTTCAACCAGAGGGTGCCGTTTCTTTACTGTTAACAACCAACAGAGCTCACCTCTGCTTGTTCAAAAAAATACAGACGACCACAGTAAGAACAATAATGACTTCCAAAGAATGAAAGTTCAAGGTACAAAACTCTTAACTGCGATTTCGTTCTTTGTGATGGTAGCCATTTCTTTACCTACTACAGCTCAGTCCACAGACAAAGCTAATACGCTCACTGAGCAGAGAGATAGCGAAAAAGAAATGGACAACTACCTCAAAGAGATCCAATCCCTCCAACAACAATACTATCCAAACCATAACAACTATTTTATTCCAATTTTTGAGAGAGCAAAATCCGCAGGACCAGAAATAGTCGCTATAGTAAAGCAAAAAATTCAAGAAGCCCTAGACAAATATGCAGAAGTCATCACCACTCCAAAAGACCAACTCACCGTGCACCTCATGGCAATGGAGCTTATGATGCCAGCTACCGAATTTACCAATCATAAGGAGGTCGTAGTCATCGATCCAGAGCGAGATCTCGACATGAGACAACTGGCAGCCAATGAAGCAGTACAGGGAGTCACCAAACATTTCAAAGATGCTAAAGAAAGAGCAACCAAAGAAAACGAAAGAGCAACCAAAGAAAACGAAAGAGCAACCAAAGAACGAGAAAAATCAGTCCAAGAACGTGAAAGAGCAACCAAAGAAAACGAAAGAGCAACCAAAGAAAACGAAAGAGCAACCAAAGAACGAGAAAAATCAGTGCAAACAAGAAAAGATATGGAACAACGTGTAGCAAATGCCAAAGCAAATCTAGCAAAAATTGAGGCAAGGGGAAAAGAGGTAAGAGAAAAACTGGAAAAAACTATCGATGGAATGGAAGAGTATATGAATCAACTTGATATTACTCTCCTACCTAAAATTCCTCAAATGCAAGATTTCGTTAAACAATATATCATTTCTTGCAAAGAAATAGAAAGAAAACCCAATGCTGTAGGTCAAAAATTTATAGATGCTTATCAAAAATTGCAAAAATAGTTGCTTGTGGTTTGTTTTGTTTATTTTTCGGGAATTGTGATTCTTTTTTTTTGCTTTAAAAAACGCAACGTTGGTGTAAGGGTAGCACACAAGCCTTCAAAGCTTGGTAGCGTATCTCCAGTACGCAGGAGTGGGTTCGAGTCCCATACGTTGCTCAAGTCATACGCCCGTAGTGTAAAGGCAGCACAACGGCTTTCGGTGCCGTACTGGGGCTTCCAACCCCTCGGTTCAGGTTCGATTCCTGACGGGCGTGCCAATAACAGCCAAGCGAACCCCTTAGGGTTCGTTTTGCCTTAAAGAAAGGAAGGAATGAAGCAATTCTTAAAAACGCTTTTGGAGCGTTTTGATATCGGTTATCAAGAGCAGGAACTTAACTGTGTGCTTACTCATAGTAGTTTTTCGCCGGTGAATAACCATTCTCGGTATGTTTTTTTGGGACAGTTTGCTTTTCGTGGCGAGGTGGCTCGTTGGGCATATGAGCATGTGGGTGGAACGGGCACACAATTGCAACATTATTTGGGGAATATGTTTCGGCAGTCCTTTTTGGAATCTTTTTTTGATAAATACCATTTTAGTAGTACTCGCATCAATCCGGAAATAAATATAGCAAGTCAAAAGCATATATTCGTATACGCCTTTTTAGGATTGGTGTACGCCAATGCTACCCCCGAACAGTTAGAAATGTTTATTTTCAAACTCTTTGTGACCCCCAATGAGCATCTGCTACCGCAAAACCACAAAAGCCTTACCCATTGGGAGCAACTTGTGGTGATTTGCAAACAGCACTTTGACCAAAAGCCGAAACTCATCATCGAAAGCCATCAGGGGCAACCGCTCTTGCGGGTAACCTTAGGTAATACGCCCATCGGTAGCCACACCTCGGTAAGTTTCAAATATGCCAAAAAGAAAGCTATCGCCTTGGCACTGAAGTACGTAAGCTCACAAATAGAAGAGCGTGTGAGCCAAATGCCTGTTTATGTTGAAAATCAGCGCAAACTTGCCGAAAAACAGGAAGCCGAAAAGCTACAGCGCAAAACGGAGAAGCAGGAAAAACACCGCCAACGTATTGCCTTGCATTCCGAAAAAATGCGCATCCGCCGTGAAGAGCGTAAAAAATTAGCTCGTCTTCTCGACCAAAAGCGTCGCCAAACAAAACAACAAGAGAAAGAGAGAAAAACATCTCGAAAGGGACGAAACACGATTTATAGAGAATACACCCGCGAGGAAATTGCTGCAATGAGCAACTCCAAACGTCGTAACCTACAAGATAGAGGAATCATCCCCAAAGGCACGGATTGGATGAAGTAGTGAATGTAAATTAATAAAAAAACGTATTTGATATATTGCTAACAATTACATACCTTTGCGTCTTGGTACGTCGCTACAGCAATAATAAAAACATACATAAATGCTCCGAAAACTAAAACAACGTTGGAACGTAACTTCCAATACGCAATTTTGGCTTATTTTAATAACTTTTACAATAACAGGTTCGTTGTCTGCGAGAATATCTCGCCCTTTTTGTGATTATATAGGGTTGGATTTCAATAATTTACACCCTATCCTAGCATGGACACTTCGGTTAATCGTGATTCTGCCAATATACCAAATTACGTTGTTAATAGTAGGAACTCTTTTGGGACAATTCCGTTTTTTTTGGGCTTTCGAGAAGAAAATGCTCGGCATCAGGCCCAAAAAAATAGAAAACCCTCAAGAGCAAATTGAGGAAAAAGATTCGAAAAAAACAACACAAATACATAATTAATCTATTAAATTTTACAAATTTCATTTTATTACGGAAGTTCTAAGATTTGTCTTGCGATAGCCTACTCTTTTCGAATTTATGAATCGGTTGAATTATAACAAGATTTAGTTTTTTAGGTTTTGCGTTTGAAATGAGAAAAATAAAAATGTTTACAAATGAAAAAGCACTTACTTTTATGGCTCTTCGTGGGTTCTTTAACGACTTTTGCTCAGCAAGGAATCACAAATCAATCGAATGTTGGTTTAAAAAAAATCACGATTGAAGACGCAATTTTCGGATACTACAAAAATCCAGATGCACCACAAGGATACAGTTTGCTATATCCAGAAAATTATTATGATTTGCAATGGATAAAAAATACGAACCAATGGATTCATAGTTCTAACGGAAAGTTTAACATCATCGATGCTAATGGTAAAACAATTAGAACCTTGGGAGATGAACTGATGAAAAACTATCCACAGTTAAAGCGTTTACCTTCAATCGGGTATATTGACGAAAAAGAGTTCATCTTTGAAGCTGACAACACTTACCATATCTATGATTATCAAAGCGATAAGAAAACAGGAAGCATTCGCATCCCACAAGAAGCTGATAACAAAGATTTTAATAGAGAAAGGAATGCGGTAGCCTATACCATCGGAAATAATTTATACCTCGCGATAGCTAATAATGAAAAAATTGTGATTACCAATCACTCTGATAAAAATATCGTTTCAGGGCAGTCTATCCATAGACAAGAGTTTGGTATCAAAAAAGGTACATTTTGGTCACCAAAAGGTAATTTTTTGGCTTTCTATCAGAAAAATGAGAGCAACGTAACCGATTATCCGCTCGTAGATATCAATACGCATCCAGCAGTTCCTAAAATTATAAAATATCCGATGGTAGGACAAAAAAGCGAACAGGCATCAATCGGAATTTTTAACGTTGATACACATAAAACGATATATTTGGATATTGACACCACCGATGAGCATTACCTGACTAATCTATCGTGGTCTCCTGATGAAAAATATGTACTCATCGCTGAAATCAATAGAGATCAGAACCACTATTGGTTAAATAGATACGATGTTGCTACTGGAAAAAAGGTAAATACGCTTTTTGAGGAGAAAAACGATAAATGGGTGGAACCAGAAAATCCCGCTGTATTTCTGCCAAATAAGAATAATGAATTCTTGTGGATGAGTGAACGTGACGGATTTATGAATCTCTACCACTACAACACGGAAGGAAAACTGATCAAAAAATTAACAAGTTTCAGATGGGTAGTGCAAGATATTTTAGGGTTCGACAGCAAAGGGAAATACGTATACATCTCTGGAACAGGAACTGACCCTCGAGAGAAACATACGTTTAGAATAGATTTGACCAATCCGAAGAAAATTCAACAATTAACAAAGGTAAATGGGACGCATAAAACCCAACTCAGTTCGGATGGAAAATATTTGATAGACGTGTACAGCAGTATTTCCATTCCAAATAAAATTGACATAATTAACACAGAATCAACTAAAAGCATCACTATTTTAGAGGCTAAAAATCCGCTAGAAGGCGTAGCTGTGGGCAGTACCGAATTTGTAGAAATAAAAGCCAACGACGGTACAATACTGTATGGAAAGATGCACAAACCAAGGGATATTGATGTAACAAAGAAATATCCTGTTTTGTTGTATGTTTATGGAGGCCCTCACGCTCAGTTAGTTACTAATTCATGGGGAGTTGGTTCTTATCTTTGGATGCCTTTTTTCGCTGAAAATGAACAATATATCATATTTACCATAGACAACAGAGGAAGTGCCAATAGAGGTTTTGCTTTTGAAAGTGTAATTCACCGCCGATTGGGCGATATTGAAATTCAGGATCAGCTTGCAGGAGTGGAATATTTGAAATCATTGCCCTACGTTGACGATTCGCGGATTGCTGTTCACGGATGGAGTTTTGGGGGATTTATGGCTTCAAGTTTAATGCTTCGTCACCCCAATGTTTTTACGACTTCCATAGCAGGAGGAGCTGTTACCGATTGGAAGTTTTACGAAGTAATGTATGGCGAACGCTACATGGACACACCTATTTCGAACCCCGAGGGATACGAAAAAAGTCGTGTGGGGAAATATTTGGGTAACCTAAATGGAAAATTACTCTTCGTTCACGGGAGTGTGGATGATGTTGTTGTACCTCAACATGTAATGTCTATCATACAAGAATCAATCAGCAAAAGAAAAATGGTTGATTTATCGATTTATCCAATGCATGGACACGGGGTTAGAGGAGTTGATAATGCAAATTTGGTTATCCGAATGTTGGAGTATATCAAACAGCACAACAAGTAGTTCGCATAACAAAAAGTATTGAGAATTTTTTATTCATTAAACTCCAGACTATGGCATACATCACTGTTTTTTACGGGTATTGCCATAGTCTTTTGTAGCTAAATAACAAAACTAATCCGAATGAAAACCCAAGAAATCATCATAAAAGGGGCAAAGCTCCATAATTTAAAAAATGTAACGGTTGGCATCCCTCGCAATAAATTAGTGGTTGTCACAGGGCTTTCGGGATCAGGAAAGTCAAGTTTGGCGTTCGATACGCTCTATGCAGAGGGACAAAGACGTTACGTAGAGAGTCTGTCTTCCTATGCAAGGCAATTTTTAGGGCGATTGGACAAACCTAAGGTCGACAACATTGTAGGCATCGCTCCTGCAATTGCCATTGAACAGAAGGTGAATACCTCTAATCCACGTTCCACCGTAGGGACTTCCACTGAAATATATGACTATCTGAAACTGCTTTTTGCTCGTATTGGAAAAACTTTTTCGCCCATTTCAGGACAAGAAGTTAAAAAACATACCGTTACGGATGTTGTTAATGCCGTTCTGGCATATCGCGAAAGAGAAAAATTATTACTGTTGGCTCCTATCCATATTCCGAGCGAACGAACGATTTATCAGGTATTGCAAATGCTACTGCAACAAGGATTTCTGCGGATTTTGTACCAAAATGAAATCCTTCGGATTGACGAAATTCAAGAAGGTCAAGTGACTTCTGATTTTTCGTTAGTTGTGGATAGGGTAATCGTACAACACAATGAGGATTTTCAACATCGACTGGCCGATGCCGTTGAAGTAGCTTTTTTTGAAGGTAAAGGAGAATGTTTTATACAAGAAGTTGAAAGTGGTAAACGAATTAGTTTTAGTAATAAATTTGAATTGGATGGGATTGATTTTTTAGAATCAAACGTTCATTTATTCAGTTTTAACAATCCGTATGGAGCATGTCCCAAATGTGATGGTTATGGAGATGTGATTGGTCTGGATGAAGATTTGATTATACCTAACACGGGGCTTTCGGTCTATGATAATTGTATTTTTCCATGGCGAGGCGAAACAATGAGTTGGTTCAGAGATCAACTGGTTAATAATTCCTATAAATTTGATTTTCCAATACATAAACCATGGTTTGAACTTACGAAGGAAGAAAAAAAATTAGTCTGGAAAGGCAATAAGTATTTTACGGGGTTGGACGACTTTTTTAAAGAACTTGAAGAAAAAAGTTACAAAATCCAAAATCGGGTGTTGTTGGCTCGTTATCGGGGAAAAACGAAATGTTCAGAGTGCGAAGGAAAACGTCTACGCAAAGAAGCTGAATATGTAAAAATCCAAGGTAAGAGTATCTCTGACTTGGTTGATATTTCGATTGAGGAATTACAGATTTTTTTCAAAAATTTACAACTTACTGGATATGAGAAAAATGTAGCTAAGCGTTTACTTATTGAAATTGAAAATCGATTGCAATTTTTATCGGATGTTGGCCTGAACTATTTGACTTTAAACCGAAAATCGAACAGCCTTTCGGGTGGTGAAAGTCAGCGGATTAATTTAGCTACTTCACTGGGGAGTAGTTTAGTAGGCTCCATGTACATCTTGGATGAACCCAGCATCGGTTTACATCCCAAAGACACGGAAAAACTAATCGGCGTACTAAAATCATTGCGTGACTTAGGAAATACGGTAATCGTGGTGGAACACGATGAAGAGATTATGAAAGCCGCCGACCATATCATCGATATCGGCCCAAAAGCAGGTACACACGGTGGTGAGGTAGTGGCTCAAGGTTCATATGAACAGATACTTACAGCCGATTCACTTACAGGGAAATATCTCAGTAAGAAGATGAGTATTGAATTGCCAAAGCGAAGGCGTACCTCTCCGCACTATATAAAATTGATTGGTTGCCGTGAAAATAATCTAAAAAACATCGATGTAACTCTTCCTTTGGATATGCTCACAGTAGTTACGGGAGTTTCAGGAAGTGGAAAATCGACTTTGATAAAGAAGATTTTATATCCGGCTATGTTGCGAGAATTGAATATAAACGGAGATAAAGCAGGGCAATTCACTAAACTCGAAGGAAAATACAAACACATTCAGTCGGTGGAGTTCGTTGATCAAAATCCGATTGGCAAATCGTCGCGTTCCAATCCGATTACCTACTTGAAAGTGTATGACGACATACGGAATCTGTATGCTTCTCAAAAACTATCAAAATTGCGAAATTTCCAAGCAAAACACTTCTCATTTAATGTAGATGGTGGACGTTGTGAAGTGTGTAAAGGAGAAGGCGAAGTTACTATCGAAATGCAATTCATGGCAGATGTACATTTACCGTGTGAAGCATGTGGTGGAAAACGTTTCAAAAAAGAGGTGTTGGAAGTTTCGTTCGAAGGCAAAACTATTGATGATTTGCTCAATACTACCATTGACGATGCTATCATTTTCTTTGACCAACATAAACAACATAAAATCAGTGCAAAAATAAAACCTCTGCAAGATGTTGGACTAGGATACGTAACTTTGGGACAATCATCCTCAACGCTTTCGGGTGGAGAAGCTCAACGTATTAAATTGGCCTCATTTTTGGTAAAATCGGAAAGTAAAGAGAAGGTGTTGTTTATTTTTGATGAACCTACCACTGGTTTACATTTCCACGATATACATAAATTGCTTTCTTCTTTTCAAGCTCTTATCGAAAAAGGACATTCGATAGTAGTTATCGAACACAATTTAGAAATGATAAAGTCAGCTGATTATGTGATTGATTTAGGGTTAGATGGAGGTGATAAAGGGGGTACGGTTATTGCCGAAGGAACTCCTGAAGAATTGATTAAGAACAAAATAAGCTACACAGCAACGTATTTGAAACAGGTGATGTAAGAGAATGAAAAAAGAGGGTACTGATTCTTTCCAGTAACCTCTTTTTTATTTTCATAAATAAAACTAAGAATTTTATTTTTCTTTTTTCAACAGACGTTGAGCCGCATCGGAAGCAGCTATCAAACCTCCGGCTGACATGATTATGTCTTTCAATACTAAGCGACCAGCACCTGAAAGATAAGGAAATCCATGTTGTGGTGTTGGCATATCACCTCCTAAATTTGGTACATATACTTCAGGAGTTGTGATTAAAAATGAGAGTGTGACAATTGACATTCCAAAAGTTAACAATCCTCCCCAAAGTCCGATTTTTGGAGACCATATTCCTAATAAGGTCAATAACCCGATGAGGCAAATCATAGCTCCCAGCCCATAGGAAAAAGTATATGTCCCGTTTTGTTTGTGCCATTCAATATTTTTAGCTACCATTTTTCCTTCTGGATTTTTGTGTAAAACATATTCAGGAACAGTTTCTCCTTTGTCATTTACGGCTGTTTTGCCTGTGTTGTTATAAAAGAAACTCATAAAAGGGCTATTTGTTACAAACGGAACAATGCCATCAGCCTCATATTGATAGACTTTCAATCCTCCAATCCAAGCCATCACGATAAAGATTGCTACTCGGATGTAATTTACAAAATTACGCTGACTACCAGCTAAAAACGTAAGTAATTGCTTCATTGTATTATAAATTTATATGTTACTAATTTGGTTTGCAAAAGTAGTTATATTGCTAAACATACCTAATGGACAAAAAAGGGTTTTACATAGATTATTTTGCTACAACAGAAATTCCTACCGTTTCCCGAAAATGCTTTGGAGACAATCCAACGGCTTTCTTGAAAAACCGACTGAAATAAAATTCATCTTCAAAATTCATTTCAAAAGCAATTTCTTTGATTGACTTACAGGTCAAGTGCAATTGTTTTTTAGCCTCTAAAACAATGCGTTCTTGAATGAGTTTGGCAGGAGATTTTTCAAATAATTGTTTAATTTTTTTACTGAAAGTATCCACCGAAAGATGAGCTTTATCGGCATAGAAAGCTACACTACGTTCGGTCAGAAAATAAGTTTCTAAGTTTTTTTGAAAATCCAACCCTATACTGTTATTTACTTTCAGCATTAAATCTTTCAAAATTAAACTTTTATCTTTACTTGAAAGTGCCAAAATCAGCTGTAAATATGATCGTAACACCGCCTGAGAATACGTCGTTTTCTCTCCTAATTCGGTTTTTATCCGTTTAAAAATTGACTTTATTTCGCTGAAATGTTCTTCCGATAGTTGAATGTGAGGTTGCATATAAATATTATTGAATAACAGTCCGTTACACGCCACCTCTTCCTTGTGGTATTCAATACAATAAAAATCGCCATGGAATTGCAACACTTCAACTTCTCCAGGTATTTCTTTCAAAAATTCTATTTTTTGATAGGGTGATAAGAACAAAATCGTATGTCCATCATATTCAAAATCAACTGAATTTACAGAAAAAGCACCGCTACCTACAAACAAAAAAATACAATAATTTTCTACGCTAAACCCTTCTCTGAGTTGTTGTGTGATATTATTTTTTATTGATATATCCATATCACAATAAAATTTCGTTGAACAAAAATAGTTTTTTTTAGGATTTTGGCAAAATTTTTGAGTGGGAAATGTCTCGATTTTGAAAGTAAACTTATTTTTGATTTTTTTTCTATATATTAGGAATATAATACTGAAAATCAATATTCAACGCATAAATATTAAATCACTTTTGAACTTTAAAAAACAAATTTCAACAAAAAGAAGTTTATACAGATTTTCCTGAAAACGATTGAATTATATTACTAAAAATAGTCATAGAACTAAAAAAATATATACCTTTGCAAAAATATTTTAATTATATCAATAAAAAAATACAATGAATACTCAAAAATCTTTATTAATGATTGCAACAGCTTTCGTTTTAGCGAGTTGCAGTTCTGTGTCTAAGGTGAGCAAATCTTCCCTTGATGTGGCTCCAAGTTCCTATACATCTGTAGGGAAACTAGCTGATGACAATTTAAAAACATGGCCTCATGAAAGTTATTCGGCCAACTTACCGGGGATGAACTTGGGCGGGGCTTATGATTTGTTGAAAAAAATGAAGCCAAAGCAAAAAGTGATTGTTGGGGTGATTGATTCTGGAATTGACATTAATCACGAAGATTTGAGAAATGTGGTATGGACAAATCCAAATGAAATTGCAAACAATGGCATTGACGACGACAAGAATGGCTACGTAGACGATATCCATGGATGGAACTTCTTGGGAGATGTTAACCATGAAAATTTAGAGTATGTTCGTATCTATAAAACCAAGGACAAAAACAATCCTTTGTTCGAAAAGGCAAAGAAAATGTACGAAAAAGAACATAACGAGACTTTAGAAGAAAAAGCTTACATGGAACAATTGTATCAGATGATTTTATCAGCTGATGAAGTGTTAGCTAAGGAATTGAAAAAAACGAACTATACCAAATCTGATCTTGCTCAACTAAAAACATCGGACGATACTATTGCTCAATATGTTGAATTTATGCAACAAATGTTTAATCGTGTACATGATGTAAATGTTTTAAAATCAGATTTTAATAATGCTGCTAAATACTACGACTCAAAGTTAAAGCATCATTTGAATTTGAATTTTCATCCTCGTAAAACGATTTTAAAAGATGATGAAAATGATTTTTCCAAAAAAGGCTACGGAAATAACAACGTAATAGGGCCTGATTTGGAGGAGTCATTACATGGAACACACGTAGCAGGAATCATTGCAGCTGAACGTGGCAATGGTATTGGAATTGATGGAGTAGCAAATAATGTACAGATTATGGCTTTGCGTGCCGTTCCTGATGGAGACGAATACGATAAAGATATTGCTTTTGCCATTCGTTATGCAGCTGATAATGGAGCTAAAGTAATCAATACAAGTTTTGGAAAAGGACTTTCTCCTCACAAGGATAAAGTGTATGAAGCTATAAAATATGCCGCTTCAAAAGATGTGTTGATTGTAAATGCAGCAGGAAATGATAGCAAAGATATTGATGTAGAAGATACTTATCCGAATGATGAAATAAATGGTAAAGAAATTTCAGATAACTTCTTGACTGTAGGAGCTTTGAACTATATGTTCAACGAAAATCTAGTAGCTTCATTCTCAAACTTCGGAAAAAGAAATGTGGATGTTTTTGCTCCAGGAGTGAAAATTTACGCACCTGCACCTGACAATAATTACAAATTTTTACAAGGAACTTCTATGGCTTCGCCTGAGGTGGCTGGAATTGCAGCTTTGATCAGAGTTTACTTTCCAAACTTAACAGCAGCTCAGGTAAAACAAGTAATTATGCAATCGGGAGTTAAACCAAATTTAGAAGTAAAAGTAGGTGAGGGAGAGAATAAAAAGAAAGTTCCTTTCTCTGAACTTTCAACCTCCGGTACTATTGTTAACGCTCGTAATGCTATCATCTTAGCAGCGAAAATGAGTTTACGAAAATAGGTATAAAAAAAATAGAAAGAGGCTGAAATCTAAAAAAATCAGCCTCTTTCTTTGTTTTTGTGATAAGAATCACTTACGTCGATTTCTTCGCTCCTGTGATATTTTTTCAAAATCAATAAGGAAAGCGGGATCTTGCTCCTCCAATTCCTCTCGAGCAAAAGCTCTAAGCAAAATTTCCTCGATCCAATAATCCTCTTCAACTTCGGCAGGATTATATTCACTTTTTAGTGAAATATCATACAGCCATGCAGTGTTGTTATACCAAAAGGCATTCCAACCGTTTCGAAGTTCTTTTACTAAATTAAAGGCGGTTCTTCCCGTTTGCCGATGAATCAGCTTTACTAAAATACGCCCCTGTGAACGAGAAAGTTGCTTCAATTCGTCTGTAAATCGGTCTTCAATATATTTTTGGGTACGCTTAACATACGTTTTTTTTGTGCGATTATTTTTCATCGTATCCATCGTTTGCTCCATAACATACAACCGATCGGCAGCCATTTTCGCATACGGATACACCTTTCTAACTCGATTTCGTAAAATTAAATATTGCTTTCGAGCCTCTTCATTGGGAAATGTGCGTTCTGCTCGCTCAAAAACATACACATCACTCAAACGGATTGTATCAATAAGTTGATAATGTGGTTTTCCAATCGTATCATGCTGTGCGTAAGCATGACTAAAGAAGACAAACCCCAATCCATATATCGTCAAAAGTATTTTTTCTCTCATATAAAATTATTTCAGCCAACAAAAATACAAACTATAATGCGAAGTACCAAAAATCACACCATATCCATTTTTCTGTTACAAAATTCATTTTTTTCAAATGTTTTTTCGAAATAAAATTGTATATTTGTTGTCGGGATCTTAGAAAAAAATGTTTACGAAAATGTATTTTGCTTATGGATAGTTTATTTTCACCGATGTATCTCACGTTATTCATTTTGGCTTTAGCCTCTTTCTTTTTTATGCAAGGAAAAGTACGTTCTGATTTAGTAGCAGTTTGTGCTTTGCTGTGTTTGATGTTTTTTAAGATACTTTCTCCAGAGGAGGCTCTGGCAGGATTTTCAAATTCAGTAGTCATCATGATGGTGGGGCTTTTTGTGGTTGGAGCAGGTATTTTTCGCACTGGATTAGCAAAAATGATAAGTAGCCGTATTCTTCGTTTGGCAGGTAATAACGAGAATTTGTTGTTCTTTTTGGTAATGTTAGTAACAGCTTCTATTGGAGCTTTCGTGAGTAATACAGGTACAGTAGCGGTGATGATGCCTATTGTTGTGAGTATGGCTGCGAGTGCTAACTTGAATCCCTCTCGCTATTTAATGCCACTGGCATTCGCTAGTAGTATGGGATTATTCACACTAATCAGTACCCCACCAAACTTAGTTATCCAAGATGTACTCACCCATGGAGGTTACAAGCCACTTTCTTTCTTTTCTTTTGCCCCTGTGGGACTTATTTGTCTGGTAGTGGGTGGAATAGGAATGTTTTTCTTGAGTAAATATTTAGTAGATACTAAAACAGATGGAGCTACAAACTCTACGAAAAAAGGAAAAACATTACAAGAATTGGTCGATGAATACCGATTGAATCATCAGGCTTTCCGATTCAAAATTCCAAAGGATACGCCATTACTAAACCAATCATTGGCAGAGTTGAAAATTGCCACGAATTACGGAATCACTGTTACAAAAATCACTCGCAAAACCAGTGCTTCGGGCTTCGGTAAGAAATATTTAGAAATAATGGCAACTCCCAACTCCTTGATTTTGCATGGAGATGTTGTCTATTGCAATGGGAGTGAGGAGAATATTCATCGTTTTGCAACAGAAAATGGACTTACGATCGAAGAAGATAAAGAGGGAACTTTTTCTGATTTCCAAGAATCCGGTATCGCTGAAGTGTTTGTAATGCCGAACTCAAAACTGATAAATCATACCATTCGTGAAGCTCGTTTTCGTGAGGAATATAACGTTAGTGTGTTAGGCATAAAAAGGCAAACAACATATCAGCGCGATGATTTTCAAAACATAAAACTTCATTCAGGTGATGCTTTACTGATTCAAGGTACTTGGAAAGACATTGCGGAAATAGGCAACTTACAGGATGATTTGGTTTTGTTAGGGCAACCATTAAAAGAGGCTGCTAAAGTAACCCTTGACCAAAAAGCTCCAATTGCTGCACTGATAATGTTGGCAATGGTCGTAGCAATGGTAACTAACGTTATCCCTACTGTCACTGCAGTTTTAGTAGCATCGGTATTGATGGTCGTCACGGGCTGTTTACGAAATATGGAAGAGGCTTACAACAGTATCAATTGGGAGACCGTTGTACTGATAGCAGCAATGTTACCGATGGCAACTGCTTTTAAAAACACTGGAGCTGCTTCCCTAATTTCAAATGGATTGATTCATCAATTGGGATCTTTCGGGCCTTATGCTTTGTTGGCAGGTGTATACTTCAGCACATCTTTGCTTACTCTTTTTATCAGCAACACAGCCACAGCTGTTTTATTTGCTCCAATTGCTTTAAACGCCGCGGAAGGTATGGGAGTCAGTCCCTATCCGTTTCTGTTTGCAGTTGCCATAGCAGCTAGCTTATGCTTTGCCTCCCCCTTCTCAACTCCTCCAAATGCGTTGGTAATGCAGGCAGGACGATATAGCTTTATGGACTATGTTCGCATAGGAACTCCATTACAGATTATTATGGGAATCGTTTTTGTGTTCCTGTTACCTTTGTTGTTCCCTTTTTAATGAGGTTTCAACAACAATTTATTTAGTTGGTTTTATTTTAGTTTCCGAAAACTGTACACTTAGCTAATTTTAGCACATACAGTTCTCAATTTTTAAAAATATTTCAACTTTATTTTTTGTTTTTTAGAAAAAAACGTATCTTTGCACCTATAAACGAGGATGGGAGGGGACATAAAGTCCCCTCTTTTTATACAAAATGAAATTAATAGAAAAGGTTAAAGAGTTAGTAGACAATGCTTTAAGTGAAAACCCAGCATTGTTTTTGATAGATTTATCAGTGTCGAACGACAATGCCGTTCGAATTGTAATTGACGGTGATAACGGCGTAGGAATTGACGATTGCATAACCTTAAGTCGTTCTGTGGAACACAATTTAGATCGTGAAGAGATTGATTTTTCAATCGAAGTGACTTCATTCGGAGCTACGGAACCTTTCCATTTGGAGAGGCAATATCAAAAAAACATTGGTCGCACTGTGGAAGTGTTGAAAAATGATGGTAAAAAACATGAAGCTCTGCTTAAAGGTATTGTTGATGGGAATGTAATTTTAGAAACCGAAACACGTGAGCCTAAACCTGTGGGGAAAGGGAAAATAACTGTAAAAAGAGAGCTTCAGATAGCTCTAAGTGATATAAAAGAAACGAAAGTAATCATTAAATTTTAATCGAAATTATTATGGACAATCTTGAATTAATAGAGTCTTTTTCAGAGTTTAAGGATAATAAACTTATCAACCGTGAGACTTTAATGGCGATTTTGGAAGAGGTATTTCGCAATACTTTGAAAAAGAAATATGGTTCAGATGACAATTTTGACATAATCATTAACCCAGATAAGGGGGACTTACAGATTTTTAGAAATCGTGTGGTTGTGGAAGATGGAGAAGTGAAAGACCCTAATCAAGAAATCGAATTATCGGCAGCTCAAAAAATTGAGCCTGATTTTGAGGTGGGAGAGGATGTATCAGAGGAAATTAAAATCAACGACTTGGGTCGCCGTGCTATCTTAGCATTGCGTCAGAATTTGATTTCAAAAATTCACGAGTATGACAGTACTACCATCTATCGTAAATTTAAAGATTTAATTGGTCAAATTTATATCGCTGAAGTTCATCACATTAGACATAAAGCTATTATCCTTTTGGACGACGAAGGCAACGAAATCGTTTTGCCAAAAGAGAAACAAATCCCATCGGATTTTTTCAAAAAAGGTGAACACGTACGTGGAGTGATTGAAGGAGTGGAACTAAAAGGTAACAAACCGTCAATCATTATGTCGAGAACATCACCAGTGTTTTTGGAGCGTTTGTTTGAACAAGAAATTCCTGAAGTAGCCGATGGACTCATTACTATTAGCAAAGTGGTTCGGATTCCTGGTGACAAGGCTAAAGTAGCTGTAGACTCATATGACGACCGTATTGATGCGGTGGGTGCATGTGTTGGTGTTCGTGGAGCTAGAATACATGGAATAGTTCGTGAGTTAGGAAACGAAAATATTGATGTTATCAACTATACAAGTAATCCAAATTTGTTGATTGCTAGATCACTGGCTCCTGCAAAAGTAAATTCAGTTACGGTGGATGAAGAAAATAAAACGGCTCAAGTATTTTTATCACCCGAAGAGGTGTCAAAAGCGATTGGGAAAGCGGGTTACAATATCCGTTTGGCTGGTCAATTGACAGGATACGATATTGACGTATACAGAGATGGCATAGATGACGAAGAGGATATTGAGTTAGAAGAATTTGATGACGAAATCGAAGGATGGGTGATCGAAGAATTCAAAAAAGCAGGATTAGACACCGCTAAAAGTATTTTGGAATTAGACATCACTGAGTTAATGAAACGTACTGATTTAGAGGAAGAAACCATCCGTGAAGTTATCAGCGTCTTACAAGACGAGTTTGAATAGACCGTGCTGTGAAAGCGAAGTTATATGGCACATAAGGAGTGCTTAAAACATAAAATTAAAAGTAAGCCATAGGTTCAAATCCTAAGCCTATCGCTTATAGCGTAAAGCAAATAAATATAATATATGAGTGAGGGAAAAAATATACGATTAAGTAAGGTTCTAAGGGAATTTAATATTTCTTTAGAGACAGCTGTGGATTATCTTAAAAAGGATAAGGGAATTGAAGTGGAGTCGAATCCGAATACAAAGATTTCGGAAGACGCATACAAAATGCTTTCTGACAAGTTCAACGCTGATAAAAATAAGCGCGAGGCTTCCAAAGAAATCGTTCAAGACCAACGAAAAGAAAGGGAAGCTATCCGAATTGAGCAAGAAAAAGAACATGAGGAAAAACGCAAACAACAAGAACAGGAGGTTATCAAAGCCCGAGGTACAGTTGTGGGAATCAAAACGGTAGGAAAGATTGATTTAGAGCCTAAAAAAGAAAATAAATCATCTGAAAAAGTTGTTGATAAAATTAAACAATCTACTGAAAAAGAAACTGTTGCACAGATAGAAAATACACCTCAACCTGTTGAGAAAAAAGAAGAAAAGCCTCAAGAAATAGTAGCTACTCAAGAGGAAACTGTTATAGAAGTTACTGAAAAAGAGTCAGTTACGTTTGAAAAAAACAAAAATAAACAAGATAGCAAAAAAGAATTCCCTCAAAAAAACAAATCCCAAAACACTCAAAACGATAAGTATCAATCACTTAATCAACATATTATAAAAGATTCAAAACCCCAAAACGATACTGCCAAAAATCAGGAAAAGGAAGAGCCTGAAGTAGGTGTAATCGAAACACAATATCAAAAATTGACAGGGCCGAAGGTTGTAGGAGAAAAAATCGACCTAAGTCAATTCGATAAGAAAAAGAAGAAAAAGAAAAAAGACAAAGCTAGTAAAGACAAGGAAAAAGTCAATACAGATGCTCCTAAAGAGGATGAAAGTGGCGACAAAAAACGCAAACGTAAGCGTATCAAAAAAGATGATGTAGCCTCATCATCACCTCACAAAGACAAAAAAGACGGTAAAGGAAAGGATAAAAAACAGAAAACTTTTGCAAAAGTAGAACCTACCGAAGAGGAAGTACAAAAACAAGTACGTGAAACTTTAGAAAAATTACAAGGAAAAGCTACTAAGTCGAAAGGAGCTAAATACCGAAAAGAAAAACGCGACTTACACCGTCAGAAAACCGAAAGTGAGTTAGCTCAATTAGAACAAGAAGAAAAAATCTTAAAAGTAACAGAATTTGTTACTGTAAATGAGATAGCTACGATGATGAACGTACCTATCAATAAGGTTATTGGAGCGTGTATGTCACTGGGAATTATGGTAACGATGAACCAGCGTTTGGATGCTGAAACGTTGACCATTGTAGCAGATGAATTTGGCTATGAGGTTGAATTTGTAACCGCTGATATTGAGGAATCTATCCCTGTGGAAGAAGATGAGGAAACGGATTTGATTCCAAGAGCTCCAATCGTAACTGTTATGGGACACGTGGATCACGGAAAAACATCACTTTTGGACTACATTCGTAAGGAAAACGTGATTGCAGGAGAAAGTGGGGGGATTACGCAGCACATTGGTGCTTACAGCGTAAAACTTGAAAGTGGGGAAAGAATTACGTTCTTGGATACCCCGGGACACGAAGCCTTTACAGCGATGCGTGCCCGTGGAACAAAAGTTACGGACATTGCTATTATCGTAGTAGCTGCCGACGATGATGTAATGCCACAAACCAAAGAAGCTATCAGCCACGCACAAGCAGCGGGAGTTCCTATTATATTTGCTATCAATAAGATAGATAAACCTACAGCAAATCCTGAGAAGATTAAAGAACGTTTGGCTGGAATGAATCTCTTGGTGGAAGATTGGGGAGGAAAAATTCAATCGCAAGACATTTCTGCTAAACAAGGAATTGGCGTTCAAGAACTATTAGAAAAAGTACTACTTGAAGCTGAATTACTGGAGTTAAAAGCCAATCCAAACAAACGAGCTTTAGGAACTGTTGTAGAAGCATCATTGGACAAAGGTCGTGGATATGTTTCGACAGTATTAGTTGAAACAGGAACTCTACGGGTTGGAGATTATGTATTGGCAGGAACAAACTCTGGAAAAATCAGAGCGATGCACGACGAACGCGGTAAAAAAGTAAAAACTGCAGGTCCTTCAACTCCGATTTCGGTTTTAGGTTTAGATGGTGCCCCACAGGCAGGAGATAAATTCTATGTGTTTGAAGATGAGCGTGAAGCAAAACAAATCGTAGCTAAACGAGCTCAATTACAGCGCGAACAATCAGTACGTACACAACGTCATATCACTTTGGACGAGATTGGAAGACGTATTGCTTTGGGAGATTTCAAGCAGTTGAATATCATCTTAAAAGGAGACGTAGACGGTTCGGTAGAAGCCTTGACGGATTCATTCCAAAAACTTTCAACAGAAGAAATTCAAGTGTCAATTATTCATAAAGGAGTAGGAGCAATTACCGAATCAGATGTATTATTAGCATCAGCTTCGGATGCGATTATTATCGGATTTAATGTCCGACCAATGGCGAACGCTCGTGCATTAGCTGACAAAGAAGAAATAGATATCCGCACTTACTCAATTATATATGATGCAATTAATGACCTCAAAGATGCTATGGAAGGAATGCTTTCGCCTGTATTCAAAGAGGAAGTTACTGGTACGGTCGAGATTCGTGAGTTATTCAAAATTTCAAAAGTTGGAACTATTGCAGGATGTATGGTTACCGATGGAAAAATCTATCGCAATTCAAAAATACGTATTATCCGCGAAGGTGTGGTTATTTACACGGGAGAACTGTCTTCATTAAAACGTTTCAAAGATGATGTGAAAGAGGTTTCTAAAGGATATGATTGCGGGTTACAAGTGAAAAACTATAATGACATCAAAGAAAACGATGTATTAGAAGCATTCCAAGAAGTCGCTGTGAAAAAGAAATTGTAAGATTTTTGTAACCAAAAAAGACTTTCCAAGACATTTGAAAGATGTCTTTATTCTCACGAATAGAAAAGTATGGAGTATAAAACTATGATGAAGTAATCTTTACATTATTGATATATTCATAATTAGAGATTACTTCTCTTCAACTCCTTTATGTAGAATCTGTTACAAATTGGTTCTAACGGAATTTTGATTCTTCTGTATGAATACAGAACTTATCTAAAAAATGTCATTTTTAATACAGGACACACTTCTATCTTTAAGTTTTTTAACATTAAAGATAAGATATTAAATATCCTTTTTTACGTTAATATTTGGGTTATATATACGAAATCTTCCCATGACAACTGTTCTGGACGTTTATCAAAAATAGGATTATTTTTTATTGATTCATCTCTGAGAAAGGATTTAAGGCTATTGCGAAGAGTTTTACGCCGTTGTTGAAATCCTGTCTTAACAATAGTAAAAAATAACTTCTCATCGCAATCCAAATGAAATTTTTGTTTGCGAACTAATCGCAGTACCCCACTTTTTACTTTTGGGGGAGGATTGAAAACCTGCTCTGACACCGTGAATAAATATTCGGCTTCGTAAAAGGCTTGTACAAATACTGACAAAATACCGTAGGTTTTTGTTCCCGCCTTTTGGCAAATACGTTCAGCAACTTCCTTTTGAAACATTCCACTAAATTCGGGTATTAACTCTCTTAATTCTAATGTTTTAAAGACAATTTGTGAAGAAATATTATATGGAAAATTTCCTATAATGGCAAAAGGCTTATGATTGAAATAAGAAGCAATATCATAGCTTAAAAAGTCAGCAGCGATAATTTTATTCTCCAATTCAGGGAAATGTTTTTGAAGGTAAGCTACCGATTCACGATCGATTTCTACCACGTGTGTATCAATGTTTTTTTGCAATAGAAATTGAGTTAAAACTCCCATACCCGCTCCTATTTCCAGTACCTTTTCGTACCCCGAAAGGGATAAGGTATCTGCTATTTTTTGAGCGATATTTAAATCCTTTAAAAAGTGCTGTCCAAAGTGTTTTTTTGCCTTAACGGTATCCATATATTTTTGTCTTTCTGGTAATAAAATACGAAGATTACTTTTAAATCACTCTACTCCAAAGAAGTTTTCTAATTCTTTCAAGGTTTGGTCAGAGGTTTGTATATCTTTAACTACTATTCCTTTGTTTAGAGCTACAATACGAGAAGTTACTTCAACCGTATGAAGCAAATCATGGCTTGAAATAAGTATTGTAATATTGTTATTTTCAGATAGTTCTTTAATAATACGTTTGAGGCGTATTTGAGTTGTTGGGTCAAGATTAGCAAATGGTTCATCAAGGATCACAACTTCAGGGTTGCCGATAAGTGCAGCAATAATACCCACTTTTTTCTGATTTCCCTTGGAAAGGTCGCGTAAATATTTTCGTGAACCTAAAATCTCATCATTGAAAAACTCTTTATATTGCGTCAAAAAATCATTAACGTCAGCTTTGTTTTGTCCGCGAAGTTCTCCAACAAAATAGAAATACTCCTCAGGGGTCAAATATCCGATAAGAAAACTCTCATCAATGAAAGCAGTAGTAAACGGTTTCCATTCTTCATTAAGATTTACTTGAATACCACGATTAGTGATACTTCCTGTCGAAGGTTCAATAAGATCGAGTAGTAGATTAAAAAAAGTAGTTTTTCCTGCTCCGTTGTTACCTACAAGCCCGAAACTTTCTCCTTTGTTAATAGTCAGTTCGGGAATATTCAAAACAGTTATTCCGTTATACGTTTTACTGAGGTTATGTACTTGTATCATAAAGGTTTATGCTTGTTGTTTAAATCCGTTAATGGTAATGTATTTTCTTGATTTGTACTTGTTTGCAATAAATTCAAAAAAGTATTCTCTACATAAGAAACCTATGAATCCTAATACTGCAAGAATCATGATTGCCCATGTTTCATCGAAGATTGATTTACATAGCCAACCTATCAATAAAGGAAAGACGAGAAAAGGAATCGCTAACAACCATTGGACGATTCCCATTCCTTGGTAGTTCATCATGGTAGATTTGTCCAGATCAATTCGTTTTTTGTTAAATGCACCCATGTAAAGTAGTATGGGTACGTTTACACCAAGGTTGTACAAGGCTGTAGCTAAATTCACCAGCAGAATATGTTTTCCAAAATATACGTAGGGAATAGTAAGTAGTGTGAGCAACAATATAGAGCCATAAATCAAGTATGCTTTGGACTTAACATACTGTTTCATAGGGATATTCTGAGCCATCAGCATTGAATAATAAGTACTGTCCCATGCAGGAATAAACTGCCCGAAATTGATTAAGAAGACTCCTGATAAGAAAATTCCAATAAAAATTGAAAACAAAAAAGACTTACCTATCTCAGGATTTGGATAAAAAAGAAGTCCGTAAAAAACGAAAAACACCATCGTCCAAATAACAGATTTACTACGCTTATTCCGCCAAATAAGCTTCAAATCAAGCTGTAAAAACGGAGCTATATCCCCAAAAAGTCTCACCCAACCGAAATCGGCAGTACTTACGGTTTTGTTCTTTGATTTTAATACGTTATCTAAGTAAAAACTTTTACGTAAGTGATTGAAAATTAATTTGTATGTAAGAAAACATAAGGCTATTGGAATAACAACAAAATAAAATTGTTCTAGCAATATATCCATTAAATTTCCTATAAAATGAGATGTTTTAAATATATCAAAACGCTCTAATCCTACCAGAATTAGGACAATTGCAACGTATGGGAACAATTTTTTGATATTGTCAGAGAAATATCTATTCAACAGAAAGTTCAGAAAATTAGCACTAAACATCAATGACAAAATGGCTATCCACCAGCACAAAATGCTGACCAAAGAATAATCTCCTACATAAATGTTCCACACCCCAAAAGGGAATATTAACAAAGGAGTAAAAAAATTAAATGGTGAAAAGAGAGTTTTTGTCAGTAAAAATCGAATGATTCTTTTTTTATTTATATTATTGATTAATAATGGTTTAACGTTTATAATAGGAAGTGATTGCCACATGAACCTAACGAAAAATTCTGCTAAGAACCAATAAACTACGAACATATTGACAATTAGCATAGGTTTTTGTTCAGGAAATGCTTCTTTCAAGAGTGGATACAGTCCTATTCCTAAGGAAAAAAATATGATAATAAAATAAATAGCTGAAAAAGCCAATAAAATCTTTACTGCCAAGTTTTTACTGAAACTAGCTGAACGCAAAAATGATTTCCATTCGAGAAATAAAAAACGTTTAAACATATTTAAAATGTAAAGGTGTAAAGGTTATTATTCGTGTATTGGTATTTCATTAAAGCACTATTTTTATGCTTATAAATTAAACTTTTAGGACTTTAAAAAATTCGGTTGGATTCTGAAAAATAGACTACTGTTCGGCAAAAGTAGTTTTTTTCTCTAACAAAATCAATTCTTTTACAAATATTTTGGTATCTTTGTGGGATGCTTATAAAATACGGAAATGTACAAAAAACTAAACTTTTTTGAGAAAATACTTTTTTTAACCAACGTATTTTTTGTGCTATGGCTGTTGGTGTCATACCTCATTCCGTACCTGCCTCCAAAGCGATTTTCAATCATTTCAGTATTAGCCTTGTTAACTCCTATTGTGTTGATTGTAAACGTTTTATTTTCTATATATTGGTTAGTAAGAAGAAAGAAAATATTTCTTCTTTCAACCGTAATTTTGTTGTTTGGTTACGAGTCTCTTACACGATTATTTCAGATATTCAACACTTCAACCGAGGCAGAAAATGGTCTTTCTTTAATGTCGTTCAATGTACGATTATTCAACCACTATCGTTGGCATCCCGACCGAAATCTAAAAGATAAAATTATTGAATTTGTTCAAAAACAATCGGCTGATATAATTGTTTTTCAAGAGTTTTATAACCATAAAAAATATGACATCGCAGGATATCCACATAAAAAAATCATTACTAAAACTCCAAAAGATAATATTGGTCACGCTATCTTTAGCCGGTTTCCAATAATCAATGCAGGATCATTGAACTTTCCGAACACGAGCAATAATGGTGTTTTTGTGGACATCAGGGTACAAAAAGACACTCTACGTATTTATAGCTTACATTTAGAATCGCTACATATAAAACCTGAAAATGAGCTGATTAATCAAGATAAAGAACGTCTTATCAAAAATATTAGTCGTAGGTTTGTACTGCAGCAGGAGCAAATGGAACTTTTCAAAACCCATCAGAACACATCTCCCTACAAAACCATTGTTTGTGGAGATTTTAACAACACTGCTTATTCTTATATTTATCGAAATATCAGAGGCGAAAACCTAAATGACGCTTTTGAAGAGAAAGGTGTGGGATTTGGAAAATCGTTTAATTTTAACTTTTTCCCTTTTCGGATTGACTATATTTTGTTAGATAAATCATTGAATATTCAAGATTTTAACACATTTAGCGAAGTGTTATCAGACCACCGTCCAATGTTAGTGAAATTTTCTATGGAGTAATAAAAGGCGTAAAGACGCAAAATTTTGCGTCTTTACGATGATATTTTAAATCATTTCTGCTTCAAAAAGCTCTTGGAAATATTTGATAATCTTTTCTTTAACCTCTTCTATAGCTACTTCTTTTTGACCTAATTCCAAGTTGAGCGAGGTCACTGCCTTACCACGTATTCCACAAGGGATAATATTATCGAAATAGCCCAAATCTGCATTTACATTAAATGCAAATCCATGCATAGTTACCCAGCGTGAACTGCGAACTCCCATAGCACATATCTTACGAGCAAAAGGCGTACCTACATCTATCCAAACTCCCGTTTCACCTTCGCTCCGAGTTCCTTTAATGCCATAGTCTTTCAGTACTAAGATGATGGTTTCCTCTAACAAACGTAGGTACTTGTGAATATCTGTAAAAAAATTATCTAAATCTAAAATAGGATAACCTACAATTTGCCCAGGTCCATGATAGGTAATGTCTCCACCACGATTAATTTTATAAAAGGTAGCTCCCTTTTTTTTGAGCGTAGCCTCATCAATTAGTAAGTTTGAAATATCTCCACTTTTTCCTAAAGTGTACACATGCGGATGCTCTACAAAAAGGAAGTAATTCGATGTAGGTTCATTGGTATTATTTGCTCTGTTTTTCCGTTTCTTTTCAATGATAGATTCAAAAAGAGACTCTTGATAATCCCAAGTTTCCTTATAATCTTTCGTTCCTAAGTCTTCGAATATGATTTGTTTATTCATTTTTAATGCGTTTATATTCAAACATATAATCTAAAATACAGCAGGATTTCATTTCAACCCTAATTATTTCAGACACTTACATATGTTGCTTGAAATACAAAAAGTGTTATTTTTTATAATATTGTCGGTATTTCCAAAATGAAATCGCCCCTGAAATCAGTACAAACGCTACCGAATAGTAAACAAAGGAAGGCGTAATGATTTTGTCTCCACTTGCATAACTATGCAGTCCTGAAAGGTAAAAATTAACCCCGAAATAAGTCATAAGAATACTAAAAAGAGCTATCGTGCTTGCAAAACTGAACGCCCAACGCCCACGAAGTCCTGGAACCAAACGCATATGGATTACAAAGGCATATACCATGATGCTTACCAAAGCCCATGTTTCTTTTGGATCCCAGCCCCAGTAACGTCCCCAGCTCTCATTTGCCCACATGCCTCCTAAAAAGTTTCCGATAGTAAGCATGACTAATCCTACGGTTAGTGATAGTTCATTGACAATCACTAACTCCTGAGTGGCTAATGACATACGTTCTTTATTTTTATCGGTCGTAAATATCATCAGGTACATGGAAATAATTCCCAGAATAGCTCCCAATACAAAAGGCCCGTAACTTCCGACAATGATTGCCACGTGAATCATTAGCCAATAGCTGTTCAACACAGGTTGCAACGTACCTATAGAAGGATCCATCCAATTCCAATGTGCGATCATCAGAATCATCGATGTAACGAAAGCAGTGGCAGCTAATGACAACAGTGAACGTTTGGCAAATAGTAATCCCATACCCATAGTTGCCCAAGCTACGTAGATCATACTTTCATAAGCATCACTCCAAGGTGCATGTCCTGAAATATACCAACGACATATCAAACCAAGCGTATGAAGTAAGAATAAAATTAAAATCAAGTATTTACATATACGAACCGCGATATTCAAGAAAGGTTTTTTTGAAAATATATCCACAACTAAGAGAATGAACATCACTCCTCCTACGTATAAGTACCACTGAAACAATAGGTTAAAAACATCTATTTTATTATAGAGAATCTCGGCTTTTATCTTACTTTCCGATGGAAGTACCTCCGCTCCGTGATTTTGTTGGTTTTTCTTAAGAGCTTCTAACAATTTATCAGGATTTGAATAATCTCCCGTTTGAATGGATTCACGAAGCATACTCAAATACATCGGCACTGCATTGCTTATAAAATTGGCGTATAATGAATCTTTTTCCAAACTTCTGTCACTACGAAATTCAACACCTGAAACCCAACGGTTATTAGGGTCGTTCAACAGAGGGAATATTTTAAGCATCTCCCCTGATAAAGTTCTGTTTATCAAACCAATACGTTGGTCTGCATTTTTAAAGTCTTTTTGAAACTGATTCGGAGTGTTCGTTGAATAAATCTCGTGTAGATAAGGACTTAATTTATAGCTCATTTTTTCGTCGAAGAAATCTGCAAAACGGACGTATTTCGTGCCTTTTTCTACACCTAAAAACGAGTGTAAACTATCATTTTGTTTCTTTACGAAAATAAAATCAACTTGTGTCCAAGCTCCAGGGTGCAACATCATGGACAGCAAGGCTTGGTTAGGATTCATCCCCCTAAAATCATCAAATTTGGTCATCTTACGCATTAACTCCGAAGCGAAAGTATGTACGGGTTTCATACGCCCTGAATCTTGGATTACCAACTCACCGAACTTTTCAGCGTGTTCTTTGCTTACGGTCGTAGCTTTCAAAATCGAATCAATTTCAGCATCCGATGGTCTTACGGAATGTTGCCCAAACATTACAGAACTTCCTAAAAGAAATAATAGAACACTTAATTTTTGTCGTTTCAATTGCACATCTCTAAGTTGTTTTGCTAATTTTATGAATCGTGATTTACCTACAAACATGAAAGCAATTAACCCTCCGTAGAGTAAAAAATAGCCTATGTAAGTAATCAGTGTACCCCAATAATCGTGGTTAACAGACAATACGGTACCTTTCTCATCGGGGTGAAATTGTGCTTGGAATAATCGGTATCCTTTATAATTCAGAATGTTATTCATGAAAATATCGTAGTTAAATCTTTCGTTTCCATCGGTTACCGTAACTTTACTTTTGAAAGCGGCGTAGCTATTTTCTGTTCCAGGATACTTATCTGCAATAAAGTCATCAAGTTTTACCGAAAAAGGAACCTCTACACGACGTGAGCCATAGCTTAGATGGAAGTCTAATCCATTTACACTGATGCTTTTTGGTGGATGTATAATTCCTTTGCTTCCCATGACAGTAACTTCTTTGCTTTCGTCCCCCGAATTGATTTCGAGTACTACCGCATTCGAACTTTCTTTAGTAATTTCTTGTTCATCCAAGGCAACCACACCTTCATAGCCTCTTACCATAAACTCTGGAACTACAAATTGAATACCTTCCAGTGAATAGAGTGAGCGCATCATGAAAGGTTGCAAACTGTCCTTAGCAACAGGGGTAAACTCTTGAGTAGCCATTGTCATATATTTCCCTTCAAAAGGAGTGCGAATCAATTGTTGTTTATCGTTAATGGTGAGATTTATAGCTCCTTCGGTCGGTCGATTTAATGCAAAAAGTATGTTGTGAACATTAGTTACTTCACCATCTTTCAAAAAATGTTCGTGACGTGTTCCTCCTGAAGATTCCACTAACTTTAGGTATAGCGCCCCTTCAGGTGATTCTACGAATCCTTCCTTAGCTCCACGGATAAATTTTTTGTATTTAACATCAAATCTTTTTCCTTTGAAATCATCATTCCAATGATATGAATTCCGAGTATAGGGTGAAAAAAGAACTTCAGTTTGGTTGCTTTTACGGAGGGGTTGTCCATCATGTTGTCCATCGACAAATACAGATATGTAAGTTCGATCAGATACATAAAAATTGGCTGTATCCCCTTCACGTATTGACATCAATCCCTCGTCACTCATATAGCGGGTAATACCTGCACCAACAATAATAAAGACCCATGAAAGGTGCAATACCAATACCGCCCAGTTTTCTCTTTTCAAAAGATTGTAGCGTTTGATATTACCAATGAAGTTAATTGCAAAAATAAGCATGATTAATTCGAACCACCACGCGTTGTATATCCAGATACGAGCCGTGTCGATACCATAGTCGTTCTCAATAAATGTCCCTAACCCTAAAGCAATCCCAAATACGATGAAAAGAATCGCCATCAAACGAGTTGAAAAAACGAAGTTTACGAATGATTTTAACATAAATTTATTGATAAGTAGTGTTTCGCGCAAAGATACGATTTTAAACCATAAAAAGCAGGAAAATACAGAAAATATTTCCAGTTCTAAAAAATATTATTACTTTTGCCTTTCAATTAAAATTATCATAGACATGAAAAGACTTATTATTGTATGTTTGGCTCTTTTTTCAGGGAAAGCATTTTCACAGGATTACCCAAAGAATCAAATAAACTTGAATGCCTTAAACGCTATTGCTATCGCTTCGGTTGAGTTGGGTTATGAACGCTATGTCGACTTCAATCAGTCAATTGAAGTTGAAATGTTTTTTAACGACCGTTTTTCCTACTTTCCAAAAGGAGATAACAGAAAATACAGTGCAACGAGTATCAAAGTAGGATATAACTACTATTTTGATTTAGATAACTTATCAGGCCCCTATATCAATCCGTTTATCAAGCAGCGTTTTGGTAGTTTTAAAGAAACTGTATTGAATGCTGACAAAAAGGAGGTTGTAGAAACGACTAAGCTGGACAGTTTTATTTTTGGAATCGGAATTGGGTATATTTGGAATTATAATGATACGTTTGTTGTGGCTCCATACGTAAACATAGGACGTAATTTCGGTAAAAAAATTGTTGAAAACAAGTATTTTTGGGCTATTGAACCAAACGCAGGTATCAAGATAGGGTATAAATTTTAGGATCATTCCCTTTAATAAAAGTAAAAAAGGCTGTTTAGTAAATTACTGAACAGCCTTTTTTATAAGTACACTTTTATGACTAAGCATCGATTTTTGCATATTTTGCATTCTTCTCAATAAACTCTCTGCGGGGAGGTACTTCATCTCCCATTAACATAGAGAAAATTCGATCAGCCTCACTAGCGTTGTCGATAGTTACTTGACGGAGTGTTCGCTGAGCAGGATTCATAGTTGTTTCCCACAGTTGTGGAGCATCCATCTCTCCCAAACCTTTGTATCGAGTAATGTGAGCCCCTCCTCCAAGTTCCTCACTCACACGGTCACGCTCTTTCTCGTTCCATGCGTAAACTTCTTTCTTGCCCTTTTTCAATGAATAAAGTGGAGGTGTAGCAATATAAACATACCCTTTTTCAATTAACTCACGCATATAGCGGAAGAAAAATGTCAAAATCAGAGTTGTAATATGTGACCCATCGACATCGGCATCACACATGATAACCACTTTGTGATAGCGTAACTTCTGTAAATTCAAGGCTTTAGCATCTTCTTCTGTGCCAATGGTTACACCCAATGCTGTGTATATATTTTTGATTTCATCATTATCAAAAATTTTATGCTGCATTGTTTTTTCTACATTCAATATCTTACCTTTTAGAGGAAGAATCGCTTGATAGTTTCTGTCACGTCCTAACTTAGCTGTTCCCCCTGCGGAGTCTCCCTCCACCAAGAATATCTCACACTTTTCAGGATCTTGTTCTGAGCAATCGGACAACTTTCCTGGAAGCCCACCACCACTCATCGCGGTTTTACGTTGCACCATTTCACGAGCCTTCTTTGCTGCCTGACGTGCTTGTGCAGCTAAAATTACTTTCTCAACAATGGTTTTAGCATCGTTCGGATTTTCCTCTAAATAAGATTCCAGCATATCGGATACCGCTTGTGAAACAGCCGATGTAACTTCGCGGTTCCCTAACTTAGTTTTTGTTTGCCCTTCAAACTGAGGTTCAGCTACTTTCACCGAAATGATCGCTGTTAACCCTTCACGGAAATCATCTCCTACAATTTCAATAGGATTCTTTTTATCTTTACTTGCTTTTTCCAACAAACCGGATTTATCCGCATAGTTTTTAAGCGTACGTGTCAATCCCATACGGAATCCTTGTAAGTGAGTTCCTCCTTCAGTAGTATTGATATTGTTTACATAAGAGTGTAAATTCTCGTTGAACGAATCGTTATAAATCATCGCTACTTCCACAGGAATCTCATTTTTTTCTCCTTCCATAGAGATTACGCGATTGATGATAGAAACCCTGTTTCCGTCCAAATATTTAATAAACTCAGATAATCCATTTTCGGAATGAAAGGTTTCAGAGATATATTCTCCTTTTTCATCCTTATTGCGGAAATCCGTTAAGGTAATGGTAATACCTTTGTTTAAATATGACAATTCACGAATACGAGTAGCTAAGGTGTCGTATTTATATTCCGTTGTTTGTTGGAAAATTTCCTCATCGGGATGAAACGTTACACGTGTCCCTCGTTTGTCCGTATTGCCTATCTGTTTGACGGGAAAGAGTGCTTTCCCTCTTGAGTATTCCTGTTCCCAAACTTTTCCATCACGGAAAACAGTTGCTATCAGATGCGTAGAAAGTGCATTCACACACGAAACTCCCACGCCGTGTAAACCTCCTGAAACTTTGTATGAGCCTTTGTCAAATTTACCTCCAGCTCCAATTTTAGTCATAACCACTTGTAAAGCGGAAACACCCTCTTTTTTATGAATATCCACAGGAATCCCGCGACCATTATCTTCAACAGTAATGGAATTATCCTCATTAATAGATACAGTGATTCTATCGCAGTGTCCTGCTAATGCCTCGTCGATAGAGTTATCCAAAACCTCATATACCAAATGGTGCAAACCCCGTGTACCCACGTCTCCAATATACATCGAAGGACGCATACGCACGTGTTCCATTCCTTCCAAAGACTGAATATTATCCGCCGAATATTGACTTTTGTTTAGTTCTTCGCTCATAAGTTATTTTTGTATTCTATAAGTAATAATAGTCTACAAAGGTACAACTTTTTTCGAAATTAGACAATACGTTCTCAAAAATGTAACCCTAAGAGATGTGAGTCGAAAAAAAGAATATAATAACAAAAAAACTGCCTGAAAAGTTTCAAGCAGTTTTTATTATTTACGACCATATGGAGAACTATTCTCCTAAAATTCTGAATTCTGTACGACGGTTTTTATGATGTTCTTGCTCTGAACACTGAACTCCGTTAGCACATCTGTTGATCAAACGAGTCTCTCCGTATCCTTTTGCAATCATTCTTGAACGTTGTATACCTTTAGAAGCCAAGTAGTTAACAACTGCATTAGCTCTTTGCTGAGATAACGACATGTTGTAATCGTCGTTTCCTCTTGAGTCAGTGTGAGACATGATTTCAACACTTGTGTTTTTGCCATTCAATAGAGGGAATAACATCTCATCAATGATTTTTTCAGAGGCTTTTGTTAATTTAGCACTATTGTATTCGTATAAAATAGGCAACATTGTAGGCTCTAATAATTTACAATCAACTTCTTCCCAAACGGTAACTCCTCCTTTTTTTACCAATACTTGTCTGGTAATAGTTTTGTACTCAGCAGGAACTTCCACTTTACGAGTTGTTGCCTCTCTATCAACTACTTCACGCTTGATGGTAGCATATTCAGCAGGGATTTCAATTTCCTCAACACGAGCAGGGGTTTTAACAACCTGACGTTTGAAAGTAGCCTCAATGCTTGGAATTTCTCTTTCTGTAGTATGAGCGTCTTTCACCAAAGTAACAACATCTACGCTCTCGAAACGAGCAGGTCTTTCAACGAAACATGCAGTAACACAGGCATCTTTATTGATTGAAGGACAGTTGTCTAGATGTTTGTACTCCCAACCTGAAGTTTTAGGATACACTTCCAAAGTTTTAACATCTTTACCAAAAGCAGCAGGAACTACAGTTAATATATTACCAGCTTCTTTTTTCTCATAAGGAACTTGAACCGTCTCATAAACAGCTGGTACGTAGACCAATTTTTTACTTGCTTCTTTTACTAAAACACGCTCTTCAATCGTTTTGAACGTACCAGGAATTACCTCCAATTTGCTGTAAGCGGGTGCAATCTGGATTCTCTCTGTCTCTTCACGAAATTCATCTTTCGTGATACATTTTACATAACACTTACCTGGAGCCGGATTTGCTGGTAAATCTTGTGCAGACACATAGCCCACAAATGAAAGTGCAACTAAACTTAAAGTTGTTTTTTTCATACTCTAAATATAAATTATTTTGTTTAAAATCTGTGGCAAATTTCGGGATTAAAATCGTATTAAAAAAAAAATTAACAGGACTTTATGCTTTTCAACGAAAACTCCTACTATTACTCAATATTTCAAGGTATACTAAAAATTACATACATATCGTGTTTGCTTTTTAAATACCTAAAAATCAACATTAATCATATAATACTAATCATTAAAAACAAGCCTATTTGTTGTTTTTCAATCGTTTAATTTTATTTAATACTTAATTTAATATATGTCTTGAGTAGATATTGATATCTTGCTCTACATCTTGAAACTGTTTTTAACTCTCTCAACTTCAGCCCCGATGTCACCTGCTCCAACAGTAAGCAATAACTTGGGCTGTTTTTTGGTCAGTAACGGAATTAAGTCCGATTTTGAGACCAAAACTTTCTGTTTGCTTTGAATTTTTTCTAACAACACTTCTGACGTGATTCCTTCAATGGGCAATTCCCTTGCAGGATAAATATCCAACAATACCACATCGTCAAATTTGGATAAACTCTCTGCAAATTCGTCCATAAAATCGCGAGTTCGAGTAAACAAATGAGGCTGAAAAACAATAGTTTTTTCAATTTTTGGATACATTTCATCCACCGCTTGGAAAAGTGCATTGATTTCCGATGGGTGATGTGCATAGTCGTCAATGAAAACGAAATCCTTTTCTTTGATGATGTATGAAAATCGACGTTTTACTCCTTTAAAAGTTGCCAATGCGGACAATAATTTTTCAGCAGGAAACCCCGCTTGTACACCCATCGCCACCGCCGCCAAAGCGTTCGACAAATTGTGTCTGCCCGGTTTTGGAAACACATAGTTTTTAAGAACGTTGTTTGCATAATGGAAATCAAAGTGATACACACCATTTTCGATACGAATATTTTGAAAGCTGAAATCAGAATTACCTTCCAATCCGTATGTTTTTCCGTTTATTTTCAGTCCGTTACATATAATCCGATTTTCATCAGATTTAATTTTGTCGGCAAAATCACGAAACCCTTTTTCAAATTCCTCTTTACTTCCGTAGATGTCCAAATGGTCGGCATCCATTGAAGTAATACACGCAATATCAGGAGATAACCTTAAAAAAGAGCGGTCGAATTCGTCGGCTTCAACAACGGTAAATTTACTTCCGTTAAGAACTAAATTGCTGTTGAAATTTTCGGCAATTCCACCTAAAAAAGCACTTACCGAAGCTCCACTTTCCACTAAAATATGAGCCAAAATGCTTGATGTTGTGGTTTTTCCGTGCGTTCCTGCCACCGCTAAACAAAAACTATTTTCAGTAATCATTCCTAAAATTTCGGAACGCTTAAAAACTTGATAACCATTCTTTTGGAAGAAAACAAGTTCAACGTGCATTTTCGGGACGGCAGGTGTGTACACTACAAGAGTATTTTCCACATTTTTGAAATCTGATGGAATATTTGCTTCATCTTCCGTAAAGTGGACTTTAATTCCTTCGTTTTCAAGTGTATCGGTAATTTCTGTTGGTGTTCGGTCGTATCCGCAGACATTCTTTCCGATGGCTTTGAAATAACGAGCCAATGCCGACATTCCGATTCCACCAATCCCGATGAAATATACGTTTTTTATGTTATTGAAATTGACTTTCATTGCGTTTTTGTTTAAGGTTTTGAAAGATTAAAAGATTTAAAAATTAAATGATTAAAAGATTAAAAAAACTATTTGTTGTTTTTCTTGTATAAAACTATTCCAACTCGCTCAATATGAGCTTTCAATTCACTATTATCTATATTGTTAAAAACCGATAAATCTACTTTGTATGGTAGTAGTAATTCGTCAATCAAAAGTTCTATTTTAAGTAAATCATCATACGAAACTTCTCCGATGATGCTTAAATCAATATCCGAATTGTATCTAAAATTTCCTTTCGCTCTTGACCCATATACAATCACTTTTTCAATATTTTCAAATTTTTCAAAAATATTTTGGAACGATGTTAAAACGGCAGCTTCTAATCCAAATTGTTTCGTTTTCATTGTGAAAGTGGCTTCATTTTTTCTTCAAAATCTTGAAAAGCAAATAGATAATCTTCTTTGATTTTTTTTAAAATATCCGTTGCCGTACTTTGGTTATAGGTATGGCTACTTTGATTACGGCTGATAATCATCTCTCGCCAAACCATCTGATTTTTTTCATTGATTAACCCCATTGCAAAGGCTTCACGAATGGCATCGCGTGAACCTGCCACGTTTGTAATCCCTTGATATATCGCGTAGTCTTTCATTAAATTCCACGCTAACTCAAAAGAAAATTCGAACGATTTGATTACCGATATTCCGATTATTTCCAAAAAATCATTCTTCTCATTTTTTGCGTTTTCCTCAAAATAGTATAGGGCTTTTTTGAGTTGCTCCAAAGCCTTAGTATAATTGGCAAATCGCTGTTTATATCTGATGTCAAGCTCCATTTCGTTTAATAATTTAAAAAATTAAAAATATTGAAAGATTTAAAAATTAAATGATTAGTTATTGTTTTTGTATTCCATCAAAACAGAGGTTAATCCATTTTTTGTAACTCGTTCTCTTATAATGTTAAATCCTAATTTTTTGTATACTTCAACTGCACTCGTTGATGAGTTAACGATGATGTGATTTGCTTTTGTGTCATTTTGAGCAAATGCAAACAATTTACGTCCAATCTTCAAGCCTTGATATTTTTTATCTACAAAAAATAAGGAAATGTGCTGACCATTTTCTTTAACTCCGATAATCCCCACAAGGTTTTCATTGATAAATGCTCCGTACATTGATAATAAAGAGACTTGTTCCTTATTTTCAATATAACTATTAAAATGGCGATAGCCCTCATCGTTATAGTCCATTTTGTTGCATTTGGTAAAGACTTCTAAGGATAATCTCAAGCCTTTTGCTATCAAATTTTCCGAATTTAATTTCTTAATGATTACCTCTTTCATTTCAATTTTTTTGATTTTTTCAATCTTTTAATCTTTAAATCATTTAATCTTTGAATAATTTAAAAATAATATCTACAATGTCCTTAGTTGCGTTGGGTTGAGCTAATTTTTTTATGTTTTCAGAGAGATTTTTCTGCTGATTTTCGTCAAGAATTAGCTGTGAAAATGTTGTCTCAAATTGGGCGTCTAACTCACTTTCGCGTATTAAAACACAACCTTGTTTTTTTGCTATTGCTTGTGCGTTTTTGGTTTGATGGTTTTCCGCGACATTGGGTGACGGAATGAAAATTACGGGTTTACCCACAATGCAAAGTTCACTTACAGAACTTGCTCCTGCTCGGGAAATAATCACATCTGCTGAGGCGTACGCAAAATCCATTCGGTCAATGAATTGCAATACTTTAATATTTTCAGAGTCGTACTTTTTATATTCTTCAAAATAGAGTTTCCCACACTGCCAAAGTACTTGGATATCAAGTTTTTCAAAAAGAGGCAAATTGCTTTCAATAAGCTGATTGATACGTCTTGCTCCTAAACTTCCACCCAAAACCAAAAGCGTTTTTTTATTTGGATTCAGAGAGAAAAAAGTTTGAGCTTCTTTTCTTTTTTCGGAAATGTTGAGCAAATCTGCCCGAACAGGGTTCCCCGTTTTCACTATTTTTTCTTTCGGGAAGAATTTTCCCATATCGTCATAAGCCACACATATTTTTTCCGCTTTTTGGCATACCCATTTGTTGGTCACTCCGGCATAGGAATTTTGCTCTTGAATTATCGTAGGAATGCCGAGCCATTGAGCCGCTTTAAGGGTTGGGGCAGAGGCATATCCGCCTGTTCCGATAACCACATCAGGACGAAACTTCTTTATGATTTTCCGAGCTTTCCACAAGCTACTGACAAGTTTCAGCGGAAACATCAAGTTGTCAAGCGTTAGTTTGCGTTGTAAACCCGAAATCCACAATCCTTCGATGGGATACCCCGACTGAGGCACTTTTTGCATTTCCATTCGGTTTTCAGCTCCCACAAACAGAATTTCGGCATCAGGCAAACGATGTTTTATTTCATTTGCAATGGCAATGGCAGGATAAATATGTCCGCCTGTACCGCCACCTGATATGATGAATTTAGGTTTCATTAATCTTTATATTTTTTTACGACATCTAACCATGTAAATTTCAATATAGCTGTGGTTAAGGCAAAAACCGCAATTGACCACCACATTTTGGGATAATCTCTGATTAACAGGAAAATAGGAATCAAAATTTGGCTCGATTGCCACACTATTCCAATAACGCAATTGCCCATATCTTTCCAAAAGTCAGTATTTTTGACAGCTGTGCTATCCTCTTGCTTTAGTTGCACATACACGGGATGCCACAAGCCCCACGGACGAATGTTTTTGTAAAAGTTTACCAATACACTCATCTCTGTTGGTTTTGATAGATAAGTACCTAAAAAACAGCCTAATAACGAAAATACAAAGAAAATAGGAAATAAATAAATAGGAGGAATATGTGCTAAGCTATATAACCAAGTTCCTTCTGTGAAATTGGCCTTATTGATATCTAAAATGAATTGAGCAGTAGCGATGAGTAAACCAGCTAACATACCCCAGAAATAGCCCCAACCATTGAAACGCCACCACACCCATTTGAGAAAGTTAGCAGCTACATACCCTCCATACAAAGCACTTGTAATCCATAGGGTTATACCGTTTATCGAATCGGCAAAAAAGCCCATAATTACTCCAAGAATCACAATCGCAAATGACGCCCAATAAGAAGCATGAATGTAATGTTTCATCGAGGCTTCAGGTTTGAAATATTTTTTGTAAATATCATTTACGATATATGCAGGACCTGAATTTACGAACGCTGAAAAGGTAGACATAAACGCCGCCAACAACCCAGCCAACAACAACCCTTTGATTCCTACAGGTACGTGGAAATTCACTACTTTTGGTAATATAGTTTCTAAATCGTTGTTGGTAATACCTGTTAACATTTGAGGAGCAATATGTACCAATGCAATCACTACAATTCCTCCGATAAGTAAATATCTCGGTATGAATAAAATAATATTCGTAAATCCACTCATGTAGGAAGCCTCTTTCACATTGCGTGTTGAAAGGATTCGCTGCATATCGTAGCTCGGCGTAGGCCCTGCTACACTAGCAAAAAATCCTTTTAATAGGGACATCCCTATAAAAGCTCCAAACATTTTATACCCTTGAGTATCAATAAAATCATTGAACGCTTGATACTTCGAATCCCAAAATGGTGTGAGCTCTGTGCCGAAGAAAATATTTTTCCATTCTTCGGGAATAATGGCTGTGATTTGCGCATCCGAAATAGTAAAGAAAGCATATCCTGCGACCAAGATTCCTGCTAATACCATAATTCCGTATTGTAGAACTTCAGTAGCAACCACAGAAAACATACCTCCTTTAATGGTGTAAATAGTTGTAAGAAAGATGATTAACAAAGAATAGCTCTGTTCTGAAGTAAGGAGTACCGAGTTTCCAAAAGCGAGAGTCATATCCCATGGAAGGATGATGGACATAAACTTTCCTACCCCTTCGAAAAAATAGGCTATGAACCCAACCGAAGTAATGATAGCAAAAATAGCGATAATCAAATGCGAGGCTCGTCCTGCTTTATCATTACCAAATCGAGTTAAAATCCATTCGGAACCTGTCATAATATTTGATCTGCGAATCCAAGCTGCTAAGAAAACCATTACAAAAATTTGATTCCATATTGGCCAAATCCACATAAACATAAAACTTTTCACACCATAGAGAAATAAAATCCCCACCATCCAGGCTGTTCCTGCCACATCAAACATCCCAGAACCGTTACTCAGCCCTAAATAATACCATTTTATGGAATTTCCGCCTAAAAAATAGGAATCCAATCCTTTTGATGCTCGTTTTGAAATCCAAACACCTACCCCAATGGTTAAAAGAATGTACAAAACAACGATTAAAACGTCAATAATACTCATAATACCAATGTTTTTATTTTAAATTTTAACTCATTACAAGCACAAATTCCCTATTTGTACTCTTTTATGCTAATTTCGAATCGATTGAATACTCACAGTGATATTGTTCAACTAAAATATTGTCCAAATCATCCGCTAATTTTGGGATGTCGCGTACATGATTTTTAATTTTTTCACTATCTTCCGAGAATAAGTCGGAAAGATGTACGCGATAAGATAAATAAATAATGTTTTCGGAAATCCCAAAATGGTAAGGGCTGTAAGGATGTGAAAGCATATACTCGTATAACGGAGCTAAATTCTGTTTTGGTAGCTTCACTAATGGCGAAGTGACAATCAAGTAGTTACTTCTGAAAATAAACATCCGTATCAATGCACTACCCTGATGAAACTCCCATACATCACGTCCTGCACGACACAAAATAGGATTTGCTCCCATGTCAGCGATTGCCGACTCGATGAATGTGGCAAAATTAGACAGTTCAAATTCCTCAAAAACAGAAGCATTCACTTTATTTCCACACTGTGGGCAAAATTTGGTTTCTGTTTCAATAAAATGATCACATGAATTACACTTCACCCTAAAAACATTATCCGAAAAGGTGAAATCACGTAACTCCTTGATTACTTCATTGAAGTGAATAGCAAACCCTACATTGTCCGCCTCTGTAAATTTTGAAGTTGTAACCCCTACCAACGTTCCGTCTTGATTCAGCATTGGACCTCCTGAATTACCAGGATTTACGGCAGCATCGGTTTGCACGTAATGGCGATTGTTCATCGGCTGATTCGTCGACGAAATAATTCCTTCCGTGATGGTAAAAGGCATTCCGAAAGGAAATCCATTGATAAACACTTTCTGCGTATTATGTATTTGTAAATCAGGGTTTATGGTGATTGAAGTATCTGCTAATGAAATTCCCTCAACGTGCAAAAAAGCTAGATCTAATTCAGGGTTTGCCATTACCACACGTGCAAAGTAACGATTTCGCTCTTGGTCTTCTACTGCCAACGTTTTTGCTCCTTCCACCACGTGATAGTTTGTAATTAAAAAATCATAACCCTTAACTGCAAAACCACTACCTGTTCCTCCTGAGGTAATGATTTTAAAGATATATTTTTTATGTTGTTCCATGTTCAATTCTTGATTTTATCCAAACAACCGAGCTAAAAAGCCTTTTTTGGTTGTTGTTCCGTTTTTGATGTTTTTCGGTAAGGTTTCATTGAGCAAATGATCAAAAGTTTCCAAGTAAATAGTGGCTGCCTTTTCGTAGGCTTCACCCGAGGCACGTTCAAGTGTTCCGATAATAAAGTCCTTGTAATTTTGATCTAAATTATAGAAATACATCAATCGTAAGTAGATGTAATTCAGGTAATAAGCTACGTTGAAGTGATCGTTCGAATTTTTATACTTGCGTATCTGCTCTTCGAAGTCGGTTACATATTCTTGGATGATTTTTGAAGAAGATCGCCATTTGAGTCCCATCAAGGCTTTTGTGTAATAGATGTCCTTCATAAGATCTTCTTGCGATTTCTCCATCAATTTTTTAAAGAAATTTCTTCCTCGGTCAATGCGGTAATGAAAGTCGATTCGATTATTGCTTATATTTTGTATATATTCCTGTAAATCAACACGCAGAACTCCTTGTATACACGGCATATTTCCTAATTGTAGCAGACTAATCATCAAAATATCCCACTGACTTTCCGACCAGCGTTTCTCTTGAAAATAGTCCATGAAGAGTTTGTATTCATCTAAAATACTTTGGATTTTCTCCCACGCCTGTTGTTTTTCTTCTTCATTAAGATGTTCAATAACAGGAGATTGCACATATTCTACATTGTATTTTTCGATAAATTCATCATCAAAATCATCAGCGGTTTCACAAATTTCACGCAATGCTTCATAGATTTTATTGGGCTGACACACATAGAGTGGAGCTTCGAATTTAAACCACAGCATTTGGTTTTCGAGATGAATCTGAGGGATAGTCAAGTGCGTAAAATTCAGTTCATTAACTTCACGAAGTAAAGCGATTTTGTTTGATTTTTCTGTAATTTTAACGAAAGGTGATTCGATATAAAAATAATCGTTTCGCACACCAAAGGTAACACGAGAAGACCCTTGTGGATACTCAACAGAAAAATCGCCCGAGGCAGGTACTTGCTTTGCTACCTCTGGATTGATGTAGTCCAATAACTTTCGTAAAGATTCTGCATAACGTTTTTCTTCAAAAGCATCGACCGCAGCATACCAACTATCCACTTGAGCGATAGGGTCATTGATGTTTTTTATAGGCCTGTGATACTTCGGGATTCTATTTCTCATATATATATGTTTTCGAAGCAACAAAAGTACTATTTTTTTAGGTTTTGCAAAAATTATGCACCCACGATTTTCAGAAAATATTTCGTTTACTGAGTATGGGCATTGAGGAAAAAACATCAAATGAGAAAAATATCAAAAAAAAATCTTTTTATCTGTATTTTAACAATAAAAATTTGAACCACGTAATTACAATGTTAAAAAAATATCATATTAATAAAATTTTTTTATTTTTATTATGTTATTTATGTCATTATTTTCTTATTATTTGAATTATTGTGAAAAAAACTCTAAAAATATTTTGTTATTTCAAATGTTAATTATACTTTCGTACCGTTGAATATGCATAATCAATAACATTTAATTAGGTAGCGTATTATTAATTGAAGACCATAAAAATCCAATAACTGCCTTCAAGTTTGGTAAGCATTTAGGATGTTACAAGTAGATTTTTATTGAATTTAAAACAGCTTTTATTTTAATAAACTCTTAACAACATATATTTTATGAAAAAACGTTTTTTACTAATCCTCGGATTGTCATTTTTGTTATCGTCGTGTCAATGTGCTTTGATTAAGTTATTTAACGTACAAAGGTCAGCTCTCAAACATAAAAAAGTATTTGTACGAGGAGATCAAAGTTTTATTTATATCCCGATGAATCATTTGGGTCGCCAACAGTATTATGATGAAGTGAAAGCTTATTTAGAAACAAAGCGTTCAGAAGGTTATACAATTTATTACGAAGGAATGTATCTAAGTAGAGATACCATAAGCCAACAGCGGAAAGATACTTTACTATTAAAAAGAAGAAAACTTATGGGATTTCACCTCACACCTTCCTATAGCGACAAAAACAATCATTCGCTGCCAAAATGTTACAAAAAATATGTTGGGCAAACGATGGAAAACACGGGAATCATTTATGGAACAGACGTGAATATTGATATGACTACAGAAGAAGTCATTGAGGCATATGAGGCTAAATATGGAGAAATTCCGCTGAATGAATGTGATTTTACCACACCTTTGAATACTCCTTACAAATGTGAGCAAATAAAAGGGGTGCACCCAACAAATTTGCTTTATAGATACTCTCATACATTCCGCGATGAACATCTTGAAAACTTTATAAAAACCGTAAAGGACAAAAAGGTCATTTTAATTTTTGGAAGAGCCCATTGGCATCACGGTATTCGCTCTACTTTAATAGATGAAAACTTTGAAATGATTGAAGGGAAAATCTAAAAATCCTTTTAGTGGTTTTTTGTATTTGTCATGCCACTCATCCCTCCACTGAGGGCAAATTCCATAGCCTTATGAGCGGAAAAGCCTTCAGCTGGTTTTATATTGTTAGCATTGGTGACAATCACCCAACCCGAAATCGCATAGGAATGGGGTAGGTAAACGCTAACCATATCAGGCATATTTGCCAAGTCCATGTTTTTTTGAGTTAAAAAGCCAATACGCCAAGTTTCGGGTTTTTCTTGTACTTTAACCCACACAGGATTATTGAATTTCCGTTTATCACCTACAAATGAAGTCAGTACATCTTTGATAGAGGAATAGATAAACTTGATACCTGGGGTATGCTCCAATAGATAATCTAAACTATTGACAAGTATCCGTCCTAACAAAAACTTATTGCCTATAAATCCTACCAAGGTAGTCCCAATAGTAATCATAAAGAATACCAGTCCAGGGTATTTTTTTGATATATCAGGTATTAGATTGTCTATGCTCGAAAAAATAGACCATATGATCCATATGGTAGCACTCAAAGGCCCCAAAATTAAAATTCCTTGTAGGAAATAGCGAATGAGCGTAGCGAAATGATTGTGTTTCATCTTTTTTTGTAGCAAAAATAAAATAAAAATCACTACGGATATGTTTTCCGTAGTGATTTTTTAGATTTTTTTCATTGGATATGAGTTATTCTTCCCATTCAATGTCGTCAAAAACAATTTGTCCCAAAGTGGATTTTATGGTAATGACCACATTTCCAGATAGATTAACATCTATTTCTTTGGTGTCAGCTTTACCTTCGGAAAAATCTTCTTCTGGACCGAATGTAGTTGTACTGTTTTCATCTCCATTCAACACCACGAATTTTCTATTCGTACCTCCTGTTAAAGCTTTTTTATATCTGAATTTCAATTTCTTAACTCCATTAGAGAATGTAATTTTGATGTAAGGTGATGCCGATGAATTATGCAACATCAATCCTTTTCCGTTGATAGCATAATCCGTACCTCCTTGTACTAAATTCGTACGTGCTTTGTATTCCAATTTGGCATTATTGACAGTGAGAGTAGCCGTTGACCCATAACTTGTTGAATTGGTTGTAACATTTTCAAAATCAAACTTATTTGCGGGAGGTGTTACGGTACATACTTGGTAAGCTTCCGTAAAATTAACATCGCCTAAATTTCTTATTATAAGCTGAATATCAGAAGAGTATACTGCCATTATCCCAGTGATTGTGCCTTTTTTATCGTTAACATTTTCACCTGCAAAAGTTGCTTGATTTCGGGTGAAAATGGTCAAAGCATTAGTACAGTCGGTAGTAATCTCTTTTGCTCCATTGTAGGTAGTTGATGTTGCTGTAAATTGAGCATTTTCAATACGCACCAATTGGCTTTCGTAGTTTCCTGTCAAAGCATCTGCAATAGTGATTGTTTTCGGAGTAGGAGCTACCGCGCTGGTGTTTACATTAATAATGTTCCCCACCTTGAGTCCTTCAATTTGTAATAATTCATTGTATTTTTTCAGTTTAGTACCTTTTAGGTTCAACTCTAATTCAGTACCCAACGCATGGTGGTGTTCTGAAGCGAATCGCAAAGCAATACCAGCTGTGTTGTCTTGAACAAAAGCGTTAGACACTCCCACATTTTTTGCTCCCTTGTCAGAGGTAACAATCACTTTGATTTTGAAGTCTTCTGTAATATCTACATTTGCTGAAGTGTGCATCGCTCGTATTTCGCTTACGGTTTTCTCAACGTAAGTAGGTGTACTTGGATCTCCTGAACCTCCACAATCTTGACGAGTTTCAGTAAAGTTCACATCAGTTACATTTCTCATTATAAGTTGAGCACCCGAAGTGTGAACGCCCATAACTCCTGTAATCGTACCTTTTTTATCGCTTACAATCTCATTTACAAACACTGCCTGACTTCTCGTATAAACATTTAAAGCATTGCTACAATCCGTAGTGATAGTTTGAGTTCCCTTGTAGATCACCGAAACATCTTTAAACTGAGCGTTTTCTATGCGTACTAACTGGCTTTCGTAATTCCCTGTTACAGCTTCTGCAATGGTAATTGTTTTTGGGGTAATAGGTGTCGCACTATTGTTTTTGCTGAGTACGTTACTGGCTTTGAGTCCCTCGATTTGTAATAACCCATTATACCTTTTCAATTTAGTACCTTTCAAATTTAATTCTAATTCCGTACCCAACGCATGGGAATGTTCCGAAGCAAATCGCAAGGTAATTCCCGCTGTATTGTCTTGAGCAAAAGCGTTTGTCTGTGGCACATTTTTCCCGTCTTTATCAGATGTTATTACTACTTTGATTTTGAGGTCTTCCGCTATATCAACATCCGCTGAGGTATGCATATCACGGATTTGTTTCACGGTTTTCTCCTCATACGTAGGCGTACTCGGGTCTCCTGAGTCGCCACAATCTTGATAGGCTTGCGTAAAGTTTACATCGCCTATGTTTCTCATTATGAGTTGAACACCTGACGTATGAATGCCCATAACTCCCGTAATCGTACCTTTTTTATTACTCACATCTTGATTTGCAAAGGTTGCTTGGCTTCGGGTGAAAACATTCAAAGCATTATTACAATCCGTAGTGATAACTTGTGTCCTGTTGTAAACGTTTAAAACATCTTTAAACTGAGCGTTTTCTATACGTACTAACTGGCTTTCGTAGTTCCCTGTTAAAGCTTCCGCAATAGTAATTGTTTTGGGGGTAGGCACTCCTGCATCTACTTTTTTATTAATAAGGTTGCTGGCTTTGAGTCCCTCAATTTGTAGCAAACCACTATATTTTTTCAGTTTAGTACCTTTCAAATTCAATTCCAATTCCGTACCCAACGCATAGGAATGAGCAGAAGCAAATCGCAAAGCAATACCCGCTGTGTTGTCTTGAGCAAAGGCATTTGCACCTGCTACGTTTTTCGCATCTTTGTCAGATGTTATTACGACTTTGATTTTTACATTTTCCTCAAAAACAAAAGTTTCTGCTTTAAGTAATTCACGTATTTCTTTTACAGTTTTCAGAGTTGCCTCTGTATCAGGATTATCGGGAGTATCTCCTTCACATTTAGTGTAATCATTTTCAAATTTCACATCAGTTACATTTCTCATTATGAGTTGAATAGTAGAGTTATGGACAGCCATTACCCCGGTGATTGTACCTTTTTTATCGCTAACGTCTTTTCCTGCAAAAGATGCTTCTTTTCGAGTGTATACAACCAAATGATTGGTACAATCCGTAGTGATAGTTTGAGTTCCGCTGTAGATTTTTAAAACATCCGTAAACTGAGCATTTTCAATACGCACCAATTGGCTCTCGTAGTTTTCTGTCAAAGCCTCTGCAATGGTAACTGTCTTAGGAGTAGGCACCCCTGCATCCGCTTTCTTATTAATAACGTTGCTGGCTTTAAGTCCTTCAATTTGTAATAATCCATTATATTTTTTCAGTTTAGTACCTTTTAGATTCAACTCTAATTCAGTACCCAATGCATAGGAATGAGCCGAAGCAAATCGCAAAGCAATACCTGCTGTGTCGTCTTGAGCAAATGCATTTGCACCTGCTACGTTTTTCGCATCTTTGTCAGATGTTATTACGACTTTGATTTTTACATTTTCCTCAAAAACAAAAGTTTCTGCCTTAATTAATTCACGTATTTCTTTTACAGTTTTCAGAGTTGTCTCTGTATCAGGATTATCGGGAGTATCTCCTTCACATTTAGTGTAATCATTTTCAAATTTCACATCATTTATATTTCTCATTATGAGTTGAATGCCACTGGAATGAACTCCCATTACCCCAGTGATTGTACCTTTTTTATCGCTAACGTCTTTTCCTGCAAAAGAAGCTTCTTTTCGAGTGTATACAGCCAAATGATTGGTACAATCCGTAGTGATAGTTTGAGTTCCGCTGTAGATTTTTAAAACATCTGTAAACTGAGCATTTTCAATACGCACCAATTGGCTCTCGTAGTTTCCTGTCAAAGCCTCTGCAATAGTAATTGTTTTCGGAGTAGGCACTCCCGCATCTGCTTTTTGATTGATAACGTTACTAACTTTGAGTCCTTCGATTTGTAATAATCCATTATATTTTTTCAGTTTAGTACCTTTTAGGTTCAATTCTAATTCAGTACCCAACGCATAGGAATGAGCAGAAGCGAATCGTAAGGCAATACCCGCTGTATTATCCTGAGCAAAAGCATTTGCACCTGCCACGTTTTTCGCATCTTTGTCAGATGTTATTACGACTTTGATTTTTACATTTTCCTCAAAAACAAAAGTTTCTGATGCAAGTAATTCACGAATTTCTTTTACGGTTTTCAGAGTTGCGTCTGTGTCAGGATTATCGGGAGTTTCTCCCTGATTTTGACCTATGTGTACATTTTGCAGTTGGACAGTTGTACTTATTTTTCCTCCACTTTCGTATACAAAAGCAATATAAATTTCTCCTTTTGGAAGTGGAATAGCCGCAGATTCTTCATAGTTGTTATCATATTTTCCACTGTTGTTTATCAACGCATCGATTGCTGACTTACCGAGTTCCTTCCATGTAGCCCCATTAACATCATTGCTTCCGTTGTAATCACTACTGTAATATATTTTTAGCGGATTCCCATTTTGATGAGCGTCTGCTAATTTAATTTTTAGAGCCAGATCTTCAGTTGTAATGTTAAATTTTGGCGTAATTAGCCATGTAGTTACATCAATCACAGCATTTTGCTTAAATGCCGACATTTGTACATAATTAACTTTATTGAAAGTTTTTATTTCCCACAGTCTATCTCCCTTGGTAGCAATAGTTTTCCATCCTTTAGGCATTCCTGAAGAGAAGGATTCATCAAAAGGGAATTGCGAAATGGTAATTTGTTCTGTTTCCTCCTCATTATTTCCTTTTCCAATAATCTTAATATCACTGGTTGAACTTACCATAAATTGATAGGATGAGCCATATTTTGTTAATACTCCTGTGACATCTAAAATACCTGCAGGTACTTTCTCATCAATAAAATTAGCATATCGGCTGGTTCTAAATGCAATTTTTTGACCTTGTTTGTCTATCAAATTATAGTTTGTTCCTTGCTGTGCATCATTGGCTTTTAAGTGATAGGTTTTTCCGATTGCAGCGGTTTGGAAAGATACATTTTTTAATGTAATTAATTGATTTACATTAGAATTTACTTTTAAAGTCTCAATAGAAGCATCTGCTTTTGCTAACTCTTCAACGGTTTTATTCTGATCCTTTAGAACAAAAAGATGAGATGAATAAACGGCAGGGGGAATACTTCCCACACTCACTCTTCCACTGCTACTTGTATAAGTTTTGTAGCCAATTTCCAATCCTCCGTTGTTAATCTGAGTGCTAAGTCCTTTCAAACGAAGTTGTACTTTACTTCCAACAGGGAACTCAGTGTACAAAGCAGTTTTATCAATACTTACTGCTACTCCAGCTGTTTTTTCTTCGTTCTGGATATACAACTTCTTATAAAAGTTACCTCCTTCATCACTTGAAACGATATATCCTTCAATAGCCTCATCTTTGGCATAGTCAGTAACTTCGGCTGTAGCTGAGCTATTTGCTTTTGTGAAACTCACAATCTCTCCATTAAAAGGAGTGAGTTGTCCTTTGTCATAATCTGGAAGTTCGTAATCTGTATCTTTTACACAGGCAACAATTGCAACCAATGATAGTAAAAGCATACTAAAAATAGAAATTATTTTTCGAGATTTCATAATCATTTTCTTTAAAGGTTTATATACTTATAGCTAAATTAATCATATAGGTTCGTCCGTAGCCCAAAAAGTAACGAGGGCCAAACGATGGTACGCCGTGAGCATTGTCTCTGAGCATACTTCCGTAGTTAGCAGTGCGTGACTGTTCGAAGCCTCCTGAGACGAAATTTTGACCGAATAAATTGTTAACGCTACCAATTAGGCTCACGTACGTTTTTTTAATACGCCATGATTTTCCTCCTACAACATTTACCAAAAAAACATCTTGTAAACGTTCCTGTTTTAGTAGTTTGCGAGCGAGTTCTTCATCAATATCTGTAAATGTTTTTCTAGTATCTGGATTGATAAAAAAACCGCGCGTTCTATTAATAGCAGATATAGATACGTAATTATCAGTCAATAGATTAGCAGTAGCAGATACCCACCAATATTTTTTATTTCGATGCTCGATCCCTATGGAATAAGCCTGTTGCGGCCCACTTGGAACACGGTAGTTCTTCAACGATACTTTATCTACTTCAATTACTCCTATTTCTCCCGATGACACATACATTTTAGGATTATTGATATATGTATGTTGTCCGATAGCTGCGGCTGCTGTAACCTTCCATGTGGGAAAAATCTGAGCCTCCGCACCAAATTCCAAACCAAAATGTCGTTTTTGAATGTTGTCAACCGTTTGTGAAATAAAATCACTTGAAATTTCATCGGTCAAAGCCATTTCTGTAAAGAAAAAGTTGGTTTCAGAAGTATTTTCAACATGAGTGTAGTATCCTGTCAAGCGTGATTTGAAGTAAGGTACTCGGAGAATATAGCTTCCATCAAAAGTGTAGGCCGTTTCATTTTTTAAGTTCGGCAGTATTCTGTTGGAATAACGAATATTAGCAAAACTATTTCGTATGGATTGTGGAGTATTAAAATAGCCGGTATTCAGCTGGAAAATATGTCTTCCTGTGAGAGCATAAGTCAATCCAGCTTTGGTACTCACGCCTCTAAATATTTTTCGGTCACCCTTGCCAAAAGAATCCGCAAAAAGAGCATAGTTATATTTTCCTTCGCGTTGATATTCAGCATGATGTAGCCTACCTGTAACAAAAAAATCAACCTTATGGAACTTAAAATCCACCTGCGAAAAGAATTCTCCTAAAGAACTTTTCAATCTGTATTCATAATTCCATTTATCTCCTTTGACTTTTTGTAAATTAGTATCATTCTCATCATACGGTTTATTCGCAAAATAGTCGTAATTCATAAAGAAAGAACCTCCCAACAAATCATCTATCTGTGCATAATTTTCAGAAGTTATATTTCGGTAGACTAATCCTGATGTCCATTGAATGTTTTCCTGTAGAGGAGTTGAAAAGTTTACATTAGCAGAAAACGTACGTTCATCATTCACATCATTACTGATAATGAAAGCGCTACGATCATTACGAGTATTCATATTGGCACGGTACAACGATGACCAATCCAATTGTTGATGCTTCAAAAAATAATCCTTTTGCAAATTTGCCATTTCCCAATTTGGCCCCGTACGTTGGTTTATATAGTAACTGGGTAAATTTCGGTAATAATTTGGTTCAGGATTAGACGCATTACCATAGCTAATACGTGTGTTCCCCATATTTCCAAACTGATAACCCAAATCAACATTCAAGCGAGTATTATTCTTATGAAAATCATACGACAATATAAAAATAGGTTCATCAATTATTCGATTTCTTGAATTTCGTATGTCTCCTGCTTGATTTCCCCAGTAAGGGTTGTATTTATATCCTGCCAAATCAATTACCTCACGAGTCAATGGAGCTGTTTTTCCTCTTCGAGTAAGTGAATACATTCCGAGGAGCGTAAAATTATGGTGTTGATTTAGGTGATATTCAACCGCACCAAATGAGGCATATGAATTATAGAGCGTTCCATCAATGTACGACCCATTTCCTGCCCATCGACGCGATGTGGAAAAAGAATAGGCGAATCCTTTTTTAGATAATCCCGAGTTGTAGGTGTACATAATCCGCCCAGCATAGCTTCGATTTCCTGCGGAAGTTGTAAATCGGAATCCTGGACGATTCAATGATGGTCGTATGTTGATATAATTTGACCCTGCTATTCCTCCGAAAGTATAATCTGATTTGGCTATACCGTGCTGTGACTCTTGAGTTCTTGTGACATCGTTAAGCCCGCCCCAATTACTCCATTGAGCCCTTCCATTTTCTATACGATTCATCGGGATTCCATTCATTAAAACCGTAACATCTTTAGAATCATATCCTCGAGGCTTAAAAAAAACAGCACTAAAATCAAAAGCTGCCCGACGCATAAAAATGTCCTGTGAACTATGTAAAAGTCCAGACATAGAATCAGCACCGCTTTCATCATCTTCCAATTCACTTTCGGTGATAACTGCCATTTGTTCAGATTCATGGACAAAATCGGCATCCATAAAAACTACCGGCAAGGTAACTTTCAATCCAGAGAGTTCTATCAACATGCGTTTTTCAACATAAGATTCCTTTGAAAAACGCAATACATAAGATCCTTCCGGAAGTTCAATACTAAAAAAACCGTTGATGTCCGTAACCCCAACAATGGTAGTACCCTCAACACGAACCTTTACATCTTGTAATGCATTTTTCATTTGATAATCAGACACATATCCCTCAATAACTGATTGAGAAAATATAGGTACTGACACCAAACACAACAAATAAAAACAGAGTGTTTTATACATGATTTTATTTTTTTAAGTTTGTAAAAATCTGAAATAAATTACTCCCACAAAGGTAACATAAAAATAACAAATAACAAATTATTGAAGTTTGTTTAGCCTAAAAATTACCAAATTTAGAAGCTCTCTTTCTATTCTAATGGAAAATAAAATTTAGAAGCTAATGTACTAAAAAATCTCTTTTAAGGAAAAACTTATTGATAATAAGGCGTTAATATCATCCGATAGTACAGAAAAAATGAAAAATAATTTTTATATCTATATTTTTTTTCTATTTTTGGCGAGAAAAAATATGTCACATTATGAAATTACGTAAATTAATCCCTATGACAGCTCTGATATTTTCAGGAGCTGTTTTCTCATCAGGAGAGCTATATGCTCAGAAAAAGAAAAAAGAAACCCGAGAAGCTAAAACAGAAAAAGTAAATTACGGAAGTCCCAGTGAAGTTAAAGCCAATGAAGGAGCCTTTAAAATCGTACCTCTAAACTATGGTTACGATGCGGTTAGTTCTTACATTGACCAGGAAACTATGTTCATACACTTTTCGAAACATTACGTAGGATACTTGAACAATCTAAACAAAGCTGTTGAAGGCAAAGCTCAAGCAAATCAATCCATTGAACAAGTGCTTAAAACTTTGGATATGAATAACGCGACCTTACGAAACAATGCTGGAGGCTATTATAACCACAATCTCTATTTTGATGTAATTTCTCCAAAAGGAGGAGGTATGCCAACAGGAACTTTGGCAACAGCTATCAACAATGAGTTCGGAAGTTTTGAAAATTTTAAAAAACTTTTTGCAGAGGCAGGAGGTAAACGCTTCGGATCAGGATGGGCGTGGCTAGTTGTAAATAATGGTAAATTACAAATCGGAAGTACAGCTAACCAAGATAATCCTTTGATGCCAGGATTGGAAATTTCTGGAACACCTATCTTAGGAATGGATGTGTGGGAACATGCGTACTACCTAAAATATCAAAATAAAAGAGGAGATTACATTCAAAATTTCTTTAACGTAATTGATTGGAATAAAGTAGCAGAATTATATAATAAGGCTAAATAAAGATATTTCATCCGTAAAAAACAACACCTCTGGATTTGATTCTTACCAAATTTTCAGAGGTGTTGTTTTTTATGACATATCTTTCTTTTCGAAACCTCCTAAAAAATGGTATTTTAAATTTGGTATATTTCATATAATTTAGCCGAATGAAATGTACCAGATGCGAATCGTTAAATAAGATTAAGGCAGGTTTTGTTGGAGGAAGACAGTAATATAAATGTAAAGAGTGTGGTTATTTTTTCAGTGTTGAGAAAAAAATCTGATGTAAAACGCCAGAACAAAAGCGTCTTGCTTTGCAAATGTATTTGGAAGGATATTGAATATTGTGGCAAGCAGTATACAGAAACTTTCTTGAAACTTTGACAACAATTGAAAAGCAGAGATATCAATGGTTTTTGTAGCGATTATTGCAAGAGTTATTCAGAGGTAATTCCAAGTGAAAAGCATATGGAATCCAAAACAGAAACCTTTACAGAGGAGGGATATAATAGCAGAATAAGACATCATTTGGCGAGATTTAAAAGAAAAGTAAAATGCTACTCGAAGTCAAAAAACAATGTTAGAAAACTCCTTGAAACTTTTATTTTTGAAGCTGAATAATAATTCAAAAAAAAATTACTCTCCACTCTTTGCCTTTGTGAAGCTCGGCAGGTTTACAATCTACGAATATTTTTGCCCTATTGAGGGCTTGAAGATTTTTTGAGTGATTTTTAGGCATTTTTTATTAAGGCATTAAAAATCAACCTCAATAATTGTCCCCAATGAGAAGAACAGAAACTACTAACACTGGCGTTACTGTTAAATTAGTCTCAGTTAAAGGCATATATAGAGTGTTTGCTTTTAATGAGCAAATAGATATTTTAGAAGAAAAAGAATATGTCGAACTTTCACAGGCTAATCTTAACTTTAATTACATGGTATCGAAATACTCAAAAGTTGAAAAAGTTGAAATACTTTTTGAAACATCAGGCACGGGGCATAAACACCTTTACACAAATCTTGAATTGAAAGGGCGTGGTATCTCTTTAAGTTATATTTCAGACAAGGGCTACAAGGTTTATTCCTCCACAAAATTAGCCTTTGAAAAAATCAGAGGTCAGCACTCTGTAAAGTTTGCAGAACACGGCATTGACGTAAGAGAAATAGCGTAAAATACTAATGCGGTAAGTAAAAAAAGAATATGAAATTTAAAATATTAAATATAGATGTCCAGCACTACAAGCCAAGAAATAGAACGATTGGTGTTATTTGGTTGGCTAATGATGAAAATATTTTTATCGACAGTGGTCTAAATCAAATGACTTTAAGAAATACATTTGACGATATAAGAGAGTTGACTCCAAAAGAAAAGAAAGCAATTCAAGAAATAATAAAAGATAATTTACAAATTATTGAATTTTAAAATTATGAAAACATCAGATTTAAAACAAATAATGCAGTTAGCTTGGCAGTTTTTCAAACAAACAGGCTACAAATTCAGTGAGTGCCTCAAAAAAGCGTGGGCAAATTATAAACTAAAAAAAGCAATGCAAAAGCAAATAGTACGGTTTTACTTTCAGAAAGTAGATGGGTCAATCCGTGAGGCGTGGGGTACGATTTGCCCCGAACTCACACCACAAACGTCTGAAAATCAAAGAAAAAGAAACGAAACCGTGCAGGTGTATTACGACACCGAAGTAAAAGAGTTTCGGTGTTTCAAAAAATTTAATTTAATCGCATAAAAAACTCAAAACATTTTGCAAATCAGATAAATATTTGTATTTTTGCTCTGTCTATTGATTTAGAGAAAATAACCTAAAAAGAGGTTGCAGGGCAAAAATACAATGCTCCGCAACCTCTTTTTTATATTGCGGGGTAGAGCAGTTGGTTAGCTTGCGTGTTTGACTTGCACGAGGTCGGTAGTTCGATTCTACCCCCCGCTACAAAGTTTTTGATATTTCATCAAAAAATTGTACCTTTACTAAAAAATATTTTACAAATGAAAATTTTAACATTACAAATCAAACGCCCATATTTAGAAGAAATTCTATCAGGCAAAAAAAAGAAAGAATACAGAGAAATTCGCCCTAAAAATGCGGACAAGTACGTTATTCAAGACCCCGAAGCAGAAAACGAAGAGGATTGGTTAAAGCCGGTTGAATACGATGCTATTCGTTTTTTTAATGGTTACGCAACCGACCGCCCAGAAGTCTTAATTGAGATTAAAGACGCTTTTATTGAGCTTTTAACCGATGAAGACGGTAACGACATTATTTATGAAGAAGAAGGTGAAGAGTACATCGAAGCCGTTATGGTCTATACATTAGGCAAAGTAATTGAACGTAAAAACATTTAATAACATTTAAAATTATTCAGCTGAGTCAGAAAACAAAGAACATCAAACACACAAAAGCAAATTAACAAAGTGTCGGGCGTGAGTAGAACCGCCCGTTATGGTAGAAATCGTAAAGGTCAAAACTTGTCAAGAGACCAACGTAGACGAAACGTTTACGCCGCATTACGAAAACAAGCAGGACTTTCAGCGGGTTAATGATGAATATCTACCAACACACACAGCAAGTTATCAACTCGGTTAAAGAAAAAACTAACCGAGTTTTGCTGTTTTATTCCTGTGGCAAAGATAGTATTACCTTGCTTGATATGTTGGCTAAAAACTTTGATGAAGTGGTATGCGTATTTATGTATTTTGTCAAAGATTTAGAACACATCAACAAGTACATCAACTTCTCAAAAAAGATATATCCCAATGTGACTTTTATTCAGAAACCGCATTATACATTGAGTTATATCAATAGTTCGGGGCTGTTTTGTACGCCTACTAAAACTCGTATTTTAAAACTATCAGATATTATCCAATCTGTGCGATTAGAAACAGGGATTGATTATGTTTTCATTGGAAACAAACAATCAGATGGAATGAACCGCCGTATAATGTTACGTACTTATGAACTACAAGCTATATCTCCCCATAAATTGGTATATCCACTATCTCTTTGGAAAGACAAAGATGTATTAAAATACATCGAAAAAAACAAACTTCCAAAACCTATTCAGTACGGAAATAAAAGAAGTAACGGCGTGGGGTTTGATTTAGATGTATATATCTATTTAAGAAAAAATTATCCGAACGACTTACAAAAGATTTTAAGCGTTTATCCTTTATCCGAAAAAATACTTTTTGAATATGACCAAGCCCAAGAAAGAGAAAGAAAAAAAGCAACTTTACAACAAAAGTGAGACAATCACGATAAAGAGAAGTCAGATAAATTTTGCTCCATTCAATCCTAAAAAGCACTCACAAGAGCAAATCGCTGAAATGAGAAAGAATATCAAAAACGTAGGCTTTTTAGGGGGAATTATTTGGAACGAACAAACCTCAAACCTTGTAGATGGACACAAACGCACGATGTCCCTTGACCTCATACACGGATACGATGGTACTCCTGAAAAGGATTATGATCTAAAAGTCGAAAAAATATCACTTGACCTAAAAACTGAAAAAGAGCAAAACATCTTCCAAACTCGCTCACGCACCGAATTAGATGAAGAACTAATGCGGTCGCTCATTCCTGAAATTGATTACAAAAATGCGGGATTAGATGATTACGATTTGAACTTATATGCTGTGGATTATTCTAACTTTGAAGTGCCTGATGTTTCACAGGAAATTGAAGATGTATATCAACCTATCAAGCAACAAAAAGAAATTGAGCGAGAAGTAAAAAAAGAACTTTCTGATGAAGAAAAGAAACAAGCGGTAAAGCAATCCAAAGAAGATATAAAGCAAAAAGCCATCGAAAAAGCCCAAAATTTAGATGCGTACGTAACGCTTTCGTTTGATAATTGGAAGAACAAAGAGTCCTTTATGCTCCGAATGGGATTTGACCCCGAATTTAAGATGATAAAAGGCGAAACTTTATCGTCAATGGTAGAGCGAATTGATTAAAAACTTTTAATAACTTTTTATATGGAGTACGGAAACGAAAAATATACAAACGAAGAATTAAAAAAAGCTCTAATCGAAGCCAAGGAGGATTGGGCGACAACATTCGCAACAATTTAGTAGATAGTTTCAAAGCAGGAGAAGACGCTGTTGATTCTCTTCGCAAAACATTTAGTTCCTTAGTGGAAGATATGACTTCTCAAATTTTGATGGACGTACTTCTTGAACCTGCATTCAAAAAATTCAAAGACGAGGCTTCCAAGTCGTATGAAATAGACGGAGACCAAACGCTCATTGACAACATAGGGGAACTTTATAAAGACGTTATACGTCAAAGAGAGCATTTTAACACAGCCTTGAAACAGTTGAATCAAGAGGGAAAGCAATACGACTTGAATCTTTTTGAACAACAAGACAAAACTAAATTACGTCAAGCGGAAACCAAAGGATTTGCCTCTATGACGCAAGACCAAGCAAGTGAATTGAACGCAAAGTTTACATTAGGATTAGAACTTGACCGAGTGCGTAACATACATCTTGAAAAAATGCTTGTGTCATCACAGGAAATTTCATCAGGATTTAAGATGTTACAAGAAAATTCGGCAAAACAATTGAAGCATTTAGCAGGTATAGAGGTTAACACTTTTGTTTTGCATAAGATGAGTGAAGACATGGCAGGAGTGAAAAGCGTACTTTCCGATATTCAGCTTAAAGGATTGAAAATGAGGTAAATAAAAAAAAGAAACAAAAATGTTTCAAAATATTTGCAAGAAACAAAAATGTTTCGTATATTTGCAGTGTTAATTTAAAGTTCATTTAAAAGATGAAGGTATCAGAAATGTTACGTCTTTTGAAAGAAGACGGTTGGTTTCTGCATAGAGAAGGTAAAAAGCATTCTCTATACAAGCACGAGACCAAAGCAGGCACTGTGATTTTACCAAGACACTCGGCAACGGAGTTGAAAAAAGGTACTGAGCAGTCTATTCTGAAACAGGCGGGGCTTAAATAAGCCCTGCCCTTTAAATTAGTTAAACTTTAAATTTGTGGTTATGGAAATTAGATTGATTTTAGAGAAATCGGCAACAGGATATTCTGCGTATTCTGATGATTTAAAAGGTGTTGCAACTGCGGGAGACACTATTGAGGAGGTAAAAGAAAACTTCAAAGAAGTACTTGATTTGCAAGCGGATTATTTAGAGGAAGAGGGAAAAACTACGGAAGCTACTGAATTAAGAAATGCAAAGGTTCTTTGTTACTTGGACTTGAACACATTTTTTGAATATTATTCCTTGTTTAACAAAAGTGAATTAGCAAAGTATTTAGGAATAAATCCAAGTCATTTGAGACGATTATCAGGGACAAACATCGAATTATCAGAAAAAAAAGCCCTGCAAATCCAAAAAGGATTACATAAATTAGCAGACGATTTAAAGCAGATATGTTTTGCTTGACTTTTGAACTTTTAAATTAACGATAAAGCCCTATTTTTTAGGGCTTTTTAGTTCTTTATACACGTGGTCTTTGAATGGATACCATAGGAAGTCGTCAGTGAAAAATAGGGTTGCAACAAAATGCTCCGCTTTTTTGATGTATTCTTCATCACTGATTTTAGTTGAATCGAAAACATCTACAAACTTCGTAATATCTTCGGAGTCGTACACATGGATATTGCAAACCGACCCATAGTGCTTTCTGAAATCCCAAATGAATTTTTCAATCTCCTTTTTAGTAAACGTTTCTTTTTTGCAAAGTACGTAAAAATTTGAGTGTGAGGGTCTTTTGTCCGTAATTGTAACCTCAAAATCCTGCTGATATTCAGCGGGTATAAGTGTTTTTTCTGTGGTTTTCATAGTTTTGTTTTTTAGAGGTACAAAAATACGAAAACTATTTCAACAAATGGCTATAATCCTCAGGAAGTTCTGCGTCAATATCTCGCAAATATTGTTGCAGAGCATTGAGCGTTGTGTGTCCTGTAATTAACATTAACTTATCATAAGTTTCCATTTGCCCGTATTGGGTGCGGAGTTCTCGATATAGCTTTGTGATGAATGTATGTCGGAATGAGTACAGCCCGTAGTCCTTACCTAAACCTAATTGGTCTTTGATATCCTTAAATCGTTTGCTCCAATAGTCTCGTTTGTCGGTTTCATTGGTTGCCCAATAATCCGCCCCATTGGGAGCAAACAAGTAAAAATCAGAATTTAACCCTTTGAAATGCTGAATTTCTTTCATCAGAATTTCAGGAATGATTTTAGTTTTGACTAATTTATTTTTGGCACGAACATTCAGTTTAGCATCTGCAAAATCAATATCTTTTATTTGCAGACGGCACACCTCAATAGGTCGCAAAAAGTTGTAGGAAACAAATTTCACAAAAAGTAGTAGATTTTTGTCCTTTTGCTCCATGAGTGTAAAAATCTCATTTTCTTGAGTTTTTGTGTAGGTTTTATTGCGTTCAGGTTTTGCTTGTAATTTCTTGATTTTTGCCGTTACATTGTGAGTTGCCAATTCGTTTTCCTCCAGCGTTGAAAAAACAGCACTCAGCACTGCAAGGGTGTTGTTTCGATTTCTCGGGCTTGATTTGACCAGTACGTGATTAAGATAGTCGTTAATGTCTTTTTTTGTAAGGTCTGCAATATTGGAGTTGTGCAATCCTCTTGCTTTCAGGTATTTTTTAAACAGTTCTATGCGACCTTTGTAATCCTTGAATGTACTTTCTTTAACGATGTTTTTTTTGAGTTCAAGTACGTAATCAAGAGCGGAAATACAGGTGTATTTACCTTGAATTTCTTCGCCCTCGTATGGGGAAAACCCGTCTTTGAGTAGTTTCTCAACTACATTTCGCAGTCGATGAAATGCCTTATACCTTTCGTCAAAATCTTTATATTTCTGATTGAGTTTATAGTAAATTGAGGGCTGTTTTACCATTTTTCCGTCTTTGTTTCGGAAGTAATAGTACACGTACCAACGTTTGTTTTTTGCCATAATTTCCTGCTTTTCCTTGTCAGAAAAAGCTGATAAAGGTTTTTCAGTGATGACCTTTGGGAATATTTGAGGCTTTTTATAAGGCTTCATATCTTCGGATTTTGGTAAAGAGAGGTTATACTCGCTTTTATACTCGGTTCGGATTAAATGGATAATTTTAGACATAAAAAAATACGCTTAAAAGCGTATTTTTCAAGTAGTTATAACCTTGTAGCGAAGACGGGATTTGAACCCGTGACCTTTGGGTTATGAATCCAACGCTCTAACCAACTGAGCTACCTCGCCAATTCATATCACTCCATCCGAGTTTGCGGGTGCAAATATAGGATTTTTTTTTATTATGACAAACTTTTTTAAAAGATTTTTTAGTTATACAATTATTTGTTACCTTTGCGGGCATAAGTTAATGAATAAATAGTAATGGATATACTTAGGTTTTTAACAGCAGGAAGTGTTGATGACGGAAAAAGTACGCTAATCGGGAGGCTTCTTTATGACAGTAAAAATATATTGGTAGACCAAATGGAGGCCTTAGAGCGTAGTTCAAAAAACCGAGAAGATGGAAGTGTCGATTTAGCACTACTTACCGATGGACTTCGAGCTGAGCGGGAGCAGGGAATTACCATCGATGTAGCATACAAATATTTTTCAACACCTAAACGTAAATTCATTATTGCCGATGCTCCAGGGCATATTCAGTACACTCGGAATATGGTAACAGGGGCTTCCAATGCCGATTTAATAATCATCTTGATTGATGCTCGAAATGGAGTTATTGAACAGACTAAGCGACACTCTATCATAGCTTCTTTGTTAAATATTCCTCATGTGATTGTTGCTATCAATAAGATGGATTTGGTAGATTTTTCACAAAATCGTTTTCAAGAAATCAAGCAAGAATATGAAGAAGTAGCCAATGCCCTGGAACTTAAAGGAGTAGAATTTATACCCATTAGTGCCTTGAATGGAGATAATATTGTTGAAAAATCAACAAGAATGGATTGGTACAAAGGTTCTTCATTGCTTAATCGATTAGAAAACATTGAATTAGTTACGTCCGTAAACTTAACAAATGCTCGTTTTCCTGTGCAGTTGGTACTCAGACCTCAAACGGAAGAGCTTCACGATTATCGAGGATACGCAGGGAAAATTGAAAGTGGTGTGTTCAAAAAAGGAGATAAAGTGATGGTTTATCCATCGAAAATAGAGGCGACCATTTCAGCTGTTGAAGTAAATAATAAAGAGGTGTTGGAAGCGTTTGCTCCCCAAAGTGCCGTACTTCATTTGGAAGAAGATGTAGACATCAGCCGAGGTTCATTAATCGCTAAAGATGATGAGTTTATCAAAATTTCTAATGAATTGGAGGCAACTATTTGTTGGATGGATGAACGTCCATTGCATGTTGGCGGGCGCTATTTATTGCAACATAACACCCAAGTAGTGAACGCCATTGTTAAGGAAATTAAAGAGCGAATTGATGTAAATACTTTGGAGCGTTTTGGTGGAGTTTCATCAGTTTCATTGAACGAAGTGGTTACTGTAACCATCAAAACCTCAAGTCCTTTGGCGTATGACAGCTACCAAAAATTACGAGAAACAGGAAGTGCCATTTTGATTGACACTACAAGCTATGTAACCGTGGCAGCAGTTCTTTTGAAGTAGCCGACTAAACATCTGAGAGACATACAAAAAGAGGTTGCTTATTTTTATCAAGCAACCTCTTTTCATATATAATTATGGGAAACAAATTTATTTGCCTTTAGCGTAAAGTTCCGCTACTTTTTCCCAATTGATAACATTGAAAAATGCTTGAATGTAATCAGGACGACGGTTTTGATAATTTAGGTAATAGGCATGTTCCCAAACATCTAACCCTAAGATTGGCATTCCTCCACAGCCTACATTAGGCATTAGAGGATTGTCTTGATTCGCTGAAGAACATACTTCCACTTTACCTCCTTTGTGGACACAAAGCCAAGCCCATCCTGAACCGAAGCGTGTGGTAGCCGCTTTTGCAAATGCTTCTTTGAAAGCATCGAAACTTCCGAAAGCCTCATTAATAGCGTTAGCCAATTCGCCCGTAGGTTGTCCGCCTCCTTTTGAAGACATCACTTCCCAAAATAGGTTGTGATTGTAGAAACCACCTCCGTTATTGCGAACAGCTCCGTTGTTCATATCTAAGTTTTTCAAAATTTCTTCGATAGACTTTCCTTCTAAATCCGTACCAGCAATGGCTGTATTTAGATTAGTAGTGTAAGCATTGTGATGTTTCGTATGGTGAATTTCCATAGTACGTGCATCAATATGAGGCTCTAAGGCATCATAAGCATAAGGTAATTTTGGTAATGTAAATGACATAGTGTAATGTTTTTTTATGTGTTAAAACGCAAATATAAGTATAAAAAATGAAAAATCAAAGAAGAATTTTCAAAAGTACTGGATTTAGTTTATTAGTCTTCGGATGGAAATAATCCTGACAGGTTCTTTTAATAGTTGTTCCTGTCCGTATCCCTCCCATAGAACGGTTTTGCCTTTTTGGATTTCTTTGACAATCTTCATCCCTTTGACTACTTTTCCGAATACAGCAAATCCGTATCCGTCAGAATTTCGTTTGCCACCATAATCTAACTGTGGCTGACGCTGGTTAAGTACGATAAAAAATTCTGTTGTAGCACTATCGGGAGCGTTTCGAGCCATTGAAACAGCTCCTATTTTATGTGATAGTCCCGTCTGTTCGGTGGTTTCAATTTTGATAGGGGGATAAACATTGAGCGTATCGTTGTAAAATCCACCTTGGATTACCTCAATTGGAGTTGTACTTTGTCCCTGATTATTAAGCCTCACAACTCGATAAAAACTTCTTTCGTCATATCGCTCCTCATCAACGTATCTGAGAAAGTTAGCTACCGTTTTAGGAGCTTTTTTAGGGAATAATTTTACAATAATATCGCCTTTCGAGGTTTTTATAACCACCTTTTGGGCGAATGATATTCCCGAAATCAGCAACAGAAAAGTAATAATAAGAGTTCTCATATCTACGGTTTTTTATTTATAACTTCATCAGGATAAGGTACTTGCTTTCCAGTAATTTGAACGGTTGGCATTTGAGCTTTTGCCTCTCGTAAATAATTTGCTAAATCATGAGCTAATTCCTCTGTTTTAGTCTGATTTTCAGTAGCTATATTATGTTTTTCACTAATATCTGTTGTTATGTTATAAAGTTCAAAATCTTGAGAGTCATGGTAATATATGAGTTTGTAATTACCTTTACGAATAGCACTTGATGCTCCCAACCCTAATGTGCGATTGTAACCAAACCAATTATTAGGCAAATGCCAGTAAAGATTTCTTTCAGGAATGTTTTTAGTTGGGGTAAAAAGTTGATTTACAAAGCTTTTTCCGTCAATAGTTTGTATGATATTTTCTTTTTCCATATTGCAAATTTCTAATAATGAAGGGAAAATATCTTCGATACTTACAATATTATTATTTGTTTGATTTCCAATGATTTTTCCTTTCCAAGACACCAAAAATGGAATGCGGATGCCTCCTTCTTTTAACGAACCCTTGCCGCTTGCCAATGGATGGTTAGCACTGTTCTTTGACAAGCCTCTTGCCCAAGCGTCTAATCCACCGTTATCGGAGATAAAAATAATGATTGTATTTTCACTTAACTCTTCCTGTTCTAAAAAATTCATCAAATCTCCTAAACTTTTGTCCATACCTTCAATTAGGGAGGCATATTTAGCTTCAACAGGATGCATTCCTTTGTCTAAATATTTGTTAACAAAACGTTTGTCCCCCATTATTGGAACATGAATGGCATAGTGTGACATATACAAAAAGAAAGGTTTCTCTTTCGGGCGTTTCTGAAGTTTCTCAATGGCTTTTTGAGTCAAGGCTTCTGTAACGAAAATATCTTTTCCATGAAATTCTTCTAGATGTGGGACGGCAAAAATGTTTTTTTGTATCGTGTCGTTCCCAAAGTTGTCTACTCCTTCATAAGATTTCAATCCACCTGCTGCATGTCCACCCACATTCACGTGGAATCCCATGTTAATAGGATCTTCGCAGGGAGTGTCTTTGGCAGCAAAATGAGCCTTTCCTATATGAATGTTATGATATCCCGATTTTTGTAGTAGCTGAGGTAGGGTAGTGGAAACAAACGTACGCGGAATGCCATTTTCGGTAGCAATGCCATTAACGTTCCATTCCGGATAGGTAAGTAAAGTGTCTTTTTGATCCGTAGAAGTGTCTCTAAACAGAGTCCAGTTCGTTACTCGATGTCTTGCAGCGTTTGTTCCCGTGAAAAGACTTACTCTCGAAGGGGAACAAATTGGGGTAGCGTAAGCCTGGGTGAATTTCATTCCTTGTCTCGCTAGCCGTTCCATATTAGGAGTTTCGTACATGTGATTGAAATCCGTAGTTTGTTCAAAAAAATCAACCGAAGTATCCTGCCACCCCATGTCATCAACTACAAACAAAACAATATTGGGAGGTGTTTCAGTTTTATTGCACCTCAAAAAAAGAATTGGTAAAAAGGCGATAATTGATAAAATGTATAGCTTTTTCATAAAAAATAAGAGAAGACAAAGGTACATTTTTTTTGGTGAGAATACAAAGAATGGGGAGCCGTAAGGAGACGTATTTTTCGGAACAATAAATTTCAAAACATTTTGGATAAAATAAAAAAAAAATAGTAACTTTGTCCCAGTTAACTTAAAAAAATAAAAATATGATAGGATTAATCATTTTAGGGGTTGTTGTAATATTGATAATTTGGTACGTGATGACCAACAATAGATTGGTTGCTTTGTCAAACAATCGAGAAAATGCCTTTGCCGATATTGACGTTCAGTTAAAGCAACGTCACGATTTAATTCCTCAGTTGTTAGGAGCGGTTAAAGGATATATGCAACACGAAGCCGATGTTTTGACTCGAGTGACGCAAGCCCGAAGTAAGGCCATGAATGCTACAGACGTAAATTCAAAAATAGCAGCTGAAAAAGAATTGGGAATGGCAATGTCGGCATTTAATATTCAGGTAGAAGCATATCCCGATTTGAAAGCGAATACTAATTTCATGCACTTACAGCAAGAGATAGCTGATATAGAAAACAAATTAGCTTCGGTGCGAAGATATTTCAATTCAACGACCAGAGAATTGAATACAGCCATTCAGTCAATTCCTACCAATATTGTAGCGGGAATGAAGAAAATGACTGTACAGCCATTCTTCGATTTAGGAACAGAGCAACGAGCAACCCTCGACAAAGCTCCAGAGATTTCATTCTAAAGCGAACGAAATGCAGTACGTCGGAATACAGTCTCAGATATCCCGAAATAATTTTAAATCCATACTTTTAATAATTGCCTTTCCGCTATTGGTGTTATTGGAAGTGTACGCTTTCTTGTATTTTACAAACGAGCAAAATGTTACTACTACCAATAGCTTATTTGTAGGAGCGACACCTGTCGTCTTGGTTGTTGTTGGAGTTTGGTTTCTAATATCTTACTTTTTTCATACACAAATGATTCAATTTGCTACTAATTCCAAACCTTTGGAACGTAGGAATAATATGAGGGTTTACAACTTGACCGAAAATTTGTGTATGTCGGTTGGTATGCAGATGCCCAAACTGTACATCATAGAAAGCGAAGTTTTGAACGCATATGCCTCAGGGATCAATGAAAAAACATATGCAGTAACCCTTACCCGAGGACTTATAAATACACTAGATGATGCGGAATTAGAGGGGGTTATAGCACACGAGCTGATGCATATACGTAATCGAGATGTACGCTTGTTAATAGTTACTATTGTTTTTGTAGGTATTTTTGCTGTTTTGGCAGATTTAGCTTTTCGTATGCTCCTGAGCAATGGACTTTCTTCAAGGAAAAAAAGCAGTAATGATAAAGGTGGAGGTGGAATGATCATATTAATCTTTTTGATAATAGCTTTTGTCGTATACATACTATCTATGGTCTTTAAATTTGCTCTATCTCGAAAACGAGAATATATGGCAGATGCAGGAGCCGCTGAAATGACTCGAAACCCTTTAGGTTTAGCCAGTGCTTTACGTAAAATTTCAGGAAACTCAGAGCTGGATATCAAAAATGATGAAGTAAAAGAGATGTTTATAGAACATAAAAGCAAAGGGATAATGTCATTATTTGCTACACATCCACCGATTGAAAAACGCATTCAGGTGTTGGAGCAATTTTAGAATCAGATACAGCAGAGGGTAAAGTTTCATTTTTGTCGTAGCTTTGGTAGGCAGAGAATTAATAGAAATATGATAGGGGGGGAGTTAATTCATTCTCTTTCAAATGATGATTTTTATAACACTCTGTATGCAAATCTTTTTTTTATATAAAATATTGTTTTTCAGTGTTTTGTGTAAAATGATGGATAATTATGAGTAAAAAAAACGTAAAAAATTTTGCTAACAAAAAAAATATATATACATTTGCACTCCGTTAGAAATAACGAAAGAGTTATGCCGATATAGCTCAGTTGGCCAGAGCACGTGATTTGTAATCTCGGGGTCGTGGGTTCGAATCCCTCTATCGGCTCGAAAGTTCATACTTTTAATAATTGTGGCAAAGGGAAGATACTCAAGCGGCCAACGAGGGCAGACTGTAAATCTGCTGACTATGTCTTCGCAGGTTCGAATCCTGCTCTTCCCACCAAAAAAATGCGGGAGTAGCTCAGTTGGTAGAGCGTCAGCCTTCCAAGCTGAATGTCGCGAGTTCGAACCTCGTCTCCCGCTCACAGAAGGCTATAAGCCGGTGTAGCTCAGGGGTAGAGCGCTTCCTTGGTAAGGAAGAGGTCACGAGTTCAAATCTCGTCATTGGCTCTTGAATTGCACACATTTAACACTGAATTATATAACTAAGATTTAAAAAAAATTATTAATCATGGCAAAAGAAACATTTGATCGTTCCAAACCCCACTTGAATATTGGTACTATCGGACACGTGGATCACGGTAAGACAACTTTGACAGCTGCTATCACTAAAGTATTATCTGATGCAGGTCTTTCTGAAGCAAGAAGTTTCGATTCAATCGATAACGCTCCTGAGGAAAAAGAAAGAGGTATCACCATCAACACTTCACACGTTGAATATCAAACAGCAAACCGTCACTACGCACACGTTGACTGTCCTGGTCACGCGGATTACGTTAAAAACATGATTACTGGTGCTGCTCAGATGGACGGAGCTATTCTTGTAGTTGCTGCTACGGATGGTCCAATGCCACAAACTCGTGAGCACATCCTTTTAGGACGTCAGGTAGGTATTCCTCGTATCGTTGTTTTCATGAACAAAGTGGATATGGTAGACGACCCAGAATTGTTAGAGCTTGTTGAGCTTGAAATGAGAGAGTTGTTGAGCTCTTATGACTATGATGGAGATAACGGACCTATCGTTCAAGGTTCTGCCTTAGGAGCTTTGAATGGTGAGCCAAAATGGGTTGATACAGTTATGAAACTAATGGAAGCTGTTGATAACTGGATTGAATTGCCAACTCGTGATATTGATAAGCCATTCTTGATGCCAGTTGAAGACGTGTTCACTATTACAGGACGTGGAACTGTAGCAACAGGACGTATTGAAACAGGGGTTGCTAAAACAGGTGAGGCTGTTGAAATCATCGGTATGGGAGCTGAGAAATTGACTTCTACAATCACGGGGGTAGAGATGTTCCGTAAAATCCTTGACAGAGGAGAGGCTGGTGATAACGTAGGTCTATTACTTCGTGGTATTGATAAAAAAGATATCAAACGTGGTATGGTTATTTGTAAACCAGGTTCTGTTAAGCCTCACGCTAAATTCAAAGCAGAGGTGTATATCTTGAGCAAAGAAGAGGGTGGACGTCATACTCCATTTAAAGATAAATATCGTCCTCAGTTCTATGTACGTACAACTGACGTAACAGGTACTATCTCATTACCTGAAGGAGTTGAGATGGTTATGCCAGGAGATAACGTAACAATTACAGTAGAGTTGTTACAAGCTATCGCTCTTAATGTAGGACTTCGTTTCGCTATCCGTGAAGGAGGACGTACAGTAGGTGCAGGTCAAGTAACTGAAATTCTTGACTAATAAGAATTGATATTTCAATTTAATAATATTAAAGAGGTTTTGAACTTTATGGTTCAAAACTTCTTTATGAAAGACGGGTGTAGTTCAAGGGTAGAATAGCGGTCTCCAAAACCGTTGATGGGGGTTCGAATCCCTCCACCCGTGCAAAAACGATAAGATAATGGTAAATTATATTAAAGAATCTTATGAGGAATTAAAAAATCACGTTACGTGGCCAACCTTAGCTCAGGCTCAAAAGGAAATGGTTATCGTAGTGGTTTTTTCGGTTTTGTTTTCACTCCTAATTTGGGGAATGGATTCTTTCTTTGAGTGGCTAATGGCTTGGTATTTTAACTTTATGAAGTAAAAAAATAACGGGATGTCTGGAATATTAGAGAAAAAATGGTACGTTGTTAAAGCTGTTACTGGACAAGAAAATAAGGTTAAGAACTACATAGAAAATGAAACTACTCGTTTGGGGTACGCTGATTATGTGGAGGAGGTTTTGGTGCCTACCGAGAAAGTTGTTCAGATTCGCAACGGAAAGAAAATAAATAAGGAGAAAGTGCATATGCCGGGCTATGTTATGGTAAAAGCAAACTTAGCAGGTGAAGTTATCCACATAATCAAATCAATTCCAGGAGTTGTTAGTTTTTTAAGTGAAACTAAAGGAGGAGATCCGCTTCCACTGAGAAAATCAGATGTGAACCGCATGTTGGGACAGGTCGATGATCTTGCCGAAAATGTAGAAGCTGTTGCGATTCCGTATACGGTTGGAGAAACAATTAAAGTAATTGATGGGCCGTTCAATGGTTTTAATGGAACAGTTGAAAAAGTAAATGAGGAAAAACGTAAACTTGAGGTAATGGTTAAAATTTTTGGACGAAAAACGCCACTTGAGTTGAGTTATATGCAAGTAGAAAAAGTATAAGACAAAAAAGTGTAATTGTATTTACACTTTAAATTTTTTAATTAATAATAAACAATGGCAAAAGAAATTAGTAAAGTAGTTAAGCTACAAGCTCGGGGAGGTCAAGCGAATCCGTCGCCACCAATTGGACCCGCATTAGGTGCTGCCGGTGTTAACATTATGGAGTTCTGTAAGCAGTTCAATGCTCGTACACAGGACAAACAAGGGAAAATTATCCCAGTTGTTATCACTGTTTATAAAGACAAGTCATTTGACTTTGTTACTAAAACCGCACCTGCTGCAGTTCAGCTATTGGAAGCCGCGAAGATTAAAGGAGGTTCAGGGCAACCTAACCGTAAAAAAGTAGGAAGCATTACTTGGGATCAAGTAAGAGCTATTGCAGAGGACAAAATGGCGGATTTGAATGCGTTTACTATTGAGTCTGCAATGAGTATGGTTGCTGGTACAGCACGTTCTATGGGTATAACAGTAACTGGTGATAAACCTTTTTAATCTGAAAAATTATGGCAAAATTGACAAAGAAACACAAAGAGGCTTTATCAAAGGTTGATTACAATAAATTGTACTCGTTGGCTGAGGCTTCTGCACTATTGAAACAAATCACATATACAAAGTTCGATGCTTCGGTTGATATTGCAGTTCGTTTGGGTGTTGATCCTCGTAAAGCAAATCAAATGGTTCGTGGTGTGGTTACGCTTCCACACGGAACAGGTAAGGACGTGAAAGTACTTGCGTTGGTAACTCCAGACAAAGAGGCTGAGGCCAAAGCTGCTGGTGCTGATTATGTTGGATTGGATGAATATCTGCAAAAAATTAAAGACGGTTGGACTGATGTTGACGTAATTGTTACGATGCCAAGTGTTATGGGTAAATTAGGTCCTCTTGGGCGCGTTTTAGGTCCTCGTGGTTTGATGCCTAACCCAAAAACAGGAACAGTAACAATGGAAATCGGGAAAGCAGTTCAAGAAGTGAAAGCAGGTAAGATTGACTTCCGTGTTGATAAAACAGGTATCGTTCACGCTGCTATCGGTAAGGTATCTTTCTCAGCGGAGCAAATTATTGACAACGCTCATGAGTTGATTCAGACATTAATAAAATTAAAACCTACTGCAGCAAAAGGAACTTATGTGAAGTCTATCTATTTGTCTTCAACAATGAGCCCAAGTGTGCCAGTAGATACGAAATCAGTTTAATTGGTAGTTAAAAAAGGAAATTATGACAAGAGAAGAAAAATCATTAGTAATAGAGGATTTGACTGCACGGTTAGCTGAGAATAACGTAATCTATGTTGCTGACCTAACTGGTTTGAATGCAGATGAAACAACAAACTTACGTAAGGCTTGTTTCAAGGCGAATATCAAATTGGCAGTTGTTAAAAATACGTTGCTTGCAAAGGCAATGGAGGCTTCTGAAAAAGAATTTGGTGAATTGCCGTCAGTTCTTAGAGGAAATAGTACTTTGATGTTTTCAGAGGTAGGAAATGCCCCTGCGAAACTTATCAAAGAATTCAGAAAAAAATCAGATAAATTGGTTTTAAAAGGTGCTTTTATTGAGGAAGCTATCTTCGTTGGAGCAGACCAATTAGAGACTTTGGTTGCAATCAAGTCGAGAGAGGAGCTTATTGGCGATATTATCGGATTGTTGCAATCACCTGCTAAAAATGTTGTTTCAGCTCTTAAATCAGGAGGTGGAAAATTGGCAGGTATTATTAAAACTTTGTCTGAAAAATAGTAGATTGAACGCACAAAATTAAATTTTATAACAAACTTAAAAAACGATAGAAAATGGCAGATTTAAAAAATTTCGCAGAACAATTAGTAAACTTAACAGTTAAAGAAGTAAACGAACTTGCTCAAATTTTAAAAGATGAGTACGGAATTGAGCCAGCAGCTGCAGCGGTTGCAGTAGCAGCAGGTCCAGCAGCAGCAGGTGAGGCTGTAGCTGAAAAAACAGAATTTGATGTATTCTTGAAATCAGCAGGTGCTAACAAATTAGCTGTTGTTAAATTGGTTAAAGAATTAACAGGTCTTGGACTTAAAGAAGCTAAAGAAGTAGTTGATGGAGCTCCTTCAAAAATCAAAGAAGGTGTATCTAAAGACGAAGCAGAAGGTCTTAAAAAGTCTTTAGAAGAAGCTGGAGCTGAAGTAGAATTGAAATAATTTTACGAAGTTTAACATATAAGGTTTAGGTCTTTTCTTGTACAGAATAGGCCTAAACCATTTTGCGTATTATATCGGTAATAAACTATTAGTTACAAAAACTTAGCTTTAATAGCTTGATAATTAATATGTTATTTCGTTGATTTATAGAAATCAATATTTGGGTTTTGAACAAAAAGTTTTAAAATCTGATTTTTTTTAATAAGGTTGCATATTGTTGTAACTTTAAAACGTTAGGCTTAAAGAATTAAATTTATAAAAATAGATGCTTACGAATCAAACTGCAAGAATCAATTTTGCTTCTGTAAAACACACACCAGACTATCCCGATTTTTTGGATATTCAGATTAAATCGTTCCAAGATTTTTTCCAATTGGAAACTAAATCGGAGGAGAGAGGCAATGAAGGGTTATATAACACATTTAAAGAGAATTTCCCAATAACAGACACGCGTAATCAGTTTGTGTTGGAGTTTTTAGACTATTTTATTGACCCACCTCGCTACACTATTCAGGAGTGTATCGAAAGAGGTTTAACTTATAGTGTGCCGTTAAAAGCAAGATTGAAACTATATTGTACAGATCCTGAACACGAAGATTTTGAAACTATTGTACAAGATGTCTATTTGGGAACTGTTCCTTATATGACTGCCAGTGGTACGTTCGTTATCAATGGAGCTGAGCGTGTAATCGTTTCACAATTGCACCGTTCACCAGGAGTTTTCTTCGGGCAGTCGTTCCACGCAAATGGAACAAAATTATATTCAGCCAGAATTATTCCTTTTAAAGGTTCTTGGATTGAATTCGCTACAGACATTAACAATGTGATGTATGCGTACATTGATAGAAAGAAAAAATTACCTGTAACAACTTTGTTCCGTGCTATTGGTTTTGAGCGGGATAAGGATATTTTAGAGATATTTGATTTGGCTGAAGAGATCAAAGTTTCTAAGACAGGTTTGAAGAAATATATTGGTCGTCGTTTAGCTGCTCGTGTGTTGAATACGTGGCACGAAGACTTTGTTGATGAAGATACAGGAGAGGTGGTATCTATTGAGCGTAATGAAATTATTCTCGACCGAGATACTGTTTTAGATAAAGATAATATAGAGGAAATTGTTGAAGCTGACGTGAAAACTATTCTTCTTCATAAAGAGGACAGCCAAGCAACAGATTATACAATTATTCATAATACTCTACAAAAAGACCCTACAAACTCTGAAAAAGAGGCTGTAGAACATATTTATCGTCAGTTGCGTAACGCTGAACCACCTGATGAAGAGACAGCCCGTGGCATTATCGATAAATTATTCTTCTCTGACCAACGTTATAATTTAGGAGATGTAGGGCGTTACAGAATTAATAAAAAATTAGGAATAGATATTCCAGAAGATAAGCAAGTTTTAACAAAAGAAGATATCATAACAATTGTTAAGTACTTAATTGAGCTTATCAATTCAAAAGCGGAAGTTGATGATATTGATCACTTGTCAAATCGTCGTGTGCGTACGGTTGGTGAGCAACTTTCGGCTCAGTTTGGTGTTGGACTTTCTCGTATGGCTCGTACGATTCGTGAACGTATGAATGTTCGTGATAATGAGGTGTTTACTCCTATTGACTTGATTAATGCTAAAACACTTTCATCGGTAATCAATTCGTTTTTTGGAACGAATCAGCTTTCTCAGTTTATGGATCAAACCAATCCACTCGCTGAGATTACGCACAAACGAAGATTGTCAGCTTTGGGGCCAGGAGGACTTTCACGTGAACGTGCAGGTTTTGAGGTGCGTGACGTTCATTACACACATTACGGACGCCTGTGTCCTATTGAAACTCCTGAGGGACCAAACATCGGTTTGATTTCATCTTTGGCTGTGTTCTCAAAAGTAAATTCAATGGGATTCATTGAAACTCCTTACCACAAGGTTACTAACGGGAAGGTAGACTTGAAAGACATGACCTATTTGAGTGCTGAAGAGGAAGAAGGACTTAAGATCGGTATGGCAAACATCAGTTTGGATAAAGAGGGTAATATTACAGAAGAGAGAGTTGTTGTAAAAGAAGATGGGGATTTTCCTGTAATTGAACCTAATCAAGTGGAGTTTATTGACGTTGCTCCTAATCAGATTGCTTCTATTTCGGCTTCGTTGATTCCTTTCTTGGAGCATGATGACGCTAACCGTGCTTTGATGGGATCGAATATGATGCGCCAAGCGGTACCTTTATTGAAACCAGAGGCTCCAATTGTTGGGACAGGTTTGGAGCGTCGCGTGGCATCCGATGCACGTGTTCTGATGAACGCAGAGGGTGATGGTGTAGTAGAATATGTTGATGCTGAGAAAATTATAATTACATATGACCGTACTGAGAATCAAAAATTAGTGAGTTTTGAGGAAGAACAAACGGTTTATGATCTTATTAAATTCCAAAAAACGAATCAAGGAACTTGTATCAACTTGAAGCCTATCGTTCGAAAAGGAGATAGAGTGACTAAAGGTCAGGTACTTTGTGATGGATATGCTACTGAACAAGGGGAGTTAGCTTTAGGGCGAAATATGAAAGTAGCGTTTATGCCTTGGAAAGGATATAACTTCGAGGATGCTATTGTTATTTCAGAACGTGTGGTTCGTGAGGATATTTTTACGTCTATCCACATTGACGAGTATTCGTTGGAAGTTCGTGATACTAAGTTAGGTGCAGAAGAGTTGACCAACGACATTCCAAACGTTTCAGAAGAAGCTACCAAAGATTTGGATGAAAATGGTATGATTCGTATCGGTGCAGAGGTGCGACCTGGAGATATTCTTATTGGGAAAATTACTCCTAAAGGAGAGTCAGATCCTACACCCGAAGAGAAATTGCTTCGTGCGATTTTTGGAGATAAAGCAGGAGATGTAAAAGATGCGTCGTTGAAAGCATCGCCTTCGCTTTACGGGGTTGTTGTAGATAAGAAATTGTTCTCACGCGTTGTTAAAGATAAGAGAAAGCGTGGAAAAGAAAAAGAAGATGTTGCAGTGGTTGAGGCTTCTTACAATTCTAAATTCCAGGCTCTAAAAGATAAATTAATCACTAAATTGTTTACACTGGTTGAAGGAAAAACATCACAAGGTGTAACCAATGATTTGGGAGAAGAAATTATCCCGAAAGGTAAAAAATATTCGGTAAAGGCTTTAGAAGCAGTTGACGATTATGCTCATATAGTTTCTGGTGGTTGGACGGATGACAAAGAGGTGAATACGTTGATTGATGACTTGTTGCATAACTACAAAATTAAGTTGAATGACTTGCAAGGAGCATTACGTCGTGAGAAGTTTACTATCTCAGTGGGGGATGAGTTACCAGCAGGAATTTTGAAATTGGCGAAAGTGTATATAGCCAAAAAACGTAAGCTGAAAGTAGGAGATAAAATGGCAGGTCGTCACGGAAATAAAGGTATTGTAGCTCGTATTGTTCGTGATGAAGATATGCCGTTCTTGGAAGATGGAACTCCTGTGGATATAGTGTTGAACCCTCTTGGGGTACCTTCTCGTATGAATATTGGACAGATTTATGAAACCGTTCTCGGTTGGGCAGGTCAAAAATTAGGTCAGAAGTACGCTACGCCTATTTTTGATGGAGCATCGTTGGAGCAAATCAATGCATTGACTGACGAGGCAGGTATTCCACGTTTTGGACATACTTATCTGTATGATGGAGGAACTGGAGAGCGTTTTGATCAACCTGCAACTGTTGGGGTTATCTATATGATTAAACTCGGACACATGATCGACGATAAGATGCACGCACGTTCTATCGGGCCTTATTCGCTTATTACCCAACAACCACTTGGAGGTAAGGCTCAGTTTGGAGGTCAGCGTTTTGGAGAGATGGAGGTTTGGGCATTGGAAGCATATGGAGCTTCAAGCACATTGCGTGAAATCTTAACCGTGAAGTCCGACGACGTAATCGGTAGAGCTAAAACGTATGAGGCAATCGTTAAAGGAGAAACAATGCCAGAACCAGGGCTTCCTGAATCGTTCAACGTATTGATGCACGAACTTAAAGGTCTTGGACTTGATATAAGATTGGAAGAATAAAAAAATCAAAATTCAGAAACTTTGCCAAAGTATTCCTTTGGCAGAGTTTTAAGTGTTTCTAAGATTATTAAAATACTCATTTTTGATGAATATCGAAGAATTGCGTGAATTTTGTCTGTCGCTTAAAGCTTCTGAAGAAAGTTTTCCTTTTGATGATAATATTCTGGTTTTTTCAGTTAAAGGGAAAATGTTCTGCTTGGTAAACATCACAAAATATGAGTTTATAAATATCAAGTGTGATCCTGAAGAAGCGGTTGAGCTTCGTGAACAATATGCAGAAGTTACTCCAGGTTGGCATATGAATAAAAAACATTGGAACAGTGTCCAAATTAATGGAAAAATTTCCGATAAATTACTTAGAAAATGGATTTTCAATTCATATGAGCTTGTAGTAAAGAGGTTACCAAAGAAAGTTCAAGAAGAATTATTTTAAAATTGAATATTTTTTTAATAAATCCTCTAAAATTAAAAGTTTTAAAAACCTTCTAAAGGTTTTGCAAAAAATAAAAAAAAATAAAATTCATACCGCATAATATATTATGGCAAGAGTAAAAGACAAAGTTACAACGACGAAGTTTGACAAAATTTCTATTGGGTTGGCATCGCCTGAATCTATTTTGGCAGTTTCGCGTGGTGAGGTTATTAAACCTGAGACGATTAACTATCGTACGCACAAACCTGAGCGAGATGGGTTGTTCTGTGAGCGTATTTTTGGGCCTGTTAAGGACTATGAATGTGCTTGTGGAAAATATAAACGTATTCGTTACAAAGGGATTGTTTGCGACCGTTGTGGGGTAGAAGTAACAGAGAAAAAAGTGCGTCGTGATAGAGTAGGGCATATCAACTTAGTGGTACCGATTGCACACATTTGGTATTTCCGATCATTACCGAATAAAATCGGATATTTGTTGGGATTGCCGTCCAAAAAATTGGATATGATTATCTACTATGAGAGATATGTGGTTATCCAACCAGGAATTGCAAAAGGACCAGATGGCGAGGATATCCAACCGATGGATTTTTTGACGGAGGAAGAATATCTAAATATTATGGAAACTCTTCCTGTTGAGAATCAGTATTTAGAAGATACTGACCCGAATAAATTCGTTGCCAAAATGGGAGCTGAATGTCTTTTAGATTTGTTGCAACGTTTGGATTTGGACGAACTTTCGTATGATTTACGCCATAAAGCTAACAGTGAAAGTTCTAAACAACGTAAAACAGAGGCTTTGAAGCGTTTGCAAGTGGTTGAAGCGTTTCGTGAGGCAAAAAATAATCGTGAAAATAAACCTGAATGGATGATAATGAAGGTAATTCCTGTGATTCCGCCTGAGTTGCGTCCGTTGGTGCCGTTGGATGGAGGGCGTTTTGCAACTTCTGATTTGAATGATTTGTATCGTCGTGTGATTATTCGTAATAATCGTTTGAAGCGATTGATGGAAATCAAAGCACCCGAGGTAATTTTGCGTAACGAAAAACGTATGTTACAAGAATCTGTGGATTCATTGTTTGATAACACACGTAAATCATCAGCAGTAAAAACGGAATCAAATCGTCCGTTGAAGTCATTGTCTGATTCATTGAAAGGTAAGCAAGGTCGTTTCCGTCAGAATTTACTTGGAAAACGTGTGGATTACTCAGCACGTTCTGTAATTGTGGTAGGGCCTGAACTTAAATTATACGAGTGTGGTTTGCCTAAAAATATGGCAGCAGAACTTTACAAACCGTTTGTTATCCGTAAGTTAATTGAGCGCGGAATTGTAAAAACAGTTAAGTCAGCTAAGAAAATTATCGATAAGAAAGAGCCTGTAGTTTGGGATATTTTAGATAACGTGATTAAAGGGCATCCAGTGCTTTTGAACCGTGCTCCTACGTTGCACCGTTTGGGTATCCAAGCATTCCAGCCGAAGTTGATTGAAGGTAAAGCGATCCAGTTGCACCCGTTGGTGTGTACGGCGTTTAATGCTGACTTCGACGGTGACCAAATGGCGGTACACTTGCCGTTGGGGCCTGAAGCTATTTTGGAAGCTCAATTGTTGATGTTAGCATCACATAATATCTTGAATCCTGCGAACGGTTCTCCAATTACAGTACCTTCTCAAGACATGGTTCTTGGCTTGTATTATATGACCAAAGGAAGACGTTCAACACCTGAGTATCCAATTAAAGGAGAAGGCTTGACATTCTATTCTGCGGAAGAGGTAAATATCGCCTACAATGAAAGAAAGTTGAATTTGAATGCCTTTATCAAAGTACGTGTAAGAGATTTAGGAGAAAATGGTGAAGAAGTTTACAAGGTAATTGAAACTACCACAGGTCGTGTATTGTTCAACGAAGTGGTGCCACGTGAAGCAGGATATATCAACGAGGTATTGACCAAAAAATCGTTGCGAGACATTATTGGACATATTTTGAAATCAACAAGTATTCCAACGACAGCGGAATTCTTAGATAAAATTAAAAATATGGGTTACAAATTCGCTTTCCAAGGTGGATTGTCATTCAGTTTAGGGGATATTATTATTCCACAAGAAAAAGAAAAGATGATTGCCGAGGCAAACGGATTGGTTGAAGGTATTGTAGCCAACTATAATATGGGACTTATCACCAATAACGAGCGTTATAATCAGGTGATTGATGTGTGGACATCTACTAATGCTCAGTTAACAGAATTGGCTATGAAGCGAATCAGTAGTGATCAACAAGGGTTCAATTCTGTATATATGATGTTGGATTCAGGAGCGAGGGGTTCAAAAGAGCAGATTCGTCAGTTGACAGGTATGCGTGGATTGATGGCAAAACCTAAAAAGTCGACTGTAGGAGGAGGTGAGATTATCGAAAACCCAATCTTGTCGAACTTTAAAGAGGGATTATCAATCTTAGAATACTTTATTTCAACGCACGGAGCTCGTAAAGGTCTTGCCGATACGGCTTTGAAAACAGCGGATGCTGGTTACTTGACCCGTCGTCTGGTGGATGTATCGCAAGATGTAATTATTAATACAGATGATTGTGGTACATTACGAGGAGTCGAAGTTCGTGCTTTGAAGAAAAACGAAGAGGTTGTAGAAACTTTAGGAGAGCGTATTTTAGGACGTGTTTCATTGCACGATGTTTACAATCCATTAACCGAAGAATTGCTTGTTAAAGCAGGAGATGAAATTACTGAAAAAGCTGTAGCTAAGATTACAGAAGCTCCAATTGAAATGGTGGAAGTACGTTCAGCACTTACGTGTGAAGCAAAACATGGAATTTGTGCAAAATGCTACGGACGAAACCTTTCAACAGGTAAAATGGTACAAACGGGAGAGGCTGTTGGAGTTGTTGCTGCACAATCTATCGGTGAGCCAGGTACACAGCTTACGCTTCGAACATTCCACGCAGGGGGTACAGCAGGAAACATCTCTGAGGAGAGCAAGTTAGAAGCTCGTTTCGATGGAGTCGTTGAAATTGATGATTTGCGAACAGTGAAAGGACAAGATTATGAAGGAAATCCAGTGAACGTTGTCATTTCACGTACTTCGGAGTTGAAAGTGGTTGAACCAAAGTCAGGTTTGGTACTACATACTCATAATATTCCATATGGGGCACACATTTTTGTTAAAGACAAGCAAGAAGTTAATAAAGGCGATGTTCTTTGCCAGTGGGATCCATATAATGCCGTGATTATCTCAGAGTTTTCAGGGAAAATTGCTTATGAAGGTATCGAACAAGGGGTCACTTACCAAATCGAAATTGATGAGCAAACAGGATTCCAAGAAAAAGTGATTGTTGAATCAAGAAATAAACGCTTGATTCCAACGTTATTAATTCAAGATAAAGACGGAGAGACCTTCCGTTCCTACACTTTGCCAGTTGGAGCACACTTGATGGTGGACGATGGAAGTAAGATTAAAGAAGGTAAGGTATTGGTGAAAATCCCACGTAGATCAGCAAAATCGGGTGATATTACCGGAGGTTTACCACGTGTTACTGAATTGTTCGAGGCACGTAATCCTTCCAATCCAGCAATCGTTTCGGAAATTGACGGGGTAGTTTCTTTCGGAAAAATAAAACGAGGTAACCGAGAAATTGTTATTGAATCCAAAACAGGTGAAGTTCGCAAATATTTGGTGAAGTTGTCTAACCAAATTTTGGTACAAGAGAATGACTTTGTACGTGCGGGTATGCCTCTTTCTGATGGTTCTGTAACTCCTGATGATATTTTGAATATTAAAGGACCTTCTGCCGTTCAGCAGTATTTAGTAAATGAAGTTCAAGAGGTATATCGTTTGCAAGGGGTGAAAATCAACGATAAACATTTTGAGGTGATTGTACGTCAGATGATGCGTAAGGTTGAAATTCAAGATCCAGGTGACACTCTATTCCTAGAAGGACAATTAGTTCACAAAGATGATTTCATTGAGGAGAACGACAAATTATTCGGACAGAAAATAGTTGAAGATGCGGGAGATTCTGAAAACCTTAAGGCAGGACAAATCGTTTCTTTACGTCAGTTGCGTGATGAAAATTCCTTGCTAAAACGAGCTGATAAAAATTTAGTAGAGGCTCGTGATGTGATTCCCGCAACGGCAACGCCTGTACTACAGGGAATTACAAGAGCTTCGCTACAAACAAAATCGTTCATTTCAGCAGCATCATTCCAAGAAACAACTAAAGTCTTGAATGAAGCAGCAGTAAACGGAAAAGTGGATTTCCTTGACGGATTGAAAGAGAATGTAATCGTTGGGCATAGAATTCCAGCGGGTACAGGTCTGAAACGTTACGAGAAAATTATCGTAGGTTCAAAAGCAGAGGAAGAAGTGGTTGTTGAAAAGAAAAAATCAAGATAGGACAATGAGTAGCATAAACGAAAATGCAGAAAATCAGTTGAGTATTGAATTGGATGAAAAGGTAGCTGATGGGGTTTACTCAAACTTGGCGGTCATCAATCATTCATCGACTGAATTTGTTGTGGATTTTATCAATGTGATGCCAGGAATGCCAAAAGCACGGGTGAAAAGCCGTATTATATTGACTCCACAACATGCCAAACGTTTGTTAAACGCTTTGTCAGAAAATATCCAACGTTTTGAGCAATCACATGGTTCAATTCACGAGAATGAACATCATCCTGTACCTCTTTTCGGATTGAAAGGGGAAGCATAGATAAAATGTAAATAGGCTATTCAAAGAGTATTGGATAGCCTATTTTATTTTTACCACATAGCCTTAAATATGAAGATTGAAGTTTATCTGTTACAGACTAATCCCCCATAAAAAGATTTTGCTACTTTTTAAGGGGGATTATTTAGTATTAGTGCTACTTATCTGATACTAAGTAACTTGATACAAGCCAATGGTTTTGTTGGTCTCCAGTATTGGCGGTAGCAGGAATTACAATTTCGATAGTATGTTTTCCTTTTTTGAGCGTACCAAGTGATACGTTCTCAGGAACTACTGCTGAGCCAGGGCACCAATTGGAGCGTGATAAATCGGATGAAGCTAATCGTTCTTCAACGGCTTTCTTTACGCGTTCGTAGTTTTCGTTATATGCAAAAGCAGTGTCCTTGCGCGTCCATACACCTGATGAAGGATTGAATCTTCTAAAAGCAGCACAATCATCACGCCAAGGAATGAAGTCAATCACTTTTTTACTATTAAAAAAAACAGAATTTTTAATTTTGATGAACTCATCTCCACCGCTATGTCCTCCATGTCCAGTAGTGATGTAGTATAATTCAGCATTTTTTACATCTTTTTTAAGGGTTATGTCATGTTTTAGCGTAGTTTTAGCAAATAAATCGGGAATTTTTTGTCCATTTACATAGTAAATAGTGTTCACCAACGGAGTAACCACTTTTTTTGGTCGTGGTCTACCAGAGTAAGTTAGCGAAACATCTGCCAAATATCCTTTGTCAGTCCACGTGTCGATCCAAATGCCGATGTAAAAAGTGCCCGTTAGGAGAGATTCTAACTGAGAAACGTCCTGTTGCCAAACAACTTTATCTTCCCATTTTGGTACAGATACAGGGCGACCATATTTCATGTTTGGATATTTTTGCTCATCGCTGAAATGTCCCACTCCGAAAGGAGTCATAAATCGGAGAATTTCTACTGGCAGGTCATACGATGAAACTGCTTTGATTCCGTGGTAGTTATTGTCAGTTCCACTTTCATTAGGCAATTGTTTCGAACCCTGAGCCACGTTGATAACGTTAATCAAGTCTTCATTTTTAAAGACGAAACAAGAACCTGATTTGTCCCAAGGATCACCGTTGGAACGAATGGTTATTTCTACAGAAACATCAGTTCCTTTACGATATTCAGGGATGTGTATTTTTTTTACCAGTAAACGTCCGCTTTGCAAACGAATAACATCTGCAGGGGCTTCCCCTTTCTCTGAAAAATTAACCAAGGCATTCTCAAAGACTTTTACAGTCTTTGCATTTTGCCCGAATGAATAAATACTCGAAAATAAAAATAAAGCTACTAATATTTGTTTCATATATCCGTTGTTTTAAATTCTAAAACTACAAAAAATCAATTTACCAAAACTATTTACTTTACGACCACTGTTTTGATATTTGCAAACTCATACATTCCAAAGGAAGAGAGTTCCCTGCCGTAACCAGATTTTTTAATACCTCCGAAAGGTAAATTCGGATCACTAATGAGCATTTCGTTGATGTACACAGCTCCTTCTTCAAATCGATAAGCCTGTGATTTTACGAACTCTGTATTCTTTGAAAAAATAGATACACCTAATCCAAATTCAGACTGATTGCTAAGTTCTACAGCTTCGTCAAAAGTACTGAACGTGGTGATAGCTGCCACAGGTCCAAAAGTTTCTTCTTTAAAAATTGCCATTGATGGAGTCACCTCAGTGATAATTGTAGGTTCATAGAACGCACCTTTACGGTTTCCTCCACAGATAAGTTTTGCTCCTTCTTGAATACTCTCTGTGACCATTTTCTCTAATTCTATAGCCAAATCTTCACGTGCCATTGCTCCAATTTGCGTTGTTGGATCAAATTTATCTCCCGTTTTCAGCGCTTGAATCTTGCTCCTATATTGATTTATAAAAGTTTCAGCGATATTTTTGTCTACCAAAAAACGTTTGGCGGCAATGCAACTCTGTCCTGTATTTTGCATACGAGCCATTACAGCTACCGATGTAGCTAACTCTAAATCAGCATCTTTACACACAATAAAAGCCGCACTTCCGCCCAATTCCAAGACTGATTTTTTGAGATGTTTTCCCGCGTTTTCGGCTACAGCTTTTCCTGCATTTTCGCTTCCTGTGAGTGATACACCCTTAATGTGTGGATGAGCGATAATATCGGCTACGTATCTGCTGTCTAAGAATAAGTTTTTATACAACGGAAAATCAATTTTGTCTGAATTGAAAATCGTTTCCAGTAAATTTGCCGATTTCGGTACATTCGAAGCGTGTTTAATAACAAACAAATTCCCTAAAATCATATTTGGAATTACAAAACGAAACACTTGCCAAAACGGAAAATTCCAAGGCATTACCCCCAATAGAACTCCTATCGGTTCAAAATTTACCCGACTTTCCGACCACTGTGTTTTTACCAATCTTGGAGCAATAAAATTTTCTGCATTGGTGATGTAATAATCACACAAATAGGCACACTTATTTACCTCAGCAATGGCTTGAGTGATTGGTTTGTTCATGTCTTCAGTAATGGCATGTGCGTATAACGATGTGTTGGAGAGCAATTTATCTCGTATTTCCTGAACGATTGTTAGGCGCTTTTTTAAATCAAACTCTTTCCACCGTTTGTAAGATGACTGTAAAGTCTCGATTCTTGAAAAAGCGTTTTCCAAAGTTGTGTGTGTCATTACAAATTTATTTTGTATATTCTTTAATAATTTATTGATTTTCAGTTAATTTATTTTCAAAAGTTAATTCTATGACATAGTCAGGAGCGGTTGGCACCTTCGGAAATTTAAGCCAAATTCCGTCTTTATCCTGCGAGAACTGTATATTTTTTTTGCTATCGAATTCTATTGCTTTTTTTAGTTTATTTCCTGCGTATGGCAAAAATAAAGCTTTATCTTTCCAATCAAGTACGTGAACGTAGAGCGTTTTGTTTCGTTGGGTGGTTACTCCCCAATCGCGTGGTGTTATAACGCCTCCTCGTGTACCCTGAATGGTAGGAGCATATTTTTTCATCCATTCTCCCATTTCTTTAAGACGTTGCACAGCCACAGCAGGGAGCATTCCATCGGGTTGAGGTCCAACATTCATTAGTAAATTTGCATTTTTACCTGCGGCTTTTACCAAATATTGAATGAGTGTTTCAGTCGATTTGTAATTCTGATCGATGATTTTGTATCCCCACATTCCATTCATAGTTTCGCAGGTTTCGAGTGGTAATTTACTGATATCTTGTCCTGAAAGTCCTGCCTTATTTTCTCCGGGGAGGTCTCGTTCAAATATTTGTATGTCTTCACCAGCAAAAGGTACCAGATGATGGTTATTACCGATTAAACAAGCTGGTTGTAGGCTATGGATGAGTTGATATTGCTCATGCAAATTCCAAGTTTCAGGTGTCATACCGTCAGGATAGATGTCTTTATCCCACATTCCATCAAACCAAATGGCTCCAATCTCACCATAATTAGTGAGTAGTTCTGTTAGTTGGTTATTCATAAATTTATGGTAATCTTCCCATTTCCCGTGTGTGGTTCTACCTGTACCTTTACCCGTTCTTCCCAGAGGATAATAGTCGTTGCGTCTCCAATCCAAATGAGAGTAGTACAAATGCAATCGGATTCCTTGCTTTTTACATTCATCGGCAATTTCTTTGATGATGTCGCGTTTGAAAGGTGTGGCTTTCACTATGTTATAGTCACAATATTTTGTGTTGAACATGGAGAACCCATCGTGGTGTCGAGTAGTGATCGTAATATATTTAGCTCCAGAGGCTTTAATCGCTGAGACCCATTCTGCAGCGTTGAACTTAGCAGGGTAAAATCCACCTGCAAGTTTTTCGTATTCTTGCCAATGTAAGTTTTTGTTGTGCATAACCCACTCACCGTCAGCAAGCATTGAGTAAAGCCCCCAATGGATAAATATGCCGAATTTATCGTCCTGAAAATTGCTTCGAGCCTTTAAATTTTCGGCCAATGGTTTGTAATTCGGCTGTGTCCAAACAGACAGGCTACCCATTATTAATGCAACTAAAAGGATATTTTTTGTTTTCATAATATATTTATAATTAGTTGGTTATAAAATTTAATCGTCTAAAAGGTTTTCATCACCATTTGATTTGTTTTTCATATAGGAATACATCAAATATGCTAAGATTACAAGCACCACGAAAGGAAGCATATTCCCGATGAAAATCCCGATGCCGTATTGTTCATCAGGGGCTTCAGCTAGTTTTTGTTTTATGATGTCGATATTATCTTGTTGTTGTAATAGTAATGGTATTCTCATTGATTTTTAAATTTAGAGAGCATTGATTTGGTTTGTTCAGAAAGGACTAATTTCCCAGATATTTCAGCATTTTTCGGTAACTCTTCGAGCCAATGTTCGGTGTGTTGCCATGTGATTCGTTTCATTTCGGTAAGTGCCATAGGATTTGCCTGTAGTAAACGATCTAAGAAGTGACCTAAAGCTTCGTCCATTTCTTTGATATTTTCAAACACTCGTGCGTAAAGTCCTTTTTGTTGAGCCCAGTAGGCATTTTTCCATTGGTCAGGAGCCATAAAAAGCTCATTCAAAGTAGCCTGTCCTGTTTTTCGTAAAATTACGGGAGCAATAACAAAAGGCCCTATCCCAAGTGAAAGTTCTGAAAGTTTGATAGTTGCGGCTTCCGTGGCGAACACATAGTCCATAGCAGCCACAAGCCCGACTCCTCCGCCAACGGTTTTTCCTTGCACCCGACCTATAATCAATTTTTTACATCGGCGTATGGCTAAAAATACGTTTGCGAATCCGTTGAAAAATCGAGTGCCTTCGGTTTCATTATCAATGGTCAAAAGTTCGTCAAAAGAAGCTCCAGCACAAAAAGCTTTGTCACCTTCGCTTTTGACTACAATCAGACTGACATCTTTGTTTTCAGATAATAAATCAAATTCTTTAGCCAAGCGTTCTAATAACTCAAGCGGAAGAGAATTCGCATGAGGATGTCCAAATTCGATGGTTGCTACGCGATTTTCTATTTTAGTGTATAACGAACCGTTTATTCTATTAGTTCCCATAATTTTAATTTTCCCCAAAAGTAAAAAAAAATATCGAAAATAGATTATTTATCCAAAAAAATATTTTACCTTTGCCCCAAAGGGGATGTAGCTCAGTTGGCTAGAGCGTTTGGCTGGCAGCCAAAAGGTCGTGGGTTCGAGCCCCATCTTCTCCACAACAAGCGTTGAAAATCAAGAAAATGTACTAATTAAGGACTAATGCTGGGGCTACTCGGTTTTAGTCTTTGTTTTTTTCTAAAATAAGCAATTAACCTGAATAGGAAAGCGGGAATATCTTAGGCTATTCTCGGATAGTAAAAATATTCAATTATAATCATGAGTAAACTGAAAAAACTATTCAAACATACGTTCGTCTATGGACTGGCTACCGTACTGCCACGTGTTTTAACTCTTCTGTTGACAAATTTTTATACACATAAACTTGAAAAACAAGATTTTGGTATTTATTCGGGGTTGTTCGTATATTTGATTTTAGGGAATGTGTTGCTTTCTTATGGGATGGAAACCGCTTTTTTCCGTTTTGTGAATAAGGAAACCGATAAAAAGAAAGTACAATCTACGGCGCTTACCTCAGTAACAGTTAGTTCTTTTCTGTTTTTAGTAGGAGCTATCCTTTTGCAAAATCATATTGCCGAGTGGTTGAATTACAAGGTAGAGTATATCCGATTGGCGATCTACATATTGGTATTGGATGCGTTGGTTGTAATTCCGTTTGCGTGGCTTCGCAATGAGGGGAAATCGGTGATTTATGCTTTGATTAAGATTGGAAATGTAGTGGTAAATTTACTACTTAATCTGTATTTTTTCTTGGTGTTAAGCAATCATATTGATAAAACAGATGAAGGGGTTGTTTTTATTTTTATGTCTAATTTCATAGCGAGTTTACTTACTTTTTTGGTGCTTCTTCCTCTTTATTTCCGAATTAAATTCAGTTTTTCTGTTGCTTTATGGAAACAGATGATGCGTTATGGCTTCCCTGTACTCATTGCGGGAATCGCTTTTGCTGTAAATGAAGGTTTTGACCGTGTTTTTTTGCGGATGCTTCTTCCCGTTGATACTGCTGATGCTACTATCGGAGTTTATTCCGCGTGTTACAAGATGGGGATGTTTATGACACTTTTTGTAACAGCGTACAAATTAGGTGTTGAACCTTTCTTTTTCAGTAACGCACAAGACAAAAATGCACCAAAGACCTACGCTTTGGTAACGGAATATTTTATTCTCTTTGGAGCTTTCATATTGTTATTTATTACTGTTTTTATAGATGTATTAAAGTATATAATTGTATCAAATTCAGAGTATTGGGAGGCTTTGTGGATAGTTCCTGTCATTTTGTTGGCAAATCTTTGTTTGGGGATTTATCACAGTCTTTCGGTGTGGTACAAGGTCACTGATAGAACCAATTTCGGAGCATATGTATCTGTTTTAGGGATGTTTATTACCGTGATTGTTAATTTCCTGTTGATTCCTTTAATAAGTTACAAAGGTTCGGCATTAGCTACCCTTGCTACCTATTTTGTTATGATGTCGGTATCTTTTTGGGTTGGACAAAAAAAATATCCAATACCCTATAATATTAAAAAAATAGGAGTATATTTGGGATTTAGCATAATGTCTTCATTTATAGTATTCTATGTTTTTGATAAAAACATTTATATAGGGATTGTCTTTTTATTGCTTTATGTTCTATTAGTTGTAAAACAGGAAAAACAGCTAATTAGGCATTTAAAGCGTTGATTTTGTTTTTTAGGTTAGAAAGATGTACATTTGTGACTAAAATATGTTAAAGTAAATATAGGCACCTTTTTATGGAAACACATCCGTTGCGAGCAGCTATTCATTCGGTTGAATCTTTTGGAAATATTGATGGGCCAGGCATACGCTATGTTGTTTTTTTTCAGGGGTGTATGTTGCGTTGTAAGTATTGTCACAATCCTGACACTTGGGAATTGCATAATGACGATGCAAAGATGATGACCACGGATGAATTGGTTAGCGATATTGTTAAGTATAAAACTTTCTTTCAAGCTAGTGGAGGAGGAGTGACTCTCAGTGGTGGTGAGCCTTTATTGCAGTTAGATTTTGTTTTAGAACTTTTTACAAAATTAAAGTCGTTAGGAATAAGTACTTGCGTAGATACCTGTGGTGGGTTTTATGCTAATACCCCGATTATCAATGAAAAAATTCTTAAGTTAATATCTCTTACCGATTTGTTTTTGGTTGACATCAAACATATTGATGATACACAACACCAACGTCTTACCAAACGACATAATAAAAATATTATCACTTTCATTGATTTTTTAAGCCAAAATGGAGCTAAAATGTGGGTTCGCCATGTGTTGGTACCTCAATGGACCGATGATGATGTATACTTGCAAAAACTTCGCGATTATATCGACACTTTACAAGGAGTAGAGCGTGTTGAGGTTCTTCCCTACCACGATATGGCTAAATTCAAATACGATGAATTGGGAATTGATTATCCGTTGAAGGATATTGAGCGTCCGTCGAAAGAGCGCATTGAAAATGCTATTAAAATTTTAGGCGCCAGGTATGATTTGGATTGATTTTCTGCCCACAATTCATCATTCCCACATATCGGATATTTTTCTTCATAGCTAATAAACGTTTTCCTCTAAATTTATATTGAAATCCCAAACAATCTGTTAACTAAAATTTGCATATATTTTTATACTAGGTTGATCAATTTTATATAGGGTTCAAGAATTTTTACGGAGGAAAAACATTTGTATTTTTTAAAAGTGCTGATTTTCAGATAAATGTAATGTTTAAAAAATCACATTAAAATCTTTTTGTTATATTTATGCAGAAAAATAGTTAAAAAAGTTTTTTGTTAACATAAATTTCTTTATTTTTGTAGAGAAGATATTTTAATTACTTAACCAAAAACATGTACAATATGAAAAGAAAGTTTTTAGTAACATTTGTGCTAACGATGGTTTTTTGTTTCCATTGGTTGTATGCACAAAATCGTACGGTTAGTGGTGTAGTTACCGATGAATCAGGGATTCCACTTTCAGGGGTGAGCGTTTTAGTTAAAGGAACAACCCGAGGAGTGTCCACCGATTTTGATGGTAAGTACAACATTCAAGCTCAAGCAGAAGAAATCCTTATTTTCAGTTCCATGGGATTTGTTACGCAAGAGAAAAAAGCTAACGTGACCAAACTCAATGTTATGTTGAAAGAAGACGCTGAAGAGTTGGAAGAGGTTGTTGTAACGGCATTAGGTATCAAACGAAGTGAAAAAGCTCTTGGATATGCTTTACAGGAAATTGACGGAACAAAGTTACTTGAGGCTCGTGATGCTAACGTAACAAATGCTCTTTCAGGGAAAGTATCTGGTTTGCAGATTGTTAAAGGAGCGGGAGGTATGGCTGGTTCTTCAAAAATTGTGTTGAGGGGGCAAAATTCACTCACAGGAGATAATCAGCCACTGATTGTTGTAGATGGTGTGCCAATAGACAATAAAGCTAGTGGAGCTGCCGATATTTGGGGAAATTCCGGAATGGATATGGGGAACGGACTTTCCGATATCAATCCGGAAGACATAGAAAGCCTTACTGTTTTGAAAGGAGCTTCGGCAGCAGCACTTTACGGTTCTCGTGCTGGAAATGGAGTTATTCTGATTACCACCAAATCAGGAAAGGAAAAGAAAGGACTTGGAATTACATTTTCAACGACTCTTGCCACTGAAGATATTTTTGTTAAACCAGCATTGCAAAATGCTTATGCACAAGGGGTTGATAATTTATACGATCCTAAAACAGCTCGAAACTGGGGGCCAAGAATTGAAGGACAGACGGTAACTAATTGGAATAACAAGCAAGTGAAATTGGAGGCGTATGACAATATGAATAATTTCTTTCGTACAGGAATTACAGCCACACAAGCTCTTTCTTTCCAGCAACAAATAAATAAAACTTCGGTATACGGTTCTGTTAACTATATGGATAATACCAGTATGGTGCCTGAAACGGATATGAATCGTACATCAATGGCATTGCGAACTACAACTAATTTAGGAGCAAGTGATCGTTGGAAAGTAGATTTTAAAATCAATTATGTGAACACTCAGGCTCATAATCGTCCAATTCAAGGTTTGAACCAGTCAAATGTATTTAAAACCTTGACCATATTCCCTCGTACATTGGATATTCGTGAATTCAATCCACCGATAGTTAACGGACAACAAGTGTGGTATGATACGCAAACATTGCCCGACGACAACCCTTGGTGGACTCTTAAGTACAATACAAACAACGACGTGCGTAATCGTTATATCAGTTTTGGAGCGGTAACCTACGAATTTACAAATTGGTTACGAGGAGAAGTAAAAGGAGGATTGGACTACTACAACACAAAAATGTATCAACGCAAACATTCGGGAAGTTTATCAGTGCCAAAAAACGGACAATATGCAGAGGCTTCCAAAGAATTTTCTGAAAAGAACCTTAGCTTTCTGTTGATTGCTGAAAAAAGTGATTTACTGAAAGATCTTAACGGAACGTTGACCTTTGGAGGAAATCTAATGTCACAGCATATTTCAGAGATGAATGCTAAATCAGGAGATTTATTGATTCCTAACATATTCTCATTGAACAATGGTAAAGAAAAACCAACTGTAACCTCATTGATTACACAGCGAAAAATGAATTCATTATACGGTTCAGCACAAATCGGATGGAAAAATAGTTTGTATTTGGACGCAACTTTTCGTAACGATTGGTCTTCAACCATGAGTAAAGTAAATCGTTCCTATTTCTATCCGTCTTTGAGTTTTTCTGGGGTGATTTCAGAATTGATAGAGTTACCTGAATGGGTAACATTTGCCAAAGTAAGAGCTTCCTATGCTGAGGTGGGGAACGATTTAGAGCCTTATATGTTGTATAACAGTTACTCAGTTGCGAAAGACTATTGGGGTGTGCCAACAATTTCAACTAATGAAATTTTGTATGACCATTCAGTGCGTAGTGAGTTAGTAAAATCATATGAAGCTGGGCTTGATTTAAGACTTTTTAACAACCGAGTGCGATTAGATGCAGCTGTATATAAGACCAATGCTATGCGTCAATTATTACGTTTACCGATGGATGAAACTAGCGGATATAAATTCAAAATAATCAACGCAGGAAATATTGAAAATAAAGGAGTTGAACTTTCGTTAGGAGTAGGTATTTTACAAAATCCTGAAGGATTAAATTGGGATACAACGGTAAACTTTTCTAAGAATGAAAATCAAATTATCGACCTTTACCCAGGGGTAGCTTCCTATGAATTGCTTACAGTTGATGAGATTATGGTACTTGCTGAAGTAGGTAAAGAATATGGAGCAATTTATGGCTCGGCTATCCGTAGGGTCAATGATGCGAACAGTCCTCACAACGGAAAGATGATTCTTACTGCGGAAGGATTGCCTCAGCGAGATGCTGTAGCATTACATTATCTTGGAAATCAGCAACCTGATTACTTGTTAGGTTTTAGCAATAGTTTCTCATGGAAAGGAATTAATTTAGACTTTCTTGTAGATGCTCGTGTAGGAGGAAAAATGTTCTCTATGACACGTAATTTGCTTACAGGCTATGGAATGGCAGCAGAAACAGCTGTTGATGGTAAGCGAGATTCATTTGTTGTAGAAGGTGTAATAGCCAATAGCTCAGGAGGATATGATGTAAACACAAAACAAGTAACACCTCAACGTTATTGGGGAGCATTGGCCCAAAACAACATCGGAATCACTGAAGCTAACATGTATGATGCTACATCGGTACGTTTAAGAACCCTGTCATTAGGGTATACGTTTGGTAAAAAATACTTGGAAAGCATTGGAATCCAAAATCTCAAGTGTTCCTTCACGGCGAATAATCTTTGGTTGATTCACACTAACATTCCAGGAATTGATCCAGAATCAGTTTCAGGAACAGGCACAAACGTAACAGCATTGGAGTTTGGAGCGCCACCTACAAGCCGTACGTTTACGTTTAATATTACTATCGGACTTTAAAACAATGTGTGTTATGAGAAAATATATATTAAAATTCGCTATTATATCTATAGTTGCACTTTCATCGTACGCTTGTTCGGACTTTGAGGAAATCAACAAAGATCCCAATGCAGCTGATCGCAATTCGGTACTGGTTGAAGGGTTGTTTAATGCTTCGGTCGCTGATGCACAGCTTAGCTGGTGGAATCGGGATATTCTTTTTCACCGTACTTGGCTTTGGGGAGCTCGGTACACGTATCGCCCTATTCACGGGCCACAGGTGTTGCAAGATCAAAATAATTACATGTCAGACTATTGGAATTCTGCTGCAAAATGGATTACCAATGTTAGCCAGGCCATTGAAATAGGAGAGGAACGCATCAGAACAGGAAAGGCAGATGCCAAAACCAATAATTATGTGCAAATGGCAAGAGTTTATCGAGCGTATTTGCTTTCAGAGATTACAGATATGTTTGGCCCCTATCCAGCTCGAAAAGGATTCAAAGGGGAAGTAGCTGAGTATGATAGTGTTGAAGATATTTACGCCTATATAGAAGAGGAACTAAAATTGGCAGTGAGCAAATTTGATGAAAGTACTGAGGCTTCAAATGATGCTTTTGATGCGTTTTACGCAGGGAAAATTGGTGCTTGGAAAAAATATGCCAATTCGTTACGGTTGCGTTGTGCAATGCGTTTTTCAAATGTAGGTACAGTGGGTAAAACTCGTTTTGAAAACATCTTACAAGAAGTAGGAAATATTTCGGGATTCATTATCAATAATGTAGATAATGCTTCCGTTGCACAATCAAGTATTGCTGACTTAGAGGATCCTGCAGGTTCTATCTTTGCCCTTAGCTATATTGGAATGGAAATTACTTCCACATTGACTAACATTTCTTTTGGATTGGGAGGAATTTCAGTTGCAGAAATGGCACAATATCCAGGAACATCTGCCTATGGTTTGCCACAAGAAGCACTAACCAATCATTTACGTTCACCTAATGAATATTTAGGAGTTTATATGCCGGATTATTTGCCAACAAAAACAAATATTCAGTCAGCAGGATATCTGTATGATTATATTCCTAAAGAAATAGATCCTCGTATTTTAGTAAATTATCATATACCTGGGCATCATGATGGATTGGTAAATTTTTATGTACAGCGTGATTTAAATGCTGAAAAGAATAATACTAATTATCAAGAAATTGAACTTCCTGCAGATTCTGGGCAAAAATTCAGTACGAAATACACTTTTTCATCATTCACTTGCGGAGAAAATGCAGGGAAAAATGATTTGATTCTGAGAGGTTTCCGTAGGAATTTAGGTCGTTTGCCGGCTATCGGTAAGCAATATCGTGGAGGAGATTTACGGCGCGTCTATTTCGGATGTTGGGAAACCTACTTTTTATTGGCAGAGGCAGCTCACTACGGATGGGAAACAGGACGTACAGCTAAGGAGTGGTATGAATTAGGTGTAAAAGCTAGTTTTGATTACCACAAAATAGGTCGCTATGCAGATGCTTATTTGGAAAGTGAAAGTTATAATCGTATCGGAACTTCGGTAAAGTTTGACCATACAACTGAAATTACTTCAAAACAGCTGACGCGAAAAATTTACCCATCAGGAACGGAAGAAACCGTGACCTATAATTATCCGAAGGGAGTACATCCAACTAATAACGATGTACTATCTAAGATTATGACACAGAAGTATATCGCTCAGAATCCTTGGCAACCGTTCGAGGCAACCAATGATTACCGCCGAACGGGATTGCCGTTTTTTGAAAATCCGTATTTGGAAGGATTATTGCCATTTATGCCATTCTACACTGATCATTCGGCTGCAGACATTAAAAATGTGTATCGCAGAGTTCGTTATCCAATCAGTTTGAAAACAAAAAACCAAGCTGGTTATGACCGAGCTTTACAATTGTTAGGAGGAGAGGATAAACCCGAAACTCCACTGATTTGGCATAAACGATAGGTATAGCGTTTCATAAGTTGGAAATCACCCCAAGTCGAAAGACATAAGGGTGATTTCTTTTTAAATACGCATAAATATCTAAAATAGAGAAACTAATAGCTAAATCATTAATTATTAATCAAATTCATAAAAAAAGACTTTTATAGATGAGAATTTACTAATTTTTTTGTTTATATGTAAAAGAAAAATAGTACTTTTGCGTTCGGAAAATTTTAAAATATTTTACGATATGGATTGGATAGTAAATCTATTTTCAAATCACGAAAGTGTGGCATATACAGTCATTGTTTACAGTTTTGTGATAGCCTTAGGGGTAGCCTTAGGGAAGGTTCGTATTTGGGGAATTTCATTCGGAATTGCTTGTGTGCTTTTCGCAGGAATTGGAGTGGCTCATTTTGGTTTTACTGTTGATGGACACATCCAGCACTTTATCAAGGAGTTTGGTCTGATTTTGTTCGTTTACACCATTGGGTTGCAGGTTGGTCCAGGTTTTTTTGCTTCTTTTCAACAAGGAGGTTTAAAACTTAATAGTTTAGCAATACTCTCAGTTCTCACATGTGTGCTGACAGTGATAGTGTTGTTTTATGCTACTGATACTAGCATGGCTGATCTTGTGGGGATTATGTCAGGAGCAGTGACTAACACACCAGGTCTGGGGGCCGCTCAACAAGCTATTGTGGACATTTTCAGAGCAGAAGGTCAATCACAAGAGACTATCAACGGAGCATTATCCAACGTTTCTAACGGATACGCAGTGGCATATCCATTTGGAGTATTAGGTATTATTTTAGTGATGATGATTCTCAAGTCAGCCCTGAAAGTGAATTTAGATGCCGAGAAACGACTGAATCAATGGAAAGTTAATAAAAACAACTCAAGTGTTGACAAAGTAGCTGTTCGTGTCGAAAATCCAGTGTTATTTGAAAAACACGTAGCAATTATAAAAGAAACTTTAGGAATGGACTTCGTTATTTCACGCGTTTATCATACAGGTAAAATACATATGGTGGATAAGGATACCATCTTAAAGCAGGGAGATATATTACTTTTGGTGGCGAATCCAAAAGATTTTGATAAATTGTCAACTCTTATAGGAAAGAAAGAAAGTATAGCTCTGTTTGAAGGAGAGGCAAATGACATTGTTTCACGCCGAATGAATGTTACTAACAAACTGGCATATTCGAAAAAATTAGGAGAGATTAACGTACGTGAACAGTATGGCGTAACCGTAAGTCGTGTATATCGTGCGGGGATTGAATTTGTTCCTACCAAAGACACTAAATTACAATTTGGGGATGCTATCACTGTGGTTGGAGATGAAGAGCATATCAAATTGGTTGAAAAAGTATTCGGAAATTCTAAAAAACGTATGCAACATCCACACATAGCGGAGCTTTTTTTTGGTATTGTTCTTGGGGTTATTTTAGGGTCTATTCCGATTGCTATTCCAGGAATGTCGTCGCCTGTGAAGCTTGGTTTGGCAGGAGGGCCACTTATTGTTGCCATTTTAATAAGCCGTTACGGAGGTCGCTTCTCGGTTACACACTATGTGTCGCATAGTGCTAATTTGATGGTTAGAGAGATTGGAATAGTATTGTTTTTAGCCAGTGTAGGCTTAGGAGCAGGGCAAAATTTCATCAAAACCCTATCAGAAGGGGCAGGTTTGCAATGGATGTTGATGGGAGTTGCTATCACTTTGGTGCCACTTATTGTGGTAGCGTTGGTAGCTCGTTTTTACTATAAATTGAACTTTTTAGAAATCTGTGGACTACTATCTGGGTCGCAAACCGATCCTCCTGCTTTGGCATTTGCCCATGACGTAACAGGATCCGATGCTCCAGCGGTTACGTATGCTGCTGTTTATCCACTCACAACCTTTATGCGAATTATGGTAGCACAGCTACTCATAGTGATGTTTTTGTAGTTAATAAATTTTTATAAATTAGACTGTCCTAAGATGTCATTTCCAATCCCCAATAACTTTGAATGAGGGGTTCCTCCTCTTCAGGGATTTGGAATAAAAGTTTTCAAAAAGAAACATACATCTTAGGGCAGTCTCTTTTATTTCCTGAAAAAATATTACTTTTGTACCATAATTTATTTAAAATGGGTATTGTATTTCGCCAATCGTTAAAGAATATTTTAACTACTTATCTGGGTTTCGGATTTGGAGCAGTAAATACCTTATTTTTATTTGTTTACTTCCTTTCGAAAGAAGAATATGGATTGGTTAGCTATATAACTTCCACAGCTACAATACTTTCTCCACTGATTGCTTTTGGAGTACACAACACTTTCATTCGATATTATTTTTCCTATACCGATTCTAAAGAATTATCGAAGTTCAATACAATGTTGTTTGTTTTACCACTTTTGATAATTTTTCCGTTAGGTTTGATAGGTGTTTTTACTTATGAGTATATGGTACAATGGCTTTCAGGTGAAAATGAGGTTGTGAGGGATTACGTCTTTTTGATTTTCATTACAGCCATTGCTATGGGCTATTTCGAGATTTTCTATTCGTGGGCAAGAGTACAACTCAAAACTGTCTTTGGAAATTTTTTGAAAGAGGTTTTTCATCGTATTTGCATTACTTTATTGTTGTTAGGTGTTTATTATAAAGTTTTTGATTTTCACGAATTTGTGTGGGGAGTGTTTGTTGCATATGCACTTCGTACTTTGCTCATGCTCATATCTTCCTTTTCCATAAAGCTACCCACATTTAGCTGGGGGCTTCCGAAAAATAAGCGAGAAATTTTTTATTACAGTCTGTTTATAGTTGTTTCGGGATCGGTAGCAAACCTACTGATGGATATTGATAAGTTTATGATTAATCAATATTTACCCATTTCTGAGATAGCAATTTACAACGTAGCTATATTTACAGCTACAGTTATTGCTATTCCTTATAGATCAATGTATCAGGTGGTTAGTCCTCTTGTAGCTAAGTTTATCAGCACTAATCAGACAGTTGGGTTGCATGAACTTTATAAAAAAAGTACTATTAACATTTATTTGGTAAGTATAATCGTTTTTGTCTTAATTATCGTCAACGCAAACCAATTTTACAATCTACTACCCGATAAAGAATACGCATTAGGAATTAAGGTTTTGGTTTTTATTTCATTAGTAAAACTTTCGGATTCTTTGGTAGGGATTAACAATGCTATCTTATTCAATTCTAAATATTATAGGACAGTCCTTTATCTTGGTATATTGTTGATTATATGTACAATAGTATTAAATATGTGGCTCATTCCATTATATGGGATTGATGGAGCTGGATTATCAACCTTATGTGCTTTTTTGATTTATAACGCTCTGAAAATCAGTTTTGTTTATCGAAAATTTCACTTGTCTCCTTTTTTTAAAGAAACTCAAAGAATAACCATATTCGGAGTTGTATCAACTTTAATTTTCTACTTTTGGGATTTTTCCATTTCACCCTTATCGAATATCGTTTTAAAATCTATAATACTTCTGATTTTCAGTTGTTTTGTTTTGATAAGATACAAACTTTCAGAAGAAGCCATAATCTTGATTAAGCAAATAAGCAGTATGAAAAATCGAAAGAGATGACAAAGCTATTTTTGAATTTCTCGCAGAATATTAATGACCTTATCGACCTCATCTTTGGTGTTATATACTGAAAAAGAGAATCGCAGTGAAGGCATTTTTAGTTGTTCTTCCGATAGAAAAGCCGATAAAACATGAGAGTTTTGTACGCTACCACTTTGACAGGCACTGCCTTTGGAACAGGCTACACCCTTCAAATCCAAAGTAAAAAGTAGGGTTACACCTTTGTCTGCTGAAAAAGGAAAGGCTACGTTTAATATAGTGTACGAGCTACTTTCCATATTTCCCGAATTACCATTGAATTTCGCTTCGGGGAAATACTTACGAACCGATTCTATAAAGTGTTTTTTGATACTTTTAATATGTTCAGTAGAGGTTGTTAAGTTTTTATATGACTCATTTAAAGCGGTTTCCATAGCTACAATGTTATGTAAATTTTCTGTACCACTTCGCATTCCTTTTTCTTGCTCACCACCGAAAATTAATCCTCGTAACGGGATGCCTTTTCGGACGTAAGCAAAACCAATTCCTTTGGTTCCGTGGAATTTATGAGCCGAAGCGGTGATAAAATCTATAGGAAAAGCCTTTAAGTCTAACGGAAAATGTCCAATTGATTGTACTGTATCAGAATGAAAATAAGCGTTGTAAGTTTTGCAGAGTTCTCCCACTTTGGTAATTGGCAACATATTCCCAATCTCATTATTCACATGCATTAAACTTACTAAAACTTTTTGATTTTCAGTTCTTTGTAGTAAATATTCTAAATCGTGTAAATCTACATCTCCTACTTCGGACAACTGAACGTACAGAATGTCGATACCGTATTCTCTTTGTAAATGCTCAACGCAATGTAATACAGCGTGGTGTTCAATTTTTGAAGTAATGATGGTTTTTACCCCCAAATCACGTACTGCACTTCTGAGAATCATGTTGTTAGCTTCTGTACCTCCAGAAGTGAAAATCAACTCAGAAGCATTTACATTTAACCATTTAGCGATGTTTTTCCGTGCGTTTTCAATGAGTGATTTTGCTGAACGTCCCAGACTGTGGGTCGATGACGGATTTCCGTAGTGTGAAGTGAGTGTTTGTTGAATCTTTTCAACTACTTCGGGAAAAGGACGGGTTGTAGAAGCGTTGTCGAAGTAAATCATTTCGGTTGATGTTTCATTCGGAAATAGAATATTTAAAAAGAGACTGTTCCAAAATCCAAGTATTCGTTTAACTAAGGATTATTATTTAACTCAAAGTTATGTGATAAAGTAGTTAAATACAAAAAAACTGACTATAAATAGATGTTTTTTATTAGTTTGATTTATTCCTTTAATCTTAACAATAAAATTCAATTCTGCAACAGTCTCATTTTATAGATTTTCTAAAAATCTAAATAGAGAAATGTTTGTAAAAAATTATTTTTTACGACCGTATTTCATGTTGTATGCCAACATTTTATAGTATAATTTTGCTGCTAAAAACGCCGTTGGTTTTGCCATAGGGCTATCCATAAGTTCTACAATGTCGAAAGCAACAACGTTACATTTCTTGAAAACTTTACGGAGTAATTTTAAGGTTGGATACCATTGTAATCCACCTGGTTCTGGGGTTCCAGTTGAAGGTGCTATGGCAGGGTCAAAAGCATCCAAGTCAATTGTAATGTATACATTTCCAGATACTTTATCTAGTACATCATCAATCCATTTTTTGTTTTTAGCGATTTCGTGAGCAAAGAAAACACGCCCTTTTGGGAGGTATTTTTTTTCTTCAGCGTCCATAGAGCGGATACCCACCTGTACGAGTTTATGTTTTTCGTTTGCTTCAAATACAGCACAAGCATGGTTCGATGTAGACCCGTGAAATTCAGGGCGTAGGTCGGTGTGAGCATCTAACTGTAAAACAGTTAATTTCTCGTACTTCTCACCTACAGCACGAATCGCTCCAATAGATACTGAATGCTCCCCCCCGAAAAGCGTAAACAATTTATCGTCGTGTTTCAGCAATTCTTTAGTTTTTTGATATACAGCTTCGGTCATTGCCTCAGGTGAACTGTTTTCTGATACTTCACCTGCCAGATATACTCCTTGCAGGAAGGGCTCAGAGTCGGTTTCAATGTCATAAAGTTCCATGTTTTCAGAGGCATTCAAGAAAAGCTCAGGCCCTTTATCGGCACCTTTTCCCCACGTGGATGTTCCATCATAAGGAACGGTTACTAACATTACCTTTGAGTTTTCAAAAGTAGCATTTTCATCGGGAATTCCAGCGTATGTTCTACACATAATATATTCTTTTTTAGATGTTTATCGTTGTTATCATATTTTGAGCAACAACTCATACAATATGTTATTGTCTAATGAAAGTTGATATGTCAAAATTTTTGGCAAACTTACGTATTTTTTTTGTTTTATATTTATCTATATGATATTTTTTATATCTTTACAAATTCAATATTAGAAACATCGAGTTATGGATAAAGAAGTACTACAAAAAATATGGAGTGAATTACCTGAAAATGAGCTTATTTCTTATTTAGGCATAGAGCCTGTTGAATTGGGGAAGGATTTTATTACTTTGAAAATGCCCGTAACTTCCAGAGTTACACAAATTGATGGTATTTTACACGGAGGAATCACCTTTGCATTAGCCGAAACCGTTGGCAGTGTGGGAGCTTACGTACTTTATCGAAAGCAAGGAGAAAGTATTCGAGGGATTGAACTAAGTGGTAATCATCTGCGGGCAGGTAAAGTAGGAGATACTATTTTTGCCAAAGCTACCTGCATTCATAATGGAGGAACTTTGCAATTATGGGATATAAAAGCCACCAATCAACATGATAAACTAATTTCTTCATTTAAATTTACTACAATAAAAATATGATTTCCTATTCAGAAATACTAAAAAAAGCTATTTTACTACAAGAATCGGAAGTTCCTTTTGTGATATTTAGACGTCCGAATGAAAAGCAAATAAATTTATACAATCAAATAGATAATCAAGTATATATATTTGAAGATTCATTCGCAAATGAAGGATTTGTCTTGGCTCCTTTTCAGAATATAACACATAAAAAAATACTTTTAAAATCCGAAGAAAAATATGTAGCAAATGTAGAGGATTTTCATTTTCAGTTTTCCGACCGAAAACTTCCCTTTGACGAAGGACAGAAGCAAAATCATATCAAATTAATCAAAAAAGCTGTCCAAACCATGCAAAACAGTGAGCTTCATAAGGTAGTTTTATCACGAAAAATAGCTGCACCTTATCATAAAAATCCTGTGGAAATATTCCAGAAAATGATAGAAAACTATCCTACGGCATTTTGCTACTTATTTTCACATCCAAAAGTGGGGGTGTGGTTGGCAGCAACACCTGAAACCTTGTTGAAATTTTCAGAAAATCAGCTGTATACTATGGCTTTAGCAGGTACACAACCTTTTAAAGAAGGAATAATTACTTGGCAACAGAAAGAACGTGAAGAACAACAAATTGTTACGGATGACATTCTTGATAAAATAAAATTCTATACAGAAAATAAAAAAGTTAGTGAACCAAAAACAGTCAGAGCGGGAGGAGTGGTTCATTTATGTACGCACATTACAGCCGACTTACAAGCCGATAAAAACCCGTTTGATGTGGTTACTCAATTACATCCTACACCTGCTGTTTGTGGGTTTCCGTTTGAGGCAGCACAACGGTTTATATTAGAAAATGAATCGTATGATCGTATTTTTTACACTGGTTATTGCGGAGTAGTTGAGCAGCAGAAATTTGATTTCTACGTAAATCTACGTTGTATGCAACTTGAAGAAAATCAGGCGTATATCTATGTAGGGGGAGGTGTTTTGAAAGAATCTATTCCCGATTCAGAATGGGACGAGACCCAAAATAAAGCACAGACAATGTTCAGGATTTTATAGAACTGTACGAAAAATCGAATTTTTATGATAGCTTCGTAGGTTTGATATTAGGCGTTTACGCCTTATTTTAGAAAGTAGCTATCCGAAATTCGATTTTTCGAACAAATGTGCGACCAGCTTAAGTTTATAGCTGGTCGCTTGTTGTTAAATCTTCATATTTCTGTTTTTGATTTAAATTTCAGAAAGGATCTTCACGAAATCATCAATGATATTGTTTCCTTTGTCTTGGTTGTACCATTTTTGTAGGTTTTCCTTAAACTCAGCATCCAATGCTCCATGTTTTGCCTTGTAATCTTCTACCATTTTTGTTGCCTCAGAAGGTCTGGAACCCCAGTGTGTTAATACGTTGTTTTCTAAATCCAGGACTACCGCTATTGGAATTGCTTTTCCTCCATTGGTTAAAAATAGATTCATCAACTCTTCATTATCATCCCTAAAAACGAGTTTTAGCATGATTTTAGGATTCAATTCTGAAATTTTGTTGATAACAGGAATGATTTGAGCCGCATCGCCACACCAAAATTCAGTTATTACTAACAAGGTTATTTGTTTGTCATAGTTTTTGAAAAACGTAGCCTTTTCTTCTGGGATTACAATTGTTTTGTCCAATCGTTTGTAGCGACTTTCGTTCACTGTGCTGTGTTTTATATACTCTTCGCTCTGGTTGGCACCACTGGTTCGCTTTTCATTGACGTATTGTTGATGTAGGCTTCGATATGTCGGATACGTAATACTGTTTAGTAAACTTTGTTCGATAATTTGTTTTGTATTCATATATACTTATTTTTTTAGAGATTCGTATTTATCAAAAAACCGAATGAGCTATTTTGTCAGTTAAGAACTATGCTTTTTACTTTTGTAAGTTTTATCTATAGAATAGATAAACATACCCATAACTCGTTTGTGAAATTATTGATTTTTAGTTTTACAACTTATAATTTTAGAACTTACTGATTTCTACAAAAATTGCGTAATAGCATAAATCAACACTCCTGCTAATCCACCAACAACTGTGCCATTAATTCTGATAAACTGTAAATCCTTGCCAACCTCTAATTCTAGCTTTCGACTGAGTTCTTTACCCTGCCAATTTCCTACAGTTCGGCTTATAAGTATCCCAACCTCATGACGGTTTTTGAGTATGAATTGATATGCTGTTTTTTGTATTTGTCGGTTGATTTTTTGCTGTAATTCTACGTCGGTATGTAGCTGTAAACTAAGTTTTTGAATATATTTATAGAAGTATTGCTTTAATGTAGAGTCGGTAGTAGGTTTTGCTAAGTCGTTATTGATATAATCTTTTAGGTATTTCCACATTTGTAAAGCGTATTTATCGATAGATTTAGAGTTAATTATTTGACTTTTAATGTTTTCTATCTTTGTTGACCATGCGGAAGATGTTTGAATATCTTTGCTAAATGCGTTTAGTTGGCTGTCAACTTCTTTACGTACGGAATGTTCAGGATCTTTGATGATTTCAGCTACGTAATTTGCCAGTCCTTCGGTTATTTTGTCTGCCAAAATGTCATCAACGAATTTGGGGATAAAAAAAGCACTTTTTGAGGAGACTTTTTCTTGGACTAAGGATTTATTTTCCCAAATATAGGTCTCAATTTTTTGTAATATAAAACTCAATAATTTTTGATGCTCTTTCTCCTCCATAATATAATCTAAAGATTTGCTTATCAATGTTTTTAGCTCTATTTCATGGAGTAGTTCCTTGCTTTTTTGAGTGATAAAATCGGTAGCGTTTTCTTCATCAATCCCATTGACTAACTGTACTATTTTTTCAGATATTTCATTAGTTAATGTATTGATATTTTTTTCTTTACTTAGCCACTCGGCAAGGAAAGGAGTGATTTTCACTTCCTCAACATACGGACGTATACCTTCGGGCTTCAAAAAATTGTCTACTACAAATCCACCCAAGTTGTCACCTATGCTTTTTTTGCGATTTTCAATCAAATTTGTATGCGGGATAGGCAAACCTAATGGTTTGTGAAAAAGTGCTGTAACAGCAAACCAATCAGCCAATGCTCCCACCATCGCAGCTTCGGAAAAGGCTTTTATATATCCGATCAGGGAGGTCTCGGGATATCTTTTCTGTAGGAAGACCATCGTTACATAAAGTACTACCATTATCAAAAATAAGGTAGTTGCCATTCTTTTATGATACCGTAATTTACGTTCTTTATCTTTCATATTTTTTTGAATAGTAATTGGTAAATAATGGCTATTAGCTATAAAATTAAAATAGCGATATCTCTAATTTAAATTTACAGTTATTCTTCGGGTTCGTGTAATTTTCCAACTGATTTTCCGACAATCATTGTCACACAGGCATCACCCGTTACATTGGCAACGGTTCTGAGCATATCCAAAGGGCGATCAACAGCTAAAATCAATGCTAAACCACTTTCTGGGATACCAGCCTGTTCTAAAATGATCACCAACATTGCAATACTGGCTCCTGGCACTCCCGCAGTTCCAATACTTGCCAAAGTAGCAGTGGCAACAATCCCTAACTGAGCCGAGAAACTCAAATCCATTCCAAAAGCCTGAGCGATGAATAATGCCGCAATACCTAAATAAAGACTTGTTCCGTCCATATTCACAGTTGCTCCTAACGGAATAACAAAACTTGCGACCTCTTCATCAACTCCTAATTTCTTTTCAACAGTTTCCATTGTCAGGGGTAATGTAGCGGAACTTGAACTTGTCGAAAATGCTAATAGTTGTACTGGAGCTAAATTTTTAAAGAAAAATTTTGGCGTTTTTTTTGTGAAAGTCCATACCAAAAGGCCGTACACACCCATCATAATGGTCAATCCGATTACTACAGCCAAGGCATAAACTAAGAGAGCGGAAAGCATTTCCGCATTTGGCACCTCTACAATAAGGGACGCAATCAAAGCAAACACCCCGAAAGGAGCTACTTTCATTATTAAATCTATGATTTTTAGTATGATGTCATTCAAGCTGTCGAAAAAAGCCTTGACAGGTTTGGTCTTCTCTTCCGGAATCATTATCATGGCAAATCCAAAAAGCATAGCACAGAAAATGATTTGCAACATGTTGCTATTGTTGGTCGCTGATAGAAAAAGATTGTCAGGTATTAGGTTCTCAATAGGATCCAAGGGACGGGCTTCGCGTTGTTTGTTGTGTGCGACTTCAATACTTGTATTCGCCTGAGTTTGGTACTCTCTTGTGAGTTCAGTGCGAGTTTCTTCAGTTAGCATATCTCCAGGCTTGATGATATTTGCAACCATCAACCCGATGGAAACCGCTAAAACAGTGGTTGATAGGTATAAAATAATAGTTCTCATCCCTATAGAGGAAATTTTTGAAATGTCTTTCAAATCAGCAATACCTTTGATCAGAGAAGCTAATATTAATGGTAAAGCTATAATTTTCAATGATTTGATAAACATATTTCCGAAGGGTTTTACAAAATCTAAAACGGCATCTTTTCCCCATGAAAATTGCAACATGAGTAGCCCGAGTAATCCTCCTGCAACCATTCCGATGAAAATTTGCCAATGTAACGCGAGTTTCTTTTTATCTTTCATATACGTATGTTGTTGAAAATAAAGTGATTTGATGTTGTTTTCATTGATATACAAACAAGGCTAAGAAAACCTCAATATATAACAAAGTATTAATAATCGTGCAAGATATGAATTTTTTACAAAACTCAAGTGATTCTGATGAAAAATATAAAATTATTTTTTGTTGTGAGGGTATTGGCTATATCACCTCAAAAAGTTTACCAGGAAACGGACGAACCATTCCTTTCATTTCTAATTGAAATAATAAGGAAGATACTTTGTAAATAGGAAGTTGACAGTCTATAGCTATCGAATCCAATAATTGCTTTCCGTTGTTTTTCAAGTGATTATGTATTTTTTCTTCCTCGGGAGTTAAAGAAACGAATAATTCTTGTTGAATGGTTTTGGCTTTAGGTTTATCCCAATTTAGGTGATATAATAAATCTTGAGCAGAGAGTAAAATTCGAGCTTTTTCATTGCGTATCAGCATATTGCATCCCAAGCTATAAGGGTCGGAAGCTCTTCCAGGAACGGCAAAGACCTCGCGGTTATATGAAAAAGCAATGTCTGCAGTAACTAAACTTCCACCTTTGATTCAGGAGTATCCCATAATCTGTGTAAGTTGAAAAGTTATTCTGAAATTTTTTGAGCCCTTAAAAGCTCAAAAAAAATTTCGGAAATAACTTTTTAACTATTTTTGACCCATAATTTAAACAGATATGATTAACAAGGAAGAATTGCTCAACAGCAAAGAATTTTACAAGTCATTTAAGACTGCTGAGGACTTGACAGGTTTCTTTAAAGAGCTCCACAAAAAAGCGGTGGAACATATGCTCAATGCCGAACTCGACGTTCACTTGGACAACGAAAAACACGACAAAACTAAAGATGGAAATTATCGTAACGGACACACTTCCAAGAAGATAAAAACTTCCTTTGGCGAAGAACAAATCCAAGTTCCTAGGGATAGAGACGGTAGTTTTAACCCAATGTTAGTCCCTAAACGCAAGAACGTTATCGATGGTTTGGAAAACATCATCGTATCGTTCTATGCCAAAGGAATGAGCGTGAGCGACATCGAAGAACAAATCCAAGAAATGTACGGCTTTGAAGTATCAACTTCCACAATATCAAGGATTACCAATGCGGTTACCAATGAAATGGTCGCTTGGCAGAACCGCCCGTTGGACGAGCTGTATCTGATTGTTTGGATGGACGGCATCGTTTTTAAAGTTCGTGAGAACTCAAAAGTTGTCAACAAAACCATTTACCTTGCTGTGGGCTTGAATCGAGAGGGAAAAAAGGAAGTTTTAGGAATGTGGCTCGGAAAGAATGAAAGTTCCGCCTTTTGGATGAGCGTTCTCACTGATTTAAAGGCTCGTGGAGTGGAAGATATTCTCATTACTGCCACCGATAATTTAAACGGATTTACGCAAACCATTCGCACGGTTTTTCCCCAATCACAAACGCAAATATGTGTGGTTCATCAGATTAGGAATGCTTGTAAGTATGTGGTTTACAAAGACAGAAAAGAATTTACAGCCGATATGAAACACATCTATACTGCCCCTAACAAGGAAGCTGCCAAGGTTGCTTTGGAAGATTTTGCCCAAAAATGGGAGTCAAAATACGGCTATGCTATCAAATCTTGGTATGACAATTGGGACGAATTGACCGTATTTTTCGATTTTCCGTTAGAGATAAGAAAAATTATTTACACAACCAATCTTATTGAGAATCTGAATGGTAAGATTCGGAAATACACCAAAAACAAGCTGTCTTTCCCAACAGACGAAGCTGTGCAAAAGTCCGTTTTCTTGGCTTTGAGAGAAGCTACCAAAAAGTGGAGTATGCCTATCCAAAATTGGGGGATTGTCTTGAACCAATTTATGCTTATATTTGCACAAAGACTCAAACTATAAAAACTTAACCCCAACTTTTTAACTTACACACTTAGAGGGATAGTGTCTTTGATTCCCGATTCAATTACGATAGTAGCCTCTGATAAACCTGCAATAATCCGATTACGGCTTAGAAAATTCTTTCGATCGAATTTACTATCAATACCAAAATCAGTAATGAATCCGCCATTAGCTTCCATTTCTGCCATATATTTAGCATGTTGATTAGGGTAGATAGTATTCAATCCATGAGCTAAGCAAGCGATTGTCTGTAAATTGTGCTTCATAGCCGTTTTATGAGCCAGAATGTCTACGCCATAGGCGTATCCACTAACAATAACTATGTCTAAATCAGATAGTTCTTCAATTAGTTTTTCACAAAAAGCAATTCCATACGGAGTTATATTCCGAGTTCCAACAATGCTTAAAATACGTTTATTAGCCAGATTTATGTTTCCACGTTGGTAGAATATAATCGGGCTATCAACGCATTGTTTCAATAGAGTAGGGTAGTCAGTGTCGTTGTAGTGACAAACTTTGATGTTATTTTTCAGGATAAATTCAAGCTCAGTTTCTGCCTGACGTAGATAGTCAGCAGAGGAGGAAAAATTTTGTAAGAGTTTTTCTCCAATACCGCTAACACGCTCCAAATGATGTTTTTTGATTGAAAATATAGCTTTGGCACTTCCAAAGTGAGCAAGTAGTTTTTTAGCTGTAATGTCGCCTACCATCGGAATTTTTTTCAAAGCTATCGTGTATAATAATTCTTCTTCCTGCATGTTTTTGTTTTTTTAAGCTGTAAGCTATACGCTATATGCTATATGCTATATGCTAACCCCTGATATTATTAACGACTGACCTAAACATACGTTAAATTCAATTTAAATCGCAGTTTTATCAATTCTTGAGCGTTGGAAATCGTTTTGAAACAGCGTTTTAGTTTTGTCTTTTCTTCTTTATTTAAATTTTTGATATTCAGGTATCTACCGCTGTCATCATTTTTTAATCCACTTTTTATACGGAATTTAAGTAAGGCTTTGGCAGCATAGGCACAGGCTAGGAATATTTCTTTATTTTGAGGTTCAAGTTCGGCTAATTTTTCAAAACGTTCAGCAGTGTTAGTTATATTTTTGATTTTGTGTGACAAAGCTAACAATCGTGCAATGTCGCTAATGGTAGTTAAAGCTCTGGCCTTCAGATCGAATTGATCCTTGTATTTTCCATCGTGTTCTACGATAAAATTTCTAAAAAATCCTAATGGAGAAGGGTTTTCCAAAGCACTTTTTGCTAACAATGCCATAAATCGTTCATTGGTTTGTGTAAATTCGAACACTTTATCACTTAATTTATTCACTAATGTAGCCTCTCCAAAGCTAAACGACATATCATAAAAAATTGAAAACATTAGTAAATCAGCATCGTTCGCATTTGATACCCATGATTTGAATTGTTCTTCCCATTTTGATAAACTCAAACACCAGTTCGGATTTTTTGCCATCATATTTGCAGGACAATAGTCATAACCAATCTTGTTTAACATAGTATTTATCTTATTTGCTAATTGCAAAAAATAGGTTTGAGTCTGTTCATAGTGTTCCTCAGTAACATCTTCAAAGACAATGGCATTGTCCTGATCGGTGATCAGAAACTGCTCTTTTCGTGCTAAACTCCCTAAACTAACCCATGCAAAACGTACGGGTGGAGGTGTCGGCATACGTTTGATACACAATTCAATAGCTTTTGAAGTAATTGCCTCGAACAACTGATGAAACAAATCGGTGATCAATCCCAAAGGTATGTTTTGGATTACGTATCCCTTTAATAAATTAATGGATTGTTGGCGGATACTTTTCAGGTGCTTTGACTTTTTGGAGCGTTTCACCGCTTTCATCAACTCAGGGATGCTATCTCCTTTAACAGTTTCGATGTCGTGCTGAGTCATGATACCAATCGTAGGAGTATTATTTGTACCGTCTTCGGTGATAATCAGATGATTAATGTTATTTTTTATCATCTCGAATTGAGCTTTTGCGATAGTCATCTGTTTGGGATAGGTACGCACTGGACTGCTCATTACCTGTGAAACTTGCATGTCCAATGAAAAATAACTGGTAGCAATTTGCTTTCGCAAATCTTTGTCCGTAACAATTCCCAAGGGTTTTTTGTCAGCATCCACAATTACGATGCTACTCACCCTTTTTTCGGTCATCAAGGTTGCTATTTGTTGTATAGATTCTTCGGGACTGGCTTTGACCACTTTTTTGACGTAAACAGCTGGTTGAAGTTCAAAAAAATCCTTTTGAAGCATGTTTCTATCAAAATTCTGATATAAATACTTCGTATGATCTATCGAATATGGGTTCCGAGTTTTTGAAGCGAATATTTCGATCAGATACAATCCGATTTTAGTATCTTTCTCAATCAGAGGTCTGAAATCCTTGGATGGGATGCCATAAATAATAGATTCTTCTTGAGCAATAGCGCTCATTTGATAAGGTGTGTTCGTAATTATGGGACGTACCCCAAAAACATCACCTTCATCACAGATATCGACCATCTCAAAATTGTCATTCACTGTTTGTCGCATTTCAATGGCACCTTCTTTTACGATATAAAAATAATCGTGTGGATGGTCTTGCTCATTGAATACTATTTTCCCTTTTTCCAAATAAATAATGGTAACCTCTTTGGATAAATTAAGTAAGTTTTCTTGATCAATAATATCAAAGGGAGGGAATTTTTTTAGAAAATCATTAACTCTATTGGCGATTGTATTTTTCATTCGGAGAGATCATGTCAGGTTTTCGCTGAGTTTTTTTTATTTCAAAACTTTGTCAAAATATAGGCTATTTGACAAAGTTTTGATTTTTTTATTCTAATCTTGTAGCCAAACATTCAAAGTGTAACTGTCTTGTTTTCATTTAGAAAGAATCCATTACGGTTTCATGCTTCGTGTATGTGTGAGATTAAAAACTATTTTATCTTTACTCGTAAGATGAAGGAATCAGACTTTTAAGATTTCAGATTCTTTAACGGCTAAAACTTCATCTACTTTTTTGATATATTTATCCGTTAGTTTTTGTACCCTTTCCTCAGCATCTTTTTTGATATCTTCTGAAGTCTCTACTTTTTTGATTTCTTTGTTAGCTTCCTGACGGGCGTTGCGTACACTAATTTTAGCATCTTCGCTTTCTCCTTTAGCTTGTTTTACCAAATCTTTACGGCGTTCCTCGGTTAAAGGAGGTACGCTAATGATTACATAATCACCGTTATTCATAGGGTTAAAACCTAAGTTAGCAACCAAAATTGCCTTTTCAATAGGCTGAATCATACTTTTTTCCCACGGTTGGATAGTAATCGTACGAGAATCGGGTGTGCTTACGTTAGCTACTTGGCTTAGAGGAGTTTGTGAACCGTAGTAATCTACAAAAACGCTCCCTAACATTTGTGGACTTGCTTTTCCTGCACGAATATTTACTAAAGCTTTTTCTAAATGAGCTAAGGCATTTTGCATTGCTTCTTCAGTACTTTCTAGAATAATGTTAATTTCTTCGTTCATATTTATAATATAAAAAATTGTTTGTTTTTTTAAGTGTTTTATTTTCTATCAATTCCGATTTTTATGGCTCTGACAAAGAGAAGTTACTTCACATCAACTGTGGTACCCACATTTTCGCCAGTTACAACCTTCATCAAATTTCCTTTTTTGTTCATGTCGAAAACAATAATCGGTAGATTGTTTTCTTGGCTCAGTGTGAAAGCAGTCATATCCATCACCTTCAGACCTTTATCCATCACATCATCGAATGTAATACGTTCAAATTTGGTTGCGGTTGAATCTTTCTCTGGGTCGGCAGTGTAAATTCCGTCCACCCGAGTACCTTTCAAAATCACATCAGCATTGATTTCAATAGCACGAAGTACTGCTGCTGAGTCGGTTGTGAAATAAGGATTTCCTGTACCCGCACCAAAAATTACGACACGTCCTTTTTCCAAGTGGCGAACCGCACGGCGTTTGATAAAAGGTTCCGCAATAGCTTCCATTTTAATAGCCGTTTGCAAACGCGTATAAATACCCTCATCTTCCAAAGCACTCTGCAATGCCAACGAATTGATTACTGTTGCAAGCATTCCCATATAATCTCCTTGAACTCTGTCCATTCCATTACTTGCTCCAGCAACACCTCTAAAAATGTTTCCGCCACCTATCACAATAGCAACTTCAACGCCTTCTTTCACAACTTGCTTGATTTCAGAAGCATACTCTTTTAAACGGGCAGGGTCAATGCCATACTGACGGCTTCCCATCAGAGCTTCGCCACTTAATTTCAATAATATTCTTTTGTATTTCATAAAATATATATTTTTCAAAATAATAGTGATTAATTTGCTCCCAGTTTTCAATTGCCCATTGAATAACGCAAAACAAACCTGCAGGAAACAAATAAAACGATTTTTATTCACTTACGTTGCCTACCGTTGTTGGAAAATTTGGTGTATACACCTGTATTTTAAATGTTTATGTAGATCGAAAATCGAAAATAATCTTGTAAGAACTACTTCGTATATCGACGATACATTAAATAATCCACAAATATATACATTTTATAAATAAAATAAAAAAACCTGTTTTATTTTTTTGTATCAATTTTTTATATTACTTTTGAAACCTGAATCATGCAGTAAATGTTTATTTATGAAATATAGCTTTTGGTTTTTATATCTATCGCTTACGTTGGTAACAGCCTGTGGAGGTGGTGGAGCTAATTTAACAGAAGAGGAAAAAGAAAAAATAAAACAAGCTAAGTTGGATTCCATTGCCGATCTTAGACTTGCTGAGATTGATATGAATGAGGTTGATACATATCCTATTTTTAAAGGATTATGCTCAGAATCAGCGTCTAAGGAGGAACAAAAACAGTGCTTTGTACAACATTTTTCTAAGTTTTTGCAAGAACGATTGGAAAACGAAAAAATAGAGGTTACCGAACCTATTTTGGATACTATATTTGTAAATATTAAAATTGATAACAACGGAAAGGCTGTGCTGGAAAATACTGAAGCCAAAGCGAAAACGAAAGAGTTATTGCCTACTCTTGATGAAGATTTAGCAGATAACTTAGATGAGATTGCAACTATAAATCCTATTCAACCCGCTACAAAACACGGAGTTAGTATTAGTGTACAGTTTCGAGTTCCAATTGTGATGAATGTAAAGTAGGAGATGATTCTTTACATAAGAATTCTAAATCTTACAGGGATTTTTTGAACCAGTTCTTTTTTCTTTTGAGCAATTGCACTTTGATAATTTCTTCTTCAAGTAATAAAAGGTGCAGTTTAAAGTCTGTGTGAAATAAACAATAGAAATTTGTGGAAAAAATCATTTTAGGAATAGATCCTGGCACAACCATTATGGGTTTTGGTATTATCAAAGTTGAAAATCAGCAGATGGAGTTGTTGCAGGTCAATGAGTTACATCTTCAAAAATATGATAATCACTATATCAAACTTCGTGTAATTTTCGACAGAACCATAGAACTTATCGACACGTATCATCCTGATGAATTAGCAATTGAAGCCCCTTTCTTTGGTAAAAATGTCCAATCAATGCTCAAATTAGGTCGAGCTCAAGGAGTAGCAATGGCAGCTGGGCTTTCTCGGCAACTACCTATAACCGAGTATGAACCTAAAAAAGTTAAAATGGCAATCACAGGAAACGGAAATGCTTCTAAGGAACAAGTTGCAAAAATGTTGCAACAGCTACTGAAAATAAAAGAATTACCCAAATATTTTGATGCTACTGACGGACTCGCTGTCGCTGTATGTCACTTTTTTAATAACGGTAAAGTAACTACCCAAAAATCATACAATAGTTGGGCAGCTTTTGTAAAACAAAATGAGAACCGCATCCGATAAAAATAGCAATTTTGCATAGCATTTACATACATATTCCCTTTTGCAAACAGGCATGCCATTACTGTGATTTTCATTTTTCCACGACTCTGAAACGCAGAAGTGAGATGGTAGACTCTTTGTGTAAGGAGTTGATAATTAGAAAAAAAGAAGCTGAAAATTCCGTTATTCAGACCATTTACTTTGGTGGTGGAACTCCCAGTATTCTCTCCGATCAAGAGTTGGAACGTATTCTACAAACCGTTTTTGAAAATTATTGTGTTAGTGATGATGCAGAGATTACCATAGAAGCGAATCCCGACGATTTTTTTAAAGATGGAAAGACCCCCGAACAGCGTTTATGTGTATTTAAATCTCTTAAAATTAATCGATTGAGCGTTGGTGTGCAGTCGTTTTTTGAGGAAGATTTACGCATGATGAACCGAGCTCACTCTACAGAGCAAGTTCACAGATTGCTTTCGGAAGCACCGAATTTTTTTGATAATATTACTCTTGATTTGATTTATGGAATTCCTAATATGAGTGATGAGCGTTGGCTACAAAATCTCGAAAAGGCTTTGTCTTACAATGTTCCACACATATCAGCCTACGCACTGACAGTAGAACCACAAACGGCATTGCATAAATTTATCGCAATAGGGAAAATAACCCAAGTTGATGATAATCAGTCGTTATCCCATTTTCAAAAGATGATTGAAGTTTTGATAAAGGCAGGTTTTGTGCACTACGAATTTTCAAATTTTGGCAAAGAAGGATATTTTAGTAGAAACAATACGGCTTATTGGTTTGGGAAAAAATATATGGGAATTGGGCCATCGGCACATAGTTTTAATGGAAGTGAACGCAGTTGGAACATCGCTCACAATATTAAATACATACAGGCGATTGCAAAGGGTGAACTTCCTGCTGAAAAAGAGGTGCTTTCGCAAAACGACCGATATAATGAATTGATAATCACTCGTATACGTACAATGATTGGTATTTCAATCACTGAAGTGAAGCAAGAGTTTGGGAAAAAATATTATACCTATTTATTGCAACAAGCCCAAAGACATTTTGCTGAGGCTACCTTATGTTTGGAAGGTGATTATCTTCGGGTCACTCCAAAAGGAAAATTTCTATCCGATGGTATAGCATCTGATTTATTTATGGTAGAGTAGTTTTGGCTTTTAAACGATGTCTAAAAATTAAATTTAAGAGGATAAGGTTGTTTTACTCGCGTATAAATGGTTGATTTTTAATCTTTTTCTTCAGTAAAAAATATGAGTGTTAAGATGTTTTACTACTTTTGGTGAAGTTGCAAATTTTCTCGTTGTTTATTTTCGGAAGCAATTACCCTTATTTTTTGTTTAGGAAAGATAATCAATTAGTTATAAGTTAAAAATAAAACGTATTTTTTTTTGGATTTGGTCTAAAATTTTGTTTGTTCATTGAGTAGGAAAAACAATTCGAAATAATAGGAAAATCAAAAAAAAAGAACGAAATTTGTAGCAACTAACAAATCTAACAACACGTATGCGTAAAATTTATTTTTTATTGTCACTGGGAGTGCTTGTAAGTTGCAACAACGCTCCTAAAAAACAGGTTGTCAATGAAGTACATCCTGAAGAAACAAAATCTGAATTATTAAAAACAGCTGAAACGTTCTTCAAATCCGTTAGCTCTGTTCCTAAACCAGAAATTTCGGAAGAAAAAATCGCTTTAGGTAAGAAGCTGTATTTCGATACACGCTTATCAAAGGAAGGGAACATCAGTTGTAATTCTTGCCACAATTTAGAAACTTTTGGTGTGGATAACTTGGCATTTTCACCAGGGGATACCAAAGAGCTTGGAGGTAGAAACTCGCCTACAGTATTTCACGCCAGTCTACACGCGATGCAGTTTTGGGATGGAAGGGCAAAAGATGTGGAGGAACAAGCTGAAGGGCCTATTCTAAACCCTGTGGAGCACAATATCCCTAATGCAGAATTTTTAGAAAATAGATTGCGAAAGGTAGCCGAATACCAGACGTTGTTTAAAAAAGTGTATCCTGACCAAGAACAACCAATCACGTTTAAAAATATAGCTAATGCTATTGGGGCATTTGAGCGTACGCTAAATCCTGTATCACGATTCGATAAGTTCTTGGATGGCGACGAACATGCTTTAACTCAGCAAGAGAAAGACGGGCTTCAAGCTTTTGTAGATAATAGTTGTATTACGTGTCATTCAGGGGTAGCCATTGGAGGACAAATGTTCCAAAAATTCGGATTGTTTGGGGATTACTGGGAGCATACCAAAAGTAAAAAAGTTGATGCGGGATTGTTTGACTTGAATAAAAACGAAGGAGAAAAATACTTCTTTAAAGTTCCAGGATTGCGAAACATAGAAAAAACAGCTCCGTATTTCCACGATGGATCGGTAGAAAAATTAGAAGATGCTGTAAGGATAATGGCAAAACTGCAATCAGATAAAGAGCTGACAGATAAGCAAGTGGATGATATAGTAGCTTTTTTGAAAACTCTTACGGCCGATATTGACGATACGCAGAAAAGATTGTAACAAATAAGGAAATCCGATAGACTTCAGTTAACAAATAGTAGAATCGTTTAACCCCCATTTGAATTATTTTGAGATGATTTTGAAAGGTTTGGTGATAACAGACCGATAATCAATAAAATAATTCAAGTGGGGGTTAGGTTATTACTATGCTTCTATTCGTACAAAGATTTAATTTATAAAGTTTTAGCCCGTTTTTTTTTAGCTCTACATACTCTAGGAGTAGTGTCTGAAAAAATGAATATCTTGACTACCTAACCAATTTTTTATACTTAATACGTGTTGGGGTAACTTCTTTTCCAAGGCGTTTACGTTTGTTTTCCTCATATTCAGAGAAACTTCCTTCAAAGAAATATACCTGTGAATCGCCTTCGAAAGCTAAGATATGCGTACAAATTCTATCTAAGAACCAACGGTCGTGCGAGATGACTACTGCACAACCTGCGAAGTTTTCCAAACCTTCCTCCAAAGCACGTAATGTATTAACATCTAAGTCATTAGTAGGCTCATCAAGTAAAAGTACGTTTCCTTCTTCTTTTAAGGTCATTGCCAAATGCAAACGGTTGCGTTCTCCACCTGAAAGCGTAGCTACTTTTTTGTTTTGCTCACTTCCACTGAAATTAAATCGACTGAGGTAGGCACGGGAGTTAACTTGCCGTCCGCCCATCATAATAAGGTCTTGTCCATCAGAAAAATTTTCCCAAATGGATTTTTCAGGGTCAATATTCTTATGGGATTGGTCAACATAAGCAATTTTTACTGTATCACCCACTATAAATTCTCCTGAATCAGGAGTTTCTTCACCCATAATCATTCTGAAAATTGTGGATTTTCCTGCTCCGTTAGGACCAATTACTCCAACAATCCCAGCTTGTGGAAGCACAAAATTAAGGTTATCATACAAAAGTTTATCCCCGAAGGCTTTAGCAACTCCTTTTGCTTCAATGACATTAGTGCCTAAACGAGGTCCGTTCGGAATGTAGATTTCGAGTTTTTCTTCTAGTTGCTTTTGGTCCTCGTTGAGTAATCGGTCATAATTTTGCAAACGGGCTTTCTGCTTGGCTTGTCGTCCTTTAGCTCCTTGTCGTACCCATTCCAACTCACGTTCCAATACTTTTTGGCGTTTGGATTCTGTTTTTTGCTCTTGTGCCAAACGTTTTGCTTTTTGGTCAAGCCATGATGAATAGTTTCCTTTCCACGGAATGCCTTCACCTCGGTCAAGTTCCAAGATCCAACCTGCTACATTGTCCAAGAAATAACGGTCGTGCGTTACGGCGATGACCGTTCCTGCATATTGTTGTAGGTGTTGTTCTAGCCAAAGTACCGATTCGGCATCAAGGTGGTTAGTAGGCTCGTCAAGTAACAGAACATCAGGTTGTTGTAACAATAAACGACATAACGCCACACGACGACGTTCTCCTCCCGAAAGCACTTTTATAGGAGTGTCAGGGTCAGGCGTACGAAGGGCATCCATTGCCACTTCTAATTTGTTATCGATTTCCCAACCACCACAAGCGTCGATTTTATCTTGTAGTTCAGCTTGTTTGTCCATCAATTTTTGCATTTTGTCAGGGTCGGAGTAAACCTCTTCCAAGCCAAACATATCATTGATTTTGTTAAACTCGTCCAAAATGGCAATTACATCGGCAGCTCCCTCGCGAACCACTTCAATCACGGTTTTGTTTTCATCTAATTGTGGTTCTTGTTCCAAATATCCAACCGTGTAACCTGGGGCAAACACTACTTCGCCTTGATGGTTTTTATCAACACCTGCTATAATCTTTAAAAGAGATGATTTTCCCGAACCATTCAATCCTAAAATACCGATTTTAGCTCCGTAAAAAAAACTTAAATAGATGTCTTTAAGCACCTGTTTATTAGTCGAAGCGTACGTTTTGCTTACCTTCGACATTGAAAAAATTACTTTCTTATCGTCTGACATTTTATGTTATTTTAAACTTAGAATATGATACTATATTAAGGTTATTTGTTGCAAAGGTAGTATATTTTTTCGTTGAAGCAAATAGAACTACTCAGGTAGAATATTATTCTCAAAAAAATTTGAATATTACCGATGAGAATCGTATTTTTGTCATCTATATTTTAAAAATTTATGTATCTATGAAATGGGAAGGCAGACGGCAAAGTGGGAATGTCGAAGACCGTAGAGGCTCAGGAGCAGGTAAAAAGGTCATCGCAGGAGGAGGTATTTTAGGTATCATTATTCTGCTTCTGCAGGTTTTTGGAGGCGAAACAGGACAAACAATAGCCCCTATGTTAGAACAATTTAACCAAAGCCAACAAGTGCAACAAGCAGATGCAAATGTGGAACTTACGCCAGAACAAAAACAAATTGGAGCTTTTGCGGCAACGGTTTTGGCAGATACGGAAGATGTTTGGGATAAGATATTTAAAGAAAATAGTTTAGGTGAATATCAAAAACCAACTTTGGTGTTGTTTACCGATGTTGTTGAGTCTGCTTGTGGAAGAGCAACGGCTTCTGTAGGGCCTTTTTACTGTCCTGCGGATTACAAGATTTATATGGATATGAGTTTTTTTGAGGAGTTACGTACACGATTTGGAGCGAAAGGAGGCGATTTTGCTATCGCCTACGTAATGGCTCATGAGGTAGGGCACCATATACAAACTTTGCTTGGTACGTCTAAAAAAGTACGACAAGCACAGCAAGGGAAAAGCCAAGCTTATGCTAATAAACTGTCTGTAGCTCAAGAACTTCAAGCTGATTTTTACGCAGGAGTATGGGCTCATCACAATCGGAAATATTTAGAGGAAGGCGATATTGAAGAGGCGATGAGTGCTGCCCATGCCGTAGGAGATGATGCTATTCAGAAACGTGTTCGTGGGCATGTGGAGCCTGATTCTTTTACACATGGCACCTCTGAACAGCGTGTGAAATGGTTTATGAAGGGATACAATACGGGAGATATCCGTCAAGGAAACACCTTTGATGAAATAAATTAGTTTTTTGTATTTACTTACCAAAAGGATTTTGTTTTGTCAAAATTAGGTGAGTAATCTTTAAAACATAATCGAAAAGAAGTAAAGTAAGACATAATAAATAAATTTTCAAAAAAAGTAACTTATGGGAAAAGGATTTTTTAATGTACCAAAGGCTGTAAATGAGCCTGTAAAATCATATGCAAAAGGAACGCCTGAACGTGATGCTGTTTTAAAAGCATACAAAGAGCTTTGGAACAGTCAGGCAGATGTTCCACTATACATCGGTTCGGAGGAAATAAGAACTGGAAACACTAAAAACATGACCGCTCCTCACGATCATCAACATGTGGTAGGAAAGTATCATTTAGCTGAAAAACAACATGTTGAAAAAGCGATCAAAACAGCTTTGGAGGCTCGTAAAAAATGGGCTGCCATGCCGTGGGAAGAACGTGCGGCTATTTTCTTAAAAGCGGCAGAACTCATTGCAGGGCCTTACAGAGCAAAGATGAATGCCGCTACCATGATTGCTCAGTCTAAAACCATTCATCAAGCGGAAATTGACTCGGCTTGTGAATTGATTGACTTTTTGCGTTTCAATGTAGAGTTTATGGCAAATATCTACAATGACCAACCAATTTCTTCTGAAGGTATTTGGAATCGTGTGGAATACAGACCTTTGGAAGGGTTTATTTATGCTGTAACTCCGTTTAATTTCACTGCAATTTCAGGAAATTTACCAGCGAGTGCCGCTCTGATGGGCAACGTAGTAGTATGGAAACCGAGTAATGCACAGGTATTTTCAGCTAACGTAATTATGGAAGTTTTTAAAGAAGCGGGACTTCCTGACGGAGTTATCAATTTCATCAACGGAGATGCAGCGATGATTACAGAAACTTTATTGGCAAGTCCTGATTTTGCGGGAATCCACTTCACAGGTTCTACAGGTGTTTTCCAAGATATCTGGAGAAAAATAGGTACGAATATTCACAATTACAAAACTTACCCGAAAATTGTAGGAGAAACAGGAGGTAAAGATTTTATCGTAGCTCATCCTTCAGCTATCTCAAAACAAGTGGCAACGGCAATCACTCGTGGAGCTTTTGAATACCAAGGACAAAAATGTAGTGCTGCTTCACGTGTATATCTGCCAAAATCAAAAGCTACTGAAATCCTTAATTTTGTAAAAGAAGATGTACTTTCGTTCAAAATGGGTTCACCCGAAAATATGGAAAACTTTATTACAGCTGTTATCCACGAAAGTTCTTTTAATAAATTAGCAAAATATATCGATCAAGCTAAACAAGATTCTGATGCAGAGGTGTTTGTAGGTGGAAATTATGATAAATCGAAGGGGTATTTCATTGAGCCAACAGTAATCGTAACTACCAATCCTAAATATACAACTATGGAAACTGAACTTTTCGGTCCTGTGGTTACGGTATATGTTTATGAGGATGAAAAATGGACAGAAACCCTCAAATTGGTAGATGAAACATCCGAGTACGCATTAACAGGAGCTGTGTTTTCACAAGATAGATACGCTTTAAATGAGGCAATTAAAGCTTTAGAAGATGCGGCAGGAAACTTCTACATTAACGACAAGCCAACGGGAGCTGTGGTAGGGCAACAGCCTTTTGGTGGAGCAAGAGCTTCTGGAACAAACGATAAAGCTGGTTCAGCTCAAAATCTATTGCGTTGGGTATCACCGCGATTGATTAAAGAAACATTTGTTCCGCCAGTGGATTACAGATATCCTTTTTTAGGATAGCGTTTTAGTTTACCACATAAATACGCCATTTTGGTAGAATTATTAAGAATGGTTACGCTCCTGCTTAATCAAAAAGCATGGAAACGATTTTTTTAGACCTTTTTAAATAACTATTTCTGTCGTAATTGTGTATTTATGTGGTTAAAGTATAAATGTGTTTTTTCGTTAATATTTAATGTGTTACTTACTCAAAAATAATATATCACAATGAAAAAAAATCATCTGTTGACAACAGCTTTGGTACTTGCCTTAGTAAGTTGTGATGACTCCAAAAAACAGACAATTCCTATGGAAGAAAATCCTTTGTTGGTGGAGAGTAAATTAGAATATTTTGCTCCCGACTTTTCGAAAATTAAAGATAAACACTTTCGTCCTGCCTTGTTAAAAGGTATGGAATTGCAGGTCGAACGTGTTGAAAAAATCGCTAATAGTACCGAAGCACCTACTTTTGAAAACACCATTATCGCTTTGGAGCAAAGTGGTCAGGAACTCAGTAGAGCTCGACGTGTGTTTTCCGCATTAGCATCGGCTCACACCAACGATACCATTAAAGCTATTCAAAAAGATTTATCAGCAAAATTCGCAGCACATTCCGATGCTATATTCCTGAATGATAATTTATTCCAGCGTATTAAGGAGTTGCATGGAAAACGTGAATCACTAAATTTGGATGCTGAATCTAAGAAGTTACTTGAGTATTACTATGAAAATTTTGAAATTTCAGGGGCTAATTTGTCAAAAGAAAGCAAAGAAATTTTGAAACAATACAATGCTGAGTTGGCTTCGCTACAAACTGAATTCAATCAAACTTTGTTAGAAGGAAATTTAGCATCAGCTCAAACCTTTGACAACAAAGATGCTTTGGATGGATTAAGTAATGAAACTTTAGAAAGCATTGCAAACGACGGGAAATGGAAAGTACCTACTTTTAACACTACCCAACAGCCGTCTCTTGTTGATTTGAAAAACCGAGCAACTCGTAGACAAATCTTTGAAGCTGCTTGGAGCAGAACCGATGGAGGAAAGCATAATACTAATGAAATTGTTAAAAAAATAGCTGTTTTACGAGCTAAAAAAGCAAATTTGTTAGGGTTCAAAAACTACGCAGAATGGTCGTTACAGCAAACCATGGTCAAAACTCCTGAAAATATATATCAGTTTTTCAAAGATTTAGTACCGGCTTCGGTAGGTAAAGTGAAAGACGAAGCTAAAGAGATTCAAGCTCAGATTAAGGCTACTGGCGGAGATTTTGTTTTAACACCCTACGACTGGAATTTTTATGCTGAGCAAGTCCGTAAAGCAAAATATGATTTGGATGAAAATGAACTAAAACCCTATTTTGAATTAAAAAATGCATTAGAAAAAGGAGTTTTCTATGCTGCTGAGCGTCTGTATGGGATTAAATTCAAAGAGCGTAAGGACATCCCCGTATATCATCCAGATGTACTTGTTTATGAGCTATTTGAGGAAGATGGCTCCAAATTGGGATTGTTCTATGGTGATTTCTTTGCACGAGAGAGCAAACGAGGCGGTGCATGGATGGGCAACTTTGTAGAACAGTCGAAATTATTGGGTAAAAAACCTGTGATTTACAATGTTTGTAACTATCCGAAACCTGCTGACGGACTTCCTGCATTGCTTACTTTCGATGAATTGACGACTCTGTACCATGAATTTGGACATGCTCTCCACGGATTTTTTGCTAATCAGCAATATGCATCGCTTTCAGGAACTGCTGTAGCTCGTGATTTTGTAGAGCTACCTTCGCAATTCCATGAGAACTGGGCTTTGCATCCTGAAATTTTAAGTAACTATGCAGTTCATTATGAAACTAAACAGCCAATTCCACAAGCATTAGTTGATAAGATAATGAAAGCCAGTACTTTCAATCAAGGATATTCTTTTACTGAAGTGTTGGCAGCCGCTAATTTAGATTTGCAATGGCATACCATTTCAGCGGATACTCATATTGAAGATGTAACTGCTTTTGAAATAGAAGCATTGAAAAAAACAGGTTTGTTTCTCAATGAAGTACCTCCTCGCTATCGTTCATCTTATTTTGCTCATATTTTTGGTGGAGGATATGGAGCTGGTTACTATTCATATCAATGGACAGAGATGTTACACCATGATGCGTACATGTGGTTTCTCGAAAATGGAGGCTTAACCCGTTCTAACGGGCAACGTTTTAGAGATATGATTCTTTCTCGAGGGAATACCTTAGACTACGAAAAAATGTATTTAGATTTTAGAGGAAAACAACCTTCTATTGAGCCTATGTTAAAGGCAAGAGGATTCAAGAAATAGGTTGTAGTTTTAAATAATTAAGTAATGAGTATCAAAATCCAAGTTTCAAGTATAGATTTAATCCTTACTTGTAGCTTGGGTTTTGTTCCCTTTATTATGACCACATAAATTATTTTTTAAATTTAATCACATAACTTTATAAACAATGTTAATTCGTTATTGTGCAATTATTTTTGGCTGTTTGGCGTTGGGTGAGTTGGTAGTCTATTTGACCGACATTCCCTTTCCTTCGAGCATTATCGGAATGCTTCTGCTCACGCTTTTCTTGCATTTGGGATGGGTAAAAATTCATTGGGTTAAAGCTATTTCAGACCTTTTATTAGCAAACTTAGGATTGTTTTTTGTACCTCCCAGTGTCGCTATTTTGGTTTATTTCGATCTTATCCGCAATAGTTTTTGGCCAATCACTATTGCAGTTGTTGTTAGTACATTGATTGTTATTGTCGGCACAGGACATGTATATCAATTTTTGAGAAAAAAAATTAAGCAACAATGAAAAACTTCTTAGAAAATCCATTATGGTTGTTAGCCCTCACTTTTGCTATCTATTACGGTGGGCAAATGTTACAAAGGAAATATAGAAGTCCACTGTTGAGTCCAGTAGTCATTACGGTTTCGGTGTTGATAGGTTATTTGTTAGTCTTTAATATTTCGTATGAAACTTATTCAGCGTCGGGCGGTTTTATCGAATTTTGGTTAAAACCTTCAATTGTAGCTTTGGGCGTTCCTTTGTACTTACAAACTTCAAAAATCAAAAAGCAATTAGTGCCATTACTGATTTCTCAATTGGTAGGCAGTGTGTTGGGTTTGCTTTCTGTTTGTTTTTTTGCTAAAATTTTAGGAGCTGATAAAGAGGTTATTTTATCGTTAGCTCCAAAATCAGTAACGACTCCTATTGCCATAGAGGTATCACATACGCTCGGAGGAATTCCAGCTTTGACCGTAGCTTCTGTAATCATTACAGGGATTTTAGGCAGTCTTTTTGGATTTAAAATTTTGCAGTGGTTTGGTGTTAAAAGTCCAATGGGGCGAGGCATAGCCTTAGGGACGGCTTCCCATGGACTGGGAGTTATGGCAGCTTTTGATGTTAGTGAAAAACACGCTACGTATGCCAGTTTGGGTATGATTTTCAACGGGATTTTTACAGCAATATTGGCATATCCTATTATTTTACTTATTGAACCTTGGTTATAGTTTTGATATTCAATATTTTAATTCTTTTTTTTCAAGACTCTTCTCTTTAATTCCTGTTTTACATTCAGTTTATTTGGAATTTTATTATTTTATTTCGTTAAGTATTTTTTTTGTTTAACTTTTCGTTTTTTTATTTCTTTTTGTTTTCGAATTTAGAGGCTTCTATACTATTGTGTTATAGCATGTTAAAATTTAATGATGTGTTTTTTTAAGCCTGTTTTGTTAATGATATATTAAAAAAATAGCATGAAAATTTTTATATTCTCAAAAAAAGATGTAATTTTGTGCTATTATTAACAAACAGAGTGATTTTATGAAAGTAAAAATTTTAACATTGTTTATCTTTGTGTTAGGCTGGTGTTCCAGTTCGTTATTAGCACAAACTGTATCAGTAAAAGGAGTCGTTACTGATGAAAATAAAATTCCGTTAGCGGGAGTGAGTGTTTCAGTCAAAAATACTTCTCGTGGAGTTTCCACAGACTTCGATGGAAACTATGAAATCAAAGTCAATTCGGGTGATGTTTTGGTTTTTAGTTCCTTAGGTTTTACCTCTCAAGAGAAGATTGTGACAGGGGGGGTAAAGATTTGATAATCAACGTTTTACTAAAAGAAGAGGCAGAGCAATTGGAAGAAGTGGTGGTTACGGCCTTGGGTATCAAGCGACAAGAAAAAAGTTTGTCGTATGCTACACAAACTGTTTCAGGTAAGGAATTGACGGATGTCCCTTCGAGCAACGTTTTGAACACTTTGGCAGGAAAAACGGCAGGTATGTCTGTTTCAGGTTCAGGTTCAGGAGTAGGTAGCTCTGTAAAAATAGTGTTGCGTGGTAATCGTTCTATTCAAGGGAACAACCAACCTCTTTACGTAGTGGATGGAACGCCTATTAGCAGTGGAGCTTTTTCAGGTTCTGCTATTGGTGATGGCTACGGCGGAGGTATTGATACCGGAGACGGTATGGCAGGTATTAACCCAGAAGATATTGAGAGTATCAACGTTTTAAAAGGTGCTACAGCTGCGGCCTTGTACGGTAGTCAAGCAGCTAACGGTGTAATTTTGATTACCACTAAAAGAGGTAATTCTGAAAAGATAGCAGTGTCAGTTACTTCTTCTGTTCAAGCAGACGTTCCTTATTTGACTTATAAATTCCAAGATCGTTATACAATGGGAGTTGATGGTGTGAGTCAATCATCAATGGATGCTTGGGGAGCGCCACGTACCAATCAAGATTTGAGCAATGATTTTGTGAAAAATTTCTTCAACACAGGATTCATGTCACAAAATGGGGTTTCTGTTAGCGGAGGGAATAAAGTGACTAAAAATTTTCTTTCCTATCAAAATACTACCGCAACAGGTATTATGCCTAATAATACGTTCGATAAACATAATTTGAGTTTGCGTTCTACAACTTCTCTTTTTGATGATTTTATTGAAGTAGACGGAAGTGTTGCACTTACGCATCAAGATACAGGAAATGCACCTGCTGCTCCAGGACAGTATTTTAACCCTATCTTAGGATTATATCTTTTCCCTGCAGGAACAACAGCATTTAATTCATACAGAGATGTTTATGAAGTGCCTGATCCTTCACGGAATGGCTTAATGACCATGAACTGGGCAAACCAAATCGATGTTTATAAAAACCCATACTGGTTAATCAATCGTCATAATTATTCATACAACGTAGAGAAAGCGATTGTAAAATTAAATACTAAATTTAATTTTACAAGTTGGTTAAATCTTCAATTGCGAGGAAGTTATGATAAAACAGCTACTTTAGGAGAACGAAAAGTACATGCAGGAATGACTACCCTAACAGGAAAAGGAGGTCGTTATGATCATAAAACCCAAAATTATGCTTTGATGTACGCGGACGCTCTTTTGACTGCAAACAAATCATATGAAAAATTCTCAATAAGTGCCACATTAGGGACAAGTATTTCTGATACAAAAGAGACTACTAATGAAATCCAAATTCACAACTTGGCAATAGCAAATCTTTTTGACTTGAGAAACTACATTGGAATAGAAGGAGGTTCCGATAATAAGAGAACACATAGACAATTGCAATCTGTATTCGGAACCGTGTCATTAGGTTATAATGAAATGCTTTATTTAGATGTGACAGGACGTAATGACTGGTCTTCTACTTTACCTGCCAACAATAGAAGCTATTTCTATCCATCAGTAGGTACATCTTTCGTTTTTACAGAAATGTTGGACCAAAATGAAGCAAAACCAGAGTGGCTTGATTTCGGTAAACTTCGTTTCTCTTGGACACAAGTAGGTAACGATATGCCATGGGGATTAACAGAGCCTTATGACAAATTGCAAAAAGGAGGGGTTATCGAAGCTAATACCGTGAAACCTTTCGATGATTTAAAACCAGAACGCTCTAATTCTCTTGAGGCAGGGGTCAATCTAAGATTTTTGGGTGGACGCTTTACTTTTGATGCCGCTGTATATAAAACAGTTACTGAAAATCAGTACTTTAAGGTAGATAACACCTCTGGTTCGGGGTATTCACAATACTACATCAATGCTGGAGAAGTTGAAAATAAAGGATTTGAACTTACTTTAGGTTTCACTCCAATCAAAACAAATGATTTCCAATGGAATGGGTATTTAAACTATTCAACCAACAAAAATACTGTACTTTCATTGCCATCTCAATATTTGGATAAAGGATTTGAAATATCGTCTGTTGGTTATAGATTCCGTCTTAAAGAAGGAGAGGAATGGGGACGTATGTACGAAAAACGTCTTAAACGAGACAATCAAGGAAATATTCTTCTTACGCAGACTATCGAAAATGGTGTAGATAAAGGAATTCAATTGCAACAAAGCGATGATTTTGAGTATATCGGAAACGTTAATCCAAAATTCTTGATAGGATTTAAAAATGAGTTTTCATATAAAAACTTTTCATTAGGATTGTTAATTGATGGACGTTTTGGAGGAAATGTCATTTCATCAACACAAAACATCCTTGACCGTTTCGGACGTAGCCAACGTTCAGCAGAAGCTCGTGATAACGGAGGTATTCCTTTAACAGGAACACTTGTAACTACAACAAAAGTAACAGGAAGCCCAGACGTAGTAACACAAACAGCTTTCAATCAAAAAATAGACGCTCAAACTTACTACAAAGTAGCACCTGCGGGAGAAACTTCAGTTTATTCAGCAACTAATGTTCGTTTAAGAGAGCTTTCACTGTCTTACACTCTTCCAAAATCACTTGTAGAACGTATCAAATACGTAGAAAGTGTTAGATTGTCTCTTATAGGACGTAATTTAGGTTTCTTCTACAACGAAGCTCCTTACGACCCTGAAATTACACTATCAACAAGTAGTAACGGATTGTCTAATGCAGACTTATTCAGTATGCCTGCTTCACGAAGTATAGGATTTAGCATGAATATTAACTTTTAATTAGAAACACTATGAAAAAATATATAATATCCGTAAAATCATTGGTATTTGTAGCTTTAGCAACTACATTAGGAGGTTGTACAGATAAGTTTGAAGAGTACAACAGAGATGAGTATGCTTTGACGGAAGAAATAAAAAAGATAGATTGGATACACTTAAAGGCTTTCTTCCCCCAAATGGAACAGTCTATTTACTATAATAACAGTAAAGGAAACTGGGAATTCCAAATAGCACAAAACTTAAATGCTGATATGTTCAGTGGTTATTTAACACCTCCTACACCCTTTAACAATGATAAGAATAATATCAACTACCATATGATGGAGGGATGGAATCAGTTTGCTTTTGGTATGTATAATAATAACATCATGAAGCCTTGGTTCAATGTGAAGGCTGAGACCTTGGATAAGAAAGAGTCGTTGAACGTATATGCCATCTCATTGATTCTCAAAGTGGCAGGTATGCATAAGTCAACAGACCTTTACGGGCCGATTCCATATTCAAAATATGGTTTGGGAGGAACCACGACTCCTTATGATTCACAAGAGGCAATCTACAACCAATTTTTCACTGAATTGGATGAAGCCGTTTCTTATTTGGAAGCTCACTTAGCAGGACCAAATAAAGATGTGAATAGTTTGGGTGATTCGGATTTGATTTACGGAGGTGTACACACAAAATGGCTCAAATGGGCGAACTCTTTGCGTTTGCGTCTTGCAATGAGGGTGTCAAAAGTTAATCCTTCATTAGCACAAAAAGAGGCTGAAAAAGCAATTAACAATGCGTATGGAGTTTTTACAACGAATGCAGATAATGTCTTGGTTCCTACAACAGACATAGGACATCCACTTATCGTTGTTGCTAATGCCTATGGAGATTCACGTATGAGTGCTGATATGGAATCTATTTTAACAGGATTGAAAGACCCTCGTTTGTCCGAATATTTTTCAAAAGCTACTGATAAAGACCAAAACGTGAATGGAAAATATAAAGGTATTCGTCAAGGTATCAATATGAAAGCTAAAGATTTACGTTCAGGTTATTCCACTTTGGGAGCTCGTTTCGATATGTCAAAAAGAAACATCACTCCTATTACCTTAATGACCGCTGCGGAAGTGTATTTTTTACGTGCAGAAGGAGTTCTAAGAGGTTGGAACATGGGAGATACGGCTGAAAATCTTTATAAGAAAGGTATTGAACTTTCCATTGAACAATGGGGCGTTTCTGGAGCAAATGCTTATATTGAAAACGATACAAACAAACCAGCGGATTATACAGATCCTAAAGAAAAATTGTATGATAAACCTGCTGTTTCAACTGTAACTGTAAAATGGGATGAGAGTGCTTCCAACGAAGAAAAATTGGAGAAAATTATCACTCAAAAATGGATTGCTATGTTCCCTGACGGAGCAGAAGCTTGGGCTGAATTCCGTAGAACGGGTTATCCAAAACTTTTCCCTATTGAGGTGAATAATAGTGGTGGTGAAATTGACTCTAACGTTATGATTCGTCGTTTGCGTTTTCCTGAAAATGAACGCACAGGAACTAATAAAGAAGAAGTGGCCAAAGCAGTTCAGTTCTTGAAAGGAAAAGACTCTCCTGGTACACGTTTGTGGTGGGATACAGGAACTCCTAATTTTTAAGTGATGTAATTATAATTCAATAATTGGCTGTCTGAGAAATTAGGCAGCCTTTTTATTTCTAAAACCTTTGTTTTTGTTGGAAAATAGTGTATTTTTGTTCGTTTCCAAAATGATTTTTTATGATAAACAAGTTTCAATTATGCTTAGTGCTACTCTTTTTGCATTGCAGTAGTGCCATTTTTTCGCAAGAAAATAAGAAAACAGCCACACAATTTCATCAAACTACTATTTTTGATACACAAAGTTTAGAAAAACTACCACAACTTCATGAAGGCTTAGCAGGAACCTATTTTGGTAAACATGCCTCATACTTCATTTTAGCTGGAGGGTCTCACTTTCCTACTGAAAAACCTTGGCAAGGAGGGAAAAAGCAATTTTCAAAAACAGTTTTTGTATTTCAGGTTGAATCAGATGGTAATTTAACCTCTATTTATCAAGCCGAAGACCTCCCCGAAGCCATTGCAGAAGGAGCATATGTCACTATTTCAGATGGTTTGCTTTGTCTTGGAGGACAAACTTCCGAAGGATTGTCGTCCAAAGTTTTTTCTATTTCATATAACAACGGGAAAATAATCCTAAAACATTATGCCGATTTGCCAATCCCTGTAAAAAGTGCTGTAGCTGAGGTTGTTGGAAATAGTGTTTATCTTTTAGGAGGGCAAACTGCTGATAACGGTTCGTTAAACCAATTCTTGAGATTAGATTTACAAAAAACAGACGCAACATGGGAAACTTTACCTGCTTATCCTCAAAAAGTATCAGGAGCAGCTATGGTAGCACAACAGAATGGTACAGAAATCGCTTTATTTGCTTTTGGAGGAAGAAATCAAAATGGGAGAAATCTTACAGAATTTTACCATCAGGCATATACTTTTAAACCTTCTTTAAACAAGTGGTTTCCAATTAAAGATATTCAAAAAAATAAAGAAGTTTTACCATTGGCCGTTGCGAATGCTTCAAAAATTGGAGCGTCGAGTATTTTACTTTTTGGAGGTGACACAGGAGTTATTTTTAATCAAGTGGAACAAGCTATTTATGATGAAAATATAGAACTTCGTAATCAACTTTGGAAAGCCCACAAGGGTTTTGAAACTGACGTTTTGGTCTATAACACCATTACCGATGAGTGGTTTAATTTAGGTAGTACAGATAAAGCGGTTGCTGTAGCTTCTGTTTTTTATGATGCTCAAAAACAGGAACTTTATGTTGCGGGAGGAGAGCAGAAACCAGGAATTCGTTCACCTTATATTACCAAACTATCGTTCTCCAAGGATAGTGAGTTTGGCTGGTTAAACTACGCCGTTTTAGCATTGTATTTGATCGGCATGTTAATGTTAGGATTTTTCTTCATGAAAAATAATAAAAATACGGATGATTACTTCAAAGGTGGAGGACGCATTCCGTGGTGGGCTGCTGGGATTAGTATTTTCGCTACGATGCTCAGTGCCATTACTTTCATCTCGATTCCTGCGAAAACCTATGCTACTGACTGGCGTATGTTAATGTTTAATATGACCATTATTTTGGCAGTACCTTTCATTATTCGCTTTTTTTTACCTTTCTTTTTGAGATTTAAATTGGATACAGCTTATGAATATTTGGAAAAACGTTTCAATCGACCAGTTCGCTGGGTGGCTTCAGCACTGTTTAGTTTTTTCATGATCAGTCGTATTGCTATTGTATTGTTTTTACCATCTTTAGCTCTTAATGCAGTAACAGGGTTCAATATTTATTATGCTATTTTGATGATGAGTATTGTAACAATTATCTATTCCACCAGTGGCGGTATGGAGGCTGTGGTTTGGGGCGATGTGATCCAAGGGTTTATATTGGTAGGAGGAGCTATAGTTGCTTTTATTGTGATGGTAGTAGGTATTGATGGTGGGTTTGGTGAATTTTGGAATACAACTGTTACTTTCAATAAATTAGACACGTTTGATTTTCGATTTGATTTCTCACAGCCTGTATTTTGGGTAGTTGTTTTCGGAGGCCTTGCAAACACTTTAATATCTTATACCAGTGACCAATCGGTGGTACAGCGTTACATGTCTACTGTTAATGAAAAGGCGACGGCAAAAAGCATATGGCTTAATGGAATTGTGAGTGTTCCCGTGAGTATATTGTTTTTCTTGCTTGGAACAGGTTTGTTTGCATTCTACAAATCGAACCCGGAGCAGATGTCGATTACTGACCCAAATATTGACTCTATTTTTCCTCAGTTTATTGTTTCTCAGATGCCTGTTGGAATGTCGGGATTGTTAATAGCTTCGATTTTTGCAGCAGCGATGAGTACGCTTTCTTCCAATATAAATTCGGTTTCAGCTGTCATTACGTCTGATTTTTACAAAACAATTTTTAAAAATACTTCATTTAAAGGGCAGATGAATGTAGCTCGTTGGTCAGGAGTCGTTATTGGTTTGTTAGGGACAGCAATGGCAATTGTGTTAGCTACTTGGAATATTGCTTCGTTGTGGGATCAGTTCAATACCTTTTTAGGGTTGTTGACCAGTGGTTTGGGAGCGTTGTTTATTTTAGGAATTTTCTTTCCAAGAGTTAATGGTACCGTAGCTCTCATTGGACTCATCTCTGGAGTTTTGATTCTCTACGGAGTCAAATCATACACCAGTCTTTCGTTTCTTCTTTATGGGCTTATAGGAATGGTATCGTCTATCATTGTAGCGTTTATTCTCAGTATGTTAATTCCGAATAAGAAAGAAGTAAATGGTATTACATGGAAATACAGAAATAAGTAGTACGAAATTTGTTGCTGTTTTTGTTAAAACCAATATAGACTGACCTAAATTTAGGTTAGCCTATATTGGTTTCTTCCATTCTTTGTTATTATCTCCTTAAAGAACGTATATTCGTTAAAAAGTCAGAAAATTCATTAGCCGTTCTTCGGAATTGAAACATATCATACAATTGGTAGTAAAGTTCTCTGTCAATTACATAATCATATGCCTCTTTGGCCAAAATTAGCCGATTGTCATCAAAACTTAATCTCTTCATCAATTCTCCAACTTGAGCTGTTGTAAATGACGAATTTCCGTTTTCCATACGGAAGAATTTTAATTTATCTTTATCAAACATTTGTTGTTCAAACATTCTTAAAAAGTAGTTGAAATCCAAGGTGTTATTTCGTCTTCCGTAAGAATGATTCCAAACATCGTTCCATCGTCTGCCATAATGTATTTCCCTTACATTGTTTAAGTTAACTTCTTCCAAAAGGAATAAACCTCGACGAGAGAAAAAGTCTAAGACCATGCGCGTATTGTCGCGAGGAGTGATGGTTACACGATATACCAACCGTCTGCCGTAGTATATGCTAAGTTCTTGATTAACAGCAGGTACATCAAAAAAACGGAACATACCATTACTGTTAGTGATTTCTTGTTCACCCAACTGCAGAGTGAAACGCCCCGATTCTGGGATGCGTATAAAAACTTCCGCATACCCTAAATCGTATGTCATTTCCCATCGATAACTCAGGTTTGAGGGTATGTATCTATCAGTAGCTTCACTTCTTCGGTTTTCATTCTGTAACCAGCGACCAGCTGAACCGATTTCCTGTCCTTTTACCACAAAAGGAAGAAGGATTATAGTGGCATAAAAAATCTTTCTCATGATGATTCTTTTTTTATACGCCATCTAAATTCGTGCCAAAATGAGCCTAAAGTTTTTTCATTCCCTCAATCGTTTGCATTGGATTCGATGAGTTAAAAACAAAACTACCTGCTACTAAAGCATCTGCACCAGCGTCCATTAATTGACGAGCATTTTTGTTGGTTACGCCACCGTCCACTTCAATCAGCGCTTTTGATTTGTTTCTGAGTATGAGTTCTTTTAATTGATAAATCTTCTTATAGGTGTTTTCAATGAATGATTGTCCGCCAAATCCGGGGTTTACACTCATAATTAGTACTAAATCAACTTCTTGGATAATGTCTTCCAGAACATTGACAGGTGTGTGTGGATTCAACGCCACTCCCGCTTTCATTCCTTCATTCTTAATAGCTTGGACACTGCGGTGTAAATGTGTACATGCTTCGTAATGAACTGTTAAAATATGACTTCCTAACTTCTTAAATGTTGAGATGTATCTGTCAGGATCAACAATCATCAAATGCACGTCTAAAGGTTTGGTAGCGTGTTTATTAATAGCTTCAAGTACAGGCATTCCGTAAGAAATATTTGGAACAAAAACGCCGTCCATAATGTCGATATGGAACCAATCCGCTAAACTTTGATTGACCATTTCAACATCTCGTTGTAAATTGCCAAAATCGGCTGCTAAAATTGAAGGTGCTAAAATCATTTTTGGTAACTAAATTAATTTTGGGGCTAAAATACAATATAAAAACATATCGACATCTCTTTTTTAAAATTTTTAGCATTTTATTCGCGTGATTTCTTTACGAATTGTGGGAGTAAAGTTTTTTTGTTTCATGTAATAGATACTTGTGAAAATGCCAAAAATCTTAGATTCAAAAAATGTTAATATGTAATAAAACTAAAAATAAACGTTCTAAATTACAATGTAATTCTATATGTATGAAAATCAAAACTTTAAATGATTATTGACGCGTTGTTTTTTTATATATTATCAAAAGTGAAATAGTTAAATAAAAATTATATCGAAAAAAAAGGGTAGATTTTCTATAAAACTCATATATTTGCACTTTGTCATTAATGTATGTATAAGTATCTATGTAGTTTGTTAGCTTTCTTAGGGATTCAGTTAATGAATGCTCAGGGACACGAAATAGGTGTTTTTTTAGGAGGCAGTAACCCTATTAGCGATGTAGGTAGGACTTACTATGTGTTTCCCAATAAGTTGGCTTATGGAGGTATATATAAATGGAATTTTCATGACCGAGTATCGTTGCGTTTTCAAGTAACCAAAACAAATTTGAGAGCCAATGATATACAGTCTGATATTGCTGCGAAGGTTAAAAGACAGTTTGCTTTTTCCAATAATTTGACGGAGACTATGTTAGGATTGGAATATAACTTCTTCAAATTCAATATGGATAATTTGTTGGAGATGCCAATGACTCCTTATTTTTTTACAGGTGCATCTTATGTTGATGTAGACGAATTATATTTTCAGAATCTAACCACACGTCCGTTAGAAGCACAAAAAATGCCTAATAGGCATCGTGCTTGGGCGATTCCTGTGGTAATGGGCTTTAAAATGAAAATAGCAATTCGATGGATTTTAGCCGCTGAAATTGGTACTCGCTTTACGTTTACCAATAATTTGGATGGAAGTCTTCCATCAGGAGGTAATTTGTCATTTGGAAATAAAACAAGCAACGACTGGTATACTTTTTCTGGGTTTACACTAACGTACACATTCGGTAGAAAACCTTGCTATTGCAGAGAATAACAAAATGGAAAATAAGCAAATCATAAATTATCCAAAACACTTAGCCATTATTATGGATGGTAATGGGCGTTGGGCGAAAAAGAAAGGTATGATGCGTATTTTTGGTCATCAAAATGCGGTCGATGCCGTTCGTGATTCAGTGGAATATTGTGTTGAACATCGAATAGAATTTCTGACGCTATATGCATTTTCAACTGAAAATTGGAATCGTCCGAAAGAAGAGATCAATGGTTTGATGGAGTTGTTAGTCAAGTTTTTGAAAAAAGAATTTGAAAAATTGAATAAAAATAATGTCCGTCTGAACGCCATTGGGAATTTAGACCGTTTTCCTACCAAAGTCAAAGAAGAATTATTAACCACTATTGCTAAGTTGGAACATAACACAGGTTTGACACTCACTTTAGCTTTAGGCTATGGTTCGCGCGAGGAGTTGCAGACTGCCATAAAAAACATAGCAAGCGATGTGAAAAAAGGTGCCATTTTGGTTGAAAATATTGATGAGAAAACAATTCAGAAATATCTCTACACACATGATTTGCCTGATGTAGATTTACTTATAAGAACCAGTGGAGAATGTCGTATAAGTAACTTTTTGCTATGGCAAATTGCGTATGCAGAACTGTATTTTACCGATGTCCTTTGGCCAGATTTTTCAAAAAAACATCTGAACGAGGCCGTTTTAAATTATCAACAGAGAGAGAGAAGATTTGGAAAAACAAGTGAACAACTTTAATATGTCGTTAAAAAAATATATATTCATAGCACTGTCAGCTATCGTTGGGTTAGTAAACGCACAAGAAGAAGAGCGTTTGACGTTGAAAGAAGGGAAAAAATATATTATCGGAGGTGTCGAAGTGATTGGTTCACAGCGGTATAATCCTCAGACTATTTTAGTGTCCTCGGGGTTGAAAGTAGGGGAGGAAATAGTTATCCCTAGCGAGAAATTCAGTGCAATTATCCATAAATTATGGGGATATAAATTATTTAGTGATATTGATATCTATATCCAACGTGTGGAAGGTGATAAGGCTTTTTTAGAGTTGGTAATCAAGGAAATACCATCTTTAGTTACAGCTAAGGTTACGGGAGTACGAACCAAAAAAGGCGAAACTTTGTTGGAAGATGCTAAAATCAAACCAGGAGTTAAAGTGACCGAAAGTTTAATTGCTGATACTAAAAACTACATTATTACCAAGTATAGAAAGGAGGGATATTTTGATACTAAGGTGACTATTGATACCAAGGTTGATACCACTGATGCTAACGGAGTGAATATGCTCATCCATGTTGACAGAGGGAACAAGGTGAAAATAGCAAACGTTAATTTTGAAGGAAATGAAAAATTCTCGGATGCAACTCTCCGAAGAAAAATGAAAAAAACAAAACAACGCTTATTTGGACGCTTTTGGAAACGCTCTAAATACGTAGCTAAGGAATACGATCAAGATTTGGTGTCGCTTATTGATTTCTATAAAGAAAACGGATATCGTGATGCACGAATCACCAAGGATACCGTCGGATACGATGCTGATGGAAAACTTCAAGTAAATATTGCATTGGAAGAAGGTCGTAGATATTATTTTGGAGATATTCGTTTTCTCGGAAACTCAATTTATAGTGATCACGCTTTACATCAGGTTTTAGGTGTAAAAAAAGGAGATGTTTATAATGGAGTGGTGCTAAAAAAACGGGTTAGAGATAATTCAAAACCTGATTCTGATGATATTTACAATTTATATCAAAACAGCGGTTATCTGTTTGCTGATGTTTTTCCAGTCGAAACTTCTGTAGTAAATGACACCATTGATTTTGAGCTAAGAATTAAAGAGGGTAAACCCGCTTATTTTGACAAGGTAACCATCAAAGGTAACTTAAGAACCAACGATCACGTAGTTTATCGAGAACTTCGTACGCGTCCGGGCTACTTATATAACAAAGATGCTGTTATCCGAACTGTAAGAGAATTAGGTCAATTGGGTATCTTTGATGCTCAAAATATTTCGCCAAACATCAAAAATCCCGATGAAATTCAAGGGACTGTTGATTTAGAGTATGACCTAACAGAATCAGGCGGAAGCCAGGTGCAGTTGCAAGGAGGATATGGAGGAGGTTCATTCATCGGAACTTTGATTCTTTCATTCAATAACTTTTCCGTAAGAAAATTATTTGATAAAGATGCCTATATGCAAAAAATGCCTCTTCCTATGGGAGATGGGCAATCTCTATCAATTAATTTACAAGCAAGTAGATTTTACAGAACTTATGGATTTTCCTTTATGGAGCCGTGGTTAGGAGGTAAACAACCTGTGCAGTTTTCACTGTCATTTAACAGAACTGAGCAGTTTGGATACGACTATCGAACCTACGATGTGGATAAGAGTAGACGAGTTTATATTACGGGAATTAACTTAGGAATAGCAAAGCGTTTGCGAGTGCCAGATGATTATTTTCAAATTTCACATTTGTTCAGTTTCAACAACTATGATTTGAAGAATTACTCATTAGGATTGTTCTCTTTCCAAGAAGGAAACTCGAATGCGTTTTCGTACACTATCTCCCTTTCAAGAAACTCAAGTGGCCCTAATCCAATCTACCCAATGACGGGAAGCAATTTCTCAGTGAGTGCCAAAATAACACCTCCTTATTCAATCTTCAATGGAGTTGATTATGCAGCCTTGGCATCTCAAAGAGTTAATGCGTTCGCAAATGGTGATATGGCAGCCGTTGCAGCTATCGACCAAGAGCGTTTTCGTTGGTTGGAGTACTACAAATTGAAAGCCTCAGGAACGTGGTATACCAATATTGTTGATAAGTTCGTGGTGAAATTAGGTACAGAATTCGGATACTTAGGAGCGTATAACAAAGATAGAGGAATTGTTCCTTTTGAAAGATTCTTTATGGGAGGAGATGGTTTAGGGTATTACAACATGGACGGACGTGAAAATATCCAAATGCGTGGATATACTAATTATTCGCTTTCGTCCGATGGAGGAGATAACATATACAATAAATTCTCTTTGGAGTTACGTTATCCAATCACGTTAAAACCGATGGCTTCTATTTATGGATTGGCATTCGCTGAGGGAGGAAATACCTACACAGGTTTTTCTAATTTTAACCCATTCCAGTTGAAGCGTTCGGCAGGATTAGGATTGCGTTTGTTTATGCCGATGTTCGGTATGTTGGGGATTGATTTTGGATATGGATTTGACAAACCATTAGGCTCAAATACCGTGGGGGGATGGCAAACGCATTTTATTTTTGGACAGCAATTCTAATTTGGCATGATATTTTCTGTAGTAGAAAAGGTTATGCGTAATAAATGTAAATCCAAAACTATTAGCTTGATTATCACATTCCTGTTTTGTAAGTGATGAATAAAATTGTAAAAAATATAATCAGTTTAGGTTTGCTCATCGCAACAACGATGCTTTATGCACAAAAAAGTTCACGTATAGGGTATGTCGATATGGATTATGTCCTGTCCAACTTGGAAGAATATCAAGTAGCAAGTGAGCAATTTGCACTTCAAGTAGCTCAGTGGCAGGTTGAAATTGAAAAGCGGGAAGCCGATATTCAGAAAGAGAAACAGAAACTTGACGCTGAAAAATCCTTGTTGACGCCTGAACTCATTAAGGATAAAGAGCAAGAAATCGCCTTATTAGAATATCAGTTAAATGCCTACAAGGAACAGAAGTTTGGAAAGGAAGGAGAGTACTTTACTCAAAAGTTTATGTTAGCTAAACCAATTCAAGATCAGGTGTTTAATATAGTTCAAGAGATAGGGAAGCTCAGAAATTACGACATGGTTTTTGAAAAAAGTGAAGTGTCGATGCTCTACTCTGCCAATCAACACAATTTGAGTAACGTAGTGTTACTGGTCTTAAAACGTAAAGATAATGCAGAGGATAGGAATCGGGATTTTACCGAGTTATTAAAAGAAAGTTACGATTTTGAGTTTGTCGATGAACGAACCAAACGCCAACGTGAAATAGAAAAAGAACGTGCAAAGCTACAGGCTGAACGGCAAAAGGTGTACGAACAAGAACGAAAACGTAAGGCAGAAGAAAAAGCACAGCGAGATCGTGAACGAGAAGCCAAGGTGAAGCAACAACAGCAAGAACGGGAGGAGCGAATCAAAAAGCAACAAGAGGAACGAGAAGCCAGAAGGAAACAGCAAGTAACGAAATAAATAATAAAAACGATTTAAAATAAACAAGACTAATTATTAATTTAACAATTATTAAGGATGATGAGAAACATTAGAACAATTATGGTAGTGTTAGCTCTTATTTTTGGAGCAACATCAATGGCAACTGCGCAAGTGAAAGTAGCACACATTGACGTACAAAAACTTCTTGAAGAAATGCCTGAGAGAAAAGCAGCAGAGGCTCAATTGAAAAAATTGGAGCAAAATTATACCGCTGATATTCAAGCGTCTATCAAAGAACTTCAAACCAAAGCTCAGACCTACCAAAATGAGGCAGCTTCTCTATCTGAAGCTCAGTTAAAAGCAAGACAAGCTGAGTTTGAGAAAAAAGGAGAAGAAATCCAAACGATGGAAAACAATATTCGTCAAGCTGAGCAAAACGCAAGACAAACGTTATTGAAAAAACAACAAGAATTAGTAGAGCCAATTTTGAAAAAAGTGAAAGCTGCTATTGAAAAAGTTGCTAAAGCACAAGGTATCCACTATGTACTTGATTCGAGTGCTGGTTCAGGGGTAATCGTAGCTTCTGGAACAGATTTGTACGAATCAGTGAAAAAGGAGTTGAAATTCTAACACTTAAAAATAATCTAATATGAGGTTGTCTGAAACATTCAGGCAACCTTTTTTTGTATGTATATATTTATTACTATATTTGCCTCAAAAAATAAGTCTAAATAAAAGATAAGTTATGGAAAATATTTCCACAGCACATAGAACGACAATTTCAGACCTAAAAAAAGGGGAACGAGGTGTTATTAAACATATTGATATTGAGAATGTTCCATTAAAATTGATTGAATTGGGGTGCTTTGTTGGAAGTGAAGTTATGGTTATTGAGAAATCGTTGTTTGGAAATCCTATCTACGTAAACATGAATAACTCCTATCTTTCTATCCGTAAAGAAATGGCTTCATTAATTGAAATTGAAAAAATATGACAAAAGACAGCATACGAGTGGCTCTTATTGGGAATCCTAATACGGGAAAGACCTCTATTTTTAATGCTCTGACAGGGTTAAATCAGAAAGTGGGGAACTATCCGGGTATTACAGTGGAGAAAAAAATTGGATATTGTAAGCTTTCGGATGGAACAAAAGCAGAAATTATAGATTTACCTGGAACCTATAGTTTGAATGCTAACTCAATGGATGAACGCGTTGCTGTGAATATTCTGTTGAATAAAAAAGGGGAATTGTATCCCGATGTGGTAGCTGTTGTCACCGATGTTGAAAATCTGAAACAAAATATGTTGATTTTCACACAGATAAAGGATCTGAATTTGCCTACGATTTTGATTGTTAATATGGCCGACCGGATGGAAAAACGTGGCATCAGTATTGACATTCAAGCCTTGGAGAAGGAGTTACGAACAAAAGTGGTTTTAGTGAGTACGCGAACAAAAAAAGGATTGAATGAACTAAAAGATATTATTACTAATTATGCTGAACTTTCAACCGATAAGTTTTTTAATATCAATAGCTTAGATGAAGGGTATTTCACAAGGATAGCAGATTTATTTCCCAAAGAAAATCCATATAAATTGTGGCTAATAATTTCTCATAACGTAGATATTATCGACCAATACAAAGAAATTGATCTCAGTGGTGTAAAAAGTTCAAAATCAGAGAGCGAAATTAAGCGATTGAAACAACGTGAGACCATTTTGCGTTACAAACATATTAATGAAATCTTAAAAAAGACTTATTCCGTTAATCTGGCTGATGCCCGAGGACTTCGTGCTTCACTTGATAAAATTTTGATTCATAAAGTATTTGGATATCTAATTTTTGCACTTATCTTACTGCTTGTTTTTCAGGCCGTTTACGATTGGAGTTCTTACCCAATGGATTGGATTGAAAAGGGATTCGATTGGCTTTCAAGAAAGGCTGAGCAAATCTTGCCCGAGGGAGCTTTGACAAATCTGCTGACTCAAGGAATCCTTCCTGGAATTTCAGGGATAGTTGTGTTTGTACCTCAGATTTCTATTTTGTTTTTCTTTATCTCTCTATTGGAAGAAAGTGGCTATATGAGTAGGGTAGTGTTCTTAATGGATAACCTGATGAAACGCTTCGGACTTAACGGGAAAAGTGTTGTACCTCTCATTTCAGGGGTTGCTTGTGCTATTCCTGCCGTAATGGTTGCCAGAAATATCGAGAGTTGGAAGGAGCGACTTATAACTGTGTTAGTTACTCCTTTTATGACTTGTTCCGCTCGTTTGCCTGTCTATCTGATAATCATTGCATTAGTAATTCCTGATGGTAGTGTTGGCTTTATCAGTTATAAAGCTCTTACTTTATTAGCTCTCTATGTTTTGGGATTTGTGGTGGCATTGTTATCAGCTTTTATTTTGGATAAGATACTGAAAATTAATAAAAATAAAAGTTTTTTCATTGTAGAAATGCCTGATTATAAGATGCCTTTACTACGGAATGTGGGGACTACGGTTTATGAAAAAACCAAAAGTTTTGTGTTGGGAGCAGGAAAAATTATTTTGGCAATCTCTATAATTCTTTGGTTTTTAGGCTCTCACGGTGTTGGCGAAAAATATGAGAATATTGAGGCAGAAGCCGAAGTACTAGCACAGCAAAATCAATGGGACAAAACAGAAAAGGCTCATTTTGTAGAATCTATGCAGTTGGAATATTCTTATTTGGGATATATCGGGAAAGCCATAGAACCTGTTTTCAAACCTTTGGGATATGATTGGAAGATTAGTATTGGGGTTTTGTCATCATTTGCTGCACGTGAGGTGTTTGTTAGTACCTTGTCATCGATTTACAGTTTAGGAGCCGATTTAGATACGGAAGAGGAGGAGGGAGAACGCACTATTTTGAATAAATTACGAAGCGAAGTTCGTCCCGATGGAACGCCTGTCTACACCTTCGCCACTGGTATTTCGTTATTATTATTCTATGCCTTTGCCATGCAATGTCTCAGTACTATGGCCATTGTTAAACGAGAAACCAACAGTTGGAAATGGACAGTAATACAGTGGTCTTTTATGACAGGCATAGCCTACTTGAGTGCGATGATTGCATTTGTATGGTTGAGTTAGAGAATGCTACGGTAATTAGCTGTTTTTTTTCACATACAGTTATTTCGAGAAAAATATACAATGATTGATTCTAAATCCTTGTAATCTTTCTTTTTTATTCGTAAGTTTGTGGTTCTAATACAAAAAATAAAGAAAATATATGAAAAAATATGATGTTGTAGTCATCGGTTCAGGGCCTGGAGGATACGTAGCTGCGATTCGTTCGGCTCAGTTGGGATTTAAAACTGCAATTGTTGAAAAATACAACACCTTAGGAGGTACGTGTTTGAATGTAGGATGTATCCCTTCAAAAGCTTTGTTAGATTCATCACATCACTACGAAGATGCCCTAAAACATTTTGCAGCTCACGGAATTGAAATCACTGGTGAGGTAAAAATCAGTTTAGAAAAAATGATTGATCGTAAAAAGACCGTAGTAGAGCAAACGTGTGCAGGTATCAATTTTTTGATGGATAAAAATAAAATTGATGTATTCCATGGAGTAGGGAGTTTCGTGAATAATACCCAACTTAAGATTACGAATGAGAACCAAGTTGAGGAAATTGAGGCAAAATATACCATCATTGCTACAGGTTCAAAACCTTCGACCTTACCATTCATAACCGTTGATAAAGAGAGAATCATAACTTCAACAGAAGCTTTAAAACTTAAAGAAATCCCTAAACATTTGATAGTTATAGGAGGAGGAGTTATTGGATTAGAATTAGGTCAAGTGTATAGACGTTTGGGCGCAGAAGTTTCCGTAGTGGAATATATGGATAGTATTATCCCTACGATGGATAAAGGTTTAGGAAAAGAACTCACAAAGGTACTTAAAAAACAAGGTTTTAAGTTTTACACAAGTCACCAAGTTAAAGAAGTTTCACGTTCAGGTGAGGTAGTAAATGTTAAGGCTACTAATAGCAAAGGCGAAGAAGTTAGTTTGCAAGGGGATTACTGTTTAGTAGCTGTTGGTCGTCGTCCCTATACCGAAGGATTAAATCTTGAAGTGGTAGGAGTGAAAAAAGATGAGCGAGGTAGGGTAGAGGTAAATAGTCATTTGCAAACCTCGGTACCTAATATTTATGCCATAGGAGATGTGGTTCGAGGGGCGATGCTTGCCCACAAAGCAGAAGAAGAAGGGGTTTTGGTGGCTGAGCAATTGGCAGGACAAAAACCACACATTGACTATAATCTCATTCCAGGAGTGGTTTATACATGGCCAGAGGTGGCAGCTGTCGGAAAAACGGAAGAACAATTGAAAGCTGAAGGAGTTGCCTTCAAAGTGGGTCAATTCCCAATGCGTGCCTTGGGACGTGCCCGAGCGAGTATGGATGTTGATGGCTTTGTCAAAATTTTAGCTGATGCAACAACGGATGAAATTTTGGGAGTGCATATGATTGGAGCTCGTGCTGCCGATATGATTGCAGAAGCCGTGACCGCAATGGAATTCAAAGCAAGTGCTGAAGATATTTCTCGTACCAGTCATGCTCACCCAACTTTTACAGAAGCTATTAAAGAAGCTGCTTTAGCAGCAACCGATAATAGAGCGTTACACGTTTGATAAGGGTTCATAAAGTTTATAATCCAAAAGAGATTGTCTCAAAGACAATCTCTTTTTGGATTTGTAAAATAAGCTTGTTTTCCGGTTTTTAATACAATATCAGTTGGTTGCTTTCCAATTCAAGTAAAAACTTCTTACGCCAGAGCCCTCCTGCATAGCCTATGAGGGAGCCATTTTGACCAATTACTCGATGGCATGGAACAATAATCGCAACTGGATTCATTCCGTTGGCGGAGGCAACTGCCCGAATGCCCTTGATGTTACCTAAAGTGATAGCTTGTTCTTTATATGAAATCGTTTTTCCGTAAGGAATGTTGAGAAGTGATTCCCACACTCGTTGTTGAAAATCCGTACCGCGAAGATCTAAAGGTAAATTAAACTCGGTGATTTGCTTTGAAAAGTAGGCTTTTAGTTGCTTTTCTAACTCTAAAAATAGAGGAGTTTTTTCTTCAACAATAGAGGCTTGAAAGCATTTTTTTAACTTATCTAATTCTATTTCGGTTTGTTCATTGTCATAAAAATCTAACATACAAACTCCATGGGAAGAAACACATGCTAACAATTCCCCGATGGGTGTGGTTATGTAGCTCTTATAAATGGTGTTTTCTATCATCAGAAATGAAAATTAAATTGAATGTAGCCTATTTTTGCTAACCGACTTTCAAACCATGCTGAAGTTTTTTTCAAGTCGAAAGTATTGTTATCCTTTGTAACACTGTATTTTATAAAGAATCCAGGTTCCGTACATATAGAAAAGTGCTTACTAATTCTATATAAAATTCCAAAAAAAGGATTGATTGCTAGTGTTTTAGTTCGCTGCTTTCGCGAAGTATAATCAATATGCCTTCCCCATAGGTCGATTCCATAGTAGAACGACCAATTTCCACTTTGTTTAAATATTGTTTCTACCCCAATTTTTAGACCAATATCGTAAATGGCATCATCTGTAGTTTCTATTCGATAATCTCCAGCCAAGCGATAACCGAGTTTTTCCTTAGGAGAGTATTTGTATTCAAACAAAAAAGCATTAGCGTCACTCGGAAAGGCCATATTCACGAATTTAGATATACCAATTCCAACCTGATGCTTTTGTGTTGTAACAAAAGAAACATTGCTCTCCTGTTGAGCGAGAGCAATGTTTGCTATAAATAATATTGTAAAAAAAATGATTATTTTATTCATTATTTTCTTCCTTCAAAAAATCTTTTGAAAATCTTTTCTACTCTTTCAGGAAAGTCTGAAACGAAATTCTCAGCTTTCTCTTTTGAACCATCTTCAAAAATCAAATAAGGAATTAATTTTTCAGTATTATCTTTTTCAAGTTTTAAATCAGCTATCTTTTTTGAGTTTTTGAACACCTCTGATTTGATGAATGAGTTAATTTCTTCAGCTGACATATCATCGATGTTCTTTTTGGAACCATAAAGTCCTTTTAAATCAGCTAAACTTCTGATTATTAATTCATTATGAGATATTTCTAAAGTGATTTTTTCGATATCTGATTCTGGATTGATATTTTCAATGTCGGTGTGAGTTAGCTTTACTTCTCCTTTCAATGATGTAGAACACGCGTTTGGAGAACTGAAAACAAAGTCTAATCTGAATATATTTTCACTGGTTTTATTCCATTTTAGATTTGCAGTAAATGGGTTTGCATATGCTTCAATATCTGCTTTTTCAATCATAATTGATTCTCCTGTCTGCATGTATGCGACATCATTTACCTTTATGCTGAAAATTTTAGAAGAATCAACGGTAACTGAAATATTCCCTCTTTTAGGCAACTTAACTTCTTTGCCTTCAATTGTGAATGTTTGGTCTGTATAGCCATCTAAAATCAGTGTGGCGTTGTTAGTAGTTGCGTCTTTTTTTGAAGGGAAATGCAAAGTTATGTTATTTCCGTTGCTTTTTTTCCATTTTTTAGATGTATTGTCCCAAGTGTAGACTCCTTTCATTAATTGATAATTAAAAGAGTCTTCAAACACATCACCATACTGATCTTCAAAAGCATCAGATAAGATACTCATCCAAGAGTGATTTTCTACTTGAGTATAAACATATTCATAAGGAGGATTTCCGTATGTATGAGTTGTTGTTACTGTTTCGGCAATGGTAAAAAAACTCTCGTAGAAGAAATTAGAAAAGCCTCCATCGTTTAAATCTTTAAGACAATTGTAAAAATTGTCAGTTGTTTGCTCAATGAATTGTTTTGCTTCTTCTCGAGATAGCGGAGTTGTGTCATCTTCTTTTCCGTCTTTAGAACAACTCACAAACGTGATTGCAACTAAAAAAGCAATCGTAATTTTTTGTGTCAATCTTGTAAAATTCATAATATATTTTTGTCTGCAAAGGTATTTTTTTTTCTGTAGTGCATGATGTTTTTGTGCTTTTTTTAACAGTTTTTATCTGTTATTATGGTGCTAATCGTTCTATTCTCCAATCATAATCGTCCGTTAGTGTATATCGTATTCGGTCGTGTAAACGATTAGGACGACCCTGCCAAAACTCAATGGATTGTGGACGAACTAAATATCCCCCCCAGTATGATGGACGTAGCACTTCTTTGTTGATGTATTCTTTTTCAAGATTTTCTAGTGTTTCTTCCAAATAGTGACGACTTGAAATCACCTCACTTTGAGGCGAAACTAAAGCGCCTAATTTACTTCCGAGAGGTCGCGATTCAAAATAACCATCAGATAAATTTTCAGGTAATTTTTCAGCTATTCCCTTGATAATTACTTGTCGTTCCATATTAGCCCAAAAAAATGAAAGACATACATTTGGGTGAACTTCAATGGCTTTGCCTTTTTCACTTGAGTAGTTGGTAAAGAAAATAAATCCTTCGTGAGTGTATTTTTTTAGCAATACCACTCGGGCTTTGGGAAAACCGTCCAAGCCTATGGTTGAAACCGTCATTGCATTAGGTTCGTCCACTCCGCCACTTTCTTCTACTTCGTAAAACCACGTTTGAAACAATTGCAATGGATTTTCAGGGATATCATTCTCAACAAGAACTTTTTTATCATAAATTTTTCGGTAATTTCCTAAATCTTTCTCCATAGAATAGTTGTTTTGAGATCACAAAAGTACGTAAAAACCATGAGAGGTAACAAATATTTTTCTATATTTGTACCTTATTTTTAAAACATAAAGCACAATGTCATTACAAGCTATATCTCCTATTGACGGTCGTTATGCCGATAAAACAACTTCCTTGATTCCTTATTTTTCGGAAGAAGCTCTTATTAGATATCGAGTTTTGGTTGAAATTGAATATTTCATTGCTCTTTGTGAGTTGCCATTGCCACAGTTGGAAGGATTCCCTACTGAATTATTTCCTGAATTGAGAAATTTGTATATAAATTTTGATCAAGAGGCAGCAAAGGAGGTTAAAAATATTGAAAAAACTACTAATCACGATGTTAAAGCGGTTGAATATTTTATCAAAGCCGCATTTGACAGATTGAATATTTCCCAGTTTAAAGAATTTATTCACTTTGGCTTAACTTCACAAGATATTAATAATACAGCTGTTCCGCTTTCGCTAAAAGAAGCTACTTCAAATGTTTATTATGTTGAATTACAAGGTGTGATAGATAAATTGGCTCAGTTGATTGATGAATGGAAAGATATTCCACTATTAGCACGCACTCACGGACAACCTGCATCACCCACTCGTTTAGGGAAAGAATTTGAGGTTTTTAAAAAACGTATTGAAGAACAAATAAAACAATTAAAGGCTGTTCCGTTTGCTGCAAAATTCGGAGGTGCCACAGGGAATTATAACGCTCATAAGGTTGCATATCCAGCTATTGATTGGAAGGCTTTTGGAACTCAATTTGTAGAACAAAAATTAGGGCTACACCATTCATTTCCAACCACGCAAATTGAGCATTATGATCATTTAGCAGCAATGTTTGATGCATTCAAACGTATTAATACCATACTGATAGACTTCAACCGTGATGTATGGACGTATATTTCAATGGATTATTTTAAACAGAAAATCAAAGCAGGTGAAGTAGGATCATCAGCGATGCCACATAAAGTCAATCCTATCGATTTCGAAAATTCAGAAGGAAATTTAGGAATTGCAAATGCCATTTTTGAACATTTGTCTGCAAAATTACCCATTTCTCGCTTACAGCGTGATTTGACCGATAGTACCGTACTCAGAAATATAGGAGTTCCTTTTGGACACACGCTCATTGGACTTAAAGCAACCCTCAAAGGGCTGAACAAATTGCTATTGAATGAAGAAAAAATTCGTTGGGATTTGGAGCAAAATTGGTCAGTAGTGGCAGAAGCTATTCAAACGATTCTGCGTCGTGAAGGTTATCCAAATCCGTATGAATCCCTCAAAGGATTAACACGTACGAACGAAAAAATTAATCAACAAACCATTGCAGCGTTCATCGAAACCTTGGAAGTTTCTGACGTTATAAAAGCCGAGTTAAAAGCCATCAAGCCAGAAAATTACACTGGAATTTAGATAAATAATTCAAAAAGAGCTATTTGAGGAATCTAAAACTTTTTTTGATTCCTCGAATAGCATTTTTATTCCTCATTCCATTCATCTGTAGGCAAAGCTCTTTTTAAAATAGCTTCGGGTAAGGATTTTTTAGATTTTACCCCCATAGCTCTTAGCCGTTCAACGCTACGTACCAGATTTCCTTTTCCTTCTACAAGTTTATTCATAGCGTTGCTATATTCCCCTTTCGCTTCATCCATTTTTTTACCGATTTTAATCAAATCAGAGACGAAGCCTTCAAATTTGTCATACAAAGCCCCTGCCTGACGCGAAATTTCATAGGCGTTTTCTTGTTGTTTTTGATTTGTCCACATGGAGTCAATGGTGCGAAGAGTAGCCAATAAGGTCGTTGGAGTCACGATTACAATGTTTTGAGCAAAGGCTTTGGTGTAGAGCGATTCATCTTCTTGTAGAGCTACCGCAAAAGCAGGTTCAATGGGAATAAACATCAACACAAAATCAGGGCTTTGAGTATATAAGTCCTCGTATTTTTTACTAGAAAGTTGTTCAATATGCCTACGTATGGAATTAGTATGTTGCTTTAAAAATATAGGTCTTTCTTCCTCTGAAGCATTTACAAAACGTTCATAATCAGTAAGTGAAACTTTTGAATCCACAATTATTTTCTTTCCATCTGGTAAGTGAATAACCACATCGGGAATTGCTCGAGTGCCATCTTCACGTACAAATGACTCCTGAACAGTATATTCCCGCCCCTTTTCCAAATTGGATTTTTCGAGTACTTTTTCCAGCACCAACTCACCCCAGTTCCCTTGAATTTTACTGTCACCCTTCAGTGCTTTCGTCAGATTTTCAGCCTCTTTCGTAATTCGTAGATTTTGGTTTTGCAGGTCAATAAGTTGCTGTTTCAAAGCCGAGTGAATACTGATATTTTCTTTTTGGCTGTGTTCTACTTTTTGCTCGAAATCTTTGATTTTTTCTTGCAGTGGATTCAGAATATTCTTTAAATTTTCACGGTTTTGTTCTGTGAATTTAGATGATTTTTCTTCCAAAATTCGGTTAGCTAAATTTTCAAATTCTTTGGTAAACCTTTCTTGAAGCTGTTCAGATTCTTTATCTTTTTCTCTGAGTTTAGTTATCAAGTGATCTTTTTCAACATCCGATTTTGCCAAATAAAGACTTAACTCCTCTTTTTCTTTTCGGATTTCTTCCTTTTCACCTTTTTCGATTGCTAAACGATTTTCTAACTCTTGAATCGTTCGTTGTTGCAACTCCTCTCGTTCCAAAGTTGTGGAAAGTAAAGAGTTTGTTTTTAATTTATTGATGTAATTTCCGATGAAAAATCCGACAAGTAAACAGAAGAAAATCAGTAATATATATATGATTGCATCCATAAAGAGTGATGTTTTTGTTAAAATTATTTCTACGAAGAGCAAATATACTTTAATCTTTACATAAAACAAAAAGAAAAGGGATAGATTTCACAACCATCCCTTCTCAAATCACTAACTAAAAAACTCAATCACTATGATTACTTTATAACATTCAACGAAGTTTCTTAAAAAGAAGCTAACATTTTTATTTATATCTGTTATACAGTCATACTAAAAATTTTTGTATTCGGTATATTCCGCTGTAAACGTAGATCAAACGCCATACACAAATTCCTCACAAAAGGTCTTCCCTCATTGGTTACTCGTATGCTTTTCTCCCTCAGCTCAATAAGACCGTCACTGACCATTTCATTTAATTTTGATTTAATGGACTCTATTTCAGAGATGTGCATTTTATCTTCCTCCCATGAAGTATTGAAATGACACATCAAATTTAGGATATGTTGACGGATAATTAGATCCTCTTCATTTAAGATATGTCCTCTAAAAACAGGGATCTCATTCCGCTGGATCCGTGCGTAATAATCCTCCAAATCTTTCTCATTTTGAGCAAATCCGTACCAGCTATCACTGATAGAGGACATTCCTAAACCAATCATTACCTGGGTTTTTGAGGCTGTGTACCCCATAAAATTTCGGTGTAAGCTGTTGGTTTCAAATGATTTGTACATTGAGTCAGTTGGTAAAGCAAAATGATCCATACCTATTTCAACATATCCTGCATCTATCAAATGTTTCTTGCCAGTTTCGTAGAGTAACCGCTTTTCCTCCCCCGAAGGCAGGTTGCTCTCATCAAATCCCCGCTGTCCACTACCTTTAATCCAAGGAACATGGGCATAGCTATAAAACGCAATCCTATCAGGGTGCAAACTATTCGTTTTATCAATAGTAAACAGCACATCGTCAAGAGTCTGGAAAGGCAATCCGAATACTAAATCATGGCTCACGGACTTATATCCTATTTTTCTTGCCCATTCTGTAACTTTTTTTACGTTTTCGAACGGTTGTATGCGATGAATTGCCTTTTGAACTTTTAAAGAATAGTCTTGAACTCCAAAACTTACTCGTTCGAATCCTAAACTGTACAAAACTCTTAAATGAGTCTCTGTAGTGTTGTTAGGATGTCCTTCAAAGCTAAATTCTTTATCCTTAGCAATGTCAGCATATTCAAAAATGCCCTCAAGCAAACGTTTTAACTCTTCTGGTTTAAAGAACGTTGGTGTGCCTCCTCCCAAATGAATCTCTTTAATGAGAGGTTTTTCTTGCAACACATCTAAATATAATTTCCATTCTTTCAAAACAGCATCAATATAAGGACCCTCCATTTCGTGTCGTTTGGTGATGCGTTTGTGACATCCGCAGAAAGTGCATAAACTTTCGCAAAATGGCAAATGGATATAAAGGCTGATTCCCTCTGTTTTGTTGCTTTCGTGAAATGATCTTTTTAGACTATTTAGCCATTTATCATTCGAAAAAGATTCATTATCCCAATATGGAACCGTTGGATAACTCGTGTAACGCGGCCCCGCAACGTTGTATTTTTGTATAAGTGAAACAGTCATACTTATCAAGTACCCCGCAAAAATAGGGGAGTTTATGTTAATAAAAAATGATATATATCAGTTAGTTATAAAAAAAGATTTTTTGTACTCTTTTTTGGTTGATAATTTTGATTTTTATCACATCCAATGATGGAATTTTACAATTTTTAAAAAAAATGATGAAATTGTATTCGTAATATTTTGATTTTCAATTGTTAATTTATGACTTAATATTATATCTCTAACTTACGTATTAAAAAATAACAATATTATTTTATCAATCTAGCAATGTTTTAAATTTATTGAGTTCAGTACTTAATTGTATATATTTTTTAATGGTTCAACACTGGTTTTTCAGTATTTTGACCGCTTTTCATCGGCATTGGAGATTTGGCGTTAAGAAAATCAGTGAATAAAGCGTGAAAATTTTCCGTTGTTCGAATCGACCGCAGGAAGCAAGTTTCGAAAATTTGTCGGAAGCCGACTGCTTATTTTTTAATGCTCGTGCGGCTCGCACTTTTGATTCTTTTCGTCTAAGGAAAAGAACAGTGTATGAAAATAAATAATGAACTCAATAAATTTATATTTTTTACTTAATACGAATTTTAGTTGATTTTTGTGTTGATTACAAAGGTAAATAAAAATATTGAATAAAAAAATCGACCACACGCCTGAGTTAAAGTTTTTTATCAGAGGTGTAGCCGAAGTTTTATTTGAGCGATATCTAATTAACAACCTTATTCTCTTGGAGTTTTCATCTTGAAAGTTTCCATAAATTTGGTAGTGTAATTACCTGCGATATAATCAGGGTCGTCCATCAATTGTAAGTGGAATGGAATGGTTGTTTTAACGCCCTCTACCACAAATTCATCCAATGCGCGTTTCATTTTAGCAATGGCCTCTTCACGCGTTTGTGCCGTAGTGATTAATTTAGCAATCATTGAATCATAATTTGAAGGAATCACATATCCGCTGTAAACGTGTGTGTCCAAGCGGACTCCATGTCCGCCTGGAGCATGTAAGGTAGTGATTTTTCCAGGGGAAGGACGGAAATCGTTATATGGATCTTCAGCATTAATACGACATTCAATAGAGTGTAATTTAGGTAGATAATTTTTACCCGAAATAGGTACACCTGCGGCAACTAATATTTGTTCTCGAATCAAGTCGTAGTCGATAACCTGCTCAGTAATAGGGTGTTCTACTTGAATACGAGTATTCATCTCCATGAAGTAGAAATTACGATGTTTGTCTACGAGAAATTCTACAGTACCTGCTCCTTCATATTTGATATATTCAGCAGCTTTTACGGCAGCTTCCCCCATTCGTTTACGTAGGTCGTCTGTCATAAAAGGCGATGGGGTTTCTTCGGTTAGTTTTTGGTGACGACGTTGCACCGAGCAATCTCTTTCAGAAAGGTGACAAGCTTTACCATATTGATCTCCAACAATCTGAATTTCAATATGACGAGGTTCTTCGATGAGTTTTTCCATGTACATGCCATCATTTCCGAAAGCTGCTCCTGCCTCTTGTTTAGCGCTGTCGAGGGCTTTTTCCAAATCTTCTTCTTTCCAAACTGCACGCATTCCACGTCCACCACCTCCAGCAGTAGCTTTTAACATTACAGGATATCCCATTTCCTTAGCTACTTTTTTAGCATGGTCGAGCGATTCAATGAGCCCATCAGAGCCTGGAACCGTAGGTACACCTGCTGCTTTCATGGTTGCTTTTGCAGTAGCCTTATCACCCATTTTTTCAATCATCTCAGGGGAGGCACCAATGAATTTAATTCCGTGTTCTGCACAAATTTTTGAAAATTTTGCATTTTCCGATAAAAATCCATACCCTGGGTGAATAGCATCAGCATTTGTAATTTCTGCAGCAGCGATTATATTAGGTATTTTTAAGTAAGAATCTTTGCTTGCGGGAGGTCCGATACAAACGGCTTCGTCAGCAAAACGAACATGCAAACTATCAGCATCAGCAGTGGAATAGACAGCCACCGATTTGATACCCATTTCACGACACGTACGAATGATACGCAAAGCGATTTCTCCTCGGTTTGCAATTAATATTTTTTTAAACATAGTATTCAAATTTACGAGTTATTTAAACTATAATCATCTAAGTTGTTACTAATTAAATCGTTATAGTTCAAAAAGGTGAAATGCTTATCTTAATTAAGAAGGATCTACTAAGAACAATGGTTGGTCAAATTCAACAGGTGATGAATCATCTACTAAGATTTTCACTACTTTTCCAGAAACTTCTGATTCGATTTCGTTGAATAATTTCATAGCCTCAATGATACAAAGTACATCACCCTTGGCTATAGTGGAACCTACCTCAACGAATAATGGTTTGTCTGGACCTGGTCGTCTGTAAAAAGTTCCAATCATTGGTGATTTTACAACGATATATTTGTCATTATCAGTATTTGCAGTTGGTTTTGATTCAGCAGGATCAGCAGAGGTTGTAGGTGTTACTACAGCTTGTTGTAGAGGTATCTGAGGTACTGCAGATATAGGCATTTGTTGAACAAATACTTGCTCTCTAGCACTTTCATCAGGGTTGGTTTTGATAGTGATTTTAATATCCTCCATTTCAAGTTTCACTTCACTTGCCCCCGATTTGGCAACAAATTTGATTAGGTTTTGAATGTCTCTTAAATCCATAAGTATTCGTTATTAGATTATTGTCGTAATTATTTATGTTCTTAAATCATTTAGTAAGCCCATTTGAGGTAAACAGCTCCCCAAGTGAATCCTCCACCAAAAGCTGCTAACACAATGTTATCCCCTTTTTTGAGTTGTTTTTCGTAATCATTTAGCACTAATGGGAGTGTTCCAGAGGTTGTGTTTCCATATTTATGGATGTTTACCATCACTTTATTTTCCTCCAAACCAATACGTTGTGCAGTAGCGTCAATGATACGTTTGTTTGCTTGATGAGGAGCTAACCATTGTACATCGTCTTTTGTCAGGTTGTTGCGTTTCAGAATTTCCTCTGCCACTCCTGACATCCCAGAAACGGCATACTTGAAAACTGTTTTTCCGTCTTGGAAAACAAAATGTTCTCTGTTTTTTAGTCGTTCCTCGGTTATGGGATAAAGTGAACCACCTGCTTTAGTGTACAGGTAATTTCGCCCGATGCCATCACTTTTTAGAATTTCATCTTGTACACCGAATCCTTCAAAATTAGGCTCAAAAAGAGCTGCTCCAGCTCCATCTCCAAAGATGATACACGTGGCACGGTCTGTATAGTCAATTATAGACGACATTTTGTCGGCTCCAATTAGTAATACTTTTTTGTATCTTCCTGATTCAATGTATCTTGCAGCTACTGATGTTCCGTACAAAAAACTTGAACAAGCAGCTTGTAAATCAAAAGCAAATGCATTAGTAGCCCCAATTTCAGTAGCTACATAAGGCGCCGTTAACGCTACAGGCATATCTGGCGTTGCAGTAGCTAAAATAACTAAGTCAATCTCTCTAGGGTCTACACCTTTTTTATTGATTAAATCTTCTGCAGCTTTTATGGCCAAATAGGATGTTCCTTTATCAGGGTCTTTTAAAATGCGCCTTTCCTTAATTCCTGTTCGAGTAAAAATCCATTCATCGTTGGTTTCAACCATTTGTTCTAACATTTCGTTAGACAACACATAATCAGGAACATATCCTCCAATAGCTGTGATAGCAGCATTTATCTTTGTCATAGTAATTACAATACGTTTGATATATTTTTACTTGAAATCGTTATGAAAACATTGGCAAAGATACATATTTTCTTAGATAATACGGTAAAAAAGATGGTTTTTTTCGAGTACTTAGATTAAACCTCAGCTGTATACTATCGAAATATACCATGCCAATCAAGCTAAAGATTTGCTTATAGAAAGGGGGCATTTAAAACAATCCGTACAATACTGCGTCTATTTTATTTATAATCACACCCAAATCTTCCGGATTATCTACAAAATCAACGTTATCCACATCAATTATAAGTAACTTGCCCTTGTCGTATCCCTTAATCCACAACTCGTAGCGTTCGTTCAGTCGGTTTAAATAGTCGATTGAAATAGAGCTTTCATAGTCTCGTCCTCGCCTGTGAATTTGTTTCACTAAGTTAGAAATGGAACTTCTTAGATAGATTAATAAATCAGGAGCAGATACCAGTTTTTCCATCAGTTGAAAAAGAGAACTGTAATTGTCAAAATCACGTCCGCTCATTAATCCCATTTCGTGTAAATTGGGAGCAAAGATGTGGGCATCTTCGTAGATAGTGCGATCCTGAATAATGTCGTTGCCTTTCTCACGAAAATCTAAGATTTGCCGAAAGCGACTATTCAAAAAATAAATTTGCAGATTGAAACTCCATCGCTCCATTTGATTGTAAAAGTCATCTAAATATGGATTGTCAACAACGTCTTCATAATGAGCTTCCCAATGGTAATGTTTTGCCAAAAGAGTTGTTAAGGTCGTTTTCCCTGCACCGATATTTCCTGCAATAGCGATATGCATCTTTATTGATTTTTTAGATTAAACTCCGATTCATCACGCAAACACTTAATCATTGATGTGTTTTTAATTTCCTTAATTACAAAGGAACTTTGGATGTTTGAAATGATTTCTAATTTTGATATTTTATGTACGACAAACCGCTGATATTCTTCCATGTCATTTAATACTAATTTTAATAAGAAATCGTAGCCTCCCGCCATATAGGAAGCCTCCAACACTTCGTCAAGGGTACTGATGTATTGTTCAAACTCTTCAAAAAGTTCGCCTTGATGTCTAAGTAATTTTACCTGACAATAGGCTATTAGTTTCTTGCCTAAGAGTTTTCCATTAACAACAGCAACGTAGTTGGAAATGTAGCCCAGTGATTCTAATTTTTTGATTCGTTCATGGACTGGTGTGATGGAAAGTCCTACTTTTTCAGCTAACTTCTTGATGGATTGCTTACTGTCCTGTTGCAATTCATCTAAAAGCATTAAGTCGGTATAATCTAATGTGTACATAATGTAAAGATTTTTTAATTAGGTTTCGTGAAAAAAAATAAAACATCAAATGAGAGAAAATGTCTTGTAATACAACATAAATTGAGTATAATTACCCCCAATGTTCTCCAAAATTATTTTTTACTTTTGCTACGATTTCTTTGATATTTTGTTCTTTTTCTTTTGGATATATTAAAAGAATGTCTTTTTTGTCTACAATTATGTAATCGTCAAGCCCTTCAATGATAACCATTTTATCAGTTTCAGTACGGACAATATTTTTTTCTGAATTAGAAAACAATACTTGAGCATTGACTGTCACGTTCTGTTGATTATCCTTAGGGAGCTTTTCATAGAGTGATCCCCATGTCCCCAAATCATTCCAATCAAAACGGGCAGGTAATACGAAAATATTCGTTGAAGGCTCCAAAATAGCATAATCTACCGAAATATTGGTTGCTTTTGGATAGTTTACCTTAATAAAATCAAATTCTTTTTCTGTATTATAGAATTTTTCCCCCTCTTTAAATAGCTCGTAAAGTGTGGGTTGGTAGGTTTCAAAAGCTTTTAAAACACTGCCTACATTCCATATGAAAATTCCTGCATTCCAAAGAAAATTGCCTTGAGCCAAAAAATCTTTAGCTGTTTCGTAATTAGGTTTTTCTCTGAATTTACAAACTTTTTTGATGTTGTTATTATCACTTTTGTCATACTGTATGTAGCCATAACCCGTATTCGGAAAGGTAGGAACAATTCCTAGAGTCATGAGTATATCTTGATTTTGTGAATTTCCAAAACATTCCAGAACATTTTCTGTAAATTCAGCCTCATCTTCAATCCAGTGGTCACTCGGAGCTACAATCATTACTGCATTAGGATTCCTTGTTTTTATTTTCATAGCCGCATAGAGTATGCAAGGAGCAGTATTTCGCATAGCTGGTTCTAAAACAATGTTTTGTGTAGCGATATCTGGAATTTGGTCTTTTATCAACTCTTCGTATCGTTCGTTAGTTAAGATGAGAATATTTTCTTTGGGAATAAACTTACTCAATCGAGAAAATGTTCTCTGTAGTAAGGTTTCTCCTGTTCCCAGCATATCGTGGAATTGTTTTGGATAATTTTCCGTACTCACAGGCCAAAAACGAGAACCTACTCCCCCTGCCATAATAACCCCATAACGATTCTGTTGCATAGCTAATATTCTTGATATAGTTAATTAAATTACTCAGCAAAGATATATATTTTTTTCTAACGAAAGTAGATTCATTAGAAAAATATTAATAAAAAATCCAAAAAAGAAAAGTTTATTTCTTTCTTGGATTTAGTATGTTGGTGTAAAAACAGGACTTATAAAAGTTTAAATCCAGCTCCTATTTGAATAACATTGCTACGTCCTCCTGCTATGGTTATATCGGAAAGCCCCATTACATAACGTGCGTAAAATACGAACGCAGGAATGTTAATCTCAATTCCTAAAGCTAAATCAATAGGAGATTTTTTCAAGAGATCTTGGTATTTTTCGTCTGAGTTTGCAAGGAAACTAAATTGAGGTCCCGCTTGAATGTAAAGTGTTTTTAAAGGAGTTACCTCAAATAGGACAGGAACACTGATATAGTCCAAATTCGATTTTTCAAATGATAATCGGTTGTAGAGTACCTCTCCTTGTACCTGTAATTGATCCAGAATGCCTATTCCTAAGAAGGCTCCTGCGTGGAATCCAGTATTTAAATCGTTTTTGATATCTTTTACATCTGAAATTTTCTGCAGATTGAGCCCTGCTTTCACTCCTAAATCAATGCTCTGAGCATACATCTGTACTGTGCTAAGTGTTCCGAAAAACACTGAAGCGATCATAATAAATCTTTTCATAGTATTCTTTTTTATTTTGAATTATATTTTGAGCAAAATTAAAAAATAAAATAATAAAATCAAAATAATAGTTAAAGAAAAAGTTTTAAATTTTAGTTGTAAAGCATTGAACTTTCTTCTCATCTATAGGCTATTATGGATACATATCAAGAGAATTTCTATGAAAAAGATTATTTTCAAGTGTTTACACTGTCAAATGATGTTTTTTTAATGGGAGAGAAAATAATTTTGAGTATAATATGCTTAAATTCAAAATAATATACTCGGTCACGCTAATGTTTTTAATTGAAAAGTTTGGTTTTTCTTGAAGGTGAGTGTCGTTGACGTAATTTATAGATGTTTAAAAATCAGTTTAATTTATTCACACTCCGACTCTGAAACTATGGTATAGTCATTCGAGTCGAAGTGTTATTTGTGTCTTGATTTCCTACGATTTTGATTTACTATCTTGATTTTTCATTTTTTCGGCTATTTGATTTGATGCCGTGAATGAAGTAATCATATTGTTCAGCATATCGCTTCCTGCTTGTGGCGAATTTGGCAATAAAATCAGATTGCTATTTGTTTGTTGTCCAACGGCTTGAAGTGTGTCATAGTGCTGTGTGACAACAATCAAAGCTGAAGCTTCCTGTGAACTAATTCCAACTTTGTTTAGTACGTCCACACTTTCCACCAAACCACGAGCAATTTCGCGTCGCTGATCAGCGATTCCTTGTCCTTGCAAACGTTTACTTTCCGCTTCGGCTTTTGCTTTTTCTACAATTAGAATCCGTTGAGCATCTCCCTCATATTGAGCAGCAACTTTCTCACGTTCGGCAGCATTGATTCGGTTCATTGCCGATTTTACCTGTGCATCAGGGTCAATGTCTGTGACTAAAGTTTTGATGATGTCATAACCATAGGTTTCCATCGCTTCTTGTACCTCTCGTTTTACAGCAATAGCAATATCATCTTTTTTAACAAAAACATCGTCCAAACGCATTTTTGGAACTTCAGCACGAACCACGTCAAACACATAACTCGTAATTTGGTCGTGAGGATATTCTAATTTGTAAATCGCATCATACACCTTATCTTTAATGACCACATACTGTACCGAAACTTTTATTTTAACGAATACATCATCTAAAGTTTTAGTTTCAACAATGACATCTAATTGTTGTATTTTTAGACTAATACGAGCTGATATTTTGTCGATAATTGGAATTTTGATTTGCAAACCCGAATGACGAATACTTTGGAATTTGCCAAAACGTTCAATCGCAACTGCAGTTTGTTGTCTTACTGTAAAGAACATTCCAAAAAAAACGATTAGTATCCCTATGATTAAGGGAAGCGAAGAGAATAGATTTTCCATAAAAAATAAATTGTTTAATAAAATTGTTGGCTAATATACAACTTTTTTCGAGAATTACAATAGTCTAAAAATATTTTATGCTTGTATTTTTGTCTTTTTTAGGTTGTTTCGCATTCTTTATTAAGGCGTAGCTACAGCAGAGATAAGACTGAAATTAGACGGTGAAAAGTTCAAAAACTTTATTCTATTCCTGTTAACATTGTAAGTTAGGCTTTTTACCAAAGCCAAATTCATCTTATAGAAAGGATTTCTCTTGAAAAAAGATGTCAAAACTTCATTTAATAAAAAAATATTCGTAATTTTGCCGATTGAAAATACTTTTCTTTAATTGTAACAATTTTAAATATCACAAAATGAGATTATTAGAAGGAAAAACTGCGATTATCACAGGAGCAAGTCGAGGTATAGGAAAAGGCATTGCAGAAGTGTTTGCATCACAAGGTGCGAATGTTGTGTTTACTTACAGTGCATCGGTTGAGGCAGCACAACAACTAGAAGAAGAATTGAAAGCCAAAGGGGTGAAAGCCAAAGGTTTCCAAAGTAATGCTGCCGATTTTGAAAGTGCTCAGCAATTGGCAGATGCCGTACTTGCCGAATTTGGAAGTATAGACATTTTAGTGAATAACGCAGGAATTACAAAAGACAATCTTTTGTTGCGTATGCCAGAAGAGGACTTCGACAAAGTCATTGAAGTGAATTTAAAATCAGTCTTTAACATGACCAAGGCGGTACAACGAGCAATGTTAAAACAACGCAGAGGGTCAATCATCAATATCAGTAGTGTTGTTGGAGTTAAAGGAAACGCAGGACAAGCCAATTATGCAGCTTCCAAAGCAGGAATGTTAGGGTTTACCAAGTCGGTTGCCTTGGAGTTGGGTTCAAGAAACATCCGTTGTAATGCAATTGCTCCCGGCTTTATTGAGACAGAAATGACTGCTGTTTTGGATCCAAAAGTAGTGGAAGGATGGCGTGAAGCTATTCCGTTAAAACGAGGCGGAACAACAGTAGATGTAGCAAACGCTTGTCTTTTCTTAGCATCAGATATGTCTGCTTACGTCACAGGACAAGTCCTGAATGTAGACGGAGGAATGCTAACGTAATTAAAACCAATGTATTATATCTATCAAAATGCAATTTAAAAAATATATTATCATAGGATTATTGAGTGTTGGATTTAGCTCATGTGGTGAATATCACAAGGTGTTGAAATCCGATGATTCAGCACGTAAATATGCTATGGCGGAAGAATTGTATAAGACAGGGAAATACCGCAGAGCCACAGAATTGTTTAAGCAGATTGCCAATGAATATGCTGGACGACCACAGGGGGAACGTATTTTCTATATGTATGGAGATGCTTACTATAAGTTGAAGCAGTACACCTTAGCAGCATATCCTTTTCAGCGTTTCCAAAATCTATATCCTCGTAGTGAAAAAGTGGCAGAGGTAGCATTTTTGGAAGCCAAAATGTTTTATATCGATACTCCTGAATACAGTGTTGATCAGCAACCAACAAATGAGGCATTGGAGAAATTGCAATTATTTTTAGACAAATATCCGAATTCTGAATATGCTAAGGAAGCGAGTGATATGGTTGTTGACCTATTGACACGTCTTCAAAAAAAAGAGTTTGAAATTGCGAAACAGTATAATACCATTCGTGACTATCAGGCATCTATGACCTCGCTGGACAATTTTCTAGCAAATAATCCAGGGAGTGTTTTCCGTGAAGAAGCTTTGTATGTGCGATTGAACTCAGCATATGAATGGGCCATCAACAGTGTTGAACACAAGAAAAAAGAACGATTGAACACAGCCAAAGAAGCGTATGAAATCTTGTTGAGATCATTTCCTGAAACAAAGTACAGAAAAGAGGCGGATAAAATGCTCGAAAAAATTGAATCAACGTTAAAAAATTTTTCATAAGAACATCAATAAAACACTGAATACTATGGATTTAAAAAAAATAGACGCTCCTATTTCAACGATTACTTATAGTCGTGCCGATATTGAGGCTGAAACAGGAAATATTTATGAAGCTATATCAATCATTGCAAAAAGAGCCGTGCAAATTAACGCGGAAATTAAGAAAGAATTGATTGATAAATTAGAGGAATTTGCAACTAATAATGATAATTTGGAAGAAATATTTGAAAATAAAGAACAAATAGAGGTTTCTAAATTTTATGAAAGATTACCAAAACCACAAGCAATTGCTGTGAAAGAATGGTTAGACAAAAAGGTATATCACAGAGAAACTACTTAAAATTTTTCGTTTTCATAGTAAAGGGGAAAGCAATTGAAATAAGAAGTTGCTGTCCCTTTTTTTGTCTACATATATTTATTCATGCTTAATTCTTTAACTCCGTTATTTATGCAGTCACAGGTAATTTGCTAAATATTAGCAGATTGAGCAAATTCGTTTCTGTAGCTAATTTTGTTTTATATTTAGAAATTGCTCTAAACTAAAGAAAAATATCGGTACATGTATCGTCAAAGTTCTTACATTTTCTAAAAATTAGGGTAAAGGCACACCAGAAGAATTTGTATGTATTTGTGATGAACATCTATATGAGACAAGCGATAAGAAAATCAAAAGATATGTCACTACAAGGGAAAAATATCGTTTTAGGAATTACGGGGGGCATTGCCGCTTACAAAACGGCTCATTTGGTACGCCTTTTTGTAAAAAAAGGAGCAAATGTTAAGGTAATTTTGACTCAAAGTGCTACAGAATTTATAACTCCATTGACTCTTTCTACCTTGTCGAAAAATGAGGTATATACTTCATTTTCAACGACAAATGCACGCTGGAATAACCACGTAGAATTAGCCTCTTGGGCTGATTTCATGATCATAGCTCCTGCTACAGCTAACACTTTAGCAAAGATGGCTACGGGGTTATGCGATAATTTTTTATTAGCAACTTACTTATCAGCTAACGTTCCAGTGTTCGTAGCTCCTGCTATGGATTTAGATATGTATGCTCATCCTACACTCAGTAAAAATTTATCTCAAATTGCAGAGCATGGAAATCATGTTATTCCTGCTACTTTTGGTGAATTAGCAAGTGGGTTGGTTGGACAAGGTCGCATGGCAGAACCTGAGAATATTGTTTCTTTCATCGAAAATACGTTTGATAATAATTTACCGATGAAAGGCAAACGATTACTCATAACTGCAGGGCCAACTTACGAAGCTATTGATCCTGTCAGATTTATAGGCAATTTTTCGACAGGAAAAATGGGAATAGCTTTAGCAAATGAGGCTTTACAACAAGGAGCTATCGTTGATTTGGTATTAGGGCCTTCTGCGGAGAAAAATATACATAAAAACATACGGCTACATCGAGTAATAACTGCTGATGAAATGTATGAAAAGGTAGTCTCGTTATTTGAAAACACGGACGTGGCTATTCTTTCGGCAGCTGTTGCAGATTATAAACCTAAGAATCCTGCTTCTGAAAAAATTAAGAAAAATGACAATGAGCTTCATTTAGAATTGGTTAAGAATAGAGATATACTTGCTTCATTAGGTGCTAACAAAAAACATCAGTTGCTTATAGGATTCGCTTTAGAAACAGAAAATGAACTTGCCAACGCCAAGTCAAAGTTGAAGCGTAAAAATTTAGACGCTATTGTACTTAACTCACTCAAAGACAAGGGTGCAGGATTTGGCACGGAAACCAATAAAGTTACTTTTATCACTCATGATGCAGAAGTTTCTTTTCCCTTGAAAGATAAGAATGAGGTAGCCAAAGACATTCTCCGCGAAATCTCGGATCGATTCTACAAATAATAGTGTTGATTTAAAGTACAAACACACAGATAAGAACTTAACTTCTTGTCTGTGTGTTTATAAACTTAAAAATTGTATTACTACATTATCCTAAAACTTCTTTCACTTTATCAGCAGCTTCTTGGAACATAATAGCAGAATGTACTGCCAATCCTGAATTGTCAATGATTTCTTTTGCTAATTCAGCATTTGTGCCTTGTAAACGTACAATGATTGGAACTGCTATATCTCCTCCCATATTTTTGTAAGCATCAACGATTCCCTGTGCTACGCGATCACAACGTACTATTCCACCGAAAATATTTACTAAAATAGCTTTCACTTGTGGGTCTTTTAAGATAATACGGAAAGCCGTTTCCACACGTTTAGCGTCAGCTGTTCCTCCAACATCCAAAAAGTTTGCAGGTGAACCTCCTGCTTGTTTTATCAAGTCCATCGTTGCCATTGCAAGTCCTGCCCCGTTTACCATACACCCAACATTTCCATCCAAAGCTACGTAGTTCAGTCCTACAGCTTTAGCTTCAACTTCAATTGGGTTTTCTTCACGTAAATCACGTAAATCAACATAGTTTTTATGACGGTATAAAGCGTTGTCATCAAGAACAACTTTGGCGTCTACTGCAAGAATTTTATTGTCTGAAGTTTTTAATACGGGGTTGATTTCAAACAGACTTGCATCGGATGATACATAGCAATTGTACAAAGCGGTAACGAATTTGACCATTTCTTTGAAAGCATCGCCTGTAACTCCTAAATTAAACGCCACTTGACGAGCTTGGAAAGGTAATAAACCAACAGCAGGGTCGATTTCTTCTGTAAAAATCAAATGAGGGGTTTTTTCAGCTACCGTTTCAATGTCCATTCCTCCTTCAGTCGAGTACATAATCATATTTTTCCCTTTTGAACGATCTAGTAGTACAGACATATAGAACTCTTCAGGTTGGCTTTCTCCTGGATAGTATACATCCTCCGCGATAAGGACTTGATGAACCTTTTTACCTTCAGGAGGGGTTTGTGGAGTCACCAAATTCATTCCTATGATTTGTTCAGCAAGAGGCTCAACATCTTGCAGTCCTTTAGCTAATTTTACTCCTCCACCTTTGCCACGACCACCCGCGTGAATTTGTGCTTTTACTACATACCACTGGGTTCCTGTTTCTGCGGTTAGTTGTTTAGCAGCATCTACTGCTTCTTTTGGACTTTGAGCCACAATACCGCGTTGTACGCGTACGCCAAAACTCGAAAGTATTTCTTTTCCTTGATATTCGTGTAAATTCATTTTTTAGATTTATTTATAATTCACAAAGATAGAAAACAATTTTTATAAAAAAAAAATATTCTGTTTTTTTTGATTAATTATTTTTGTGAAACTTGTACAAAAAACAAATGATATTTTGTGCTAATTCTTCCTTTTTTGTAGTAATGAAATGAATACATAGGCAACAATGATCAAAGGAATTGCTACAAATTGCAGAATAACCAATGAAAGGACGCATATTCCTAAGAAGATATATTTAATTTTATTGTTCTTGAAACTAAAATCTTTGAATTTCAAGGCGAAAAGAGGAATTTCAGCATTGAGCATATACGAACTTAATAGCGTAATACATACTAAAAACCAAGTATTTTGAAGGATGATTTCAAAAAAATCCGCTGGTTGGAATTGTAAAATAACAGGCAATGATAGAATAAATAGAGCGTTTGCAGGAGTTGGTAGTCCAATGAATCCCGTTGCCTGTCGAGTATCTATATTAAATTTAGCCAATCGATAAGCGGAAGCTAAAGTTATTAATAGTCCGAAGTAGGGCAAAATATCAGTTAGTAGAGTTTTATTTTCGTTTACAAAATCACTTTTAGCGATGAGTTGAAACATTACAATTCCTGGGACTACACCTGCTGTAACCATATCTGCTAAGGAATCCAGTTGTAGACCTAATTCAGATTTTACGTTCAACAAACGAGCAAAAAAACCATCAAAAAAGTCAAAGAATATCCCTAATGAAACAAAAAGTCCTGTCATGGCAAAATTGCCTTTTACGGCATAAATCACCGCAATACTTCCGCATAATAAATTCAGTAGAGTTATCAGATTTGGGATGTGCTTTTTCATAAAAATTGTGCTTTGTTTTCGATAAAAAAAGGCTGTCCGATAGTTTTGGAAAGCCTTTATTTTGAGTTTGTTAAATTTTGTGTTGTGTCAAGTGATTAATTTATAATTATTTACAAGTGTCTGCATCCAAGTAGTCGGGATGGGAGTCGTTATCACAATTGGTATATGTAATTATTCCATAGTCATCTACTTGAATTTCTTCCAATGAAGGTTTGCCATCTCTGTCGTGGTCAGCCCGTTTGGTTTTTATCAAATGTATTGTAAACATCAAAGGGGAGTAGGCAGGAATACTTTGTTTTGATGTGTTGAAATATGCTAAACGTGAGGGCATAAAAAATACACCAACCCCGCCATCAGTTGGAGTTTGAATAGTTCCATCAACATTGACCATGATTTCAGAAGCTGAATCTTTCAACTCAGCGATGCTGTGTCTGAATCCTCGAATTACATTTATGGCATTTGGATTTGTCACATCACCCAGCAAATCAAACCAATTCGACTGTGTGTATCCTACTGACCTGTCAAATTCTATTCCTTTTAATAACTGTCCTCTGTAAGCTATGTAAACCGAATCGGCTATACTTGATTTCATTCCTGTTCCCTCTTGTACAGGCAGGTAGTAGAGTTTATGACGTACTTTTTTGTTATTAGCATCATAAGCATCAATTTCTATGGTTTTTACCAAATCCATGAGAGATGTTTGGTTTGCATTTGCCCCAGCAATGGTGTCTAAAACTACCTCGTTATTTTTAAAAGTATGGAAGTGTGTTTTTAAGTAGTTGGTAATAGCTGCGTCGTTCTCATCACGTACTTCAGTTACATCACGAGGAGGCGTTATAGGCTTTGATTCTTCCTCTTTTTTACAGGAAATAATCGATAAAATAGCTAATAGGCTGATACTTAGTGTTATTTTTCGCAACATATATTTTTTTTGTTTTTTCAAGGGTGCAAGATACGAAATTATATTATTTTTGCCATATACTTTCATTGTTAATATTCAGATTTTATGAGAATTGATAAATTTCTTTGGTGTGTACGCTACTACAAAACTCGGAATATGGCTACGGAGGCCTGTAAAAAAGGACATGTACGGATTAATGGTGACATTGCCAAGCCTTCACGAGAGGTTTTTAATGCCGATAAAATAGCTCTTCGCAAAAACCAAATTACCTACGAATTGAAAGTGCTGGATATTCCTCCATCACGCGTAGGAGCTAAGCTACTGGATTTATATCGACAAGATCTGACGCCTCCTGAAGCTTTTGAACATGCTGAATTGATGAAATTATCACAAGAGTACTACCGAAAAAAAGGCGAGGGTCGTCCTACTAAAAAAGATCGACGTGCCATAGATAGCTTACTCAACGATGCCGATGACGACGATTGGGATATTTAATTAAATCCTAAACTATTTATTAAAAATTGAAAGCATTTTCAAAAGGTGTTTTTTTACAAAATCTTGTTTTTAAGGTCTTTGTAAAGAAACAAGCTATGCTTAAAAAAGAAACGTGGCATCACGAACGAATATTTCAGAGTAATCTTCTATGCTATTTCCCTCTCAAAATCGGATTCAGTTCCTCGTCGTTGTACATTTTCATCTGTTTGTAAACTTTCATGTACTTCCTACCAGCTTCAATATCAGCTAATAATTGATCAAGAGCATCAGAAAGATCTTTGCGTTGTTCAATTAGTACGTTGAGTTTTTCTTGACATTTGGCTCTATGTTTGTCTGAAGCATCAGGTCGATTTACTTCCTCTTGCATGTGATAAATTTTCAATGCCAAAATCGACAGTCTGTCCACTGCCCATGCTGGGCTTTCGGTGTTAATTGTTGCATTTTCAATAGGTTTTACATTTTTATAGGTGTGTAAAAAGTAACTGTCTATATACTCTACCGTATCGGTACGGTCTTGATTTGAAGCGTCAATTTTCCGTTTTAAATCTAAGGCTTCGACAGGGTCGATATTCGGATCACGAATAATGTCCTCGTAGTGCCATTGTACAGTGTCTATCCAATTTTTACGATAGAGTAAATGCTCCATCGAAGATGAAGGATATGGATTGCTAAATGGCTGATACACATCATCTAAGATATGATATTTTTGAATGCTTTCTTCAAAAATCGCTAAGGCTTTTTCACTAAACATATGTATATATTTTAGAGGTGTTTAAAATTCTAATGGTATATAATTATAATTTAAAACTTTGATTGTTAAATGCTTACGTTATTTGAGTGTGGTGGAATGTTCATCCAAATAAGCTCTTCGTACTTTTTTAAATAGTTCCGAGGAGTATACAAAATCCGTAACAGCTTCATTGTCAGTTATAAAAATTGTATCTTTTGAACCTTCCCATTCTTTATATCCATTTTTGAGGAATATGATTTTTGCTCCAATTTCCATTACGGAGTTCATATCATGGGTGTTAATAATAGTGGTAATATTAAATTCTTCGGTGATTTCCTGAATCAAATTGTCGATAACGATAGCCGTTTTTGGATCAAGACCTGAGTTAGGTTCATCACAAAATAAAAAATTCGGACGATTGACGATTGCACGGGCGATGGCAACTCTTTTTTGCATACCTCCAGAAATTTCTGAAGGCAATTTATGCTCAGCATTCACCAATTTCACACGATTGAGTACCATATCAGCTCTTTCGCGAATTTCTTCTGGAGTTTTTGAAGAAAACATCTGTAATGGAAATGTTACATTTTCAAGTACAGTCATAGAATCAAATAAAGCACTTCCTTGAAAAACCATTCCCATTTTTTGGCGTAGCTTTGTGCGTTCGTTGCGCTTCATTTCAGCATAGCTAACCCCGTCATAGATAATATCACCCTCATCGGGTGTGAATAATCCTAATAAAGATTTTAAAAAAACAGTTTTTCCAGAACCACTTTGACCGATGATTAGGTTAGTTTTTCCTTTTTCAAAAGTTGTTGATATACCTTTCAGTACAGGTACTCCGTTAAATGATTTATGTAGGTTTTTAACTTGAATCATAGTTTTGCTTGTTCCTTTTTTTAAATGAGTGAAGTAATTTTAGGCGTAGAACAACTGTGTCAATACCGAATTAACTATAATAATCACAATACTCGTCCATACGAACGATGTTGTACTTGCCTTTCCAACATCTAAAGCTCCACCTTTCATGTAGTAACCGTGATATGCAGGGACTGTAGCTAAGAAAAAGGAAAATACCAATGTTTTGGTAAAGGCATAAACTAAATCGTATGTTTTGAACTGCATTTGTACCCCTTCTATAAACTCGCCTGAAAAAGCAGCTCCACTTGCCACAGTTGAGACCCAACCACCTACAATACCTACGAACATGCCAATCGCAACCAGAAAAGGAAAGAAAAGCAGTGCAATGATTTTCGGAAAAACCAAATAGTTTAGTGAATTTACTCCCATAACATCTAAAGCGTCAATCTGTTCTGTAACTCGCATTGTTCCGATGCTTGAAGTTATGAATGATCCTACCTTTCCTGCTAAAATTACTGATGTAAATGTCGGTGCAAATTCCAAAATGATGGATTGACGTGTAGCAAAACCTATTAGTGATTTCATTACCAAAGGAGAGTCTAAGTTCAATGCTGTTTGAATAGCAACGACTCCCCCTATGAAAAATGAAACGAATAGGATGATTCCTAATGAGTTGACTATCAGATCATCAATTTCTTTGATGATTAGCTTTTTTGTGATTGACCATCGCGTCCTTTTTCTGAATATATCGTAGAGCATTATAAAGTAACGCCCAATAGCTTCAATGTGTTTCATAGTGAAAAATAAGAGCAAAAATACAAAAAAATATTGGTTTACAAAAAAGTAAGGCTATCCTTTTTACGAATAGCCTATCCTTATTTATTAAATAACAAATTGTATAGATTTTTAGAATAATTTTATTGACATTGTCAATAGAATGTTACTTCTTGTCGATGTCATTTTTGCAGGTGTAGTTAAGACCGATTCATAGATACGATGGTAATTATCTTGCTTTGCAACGTCATACGACAAATCGAAACGCACACCACCAAGAGCGTATCCTAAGCCTAATGAATATCCCGTCAAATCACCTATGTATTTAATTCCTGTTTTGTAAGGACTTTGTTCATGACGGATTCCTGCTCGTAAACTCAATGCTTTGATTCGGTATTCTCCACCTAAACGAATAGTCGAGGTGTCTCCTAATTCATTTTGAATGACTGTGTTTTCCGATTTTAAATTTTCTGTTCTGAAATATGTTTTCCCATATCCTTTGTAGATATAATCAAAGCTAATTAAGCCGTTTTTTCCAAATATATAAGCAGCACTTGCAGTCCATGAACCTGGCGTGCGGAATTTGTACTCATCGTATACAACTACTACTCGTGGGTCTGCAAAAAACGCTCGGTTGTTTGTTTCTATGTACTGAGTTGTTTCATCTTGTAATGTGTACCAAGTAGGCGAAGTATACGAAACTCCTAAACGTAAATCTTTCGTAGCTTTAGCTATAGCCCCCAACTGAAAGGAAATTCCATTCCCTAAAGTTTTCAATTCGTTTCTGAAATATGCATTTTTGATATCTCCGGAATGATCATATCCTTCATAGTGGCGTGTAACACTCGAATAATCAACAGTATGGGCATTGAATCCTAAACCTAAATAAATATCATCACCATACTGGGTAGCGAAACTAAAGTTGTACTTATGTATTCCTCCTTTGGTCGTAACATCGAAATTCTGCTTGGTTGAAACTCCTGCCACCTTGTTTATGTAGTTAGTCTCTGCTAAAATATTATCTGCTAATTGGTCAGAGTCGGAAGGTTGAATTTCTCGAAATCCAATTTGAGGATCTACCAAGCCTACTGTATATCCCAATAGAGCATTACGTAGGGTAAATGCTCTTGGTGATCGTCCCATAGCATCATAAATATCAGTCAAACTATTTCTTCTCACAATAACCTTATTTTCGTAGTCATCTAACATCAAGTCTTGCTGGGCGATGCCATTGGCAAAGTGTTGAAAATAGTCTCCTAAATTTTTCCCTGTTGTAGAGCCTCCATAAATAAAATCTCGGTTGAAATCGGCTGAGGTTTGGTAGTTGAACGACAGTGCGAATTTTTTCCAATCTGAATCATCCGTATTCGGAATACTGAAAACTACTCCAAACTGATCGAAAGTGAAGTTTGAGTATTTGTTAGTCACAGTAGTATTGTGTAATGTATTTTTGGAGTTGAAACTTTCCCCTCCCAAAGTGAAAGTTATTTCGCCTGTTGAAAAAATAGCACTACCTGCAGGATTCACACTGATAGCGGATAAATCTCCTCCCAGTGCACCAAAAGCCCCACTCATAGCTCGGTAACGAGCCGTTCCGTTCAAATCTTCAACAGAATAACGCAATGCATCTGTTAAATTTTGAGCTGAAGTAACACCAACTATGGATGAGCATATTAATAATAATGTTTTTCTCATTTTCTATTCGTTTAAATTCAAATGTATATTCTAGGACTAGTAACTTCTTCGGGTAGTTCCGCTACTACTGCGGTTTGAGTTTCCGCTACTGCTTCCTCCTGAGTCGTAAGAACGAGATGTATTCCTACTATTATCGTAACCTCTGTTTGTGTTGGAAGGTGTGTAGCTTCTTGACGAATTGTTATAGCGTTCTTGATTTGAGTTGTAGTTAGAACTTCTTTCTCTACTTTGGTAGGATCTAGAATCTGAGTTTACTCGATTTTGGGTAGAATTGCTCGGTGAGTAACTTCTTGACGAAGTACCTCTATCATTATTACTGTTGCCATAATTTGAATTTCGTTCAGTTCGATATGTTCTTGAGTCTGAGTTGCTTCTATTAGGCACATATCCTCTTGAAGAGTTACCTCTATTGTGGTCATCGTAATAACCGCTTGAATCGCCTCTACGTCCTACAGTTGGTGAATATCTTCTACCATCATATCGGTAGTAGTTTCCATTGCTGTAATACCCTCCATTGTTGTAGTATCTATCACGGTAATAATATCTATCACCGTAATAGTATGGATATCCATAGTAATGTCCTCTGTAATACGGATAATACCCATAGTGATAAGGGTGGTAATAGCGTTCATAATATCCCCAACCCCAGCCTATTGAAAATCCCCAGGTTCCTCTGTTTCTGTAATATGGGTAGTAACCTCCATAATAAGGTGTCGGATACCAAGCTCCATATCCCCAATAAGAATTGTAGCGATAATAAGGATCGTACCAATAGCTATTATAATCATAAATATTTACAGTCACTTGTGAAGGATTGTCTCCCCAACCAGCGTACGCTTGTCTTCCATTTTCTGTATAAGTGTTTGATGAATAGTTATCTACATCAGTAAACACGGTATAATTGTCATCAGGGGTAAACTGTTGAGCCTTATCTCGGAAGTAATTACTGTATTTATTCTCGCGTACAACTATTGTTTGCTGTGCAGGACGATGCTCCACAACTTCTACATATCGTACCGATGGACGCTCTCCATAGATTCCGTCATCGTAATATGTGTAATAAGAACCACAGGAAGCCAAAAGCAACGGTAACATCACTAAAAAACTTCTCACCGCAAGAACTCTAATTTTGTTATACTTTTTCATAATACTGAATTTAAAAATTTCACTTCATGTTGAAATCATAGACTTCACTAATAAATCAACAATATCTGTGCCAAATTTTGAACAAAAGCAATCCATAGTTTTTTGGAATAAAGAAGAAGCTTTCTGAAAAGTTAACACGACGTACCTCCGAGCAGTAAGCAATATCCTAAGCTGTTGATATTTAAACGCTCTTAAATAGCGGTACAGTAAGAAAAACTTTTCGGAAAGCCTTTATAATTAATATGTTGGAAATTAGCTGTTTTACTTTTTAGCTACTAATTTTGCAATATTTACAATCACTTGTGTAGCTTTTTCCAAACTTTCTACAGGAACATATTCAAATTTCCCGTGGAAATTATGTCCTCCGGCAAAAATATTTGGACAAGGTAACCCCATAAAGCTCAGTTGCGAACCATCTGTTCCGCCACGAATAGGCTTGATAATAGGGGTGATTCCCAGTTCTTTCATCGCTTTTTCGGCTACTTCTACAATATGAAAAACAGGTTCAATTTTTTCACGCATGTTGAAATATTGGTCTTTGATTTCTACCGTAACAGCATCTTTATGAGTTTTGTTTAATTCCTCAACAATTTGTTTTATAGTTTCTTTTCGTTTTTCGAATAACTGACGGTCGTGGTCACGGATGATAAGTTGCACAGTCGTGTTTTCAATGTCGCCTGTTATATCCATTACGTGAAAAAATCCTTCTCTGCCTGAAGTTTCTTGTGGGATTTCATTTTCAGGCAACATTGATATAAACTTGTTGGCAATCAACAAGGAATTGACCATTTTGTTTTTCGCATAACCTGGATGTACGCTTTTCCCTTTGAAATACACTTTTGCCATCGCAGCATTAAAGCTTTCGTATTCCAATTCTCCGATTTGACTTCCATCCATGGTATAAGCCCAGTCGGCACCAAATTTTTCCACATCAAACTTGTGGGCTCCACGTCCAATTTCTTCGTCAGGGGTGAATCCAACACGGATTTTACCATGCTTAATTTCAGGATGTTGTATCAAATATTCCATAGCGGTAACAATTTCTGCAATTCCTGCTTTGTCGTCAGCCCCTAATAAGGTAGTTCCGTCTGTAGTGATAATTGTTTGTCCTTTGTAAAGCAATAGGTCTTCAAAATATGAAGGGGAAAGTACTATGTTTTTTTCTTTGTTCAGTACGATGTCGCTTCCATCATAATTTTCAATAAATTGAGGATTTACGTTTTCTCCCGAGAAGTCAGGCGAAGTGTCGAAATGAGCAATAAATCCAATGGTTGGTACTTCATAATCAACGTTTGATGGTAAAGTTGCCATTACATACGAATTTTCATCAATTGTAACCTCTTCCATGCCAATTTGTTTTAGTTCTTCGGCTAAGAATCGAGCTAAGTTCCATTGTTTTTCTGTACTTGGAGTAGTTTGACTTTCAGGGTCAGATTGTGTGTCTGTTTTTATGTACGTAATGAAACGTTCTACTAATTTTTGCATATGGATTAACTATTTTATTATATAAATCTGATTTTTCTTAGTTTTAAAACCTATTTTTTTGTTTGTTTTAGAAGATTTAACGACTCTTTTAAGTTTATTATTCGCTTTTAGGTATATACTTTTACCAGCAGGAAGCATCACATAGCATGTACTTCCGCTTAAGGAGATGATTTCCGCCTCTTTAAGATTGTGATCTTCCCAAGAAAAGCTAACTTCAAAGTTATTTCTTGCCTTCATTCCTTTCATTTCTCCATTTTTCCAGTCAGGATGGCTTGGCAGAGCAGGTAAAATTCGGATAACATTGTCTTTTCCATGACTTTGTAAAAGCATTTCTGAAATTCCAGCCGTTCCTCCAAAGTTTCCATCAATTTGAAATGGAGGATGAGCACAAAATAGATTAGCGTACGTTCCACCATCTCTCCAGTTATTTGAACTAATTTCAGTAGGTTTTAATAGCTGCCGAATCAGTGTAAGGGCATGATCACCATCTTGTAATCTTGCCCAGAAATTTATTTTCCAAGCCTTGGACCAACCTGTTCCAGCATCACCACGTATGTTTAAAGTTTTGCGAGAAGCTTCGGCGAGTTCAGGCGTGTCCCAAGGGGTTATTTCATCATACGGATATAGTCCGTAGAGATGTGATACATGACGGTGTTTAGGGTCAGAGTCCTCCCAATCGTCCAACCATTCGTTCAAATCACCATCTTTTCCGATAGTGTTTGGTGCTGTGTTTTTAATTATATCTCGCCATTGAGAGTGTTTTTCTTTGTCGACACCCAATAATTGGGACGCTTTTAAGGTGTTGGAAAATAATTCTCTAAGAATTTGCATGTCCATTGTAGGCCCCATGCAAGTGAATCCAACTTGTTTTTTTCCATCTTTTAATTCTGGAAGTACATATCCGTGTTCAGGAGAATTTGAAGGAGAAGTAACCCAAAAATTTGTTTGAGGATCTTTCACTAAAATATCTTCAAAAAAACGAGCTGATTCTTTTAAAGTTGGATAGTATTCTCGTAAGAAGTTAATATCCTGAGTGAATTTGTAATGCTCCCAGATATGTTCACAAAGCCAAGCTCCTCCCGTAAGTGTTGAACCCCAACTTGCTCCTTCGCCTGGAGAGGTGAAAAACCAAGGATTGCTAATCACGTGAGCTACCCATCCGTTAGCATTGTAATAAGCCTTAGCCGTTTTTTTTCCATTCTCCATTAGGTTTTTAGTGAAACGATGCAAAGGCTCAGCTAAATCGGATAAATTAGTTTGCTCAGCTAACCAATAATTCATCTGTACGTTGATATTTAAATGATAATCACCATTCCAAGGCGTTTGATACTCCTCAGCCCACAACCCTTGCAGATTCGCTGGTAACAATCCAGGTCGTGACGAGCAAATCAGTAAATAACGCCCAAAATTGTAGTACAAAACAGGTAATAAAGGATCATTTTCACCTTTATAAAAGCGGTGTAATCGTTCATGTGTAGTGAAATTTTCAGTAGGAATGCTACTTGGCATATACCAACGATTGCGATTGAAAACTTCCTGATATTTTTTTTGACTATCAGATAAGGCAGCCTCAAATGATGCACTTTTATGTAGGTATGAATGTGCTTTTTCTACCACGTTTTCTGAAGATAATTTCCCTGTATTATGATCGTAATTTGTTGAAGCACTTATTTTTAAAATAATGTTTTTTGAATTGTTGACAACTAAACAATCATTATTTTGTTCTAAAACTCCATCTGCTTCCACCTCTACGACTGAAGCAAACCTCATTCCCTTTTCAGTTTCATTAGGCAACGTTCCACTCATAATGATTTGGTTCCCTTGATATGAAACGGAAGCATTTTCCTTACGCGAAAGAGCTACGTTAAGTTGTAAGGGATTCGATGCAGAAATTTTAATCCATAAAATGTCGTTTTTAAAATCAGCGAAAGCAATTTGTTGAATTTGGTTATTATCACGTTCAAAGGAGGTGGTGGCAATAGCTTTCTCAAGATCTAAAATTCGTTTATAATTTTTTACTGGAGAAGAGTTTTGCCAATCCAAGGTAAGATCTGCCAATATTTGATAACAACCGTAGTGACATTTCATGCCATTCCCATGACAAGACCCACGTCCTTCAGATACAAAATGCTTTTGAAGTAATTCTTGTGCCTGGAGATTTTTTCCTTCAAAAAGTAATTGTTGGATTTCTTTCAGATAGGCATTGGCATTTGGGTTATCAGACTCCTGATGTCCTCCTGACCAAAGTGATATTTCGTTTAAAACGATGCGTTCCACATCAGTTTTTCCGAAAATCATTGCTCCTAAGCGTCCGTTTCCGATAGGAAGGCTTTCGGTGAAATGCTTAGCCGATTCGTTGAATACCACCGAAACGTCTTGTTTTTGAGCGTTTACCACATAACAGATGAAAAACGCTAAACATACAAATGATTTTTTCATTGTTACTTAATTAGAAAATTAGCACCCAAATTTATGACTTTTTACCACAAATAGCAAAAAAACCGATTAGAAATTTCTAATCGGTTTTTCAATTTATTCTTTCATATGAACTATTTCAATTCGAAAGTAGCTTTGCGAACAATTTGACGTGCCTGAGCAGAGTTTTTGTTAACACTTTTATCTTCCCCTCTTCCTTCAGAGGTAATTCTTGAAGCATTAATTCCAGAGTCAATCAACAATTGTTTAACAGTGTCAGCTCTTTTCTTAGATAAACTTTGGTTGTAATTTGTTCCTCCTAACTCATCTGCAAAACCTACAACATTTACCCTTGAACTTGGGTTTTCTTTCAAGAATTTAGCAACAAAATCAGCAGCCCAAATTGAATAAGACTGAGGTTTGCTTGAGTTGAAATCAAAGTAAACGTTAATATATCCTTTTCGTATTAAATCACTAGCTGTGTCGCTATTGATTTCACCCGAGTGAGATACACTGTTCTTTGTAGCGTAGTTTTCATTCAAGTAGTTTTCGATTTCATCAGGAATATTATTTCCGTTAGCATCGTTCATTTTATTTTCTTTTTTAGCCACTTCTTTCTGTAAACCAGCTACATCTTTCTCTAACGCTGCTATACGGTCATTCAAATCTGATTTTTCAGTTGCAATACTATGCCAATCAGCGTGTTTTCCATGTTTTCCGATAGCAAACTGTAGGCCGACAGTAGTTACAAAGTTAATTCCCTGAATTGCTTTATTTTGAGTTGCTGTAAAGCCATCAAACGTTCTGTCTTGTTTTCCGTTAAAGTAAAAAGAACCGTCAACAACTAACGTAATTCTGTTAGAAATACGCAACTGAGGGGTTAAACCAACAACGCCGAAAGCTACTTGATCCTTACCTGAGAAAGCATCTGCCTTTAGCTGACCGTATCCAACACCTGCATGAGCCAACAATCCTAAATCACTCGTCCATTCTTCAAAGCCTAAAACACGACCTATGTTCGCAATTCCTTGTAAATTAACATTCCATAGGTTTGATTCAAACTTTGGCGTATTGTTCTTATTCTTGAAAGAATCGTATCCTCCACCTAAGCGAAGACCAAACTTATTGTTGAACATATAGCGAACACCACCGCTCACGTTCCATGGGCTAAGTGTTGAAGTTGAATAGCCTTCAGACATTTCAACCAAAGGGCTGTTAACACCCCCTTGTAAGTCAATTGACCATTTGTTGTAATCTTCTTGAGCTTTTACAGAAACTATTGCTAAGGCAAATATTCCTAAAGTAAAAATCTTTTTTTTCATTTTTCTCGTTTTTTATATAAATTAATACTGCTTTTTGTTGTGGGTAGCAAAAATAATACTAATTTGAAAATTAGAGAAAAAATTTTGTCATATTTAACGTTTTTCTTTGTATTTTAACAACATTCGCTCCAAAGGAACTACAGATGCATCTACTCCTTCCTCAAAAGACTTAAATTGTTTCTTTACGACGAAACTTTCACCCGGAACATGAACCTTAATTTCTACAATTTTATTTTCTTTAGCGCTTGTGTTTTCTAATTTTAGATGGACATCTGCTTCGATTATTTTATCATAGAAGAGGTCTAACTTATCTAACTTTTTTTGGATAAAATCAACCAATTTTTGGTCAATAGTAAAATCTACTGGATGTACGTGTACTTTCATAACTTTAATTTTATAAAAGGTTAAACAACTTTTTTATTTATTCATTTTTTATTGCTCGAGGATGAGCTCCGTTGTACTGCTTTTTCAATTCTGCTAAACTACTATTAGTATAAACTTGGGTACTCGCCAAACTGGAATGTCCTAACAGCTCTTTAACAGTGTTCAAATCTGCTCCTCCGTCCAATAAATGACTTGCAAATGAGTGCCTCAATACATGAGGGCTTACGTTTTTCTTTGTTGTTATTGTGCTAAAGTACGAATTAATTATGCGATAAACAAGTGTTTCGTAAATTTTTTTTCCATTTTTTAGTAAAAATAAATAATTTTCACTTTCTGAATTTGCAACTTCTTGTCGTACAAATAGATATTCTTTCAATGATTTTTCTAACTCAGGAAGCATTGGTATGAGGCGCTCTTTGTTGCGTTTTCCTAATACTTTTAGTTGATGCGAACCAAAATCAATGTCTTTCAATTGCAAATTGATTAATTCGAAACGACGTATGCCCGTGCTGTAAAGCGTTTCTATAATGGCATGATTTCGAATAGCCTCAAAACAATTTTTGTCTTCACATAGCGACAGTACTTTTTTTACTTCATCTTCAGAAAAGGGAAGTTTTATGTTTTTTTCTGTCTTCAACGAGGGAATTCCTTTTTCAAAAGGGCTTACTTCAATTTGACTTGATTTTTTCAGAAAAGAAAAGTAAGTTCTCAAGGCAGCCAATTTCCGATTGACGGTTTTAAAAGTGATGTTTTGCTCAGTTAAATGGATAATCCATTTTTTTAAGTCTTCTTGTTGGGCATTTTCGATATTTTGGTTTTCTTTAGGATTTAGTTCGTTTAGAAATTTTTCAAATGATATCAGGTCATGTTTGTACGCTTCCACAGTGTTTGTGGAATAATTTCGCTCTATGGTAAGATAGTTTATGAAAGCACTGACAGACATTGTTTTATAGTTATGTAGTGATATATATATTATTATAGAAAGAGTAAATACATTGTTGATTTTTAGGTTAGAAACCGATTGCCGTATCATCCCCTCGAGGATCAGCTCCGCCCTCTAATTCTCCGTTCGGATGTACTAAAATGGCATCTACTTTACCTATTATAATGTTATCTTCTTCCTTGATAAGATACCCTTTACCCATAAGTTCTTCGACTGTTTTTCGATCAAATCCTTTAGGTTCTAACTTTACTTCATCGGGTAACCATTGGTGATGAAAACGTGGTTGATTTACAGCTTCTTGCATCGTCATTCCAAATTCAATTACGTTCAGAATATTCTGTAGGACAGAGGTAATAATGGTTGATCCACCTGGAGTACCGATGACCATTTTGAGTTTTCCGTTATGTTCCACAATGGTAGGGGTCATAGAACTTAGCATACGTTTGTTAGGAGCTATTGCATTAGCTTCTGAACCGACTAATCCGTAAACATTAGGGACGCCTGGTTTGATACTGAAATCATCCATTTCATTGTTAAGGAAAAAACCTGCTCCCTTAACATATACTTTGGAGCCGTAATTCGTGTTTAGTGTTGTTGTTACAGCTACGGCATTTCCATAAGAATCTACAATGGAATAATGAGTGGTTTCTTCACTTTCGTAAGATGATAATTTTCCATGACTTATTTCCGATGAACGACTGGCTTTATCCCATGAAAAATCTGACATTCTGTATGTTAGGTAATTTGGATTGAGTAGGCTATCTAATGAAACTCGTACGAAATCTATATCTCCCAGATAGTGGGCTCTATCGGCATAAGCACGGCGTTCGGCTTCGGTTAAAAGTTGGATGTATTCTGTTTGATTGTGAGGATAATTACCAATATCATAAGGTTCTATCATTTTCAATATTTGAGCTAAACAGATTCCTCCACTCGAAGGTAAGGTCATGGAGATGATGTTAAAATCTTTGTATTGAAACGAAATTGGGGTTCGCCACTGAGCTTTGTAGTTTGCCAAATCATCATGGGTGATAATGCCCCCCAATTCCTGTACGTAATCCACTATCCGTTTGGCAGTTTCTCCTTTGTAAAACTCATCTCGTCCATTGTCACGAATCCGTTCTAAAGTCTTTGCCAAATCTTCGTATTTGACTACTTGACCCGCCGTCCATCCATTGTCAAAAGGGGTAGGGTAGTTGTTAGCTTTTTTGATTAGTTCTATATTTTTGTTCATGTATCCATTGGCTTGTAATTCGGTAATAACTACTCCATTACGAGCTAAATCAATAGCAGGTTGTACTAATTCAGCAAAAGGTAATGAACCTAATTTTTGATGAACTTCAAAAAGTCCGTCAATAGTTCCAGGGATGCCTATTGCCAACGCACCAAGTGTGCTTTTGTGTTCAATAACCTCTCCTTTGCTATCCAAATACATATCTTTAGTTGCACCCGCAGGAGCTTTTTCACGATAATCCAGCGCTCCTGTTTTCCCATCAGCTAAGCGGTAAACCATAAATCCGCCTCCGCCAATGTTTCCTGCATTGGGATATGCCACAGCCAAAGCTAGTTCCACAGCTATCATTGCATCGAACGCATTGCCTCCTTTTTGCATTATGGCTACTCCTATTTTTGAAGCCTCTTCCTTGGCGCTTACGACCATTGCATTTTTAGCCAGTAAACCATAGACTTTCTCTTTTTCAGTAATTTGAGGTGAATTGCATTGCAAAAAAAGAAGTAATAAACTTAAAAGAAAGACCGATTTTTTCATCTTTGTTAATATTTATCGTTGGCTAATTTCCACATTATCAAATAAGAAGCACGTGTAATTTCTATGATTTTATCCCAATTTAAGCGATCGGCATGGTCAGTAGGTTTGTGATAATCTGGATGTCCATCGGTATGAAACCATACAATTGGGATTTTATACTTAGCAAATGAACCATTATCACTTCCACCGACAGGATTATCCCAAGCTCGGTAATCAGGTTCTAAATCAAGTTTGTAGCTTTTTAAATCTTGTTTTAACCATGTTTCAAAAATAGGGAATGAAGCCGTATAGAAATACACCACATGTTTTGGTTCGGCAGGACGATTATTACGCCCAATCATGTCATAATTCAAATAGGACTTTATATTATCTCTAAAAGAGCATTTGTCGATGAAATATTGTGAACCAAGAAGCCCTCGCTCCTCTCCATCCCAAAAAGCGAAAATAATGGTTCGCTCAGGTTTTTCTCCCGATTCTTTGAAAGCCTTTGCCAATTGCAGTACGGCTGACACTCCCGAAGCATTGTCGTCTGCACCGTTATATATGTTGTCACCAAATAAATTTGCATCCATTCCCAAATGGTCGTAATGAGCACCCACTATAACGTACTCATTTTCCTTTTTACCTCGAATCATTCCTAAAACATTAGCCATTTCCAAACGAACGTGGAAAGTTTTCTGTAAACGTGTGATTATCGAGTCAGTAACCGTGTATCGTTTCGGTTCACGAGCCGAGTTTTCAGGTCGGTAAGCAGTAAAGTGTTGTAGATAGTTATTTGAAGATAATAAGGGTTCTATGCCGTATTGTTTGAGTTGAGCAACGATGTATTCTCGAGCAATTCGTCCCCCTCGAAATCCTGATTCGCGACCTTCTAAAAGGTCATTTGCTAAAAACTCAATATGAGCTTCAGCGTTTTTGCGGTCAATGGCTTGAAATCCTTTTTGTATTGGTTTTTGGGCATTGACATTCAATGCGATAATCAATGTAAAAAATAAAGCAATGTATTTCATAGTTTTTGGTAATTAAGATTTGTCATTATTTATATCTGAAAACTTATTGCGATTCATTGTGTATATTTTATGTTTTAGAATGTGTGGTAGATTTATATAAATCAATATAAATCAATGAAATATAGCCTCTTCGTTGAAAGAAAATCCGTTAAGTAAATCAGAGGCTTTCATTCGTTTTTTTCCGGGTATTTGGAGTTCAAGCACATTAATATATCCTTTTTTTACGGCTATATGAATTTCTTTCTTCTCGGTGGTAACTTTTCCAAGCGGAAGGTCGTGAGCCTTTTCCATAAAAATGGCATCATAGATTTTGATGTTCATTTCTATTTCGTTTTGACGCAAGAGCGTCCAAGCTGTTGGATACGGGCTCATTCCTCGGATGAGTCTTTCTATGGCGATTCCTTCGGTTTGCCAGTTAATTTTACAAGTTTCTTTGAAAATTTTTGGAGCTTCAGTAAAAGTTTCATTCATAGGTTGTTGCTTCGGGAGGCAGTTTCCTTTTTGTATAGCATCGACCGTTTTTAATACCAAAGTAGCTCCCTGTACCATCAGTTTATCGTGTAATGAACCTGCGGTTTCTCGGTCTGATATGGGAGTTTCTGTTTGCATGATTATAGCCCCTGTATCAATCTTTTCATCAATAAAAAAGGTAGTCACCCCCGTTTTTTGTTCTCCGTTGATGATTGCCCAGTTGATAGGAGCTGAACCTCTGTAATGAGGTAATAATGAAGCATGTAAATTAAACGTTCCGTATTTTGGAAGTTGCCAAACTACCTTCGGAAGCATCCGAAAAGCAACCACTATTTGCAAATCGGGCTCCAAATCTTTGAGTGATTTTATGAAATTCTCATCTTTCAAATTTGTCGGTTGCAAAACCAGAATTTGTTGACTTTCTGCATATATTTTTACGGGAGATGCGTGTAATTTTTGTCCACGACCAGCAGGTTTGTCAGCAATGGTGACAACACCTACGACATTGTATTGATTTTCAACTAACTGTTTTAAAGTCTCCAGAGCAAAGTCTGGCGTACCCATAAATACGATTCTTAAATTTTTCATGTTTTGATATTAAAAGAAGAACTATTAGGAGGTTGTGTCAAAAAACTGTTTTCATCTCCCTACAAGTTCACAATGAGAGCATTATAAAAGTTTTTCTCTCAGATAAGTTTATCAGTTATGGCAAATGTAACTTATTGTTTGTTAAGTAGATATAATCTATAAAATTACTGTAAAGAAGCCTGAATTTCAGCCTTTAAACTATCAGAAGCCTCGACTAAAGGTAAGCGAACATGAGGTTTACACAATCCCTTAGATGCTAAATAGGCCTTTATACCTGCAGGATTTCCTTCTTTGAATGTTAAATGTATTTTTTCAATTAGTTTGTACTGCAACTCATTGGCTTTTTGAATGTTACCCGTTCTTCCGAAGCGAACCATATCTGAAAATTCCTTTGGAAATGCAATAGCTACCACCGAAATTACTCCGCTTCCTCCCATGTACACCGATGGTAACGTAGTCATGTCATCTCCGGATAGGAAAGTAAAATTGGTAAGTTTTTCGCGTAATATTTTCATACATAGCACTAAATCGCCTGAGGCTTCTTTTACAGCTACGATATTTTTAAACTCTTTTGCTAAACGAACAGTAACCTCCGCCGACATTGAGACACCTGTGCGTCCTGGAACATTATAGAGAATCAATGGCAGTGGAGCATTTTTTGCAATTTCAGCAAAGTGAGCGTACAGTCCATTCTGTGAGGGTTTGTTGTAATATGGCGTAACAGACAAAATAGCTACAAAATCGGAGAGGTCAGTTTCCTTTATTTGTTGTATAACCTCTTGGGTGTTATTTCCTCCGATACCAATTACCAAAGGAACTCGTTTTTTATTTGCCTCAATGATTGTTTTGCATACCAACTTTTTCTCTTCTTTGGTTAAAGTAGGAGCTTCACTGGTAGTTCCTAATGCCACGATGAACTCTACACCTCCATCAATTACATAGTCCACAATCTTAGCTAATGCTTCAGTATCTACTTTATTATCGGCTGTAAATGGAGTAATTAGAGCCACTCCTGTTCCTTTTAGTTGTTCCATGTCTGTTTTATTTTAATATCGTTTCCAAAACTTTTTTAGTCTCTTCAATGAAGATATTTTCCTCTTCAAGTTTACAATTGATGATGATGTCATTGTAAGTCATATCAATACCTTGAAAACCAATTCGTAATTTTGCTTTGATAGATGACGAAAGCAATAACAGTGCGAGTTTAGGTTCATTGAAATAGTTTATCAGTACATCATACTCCTGCTCAGCAAGTCTGTCAGCATGATAGTTACGTATTTTCCCTTGCCAATTAATTTCTCTGTCCGTTAAAAAAGGAACTCCATTAGCATGAGTTTCGTCCGATTTTCGTTTATATCCTAAAAAAATATAATTTTCAGGGCGTACTCCATAGAATTTTGTCAATTGTAAAAGAGGGTCGATGTCCTTAATCACATCCATATCAATGAGGCATCCTATTTTCACGATTCCATTGTCAAACCTTGAAGAAAAGGATTTTAGCTCTTCTATGTTTCGTTGGATGCGTTTTTTTACGTAATATGTTTTTAGAAATTCCAAAATTATTTTATCTTTACGGTCTGAATGCAAATATAAAAAATAAAATATTATGAAAATATCATTTATGAAAAACTTATTCCAATATCAACGACTTTTTTTTGTTGGTTTTGCAACTTTTTGTTTTTTATCATCATGTGGAAAGAAAAAAGAGCAACTGATACACATCCAAGCTAAGAATATTGAAATAGATGACCAAATTTTGAAACATGCTGAAATAGATAGTTTTATACTTCCATTTCGCAAGCATGTTCAAGAGCAAATGGCTGTTGAATTGGCGTATAACTTAGTTGCATTGGAGAAAGGAAAGGAAGAAAACGAAGCTAATGCGGCGATTGCTAATTTTATGGCAGATGTTTCGTATGAAATGTTAAATCCAACTTATTTTAAAAGAACAGGCAAAAATATTGATTTTGTTCTTTTGAACTGGGGAGGTATTCGCTCCGATTTGCCTCAAGGGGAAGTTACCATTGGAACAGCTTACAGATTGATGCCTTTTGAAAATAAATTCGTGTGTTTGGAAATTAAAGGTAATAAGGTGCTTGAAATTGCAGAATATCTCCATAAAGGTAAACGACCACATCCTATTTCAAAGCAAGTGAATTTAAAAATGACTGATAAAGGCGATGTTAAGTTGTTTACTATCAATGGAAAACCTCTTGATTTGAACGCTACTTACATTGTTGCTACATCAGACTATCTGATGCATATGGGTGATGGAATGCTTTTTTTTCAAGATCCGGTGAGCGTTTACGAAACGGATTATGCAATCCGTAACGTACTTATTGACTATTTCACCAAAGTAGATACGCTTCATTTTACAAAAGACAATCGAGTAGAGCGAATTAAAGAATAGGGAAGAAGAGGAGATAAGAAATGTTGAATTTTAAAATCGTTTTCTTTCATTTTCAATAACTTGAACTCCATAAATGCTTTCAAAAATTGCTTTAATGTGATCCCATTCGCTGTCGCGTACTTCTATGAAAAGTCTGCAATCTAATCCAAGTTTTTGGTCAATTACTTCCAGATTTTTTTCTTTGACCACACGCATCACTTTGTTTATGTCTTTGTAATCAAAGACAATTTGAAGGGTTTGGGTCACGATTTTTTCGATGATTTCAGCTTCTTGTAAGGTCAATTGGGCTGATGTTTTGTAAGCCTGTACCAAGCCACCAACTCCCAATTTAATACCACCAAAGTAGCGTACCACAATGATGAGTACGTTGGTAAGGTCAAAGGATTGTATTTGTCCATAGATAGGAATCCCAGCTGAGTTGTTGGGCTCACCGTCATCATTCGCTCGGTAGTGCTGTTGCGCTCCGTGTCCCAATTGCCATGCGTAGCACCAGTGTCGAGCAGAATGGTGTAGTTTCTTTACGGCTTCCAAATGACCCTTGACATCTTCTTCCGTTTGTATGGGAAAGGCATACCCTAAAAATTTACTACTTTTTTCCTTAAAAATTACTTCTTCTACAGGAGAAGCAATAGTTTTAAACACATCATTCATTGTTGTGAATTTTTGTAAATAAACAAGTGATCTTCTCCAAAGAGCATTGTTTTTTGCAGTGAAGCATCTTTCAACGCAGGAGCTTTAATACCATTTTTGAAAGTCGATTTTCCAATAAAAACAAAGGCTTCATCCCATAGTTTTGCATCTATAAACTGCTGCAGAACATTTCTACCACCCTCTACGATAAGACTTTGTATGCCTTTTTTGTAAAGTATTCTGCAAATTTGTTCAGCAATATTCTCCGAAAAACAGATATTTTCAAAAAACGTATTCTTAAATTTAGCGTTTTCTCTTTTTTCTGTAATGAAAATGGTGTCGGTTGATTCGTCCCAAACAGAAAATTTTTTGGGTGTTTTTAGTTCTCGGTCAATAATCACTCTAAGAGGATTTTTACCTTGCCAATGGCGAGTGTCTAGTTTTGGATTGTCGTGAAGAACAGTATTTGTTCCTACTAAAATAGCTTCCTCTTCACTGCGAATTTTGTGTGTGTATTGTCTTGAAAATAAGTTAGTTATCCAATGAGGGTTTACTTCCTTTTTTTGCTCAGGTGCAATGAACTTGTTAGAAGTTTCGGCCCATTTTAAAAAGATGTATGGGCGTTTTTTCTGATGGAAAGTGAAAAAACGTTTGTTAAGTTCTTGACATTCATCTTCTAAAACCCCTACAATTACTTCACAACCGGCTTCTTTCAGTTTTTTTATGCCATTACCACACACTTTAGCGAAGGGGTCAGTTGTTCCGATGACCACTTTGGGAATCCCGTGTTTAATGATAAGATCAGCACACGGAGGGGTTTTTCCAAAATGGCTACAAGGTTCCAAACTTACAAAAATGGTACTTTTTGAAAGTAGGTTCTTATTTTTGACTGAATCAATAGCATTTACTTCAGCGTGTGGTTTACCAGCTTTTTGATGCCATCCTTCACCTAGGATGCTATCTTCAAAAACAACGACACTCCCTACCATTGGATTGGGGTAGGTAGCTCCTAATCCATTGTTAGCTAGTTGGATACAGCGTTTCATGTACTTTTCGTAGTAGGTCATTTTTATTCTATGATTTTTATCCGAATAATTCTTGGATTGCATCTTCTATTTTGGCTACTTTTACGATGTTGATAGCCGTATTTTTCAAAGCCACTTTGCTATATTTTGATACAAAAATGGTGGTGAAACCTAATTTTTCCGCTTCGGTAATGCGTTGCTCCACACGCTGTACAGGTCGTATTTCTCCACCTAAGCCTACCTCTCCAGCAAAACAAATGTTTTTTTCAATAGCAATGTCTTCGTTGGAGGATAGAATCGCCATGGCTACTCCCAAGTCAGTAGCAGGGTCGTCAATATTAATCCCTCCAGTGATATTTAAAAACACGTCCTTAGCTCCCAATCGGAAACCTGCTCGTTTTTCTAGTACAGCCAGTAACATATTGAGGCGTTTAGCATTGAATCCTGTAGCACTTCGCTGCGGTGTTCCATAAACAGCAGTACTTACAAGTGCTTGAATTTCAATCATCAATGGACGCATTCCTTCTAAAGTAGCCGCAATTGCTGTTCCGCTAATGGTTTCCTCAGTTTTTGAAATCAAAATTTCTGAGGGATTGCTAACTTCTCGCAATCCGTTGCTCAACATTTCGTAAATTCCAAGTTCAGAGGTAGAACCAAAGCGGTTTTTCAGTGATCGCAGTATGCGATAAACATGATTTCGGTCGCCTTCGAATTGTAATACGGTGTCGACCATGTGTTCCAAAATTTTAGGACCTGCAATTTGCCCATCTTTGGTGATATGCCCGATAAGGATAACAGGTGTATGTGTAGTTTTTGCAAATTTTATCAACTCGGAAGCACATTCTCTGACTTGTGAGACACTCCCTGCCGAAGCCTCAATATAATCCGATTGCAAGGTTTGTATGGAGTCAATAATAACAATTTCAGGTTGTAACTCTTTGATTTGTTGGAATATATTCTGTGTTTTTGTTTCTGTGAGTATAAAACAATTATCCAATTTATGTACAATGCGATCGGCTCGCATTTTGATCTGTCTTTCGCTTTCTTCTCCCGAAACATAAAGCGTTTTGTAAGGCAGATTTAAGGCGGTTTGCAGTAGAAGTGTACTTTTTCCGATGCCAGGTTCGCCGCCCAATAAAGTTACGGATCCGGGAACAATGCCACCACCCAGTACGTTGTTCAGTTCGTTATTATTGCTGTTGAGCCGAGTTTCTTCTTGCGTACTTATTTCAGAAATGGGAACATATTTAGGTGCTTTTTTGGATTTCGGAGTATCGTCCTGCCATGCTTTTTTTGCTTCTTTTTGGATGATTTCTTCAACAATAGTGTTCCACTGTTTACAAGCATAACACTGCCCCTGCCATTTGCTGTACTGAGTACCACAATTCTGACAAAAGTATGATGTTTTTATTTTCATTTTCTTAGCTTTACGATACGTTGGTCGATAATGTCCTTTTTTATGAAATCAATAGGAAGTTCAGTATATGCTTTTTGATAGGCACGTAATGCTCTCTTGTTATCCCCAGTATGCTCGTAGTATTCTCCTAAGAAGAAATTTGGCATAGCGGTTTTCTCATATCCATTATCTTTCACATAATCAGATAGTTTTATTAATGAATCCCAGTCTTCTTTTTCTATAATTACATCATAAGTTGCCATAATATCATTCAAAACAGGTGTTTTTTTGAACCCTAATTCCGATTCTATTTTTTTGTATTTATCCTCTAAATAGTAAAAAATATCTTCAGATAAAGGTTGTAAGTTTTCCTTGAACTCTTTAGCATCAATTGGTTTATAGGAGCTGAAAATCAGGTCGAAAGCTCTTGGTATTCCTGATAAAGCTACCGAGTGTAATGAAGTTTTTGGAAAATCGTCGAAAAATAATTTTACATCTTCAGTTGTTAGGTTATTAACAATTTGGCTATTCAAACTTTTTGTGTTAGTGTAGGCTGTTTCATGATCGTAGTTTGTTGTAGCAATGTAGTAGAAAACAGTTCTTTTAACAGCGTTGAGTTTATCCGAAATGGTTTCCGAAATAGCCGGTAATGTCTTGGGATTTAGACTGATAACGACGTTAAATAAAGGTTCTTTTCCTAAAAAGAAATAATTACTTACGTAAGCACCTTCATCCTTGGCAATAATTCCTTTGAAGTTATTTACGCTATATTTTCCATGAATATAAGGAATGAGTTCTCCGCCCATAAAATCCAAAAAATTAGCTGATTGGCGAGTCAGTTCCCCGTTTTTTCCAGTTTTTACGTCCTCAAGAGTGTTGTAAACTCCAACGATGATGCATTTAGGCATATTTTCAAAATACTCATAGTAACGAGCGTTTGCAAGTACAGGCTCCATCAAAGAACCGGCGTTTAGCACTACTAATAGTGGATAAGCCTCTTTATCAGAATATTTTTCAGGTAGATAAATGGCTAATTTTCGTTTTTCACCCAATTTTCGTGACGAAAATTCTTCTGAAATAATTTGAGCATAGGCAGTTCCTAAAAAGAGAAATAGAAAGCCAAGAGAGAAGATTTTTTTCATATGTATTTACGTGTGTATAACATCATTTTGTTTGTTCAAAAATACGAACTACTTCGCTGTGTGTAACCGTTTTATCTTTGAAGTATTCGGTGATTTGTTCTTTTTGTCTGTCACTTGCTCCCAATTGGTTTAAAATGTTCATTAGATGCATCTTCATATGTCCTTTCTGAATTCCCAAAGTAATCAAAGAACTTACAGCTGCAAAATTTTGAGCCAAGCCAACGGTGGCTACAATTTGCATTAGTTCAGAGGCAGAGGGTTTTTCTAAAATTTGTAAGGCTGTTTTTACCAAAGGATGTAAGTTTGTTAGTCCACCTACTGTGCCCAAAGCTAACGGTACTTCGATTTCGAAATGAAAAATTTCATCTTTGATATGCGCTTTTGTCAAACTTTGGTATTTTCCTGAACGAGCAGCATAGGCATGAACTCCTGCCTCCACAGCCCTGAAATCATTCCCTGTGGCCAAAATGACAGCATCCATTCCGTTCATGATACCCTTGTTATGCGTGGTTGCTCGTCGTACTTCGGAATTAGCTATCGCGATGGCTCGTACAAATTTCTCAGCAAATTCCTTACCACTCAATCCTGCAACAGCCAAATTTTCCACAGGCGAGGATGTACTTACTTTTACCAAACATTCGGGTACATAATTCGATAAAATTGACATTACGATTTCGTATTTCCCATCAATTTCAGGATGTTTTAAAGCTTCTTGACGAAATGTTTCTGCAAATTGTTCTAAGCACGAATTGATGAAATTTGCACCCATAGCATCCAGCGTTTCAAAGGAAGCAAACAATTGGTAGTAATTGGCTAATTCTGAGGTTTTATCCACCAAGCGAAGTGTTGAAATGCCTCCTCCTCTTTTTTCCATATTAGAGGTAATGTGTTTTGCATCAGTAAGCATTTTTGAGTGTATTTTCTCAAAAAAACACTCTAAATCAGCTTTTTTACCATAAAACATGAGATGTACTTGTCCATTTTTTTCTGTGGAAATGACTTCGGCTTTAAATCCTCCACGTGTTTCCCAGTATTTTGCAGCTCTACTTGCAGCCGCTACAATAGAGCTTTCTTCAATTGCCATTGGAACGGTGTAAGTTTTTCCATTGATAACAAAATTTGGAGCTACGGCAAACGGTAGGTAGAAATTCGTTACCGTATTCTCAATAAATTCATCGTGTAATTTTTGGAGAGTTTCATCGGCGTTGTGGTATTTTTTAAAATTAGAGAAAGCATCCTTATCATCAGGGAAATAAGTGTCGCAAAGCCATTGTATTTTTTGCTGTTTAGTCAGTTTGGAAAATCCTGAAATGTTTTTCATCGTTGTTTTAATTGTTAAATAAGCATAGGGTACAAAGATATGAATTTTTTTGTGTTTAAAATCAACATCTCACCAACATATTTTGAATGTTATTCAGATACAGTCTGTATAAGAAAATCATGTTTTTATTTTGGTAATAAATGTGTACTTTTGCTTCCGTTATACTATGTTTATGAAAGAACAAATAGATTTATATCTGAAAGAAATTGCTGATAAAAGCGAGATAGAAACCCTGCGTTATTTTGCTGGACAATTTCCTAATCAGGTCGTTTTCTCGACGAGTTTTGGTATGGAAGATCAAGTCATTACCGATTTGATACTCAAAAACCGCATACCTATCAATATTTTTACTCTTGACACAGGGCGTATGTTTGCAGAAACGTATGCCACTTGGGACAAAACAGCGATGGCTTACGACACAAAGATAACTCCTTATTATCCAAAAGCAGAATTTATTGAGAACTATGTAAAAACAAATGGTATAAACGCTTTTTATGAATCTGCTGAACTTCGAAAAGAATGCTGTTACATTCGCAAGGTGGAACCCTTAAAACGAGCACTAACAGGAAACAAGGTATGGATTACAGGGCTGAGGGCTGAACAATCTTCAAATCGAGAGCAAATGCCTATGGTTGAATGGGATGAAGGCAACCAGATTATCAAATTCCACCCAATTTTGCATTGGAAAACTACCGAAGTTTTGGATTTTTTAAGAGCTAACGGAGTGCCATACAATCCATTACACGATAGAGGTTTTATAAGCATAGGTTGTCAGCCTTGTACACGAGCTGTTAAGGACGGAGAAGACTTTCGTGCAGGTAGATGGTGGTGGGAGGACAAAAGTAAAAAAGAGTGTGGGTTACATCTTCACCAAAAGTAATACCCCTGTCAGGAGATAATTTTGAGAATATTATTTTTTGGTTAGTAACAGAATATCAAAAGTAATAAAAAAACGATAGCGATGTCACACGATTTACTATGAAAAATGTATCTTTGCACAAAATATTTGATTTTTAACAAAAGGAATATGCTAACCCAATTGGGATAGGTGTTGTCATTAGACTATTTAACTCTTTCGAATCGAAATGTATTGAGATTTTTGATTCGTGTTTGTGGGGTAAGAATACAGAAAAAGTGTTTTATATTCCTTTTAACTATGAAAGATTTATTTTCGATTATAACATTTCCAAAATTAAAATAAAAGTTATTAGAGAGTTGGAAAATTAAAAAATAAACATTTACATATGGATTATTTAGAACAATTAGAAGCCGAAGCCATACATATATTTCGTGAGGTAGGAGGGCAGTTTGAGAAGCCTGCACTTTTGTTTAGCGGAGGTAAAGATTCAATCGTTTTGGTACATTTGGCACTCAAGGCGTTTCGTCCTTGTAAATTTCCTTTTCCATTAGTACATATTGACACGGGTCATAACTTCCAAGAAGCCTTGGATTTTCGAGATAATTTAGTGAAAAAATTAGGAGAAAGACTTATCGTTCGTAAAGTAGAGGACACCATTAAAGCAAAGGGTTTGACCGAACCCAAGGGGAAGTTTGCCAGTCGTAATGCCTTGCAATCGTTCACATTACTTGACACTATTGCTGAATTTGAGTTCGATGCCTGTATCGGAGGAGCCAGAAGAGACGAGGAAAAAGCACGTGCTAAGGAACGTATTTTTTCCGTTCGTGATGATTTCGGTGGCTGGGATCCTAAGTTACAACGTCCAGAACTGTGGCATACCTACAACGGTAAAATCCACAAGGGCGAAAACGTACGTGTTTTCCCTATCAGTAACTGGACGGAACTTGACGTGTGGAATTATATTCGCAGAGAGAATATCGAACTTCCAAGCGTGTACTTTTCCCACGAAAGAGAGGTTATTGACCACAACGGGCAACTCATCGCTGTGTCGCCTTATATCCAAATCGATGAAAATGATGTGATTATAACCAAAAACGTTCGCTACCGAACTGTTGGCGATATGACCTGCACTGCTGCCGTAGAATCCGAAGCCTATCACATTGACGATATAATCAACGAAATTACGGCAACCCGTACCAGCGAGCGTGGCGAAACCCGTATTGATGATAAAATATCCGAAGCAGCAATGGAAGATAGAAAGAAAAATGGGTATTTTTAAGAGTCTTTAAATCAGTGAGCTATAAATAAAGTAATCAATCGCTGAGATAAGGGCAAATTCTTTGGTGTCAAATCATAGTATCTTGTTTAAAAAGAGAGAAGATACGCATGAATACTAAAAGAACAAAACAGGATGTGTTTTTTAATAATAATCCCTATTACATAAGGAAAAAGTATAAAAAAATATCCTAAAAGGAATATTAAAACCACTTTATGAAAAATAAAATAGATAGTTTTGTTGTTTTAGGGCAGTTTTTGGAGCAGTTTTCGGTTTTTCCGTATGTAAAAAACGTTTCTTTGCCTCAGAATGAAGTCTTTTTTGATGGTTTTGTTGAGGTTTTAGGATTGGCAGAACAACAAAACGGTTGGTTTACTCCTGAGAATTTACGTTTTGCTTGTAAGTCTTGGGCGACCGCTTTGCAACGAAACAATATAGAACATTGGTTGTCAAACTACACTTTCGATGAAATTACCCCCAAAAATGTAGCTATCATTATGGCAGGAAACATTCCTTTGGTAGGGTTTCATGATTTTTTATGTGTACTAATTTCAGGACATCGTGCTGTGGTCAAACTATCTTCGGATGACCAAGTGCTACTTCCTTTTTTAGCGAATTACCTTCAACATATAGAACCGAGTTGGCGTGGAAAATTTGAGTTCACAAATGAACGAATGACCCACTTTGATGCTGTCATTGCTACAGGAAGTGATAATTCTGCTCGATATTTTGAGTATTATTTCGGAAATAAGCCTCATATTATTCGAAAAAATAGAAATTCGATAGCTGTTTTAACAGGAAAAGAGACTCAGGAGCAGCTTTTTCAGTTAGGAAAGGATATTTTTACGTATTTTGGATTGGGGTGTAGAAGTGTTTCTAAGATTTTTATTCCTGAAAATTATGATTTAGATATCTTTTTCAAGGCAATTTTCCCTTATAGTGACATCATCAATGGGCAGAAATATGCTAACAATTATGACTATAACAAGGCTGTTTATTTGATGAGTTTGTACAAACTTCGTGAAAACGGCTTTTTGATTTTGAAAGAAGATGAGCGATATGCTTCTCCTATAGCAACACTTTTTTACGAATACTATACCGATATTAACAATTTGAAAAATAAATTGCTAACCGAATTTGATAAAATTCAATGTGTTGTCTCAGATGGATTCTTGCACAATGAAATTCATTTTGGAGAAACCCAACAACCAGCATTGTGGGATTATGCTGATGGAGTGGACACGGTTGCATTTTTAACGAATATACCATAGAAACGAATGAAAAAACATAATTTTAGTGCTGGGCCTTCTATCTTGCCTCAAACTGTTTTTGAAAAGGCTTCACAAGCAGTAATTGATTTCGAAAATACGGGACTCTCTATCTTAGAGATTTCCCACCGAAGTTCTGAATTTCTGAATGTTATTGAACGAGCCAGAGCTTTGGCTTTGGAATTGGCCGGATTGGATGATTCGTATGAAGCGTTGTTTTTGCACGGAGGAGCGAGTACTCAATTTTTGTCAGTTCCGTATAATTTGTTAGAAAATAAAGCTGCTTATATTGACACAGGAACGTGGGCAAATAAAGCTTTAAAAGAAGCTCAATTGTTTGGAAAAGTAGAGGTTATTGCTTCCTCTAAAGATACTGGTTATCGACATATTCCAAAGGAATATTCAATTCCTAAAGATATTGATTATTTACATATTACAACCAATAATACCATTTACGGGACGCAGTACCACAGTTTGCCTACAACGGAAGTCCCCTTAGTGGCAGACGCAAGTTCGGATATTTTTTCAAGAACAATGGATTACTCAAAGTTCAGTGTCATTTACGCTGGTTCTCAGAAAAATATAGGTCCATCAGGTAGTACACTTGTGTTAATCAAGAAAGACGTTTTAGGCAAAGTATCTCGAAAAATTCCGTCAATTTTGAGTTATGAAAATCAAATTGGAAATGAGAGTATGTTCAATACCCCAACTACGTTCTCAATATACGTGAATTTGTTGGTTTTGGAATGGATTCAGGCAAAGGGTGGACTACAAGGAATGGAAAAAATGAATCAAGTTAAGGCTGAATTGATTTATAATGAAATAGATAGAAATCCTTTGGTGTTAGGGTACGCTAACACAGAGGATCGTTCTTTGATGAATGTTGTGTTTAATTTGAAAGATACATCTGCAGAAATATTATTTGATGCACTTTGTGAAGAAGCAGGAATTAGCGGGATTAAAGGACACCGAAGTGTGGGAGGTTATCGAGCATCTATCTACAACGCAATGCCTTTAGAGAGTGTACAACTGTTAGTGGAAGTCCTCCAGTTACTTGAAAGAAAAAGCTGAAGGTAAAGGATTACATTAACTTTATCATCTCTCTCTATATAGTATCATTAATCCTTAGCCCTATCAGCTTTTCGAGGGTGCAAAAATAAATATTTTTTTGGAATGCCCAAAAATGTTTTTATATTTGTATGTTTAAAACGTATAATAATATGCAAAATATGTATAAAATAGGGGTAAACATTCGTAAAGTAAGAGAACTACGGGGGTATTCACAAGAATATGTGGCAAATAAACTAAATATCAGTCAAGCGTCCTATGCACGAATGGAAAGTGAAGATACTAAGATTACAGTGGATAGGTTATTTCAGATAGCCAAAATTTTAGAAACAAATGTGAGTGATTTCTTTGATAACAGCGGAATAAACATTCATTCACAGGTCTATAACGGTGAAGCCTACTGCAATGGATATATACAAAATTTGGTTGTAGAAAATAAAGATACGGTTAATAAATTAATTGAACTATATAAAGCACAGCTACAGGATAAAGATAATCAAATTCAGTATTTAAAAAGTCTTTTGGCTCAATTTACCCCCTGAAATATTGCTATTTTTTTGACAGTTTTCGAGCCAAAAGAAGTCAAAAAATATATCAACCGACCTAAAAAAATATAAATCTATGAAAATCAGACTTTTATTTTTGTTATCTTCTTTTTTTCTCTATGGATGTCACCACCAAGAGAAACCTATTTTGGAGGAGCAGACTCCACTGATTGACTATGTGAATCCTTTGATGGGAACAGATTCAAAGTTCGAGCTTTCCAATGGAAATACGTATCCAGCCATAGCTTTACCTTGGGGAATGAATTTTTGGACACCTCAAACCAATAAAATGGGCGATGGATGGACGTATCAGTATCAAGCCAACAAAATTCGAGGATTTAAACAAACCCATCAACCCAGTCCATGGATCAACGATTATGGAGCTTTTGCTTTGATGCCTGTGGTGGGCGATTTGAAAATTGAAGAAAGTGAACGAGCCTCTTGGTTTTCGCATAAAGCAGAGATAGTTAAACCGCATTACTATAAAGTATATCTGGCTGATTATGATACTACTGTTGAAATAGCTCCAACCGAAAGAGCAGCTCAATTTAGGTTTACATTTCCAGAATCGCAGAAGGCTTACATACTTTTGGATGCTTATTTCAAAGGGTCGATGGTAAAAATTATTCCTGAAAAACGGAAAATTATAGGTTATGCTCGGAATCATAACGGAGGTGTTCCTGATAATTTCCATAATTATTTTGTAGCAGAGTTTGATACTGATTTTGAGAATGTTAGTACTTGGGGCGATCAATGGAGATTGTTGGAAAACAATACTGAAAGTGAAGGAAATCACGTTGGAGCAATTGTGAAGTTTGCTACCAAACGGGGGCAAGAAGTGCGAGTGAAAGTAGCTTCATCGTTTATCAGTTGGGAACAAGCTGAGCGTAATTTGAACGCTGAAATAGGCAACGATTCGTTCGAACAAACCAAAAATAAGGCTCTGAACCGTTGGGAAGAAGAACTTACTAAGATACGTGTCAAAGATAGTAATATTGATAATATACGAACATTTTATTCATGCCTCTATCGTGTGTTACTTTTTCCCCGAACGTTCTATGAATTGGACGAAAAAGGCGAAATTGTACATTACAGTCCCTACAACGGAAAGATCGAGAAGGGTTATATGTTCACTGACAATGGTTTTTGGGATACATTTCGAGCTGTTTTTCCGTTCTTTAATCTGATGTATCCAGAGATGAATCAGAAATTTATGAAGGGATTGGTAAATACCTATTTAGAGTCAGGTTGGTTACCCGAATGGGCGAGTCCGGGGCATCGTGATTGCATGATTGGGTCAAATTCAGCTCCTATCATAGCTGATGCTTTTCTAAAAGGAAATATTTCCAATGAAGATGCCGAAATTTTGCTTGAAGCCATGTTGAAAAACGCTACTCAAAACGAAGGACGACCTGTCAAATCCGTGGGGCGTGAGGGTGTTGATTTCTATAATAAATTAGGATATGTTCCTTACAATGTGGGTATTAATGAAAATGTAGCTCGTACTTTGGAGTATGCCTATGCTGATTTTACCATTTACCAAATGGCTAAAGCGATGGGTAAAAACGACATTGCTCAGACTTACAAACAAAAATCGTTGAATTATCGCCATATGTTTGACAAAGAAAGTGGTTGGATGCGAGGAAAAAACGAAGATGGGACATTTCAATCACCTTTCAATCCACTGAAATGGGGTGATGCTTTCACCGAGGGTAATAGTTTGCACTACACTTGGTCAGTTTTCCATGACATTCAAGGATTAGCCAATTTGATGGGAGGAGGTGCTACCTTTGAGAAAAAATTAGATGAGGTTTTTGAAATGCCACCTCTGTTCGATCACTCGTATTATGGATTTACTATTCACGAAATCAGAGAGATGCAGATTATGGATATGGGCAATTATGCACATGGTAACCAACCGATTCAACATATGATTTATTTGTACAACTACGTTGGTAAGCCTCATAAAACCCAAGAGAAAATTCGTGAGGTAATGACCAAACTTTATGCTCCTACCCCCGATGGATATTGCGGAGATGAGGATAATGGACAAACATCGGCTTGGTATGTGTTCAGTGCGTTAGGATTCTATCCTGTGACTCCTGCCACTGATGAGTATATTATCGGAAGTCCAATTTTTGAGAAAGTAACAGTACAACTTCCAAATGATAAAAAGCTCATCATCAATGGTGTTAAAAACTCTTTGGAAAACAAATATATTGACCATGTCGTATTAAATGGAAAAACTTGGGATAAACCTTACATTCCTTTTGAGTTTTTCAAATCCAATGGACGTATTGATTTCCATATGACCCATATGCCGTCAGATAGTGGTATTGCAGGAGAAAAACCGTATTCAATTAGCAAGTGAAAATTGATAATTATTTTGAAAATTAGGTACTTTTATGATGAGATATCTATTTTAAAAATCATGTGAATATCTAAAAAGAAAGGAATCGCAAAAAAAAATAAATTATGAACCGAAATCTATTATCTCTGTTGTTTTTTATCATAAGTCTTTCCGCTTTTTCTCAGAATTACCAAGTGATTTATAAAACGGAAGTCAATATCGATAATCTCAAAAACATCAAAGACCCTATAATCAAAAATAATGTTGAGAGCAAATTAAAAGCAAAACGAAGCCACAGATTTCAGCTATTAGTTGCAGGGGACAAAGCGGTGTATTCATTTTATGAGCAAATGCTCCCTGAAGGAATACAACTTCCTAAGGTCGAAAGATTCTATTACAAAGGAAATCAGGTTGTTGCAGAAAGAGAAGGCGTATTTGTGAAATATGATTTGAATCATCATCAATGGACAATTACCGATGATTCGGTTACTATAAATGGTTATGTGTGTTATCGTGCTTTTACCAAACGGCCTCACCTGATAGAAGCCTTGGGAGATGAGGAACAGGAAATGGAAGCGTGGTTTTGTCCCGATTTTCCTGTCAAATACGGCCCTGAAGATTTTTTTGGACTTCCGGGGTTGGTACTTCTTGCGGGAACGAAGGGAGCGACAAGCAGTTTGGTAGTCGAGAAAATCATACCCCTAAAATCTGCTCCCCAATTGAAATTCCCAAAAATAGATAAAACGCTTACTCCTGAAGAATATAAAGTCTTTGTAAATAAAGAAGTTAATGAGTTTCTTGAAAAATTGAAATAAACTTCCCTTTTTGAATGCGTTTATTTTTCTTTCTGCTTATATTGTGTTATTTTTCAGGTTATTCCCAAGAAAGCGTGTTTGAAGGAACGGTCAGAGATAGCCTTGCTCCGTTGGAAAATGTAAACTTGTTGGCACGTCCTGCCCAAAAAGGAGGTCGAATATTGTTTGCTACGACCGACAAACAGGGGCGGTACAAATTTAACCTGCTTCGTAATGTGGAATATGTGATTTCAGTGTCCTATTTGGGATATACTCCTCAGAATGCTACGATTACGGCAACGGAACAACGTTTGGAACATCATTTCGTATTGAAAAATACGGGAGTTGAATTGACCGAAGTAGTCATTTCTGCCGAAAGGCTTCCTATCACTGTTAAAAAAGATACGACCGTTTATAAAGTTGATGCTTTTGTGTTGGGTAACGAACGCAAAATGAAGGAAGTACTGGAAAAACTCCCAGGTGTGGAGGTGGACGATGATGGCATAATCAAGGTACAGGGCAAACAAGTAACTCAAATGTTAGTAGAGGGACGTTCCTTTTTCGGAGGGAGTTCAAAATTGGCTGTTGAAAATATTCCTGCCGATGCGTTGGACAAAATTGAAGTAATTGACAATTTTAACGAGGTCAGTTTTTTGAAAAATGTATCAAGTTCTAATGAGTTGGCAATGAATGTTTTACTGAAAGAAGACAAAAAGAAATTCGTTTTTGGTGACCTCGAAGCTGGGGCGGGAAATGATAGTCACCACTTAGCACATACCGCCTTGTTCTATTACCATCCCGAATTGAATTTGAACCTTATAGGCGATGTTAACGATTTTGGAAAATCGGCGTTTTCTTTCCAAGATTTGATGCGTTTTCAAGGAGGACGCAGTCGGTTCACCAAGCAACGAGGTTTGTCAGTGAATCTTTCTACGTACAGCCAAAATAACCAAAATATGTACCGCCACAATGCACGTTTTTTAGCGTTTAATTACGGGTATATGCCTACCTCCAAACTCTATCTGTCGGGGTTTAGTATTTTTTCAAAATTGCTAACTAACTATAAAAAAGATACTTCCATTGAATATCTTACCAATCAGAAACCTCTTTTGGAATGGCAACAGCTTACTAACGAGCAACAGAATCTGTTGGGAATGGGGAACATCAAGGTGGATTACGCTCCTTCGTCTGATGAAAAATGGTTCTATAATGCTCAATTTGATGCTAATAACAATCACATTTCCAATGATTTAATTTCCGAATCACCTCTCCGAATTCAGAAGATACATTCATTGACCGATGCGGATAACATTTCATTTAAGCAATATGTGGAATGGCATAAGGTTTATAACCCTAAGGAAACGACTACCTTTGTCATAAATCATAGTTATGACAAAATTTCTCCTAATAATCAGTGGATTACGAATCAGTTGACTTCTTTACCGTCTTTGTTGCCATTGCTAACCGATACAGAATATCATTTGGTACAAACCAAACAGACCAAGAAACATCAAATAGATGCTATTTTTAAACACTATTGGACGATTAATGATTTGAATCATTTATATACCAATGTAGGTAGCAATTTGGAAATGAGTTTGTTAAATGGAAATGAGAAACAATTACTTACTGATGGAAGTTCTAATAACTTTGTTTCGGCAGGTTTTGGAAATATGTATGATTACACCTTGGCAGATGCTTTTTTAGGGTTGGAATATCGTTTTAAGATTAATAAATTGGTTTCAAAAATTTCTACATTTTTACGATATTATAGGCTTAAAAACAATCAATTAGTCAATAAAAGAACGTCTGATTTGTTGGCTTTTGAACCTGCTTTTGAAACTACCTATGAGTTTAGTAATTCAGAAGAAATTAAATTTCATTATGCCAAACGAAATATATTTCCTAAAGAAGAAATGCTATTAGAAAATTTTTCGTTACTGTCCTATAATGCCATTACACGGGGAAATCCTATGTTGGATAATGAGTTATTTCATTCATTTTCATTAAATTACAGAAAAAGTAGCTTTTTCAAAGGAATGACACTATTCGCCCATTTGTCATTCAATAGAAAAACGAAAATCATAGGTAGTGAGTATATTTTTGAGGATATTAATCGTTTTTCGTCTTGGTTTCTGAGCCATAAACCTCAAACTTCGTGGAATTTCATGACGACCTTTGAAAGGAAAATTTTGGGTATGCGATGGGGATTGACGTATTCAGGTTTATGGAGCGATTATACACAAAAAATGAATCGTATTATCACAGAAAATCATCGAATGAATCATAGTGTAAAGGCTTATACAAGAGTTACTTACAAGAAAGCAAATTTAGATGTTTCTTATACAAAAAGTTGGAATGAACATCGGGGAACTTCTTTGTCAAAACTCACGTCTGATTATTGGCTCGCTACGGCAGATTATCGTTTTACAAACGATTTTTCGACAAAATTGCAATATGCTTATTTTAAGAATGAGCAACTTAATTTAAATCAATCAGCTGATTTTCAGTATTTAAATATCTCGTTGGATTATCAGAAATCCAAAAGTTCGTGGGGGTTTCATTTGGCGGGGAATAATATTTTGGGAACAGAGACCAAGGTAAATAGCAGTATGTCAAATTATTATGTGGCGATGCAAACCACCTACGTGATGCCTCGAACGATTGTTTTTTCAATTCGGTATAAACTCTAATCTACATCGAAAACTTGAGTTCTGTTAGGTTAAACACATATTACAAATTGAATTATAGAAATATAGAGTTCATTTTATATTTCTACTTGGTTTAAAACAAATTGCGTAAACTTTATGTTTTTTCAACTTTGAAGGTTAAAAATACTTTAAATAAATAAATCAAAAGTTGATAATTTTTTGTGTTAAACCTAAAATTCCTATAAAACTGATATGAAAATTAAATAAAAAATGTACCTTTGTCCAAATATTCATATTTTAGCATGACAAGGAATTTTTTTTTGTTATTTTTTTTAGGCATATTCTTAACTACTTCGGTATATGCTCAGAAAAAATATACTTTTAGTGGGCATTTTGTTGATGCCTCAAATGGAGAGTTGTTGTTGGCAGTTAATTGTATTATCAAAGAATTAGGTACCGGAACAACTTCCAACGAGTATGGTTTTTTTTCCATTACACTTCCCGAAGGAAAATATACCATATCTATTGAGTCTATGGGATTTATGACCATTACGGAGGAATTGGTATTGGATAAAAATATCCGTAAAGATTACAAATTATCTGCCGAAGCAATTGAATTGGATGGAGTAGAGGTGTTTGCCAACACTTCCTCAAAGGTGGATATCCGAAAACCTGAGATGAGTACAGTTTCCGTCCCTATTTCGACTATTAAAAAGCTACCCGTACTCATCGGTGAAGTAGATATTATAAAAACTTTGTTACAGATGCCTGGAGTGAGTAACGCAGGAGAAGTGTCATCAGGCTTCAATGTGCGGGGTGGTGGAGCTGACCAAAATTTAGTACTTTTGGATGAGGCTACCATTTTTAATTCATCACATTTGTTTGGTTTTTTAAGTGTGTTCAATGCCGATGCAGTTCGTGATATGAAACTTTACAAAGGAGGAATTCCAGCGCGTTATGGAGGTAGAACTTCTTCGGTTTTAGATATTTACCAAAAAGATGGAAATCGGAATGATTTCGGAATGACAGGTGGTCTGGGGATTTTGTCCTCAAGGTTGTTAGCTGAAGGCCCTATCGTTAAGGAAAAGAGTTCTTTTCTCATAGGCGGACGCGCTTCGTATGCTCATTTGTTTTTGAAGTTTACAGATAATAAAAATTCGGCTTATTTCTACGATCTAAACACAAAATTGTCCTATAAACTGAATGATAACAATACACTCTATTTATCCGGTTATTTCGGTCGTGATTTTTTTGATTTGAGCGATAATTTGAGAAATGTCTATGGTAATGCTTTGTTTAATTTACGCTGGAATCATTTGTTCAACGACAAGCTTTTCTCTAATTTATCGTTGATTTTTAGTGATTATTATTACGGTTTTATGTTTAATTACATTGGATTTCAGTGGGATTCAGGTATCAAAAACTTCAATTTGAAATATGATTTTAAAAATTATATATCTGAAAAATTCAAACTTTCCTATGGAGTTCAAGGTTTGTACTACGTTTTTATACAAGGAAAATTATCCCCAAGTTCTCCCGACTCGAATATCAAAGAGCAATATCTACCTAATAAATATGCCTTTGAAAATGGGTTCTACATTGATGCAGAACATAGTATAACCTCTTCGTTGAATTTGTCTTACGGACTTCGATTAAATTCCTTCTACCATTTGGGAAGTCGAGAAATAAACCGTTATGCTAACGATCAACCAGTTACGTTCAATCCTAATCGAGGTGTATATCAAAAAGGAGTTCCTATCGGTACTGATTATTACCCTAATAATAAGATAATAGATTTGTTCAGTCACCTTGAGCCACGTTTGACCTTATCGTATGCTCTGAATGATAATCGTTCGTTTAAAGCAAGTTATGGTAGAAATGCTCAATATTTGCATCTCATTTCAAACACTTCATCACCAAGCCCATTAGATGTTTGGACGCCAAGTGACCAATATTTAAAGCCACAAGTTAGCGATCAGTATGCTGTCGGATTTGCTACTAACTTTGCTGAAGACAGGTATAGTTTTGAGGCTGAAACCTATTACAAAACTACCCGAAATAGGTTGGATTATATTGATGGAGCTGATTTGATTGCGAATAAAGCCATAGAACAAGTGGTGTTGAACGGGCATAGTCGTGCTTATGGTTTGGAGTTGTTGTTGCGTAAAAATACGGGAAAATTAACAGGATGGATAGCCTACACCTTGTCTAAATCCGAGCAACAAACCCCAGGTCGCACACCTCAAGAAACAGGAATTAACAACGGAGAATGGTATAGTACACCGTATGACAAACCTCATGATTTGTCCATTACGGCAACCTATGCTTTGAGTCCGAAATGGACTTTTGGGGCTGTTTTTAATCTACAAATAGGACTCCCTGCTAATTTCCCAGTGGGAACATATCAATATCTTAATATGATTGTTCCAAACTATAGCAAACGCAATGAATATCGTTTACCAACCTATCACCGATTAGATATTTCAGCAACTTACACGCCTCAAAAACAACATAAGCGCTGGAAAAGCGAATGGAATTTTGGAATTTATAACCTTTATAACCGAAAAAACGCTGTTTCTATTTCCTTTCGTGAAAATTCAGATACTCACTTGAATGAAGCTGTCAAGTTGTCGATTTTTGGGATTATTCCAAGTGTAACCTATAACTTTACTTTTTAAAATGAGAAAAATTTATACCATAATATGTATGCTTTCGTTCGCACTGAGTTCGTGTGAAGAAGTCATTACTTTAGACATAGATAATGAAAAACCTCAATTGGTGGTAGATGCCTATATTGATTGGAAGAAAGGAGATACTCAAGCCATTCCCGTAGTGCATTTGAGTTACACAACCGATTATTACAGCAATCTTCCTTCGCCAAAAGCCACTGGAGCAGCTGTTAAAATTACTACTTACCATAGTGAAGAATATATTTTGCAAGAGATTAGTCATCAGCAATTTGCAAATATTTTTCCACCGACAGAATACCCAACAGTATCCAACCATATAGGAGGAACTATTTACGCCTTTCCTGACGGAATTACTCCTGTTTTGGGGCGGGATTATATCTTGCATATTGAGTATGAAGGGGAAAAATACGTAGCTAAAGCTCGTATGAAGGAAACAGCTATTGTTGATGCCTCACGAACACAACAAAATGACAACGGAGGAATTTTTGGAAATAAAACCGAAGCTCGATTCTTCTTTAATGGATTTGCTAATGAAGAAAATGCTTATTTGGTGCGAATGAAACACAAACAGAAAGAAGATAGATATACTTTGGATGATAAATTCATCGCTGATCAAAAGTTCTTTTTCACAACCAATGGTTTCCAAGAGGAGTTGAAAAAAGGTGATCAAATTTATGTCTCTTTATATCGTATATCATATGAATATAAACAAATTATAGACTTTTTGGCGGACGTAGCCATTAACGACCAAGGTAGGGGAGCAGGACCTCCATCCAATAACATTCCTGCTCGTATTTTAGGAAATGTAACACATGAAACCAATCCGAAGAAAAATCCGTTAGGAGCTTTTCGTGTGGGGCAGTATTCTGAATTTCAATATATTGTTAAGTAGAAGTGCAATGTTTTGATTATTGTTCTGAGATTAAAAACATAAGTTTAATTTCATATTGGTTTTCTTGATATTTTCGAACTTTCGCCTTTGTTTAAGTTCTGCTAAATCGCACAAATATAAAAAATGAAAATAGCTGTTGTAGTTCTAAATTGGAATGGAAAGCATCTTTTGGAAAAGTTTTTACCTTCATTGGTAAAATATTCGCCTCAAGCATCTCTTTATTTGGTTGACAATGCCTCGACAGATACCTCTGTGGAATACGTTAAAAATACGTTTTCGGATGTTCATATTGTTAGTTTACCTACTAACGGGGGCTATGCTCGAGGGTACAATCAAGGGTTACAGCAGATTGAAGCAGATGTATATTGTTTATTAAATTCAGATATTGAAGTAACTGAAAATTGGTTGATTCCGATTGAAAAATTGTTCAAAAACCCTGAAATAGGGGTTGTACAGCCCAAAATATTAGATTATAAGGATAAAAACCACTTTGAATACGCTGGAGCTGCGGGTGGTTTTATTGATAAATATGGTTTTCCTTTTTGTAGGGGACGTATTTTTGATGTTGTAGAGCAAGATTTAGGACAGTACGATACTGAAATGGATGTGTTTTGGGCATCGGGAGCCTGTTTTTTTATTCGTTCAGATGTTTTTAAACAGATGAATGGATTCGATGAGGATTTCTTTGCTCATCAAGAAGAAATAGACCTTTGTTGGCGGATACATAGATTTGGAAAACGGGTTGTTTATACTCCAAAGAGTAAGGTTTTTCACGTAGGTGCGGCTACCCTGCCTACCGATAATCCTAAAAAGACCTATTTGAATTTCAGGAATGGATTGTTCATGCTACTTAAAAATTTGCCACAGAAGAGAAAATATCGAATTTTATTTTTACGAATGTTGTTAGATGGAATTGCAGGAGGACGTTTTCTTTTCCAAGGAAAAATAAGCTTTACATGGGCAATTTTCAAGGCTCATATGAGTTTTTACAGATATTTTTTTAAATTTAAAAACAAAAGAAAAGGAACTGATTTTCTGTTATATTATGAAGTAGAATCTATTGTTTGGGAATATTTTATTAAAAATAAAAGAACTTTTAACAAATTAAAATAGTATTTTTGCCTTTATATAAACCTTTAAAATTAAATATAATGAGAAAGATTTTTGTAGCTATTTCATTAGTGAGTTTGGTAACAGTTTCGTGCGTATCGAACAAGAAATATGCAGAGCTAGAACAAAAGTACAAACAAACAGATGAATTACTAAACACGGCAACTGTCAAATTGAATGCTTGTTTGAAAGATTATGAAAAATTGCAGTATCAAGTGTCAAGCCTAAAAAATGAAAATGATTTGTTGCGTGAAAACAATCAGCAATTGATTAATAATATGGGTAATTTGACAACCTTAACCCAAAAAGGAGCTGAAAATCTTGAAAAATCATTGGAAAGTCTTCGTGAGAAAGATTTGACAATCAGAAACTTAAGAGATGCAGTAACTCGTCGTGATTCTATCAACTTAGCCTTAGTGCAAAGTTTAAAGGGAGCCATTGGTAACTTAGACGACCAAGATATTGAAGTGAAAGTTGAAAAAGGAGTTGTTTTTGTAAATATTTCTGATAAGTTGCTGTTCAGCAGCGGAAGCTATGCAGTTACTAACCGTGCTAAAGAGGTGTTAGGTAAAGTGGCTTTGGTTGTGAAAAATAAGCCTGATTTTGAGTTTATGGTTGAAGGACATACTGACAATGTACCGTATAAAGCTAATACAGTTATTAAAGATAATTGGGATTTGAGCGTACTTCGTGCAACTGCAATCGTTCGTATATTACAAAAAGATTTTGGTGTAAGTCCAGAGCGTATGACGGCAGCAGGACGTAGCGAATACATACCAGTTACAACTAATGACACCAAAGAAGGAAAAGCTCAAAACCGTAGAACACGCATCGTAGTACTTCCTAAACTTGATCAATTCTATAATATGATAGAAGAAGGAATGAAAGATCCGGCTATTAATAAATAATTAAATAGTTTAAAGAAGCTGTCCAAAAAGTAATTTGTTGTTTTGTTATTTTAGTTTGTTGAGCTCTTGTTCAATTGTAGATATAAATCTTGCAAGTACAGATTTTCTAATTTCAACACGAGAATATTGCTCAACAGAATCTAAATCAATTGCAAGAGAAGAAAAAAAATACTTTTATGACAGCTTCTTTTTTATTGAAAGTTATTCCAATTTAATTATATTCAGTATCTTTGTCATTGGATTTGTTTAAGAATCCGATAGATAATGAAGAAAAAAAAGAGAAAATATAATAAAAAACCATCGGTTCAACCTCGAAAGTCTGATGTTACCACACCTCAATTACCGAAACCCAAAGAGGATGTTTCTGAGGAATCTAAACCTAAGGTAGACACTTCTCAAATTCCTATTGTAACAGATATAAACCCTAAAATACATAATTCAAGACCGCGTTCAAAGAAAAAAAGTAGAAGAGGGGATTGGCAAACTTTCTTACCAGAGGTTAGGAGGTTTATTGACATGCTCTCGCCTATAGAAAAATCGGTAATCATTACGCTTTCTTTCATAATATGTATTTTGGTCTTAATGTTGCGTGTTCAGCTTAAAGCTAAGGAAGTTGAAATTATGTTGGAAATGAATTTTACTCCAGAAGTTGCTCAATTTGATATTCCTCCCGAAGAAAGCAAGGCTGAACAAGGCATAACGGAACAAACAAGGATTACTATAAAAACTTATAATGAAGCAGATAGAGCTTTAAAACACGCTGATGAGCCTTTCAAAACCTTAGATGAAATTTTAGCAGAACGCGAAATGAAAGAGGCTAGTGAGTCATTGCTAACGGATAAAATTTCCGATGTTGTAGTTACAACAGATGTCGGGATAGAACAAAACCAGCAAGGCGTCAAAAGAGAAGAAGTTGTCAATAAAAACACTTTAATAAAGTATGCTTTAGTCGATAGAGAAGTCAGGGGCGATTTGCCTAATCCTGTATTTACGTGTGAGGAAGAAGGCAAGGTCGTTGTTGACATAAAGGTCAATGAAGAAGGCAAAGTAGTAACAGCTTCCATAAATCGAGAGCATTCAACTACCACTAATGGTTGCTTAGTTGAGAATGCTCTGGCGTATGCTCGTCAAGCACGATTTAATGTCTATTTGGACAGAAAAATGCAAAGCGGTACAATCACCTATTTTTTTCAATCTAAACGATAAAATCTTATGATAAAAAATGTAATTGTTTTTTTTACAATAGTTTGTGTGTTTTTCTCATGCAATGGTTTGGGATCACAAAAAACACGCAATTACAATCTCAAAGTTCAACCACAAAAAAAGGAATATCATCTAAACGATACCGTTCAACTCTCTGTTTCTGATAATGATTTTGGAGAAGCGGTGGCTTCGGTAAGTTATAAAATCAATGGAGAGGAGCTTACGTTCATGGAAGGATCTTATCTTTTAAAAAATATAAAATTAGGTAAGCAAATTATTGAAATTGAGGTGGTAACAGAGAGTGGGAAAGAATATACGTTCCAAAAAGAATTGACAATTTTGGCAGATAAAGCCCCCAAACTCTACACTTACAGAATTATAAATCAATACGATCATGATAAAACTGCTTATACCCAAGGGCTTGAATTTGTGGGAGATACTCTTATAGAAAGTACGGGGCAATATGGAAAATCAACTCTACGAAAGTGGAATGTTTTTACAGGACAAGAGTATAAAAAAATCAATTTAGCGTCTCAGTACTTTGGGGAAGGAGTTACTGTTTTTGATAATAAAATTTTGCAACTGACATGGCAAGAAAACTTAGGTATTGTCTATGATTTGGATTTGAATCAGCAGCAAACATTTGCCTACGGGAAAAGTAAAGAGGGTTGGGGTTTGTGCTACGATGGAAAAAAAATCTATAAAAGTGATGGTACGGAGAAAATTTGGATATTAAATCCGAATACGTATCAAGAGGAAGATTTTATACAAATTTCTACTGATAAATCCTTATTTTCAAATGCAAACGAGTTGGAATGGGTGAACGGGAAAATTTACGCCAATACCTACCAGAAAGATGGAATAATGATTATCAATCCCCAGAATGGGGCTATTGAAGGTATTGTGGATATGCGTGGGTTGAAAGAAAAAGTGGAACAAATACCTGAATTAGATGTGTTAAATGGGATTGCTTATCACCATAATAGAAAAACGTTTTTTATAACAGGAAAAAATTGGAATAAAATTTTCGAAGTAGTTTTTGAAGAAAAGTAGGGACTTAGTTTTCTACGTTTTTTCTCTATCATCACATACACGACCTGATTTTTAAAATCGTGAATAAATTCAACTTGAGGTTTAATTGGTTGGTATGTAGATAGTTAATAGGATAAAACTGATAAACCTTTTTGATAATACGTCATAAATCATTTTTTTTATGTAAGTTTGCCAAGTTACAAGTATATTTTGGCACTTATTTTGCCCTTTCACAGAGAATTAATTAATATAGAAAACCTGTAGTAATGAAAAAAATTTCAGCATCTTTACTTTTATTTTTCATATCCTTTGCATCCTGTAGTTTTGCAAAAAAGTTTGAAAATCCTGACAAAGACAAACTATTGTTGGAGATTGTACAGTACGTGCTTAGTAATGGACATTTCAGTCCTATGCAAATCAACGACGAGTTTTCTAAAAAAATGTACAAAAGCTATATCGAGCAATTGGATAGCCAAAAACGTTATTTTCTACAATCGGATATCAACGAGTTTAAAAAATACGAAACTCGTTTGGATGATGATTTGAAACGAGGCGATATTTCATTTTTTAATCTCACATACAGCCGTTTGATGCAACGAATGAAAGAATCGCAAGAAATTGCAAAGCAGATATTTAAAAAACCGATTGATTTTAATTCTAAAAAAACAATAAGCACTGATTTTGAAGAAATTCAATATGTTAAAACAAAAACCGAAATGCAAAATCGATGGAATCAGATCATCACTTTTTCGGCTATTTCCAATTATTTAACCAAAGAAAAGGAAGAAAATACAAAGTTGGAGAAAGATAGCACCTACAAAGTGAAGTCTGCTGAGGAATTAAAAAAAGAATCGGTGGAGAATGCTGAAAAAACACTCACAGAAATTTTTTCGATTTATGACGATATGCTCGAAGAAGAATGGTTTTCCATATATGTGAATGCTTTTGCTGAGACCTTTGATCCACACACCAACTATATGGCTCCCGACATCAAAAAAAGTTTTGATCAAGGAATGTCAGGAAAATTTGAAGGTATTGGAGCTCAATTACAGAAAAAAATTGACGGTATTCGAGTTACGACAATCATTTTAGGAGGGCCTGTTTGGAAAGCTAAAGCATTGGAAGTGGGAGATTTAATTCTCAAAGTAGCTCAGGGCAAAGAAGAACCTGTTGATGTTGTTGGAATGCGTTTGGATGAGGCTATTAAACTCATAAAAGGGCCAAAAGGGACTGAGGTGCGTTTGACTGTTAAGCGTGTGGATGGAACTATCGAAACGGTGGGTGTGATTCGGGACATTGTTGAAATGGAAGAAACCTATGCAAAATCAGTGATAGTGAATCATAACGGCAAAAAATATGGAATTATAGACTTACCTAAGTTTTATATGGATGTGGAGAACTACAATTCCAAAAATGCCGCAACCGATATGGCAATTGAGGTTGAGAAGTTAAAAAAGCAAGGTGTTGCTGGAATCATTGTTGATTTGCGAAACAATGGTGGTGGCTCGTTACGTTCAGTGGTCGATATTGCAGGGTTGTTTATCAAATCAGGGCCTGTGGTGCAGGTCAAATCTTCCCAAGGGCGTGTTGATAATCTCGCTGACACCGATTCACGTACGCAATGGGATGGTCCCTTGGTAATTATGACTAATGAATTGTCAGCTTCAGCATCCGAAATTTTAGCGGCTGCAATGCAAGATTATAAACGTGCTATTGTTATGGGGGGTAAACAAACTTTTGGGAAAGGAACGGTACAAACTTTTGCTGATTTGAATCAGTATGTTCGACAAAATTCATTCGGCGATTTGGGAGCTTTGAAGATTACGATTCAAAAATTCTATCGTATTAACGGGGGGTCAACTCAGCTCGAAGGTGTGAAAAGCGATATTGTTATGCCCGATAAATACAAGTATATTGATGTGGGAGAACGCGATATGTCTAATGCTATGGTTTGGGATAAAATTAAAAGTCAGCAGTACGTACCTCTGAAAAACGATGAGTTGTTTGCACGTGTAATAGCTAATAGCCAAAAGAGAATACAAGAAAATCCAAATTTCAAATTGATAGACGAAAATGCGAAATGGATTAAGCAACAACAAGATGAGAATATATTTCCATTAAACTATGAGGCGTACAAAAAACTCATGGAAAAAAATGAAGAAGAATCAAAGCGTTTCAAAGCTATTTCCGAATATAAATCAAACTTAAAGTTCTCTTCTTTGCCAAGTGATGAAGCTAAAATTGGTAAAAACGAAGATTTAAAGCTTCGTAGAGACCGTTGGCATGAAAACTTACAAAAAGACATTTATTTGGAAGAAGCCGTGAATGTTTTGGAAGATTTGGCTCAAAAATAACAAATGAAATATTGAGATTTAGAGTTTCTGAATCTCAATGTTTTTTTTAATCGATGTTTTCAGTTCCAATCTACGAAGTACTTTTATCAGACGACTAAGTGAATCTACACAAAAAGCGTTCTTTTGTACTCAAATTGAAATTAAGATTGTTGAGGTAAACATAGCGTTTAATATAAAAGATATTGAAACTAAAATTGTATATTTGCCGACAATAAAAGAAAGGGAAATGCAGAAAATAATTATCGCTATAGACGGATATTCATCCACGGGGAAAAGTAGTACGGCTAAGGTTGTTGCCAAGAAATTAGGGTATGTTTATGTGGATACTGGAGCAATGTACCGAGCTGTAACTTATTTGGCAATGCAAAAAGGATTTGTTGAAAAAAAAACAGTAGAAAACACTGATAAACAGCAAGATGAACAGACAGTTTATCTTAAAGAGCAAGAATTACTGACGGCTTTAAAAAATTCAGATATTAAGTTTAAATATAATCCCGAGTTACAGTTTTCTGAAATCTACTTGAATGATGTTAATATAGAGAAAGAAATCCGATCAATTGAAGTAGCTAATTTGGTGAGTGAAGTAGCAAAAGTAGCGAGTGTACGTGCTTATTTAGTTGATTTACAAAGGAAATTTTCAGAAGAGAAAGGCATTGTAATGGACGGAAGGGACATTGGTTCAGTAGTGTTCCCCAATGCAGAGCTGAAGATTTTCATGACAGCTTCCGAACAAATTCGAGCTGAGCGTCGCTACAAAGAATTGCTAGAAAAAGGCGAAGAAGTATCGTTTGAAGAAGTTTTAAAAAACGTTCAATATCGAGATTTTTTAGATACCACACGCAAGGAGTCTCCTTTGTTGAAAGCCAAAGATGCTGTTGAAATCGATAATTCCAATTTGACGTTTGACCAGCAAGTACAGAAAATACTCGACTTAGCAAACCAGCGAATTTCAGACGAAACAGTTTAATTCCTTTAACCAAAAAAATCAAAAGTTTCGTTTTGGAGCATATTCGAATTATTTAAATTAATTATCACTGAATTAATTATTAAATTCGTATTTATTCAAAAAATATAGCAATTTAAAGCTATAAAATCACTTTCTATATAAATGATAAAAGCAACTAATATACATAAAACATACAGCGGTTTAGAAGTACTCAAAGGAGTTGATATTCACGTACATAAGGGAGAAATTGTTTCGATTGTTGGAGCTTCAGGAGCTGGGAAAACTACGCTTTTACATATTTTAGGTACACTTGATTTAGCAAATCAACAGCAAGATAGTTCATTGGTAATCAATGACGTAAATGTTAATGAACTATCATCGAAGTCCTTGTCGAAATTCCGTAATGAGCATATTGGGTTTATTTTCCAATTTCATCAGCTACTACCCGAATTTACAGCACTTGAAAACGTGTGTATTCCCGCTTTTATTAAAGGAACAGCAAAGAAAGAGGCGGAAAACAGAGCTAAGGAACTGTTATCATTTTTAAATTTATCAGACCGTATTCATCATAAACCCAGTGCTTTATCAGGTGGAGAGCAACAACGTGTTTCGGTAGCAAGAGCTTTGATGAATCATCCAGCAGTAGTACTTGCTGATGAACCCAGTGGCAACTTAGATTCGGAAAGTGCCGAGAATTTGCATCACTTGTTCTTTGAATTGCGAAAAACTTTTAATCAGACTTTTGTGATAGTTACACATAATGAGGATTTAGCGAATATGGCAGACCGAAAATTAACAATGCTTGATGGTAAATTCATATGATAATTAGTGATTTAAAAGATTTTTTAGACGAGAAAGTACTGAAATATAATCGACCAGAATTTGTTGAGACCGATCCCTTACAGATTCCTAAAAGGTATTCCGCTAAGGAAGATGTAGAAATATCAGGTTTTTTAGTTTCGGTTATTGCGTGGGGATTGCGAAAGTCTATTATAAATAACGGATTGAAAATGATGGACTTAATGGGGAATGCACCTTACGATTTTGTGATGTCGCATACTCAAAATGATTTGAAACGTCTGCAAAATTTTGTCCATAGAACGTTTAACGGACAAGATTTCGAGCAATTTATTATCAGTTTAAAACATATTTATACGCATTATGATGGATTGGAAAACGCTTTGGCTGATAGTGTTGAAAACAACGATTTACAGTTAGGAATTTCAAATTTTAAAAGTTTGTTTTTCAAAGATTTAAAATATAATCGTTCTCTCAAACACTTGCCTGACCCTCGTAAAGGTTCCGTAGCAAAACGTATCAATATGTATCTGCGTTGGATGGTTCGCAATGACAATTCAGGGGTCGATTTGGGTATTTGGAAGCGTATTTCCCCTGCGATGTTATCCTGCCCGTTAGATGTACATTCAGGTAATGTGGCACGTTCTTTGGGGCTGATTACGCGTCCGCAAAATGATATAAAGGCTTTAACGGAATTGAACGGTCATTTACTACGATTCGACCCTAACGATCCCGCTAAATACGACTTTGCTTTGTTTGGATTAGGAATCTTTGAAGGTTTTGCATGATGGTAACTATTTATCTTATGGAAGTCTTATAAAATTTATAAATAATAAATCTTATTGAAGTTTAATTTAAAAAATAATTGTAAAAAATGAAAAAAATATTCACTATTTTAGCTTTATTGATGTTTGTATTGGTAAAAGCACAAACAGGAACGGAAAAAAATACTATTTATCAATTTACTGTTAAAGATATTAGTGGCAAAAAGTTTGATTTTTCGAAACTCAAAGGAAAAAAAATAATGATTGTCAATACAGCTTCCAAATGTGGGCTTACGCCTCAGTATGAGGGATTGGAGGCTTTGTATAAAAAATATAAAGACCAGAATTTTATAATTATTGGATTCCCTGCTAATGATTTCAAATCGCAAGAACCAGGTACAAATTTTGAAATTGCACAGTTTTGTAAAGTGAATTACGGCGTAACTTTTCCTTTGATGGAAAAAATTACAGTAAAAGGAGATGACATTCATCCCATATATCAATTTTTGACTCAAAAGAGTAAAAACGGAGTGCAAGATTCTGAAGTACAATGGAATTTCCAGAAATATTTAATCGGAACAAACGGAAAATTAGAAAAAGTAATTTCACCACGCACCCAACCGGATGATCAGGAGATTATCAATTGGATTGAAAATTAAGTTATTACATAGATGAAATTAGATATATTAGCTTTTGGAGCACATCCCGATGATGTAGAATTAGGTTGCTCAGGAACGATTGCTAAAGAAGTGTCTCTTGGTCGGAAAGTAGGAATTGTAGACCTTACACAAGGTGAGTTAGGTACACGTGGTAACGCGCAAATCCGTAAGCAAGAGGCTAGGGAAGGAGCAAGGATTTTAGGAGTGGAGATACGTGAAAATTTAAAATTTGCTGATGGATTTTTTGTTAATGATCAAGCTCATCAGTTGGAAGTTATCAAAATGTTGCGTAAATATCGTCCTGAAATTGTACTTTGTAATGCTATTGATGACCGGCATATAGACCATGGCAGAGGTAGCAAATTGGTAAGTGATGCTTGTTTTTTGAGTGGGCTTCGGAAGATAGAAACTGTACACGAGGGAGTTACACAAGAAGCATGGAGACCCAAGGTTGTTTATCATTATATTCAATGGAAAAATATTGAACCAGATTTTGTAGTTGACATTTCAGGGTTTATGGATAAAAAATTAGCATCGGTTTTGGCATATAAAACTCAATTCTATGATGCAAATAACAATGAACCTAATACCCCGATTTCTGATAAAAACTTTTTGGATAGCGTAACCTATCGAGCCAGAGATTTAGGTCGGTTGATTGGTGTGGATTTTGCTGAGGGATTTACAATGGAACGCGTGGTAGCTGTAAATACGTTATATGATTTAAAATAAAAATAGAAAGAAAAATGAAACTTATTTTATTGACAATAGGGATTTTAGCACTTTGTATAGCAGGAATAGCTATTAAAATATGGGCAAAAAAAGGTGGAAAATTTTCAGGTACGTGTGCCAGTCAAAATCCGCATTTAAACAAAACGGGAGAACCTTGTGGTTTCTGCGGAAAGATGCCTGAGCAACAAGAATGTGGTAAGGAGTAAATTCTCGAAAATTAGGATATTCACAAAATGCGAAAATTAGCAAATAGCGAATTGATTCGATTGGATGTTGATGCGTTTAAAAAAGCTCCAAAAACTCCATTAATAGTTATTTTGGATAACGTTCGGAGCCTAAATAACATAGGTTCTGTTTTTAGAACAGCAGATGCTTTTTTGGTCGAAAAAATATACCTTTGTGGCATCACGGCAACTCCTCCAAATAAAGAAATTCACAAAACAGCATTGGGAGCTACAGAAAGCGTCTGTTGGGAATATGCCGAAGATACACTTTCAGTAGTGAATAGTTTAAAGACTCAAAATGTGAAAGTTATCAGTATTGAACAAACTGAAAATGCTGTAATGCTCAATGAGTTTCAGCCTCAAAAGGAACAAAAATACGCTTTAATCTTTGGAAATGAAGTCAAAGGAGTGGAGCAAGAAGTGGTTTCGGCTTCTGATGGGGTCATTGAAATTCCTCAATATGGAACGAAGCATTCACTCAACATCTCAGTAAGTGCAGGAATTGTTATTTGGGATTTATGGCAGAAGATTTATGGTAATTAAATTTATCAAAAAACAAATGAATCGACAAAATGATATATACATTTGATTTATCATTTATCTGTAAAAATGTAACGACACGGCTAAAAGGCCGTGTTTTTTATTCCAAGTTTATGTATTAAGATTTAATCAATCGTTTTGAGAAGTTTGTATACTTATTGAGCTGAGGTAGCCGAATGAATCAATTTGTCATTTGCCAATTAATACGTACCTTTGCGGTCTAAATATACGAACAATGGCACATTTACGATATGTACGAAAATATTTTTTTAAATACCGATACCATCTGATTTTAGGGATATTCATCACGATTTTAGCACGTATTTTTTCGCTATTTATGCCTGAATATGTTCAAAATTCGATTATAGCCATTGAGGAATATGCTAAATCATCGGATAAAAATGGAAACATTGTTCAACTTTTGATACAATATGCTTTAATAATTATCGGAGCAACTATAATTTCGGCTATTCTTACGTTTTTTATGCGTCAATTAATCATAAATGTATCTCGATATATTGAATTTGATCTAAAAAATGATATTTTTGTTAAATATGAAGAGCTTTCATTGAGTTTTTACAAAAGAAATCGTACAGGTGATTTGATGAATCGCATCAGTGAGGATGTAAGTAAGGTACGCATGTATGTTGGTCCAGCTATCATGTACAGTGTTCAAACCATTACTTTATTTGCATGTGTTATTCCGTTGATGCTTTACACTTCGGTGGAATTGACGCTTTATACTTTAATTCCTTTACCGATTCTTTCAGCTTTGATTTATGTGATGAGTAGGAAAATAAACCGCGAAACTTTGGTTGTTCAGCAGTTTCTTTCCGATTTATCAACATTTTCGCAGGAATCTTTTTCAGGAATAAACGTCATTAAGGCCTACAATAATGAGCCTTTGGTTAATCAGCAACTTTCCGACCTAGCGGAACGAGGACGTCAGAAGAATATCAAATTAGCTAAAATTCAAGCTATTTTCTTTCCTACTATGATTCTAATGATCGGGTTGAGTTTGATTTTTGTGATTTTTATGGGAGGTCGGTTGTACTACTTAGGAGAGATTACCTCTATTGGAGTGATAGCCAAATTTAGTATTTATGTGATGATGCTCACGTGGCCAGTAGCTACGGTAGGGTGGGTAAGTTCGATAGTTCAACAAGCCGAAGCGTCGCAAAAACGAATTAATGAATTTTTGGCAGAAATTCCTGATATTCGTAATCATAATCCTAATATTGAAAAAATTAACGGGAATATTCGCTTTGAAAATGTGAGCTTTACATATGCAGATACAGGTATTGAAGCGTTGAAAAATGTATCATTTGATATTCCTAAAGGACAAACTGTAGCTATTATTGGAAAAACAGGTAGTGGGAAAACTACAATCATCGATCTAATTGCTCGGATGTATGATGTGTCGAAAGGAGAAATTTATATAGATAATAAGCCTATTAGACAGGTAAATTTGCACAGTTTGCGAGAAGCCATTGCTGTGGTGCCACAAGAATCATTTCTGTTTTCCGATACCATAAAAAATAATTTGTTATTTGCTAATAAACAAGCAACTGATACTCAAATTGTAAAAGCCACTCAAGAAGCAGTCGTACACGATAATATAATGGATTTTACCCATCAGTATGATTCTATTTTGGGTGAGCGTGGTGTTTCGCTTAGTGGGGGACAAAAACAACGGATTTCCATTGCACGAGCTTTACTTAAAGATGCAGAAATTTATTTATTAGATGATTCACTTTCAGCTGTGGACACAGAAACGGAGGAAAAAATATTACAGAATTTACACGACACATTAAAAAACAAAACAGTGGTTATTGTCAGCCATCGAGTATCGGTGGCTAAAAATGCAGATAAAATTTTTATGCTCAATGAAGGAGAATTGGTAGAAAGTGGTACGCATGAATACTTGTTGCAACAAAATGGATTCTACAAGGCGTTTTATGATTCTCAAGTGTGATTTTGATATTTCCGGATTTATTGCTACCTTGCGACGTTGTTTTTCTCAAATGATTCTATGAAAAAAATATTATTAGCCAGCACATCAACTATTTATGGAGGTACCTACTTGTCATATTTGCAGGAAGAGTTAGCCGTTTTTTTTGCAAATGTTGATGAAATTTTGTTTGTACCCTACGCACAGCCTAGTGGTGTGTCATATGATGAATATACGCAAATTGCTCAAAAAGGATTTGAGAGTATAGGTAAGAAAATTGTGGGATTGCATACTTTTGAAAATCCCAAAGAAGCAATTTATCGAGCCAAAGCCATTTTCACAGGCGGAGGCAACACTTTCCTATTAGTTACTCGGCTTTATCAGTTTGATTTGATGGGAACGCTACGAGAGGTTATTGAAAGCGGAATACCCTACTTTGGTACCAGTGCCGGTAGTAATATTGCAGGGCTAACGATGCAAACAACCAATGATATGCCTATAATTTATCCCCCAAGTTTTGATACTTTGGGAGTAGTACCTTTTAATTTGAATCCACATTATCTTGATCCTGATCCCGACAGTAAACACAAGGGTGAAACTCGGGAAACACGGATTAAAGAGTTTCATAAGCTTAATGATACTCCTGTGGTTGGGTTGCGTGAAGGTAGCAGTATTCTTTTCGAAAGTAATAGATTTATTTTAAAAGGGACATTAACTGCTCGTATATTTCTTAAGGACAAAGAGCCTTTTGAAGCTACTAATGAGGATTTTTCATCATTATTTAAGCAAATGGATAGATAATTTCAGAATTTTCAGTTTACGAGAATGCTCAGTATCAGTAATTGATTTTATGTTTTGAATCCATTGTAAGTCAAAAAGTTGCATTATAAGATTATTTGGTTGTGTTATAAAAAGTATGATGTTAGTTTTGATTGTCAGGCTGAGCGTAGTCGAAGCCTCGTAATTACAGGGCTTCGACTACGCTCAGCCTGACAGAAATATCCACTTTATTAAAAGTATCATACTTTTTACAACACTTCCGATTATTTGAACCATTCAATAAGAAATAATAAAATGACAACAATACTAAATCACCAAGATATAGAAAACAAAATTCGGCGTATTGCATATCAAATTTACGAAAAACACTTAAATGAATCGGAAATCATTTTAGCAGGAATTGAAGGTAATGGATATCTGTTTGCTGAGAAATTAAACGCTTATCTTTCAGAAATATGTTCGTTGAAAGTAGCGCTTTGCAAAGTGAAAATGAATAAACGAAATCCTTTGGAAGGAATTTCAACGTCTATAGATTCAGAGGATTATAAAAATAAATCGGTAGTACTGGTCGATGATGTACTGAACTCTGGTCTGACTTTGATTTACGGAGTTAAACATTTTTTAGAAGTTCCGCTAAAACGACTTACTACCGCTGTTTTGGTCAATCGTAATCATAAAAATTTCCCTATTAAGGCAGATTTTAAGGGTATTTCCCTATCCACCAGTTTGCAAGAGCATATTTCTGTGGATTTTACAGAAGGGAATTATGTTGCTTGTTTGAACTAGTTTAGTAGCTACAGAAGAGATTGGAAGAGTTTCATTTTTAGGGTGATGTTGTACAAATTATTTCATCCGTGTAGGGAAGTAAAGCGTTTTGTTTTATAAGTTTGCGATAAGCTTAGTTATAGAAAAATCAAATTTTTATATCACAATGCCAAATTGACATATAAGACGTCATTGGCATACTTTTTTATATATGATGGAGTAGTAAAATTAAATGAATAGATAATGAGTACAGAAAAACACGTTCAAGAAGAGCCTTTATCAAACGAAGAAGTTAAAAATGAAGGTATTACGAATGAAGCAATAGAGAATATAGAAGATAAAAGTTCCATTGAAGAAGAGTTAGCAAAGGAAAAAGATAAATTTTTGCGTTTATTTGCTGAGTTTGAGAATTATAAAAAACGTACAACTCGAGAGCGTGTTGAGTTATTCAAAACCGCAGGACAAGACATTTTGTCATCGATGTTGCCTGTGATTGATGATTTTGACAGGGCGTTGGTTGAAATTTCAAAATCAGAGGATAAAAACATGTTGAAAGGAGTGGAGCTTATTTATAATAAATTTATAAACACCTTAAAATCAAAAGGTTTAGAAAAGGTAGAGGTTGCTCCTAATGATGTTTTTGATAGCGAAATTCACGATGCCATTACGCAAATTCCAGCTTTGACCGAAGATATGAAAGGGAAAATTATTGATGTGGTTGAAAAAGGATATAAATTGGGAGATAAAATTATAAGATACCCGAAAGTAGTTGTAGGACAATAACTTATCATTAAATGAAAAAAGATTACTACGAAATATTAGAAGTTGAAAAAACGGCAAATGCCGCTGAAATAAAGAAAGCATACCGCAAACAAGCCTTGAAGTATCATCCGGATAAAAATCCTGGAGACAAGGATGCAGAAGAGAAATTCAAGTTAGCAGCGGAGGCATATGAAGTGTTGAGTGATGATACCAAAAGAGCTCAGTACGACCGTTTTGGACACGCTGCTTTTGAAGGAGCAGGAGGTGGATATCATTCCTCAATGGAGGATATTTTCAGCCATTTCGGGGATATTTTCGGAGGTCATTTTTCTGGATTTTCTGGTTTTGGTGGATTTGGAGGTGGAAGTCAAACGCGTTTGCGAGGTGAAAACTTGCGAGTTCGTTTGAAAGTTACCTTAGAAGATATCGTTAAGGGAGCCGAGAAAAAAATTAAAGTTAAAAGAAAAGTGAAGGCTGAGGGAGTTACCTATAAAACTTGTCCCTCTTGTAATGGTTCAGGTCAAGTAGTTCGCCAAATGCAAACCATGCTTGGAATGATGCAAACCTCAGCACCATGTTCGTCATGTCAAGGAAGTGGTCAGATTATTGAAAATCGACCTCCTGAATCTGATAGTCAAGGGCTTAAAATATTTGAAGAAACTATTAGTGTGAAAATTCCTGCAGGTGTAATGGAGGGTGTACAGCTTAAGGTTAGTGGCAAAGGAAATGAAGCGATGGGGAAAAATAGCGTTCCAGGGGATTTATTAGTTCTCATTGAAGAACAGGAACACGAGACCCTCAAACGAGAAGGAGAAAACTTACATTACGACCTATATATCAGCTTCCCAGAAGCTGTTTTAGGAGCTTCAAAAGAAATTGAAACGGTCACAGGAAAAGTGCGATTTAAGCTGGATGAAGGAGTGCAATCTGGAAAGATATTGCGATTGAAAGGCAAAGGGATTCCCAGTCTAAATGGTTATGGGACAGGTGATTTGATTATTCACGTGAATGTTTGGACACCTAAAAATTTGACTGAAAAACAAAAAGAATTTTTTAGAGAAATGCGAGATAATGAAAATTTCACACCAAAAGTAGAAAAAACGGATAAATCGTTTTTTGAAAAAGTGAAAGATATGTTTTCATAGAGAGATTGATTATGTTGTTTTATTAAGCTTCGACTATGTCCGTTTTATGAGCGATGTAGTCGAAGTTTGTTTTTTTTGAATAGCGAATCAACCTTTTGATTTACTTATATATCTTGTCTAAAAACAAGTACATTTGGTTAATGTTTATTAATCCTATATAACAAATTGAATAAAACGATGGGATATGCAATAAATGTTAAATAAATACAAAAAACAATATTTTTGAATAGTAATTTATTTTAGTTTACTATCTTTATCCGTCAGATAATTAGTATGACCAAAAAGGATATATTTGTTGAATTAAAAAAACGTATGAAAAAAGTTTTATTTGTAATGATAACCTTGTTTACAGGGATGTTATCAGCTCAATCCACCGAAGTAAAAGGAACTGTGTATAGCGTTCAAGATAACAAAGGGATAGCTAACGTACATGTGTTGAATTTGAATAGTGTTAAAGGAACAACAACCAACGAACAGGGGTATTTTTCTATAAAAGCGACAGTGAATGACACCTTGTATTTATCTTTTTTAGGGTATAAATCTATTAAAGTTTTGGTAACCAATGATATGATTCGCTTTCCTGATACTAAAATAGGGATGACTGAGTTGGCGTACGCTTTGGAAGAAGTGGTTATAACTCCTTATAAATTAACAGGTTATTTAGATATTGATGCTAAAAATGCGCCTGTTAATGAGAATAAAAGGTATAGTATTTCAGGATTGGAGATTGGATATGAGAGTAGAGCCAATGCAAGTATGGTTGGTCGTATATTGAGTTCTGTGATGAATCCTGCTGATATGCTGTATAGGTTGTTTAGTTCTAAAGGTCAAGAAGTCAGGAAGTTACAGAAATTGAAGGATGATAACAAGTTGAGTGATGCACTTTCGCAGCGTTACGATCGAGAAACTTTACTCGAATTACTACAAGTTGATAGAGCTGAATTAGAGAATATTATACGTTCGTGTAATTACTCTAATGAGTTTATTATGTCTGCTAATGACCTACAAATTTTGGATGCAATTAGCAATTGCTATGAAGAGTATCGTGTTTTGAACAGAAAGAAAAAATAGTTTTTGCAATTATAATTTAGTTTGCAAAAGAAATCTTTTATAAACTGTGTTGCAATTCCGTTTAGTCTCGAGTTGATTTTATTGAAGAGCTACATACTCCATAAAATAAAAAAGTGTGTTGGTATAAGTGGAGTAAAAAGTAATAAAAGTAGCTCAAAATGTTATCTTTTCAGTTATTAACAGTTCATTGTTGAAAAAAAATAACGAAATGAAGTGAAAAAAATAAAAATAAAACAGATTGAAAGAATCACATGTTTTCTTTTTGTTTAACAAATAAATGATATTAGAAATTGTTATTTAAAAGATAAAGGTGTCCTTTATTAACAAAAACGTTCAGAAAAACATTTTGTTATAAAATGCAAAGGCTTTGTTTTTTTTCTATTGATGGACAAAAGTCATTTGCATATTTCGATTAAAAAGCTATCTTTGTAGTGTTCGGATGGCAAATTTGAATTTTTAGAGAGTATAAATATGATAAAGAAATGGACGTTGACAATAGTATGTTTACTGTTGGGAGTTGTTGCTTATGGGCAATACGAAGTGAGAGGGGAAGTAGTCGATGCTAAGACTAAGAAGCCGTTGGTGGGAGCTAACGTGATTGTGCGAGGTAAACTTGTAGGTACAGCGACAGATATCAAAGGAGAGTTTATTTTACCAGTTTCTTCAAAGTCAGGAGAATTGGTGATCTCTTATATGGGGTATATTTCCAGAAGATCTTCGTATCGAATTTTGACTAATAAAAGAGGAAAGGTAAAGGTAGCACTACAATGGGACGAGAAAGGACAGACCTTAGCTGGGGTTATGGTTTCTGCACACTATAATATGTTTGATATTGCTGAAGAAAGGAAAACTCCAACTGCAGCGACTACTATTGATAGAATTGAAATCAAACGCCGTTTAGGAAACCGTGATTTTCCGGAGCTTCTTCGGCGAGTTCCATCAACGTATACAGTAAGAGGGGGAGGTTATGGAGATTCAAGTGTTAATATTCGAGGTTTCTCTAACGAAAACATCGCGGTAATGATTAATGGAATGCCTGTCAATGACATGGAGAATGGGCGTGTGTATTGGAGTAACTGGACAGGATTGTCCGACGTAACCACGGCTATGCAAGTACAACGAGGTCTTGGTGCATCCAAATTAGCCATACCTTCAGTGGGAGGAACCGTTAACATTGTGATGCGTTCTGCTTTCATGAAGCAGGGAGGAATGGTCAATGCCTATGTAGCAAATGGAGGTGAGTACAAAACTTCGGTGACGTACAATACAGGAAAAAACGAAAAAGGATTTTCATCTTCTTTCCTTTTTGGAAATGTAGGAGGCTCTAAATATGTAGATGGGACACAATTTAAGGGATACAATTATTTCTTAGCATTGGGGTATAACCCAGTAGAAAAACACGAATTCCAATTAATGCTTACAGGATCGCCTTTACAACATGATCAGAGTTCGTCATTAGTTTCCATTGCAGATGCCTTGAAATATAGTACAAATGGAAAACCAAATCGAAGATACAATGCAGATTGGGGATATTTGGATGGTAAGGAATTTAGTATCCGGAAAAATGTTTTCCACAAGCCTGTGTTCAGTTTTAATTGGGATTGGAAAGCAACAGATAGAGCCGAGGTCAACACTACTGCTTATGCTTCTTTTGGTCGTGGTTATGGAACTAACGACTATGGAGCAAGTAGAGGATTGAAAATCAATTCATTCCGAGATTTAGAGACAGGATTATACGACTTTGATAGAATTGTTCGAAACAATCAAGAGGCTACATCTCCAGATGATGTGTTGCTTCGTTACGCGAGGGTAAATTCACACGATTGGTTTGGAATTTTAACCAATTATAAACAAAAAATTTGGGATACAGTTACCTTGGATGTAGGGTTTGATGGTAGATACTATCAGGGATATCACTATGGAATTGTTGAGAATTTCTTAGGAGCGAAGAGTATCCGCGATAATTCAAACAAAAATATAGGTGAGAATAACGTCTCTACAGTCGTAAATAATTCAAGTATTTACAATGTTTTTAAGAGTATAGATCCGATAGAAAACTCGATAATATATAACAACATAGGTAGGGTATACTGGTTAGGAGTTTTCGGGCAATTTGAGTATGAAGAGGATGATATTTGTATGTTCGTCCAAGGTTCCATTTCTGAAAAAGGTTATCAACGCGTAGATAACTTTATGAAGGAAGGTACACATGTTCCTGGAACAACTATCGAGATGCCACGAACTACCGATTACGAAAGAATGTTGGGATTCAATGGAAAGGCAGGAATCAACAAAAATATAGACGAACGTCATAACGTGTTTGTAAACATAGGCTTCTACAGCCGACAACCTATTTTTGATGCAGTATATCGAGGTGATTTGAACTATGCAAGTCCAGACAATGTGAATGAAAAAGTTTTGGGTATTGAATTAGGATATGGCTACAAAACTGATTTTTTTAATGCTAAAGCAAATTTTTACCGAACTACTTGGACAGATCGATTCCTACGACGCGTGAACCTAAGAGATGTTGATATAAATCAGACGTCTTATTTTGCGGATATTTCTAATTTGAGTGAGGTTCATCAAGGAATTGAGTTAGAAGCTTCCTATATTGTGAATGAATATCTGAAAGTACGTGGCATGTTATCAGTTGGTGATTGGTTCTATAATGGAAATGCAGATGCAAAAACTTTTCGAACTGAAGACAGTCAGCCTTACATTTTGACAAATTCAATATCTGATAGAACTTCTCTATTGTTGGACAAATCAAAAATTGGAGGTACAGCTCAAACCACATTCGTACTCGGAGCAGAAGTTACCCCTATTGATAGGATTATAGTTAATCTGGATTGGCGATATGTGGATCGTTTGTATTCCAATATTGATATATATGCCTTTACGGATAGAAGTTTGGCAGAAAAAGGAGCTCTCCGTTTGCCTAGTTATAATTTGGTTGATTTTGGAGTTTCGTACAGGTTGCCATTATTTAAAAGTCATGTTATGAATTTTAGATTCAATGTTGATAATATATTTGATGCAACTTATATTACCGAGTCAAGCGATAGCGTTCACGCAACTGAACATAGTCAAGTTTATAAAGGAATTGATGTAAAAAACCGAGTTCGCTTTGGTTTCGGTCGAACTTGGAACTTCTCAATGCGATATTCGTTCTAAGAGGGTATAGAGATATGAAAAAGAGAGAGGCTGTCCGACTTTTCGGATAGCTTCTTTTCTTTTTTAGACACTTTTGTACAAATATCTCGAATGATTATTGTGATATAACATATGAATATTTGTGTTTTTCAGACAAACTTGAAACTCGGTAAAATGCCAAAAATTGGATTTTGTATAAAAAGTTCGATTGCGATGACACAAAAATTTGTGGCTTACAAACTATTTTTGAAGAAAAGTAGTTTTTTTTGCAGAATTTATCTTCGTTTTTAAAGGATTACAGACTTTAAATCGTGGGTACACACAGATGGTCGGAGGTAAAGAAATCAAATAAGTTGAATTTGGCAAGGCAAACAAAAATCTAAATAGACGATATTAGACTTGAGAGTATCTGATTTTCAGTTAATTTAACAAGAAATAAGATTAAAAAATATGTTTACAAGATAAAATTTTGCCCTAATTCTAAAAATAGGAGGGTTGTACCTTGTTTGGGGCAGGGGGAAGTCCTATTTTTATACTTCAAAGTTGATCCGAAGCATCTCAAACAGTAAAAATCGAACAGTAGGGATAAAAACTGATACATTTTTTACATATGCTACATTCAACTCGAAAAAGAGGAACAGGGGAGTATCCCATAATCTGTGTAAGTTAAAAAGTTATTCTGAAATTTTTTGAGCCCTTAAAAGCTCAAAAAAAATTTCGGAAATAACTTTTTAACTATTTTTGACCCATAATTTAAACAGATATGATTAACAAGGAAGAATTGCTCAACAGCAAAGAATTTTACAAGTCATTTAAGACTGCTGAGGACTTGACAGGTTTCTTTAAAGAACTCCACAAAAAAGCGGTGGAACATATGCTCAATGCCGAACTCGACGTTCACTTGGACAACGAAAAACATGACAAAACCAAAGATGGAAATTATCGTAACGGACACACTTCCAAGAAGATAAAAACTTCCTTTGGCGAAGAACAAATCCAAGTTCCTAGGGATAGAGACGGTAGTTTTAACCCAATGTTAGTCCCTAAACGCAAGAACGTTATCGATGGTTTGGAAAACATCATCGTATCGTTCTATGCCAAAGGAATGAGCGTAAGCGACATCGAAGAACAAATCCAAGAAATGTACGGCTTTGAAGTATCAACTTCCACAATATCAAGGATTACCAATGCGGTTACCAATGAAATGGTCGCTTGGCAGAACCGCCCGTTGGACGAGCTGTATCTGATTGTTTGGATGGACGGCATCGTTTTTAAAGTTCGTGAGAACTCAAAAGTTGTCAACAAAACCATTTACCTTGCTGTGGGCTTGAATCGAGAGGGAAAAAAGGAAGTTTTAGGAATGTGGCTCGGAAAGAATGAAAGTTCCGCCTTTTGGATGAGCGTTCTCACTGATTTAAAGGCTCGTGGAGTGGAAGATATTCTCATTACTGCCACCGATAATTTAAACGAATTTACGCAAACCATTCGCACGGTTTTTCCCCAATCACAAACGCAAATATGTGTGGTTCATCAGATTAGGAATGCTTGTAAGTATGTGGTTTACAAAGACAGAAAAGAATTTACAGCCGATATGAAACACATTTATACTGCCCCTAACAAGGAAGCTGCCAAGGTTGCTTTGGAGGATTTTGCCCAAAAATGGGAGTCAAAATACGGCTATGCTATCAAATCTTGGTATGACAATTGGGACGAATTGACCGTATTTTTCGATTTTCCGTTAGAGATAAGAAAAATTATTTACACAACCAATCTTATTGAGAATCTGAATGGTAAGATTCGGAAATACACCAAAAACAAGCTGTCTTTCCCAACAGACGAAGCTGTGCAAAAGTCCGTTTTCTTGGCTTTGAGAGAAGCTACCAAAAAGTGGAGTATGCCTATCCAAAATTGGGGGATTGTCTTAAACCAATTTATGCTTATATTTGCACAAAGACTCAAACTATAAAAACTTAACCCCAACTTTTTAACTTACACACTTAGAGGGATAGTGTCAGGAACAGACTATTTTCCTTTATTTTTTAACTTTTCAGATAAATCTGTAACCCAAATGTCCGTCAACATAAACTCTAATTGTTTGTCATTTTTTGATTTTACAAGATTATGAATATCAGTATTTTCCATTACGTAATATGCCAATACACTTATTTTTTCGTCATCTAAGCCAAGGTCTTTTTTCAAAAACCTATTCATATTATCAATAATGTAGTTAGCCACAGCTAAATTTGTCTCATTTTTTAAAGCTTGTTTGTAATATTTTCTTTTCCCTGAAATGGCATTCAATATAGCTAAAATATTAATGGGAGGGAATCCTGAACCTGCCCAAAAATTGTTATTAGCATAGCTACGTTTCTCTTCTAAAGTTCGTTTTTTGGGCGTATATCCTAAAAAATCTTTTGCTGTAACAGTTGTTTCTTTAACTTCAACCCCTTCTAATTCAACAACTTGCTCTTTCAGTTCTATAATAAGTAACTCGTTTTCTAAATCTTCCTTATTAACACTTCGATATAAGTCTTTTTTACCCACATGGGTAAATTTAAGTACGTTCCCTACTTCTCCATGAATTAAAAATAATCCTTCAGTATCCGTAGTTACAAATTTTTTCTTATCGATATTTTGGATATGTACTCCCGGCAAAGGTTGGTTATTATGAATAACTTTACCTTTGATAACAAGATCATTTTGAGCTATTAAAGGTAAGCTAACACAAAAACACAACCATAAAAAAAATTTATTCACTTTCATTGTTCGCTTCTTGTTGTATTTGTAGCCATGAATCTATCAACATAAATTGTAAAGTCTTCGATTCTTTATTTTGCGTTACTCGATGATATTCTGGATTTTCCATTAAATAATACGCTAAATAACGTATTTCTTCTTCATCTAAATTAAGTTCTTTTTTGAGAAATTCACTCATATTATCAATGATATAGTTTGCTACTTTTAAATTTTGTTCATTCATCAGTACCTTACGCAACATCTTGGTTCGACCCGAAATTTTGTTAAGTAAGGCAATAAAACCAAATCCTCCTGCTCTACTGGTGTAAAGTTGTTTTTCATTATAAGTACGTTGATTCGGAGTATGTTGCAAAATACCTAAGCTTTGAGCAGTAATATCAGGAGCTTTCTGAACCTCAACACCTTCTAATTCGTGAATGAGAGTACGCATTTTGATAACTACAACTGTACCGAAATCCGTCGCTTTCAGCAGACGATGTGTAGTCTGTAAACTTACATGGGTGAATTGCAAAGCATTATTTTCCGATGCAGATATGGTAAAATAACCTTCCTTATCAGTCGTTGTAAACTTTTTATTATGAAGATTTTGCACATGAACATCAGATACAGGAATGGAATCATTCATCACAATACGTCCTTGAAATATATCTTTATTCTGAGCGAAAAGCTGTACAAAAGACAAGATAAAAATAAGTATATAAAGTTTACGCATAATGTATTAAAATAATAAGCAAAACTCAGTGAAGGATTATTAATTTTACAAAGATAACTTAAGTAAAAACTATTTTTGTTTAACATTTATTGTTTTTTCCTCAATTCAATTACGGTAATTTCTGGCCAAATTCCTACACGTCCTGGAAATGCGTGATAGCCAAATCCGCGATTAACATTCAGTTTTTTTCCTGCTTCCTCATACATTCCTGCCCAATATTTGTAAGTCCATTTTGAAGGACTCCATTTCACAAGTCCCTCTATTTCAACACCTAATTGCATTCCGTGTGTATGTCCGCTGAGAGTTAGTTGGATATTTTTATTTTCAGGCAACACTTCGTACTCCCAATGCGTTGGGTCGTGACTTAAAAGAATCTTGAAATCTTCATCTGAAACGTTTTGCATTGCTTTTTCCAAATCGCCATACTTTGAAAATCGTCCGTGCCCCCAATTTTCAACTCCCAAAATGGCAATCCTTTCTCCATTTTTTTCAATATAACGATGGTCGTTCAAAATCAAATCGAATCCCATTTCACGTTGTATTTCTTTTAAATCTTCAAGGTTTTTTGCCTTTGCTTCGGGAGTTTCCCAAGAGGAATAATCTCCATAATCGTGGTTTCCTAAAACGGAAAAGACACCATCTTTAGCCTTTAATTGCTTCAAAATATTTTTCCAAGGAAGCAACTCACTAGCCAAATTATTTACGATATCACCCGTAATCATAATGGCATCACTCTGCTGTTGGTTAATCAAATCAATTCCATATCGGATTTTATCTTCACTATCAAGACTTCCTGCGTGAATATCAGATATTTGCGTTATCCTATATCCATCAAAAGCCTCTGGCAAATCGTCAAAATAAAGTGTGTATTTCCAAATTTTGTAATTATATTTTCCTTTTGTAACTCCGTAAACCACTGATAAAAAAGGAACTGAAGCCACCCCCAATGCCAACAAACTGACAAATTTCCTTCTTGATGGAATTGACTTATTACCCGCTGATTTATACCGAAATAACGCAACACCAATCCGTTGTATGTCCTCCAAAAATAAAATAAGAGATAGCACAACAAGTATGATAAACCAAGTAATTAACGCCCCCATCGAGTACTGCTGAAAGATAGTCCATACGGCTTTGGTACGAAGAAGCCACTGCAAAACTACATTTACAATAACCAAAACAGAAATCGCTCCAAAAACATACCTACCCTTTTGAGAAATTTTCAGCGTTTTCAGAGCTTGATTGGCATAACGTGCCAATAAAAGATAAACAACTATAAATAAAACGAGTATTACGTACATATTTTCAAATAAAATTCTTCTTCATTTTCGTAAGAAGCACAAAAACCGTTCCTAAAATTTTCAATTTTCACCTTATACAAATTATTTTTGATAATATCTAACCCAATCAACATACATACGAATTGGTTTTTCAAAATCAGGAACATCTCCAACCCAAGAGCCTCCTAACTGCATATCAATCAATAAATAAAAAGGTTTTCCAAAAGGGAATTGTTCTGGATTTCCTTCAATACGAGGATATGAAAACGTAAATTGGTCATTGACGTAAAAACGTAGTTCATTAGGCTGAATTTCTACTGCATAGGTATTATAATCGTCTGGATTTATGGGAAAAGTAGTGTAATGCTTAGGATTTTCCTTATTCTTTTGTGTGTATTGCGTATGTACGGTTTGATATACAAAATTATCAAAATTCAATCGTTCCAAAATATCAATTTCACCACCATAAGGCCATTTTCCTACCTTTGGAAGCATCCAAATTGCTGGCCAAGAGCCTTGTGTAGCTTCAAGTTTACAACGAATTTCTACCTTTCCGTATTCAAAATATTTCCCGTTTTTGGTAAAAACACCTCCTGTTACAAATTTAGAAGAATCATCTGGAGCGATGTCGTTTTTCTTCCCAATGAGTATCAGATTTCCATTTTTGATTTCAAAAAGTGATTCGTCCAAACTCATTGTGTTATTCCAATCAGATTTACCACGCGGAATTTTTGACCAAACACCTGTAGAAAAAATATCATCTCTTTCAAAATCATCTTCCCAAACCAATCGCCACTTCTTTTCTTTTTTGCTACCAATTTCAGAAGAAGTTTTACATCCCACCATCAGGGATACAGAACAAAGAAGCATCAAAATTTTTCTCATTTTCAAATAATTTTAGTTGAAGAATTTCCTTTCAAATAAACAACTGAAAATAAATCATTTAAAAGTAAAAAATATAAGGTTTTACTTGTAATTGTGTAAAACTTTCAGAAAAATAAACACAGAAGTTTACTTCAAGGCGTTCATAATAGTTTTTATCTGTTCGATTCCTGAAATTGGACGCACCGATTCATCTAAAAAACTTGCCGTATTGAAAGAAAAAGGCATTTCGTTAGCTGATTTCTCAAAAACAGTGCCTGAGAAATGTACTTCGTTAAATCCTGCTTCTTTAATCTTTAATATGGTTTGTGGATTAATTCCTCCTCCTGGCATAATGGTAATTTTTCCTTCAGCTTTTTGATTAAGTTTTTTAAGTACTTCCAACCCTTCCACAGCTGATTTTTTTCCTCCTGAAGTTAAAATACGTTTTACTCCCAAAGTTTTTAATAGATTTAAGGCTTCTTCTGGATTAGGAACGCAGTCAAAAGCTCGGTGATAGATGAAATCAATATCTCCCGCCGCCTCAATCAATTGTTGTGTACGCTCTTTATCTATGGTGTTGTCAGTATTTAAAACCCCTGTAACCACACCTTTACAGCCCAATTCTCTACAAAAAGTAATATCACGGAGCATCACATCAAATTCCTCATCTGTGTAAGTAAAATTTCCACTTCTTGGACGTATCAAAACACAATTTTCGATAGAAAGTTCGTCCATAACTTTTTTAATAAGCCCGTAACTTGGAGTAACTCCTCCTACTCCTAATTCACTACACAATTCAATGCGATTTGCTCCTGCCAATTGAGCGTTCCTTGCTGATTCAAAGGAACTTGCACATATTTCGTAAATCATATCTTTTATTTTAAAATTTTTGCTATTCGTTCTAATGTTTGTGGTTCAGTACACAGAGACAAAAATGCTTCACGTTCCAAATCTAACAAATATTGTTCCGAAACGAGGGTAGGTTCGGAAAGATCACCTCCTGACATTACATATGCCAATTTATCGGCTATTCTTTTGTCATAATCGGTTATATATTTTCCTTCTCGCATCGAATCCGTACCTACCAGGAAAGCTCCCAATGATTGTCTTCCAAACACTTTAATATCGTCACGTTCAATAGGACGGGTGTATCCTGCTTCTGCAAGTAACAGAGCATGTTTTTTAGCTTCGGCAATAAGTCGTAAACGATTAACTACCACTATATCTTTTCCTTTTTGCAAAATATCCCAATCAAAGGCCTCATAAGCTGATTTTGAAACTTTTGCCATTGCGATAGTCAGAAAATAATCCTGCAAACGATTCAATATTACATCTCCTTTTCGTAAACCATCTGAAGCCCTGACTGTCAATTCTTTAGAACCTCCTCCACCTGGAATTAACCCTACCCCAAACTCTACCAAACCAATGTAGGTTTCTGCAGCAGCAACCACCTTATCGGTGTGTAGACTCAACTCACAACCTCCCCCTAAGGTCATCCCATGGATTGCAGCTACCGTAGGAATTGACGAATAACGGAGTCGCATCATTGTATTTTGGAAATAGGCTATTGTTTGGTTCAATTTTTCGTATTCTTTTGCTGTAGCCATTGCATAGATCATCGCAATATTCGCTCCTACGGAAAAGTTCTCTGCTTGATTTCCAATAACTATTCCTTGGAATTTCTCTTCAGCAAAATCAATCGCTCGATGGATTCCCTCCAAAATTCCTCCACCAATGGTATTCATTTTAGAATGAAATTCTAAATTCAAAATACCATCACCCAAATTAATGATACTCGCTTCATCATTTTTCCAAAGGGTTTCCGAACGAAAATTATCAAGGATGATAAATCCTTCTTGTCCTACTTTTTTTCGATATTTCTTTGTTTTTATATCGTAAAAATATGTTGCCTCCTTAGTTAGCTTGTAGAATGATAGCTGATTGTTACGCAACATATCCTGAATCCAATCGGCTGTTTCATAACCCATTGATTGCATCAACTCAACTCCTTTGGCAAGTCCAATAGCATCCCAAATTTCAAAAGGTGCTATTTGCCAACCAAAACCTGCTCTAACAGCATCATCAATCTGATAAAGCGTATCTGAAATCTCTGGAATACGATTTTGGATGTAGGCAAACAATGCCGCAAAAGTCCGTTTATAGAACAACGACACATTATCATCCCCCTGAATTAGGAGTAAAAAACGGTCTTTCAGCTCCTCTTTTTTAACTTCATTCAACAACGGAAATACAACTTGCTGACAAGGAACATACTCCATAGCACGTAAATCCAACTCAAAAATTTCTTTATCTATTTTTTTGTAGAACCCTTGTCCTGATTTAGCTCCTAACCAATTGTTTTTTAACATGTTCAACACATAATCAGGAATTTGAAATAGGTGTTTATCTTGATTGTCTGTGGAGTTCTTTTCAACTCCTTTTGCTACATGTACCAAGGTATCTAACCCTACAACATCACCTGTTCGAAAAGTTGCTGATTTCGGACGTCCAATAATAGTTCCCGTCAAAGCATCAATTTCCGAAATTTTTAAATTTAACCATTTGATCTGATGCAAAGTATGCATCATAACAAAAATACCGATTCTATTACCTATGAACGCAGGTGTATTTTTAGCTAAAACAGGCGTCTTTCCTAAAAATTTATCAGAATAAAAAAACAAAAAATCAACCACATCCGACTGACAATCAGCGCTTGGGATGATTTCTAACAACTGTAAGTAGCGAGGTGGATTGAAAAAATGCGTAATTGCGAAATGTTTACGAAAATCCTCACTACGCCCCTCACTCAAAAAATGGACAGGCAATCCTGAAGTATTTGAAGTAATGAGTGTTCCCTGTTTTCGATATTGCTCCAGTTTTTCAAAGACTGATTTTTTGATTTCCAAATTCTCGGTCACAGCCTCAATAATCCAATCAACATCAGCTATTTTAGGTAAATCATCAGCTAAATTTCCGATTTCTATACGTTTAGCAAACTGTGGATGATATATGGGGGAAGGATTTGATTTTAGAATTTTTTCCAGATTTTCACTCGTTATTCGGTTTCTCACCACTTTGTCGGACAATGAAAATCCTTTTTTTTGTTCTATATGGTTGAGTTGTGTTGGTACAATGTCCAATAGCAAAACTTCCACACCGATATTCGCGAAATGACATGCAATGCTACTACCCATCACTCCTGAACCAATAACCGCTATTTTTTTTATTCGTCGCATAATCCTAAATACGTATGGGAATACCTATTATTTCTGATTTTCAAATCTCTTTTCCCGCTATATACATACACTTTTTACCTGAAAAAAAATTATATACGAAGATAATTGAGACCTCCCTTTCATTCCCCATATGCTTAAAACGCTTTAAATCTTATTGAATTAAATAAGGAAGCTATCGTTTTTTAAGTTCCATACAAGTGACAAATGTAATGATTTTTCGTATGTCAAACAATGCGTAAATCGACAAACTAAGAAAATTTTACAATTTTAATAATCTGCTTAGAGTTGTAATTTTCTTTGATTCAGCGAGTTTATGAAGTATCTTTAAGAAAGCAATCGCTGTTAGGAAAGCATCACCAGCTGCGTTATGTCGATCATGAGTGGTTATGTTCAACTCTTGACAAACCTCATCTAAGCTATAATTTTTATCATTTTTAAGAAGATAATTGATTACTTTGGTCTTTTTAAATAGATAGTTTGTGTCGATAAACTCATTTTTGAGAGTTGGTAGTTGATGTCGTTCGAGAGCTGTATTAATCATTTTAATGTCATATCCTACATGGTGTCCTACTAAAACGGCATCTTTAGCATAGTCTGAAAAAATGGTAACAGCCATTTTTTCTGGAACTTTGTTGTACTTATGCTCCTTGATAATTCCATGAATAGGAATACTTTCGGGGTTTGATTTTTCTTGTTGCAGAAAAATTTCGAAACTTTCTTTCACGTACATTTGATTATCCAAAATCGTAATTGCTCCAATAGATAAAATTCTATCCGTTGCGAAATTAAACCCTGTAGTTTCAGTATCGAACACCACAAATTTCACTTTATTGAGAGGTAAATCATCTTTTTGTCTTTTCGAAAATATATTGAATATTGACATTTTATGTTTTGTCTTTGATTGTTTTAGTCTTTTTGTTAGACTACCGAAAATTACTCTTAAATTCACTTAACAATTGAGAATGGTTATAAATACTCTAAATATCTTGATTGTATTCATTTTAGAAGAAATTTCACCAATTCATTAGTATTAAAGTGAGAATATCATACGATTTTTGTCAAAAACACAAAAAAAGTGAACGTTCTAACTTTTCTTATTTCCAAAAGACAAAAACTCTACTAACTGTTTAACCGCTTTTCCTCGGTGACTAATACCATTCTTTTCAGAAGCTGATAACTCTGCAAAAGTCTGATCATAGCCTTCTGGTTTAAAAATAGGGTCATAACCGAAACCATTCGTCCCCTTTGGTATTTGGGTAATTTCTCCTTCGGCAATGCCAATAAAAGTGTGTACTTCAGTTCCTATACACAAGGCTATCACCGTTTTAAACCTTGCTTTTCGGTTAGTTTGTCCTTGCATATTTTTCAACAAAAGAGCTATATTATCAGTGTCACTCCTATGGTTTCCAGCGTATCGAGCTGAAAAAACACCTGGTTGATTGTCTAATGTAACCACTTCTAACCCTGAATCATCTGCAAAAACGTCATATCCATAGTGCTTTTTGATATATTGAGCTTTTAATACTGCATTTCCTTCGATGGTGCTTTCGGTTTCTTCGATATCATCATTGAAATTGATATCTTTTAAACTTAAAACCTGTATACTATCAGGCATCAAAGCTTGAATTTCGTTGAGTTTATTGAGGTTATTGGTTGCAAAAACAATTTTTAACATATTTCAATCATTAAATAAAAAAAACGTAAAACAGTCAATAGTGAATATAATTAGAAAAGAGGCACACTATTTTAGTTGCCTCTTTTCAATCTTAACATCATGAAAACAACTATCTATTCTTCTGTTGATTCCTCTTCTTTAGATTGTGCATTTTGCAAGGTTCTGAGTTCTCGCAATTTTGCTTTCCATGTTTCAAGAGTTTCCTTTTGGTGATTAATGTTTCTGATTACATCACGAACCAACGGATTTTTATCATCTACATTACTGAAAAATTGAAGATTATTCTCTAATTGAAGCACTTCAGCCTTGATTTCGTCAATTTTTCGACGGACAAACATCATTTCATTGGTTAATAAATCCTCATTATCATCGTTTGCTAAACGTTCTAATTTGTTATTGTATTTAATCAACTCAATCTCTTGTTTGTCGAAATCTAACTTTTTGTAGAAGGAATCAATGATTTTATGGAACTTCAAATCAATACCTTTTTTAGCGTGTGGCACTTTCCCAAAGCTATCCCATTGCTCCACAAAACCTTGTAAAGTTTCAAGTTCTTTTTCTCGATTATCTCCCAGTTGGTATTCTTTTATCTTATCCAAGAACTCTTTTTTCTTTTCTAAAGCTTCAAACTCTTTGTTTTGATTGTTTCTTACAGCTTTATGATATTGATCAAAATAGTCGTTACATGCTTTTCGAAATTCTTTCCAAATTTTGTCCGTATTCTTTTTCGGAACGTTACCTATAGCTTTCCAATCCTCTTGGATTTTCTTCATAACTGGCGTTACGGCTTCCCAATCTTGACTGTCTTTGTTGTTTTTTGCTATTTCTAATAAGGCTAATTTTTTCTCAAGGTTTTCTTGTTGTTCTTTTTTGAGATTTTTATAGTAACTATTTTTCTTACGGTTAAATTCACGAACTACCTCCTTGAACTTATGCCATATTTCCTCGGTAAGCGTGTTAGGGACTCTACCTGTGTTTAAGAATTGCTCTCGCAAATTCTCAACCTCTTTAATACCTTTTTGCCAAGCTCCGTGGGTGGTAATTTTACGTTCTGCAACAGTTTTGAGTTTCTCTATTATTTCGTTTTTCTTGACGGCATTAGCCTCATACATTTTGTCTAAATTGTCGAAATAGTACTGCCTTTTCTCATGAACAGCTTTGGTGGCATTACTAAATCGATGCCAAATTTCCTCTCGGTGTTCACGAGCCACAGGGCCAATATCCTCTTTCCACACTTTATGTAACAACTGTAGCTCATGAAAAGCTTTTATTGGATCCACATCACTTTCAGCTAAAGCTTCCGCCTTTTCTACAATTTTCTGCTTTTCTTCTAAATTACGTTTAAAATCAATATCACGCAAATCACGGCTTAAATCTATAAAATCATAGAAATTCTCAACATGATGATAATAATTATTCCACAAATCATTGTACTCGGAATGAGAAACAGCCCCTGCCTTACGCCAACGATCTTGAAGTTGTTGAAAATGCTTGAAAGTAGTGTTGATATTCTCTTCTACGTTGATTAGGTTCTTTATTTCTTCAATAATTTCACGACGTTTTATTAGATTTTCCTGATGAACAACCTCTAAATCCTTATAATACTGATTTCTCTTGTCGCGATATTCGTTGATCAGAGTATAAAACTCCCGATGTAGCGGATGTTCATATTTAAAATCGTATTCCTCGCCTCCGTCAGCAATGTATTCCTCTTTCTTCTCCTCCAGTAACTCCTCATATTTTTTATCAAATTCATTTTTGATAGCATCGACATGTTTTTTAATTGCCTGTACCTTTTCAGTATGAAGCAATTTTTTGAACTCTTGTTTTAGAGCATCTAACGACATTGCCTCATAATGGAGCATGGGAATCTCATGCCGCTTCTTATTGTCTAAATCCTCGGCATCTTCGGCATTCTCTCGGTTGATTTCATTTAATATATGTTGCGTTGCATCACTGTTGTGAGTGACATTAACCTCTTGATTAGTACTATGAGGTGTTTTCGTTACATCTGGCAGTTGTTCATTGTTAAGTTCTGACATAAGCTAATGATTTATGTTACTATTTTCACAATTTTTACGTAAACTCGCTACTAAGGTACAATAAAATATTTAATAAATAGCTGATTTTTAGTTATTTTTTCATTTTTCAGTATAAAAAGTATTTCAAAAAACTGAAAATCAACAATATAAATAGTTTCATTTTTTTTAAGATTTTGCTAACTTTTTATACACACGGTAGCCATATATAGCAATCACTACAAAGCAGACAAATGGCAATATGAACGAAAAGTTTATTGCTGGTAACGATCCTACATTTCCTAAATCAATAATTGCTCCTTGTAAAGGAGGCATCAAAGCACCTCCTACAATCGCCATTACTAAACCAGCGGCTCCCATTGTTGCGTCTTTTCCGGTGTTCTCCAAAGCAATTCCATAGATAGTAGGAAACATCAATGACATAAATCCAGAGGTTAAAATCAAGCAATAGAGTCCGAACATTCCTCCAACAAAAATGACCATAGATGTGGTCAACATCCCTCCGATAGCAAAGATTGTAAGCAATACACTTGGTTTAACATATTTCATCAAAAAAGTGGTTACAAAACGGCTTGACAGAAAAATCACCATAGCTAATATGTTGTAATTCTGTGCCGTGGATTTGTTAATTCCAATGCTTTCAGCGTATTGAATGATGAACGTCCAACACATAATTTGAACAGCAACATAGAAACCTTGCGTAATCACACCTTCGCGATATGCTACATTTTTCGACAAACGCTTAAACGATCCTATTACATCTAATTTACTATTATTCTGTGTGTTAGGCATTTTTGATAAGGCGATGATAATAAAGAATAGCAATACTACAAAGCCCAATATAATATATGGTTTACTGATAATTTCTAAATCTTGAGTCCGTATGATTGCTTTTTCAGAAGCAGAGAGCGTCTCGAAAACTATATTTCCTGCAACGTCTCTTTTATCTGATTCTAAATGAGATAGAACAAAATTCGAGGCAACAAACATTCCTAACAGTGACCCAACAGGGTTGAATGCTTGAGCTAAATTTAGGCGACGCGTAGCTGTGGTTTCGCTTCCCATTGAAAGAATGTAGGGATTTGCTGTGGTTTCTAAAAAAGCTAACCCAAAGGTTAGGATGTAGAGCGAAATTAAAAAATAACTAAATTGCTCATATTTTGCAGCGGGATAAAACAATAACGCTCCCACGGTATACAAAATCAGCCCTAATAATATACCTTTTTTATAGCTGAATCTACTTGCAAAAATAGCTGCGGGAATGGCCATGGTTCCATACCCTCCGTAGAAGGCAAATTGAACCAAAGCAGCTTCTCTATTGGGAATTTCCATTACAGTTTTAAACGCTGCTACCATCGGATTGGTAATATCGTTAGCGAACCCCCATAAAGCAAAAAGACTGGTAATGATAATGAATGGTACTACGTAATGTGAAGGAACAATTTTTTCTTTTTTCATTGCAAAGAATAGTTTTGGTTGTGTTTATTTATAATATATCATCAGCTACAAAGATAAAAAAAATATATAAAAAAACATGCTTTTTTAACTTTTTTTTGAAGATGTTTCGAATCTTCTCGTAAGAAAAGAAAGTATATCGAAGCTACAGCCTTAACGAAATTTGAAGTATGTTATACAAATACATGATTATCAATATTTTTCAAAAATATTAAAATATCGGGAAGTGATGTAAAAAGTATGATACCTTAAAAAAAGAGGACATTTCTGTCAGGCTGAGCGAAGTCGAAGCCCTGTAATGATAAGGCTTCGACTTCGCTCAGCCTGACAATCAGAACTTCCATCATACTTTTTACAACACGACCAAATATCGTATATTCAAAAGTAAACCTGAAAAAATCAAAAAGGCTGTTGAAAATTCATTCAGACAGCCTTTTTTATTAAAAATCAATCAATTATTTTTTGATTCCGTACAAAGCTCCATAGGTATCACAAGCTCGGTAATCAGAACCTTCTTTATCCATTCCAAAAGCGGCCCAAGCTGATGGTCGGAAGATGTCTTTATCCTCCACATTATGCATCATCACAGGTATGCGAAGCATTGATGCTAAAGTAATTAAATCTGCACCTATATGTCCATAACTGATAGCTCCATGATTAGCACCCCAGTATGACATTACCGAATATACATCCTTAAAGTTATCTTTTGAAGGATCTAATCTCGGTACAAACCAAGTCGTTGGCCATGTTGGATTGGTACGTTCATCTAATGTTTTGTGTATATCCTCAGGAATTTCAACCGTCCAACCTTCTGCAATTTGCAACACAGGCCCAACACCTTTCACTAAATTGATTCGCGACATTGTTACAGGCATTTCTCCGACAGTTTTAAACTGAGACGAAAATCCTCCTCCACGGAAATACTCACGAATAGCTTGTGGCCAAAGCGTATTGTCTAAACAAGCCTGAACATCTTGCTCTGTAACTTCCCAATAGGGCTTTAGCAAATGGTTGCCTTCGCTGTCTTTCATTTGTCCAGTAGCATCCAAAGTAGTTGATCCTGAATTGATAAGATGAATAATTCCATTCTTAGCTCTGCCTTCAAGAGTTTTTCCTGTGATACGTTTTACAGCTTCTGGACTCCAATAGGTTCTCACATCTGAGAAAATCTGGGCTGTTCCTGTAAGTAAATGCCCAAATAACATACTTACACCGTTTAAACAATCATTTTCCGTTGCCACAACAAACGCTTGGCGGATGCCGTTCCAATCAAAAGATGAATTCAGAATTGCCTCAGGGAAGTCGCCATTAGGCATAAAATCAGTCCATTGGCGTTGTCCCTGGAAACCTGAAATTAAGGCATTACGCCCGTTCGATTCTTCTCCAAAACCTAACTCGCGTAATTTTGGGTTACCAATCATTAAATCACGAATAATAATTGTCATTTTCACAACAGTTTCCCACTCATAATCTTTTTGTTTTTCATCGACAATATTATGTGCATTATTCCAATTTTTACCCTCTTTGCAATGTTTACGAGTCCATGCTATAGCTTTTTTATATTCATCTTTGTCGTAGATTTCTTCTTTGATACGACGTTGGATTTCAGACATATCTACGAACTCGGTGCGTACACCAAGATAATCTTGTAAGAAATGAATATCAACCATTGACCCTGCTATTCCCATTGATGAATAACCTAATGACAGATATGATTTTCCTTTCATGTAAGCTACGGCCAAACCTGATTTTACAAAACGTAAGATTTTCGCTTGTACATCAGCAGGGATACTGGTGTCATCAGCATCTTGCACCTCACTTCCGTAGATTCCAAATGCAGGAAGTCCTTTTTGAGTGTATCCTGCCAAGGCTGCAGCCAAATAGACAGCTCCTGGACGTTCTGTTCCATTAAAACCCCAAACCGCCTTTGGAATTAATGGATCAGTGTCCATGACTTCAGTTCCATAACACCAGCAAGGCGTAACGGTCAATGAAACACCTACTCCCTCACGTTGGAATTTGTCGGCACAACGTGCTGCTTCCGCCACACCTCCAATGGTTGTGTCAGCAATAACACACTCCACCTGTTCTCCATTCGGGAATCGCAGAGATTTACTAATTAAATCGGCTGCCGCTTGAGCCATTTTCATACACTGAACTTCCAATGATTCACGGACACCTTGCTCTCGCCCGTCAATCACTGGACGAATCCCCACTTTAGGAAGTCGTCCAATTAATCTTTCTTTATTCATTTTTATGATATTAATTTTAACCTTATTAATCCGAATCCTTTCTATCTCTTTATCAAAGCCAAACTAAAGTTACTCGAACATACTTCTTTATTGGAGAAACTGTTCTTAGATAGAGTGATTTATATTGATTTTTAATCTCTTACATTTTTATTATTCTTTTCTTCCTTTCAAAACAAAATACATGCAAATGAGTTACTAATCTTTTTTATGGAATAATCAGCAACAAAAGAGCGTAATTTATTTCCAAAACACTATCCCAACCAACCTTCACGATCTAAACTTCGATATTGGATTGCTTCCCCAATATGATTTTGATTGATAGTTTCACTTTGGTCTAAATCGGCTATAGTCCGTGCTACTTTCAAAATACGGTCATATGCACGAGCCGAAAGATTCAAGCGACTCATTGCATCTTTCAACATCGAAAGTGAAGTTTCATCTAACTTGCAGAATTTTCGTATCTGTTTGGTATTCATTTGAGCGTTGTAGTGTATGTTTTCATACTCTCTAAATCGAGCAGTTTGTATATTTCTCGCTGCAATGACACGCTCTCGAATAGCGTTACTACTTTCTGACTTATGTTCTGATGACAATTTTTCAAACGGCACAGGGTTTACCTCAATGTGTATATCAATTCGGTCTAACAAAGGCCCTGAAATTTTACTCAAATAGCGTTGCATTTCGGCAGGTGTTGAGGTCATTGGAGCATTGGGATCGTTGAAATAACCACTGGGGCTTGGATTCATACTTGCCACCAACATAAAAGATGCAGGATAGGTTATGGTAAATTTAGCTCTTGAAATGGTTACTTCACGGTCTTCCAGAGGCTGTCGCATCACTTCCAAGACGGTACGCTTAAACTCGGGCAACTCATCTAAAAATAAAACTCCATTGTGAGCCAATGAAATTTCACCGGGTTGGGGATATGACCCTCCACCGACTAACGCCACATCAGAAATGGTATGATGAGGACTACGGAACGGACGGTGATACATCAAACCACTGTCTTTAACCCGCCCCACAATGCTATGTATTTTTGTCGTTTCCAAAGCTTCGTGCAAAGTCATTGGTGGCAAAATACTTGGTAAACGCTTTGCTAACATCGTTTTCCCAGATCCTGGAGGCCCTATCAGAATGATATTATGCCCTCCTGCTGCTGCAATTTCCATACAACGTTTGATTGATTCCTGCCCTTTAACATCCGCAAAATCGAACTCCGGTGAATCTATCTGTTTATAGAATTCCTCACGAGTATTAACAACCGTTTTTTCAAGTTCCTTTTCTCCGTTAAAAAAGTCAATAACATCTTTGATATTTTCCACTCCATAGACGTCCAAATCATTGACAATAGCGGCTTCCTTCGCATTTTGAACCGGTAGGATGAATCCCTTGAATTTCTCTTTTCTAGCTTGAATGGCTATCGGCAAAGCTCCTTTGATAGGCTGTAAACTCCCGTCTAAGGATAACTCACCCATAATTATATACTCCGAAAGGTGATCACTTTCCACCTGTCCGTTAGCTGCCAAAATCCCGATGGCAAAACTCATATCATACGCTGAACCTTCTTTACGCATATCAGCAGGAGCCATATTTATAGTGATTTTCTTTCCTGGAATTTTGTAGCCTATATTTTGAAGTGCAGCAGCAATACGGTAGTTACTTTCTTTGATGGCATTATCGGGCAAACCAACCAAATGGTACCCCACACCTTTGTCTATATTCACTTCAATGGTAATAGTGGTTGCTTCTACTCCAAAAACAGCACTTCCGTATATTTTTACAAGCATAAAATCCAATGTATTAGTTCTACAAAGGTATTTTATATTTTGAAAAAAAACAAGTTTTTAAAGCGTTGAAAATTATTTTATTCTAAAAGAACCCTTTTCATTGATTTTCATAATGAGTTGTTCCCGTTTACCTTGGAGTGTAAACGTACTTTTTAATTTTAGCTGTGATTTGGTAATTGCTACGATGGAATAACTTCCTTTGGGAAGAAAAAACGAAGATGAAGATGCTCCCGCAACGATGTTTTCAGAAAAATAGGGTTCAATACTGACAGAAACCGATTCAAAATAATTATTTCTGATAGTAAGATGATACTGTTCAGGTTCAATGGCATCTTTTCTGTGAAAAAATATATGCTATATCAGTAAAAAAGAGTGCTTGTTTGAATTTTTTTAAGATAATAATGTTAATCTTTTCTTAAAAAATAAACAGTTCAGGTTCATTTTTTGACCGTTCATGCAAAAATCACCTTTTTTGAACAGAAAATGTTAAAATTTCATGTGACACAAATTTGGTTAGAAGAAAATAGATATGTACATTTGTACCGCAAATTATCTCTTTGAGAGTACAAACTCTCAGAAGGAAATCATTAATCATCTCTTTATATGGAAAAGGTTGTCTATATTCAATAGCAACCTTTTTTCTTGTAAATAAAACCGTTTATCATTCATATTTTTTTGTAGCTTTGCACCCGTTTTATGAAAAACATATTTCTTAAATGAAAAATCCTGTATTCCGACTGTACTTTATTGATGTGATGAGAGCTTTTGCCATTTGCATGATGTTACAAGGTCACTTTGTTGATGGCTTGTTAGCAAATGAATTTCGAAACTCAGAAAATATTTTTTATTCTACATGGTTGTTTTTTAGAGGATTAACAGCTCCTGTATTTTTCACCGTATCAGGTTTTATTTTCATGTTCCTCTTAGCTAAAGAAAAAACAGACGAAAAAATAGGATGGAATCACTCACGTGTTATTAAAGGAATCCGCAGAGGTATTGTATTGATTATCACCGCATATCTACTCAGAACACATATTAGAAGTCTATTGGTTTACGGAAAAATATATCCAAACACCTATATGATTGACGTATTGCATTGCATTGGGTTATCTCTACTATTTCTAATTTCAATTTATTTGTTTTCCTATCGAAAGAAAATTTACGTAATGCCATCAATTTTGTTAGGTTTCACACTAATTTCTTTTGTCTTTGCACCTATCTATTCAGCGATGAACTACGATTTTCTACCGATAGCACTAGCAAATTATTTCACAAAAGCGAACGGATCGGTGTTTACGATTTTCCCTTGGTTTGGTTACGCTTCCTTTGGTGCGTTTATGGGCGTCTTGTTTAGTATCTTTCGTAATAATAAATATGTTTATAACTACGCAATTGTTTTCACATCTTTTTTCGGGTTGGTGCTATCCTTTATCTTTTCTCCATTTCTTTTATGGATGAATCAACTAACAAACAGCGATTTAGCATTGTTACTTGCCAAAAACGAGATATTCAATCGTTTAGGAAATGTTTTATTAGTATTTACAGTGTTCATGGCATTACGAAATGTGATTATGTCTGAAAAAATCCGCAGTATCGGACAAAATACATTGTCGATTTATATCATCCATTACATCATTCTTTACGGAAGTTTTACCGGATTCGGATTGTATCAGTATTTTCATTTTAGTTTAAATCCGTACATAACTATTATAGGAGCATTGCTCTTTGTAGCGTTAAACATCTGGATTTCATTCAGATACAATCACTGGAAATTTATTGTATTTGAAAAGCTGCAATTTGTTATCACTGAAATAAAACAAGCCTTCATCGAAGGATATCGCCTAAGTACTAGGTTTTTACTGAGACTCAAAAATCAAATATTATTACTACTATTGGCGTTCACTCGAAAATAAAATTGATGCCAACTAAACAATCTCAGCAACAACAAACGTACTGCCTCCTACGAAAATAAAATCTTCGGGGGTAGCATTCTTTTTTGCAAAAGTGAGTGCCAATTCTACCGAAGAGTAAGTATCTCCTTTTAAATTATTTTTGTTCGCCAATTCCTTTAAAAGATGTACATCCAACCCTCTTGGGATATTCGGCTTACAAAAATAATAATGTGCTGTTTTTGGAAACATTTTCAATACAGTTTCTACATCTTTTTCTTTTACAAACCCTAAAACAATATGTAAGTTTTTATAAGTTTGCTTTGCAATTTGGTCAAGAACATAGGATAACCCTGCCTCATTATGCCCTGTGTCACAGATAATTTTAGGATTTTCACCAAGTGTTTGCCAACGACCTTTTAAATTGGTATTTTTCACAACGCTTTTGAGTCCAATAGCGATGTTTTCTTCTGAAATATCCCAAAAATGGTTGCGTAAAAAATCTAAAACGGCAATAACCCCTTTAATATTTTTCTCTTGATAAAACCCTTTCAAATCGGTAGTTAAATGAGTTTTTATTTCATTAGCGAAAACAATTGGAGCGTTTTCTTCTTTTGCTTTTTGAATGAAGACATCTGCCGTTTGCTCATCATATTCGCTGATAACCACAGGTGTGTTTCTTTTAATAATTCCAGCCTTTTCAGAAGCTATTTTAGGAAGTGTATTACCTAATATATCCGTATGATCTTTTGAAATGTTTGTAATCAATGACACTTCAGGAATTATAATATTGGTAGAATCAAAACGTCCTCCCAAACCAACCTCAATCACAGCTATATCCACTTGCTGTTTAGCAAAATAATCAAAGGCAAGTCCCACGGTCATTTCAAAAAAAGAGAGATTGTTAGCTTCGAAAAAAGATCGGTAATTAGCAATGAACTCAACTACCTCTTCCTGTGGAATTTCAAAGCCATTAATTTTTATTCGCTCCCGAAAATCACGTAAATGAGGAGAAGTATATAACCCCACTTTATAACCTGCCTCTTGTAGGACAGATGCCAACATATGGCTTGAAGAGCCTTTTCCGTTGGTTCCTGCGACATGTATGGTCTTAAATTTCGTTTGAGGATGTCCTAATTCGGCAACTAATTTTTGAATGTTATCAAGTTTATGGTTCAAAGCGCTACGCCCTTGTTGTTGAAACATCGGTAGTCTATTGAACATCCAATTGAGTGTTTGTTGATAGTCCAAGGTTATTCTCCTAACTTAAAATTAACGACAATAAATCCAACTTGACGAGCAGGAGCATTGCTGTCGGCATTCCATTTGTGCTTGAAAGCTGTTTTCCGAGCTGCTTCAAGCAAACAAGGTTCTCTACTGGTTGTTCCACGAGCTCCTGGGGTAGCTTTCACAACATTCCCATTTTGGTCAACTTCGATTTGTACAACGACTACGCCTTCTTCATTGCAGTTTTGTATCTCTTTTCCTTCAGCTTGAATGCTACGACCTTTAAGCCCCCAACCCTTACCGCTAGTTCCGGAGCCTCCTGCTCCGTAGTAAGAATTTGCGTATGGATCACCATTCGGATCACCTTTGTATCCTCCAACCTTATCGTCACCCTGCCCTGATGTAGCATTACCACCAGCATTGGCTGCCCCCAGAATACTTGACAGTGCATCCGTAGCTTCTTTTGAAGGCTTAGGGGTTTCTTTTGGAGTTTCAGATGCAGTTGGTTTTGGATTCTCTTTAGGTTTCTCCTTTTTAGGTTCGTCTTTTTTCTTTTCTTCTTTCTTAGGTTCGTTTGTAGTAGCGACAACCTCTTCATCAGTATTCTCTTGAGCTAATAAGTTTTCTTTTACCTCTTCGATTTTAGTTTCTTGAGGCTGTGAAGGTTGTTCAACACGCGTGGACTCAGATCGAGAAGCACTGGGTGGCGGTGTACGCTGTCCACTTCCCATCAAATCTACACCAAAAATGACATCTACCCCATTTTCAGGCGGAGGGTCTAAATATTTCAGACCTGTAAAAAACAACAAAAAAACCATAATCGCCATAATAAATATGGTGATAACTAATGATTTACGTTTGTGTTTTGTATCTACTATACTCATATTTCCTTTACTTCGGGCGTACAGCCAAAATAACCTTATATTGATTTTGGTTAGCGATGTCCATTACTGTCACGGCGTTCTCTATCGGTACGCTTTCTTCTACTCTCAAAATGATTGTAGGCTTTTCTACATCTTTAAGAGCATTTCTCAATTCTGTTTCTAAATTTTCAACCGCAACAGGTTTCTTATCAATAAAATAATCTAATTTCTTATTGATACTCACAGAAACATTCTGCGTATTTGTTGATTTTCCTTTGGCTTTGGGCAATAGTAAATCCAGCGCATTAGGACTGTTAGCCGTAATCATAAAAAACACTAACAGCAAAAACACAATATCGGTCATTGAGGACATGCTAAATTCCGCACTTACCTTATTTCTACCTCTGATTTTCATTGTTTTACGAATGTTAAAATGTTATAGAGGTTCGTTCAACAAATCTAAAAACTCTACCACGTTTGCTTCCATTTGGTGAACCACTTTGTCAGTACGAACCACCAAGTGGTTATAGCCAATATAAGCAATAATTCCCACTATAAGTCCAGCTACCGTAGTTGCCATAGCCGTGTAGATACCACTTGCTAATGACCCCATTTCAGCCTGACCTCCTGCGGATGCCATCTCATGGAACGATAAAATCATACCAACAACTGTTCCTAAAAATCCAATCATAGGACCTGCTCCTGCAATAGTAGCCAAAATAGCAGTATTTTTCTCTAATTTATATACCTCTAATGTTCCTGCATTTTCAATGGCTTTGTTGATGTCATCAAGAGGCTTACCAATGCGAGAAATCCCCTTTTCAATCAAGCGAGATACCGGTGAATTTGACTGCAAACAAAACATTCGTGCCGCATCTAACTTCCCTGCTAAAATGCTATCTCTAATTTTCATCATAAAATTTCTGTCTACCTTGGAAGCTGCATTGATGGCAAATAATCGTTCAAAATAAATGAACAAAGCCACTGTAAGCATAGCAAATAGTACAGCAATGATGATAATACTTGAGGTACCACCATTAACAATTAAATCCATAACGGAAAGCGTTTTTTCCTCAACAAGAGCAGTTTCACTTGCAACACCAAGTGAATCAATAGATGTCTGTAATGCCATAATAATTAGTTAAGTTATTTCTTTAAACCCGCAAAAATAACAATTAATTTATTTATACCACAATATTTTTTATTGATTTTTTGTTTTAAATACACAACTATCCGAAACTTTTAAAATAAAAGTTGCCTGAGAATGTCGTATATTTGAAAAATTCCCATTTTTTTTTCAATTATGGCACTCTTCAGGCGAAGCAAAAATACAAATAAACCCGTAATCAGACAAATTTTAGATCTCATTCCTGCGCATATTTTAAGAGCGGAAATCGCTAAACATCAGTCCGATAAGGGAAAGTCTACCTATAAAACTCGCGACCAATTGGTGGCACTAACTTTCGGACAGCTGAATAAATGCTATACGCTATCCGACATAAGTTGCGGATTATCAGTAAGTAGCACTTTCCTAAGCGATCTCCAACTCAAACAAAGTCCCGCAAAATCAACAATGAGTGATGGAAACAAAGTAAGACATTATGCAGTATTTAAAGATTTGTATTCTAGTCTTTTAAAGTATTACAAACACTCTTTAAAAGCCAAACATCAAAGTCATATCATCGATGAAATCCAAAACCACAAAATAAAAATCATTGACAGTACTACCATTAGCCTGTGTTTAAGTCTTTTCAACTGGGCAAAATTTCGGACAGCTAAAGGCGGACTCAAAATTCACACCGTTTGGGACGATCAACTTGGATTGCCTGAAATGGTCAATATCACCGAAGCTAAAACACACGATAGCAAAGGATTACAACAAAATATCTATCCGAAAAACACCATCATTGTTGAGGATAGAGGCTATTTTGATTTTAGTTTGATGCTCGGCAGAATCCATTGCCAAAATACTTTTGTTACGCGAATTAAGTCCAACACGCTCTACCAAAGTTTTGAAGAACGAGACCTGCCTGATGAAAAAGACCACGACATCCTCAAAGATGAAATCATCGTTTTGACCTCAAAAAAGGCGGTAGAAAGTGGTATTGATCAAGAGAAATTACGTTTGGTAACGGTTTATAAGCAAGACGGCAACAAAACCATAGAAATCATCACCAATAATATGGATTGGACGGCGAGAACCATTGCGGATTTGTACAAAAAACGCTGGGATATTGAGTTGTTTTTCAAGGCGATGAAGCAAAATTTACAGATAAAAACTTTTCTTGGCACGAGTGAAAATGCGGTGAAATCACAGATTTATGTATCTTTGATTTGCTATCTTCTGTTGGAGTTGATAAAGCGATTTTATAGCGATAAAAAGACGGCATTTAGTAATTTTTGCGAGAAAATAAGGGTGTGTCTTATGCATTATTTAACCTTGAATTATGTATGCAATGAGCTGAAACCGATTGTAAAAAAAGCAAAAAAACCACCTGAAAACACACTCTTTGACAGAGATAATTCCGCACAACAAACAAGTCTGCCCTTATAAATAAAGGGTTGACAAGGAATTTTATGAGTTTTCAAAAAACTTTCGGACGGCTGTGTTTTAAATACTATAAATGTTCCTCTTCAGCATCTTGACTAAAAGAGAGAGATGATTTTATCTTGGAATGCACTTCCTAAAGTTAGATCAAAATAGCGTTTGCAGAACTTCCAAAGATTTATTTCTTTTAAAATTTGGAAAATGCCACTCGTAATATTTCAATAGACTGTTTAACAAACTATTACGAATAATTCTATTGGTTTTTACACTTTCTAAATCGGTATACGAAGTTTGAATGATACGTTTGAACAAAGCTAAAGCTTCGCCCGAAATGCTGTACTTACTCTGGTCAATAGTAGTAAAAATACCCTCCTCAACGTTGAAAAACAGATGACTATCATCGAAAGTATTAGGATAAAAACCTAAATAGTACGTCATATCAACTAAAAATTTTAGATGGAAATTTGCCGAAAATTCGTTTTCATCAAAAAAATGAAGTTTTTCTTCTAAAAATCGATAAAATTCAGGTTCCTTGTGTTCCACATTGCAAACAATAGCACTTATTTCCGAAAGCAACATCACCACTGAACTTTTCAAAACATTGGTGTGTAACGAACGGTAAAAGCGCTTTAATTTAGCTTCTTTAATGCGTCCCAATGTTCCAGAATCTTTGTTTAAGGCTATCAGCTCCAATTGTGTAAAAGGTTGAAAAAGAGCTATCTTTAAAGTTGTTTTCTTTGAGGATAATACACCTTGTAGCAGATAACTACGCATACCATATTCCTTTGTAAAACATTTGACAATCAAACTACTGTCAGTATATTTCATAGAGGAAATAACAATAGCATCGGTTTTTATATACATCGGTAGGATAAAACTTTGGTGGCAAAGATACAACTTTTTGTAACACTTTTCTTTGAGATTTTGATATTTTCTCGTACCTTTACGGCTCTTTTAAAAATAATCATTATGAAAAATAGTTTTATCATCTTATTCATCTTCTTTACAGCCTTGGGATGTAAAAAGGACGGTGCAAATTTTAACAGTAATCCATTGATTTACAAGGATTACATTACAGGATTTTCTAATGGATTAGTCTCTGCCGAATCTCACTTCAAAGTAACGCTGAATGAGGCTATCTCTCAGGAAAAGTTGGACAAAATTGATAATCTAAAACTTTTTGATATTTCTCCAAGAGTGAAAGGAAAGGTTGTGGCATTGAATAACCGACACATTGAATTTGTCCCAGAAGAACGTCTGAGTCAGGACACTGAATACAAAATTTCGTTTCAGTTGAAAAAATTATTTGACGTATCATCTGATTTAGAAGTATTTAACTTTACTGTTAAAACTTTTCAACAGGCATATAAAATTAAACAAGGAGATTTGCAGTCTTACAACGAAAACTTGTGTTTCTTAAATGCCGAATTGCTTACCAATGATGCACTTGCATATGAAGAGGTGCAGAAATTAGTAACTGCAAAAGTAGGAGACAAAAGCATTTCAGTTAAAGTATCACCACAGACGAGTGAGAATCGTTATCCAATTATTTTTGATAGTATCCCACGCACGGACAAAGAACAACGCTTGGTAGTGTCGTGGCGTAACGACCAAGTAGCCGAAGAAAACAAAGAACCTTTTGATTATTTGATTCCTGAAAAGGGAAATTTTAAAGTACTATCAATAGTTGTTGACGATAAAACCAACAAATCGTTTTCGGTGAATTTTTCAGAACCTTTGGAAAGAAACCAAAATTTTAATGGATTAGTTTCAAGTGTTTTAGGAACGGAACAAAAATACAGCACCAATGGGAATATACTGAAAGTATTTTTAGACGCTCCTGCTGAAGGCGATTACAAGTTATCTGTTTTTCAAGGTATTAAAAGTGTTTATAATAAACGTTTACGAACAGACTACACCACTAATATTTCTTTTTTACAACAGAAACCTGATTTGCGTTTTATTAAAAATGGTACAATTTTACCAAGTTCTGAAAATTTGAAAGTTAACTTTCAAGCAATCAACCTACGTGCAGTTCACGTAACAGTCTATCGTATCTACGAAAATAATGTACTTCAATTTCTACAAGAAAACTCTTTACAGTCAAGCAATTCCATTTACAGAGTAGGAAAACCTGTAGCTCGAAAAGTTATTGAATTGACTGAAAGTGCATTATATCCACTGAAGGAGTGGAACACCTATGCTGTAGACTTGTCATCAATCATCATGCCTGAACCAGGAGCTATCTATCGTGTTGAATTGGGAATGAAAAAGAATTACGCTCTTTATGGCTGTGGCAAAGATGATGAACCTTTGGATTATTCTTTTGAAGATGAACCTCTTGAAAAAGATAATTTCTATGATGATGACTATTACTATTGGGAAGGTAGTGACGATCCTTGTGAAGAATCATATTACACATATAGAAGTAAAACAACCAACATCTTAGCTTCCGATCTGGGAGTAATCGCTAAAAAAGGACAAAATAATAATTACACCATCGTAGTTAATAACATTTTGACTACTGAACCTGTAGCTGGAGCTTTGGTAGAAGTATTTGATTATCAACAGCAAAAAATCAATGAAGCGAAAACCGATAAAAAGGGAATTGCTAACTTTGATTTGTCATCACGAGCGTTCTTTGCAGCTATTAAGAAGGATAATAGCACAACCTACATTAAAATGGATGATGCTATTCCTCAGTCAGTTAGTAAATACGATGTAGATGGAATGCGTTTGCAAAAGGGATTGAATGGATTTGTTTATACAGAGCGTGGTGTTTGGCGTCCGGGAGATAGTATTTACGTTGGATTTGTACTTAACGATTTTGCTCAGAAAAACCCTGAGAAATTACCTGTAAAATTAACATTTACAGACCCTTATGGAAAAGTAGTTGCTGAACGTATGCAAAATAGCAATGAATCGAATCACTACATGTTTGGTTTAAGCACCTCACAAGATGCTCCAACTGGGAATTGGAGCGTAAATATTGCAGCAGGAGCTTCTCGCTATACCAAACAAATTAAGATTGAGACAATTAAACCTAACCGATTAAAAATAGAAAACAGTTTGCATGGACAACAAATTTCAGCACGAGGTTCCAACGCTCATTTACGTGTATCATGGTTACATGGAACACCTGCAGGAAATACCCAAGTGAGTATGAAAGCAAAATTCTATCCGATGGAAACTCTTTTCAAAGGATATGAAGAATATATATTTAACAACGAAGCATACCAGTTTGAAAATCAAGAAATTGATGTGTACGAAGGAAAAACTGATGAAACAGGGAATACTAGTTTCTTCTTTAAAACGGAGAATTTGGAAGCTCCTGGAATGTTGCGTGTCAATCTATTGACACAGGCTAGTGAAAGTGGTGGTGATTTCAGTACAGATGTTAGTACAGCGTCTTTTTCGCCATACAACAATTATGTTGGATTGGGCTTACCCGAGGTGAACAAATACGGATATTATGGTACCGAAAAAAAACATACATTCGAAACAATTGTAGTCTCTGAACAAGGTCAGCCATTACGTAACAAACACGTATCGGTTGCTATTTACAAAGTAGGTTGGAATTGGTGGTGGGATGCTTCTAATCAAAATATTTCAACTTACAACAGTTCAAGCAGTAATTCACTGTATGCAACTACTAGACTAACGACTGATGCCAGTGGAAAAGCTTCTTTTGACATAGAAATTCCTGACTCGGATTGGGGCAGATATTTCGTCTTACTTTCTAATGAAGACAGTGGACATAAGTCTGGAACTTCTGTTTATTTTGATTGGGATTCATGGAGTGGAAAATCACGTAATGTAAGTGGCGATGAGGCTGTAATGCTTACATTAGGAAGTAATAAAAAAGAATATAATGTTGGCGAAAAAGCTACTATTTCGTTCCCTTCAGATGAGGGAGGAAGAGCCTTGATTTCTGTTGAAAACGGAAGCAACGTTTTGGAAACATATTGGGTAGAAACGGACAAAAACGAAACAACCTATGATATTTCTATTACTGATAAAATGGGGCCAAATGTCTATGTTTACGTAACTTTGCTCCAACCTCATGCTAACACTGTAAATGATTCGCCTATACGCCTGTACGGAATTTTACCAATCTCAGTGATTGATAAAGAGACACAACTTACACCTGAGATAAAAATGCCTGAAGTATTGCGTCCAGAACAAAAAACGACTATCAAAGTAAGTGAAAAATCAGGAAAACCAATGACTTATTCTTTGATGATTGTAGAAGATGGTTTATTAAATTTAACAAGGTTCTCAACCCCAAATCCGTGGAAAACTTTCTTTTCAAAAACCGCTTTAGGAGTGAAAACTTGGGATGTTTATAACGATGTGATTGGTGCTTATGGAGGCACTATTAATCAAGCGTTTAGTATTGGTGGAGACGAAGATTTAGGAGGAGCTGAAGCTCAGAAAGCTAACCGATTCAAGCCTTTTGTAATCGTAAAAGGACCTTTTAAACTCAAAAAAGGAGGAACAAATGCACACGATATTCAAATTCCTAATTACATAGGATCAGCACGTGTGATGATTGTAGCATCGAATGTGGAGAAAAATGCGTATGGTTTTGCTGAGAAAAAAGAAGTGCCAGTTCGCAGTCCACTAATGTTATTAGGTTCACTGCCTCGCAAAGCCGTTCCAGGAGAGCGTATTACCTTACCTGTAACTGTATTTACAATGGAAAATAACATCAAAAATGTGTCTATATCCGTTGAAACTAATGAACAGTTCAAGGTGGTTAGTGATCGTTCACAATCCTTATACTTTGAAAAACCAGCTGAAAAAATGGCTTATTTCGAATTAGAAACCACAGCAGCTATGGGCATAGGAAGGGTTAAGATTACAGCTTCATCTGGTAACGAAAAAGCAGTTTATGAAGTGGAAATGGATGTTTATAATCCAAATCCAATGACATATCACATCAGTAAGGAAGTGATTAGCGAAGGAAAAACAGCTAATTTCTCAATGAAGGCGTTTGGTGATAAAGCCAATGCTGTATTGGAAATTTCGAGTTTCCCTGGAATTAATTTGCACCAGCGATTGAACTATTTGATTTCCTATCCACACGGATGTGCCGAACAGATTACTTCAGGAGCATTTCCTCAGTTATTCTTAACTGATTTTATGAATCTTACATCTGAAAAAATCGAAGAAACTAAGCGAAATGTAACTGCTGCAATTAGTAAACTACACGAAAACCAACTTACTAACGGAGGATTTTCGTACTGGAAAGGTAGCAACTACGCCGATGATTGGGCAACATCCTATATTGGGCAATTTTTTATTGAGGCTGAAAAACGAGGATACGTGCTTCCTTCAGGAAGTAAAAATAAATGGTTGACTTACCAAAACAATGCAGTACGTCAATGGAAATACGAACCACGTTATAGCAATGATTTTGCCCAAGCATATCGCTTATATACGTTGGCTTTGGCGGGAAATCCAAATATAGGTGCAATGAATCGTTTACGTGAAATGAAAGAAATTTCAGTCAAAACTAAACGTATGTTAGCTTCTGCGTACGCTGTAGCGGGACAGAAGAAAACGGCTGAAAATCTGTTCCAAACGATGAGTACAGACAATGATGGAGACTATTACTACTATGGTTCGGAACTTCGCAATAAAGCGATGGCATTAGAAACAGCCTTACTTATCGGTAAAAAACAGGAGGCTGCAGAATGGGCTTTCCAAATCGCAGAAAAATTGTCTTCGACAGATTGGTTGAGTACGCAAACCACCGCCTATTCGTTGTATGCAATGGCAAAATACGTGGCTGTGAACAAAAGTGGTTCTGATTTTTCAGCAGCATATGTGCTTAACGGGAAAACCGAAAATATAAAATCTGGTGAACCTATGGCGTCAATCACTTTACCAGTCAAAGGTGAAAAACAAACCGTTCAAGTAAAAAATAATTCAAAACAAACTTTGTATGCTAAATTGATTACCAGTGGTGTACTCCCTGTTGGGGAGGAATTAGCTATGCAAAACGGATTAGCAATTTCAACTACATTCCGAACTAAAGGTCAAAACACCGATATTAGCCAATTGCAACAAAGTACCGAATTTACAGCAATTATTGAAGTTAGAAATTTGACACAAGATTATGTAAATAATATAGCCTTAACACAATTAATTCCATCCGGATGGGAAATTGTCAATACTCGATTTACGGACTATGGAGGAGCTGAACAAAATAATCTTGATTATGTTGATTTTAGAGACGACAGAGCTAATTTCTATTTTGCATTGCGAGGTCAGGAAGTAAAAATAATTCAATTGAAGCTAAACGCTTCTTACGCAGGAAAATACTATTTACCTGGAACCTATGCGGAAGGAATGTACGACAATCGTTACAATACTCGAACTGAAGGCAAATGGGTAGAAGTAATAAGAAAATAATATTTAAGGGTAAATTCTTAAAATAATCTAAAAAAAATATATATTTTTGCGGGTAAAAAGTTCTAAATAACCTTTCTGAGGAGAGGGCATAATCTCAATTAACATCAATTTTAGTTGTAATTGGAATTATTTCCTCTCCTTGGTGTTGGGGTAGGGGAGATGCAACTGCAATTCGCCCGAGTAAACGAAAACAATTATTAACATATAAAATAAAAAAATGTCTAAACAAGAAAAACTATCATTCGATGTGTTAATCGAAATTCCAAAAGGAAGTAGAAACAAATATGAATATGATTTTGATTTGAAAAAAATACGTTATGATCGTATGATTTTCTCTTCCATGATGTATCCAGCCGACTACGGTTTTGTACCTGAAACCTTAGCATTAGACTCTGACCCTTTGGATGTGTTGGTTTTGGTTTCTGAACCAACTTTCCCTGGTTGTGTTATGGAAGTTAAACCATTGGGAGTCTTCCATATGGCAGATGAAAAAGGGCCTGATGAAAAAATGATTTGTGTACCAGTTTCTGATCCAGTTTGGAGTAAATTAAACACCTTAGAAGATGTTAATCCACACTTGATAATGGAAATTGAACATTTCTTTCAAGTGTACAAAGATTTAGAAAAAAAGAAAGTAGCTGTCAATGGTTGGGGAAATTTAGATGAAGCAATCGAGATTTACCACGAGTGTAGAAAACGCTATGAAACGAGTGAAAAGAAATATTCTATTCGATAATTTAATAAAAATATAAAATGAAAAATACAACTTTAACCGATGTACACATTGCTTTAGGAGCTAAGATGGTTCCCTTTGCTGGGTATAACATGCCTGTTCAGTATGAGGGGGTAAATATCGAACACGAAACCGTTCGTAATGGTGTTGGAGTGTTTGATGTAAGCCACATGGGAGAATTTTTCCTAAAAGGAAAACATGCTTTAGATTTAATTCAAAAAGTAACCTCAAACGATGCTTCAACGTTATTTGACGGACGTGCTCAGTACAGTTGCTTACCAAACAACGAAGGCGGAATTGTAGATGATTTAATCGTTTACAAAATAGCTGACGAACATTATTTACTGGTCGTTAATGCTTCAAATATCGAAAAAGATTGGGACTGGATTAGTAAACACAATACTTGGGGTGTGGATATGGAAAATGCTTCTGACCAGTATTCTTTATTAGCAATTCAAGGGCCAAAAGCCATAGAAGCAATGCAAAAACTTACACCTGTGAATCTTGGGGACATTAAATATTATCACTTCGTTATTGGAGAATTTGCAGGAGTTCAAGACGTGATTATCTCCGCAACTGGCTACACAGGAAGTGGAGGAATTGAAATATATGTTAAAAATGAGCATATTAAATATGTTTGGGATAAAGTTTTTGAGGCAGGAGCTTCATTTGGTATCAAACCAATTGGACTAGCAGCACGGGACACCTTACGTCTGGAAATGGGCTTCTGTTTGTACGGAAATGATATTGACGATACCACCTCTCCAATTGAAGCAGGACTTGGTTGGATTACCAAATTCAACAAAGAGTTTGTAAACTGTGAAACCATCAAAGCACACAAAGAAAACGGTGTAAGCAGAAAATTGGTAGGTTTTGAAATGCAAGAGAAAGCAATTCCTCGGCATGACTACGAAATTGTTGATGCAGATGGCAATATCATAGGAAAAGTTACCAGTGGAACCATGGCGCCATCACTGGGCAAAGGTATTGGTTTAGGCTATGTACCTACTGAATTTTCCAAACCTGGAAGTCAAATTTTTATCCAAATTCGTAAAAACAGAGTACCTGCCACAGTAGTCAAATTACCGTTCTACAAAGTATAGGTTCTAAAAAAAGAATTTAAAAAAAATATTCAAAAATCTTGGAATACTGAAGCAAGCAAATAAATTGCGTACATTTAATAAGTTTTAACACTTTGGTAATTCATAAATTAAATGTAATTTATCAAAAAAACTTGAATAAATTCTTAAATCAACATACCTAAACGGAATTAAAAAATAAAAACATCATTATTCATGATTGTTGTAGTTTTTTGGTTCCGTTTTTTTTTGGGGTACTGCTCACTGTTACCTATAGAAACTAATAGATAAGAACGATAAAAACTTTTTTTATTTATAAAACACACAATAACAATAATTTAATCAGTTAAAAAGGATATAAACAGAATATACCTTTGAACTGCTTATGCTATACGGATAAGGTATAAAGAGCATATGTAGAGCCGCTTCTTTTTTAGATTTATTCAAAATAGCAAAAAAGTGATTAAAATCATTTTTTTTACTGATTAAGATTATGTACTTTTGCCGCATCTATTATTCTGAATTTGATTTAACAATGAGTGTTATTTATATGTTAATAACTATAAGTATTGCTGTAGCGTTACTATTTTTCTTTCTGTTCATAACGGCAGTTCGTCGTGGTCAGTTTGATGATAGTCATACCCCAGCTGTGCGTATGTTATTTGAGGATGAGCTTGTTGGTTCGGAAGACACAGAAAGTAAACAATCTAAAACAGAGAAACTAACAGATAATTAATTTCAATAAATAATGGAGAAGCAACAATTTTACTATGACAACAAAATTGTAAGGAAGTTTCTTTTCGCTACCCTTGCTTGGGGAGTAGTGGGAACATTAGTTGGGCTTTGGTTAGCCTACCTATTTTTATTTCCGAATATGTCGAATGAAATTCCATGGTTGAGTTTCGGACGACTGCGTCCATTGCACACCAACGCGGTGATTTTTGCGTTCGTGGGTAATGCGATTTTTGCAGGGGTTTACTACTCTATGCAACGCCTTTTGAAAGCTCGTATGTACAGCGACTTTCTAAGTAACCTTAACTTCTGGGGGTGGCAACTCATCATCGTGGCAGCTGCTATTACTCTTCCGTTGGGTTACACTTCTTCCAAAGAGTACGCCGAATTGGAATGGCCTATTGACATTGCTATTGCTGTGGTTTGGGTGGCTTTTGGAGTGAATATGATTGGAACGCTTCTCAAAAGAAGACAACGCCACATCTATGTTGCTATTTGGTTCTACTTGGCGACATTTGTAACCGTTGCTGTGTTACACATATTCAATAACTTAGAGCTTCCAGTGACCATGTGGAAATCCTACTCTGTGTATGCAGGAGTACAAGATGCTTTGGTACAGTGGTGGTATGGACACAATGCGGTTGCGTTCTTCTTGACAACACCTTTCTTGGGACTAATGTACTATTTCGTTCCGAAAGCAGCAAACAGACCTGTTTATTCTTACCGTCTATCAATTATCCACTTTTGGAGTTTGATTTTTATTTACATTTGGGCAGGACCTCACCACTTATTGTATACGGCTCTACCAGAATGGGCTCAGAACTTAGGTGTTGTATTCTCTGTGATGTTGATTGCTCCGTCTTGGGGAGGTATGATCAACGGATTGCTAACTCTTCGTGGAGCTTGGGACAGAGTTCGTGAAAATCCAACTTTAAAATTCATGGTTGTTGCTATCACAGGTTATGGTATGGCAACTTTTGAAGGGCCTATGCTTTCATTGAAAAACGTGAATGCTATTGCACACTTTACTGATTGGATTATTGCTCACGTTCATATAGGAGCTTTGGCTTGGAACGGATTCTTGGCATTCGGTATGATTTACTATATCGTTCCTAAAATGTGGAAAACAAACCTTTACTCAATGAAATTGGCTAACTTCCATTTTTGGATAGGTACACTGGGAATTGTTTTCTATTGTCTTCCGTTATACGTGGCTGGATTCGTTCAAGCATCTATGTGGAAAGAGTTTAATCCAGATGGAACATTGGTTTATGGAAACTTTTTGGAAACCGTAACGCAAATCATACCAATGTACTGGATGCGTGCTATTGGAGGTACATTCTATGTTACAGGGGTAATAGTAGGAGCTTATAACGTTATCAAAACCTTGCAAACAGCTCCGAAATTACAAGATGAATTGGCAGAGGCTCCTGCATTGACAAAAATAAGCAATGGTAGATTGCAAGGAGAAACTTTCCACACTTGGTTAGAAAGAAAACCTATCCAAATGACTATTTGGGCTACGGTTGCGATCTTAATAGGTGGTGTCGTTCAAATTGTTCCTACTATTTTTGTAAAATCTAATATTCCAACTATTTCAAGTGTGAAACCCTATACTCCATTAGAGTTAGAAGGTCGCGATCTTTATATTCGTGAGGGGTGTGTCAGTTGTCATAGCCAAATGGTACGTCCGTTCCGCAGTGAAGTTGAACGTTATGGTGAATATGCAAAGGCGGGTGAATTTATTTATGATCGTCCATTCTTGTGGGGAAGTAAACGTACAGGTCCAGATTTGTTACGTTTGGGAGGAAAATACTCTGATAACTGGCATTTCAACCATATGTATGATCCAACAAGTACATCACCAAACAGTATAATGCCTGCTTATCCTTGGTTGACAAGAAATAAACACGACCGAAGCGATATCGAAGCTAAGATGCGTGCTTTAGTTAAGTTAGGAGTTCCTTACACCGAGGAAGATATTGCCAATGCTCACGCTTCTATGGAGGCTCAAGCTGCTAAAATTGAGCAAAATCTGCATAATGATCCTGATTTCGTGAAACAATACGAAGGGGCTAAAGCAAGTGCTCAACAAGCAGGAAAAGAATTTGTTCCGATGAAAGACCGAGAAATCGTTGCTTTAATCGCGTACTTACAGCGATTGGGAACAGATATTAAGTTGGAAAAAAAGTAACAAACAATGCTCAAATTTATTAAGGAACATATGGCGACGATTGATGGGATTGAGATTTTTCCCATCATATCTTTCCTGATATTTTTTATCTTTTTCTTAGCACTCTTCTGGTGGGTGTTCGGATATAAGAAAGAAACTATCGATACGATGAATAATATTCCTTTTGATAATGATGAGGACGAAAATAACAATACCTTACAATGAAAAAGAATTTAATACCATTTTTACGAGTAGTAACCATCGTTGGTGTTGTGGCTCTTTTCATAGAGTTGCTCTATGGAACTAAAGAAAGTACAGCATTTGCTAAATACTATCAAGTTCCGTTGTTTTTGACTTTCTTGTTCTTCTTACTTGTTTTTACAGAAGTAGTCTTGAAAGCAGTTCAGAACCTGATTTCGGGTATCAAATCTAGGTCAGGTGCAGAAGAAGGAACGCTTTGGCAGCGTTTTTATGCAGGAATGGTGGAACAAGTGCCTCTTGAAAAAGAGGGAGATATCCTTTTGGAGCATGAACACGATGGCATTCGTGAATTAGATAATACTTTACCACCTTGGTGGGTGTACCTTTTCTATGCTACTATTGTGTTCATGGTTATTTACTTGGTACGATTCGAGGTTCTAAAAGATGATAATCAAATTGACGAGTATAACAAAGATGTAGCTCGTTCAAAAATTGAAGTTGCAGAGTATAAGAAAAATAATCCTTTCGAAGTACGCTTGTTGGTAGATGATGCTTCAGTTGTTGAAGCAGGAAAAAAAGTATTCCAAACCAATTGTGTTGCATGTCACGCAATGGATGGTGGAGGTGGTATCGGACCTAATTTAACGGACGACCATTGGATTTTAGGAGGAAATATCAAAGATATCTACAATACTATATCAGAAGGTGGACGTGATGGAAAAGGAATGGTTGCTTGGAAATCACTATTGAAGCCTACTGAAATTGAGCAAGTAGCAAACTATATTAAAACACTGAAAGGAACCAAACCTGCAAATCCAAAAGGACCTGAAGGTGATCTGTACACCGAGTAAAAGTGTTTTCAAAACTTAATATTGGCAATAGGGAAATAGACCATATTCGCAATCGGATAAAAGCTATTGCCTATTGCCTATATTTTTTATTAAAAAAAGAACTCGAGTGGAGTTTTGTTTCATGGCAAAATCTTACAAACGACGGATGCTCCACCATCGCATTTAAAATCCTTTTATCAAAAATAGATATTATATTTCTTCCCAAAAGAAGCAAGATTCTCTATAAAAAACACTACACATGGAAGAACAAGATAAAGAAATATTCCGAGATTCCATCGGAACCATTGACAAGGAAGGAAAAAGGGCATGGGTATTCCCTAAAAAACCATCTGGACGTTTCTATAGATATAGAAAATACGTCAGCTATGTACTTTTGATTTTTTTATTGGTCAGCCCGTGGGTGAAAATAAACGGTAACCAATTTTTGTTGTTTAATATTCTCGATCGTAAATTCAATATCTTCGGATTGCCTTTTTGGCCACAAGATTTCTATCTATTTGTGATTTCGATGATTATCGGAGTTGTGTTTCTTGCACTTTTTACGGTTGTTTTCGGACGTATTTTTTGTGGATGGATTTGCCCACAAACCATATTTATGGAGATGGTTTTCCGTCGTATTGAATATTGGATTGAAGGAGATCGAGGTTCACAAATGCGACTTGATAAACAGGCATGGGACAAGGAAAAAATCAGAAAAAAAACACTCAAATGGAGTCTATTCTTTTTGATTTCTTTCTCGGTAGCAAACACTTTTTTAGCATATTTAATAGGTTCTGATGTTTTGTTAACCTACATCAAAGAAGGCCCAATAAACCACTGGGGAACGTTCATAGCATTGTTTATATTTACTTGTATTTTTTACTTCATTTTTACATGGTTCAGAGAACAAGTATGTATAATAGCTTGTCCTTATGGACGCTTACAAGGGGTTTTGTTGGACAATCGTTCTATCATCGTAGCCTATGACTATGTTCGAGGAGAATCGGATAATGGACGTAAAAAATTCCGAAAGAATGAAGATCGTCAAGCCTTGGGACATGGTGACTGTATTGATTGTATGCAGTGTGTACATGTATGTCCAACAGGAATTGACATTAGAAATGGAACTCAATTGGAGTGTGTGAACTGTACGGCTTGTATCGATGCTTGTGATGAGGTAATGGACAAAGTTGGTTTCAAGAGAGGGTTGATTCGTTTTGCAAGTGAGGAAAACATAGCTAAAAAAGCTCCTTTCAAATTTGATTTACGCATGAAAGGCTACACAGCTGTACTTACAATTCTGATTGGAATACTTATAGGAATGCTATTCATCAGAACAGATGTTCAGGCTGATATTTTACGTTTGCCTGGACAACTATATCAACATGAGGAAAATGGAGTGATTAGCAACGTTTACACTTATAAAATTATCAATAAAACTACTCGTGATTTTGAAAATGTAACGGTTAAAGTGGTTGGTTCTTTGGATGCTGAAGTAGTTATCGTCGGTAAAAATTCTATTTTCGTCCCAAAACAAGGTCTGGCGGAAGGTACACTATTCGTAAGAATAAAAGAATCTTCCTTGAAAGAAGAAAAGTTGAAGGTTCTTTTGGAGGTATATAGTAATGGCAATAAAATCGGTTCAACAAAAACGATTTTCTTAGGGCCAAGAACATTCCGATAAAATATAGGATTTGCTTTTTTGAATAATCATAAACTTTTAAAAAATGTTTTGATAAGGATGAAGGGTTGTTCATAGGAGGCTGTCTGAAAAGTTTGATGACATTACTAAATTGGAGGTGATGTAAAAAGTATGTTGCCTTAAAAAAGAAGTTTTTTTGTCAGGCTGAGCGTAGTTGAAGCCTCGTAATTACAGGGCTTCGACTACGCTCAGCCTGACAATCAGAACTAACATTATACTTTTATAACACTATCTTGATTTTAGTTATTTGATAGTAAAATATTGAAAAACAATAGATTGTTTTTTGGGACAAATCTTTTTGGACAGTTTCGAACAACATTCAATAGCCGTAAGAATGAAGAATGTTTCGCATCTATAACGAAACCGTACAGGTAAAATAAACATTTTTTCATGTGTAAGTAACACCACTAAAATCTAAAAGCAAACAATGAATTGTCACAGTAAAATAGAACAAAAAACTAACTCCTTAAATGTTTAGAAAAGATTATATAAAACGACAAATAGACCTGTTTTTTCAAGAACTGGCAAACCTTTTGAGTAAGAAAGTACCCAAAGAGGAAAAATTAAAAGAATTGGCAAATATGTCAGAGCGGTTTACGGGTAATTTATTAGTACATTTGCAGGAAAGGTCAGCAGAGGAATTGGTAAATACCTTTGAAAATGATTTGGATACGATAGAAATCATTTCAGAATTGTTATATCATTCCGAAGAAGAGAATACTAAAAATAATCTTTTAAAGGTAAAAAGTCTTTTGTTTTATATAAACCAAAAAAGTGCTGCTTTTTCGCTCAATAGAGACCAAAAAATGCAAGAAATTGAGCGAAAATTAAAGGAATTGTAATGTAGAAATGTTTGTCTCACTGTAAATATGCGATTTATTAGAGGCTTATTGTATAAAGCAAAACACGAAAAGGTCGTATAGAAATATTATTTACCAATTTTAAGAGACTGTCCGAAAAGATTGACTTTTTCGGACAGCTTCAATAAAAAAACTGCCTAAAAAATTTCCAGACAGTTTTTATTTATTTCTAGGCATTGTATTTAGCCCGTAATTCTTTTGCTGTATCAACCATTGCTACAAGAGCCTTTTTAGTCTCTTCCCAATGGCGGGTTTTAAGTCCACAGTCAGGGTTAATCCACAAGTTACGTTTTGGTATCACACCAATGGCTTTTTCCATCAAGAAAGTCATCTCCTCCACCGATGGAACTCGTGGTGAGTGAATGTCATAAACTCCTGGTCCAATTTCATTTGGGTATTTAAACTCCGCAAATACATCTAATAATTCCATTTGCGAGCGAGAACATTCAATCGTAATTACGTCAGCATCCATATCAGCTATTGCTTCAATCATATCATTGAATTCGGAATAGCACATGTGCGTGTGAATCTGTGTGCTATCTTCCACACCTGACGCCGAAATACGAAACGCACGAATTGCCCAATTGTAATATGTTTCCCAATCCTTACGGCGTAAAGGTAGCCCCTCTCGAACCGCTGGTTCATCAATTTGAATTACCTTGATACCTGCTTTTTCTAAATCAACCACTTCATCACGAATTGCCAACGCTATTTGGGTACATGTTACCGAACGAGGTTGATCATCACGAACGAATGACCATTGTAAAATTGTTACAGGTCCCGTTAGCATTCCTTTTACAGGCAGTGAAGTTAACGATTGAGCAAACTGTGACCAACGAACCGTCATTGGAGTTGGACGAGAGACATCCCCATAAATAATTGGTGGCTTCACACAGCGAGAACCGTAACTCTGTACCCAGCCAAACTTAGTAAATGTATATCCTTTGAGTTGCTCTCCAAAATATTCCACCATGTCATTGCGTTCGAATTCTCCGTGAACCAACACATCAATTCCTGCATCCTCTTGGAAACGAATTGACTCTTCGATTTCTTTTTTGAGTAATGTTTCATATTCTTCTAATGGAAGCACACCTTTATTAAAATTCGCTCTCCAACTTCTAACCTCCTGTGTTTGAGGGAAAGATCCTATTGTTGTTGTAGGAAACAGTGGTAATTTTAACGCTCCTTCCTGAATAACTTGGCGTTGAGCAAATCCACTCTTACGATGTGCATCTTTTTCAGTGATTGCTCCTACGCGTGATTTAACATCCTCATCATGAATCAACTTCGATGTCTTACGATTATCATTCGCTTTTTTATTTTGAGTCACTGTTTCTCGTTGAACTTCAGTTAAATCATTAGTTACTAAAGATTTAATTGTTGATATTTCAACTAATTTTTGTTTTGCAAAAGCTAACCATTGTTTGATTTCAGGAGTAAGTATCTTTTCGTTATTCTCATGTTCCAAATTACAAGGCGAGTGTAACAAAGAACAAGAAGATGCTACCAACACGCGGTCAATACCCAAAGCTTTTTGAACTTTTTCAATCAAAGTTACTGATTTTTGGAAATCGTTGATCCAAACATTACGCCCGTCTACAACTCCAAGAGATAATTTTTTATCTTTTGGTAATTTAGATAATATTTCATCTAATTGATTTTCAGCGCGAACTAAATCAATATGCAATACATCCAACGGAAGACTTAACGCTAAATCAGTGTTATCTTCCAAAGCTCCAAAATAGGTTGTTAAAATAAATTCTGTAGTAGGGAACGCTTCTTTCAGAATAGTATACACCTGTTTATAAGCCTCTTTTTCAGTTTTTGTAAGGTCAAGTACTAAACAAGGCTCGTCAATTTGAATAGTTTTTGCTCCAGCATCTACCAAACTCTGTACGATTTGTTTGTACACAGGTAACAAATTTTCAACCAGTTCAATTCTATGGAAACCATCCTCTTTTTCTTTCCCTAAAAGCAAATATGTTATAAGACCTAAAAGCACAGGCTTCGTTTCAAATCCATTGTTTTTTGCGAATTGATATTCTGCAAGAGCTTTGTTATATCGCAATTTAAACGATTGATTTTTAGTAAACTCTGGAACTAAATAGTGATAATTCGTATCAAACCATTTGGTCATTTCCACAGCCGTGATATCAATGCCATTCTTTTGGTAGCCTCGTGCCAATGCAAAATAAAGCTCCATGTCCGACAAATTGTCAATAGGAGCAAATCTACTTGGGATTGCATTTACCGAGAATGAAAAATCTAATACTTGGTCATAAAAGGAAAAATCATTGGAAGGCAACAAATCTATATTTGCTTCTTTCTGTAATTTCCAATTGTGAATTCTGATGGTATTTGCCACATCAAACAACTCATCTTCTGATATTTTTCCTGCCCAAAAAGCTTCGTTTGCTTTTTTAAGTTCACGTTTTTCCCCTATACGAGGATAGCCTAATAAATTGGTTTTCATATAATTCGTATGTATTTTTTTGTTTATTGTTCTAAAAAACTATGCTTCAGTACTATTCAATTAAAAAACTTTGGAAACAATGTCTACAATATTGTCTGATTTGCCCATTGAATAGTAATGCAAAGTAGGCACTCCCCACAGTTTCAATTCTTTACTCTGTTCGATAGCCCATTCTATTCCAACTTGTTTTACATCTTCGTTGGTTTTACATTTTTCCAATTCGGATACTAAAATTTCCGGTAAGTCGAGTTTGAACACTTGTGGCAACAAATTCAGATGTTTCTTTGTAGTTATAGGCTTAATTCCAGGAATGATAGGAATATCAATTCCCATGAGCCGTACTTTTTCTACAAATTCGAAATACTTTTGATTATCGAAAAACATCTGGGTAACAATATAATCCGCTCCGGCATCTACTTTTTCCTTCAACCGAGCCAAATCAAACGTCATTGAAGGAGACTCTATATGTTTTTCAGGGTAACCAGCAACTCCCACACAAAAATCAGTTCCATAGTCAGTCTCTATTACATCATGCAAAAACTTTCCACGTCCTAAATCTTTGATTTGCCTGACCAAATCTACAGCATAGGTATGACCATCTTTGGTCGGCTCAAAATAACGTTCCTCTTTCCGAGCATCGCCGCGAAGTGCCATAACGTTGTCGATTCCCAAATAGAAGCAATCTACCAACAAATATTCCGTTTCTTCTTTTGTGAATCCTCCACAAAGAACATGTGGTACGGTATCTACACCATATTTGTATTGAATCGCAGAACAAATCCCTACCGTTCCAGGACGCATTCGAGTAATTTTCTTTTCTAACAGACCATTAGGATGCTGTTTGTAAAAAAATTCCTCCCGTGAAGTGGTTACATCAATAAAAGGAGGCTTAAACTCTATCAAAGGTTCAATATTTCGGTAAAGTTCTTCAATACTATTCCCTTTTTTAGGAGGAACTATCTCAAAAGAAAAAAGTGTCTTCCCTTTGGAACGAGCAATATGTTCGGTTACTTTCATTTTTGTGTTAAGTAAAAAATTATGTTCACGGGGCAAAACTACGAACATTTTTTTATACTTCAAAATTATTTTAGAAAATAAATCCGAAAAAATTTTATATTACTATTTGTTTCATTGATTTTTTTAATCAAAAATAGAATATATTTCTTTTGTATTTTATTTGTGCAGAAATAACATACATTTAGAGTTAGTATTTTGACCATATATGAGAAAAATCTTCTTTTTTGCAGATACCAAAAAAAACATTACTTTTGCCAGATTGATGAGGCTCATTCAAAGGATTAGGACGCAAAAAATCAAAGTATTGAGTCCGAAATAATGAGAACTAATTAAAAAAATATAGCTAATGCATATTCATTTTACATCCTATAAGGATTTTCAAGCGGATTTAGTTTCTGAACTTTTAGCAGCTAATCACACCATTTCAGAAGGTGAATTAATAAATAAAAATGCTGATTTTGTAGTTATTAATAGAAGTAGTAAAGCAAATAGTGACCTCGAAAAAGAAGCCCAATTATTAGGCTTAACTACAGGAACGGAAAACGATTTTTTGCATACTTTTTTTAAAGATAAAACACGTGTAGTAATTGCAGGTAAAGGAAAAGAAAACGTGTTAAAAACGGTAGTACATACATTTGATTTTCACAATATTCCATTAAGTTTTTTTACCGAAAACCCAATTAAAGGAAAGTCTTTTCGTCTTTCAACCCATGCCGAATTTGTACTTTTCGACGGAAGTGAGGAAATAAATTCAATAGTTGACAAGCATCCAAAATATCTTACCTATCAACCTACTTTGGCACTATTAGAGAGCATCTCAGTGGATACAGAAAATTACGCCACTTTTGTGGATAGCATTACCAAAGGGGGGATTTTGGTATACAATGAAGAATGCGAGAATGTAATGAAAGTTGTGCAAAATACCGAGAATCCAATACGAAAAATAGCTTATAAAACTCCTGATTATGAAGAAAATAATGAATCTTTTTTCCTCATTACGGATGAAGGAGAGTTACCTCTGAACATTACCCAAAAAGAGGAAGTCCGTTATGTAGAAGCCGCCAAATGGATTTGTCAGAATATGGGAATTGATGCGGCAGATTTTTACGAAGCAATTGCTTCAATGTAAAAAAACAAATCGATCGAACATTCTGTCGTACGTAGTTCGTAGTTCATACATAACAAACTGAATACAAAATCATTAGATAGCATAGCTCGTATAGAAAATGATTACATTAGAAAATAAAAAAAAGGTAGCTTTTTACACGTTGGGTTGTAAACTGAATTTTTCAGAAACTTCCACCATAGCACGTAGTTTTGAAAACGAAGGTTACCAACGTGTTGATTTTGAAGATTTTGCAGACATATACATCATCAACACCTGCTCAGTTACAGAAAATGCTGACAAGCAATTCAAACAAATTGTACGTAAAGCATTGAAAATAAACGACAAGGCTTTTGTTGCAGCTGTAGGATGTTATGCTCAACTGAAGCCTGCAGAATTAGCAGCAGTTCATGGCGTAGACTTGGTACTGGGAGCAAAAGAAAAATTCGACATCACTCAATATATTGATGATTTGACCAAAAATAATGAAGGTCAAGTACATTCATGTGAAATTTCGGAAACAGATTTTTACGTGGGAAGCTATTCCATTGGCGATAGAACTCGTGCTTTTCTAAAAGTACAGGACGGATGCGATTACAAATGTACGTATTGCACAATCCCAATGGCACGGGGAATTTCACGTAGTGATACGATTGAAAACATTCTAAAAAATGCTCAAAAAATATCCGAGCAAGGAATTAAAGAAATTGTACTAACAGGCGTAAATATAGGTGATTACGGAAAAGGAGAGTTCGGGAATAAAAAGCATGAACACACCTTTCTGGACTTGGTACAAGCCTTAGATAAGGTCAAAGGTATTGAACGATTGCGAATTTCGTCTATTGAGCCGAATTTACTCAAAGATGAAACTATTGAATTTGTTGCAGGGAGCAAAGCTTTTGTTCCTCATTTTCACGTACCTCTCCAAAGTGGAAGCAATCATATCTTGAAAAAAATGAAGCGTAGGTATTTACGAGAATTATACGTCAGCCGAGTAGCAAAAATCAAAGAAGTGATGCCACATGCTTGTATTGGAGTGGATGTTATTGTTGGATTTCCTGGTGAAACTGACGAGCTTTTTTTAGAAACATATCACTTTTTGAGTGAATTGGATATTTCGTACTTGCATGTATTCACATATTCAGAACGTGACAATACGGAGGCTGTACTAATGGATGGAGTTGTTCCCGACGAAGTGAGAGCTAAACGTAGTAAAATGCTTCGTGGTTTGTCTGCTAAAAAACGTAATAATTTCTATGTAAATCAGTTAGGAACAGAAAGAACTGTACTTTTTGAAGGAGAAAACAAACAAGGTTACATACATGGATTTACCGAAAACTACGTGAAAGTGAAAACGCCTTGGAATCCAGAGTTAGTCAACACATTGCGTCGAGTAAAACTCACTAAAATTGACTCAGATGGAATGGTTCGATTTGATTTTGTAGATAATCCATAACATAAACATCTGACAAATAAAAATTTATTAAAATTTATAGCTAACCTTATTTGCATAATTCTTATATCTCTTTTAGATATTTCAGTTATGATCCTCCTACTAAAACATCAAAAGTTTCTAAGTAAAATGATGATTTTTTTCGTATATCTGACTGAATTTAACTAAAATTTTTCCATTACAAATGAAAAAAAATCGCCTACAACAACTACAAGCCTTTGAACGACTACTAGATATCATGGACGACCTCAGGGAAAAATGTCCATGGGACAAAAAACAAACACTACAATCACTTCGACACCTAACGATTGAAGAAACCTATGAGTTAGGAGATGCCATTTTGGATAATGATTTAAACGAAGTAAAAAAAGAATTAGGTGATTTATTGTTACACATTGTGTTCTACGCAAAAATAGGTAGTGAAACCAACGATTTTGATATTGCCGATGTGGCAAATACGGTTTGCAATAAACTCATTGAGCGACATCCACATATCTACGGAAATGTGAAAGTTGAAAATGAGGATGATGTTAAACGCAACTGGGAAAAAATTAAACTTAAAGAAGGTAAAAAAAGCGTATTGGAAGGCGTACCAAAAAGTTTACCTGCTTTGGTTAAAGCCACACGCATACAAGATAAAGTCGCTGGTGTAGGCTTCGATTGGGATTCTATTGATGGTGTTTTTGACAAAATCAAGGAGGAAATCAATGAATTACACCATGAAGTTACTCACAAAAATAAAGAAAATATCGAAAAAGAATTAGGCGACGTATTTTTCAGTTTAATCAATTACAGTCGATTTTTAAAAGTAAATCCCGAAGATGCCTTAGAAAAAACGAATAAGAAATTTATCAAACGATTTCAATACTTAGAAAACAAGGCTCAAGAACAGCACAAATCACTAAAAAACATGACCTTAACTGAAATGGAAGCATTTTGGCAAGAGGCTAAAAAGTTTGATTTGTAAATTCCTTTGTAAAAATGCGAAATTTTGATTTTATCAAAAATAACTGTTAACCTTTTTAATCTCATCTCTTAACTGATATCCATAAAGCAAAATTCCTCCTTAAGGCTGATTTTTAATGGCTTGTCAGTAAACATTATCTAAGGTTTACAGATTTTACAAGGAACATACCCTTGTTCGATAGCTGTTTTTCTGTTCTTTAACTTGGTTTTATTTTTATCTTTTATCTTATAAACTGAATTACAGTCAGTTCTGTGAAACTTTTTAGTATTTCGATTACCTACATAACTCTGCTGAATTTTTTCAACACATCCAATAACCGACTCATTACCATCAAGTGGAGCTACTTGTCGAATAAATGAGAGGTTGAAAATGAAAAGTAAAAAGAATATTTTCTTGAACATAGATTAATTTTATAGACTCCACGAAGGTACAAAAAATACTGATAAAATTCAAGTTTAAAACTTGTATCGTACTACAAAAATCCAATATCTTTGCGGAAAGAATGAAAATAAATATTTAATTTAATGGCTTTACGATTATTTTGTATACGTTATAAAATATTGTAAAACAATCATATAAAAAATTCATCGAATGCTAAAAAGCGTATTTTAAACTAATTCAAATTATTAATCATAGAAGTAATAGAATAAAATGAAAACAGAGCAAGAACAAAAAGAATTTTACGAGCGTTTAAAAAAAGAATTAGAAGAAACTTCTCAGTGGCCTTCAACCTATCTGTACAAATTCATCATACCTAACGATACTGAAAAAAAGCACACTCTGGAAGCTATTTTCGAAGGAAAAAAAGCTGATATCAAAACGCGTACATCATCAAATGGAAAATACACAAGTGTTTCGATTTCAATATTATTGCAAAACCCTGATGAAGTAATTGCATACTACAAAGAAGCTGGAAAAATTGAAGGTATTTTATCTTTATAAACCCATCCTTCTTCATTTGTTAATCACCAAGGATTATACGAAAAAAGATATTCTTAAAATAAAACTATTCAAGAATTTTCTTGAATTTTTTAGAAAACTAACGAAAATATGTCGATAGAAGTAAAACAACTAACAAAAACTTACGGCAAACAAGTAGCTGTTAATCAAATCAATTTTTCGCTAAATAAAGGTGAAATTACGGGTTTTTTAGGGCCAAACGGAGCAGGAAAATCCACTACGATGAAGATGATTACAGGGTCATTAATACCAACTAATGGGGAAATTTTTGTCAATGGGATAGATATGATCAAAAATCCGATTGAGGCTCAACGAAATCTTGGCTACCTACCAGAGCACAATCCTCTGTATTTAGAAATGTACGTACGTGAATACCTTTGGTTCATGGGAAAATTATACAAAAACATTTCGAAAAAAAGAATTGAAGAAATCATTGAAATTACGGGACTTACACCTGAAAGTAACAAAAAAATTGAGCAACTATCCAAAGGTTATCGTCAGCGTGTAGGACTGGCATCGGCACTGATTCACGATCCTGAAATTTTGATTTTAGATGAACCTACCACAGGTCTTGACCCTAATCAGTTAGTTGAAATACGTGGCATCATCAAAGAATTTGGAAAGAACAAAACCATTCTGTTATCATCGCATATTATGCAAGAAATTCAAGCAGTTTGCGACCGAGTGATTGTTATCAACAAAGGGAACATTGTCCTGGATCAGTCAATGAAAAACCTTCAAAATAAGGAACAAACCATTGAAGTAGCGTTTGACTTACGCGTGGAAGAACGTTTTTTACGACAAATTCCTATGCTAAAATCGGTAGTGAACATACACGAGTTCTTGTACCATATGGTATTTGACACACAAGAGGACATGCGTCCCAAACTGTTTGACTTTGCTAATGAAAATGGACTTAAAATACTGCAAATCAACCACAGACATAAGGATTTGGAGCAGTTATTCAGCGAACTAACACGAGATCAAACGAAAACTGCTCCAAAATCTATTTAATTCGATGAATGAAACACTTCTAAAGCTGTAGTGTCATCCAAAGCCTTAATTTCTTTTAATAATATGGATTTCATTCGCTTAGTTAACTTCTCTGTGGAACGTTTTCCATAAATATTATTCATCTCCTTAGGATCTTTCTTCAAGTCGTAGAGTTCCCATCCATTATGTCGCTTGTAGAACCGAATGAGTTTGTACCGTTTATTTTTAATTCCAAAATGTGGCGAAACAGCATGTTCCCCATTTTCATAGTAATGGTAATAAACTGTTTCACGAGAAGGTCTCTTAGAGCCTTTCAACACATTCAAAAACGATTTCCCCTGAATATCAGCTGGAATTGGAATACCTGCTGCCTCCAAAAGAGTTGGAGCTATGTCCACATTCATCACAAAACTATCTGTAGACTTATTTCTTTTGATATATGTAGGGTACTTTATAACCATGGGTGTTCTAAAGGATTCCTCATACATCCATCTTTTATCATACCAGCCGTGTTCTCCCATGTAAAATCCTTGATCTGAGAGATATATGAATATTGTGTTATCGGCTAAATTATTTTTATGCAAATAGTCATTCATTCTTCCTATGTTTCTATCAAGAGAAACCGCCGTTGCATAATAATCTCTCATATAACGCTGAAACTTCCATTCGGTAAGAGCCTTTCCTGTCAATTTTTGACTCTCAAATTCTTTTTGAATTTGGTGATAGAAATCATTATAGGCTTTACGTTGTGATGGCGTCATCCGATTGAAGTTACCATCTTTTTCTTCTTGATTAGGGGGAAACATTTTCAGGTCATAACCCATCTGTAAATCTTTAGCGATGGTCATTTCTTGCATGGTAGCAGGAATTCGCCCCTTATAATCATCGTAAAAATTGTCGGGAAGTGGAAAGTTTACTTTCTCAAAGCTTCCTAAATCTTGAATATCGGGCATCCATGTGCGATGGGTAGCCTTATGCCCTACTATGAGACAAAAGGGCTTACTCTTGTCACGGTTATCCAGCCACTGTTCGGCTTCATTTTCAACAATATCAGTCACGTACCCTTCTTCACGAACAACTTTTCCTCCAGGAACATAGAAATCGGGGTTAAAATAATGCCCTTGTCCGATTAAAATTTTAAAAAAATCAAATCCTTTTGGATCTTTTCCTAAGTGATATTTTCCAATCCACGCTGTTTGATAACCGTTTTCTTGCAAAATATTCACAAATTGCTGCTGATTTGAATTGTAGCGTGAAGTTTCATTATCGGTATATCCGTTCTTATGGCTAAACTTACCCGTAAGGATACAGGCTCGACTTGGACCACATATTGAATTAGCCACATACGCCTTATTGAAAGTCATCCCCTGCTCTGAAAGTTTATCGATGTGGGGTGTATAAGAAGTTTTCCCTTCGTTGTATGCTCCTATGGATTGAAAGGAATGATCATCGGAAATAATAATCACAATATTAGGCCTTTGCTGTGCTAAAACCACACAAGAAAAGAAAAAACTACATAAAAAAAATACTTTTTTCATTTTGATTTTTTATAAAATTTAATTAAACAAAACTTGAAGTGCCGACAAAGTTACAAAAAATATATATTTAGCACGATATTTTTTACGAATAATGAGACGAAAACAAAGTTCGAAGCACTACCCTAGCTTCTTTCAATATCCGTATCTTTTGCCCCATAGGTTTCTCAAATATTCTCTTAACCCATTTTCGCGAACGTTATCTGCGGGTTCATAAAAACGATACCCTTGTAACTCTTCGGGTAAAAAATCCTGAAAAACAAAACTTTGTGCATAGTCATGGGAATATTTATAATCTTTCCCGTAGTTGAGTTCTTTCATCAATTTAGTAGGAGCATTCCGCAGATGAATCGGTACAGAAAGATCTCCTGTTTGTTTAACAATTTGTTGTGCGGTGTTTATAGCCTTATACGACGCATTACTTTTGGGTGAAGAAGCCAAATAGATCGCACATTGACTCAAAATGATTCTCGCTTCCGGATATCCGATAGTAGTTACTGCCTGAAAGGTATTGTTTGCCAAGATTAACGCTGTAGGGTTGGCATTGCCAATATCTTCTGATGCTAAAATAAGCATCCGACGAGCGATGAATTTGACATCTTCACCTCCTTCAATCATACGTGCTAACCAGTAAACTGCTCCATTAGGATCGCTTCCTCGTATGGATTTGATAAATGCTGAAGTCAAGTCGTAATGCTGTTCACCTGTTTTGTCGTACAACACCGTATTCTTTTGAACAATTTGCGTCACTTTCTCATTAGTAATTTCGATGGTTTCACCTTCTGAAAAAGCATTTACAATAAGTTCGAAGGTATTTAGTAATTTTCTACCGTCACCTCCTGACAATCGAAACAGGGCTTCCTTCTCTGTGAGTTGTATCTTTTTTGTTCGTAAAATACTATCTTTCTCAATTGCATTTTTAAGCAATTTTTCCAAATCTGCCCGATCAAAAGCATTTAGTACATACACCTGACAACGCGACAACAAGGCTGGAATAACCTCAAAACTTGGGTTCTCAGTAGTTGCTCCAACCAATGTTATCCAACCTTTTTCAACGGCTTGTAACAAAGAATCCTGCTGAGTTTTATTGAAACGATGAATTTCATCAATAAATACAATAGGATTCTTAGCCGTAAACAAACCACTGCTATTTTTGGACTGCTCAATGACTTCGCGTACCTCTTTAATACCTGAACTGATAGCACTTAGCGTAAAAAAAGCTCGTTTGCTTTCCAAAGCGATAATGTTTGCCAATGTAGTTTTACCAGTTCCAGGAGGCCCCCAAAAAATCAACGATGGAAGCCAACCACTTTCAATTTGTTTCCGAAGAGATCCATTTTCTCCTACCAAATGTGTTTGTCCTACATAGCTCGACAGAGAATTTGGACGCATACGTTCCGCTAATGGTACATTCATCATTTCATGGATTTATCCTCCAACTCTTTTTACTTTAAATCCTTTATTTCTAAGGAATTGCATAATCTTATCTCGGTAATCTCCTTGAATGATAATTTTCTCGTTTTTCACCGAGCCTCCAACTCCTAAAAAAGTTTTCAATTCTTTCGATAAGATTTTGAAATCACTGTCTGCCCCATTGTACTCTTCAATAATGGTAACAGGCTTACCATTCCTTTTCTCATATTTACAAATCAAAGGATCGTCTTGTAACCAGACATTAGATGCTTCCTTTTCAGGGATTTCCTCTTCAACATGATTCGGAAATAAGTTTTTCAATTGATCTCGTAACATAAAAATTAATTGAATTCCAACATCAAAATCACTAAGGCTAATATCATAGAAGCCATGATAACACCTTTTGCTCTATTATCCTGCCCTAACCGTAAAAGAACAAAAAAAGAAGCCAAATCAAGCAATCCTCCTAAGGCAATCAACGCTCCTAAATATCCTTTAACATAAGCATCTCTTATCGTTAACTCAATGCTATGCCGTGAAAAAATTAGTATGTAGAGTAGAATACCTAAAGCATTAGCTATCAGCCCTACAAATAGACCAATGATGATATCTTTTTGATGTTTTTTCATCGTATAAATTAAAATAAATCATTTGCACTAATACTCTTATCGTGCTTTGTATAATCTACTGGACGTTTGGCAAAAAAATCATCTAACGAATTTGAAAAAACTTCTTCCTCAAACCACAGCATAGGCTTTGCTTGATCAGTTGTAATACCAAAAGGTTTCCCGAAACCAAGTTGTGTCAAGGAATCATCCAAGCGATAACGCATATAATTTGCCAAATCTTCTTTGGAAAAAAACTCAATTTCTCCTTCTTCAAAAATCCAATCTAACATTTTATCCTCCAACTGGATATAATTTCTTATGAACTCAGTTGCTTCCGTTTGAGCATGTTCTTTCATTGCAGGATTTTCTTCAAATATTTTTTTGAGAATGTATATTCCTGCGTTGGCATGTAGTTGCTCATCAACTGAAGTCCAAGCGATGATATTCGCTACATTTTTCATATATCCTTTAAAGCGTGTGAAAGACAAAATGGTAGCAAATTGACTAAAAAGAGAAGCGTTTTCGATGATAAGTGTAAAAAACAGGATACGTTGCATAGCATTCTCCTTATTTTTTGCCAAATATTCCTTTAAAACTAGATTTCTTTCCTTAAAAATAGGCACTTCCAACAAATTTTCAAATTCATTATTATAGCCCAACACTTCTAACAGACGAGAATATGCCTCACTATGCCGAAATTCGCATTCAGCAAAAGTAGCTCCTAATCCATTGAACTCAGGTTTAGGGAAAAGATCATAAAGATCGCCCCAAAATGTTTTAACAGAAACTTCCACTTGGGCTATTCCCAACAAAGCTCTTTTCACAGCTTCTTTTTCTACTATGGACAAGTTGGCTTTAAAATCCTGAATGTCTGCCGTAAATTCCACTTCTGAATGCACCCAAAATGATTTGTGCATTGCATTTACAAATTCCATAACCTCCGGATATTCAAAAGGTTTGTAACTTTCGCGTTTATCAAATATTCCCATAATCTATATTCTTTTTGACTGCGAAGATACAAGTTTTTTAGCCTTTAAAACAAATTTAAAATGCCATTAAAATGTTAATTTTTTTAATAACATGTTTTTTAGGAAGTTATGTTTTCGTAGACAAATTTACATTTTCCTGAGTTTTAAAAAACACCAAAGCAGAAACTGAATTGTTCAATTTCTGCTTTGATTTTTTTATGATTTAATCATGTACTAATACGCCTTTGCAAATAAAACTCTTTTTGCGGAAGGCTTACCCGTTACTATACAAACTCCTACTTCTTCTTTGGCTTCCAACGGAATACAACGTATAGTTGCTTTGGTTTCTTCCTGAATACGCTGTTCGGTTTCAGTAGTACCATCCCAATGAGCTGCAATAAACCCTCCTTTGCTTTCTAAAACCTCTTTGAACTCTTGGTATGAATTTACTTCGGTAATATGTGCATTTCTATAATCCAAGGCTTTTTTATAAATATTCTCTTGAATTTCCTGTAAGAGTTTCTCAATGTATTCTACGATGCTATCTCCAGAAACAGTTTCTTTGGTTAGTGTATCACGACGAGCGACCTCGAAGGTATTGTTTTCCAAATCACGTTGTCCAACTGCTAAACGTACAGGTACCCCTTTCAGCTCATATTCATTGAATTTGAATCCTGGTTTATGGGTATCTCTATCGTCAAATTTTACAGAAATACCTTGTTTTTTGAGTGTTGCCATTAGTGGTAGTACACGCTTACGAACAGCTTCCAACTGCTCCTCCCCTTTGTAAATAGGAATGATTACTACTTGAATAGGAGCTAATTTAGGTGGAAGTACCAATCCATTATCATCACTATGCGTCATAATCAATGCACCCATGAGTCGGGTAGATACCCCCCATGAGGTCGCCCAAACATAGTCCAATGTGCCTTCTTTGGAAGCAAACTTCACATCAAATGCTTTAGCGAAATTCTGTCCCAAAAAATGTGAGGTTCCTGCTTGTAGGGCTTTTCCATCCTGCATCAAAGCCTCAATACAATAGGTTTCATCAGCTCCTGCAAAGCGTTCCGATTCGGTTTTAAACCCCTTAATAACAGGAACACACATGAAGTTTTCGACAAACTCGGCATATACTTCTAACATTTTTTCAGCTTCCTCAAGAGCCTCTGCCTTGGTGGCATGAGCTGTATGTCCCTCTTGCCATAAAAATTCAGCAGTACGCAAGAATAAACGTGTACGCATCTCCCAACGTACTACGTTTGCCCATTGATTGATAAGAATTGGCAAATCACGATAGGACTGAATCCAGTTTTTGTACGTATTCCAAATGATTGCTTCCGATGTGGGGCGAACTACTAATTCCTCTTCCAACTTAGCTTCGGGATCAACCATGAGTTTTCCTTTTGCGTTTGGATCTGTTTTCAATCGATAGTGAGTTACAACAGCACATTCTTTGGCAAAACCTTCAGCGTTTTTCTCTTCTGCTTCGAAAAAACTACGAGGTACAAACAACGGAAAATAAGCATTCACGTGTCCAGTTTCCTTAAACATACGGTCAAGTTCAGCTTGCATTTTTTCCCATATCGCATATCCGTATGGTTTGATAACCATACAACCACGTACACCTGAATTTTCTGCCAATTCAGCTTTTACTACTAACTCGTTATACCACTTTGAGTAGTCCTCACTTCGTCTTGTTAAATCTTTACTCATATTTTTACTTGTAGATTTTTTTGTCTGTTATGCCTCTTCTCACAAAAATATCACTAACAGGAGTTAAGTTGTTTTACTCATGGTAGAATATCTCACACAGGCAAATTTATAAAATTATTGGATACTGTATGTTTTTTGTTTGACTTTTTTAATGTTCCTCAAAAGTTAATTGCCAAAATAATATATGAAAAAACAAATAATCCTCTTAAAGTTCCATGTTGTCTATAAGGCGTACTCCCTCAGCATAAACGGCAATGAAAGCTCGGTATCTTTTGCCTATTTCTTTAGCTGTAGCTGTTTGTAAGGTATCGGCTTCGGCTATGGTGAAATATTCTAATTCAAAATCCTTATCATCGGTAAAAGCTTTTGTTACATATTCGTTAATTTCAATAATATTTTTTGTAATAAACAGCTCTTTAACCTCTTGCAAAATTTTGTAAATGAATGTTGCTTTTCTTCGCATATGTTCACTAAGTAATTGATTTCTAGAACTTAAAGCTAACCCATCTGCATTTCTAACAATAGGGCACCCGATAATTTCAACTGGTAATTGAGTGATTTCTACCATCTTTTTAACGATAAGTAGTTGTTGATAGTCCTTCTGACCGAAATAGGCTTTTGTAGGAGTTACAATCTCAAAAAGTTTTTTAACAACTGTACCTACACCGTCAAAGTGTCCTGGGCGGAAAGCTCCCTCCATAACGCGATCTAATCCATGAAAATCAAAAAAATCTGAGCTTACATTCGTTCCATAGATATCTGAAATTTCAGGCGAATACACCAAAATATCTTTGCTGATAGTAGCTATTTTTTCAACATCAGCTTCCAATGTTCGAGGATATTTCTCCAAATCTTTTGGATTGTTAAACTGAGTTGGATTTACAAAAATACTAACCACAACAACATCGTTTTCTTCCAATGCTTTTTTCATTAGAGATAGGTGTCCGTTGTGTAAAGCTCCCATAGTAGGGACAAAACCGATGCTTTTTCCTGCCTTTTTAAAATCAGAAATCACGGTATTTAGTTTCTTCTGCTGAGTGTATATCATCATCATCCAAATATTAAAAAATGCAAACTTATAAGTTTTTTATGGATTTCTGCATATTTTTTTGTACTTTTGTGGCTTCCAAAGCTAACGAAAAAACAATTTACTTTTTATGACTGACAAAAAAGTGCTTTTTGTTTCCTCTGAGGTATTACCATATTCTCCTGAAAATGAAATCTCTAAGATGTCATTTGAGACCCCCAGAATGGTCAATAGTTACGGAGGACAGATACGGATATTTATGCCACGTTTCGGGAGTATCAATGAAAGACGACATCAGTTACACGAGGTCATTCGGCTTTCAGGAATGAATATTGTTATCAACGATATTGATGTGCCTTTAATCATAAAAGTGGCATCAATTCCGAAAGAGCGTATCCAAGTCTACTTCATCGACAATGACGAGTATTTCAAGCGAAAAGCTACGTTTGTTGATGAGGATGGGGTCTTATTCGCTGACAATGATGAACGTTGTATTTTTTTCGCAAAAGGAGTTGTTGAAACCGTTAAGAAATTGAATTGGTTGCCTGATATCATCCATGTTCACGGATGGTTAGCTTCGCTACTACCTTTATATTTAAGAACTTACTACAAAGACGAACCTATTTTTTCAGAGAGTAAAATCATAACTTCGGTTTTCAATCAAGATTTTGAAGGATCTTTAAGATCCGATATCACTAGCAAGGTAGCTTTTGATGGGATCAACAAAAAAATGGCTGAACATTTGGCCGAGCCTAACTATTTCAATATGATGCGTGTAGCTTCTAAATATTCGGATGGAGTCATTGTTGTTGGCGACAACGTGCCTGAAGATTTCAGCTCCTACATAAACGGATTAAAAAAACCTGTCCTTTTTAATTCCGACATGGAAACCTTCCAAGCTTCATACAGAGAATTTTACCAACAATTTTTAAAATAAAAACACTAAAATCAATAATATAGCATAATTATATGAATAAATCCAAATATGCAGGTATTTTTTCCTTTTTGGGATTGACCATCTTATTATCGTCTTGTACAGATGATTCTTTCAAAGAAATTAAGAGTGATTTACTGAAAGACCCTAATTTTGAAACGGCGGTGTTCGACGCCTCTGTGTCTGTCGAAAATATTGCTAAAAATAGAGTACAAACTAATGGGTTGGGTGGTTACCTATTAGGGGAGTACACGCAGAAGCCTTTTGGAAAGAAAAAAGCTAGTATTATAGCTCAAGTGCAGTTGCCTTCGGTAAGTCCCATCTTCGGTGATAAAGCTCAGAGTTCTGAGAATACGGATAATAAACCAGAAAAAGAAACTGTGACGGAAGCGTATCTGTATCTACCATATTTTAACCCATACAGCACTCGAAGCAACACGGCATATGTTACTGAAACGGAATATGCTCTCGATTCTATTTACGGGAATACAAAGGCATCATTCAAAGTAAATGTACAAGAATTAACCTATTTTTTGAGAGACATTGATCCTGCTCAAAATTTAGCTCCTCAGCGTTACTATTCTGATTTTGAAGTAAGTAATCATTTAGGTACTACTCTAACAAACGTAAATAATGCTGAAACTGTAACCATATCTAAAAAATCAATCACACGCAATCAGTTCGACAATCCAACTACCCCTGATGACGAATCAAAAGGCGTTGCAGATGTCTTAGCTCCAGGAATTAGAATTGCCTTAGACCCTGAATTTTTCCAAACGAAAATCATTAGTAAAGAGGGAACTACAGAATTAGAAAACCAAAATAACTTTAAAAATCACTTCCGTGGAATTGTAATTGATGCTGATGGTTTTTCCGATAATTTGATGATGCTTTTAGACATGTCAAAAGCTAAAATTGAGCTTGTCTACACCTATGAAACCGAATCGAATAATCAAAAGGCTACTTTGAAAAAACGATATGATATGAACGTAAATGGTATTACGTTCAATACATATACTACTGAGGATGAAAGTATCTCTTTGGAGACCGACAGTAATAACATTTCACGTATTTATTTGAGTGGAGGAATAGGTCAAATAGCTAATTTAAAACTCTTTACAGATGCTGAACTGGCTGAAATTCGGCAACGTGATGTGCTTATCACAGATGCGAGTTTGTATTTATATGTTGATCAGTCAGTTACCTACGGAAAGGAACCTGAACGTATTTTTATTTATAATGCGAAAACAGGTGCTGTTATTGCGGATTATGTCAACGACCCTACCAGCACACTCCAATCGGCTGAAGGTTCACATCTGATTCACTTAGGGAAATTACAGAAACAAAACAACAAAGGTAATTACTACCAAATCCGATTGACAACGCATGTGATCAACATTATCAAAAACAAAGTTGAGAATGTTCCTCTGGCAATTGCTGTAGCTTCAACTGTGAAAAACCCATACGTTGTAAATTATTTTGATTCTGCAAATAAAAAACGAGTAATTCCGACAACATCCGTAGTAACCCCCTTGAGTACGGTAATTTACGGAAATGACGCCAGTATTGATGACTCTAAACGTTTAAAGTTAAGAATCAATTATTCAAAATTGAGATAACACACCCATCATACTTGGATGTGTTATCTTAAAGATGTTCCAAAATAGAAATTCTCACAACAAAGGATACTACTTTGATCCTATATTTCGAATTTATGTTCGCTCTATTTAACAAAGAAATACGGTATTTTTTTACATCTGCCATTGGCTTTACAGTCATAGGGCTGTTCATAGTTTTGAATGGGATTTTCCTTTGGATTCTAAAAACTGACTATAATATTTTCAACGGCAATTCCGCTGATTTATTACCTTTTTTTCGTTTATCATCGTGGATTTTTGTCTTTTTAGTACCAGCACTCACCATGCGAAGCATCTCCGAAGAAAAACGTAGTGGTATGTTACAATTACTTTTTACTAAACCGATTAGTGTATTTCAGATTGTTTTAGGAAAATATTTAGGAATCTTATTCCTGTTATTTGTTACCTTACTCCCTTCATTATTGTACGTCTACATCATATGGATTTTAGGTAATCCTGTTGGGAATTTGGACATAGCAAGCACAGTCGGCTCCTATATCGCTTTATTTCTGTTGTCAGCAACCTTTGGTGCAGTAGGTCTGTGGTCATCCTCAGTGAGTAATAACCAAGTGATTTCCTTTATGTTAGCAGCATTCCTATGTTTTTTCTTTTTCTTTGGATTGGATCAGACAGCTATGTTACTCTTCCCTGACAGTGTTACAGCTTTTGGGTTTCAATCTCATTTTGATGCTATTAGCCGTGGAGTGATTGATACTCGTAATGTGTTCTATTTCCTTTCGTTTATTGCTTTTTTCTTATACACAACTACTTTATCATTAAAATACTACAAGCTATGAAAACATTTATTGATAAAATAGGAAGCAAAATCGGTATTGCCTTTATCATGCTACTTGTTTTCAATTGGATAATCTCACAATGGTACATTCGTTGGGATTTGACTCATGATAAACGCTATACACTCTCGGAAACTACGCGAAAAACATTACTAAAAATCAATCAACCTGTGGTGATTGATGTACTTCTGAAAGGAAATATCCCCATAGAGTTTAAAAAATTACAAACCGAAACCCTACAATTGTTAGAAGAATATGTCGCACAAAATAAAAATATTCATCTCAACTTTGTAAATCCTTTAGAAGAAGGAAACGACCCTCAACAAACCATTAATGAACTGATACAATTTGGATTAAATCCATTACAAATTTCGCAAACCGAAGCCGGAATGTCCTCAATTGAGTATATTTTTCCTTGGGCTGTGATTAGCGATAGTATTCAGTCGCAAAAAGTGTCATTGTTCGTCAATAAAATAGGGACAACAGATCAAGAGCGTGTACAAAATTCAGTTCAACTATTGGAATACAATATAACGGATGCACTCCACAAATTAACACTCAAAAAACATAAAAAAATAGCTATACTCAAAAGTAATGGTACATTAAACGATACGTACATAGCTGATTTTTTGAAAACTATGAAGGACTACTATTTGATTGCTCCATTCACATTGGATTCAGTATCCTCCCAACCCGAAAAAACTTTAGCTCATCTGCAATCGTATGATTTACTGATAGTTCCTAAACCAACAACTCCATTCACTGACCCTCAAAAGCAAGTGTTGGACCAATTTGTGATGAATGGAGGACGTGCCCTCTGGCTTATCGACCATGTAGGCATAGATATTCAGGATTTGTACACTCAAAACGGAACTGCCGTAGCGATGCCTATGAATCTGAATTTAGGAGATATGTTCTTTCAATACGGATTTCGAGTGAACTATACACTCATCAATGATCTGTATTTTTCTGACTTAATGATTGCCACAGGAGAAGGCAGTCAAACACGTTATATTCCAATTCCTTGGGTCTATAATCCCATGATACTATCACAAAACAACCACTTGATTAACAATAATTTAGATGCAATTCGTTTGCAATTTTCAAACAGTATTGATACTTTAAAAAATGGTATAAAGAAACGTGTATTACTAACAAGTTCACCAATTTCAAAAGCCGATGGAACGCCTCGAGAGGTCACGCTAAATGTAGATACCAAAAAGATGGACAAAAACGCTTATAAAAGTGGAAACATCCCCGTAGCAGTGCTTCTCGAAGGAGAATTTACATCGGTTTATAAAGACAGAATAACACCTATTGAACTGAAAAACAACTTACAAACCAGCAAACCTACTAAAATGATCGTCATTGCTGATGGCGATATTATCAAAAATGACCTTAGCAACAACACTCCTTTGGAACTAGGACTTGACAAATGGACTAATCGATTTTATGACAACAAAGCCTTTTTACAGAATTCTGTTAACTACCTCTTGGACGACACTGACTTCTTATCCCTACGAAATAAAAAAGTACAATTAGCATTTTTAAACAAAGAAAAAGTAGCTGATTATCAATCAAGTTGGAAAATAAAAAGTATACTCTATCCTCTGTTGTTCCTCATTTTCACAATCCTTGGGATTCGAATAATTTACCAACGGAAATATAAAATTTAACTTTTTATAGTGTATTCTTCACACTGCCTTTGGAGATTTCATTTTTTTATATTAGTTTTGGGCTGTAAATTTTAATATTTTTTATCATGGAAATTAGAAAAACAGTCAACGCAAAAGACATTATGCTGAAGTACGGGATGTATTTTGGTGTTGGTCTCGTTGCTATTAGCGTGGTAATGTATACCACAGGAATGATTTATTCGAAAAGTATGATGGTTGGATTAGCTGCCTCTGCATTAAACCTATTAGTTTCTATCTTAGCAATTGTTTATGGCATTAAAGCCTTTAAAACAAGGAATGGAGGCTTTTTAGCTATGGGGGAAGCTCTAAAAATTGGGGTTGGGATCGCTCTGATTGGAGGAATTATTTCCGTATTGTACACCTACGTTTTTGTGAACTATATTGAGCCCGATTTCATGCGAAAAATGACAGAATTGCGGTTTGAAAACATGGGAGAATTAGGTATGGATATGTCCAATGTAGATATAGATGCTACAGTAGAAATGAGTAATAAAATGAGTGCTTTGACCTATATTTCCTCGTTAGTTGGATATTTGCTTTTAGGACTTATCGTTTCGGCAATCGCTGGAGCTGTAATGAAAAAACAAGAACAAGTTTATTAATAAACTTCATAAAAAATAAAAAAGAAGCTGTCTGAAAAGGCAGTTTCTTTTGTTTTTTAGGTACAAAAAAAATGAAACTTCCTATAACCATTTCTGAAAATTAAAAATTCACTTCAATGATTTATTTTTAGAATTCAATTTCTTTAAAAAAACACAGACCTCCTTCGCTTTAACCTACTTTTTTCATTTTTTGTGATTTTCTGAAGCTAATGCCTAATAACCATTAGTAGAAATGAATTTCTACTTTTTTATAATCTTATTGTTGCTTATTTAGTTGATTTTAGTTTTTACTTATTTCTGGTATTTTTTTCACGAAGTTTTTCATAAAAATTTTACTAATGCCGTTATATTTAGGGTTTATAATAAGGTTTATTAGAAAAGTTTAAACAGGTTCATTGTTGAAATATTTTTCAATAAAAACTTTGTCAAACCTAAAAAAGTTTGACAAAGTTTAAAATTGTAAGAGATTTTCTGGTGTTAATACAAAAGTTGTCTGATTTCAGAGATGACATTATGAGCTTTGTCATGATCCACAGAATTTCCAATATCGGTCAAATCAGAAGAAAGTTTGGAGAGTTCATCAATATTTAAATTTTGAGTAATCATACGCATCAAAGCAAATTTTTCTTTGTTTTGGCTTACTAATAAAATTAGACACTATCCCTCTAAGTGTGTAAGTTAAAAAGTTGGGGTTAAGTTTTTATAGTTTGAGTCTTTGTGCAAATATAAGCATAAATTGGTTCAAGACAATCCCCCAATTTTGGATAGGCATACTCCACTTTTTGGTAGCTTCTCTCAAAGCCAAGAAAACGGACTTTTGCACAGCTTCGTCTGTTGGGAAAGACAGCTTGTTTTTGGTGTATTTCCGAATCTTACCATTCAGATTCTCAATAAGATTGGTTGTGTAAATAATTTTTCTTATCTCTAACGGAAAATCGAAAAATACGGTCAATTCGTCCCAATTGTCATACCAAGATTTGATAGCATAGCCGTATTTTGACTCCCATTTTTGGGCAAAATCTTCCAAAGCAACCTTGGCAGCTTCCTTGTTAGGGGCAGTATAAATGTGTTTCATATCGGCTGTAAATTCTTTTCTGTCTTTGTAAACCACATACTTACAAGCATTCCTAATCTGATGAACCACACATATTTGCGTTTGTGATTGGGGAAAAACCGTGCGAATGGTTTGCGTAAATCCGTTTAAATTATCGGTGGCAGTAATGAGAATATCTTCCACTCCACGAGCCTTTAAATCAGTGAGAACGCTCATCCAAAAGGCGGAACTTTCATTCTTTCCGAGCCACATTCCTAAAACTTCCTTTTTTCCCTCTCGATTCAAGCCCACAGCAAGGTAAATGGTTTTGTTGACAACTTTTGAGTTCTCACGAACTTTAAAAACGATGCCGTCCATCCAAACGATGAGATACAGTGGTCCAATGGGCGGTTTTGCCAAGAGACCATTTCATTGGTAACCGCATTGGTAATCCTTGATATTGTGGAAGTTGATACTTCAAAGCCGTACATTTCTTGGATTTGTTCTTCGATGTCGCTCACGCTCATTCCTTTGGCATAGAACGATACGATGATGTTTTCCAAACCATCGATAACGTTCTTGCGTTTAGGAACTAACATTGGGTTAAAACTACCGTCTCTATCCCTAGGAACTTGGATTTGTTCTTCGCCAAAGGAAGTTTTTATCTTCTTGGAAGTGTGTCCGTTACGATAATTTCCATCTTTAGTTTTGTCGTGTTTTTCGTTGTCCAAGTGAACGTCGAGTTCGGCATTGAGCATATGTTCCACCGCTTTTTTGTGGAGCTCTTTAAAGAAACCTGTCAAGTCCTCAGCAGTCTTAAATGACTTGTAAAATTCTTTGCTGTTGAGCAATTCTTCCTTGTTAATCATATCTGTTTAAATTATGGGTCAAAAATAGTTAAAAAGTTATTTCCGAAATTTTTTTTGAGCTTTTAAGGGCTCAAAAAATTTCAGAATAACTTTTCAACTTACACAGATTATGGGATACTCCTTAAAATTACTTCTTTAATGTTATCATCACTTCCAACGTAGTTTACATTGATTTTATACTCTTTGTTTGAAATCTGTATCAACTCTTCATATTTGTCCGTTTTCAGGAGTTGTTTCACTTCTTGATATTCCTTTTGAAAATCTCCATTGTTTTTCTTTTCATACATAAGAATATGAACATTCTCTATAACATTCAAAATGTTTTTTTCATCAACACTGCTTTCTCCCAATTTTAAAAAATCTTTTGGAGAAAAGGTAACTGATTTAAAATCCTTATTTTCAGAATTTTTAACGATGTAACTTTGTAAACTGTTCGAATTACAGGATATTATTGAAACACTGATAAGAAAAAACAATAAAAGATAAACTATTTTTTTCATAGTATAAGAGAGTATTAAATTTGGTTCATTTCTTTAGGCAATATGTTGATGTTTTTGGATAACACTCCGATTTTATTCAAATCAACTTCACCTGTTAGAATCATCAATACAGTTTCTTTGTCTTCCTGAACAAACATCACCAATTCCGAAACAATGTCCTTTGTTTTTCCCTCTTTGACGTAGAATTTCACATTTGTATTTTTTTCTTTCACACGCATAAATTCCGAAAGACTACCTCCTTTTACATAGCTTTCTACTTCCTTTTTCATTTGTTGCGAAACACTTGCAGTTTCGGTAGAAAAGATTTTCAACGCTTTAAGTTTGTTAGCTATTTCCATAAACTCCTTAGTGTCAGGGTCGTTACTGTCTATTTTTGATAGCATCTGAAACATCTTTTGTGAGATGACTACGGTGGTTATATTTTCATTATCTTCATATTTGTCGAATATGGATTGACCAAATAATGCTGCGTTGCAAAATAAAAAGCTTACTAAAAATAAAAATCTTGTTTTCATCGTATAATAATTTTAAAGTTACTCTAAGTTTTTGAATATTTTTTTTGTGTTTTTATCAAATTCGCCGAGATATACCATTTTTTCCGTACCTTTATTGTAGTTTACCGAAACAAGTTCCAAGGCGTATTTCACTTGCTGATAAATCAACTCGGCTTCTTGCTGTTCTCTTTGTTCTTTTACGTAAAACCATCCGAAAACGGCTGGAAAAATAGTTGCAGCGATTCCGATTTTCCAAAACAAAGAACGATTTTTAGGTGTTTTTACCGAAAATTCTTTCACAAGTCGCTCTTCTCTATTAGTTTTGAAATATGCAAACATCGGTTGATAATGTTTCAAATCTGATGCCACATTTTCAGAATTGAAATAGGTCTGTAAGGTTCTTTCTTCTTCGATTGAAGTTGTACCCTCGAAATATTTTTCTATTAATTCGTGTATTTTTTCGCTCATATTTTTTGTTAAATTGTTTTTTATTTTCTGCTGGGAAAATTTTTCATTATTATTTTTTCGGTTAATAAACTCGTGTTTGCTCTATCTTTGTTGTTAATTCTCCACGCAAGGATTCTCGGATGGTCTTTCTGGCTCGTGAGAGGATTACCCGAATAGTAGCCTCTTTAATTCCTGTAATTTTTTCGATTTCCTCAAATTCATATTGCTCAATATCACGTAATTGCATGATCATCCGCTGTTGCTCACTCAATCCATTGATTATGTTTTTTACTTGTTCCAAAAGATCTCTTGCTTCTACTTGTTTTTGCAAAGATATTTCATTTTCGGCTTGATAAGTAATATGGCTTAGTGAAATATTATCTGAACTTTTAGCTTTCAGCCTATCATAGCACAAATTTTTAGTAAGCGTCATGGCATAAGCTTCCCAATTCTTGATGGTTTCCATGGTGTTGCGTTGTTGCCATAATTTCATCAAAATATCTTGCGACACATCTTCTGCTTCGTCGGAAGACACCAGCAAACGTTTTGCAAATCGGAAAATTTTATCCTGAAAAGGGCGAATGCCATCTAAAAATGTTTGGTGTGTCATAACAAAAATAACTATTTTCTTTACTAAGAAGACGAATATATAAAAAAAATGTTACATTTGTGGTAAAAAAATATGTTATGAGAAAAATATTATCTATTACTTTGTTGATTTTCAGTGTTTTTTCGTGTAAAAAAGATATTGATGATACACCTAACGGAGGATTGATATCTCAACTGACTCCTGAGCAGCAAGTAGATTTACAGATAAAAAATTTTATTTGGAAAGGATTAAATTTATATTATCTGTGGCAGGCCGATGTTCCTAACTTGGCGGACACTCGCTTTGCACCTTCTTTAATGAAGACTGACTTTAACAATAAAGAGTATGTTGATTTTCTGAAAAAAGGACAAGCTCCTGATAATTTTTTCTACTCATTGCTAAACAACTATCCGAAAATTGATAGATTTAGTTTTATCACCGATGACTACGAAGAATTAGAAAGAACTTTTGCAGGTCAGGTATATAGTTCAGGGATGGATTTTGCTCTTTCACGTTATGGAACTCAAGGAGGTGTTTTAGGTATTGTTCGCTATGTACTTCCCGATACGGATGCAGCACAAAAAGGCATAAAACGTGGAGATGTTTTCACGCAGGTCGATGGACAAGCCCTTACGATAAACAATTATCGGCAGTTGTTATTCAACGATAAAACATCTATGGTCATTGACATCAATCGCATTAAAATAGTTAATGATAAACCAACCATTGTTTCGGAAAACAGAACCGTTACCATGGCGAAAAAAAGCATTAAAGAAAATCCTGTACACATTTCAAAAGTGATTGAAAAAGGAAGTCACAAAGTGGGCTATTTGATGTACAATAGTTTTGTTGCTGATTTTGATTTACAACTCAACGAGGCATTTGGCATGTTTAAATCTCAAGTAATCAACGATTTGGTATTGGACTTGCGATATAATGGCGGAGGGCGAATTTCATCAGCGGTGTATTTAGCATCTATGATTACAGGGTTGTCAAAACAAAACGTTTTTGCTAAAGAACGTTGGAACGACAAATTGCAACCAGCATTTAAAGATAGCGATATAACTAACTATTTTGCCGATAAAATCATAAAAGAAGGTGTAAGTTACCCAATAAATAGTCTTTCTGGGCTGAAAAGAATTTATATTTTAACCACAGAGAGAACAGCATCTGCCAGTGAATTGGTTATCAATGGATTAAAACCTTATATCGAAGTTATTCAAATAGGAGGAACTACTACAGGTAAAAATCAAGGGTCAATCACATTGTACGATAGTCCTGCTGGATACAACAAAAAGGGTGTTAATCCTAAGCATAAATGGGCGATGCAACCTTTGGTGTTGAAAATCGTAAATAAAGATGGAGAAGGGGACTATACCAGTGGTATTACTCCAAATCACGCCATTGAGGAAGATTGGGCAAACTTTGGTGAGTTGGGACAAGAAACAGAGCCATTTTTAGCAAAAGCCTTGGAGTTAATCACAGGAATCAATACTTCAGGAAAATCAATTCCTGCTCAGCCATTGATGCCTGTTAAACCGTTAGCAGACTCAAAAACATACAATTTCGGAGCAAACGAAATGTACAAATAAAACAAAAAAACAATAGGATAGCAAAGTTGTTCATTTATTGTTGTATTTTTGCAACCACTAAAGAATTCTTTGTTAAAACTCAATGGCTAATCGATTAAAATGAACAAATTTTATCAACTAACCGTAACAAAAATAGAAAAGCTAACGGCTTCGTCTGTGAAAATTACCTTTCAGGTGCCTGACCTTTTGCGTAAAGTGTTTTCCTACGAGGCAGGGGAGTATCTAACTCTACAGCAAACTATTGATAATCAAAAGATAAGAAGAGCTTATTCTATTTGTTCGGGCGTAAACGAGAACGAACTCAGTGTAGCGGTGAAGAGAGTTCCAAACGGAATCTTTTCAACATATGCCACCACCCAGCTTAAGGAAGGTGACACATTAGAAGTGATGCCTTCAAAAGGAGCTTTTGTTTTCTTTTACGATATATTTGGTAATAAGGATATTATGTTATTTTCCGCAGGAAGTGGTGTAACGCCTATGATGAGCATCGCAAAAACGGCTTTGGCAAAAACGAATATCAAAGTAGTGTTCGTCTACGGAAATAAATCAAAGGAAGAGACTTTGTTTTTTGATGAAATAGAGTCTTTACGAGCCACGTATCCCGACCGATTTTTAGTACATTACGTGTTTAGCCAAGAGATGTGGGGGGACAATCTTTCGGGACGTATTAATGATCAGGTAGTGTCTTATATTTTTGAAAAATATAAGGATTTGAATTGGGGACGCTACTATGTTTGTGGGCCTAATCAGATGGTAGTAAACGTTAAAGAAAATATCCTCAATCGAGGAATTACGAAGGATCGTATTTTTACCGAATTGTTTGAAGCGGAACCTGCCAGTAATGATTTTACACAATTGAGAGGAAACGTAACCGTTTTTTCGATACTTTCGGGGAAAGAAATCGTTTTTGAAAGCCCTAAAAATCAGACCTTACTTAATTCCATACTCTCACAAGGCGTTGATGCACCTTACTCGTGCTTGAATGGAGTATGCAGTAGTTGTATCGGTAAGGTGACCGAAGGAGAGGTAAAAATGGCAAAAAACGAAACTTTGGTTGAAAAAGAAATTTCCGATGGTCTGGTACTTACCTGCCAAGCCTACGCAATGAGTGATGTGGTGAGAGTTACTTTTGATTATTAATGGTGGATATTTTATTTCTATGTACATACGGAAGTCAAGTAATAAAAGCTAATTTTTTCCGTAATAATTTCAATAACAAATTTTTAAATAACAACAAATCATTCAAAAACAGAGAATCTAATTTATGAAAAAACTGTATTTTATTTTAATAGCTTTATTAGTAAGTTGCGTTAATACTCCTAAACCACTTACGGAAGCTCAACGGACGGAATATATCGCTTTAGCGGATAGTGTAACCACTGAAACTCAGAAACTTCTTTTAATGAATGTTTCTAAAAAAATTGGAGAAGTAGGTTTTGTTGGAGCAGTCGATTTTTGCAATGAAAATGCTGTTCCATTGACAAATTCATTCGCAGACAACAGGTTTGAAATTAAGCGTTTATCGAATAAAAATAGAAATTCCGATAACGCCATAGCTACTGACATTGATCTTCAGGCATGGAATGAAATCACAGCCTTGATGGGAGACAAAAACCAGCCTAAACATATCCTGTTGGAGGAAGAGAATAAGATCTATTTTTACAAGGCTATTCCGTTAGGTATGCCTACTTGTTTGGCTTGTCACGGAAATACTCAAGGGGATATAACCGCTGAGGTTCAGAAAGTTATAGCAGATAAATATCCAAATGATAAAGCCGTTAATTATACCATGGGAGAACTTCGTGGTTTGTGGAAGATGACATTTGAAAGACAATAAAAAAGGTGTATATTTGCACCGTTTTTGAAAAAAAATACTAACATAATAAAGATAAAATCACAGTAGATGAGTTTACAGAAAAAATGGGTTGATTCATTTCAATTGTTTGAAAATAAGGAAGATATATTAAAAAATAAACGTCAAGAGGCAATTGTTTTTTTTGAACAAAAGGGGTTTCCAACCAAAAAAGACGAAGCGTGGAAATATACCTCGCTTTCCACATTGTTAAAAAATGATTTTGAGATATTAGTTTCAAAACAAACATCATTGACATCTGAGGATGTGCGTCCATTTTGGATTCAAGAGGATAGTCACAAAGTAGTGTTTGTAGATGGGATTTATTCATCAGAACTCTCTCAGGTACAGGCTGATAGTTTTATGATTTCTTCATTCCGAGAGATATTAAAATCAGAGGATGCAGCTGATTTTACCTCAAAGTATTTTGATCGTGAGACTCGCAAGGACGATGTGTTTACGGCCCTCAATACAGCTTTTTCGAAAGATGGAATTTGTATCTATATTCCTAAAAATAAGGTGGTTGAAAAACCAATAGAATTACTTTTCCTTGCTACAGACTTAGGGAAAGCCATGTGTTATCAGCCTCGAAACATTATCGAAGTAGGGGAGAATGCGCAGGTGAAAATCATTGAAATGCATCATAATTTATCAACTCAAAAAGTGCTAACTAACGTAGTTACAGAGATTTTTGTAGATAAAAACGCTATTTTGGATTATTACAAAATTCAAAATGATAGTTTGACATCTTCAATGATTGATAATACCTATATCTCTCAAGAAGGAAACAGTAATGCTTCCGTGCATACGTTTTCTTTTGGAGGAGAACTTACGCGTAACAACCTTAATTTTTATCACCATGGAGAGCGCTTGGAGTCTACTTTGAAAGGGGTTACCATTCTTTCAGGTACACAACATGTTGATAATTACACACTTGTGAATCATGCAGAGCCAAACTGCGAAAGTCATCAGGATTACAAAGCTATTTTGTCCGACAATAGTGCAGGAGTGTTCAACGGAAAAATTATGGTAGAAAAAATCGCTCAGAAAACAAATGCTTATCAACAAAACGATACCATTTTACTTTCGGAAAAGGCTACCATAAATACCAAACCTCAGCTTGAGATTTTTGCCGATGATGTGAAATGTTCACACGGTTGTACTGTAGGTGAATTGGATAAAGATGCACTTTTCTATCTTCAAACTCGCGGAATCCCGAAAAAAGAAGGGGAGGCATTACTTACGTATGCTTTTGCAAATACTGTTTTGGAAAGTGTTCGTATTCCTGCGTTAGAGGATCGTGTTAGTGAAATGATTTCGGTTAAATTAGGTACTGGAGTTTTGATATAATTCCGTAAAATAGAAAATCATAAAATTGCGGAAATAATAACCCTAAAATCTACATTTTTGTACATTTTAGGGTTGTTTTTTTGAAAAATATTTATTACCTTTGGTGTCAAAATTGTTCTTTCATCGTCAACACTACCATATTATGAAAGGAAAATTAACTGAACCAAAGAAAAGTAATATATCAATAAAAAGCAAAGGGTAAAGTCTCATTGTTTGTTTTATACATCTTTAATAAGATATAAAGCAGACATTGGGATTTTTTCTTTTTAATTTGTTGTTAATTAGCTGATTATGTAAATTAATTATAAAAAATACAAGTATGATTTCGTTAAGCAGTACAATTTTAGGGTTTGATGCCTACGCTACTTTGGCAATTTTATTAGTAGCCGCGGTTTTTTTTGTCAGTGGGAAGGTGCGTGCCGACTTAGTTGCAGTATGTTCTTTAGTGCTTCTAATTACCTTTGGGATTCTTTCGCCCAAAGATGCTCTTTCAGGATTTTCTAATCCAGTAGTGATTATGATGTTAGGGCTTTTCATTGTTGGAGGGGCGATTTTTCAGACAGGATTAGCTAAAATGATTAGTAGCTACTTTCTTAAATTGGCAGGAGATAGTGAGATTAAATTGTTGATAATAATAATGTTGGTCACAGCTTCTATCGGAGCTTTTGTTAGTAATACAGGAACGGTGGCTTTGATGCTCCCCATTGTGATTAGCTTAGCTATGGCGAGTAACAAAATTAATATCAGTCGCTTGTTGATGCCGATGGCGTTTGCTAGTAGTTTAGGAGGGGTAATGACCTTGATTGGTACGCCTCCCAACTTGGTTATTGATGAAGTATTGATTGAAAAGGGATATCCACAATTGACATTTTTTTCGTTCACTTCTGTGGGAGTCATTGGATTGGTCGTAGGAATGTTGGTCATCATACCGCTGAGTAAAATTTTGATTAAAAAGAAAGAAAAAGTAGGGGAGGGAAGTGAAAAAAACGACAAAACTCCTTATGATTTAGTTCGAGAATATAAACTATCGAAAAATTTGTACAAAGTTCAGGTTCAAAAAGACTCTCCTTTTGTCGATAAAAGTTTAAAAGAGTTGCATACAACCGAGAAATATCATATCAATATATTAGAAATACGCCATAAATCACCTTTAGGAGCGCCTTTTTTTGAAAGTAATCATCAGGAGGTAGTAAATGCTAACTCAGTGATTTATGAAGGAGATATTCTTTATATTCAAGGAAAGAAAGACGATGTTCAGCAATTAATTGATGATAACAAATTACAACTTCTGGAGTTAAAAGGAAACAAAGATGAAACTGAAGTGCTAAAATTCTCAGATATTGGTATCGCTGAAGTATTGGTGATGCCTGCTTCAAAATTGGTTAATGTACCTGTTAAAAAAAGTCGTTTACGAGAGCACTTTGGATTAAACATTTTGGGAATTCAACGGCAAGATACGTATCTTTTACAGGATATTAAAGATGAAAAAATACATACAGGAGATATTCTTTTGGTACAGGGAACGTGGGACAATATTGTGAAGTTAGGAGCTGAACGTAGTCAATTAGTAGTATTAGGGCATCCACTTGAGGAGGCTTCAAAAGTCACGTTGACACACAAAGCGCCTATCGCAGCAGTAATTATGATTGCCATGGTAGTAGCTATGATGTTTGATTTTATTCCTATTGCACCAGTAACGGCCGTAATCATAGCTTCAATTTTGATGGTTGTTTCCGGAGCATTGCGAAACGTTGAAGCTGCCTACCAGACTATAAATTGGGAAAGTTTGGTACTTATCGCAGGAATGTTACCCATGGCAATGGCATTGGAAAAGACAGGAGTCTCACATTATGTTTCTGAAATGTTGGCACAGAATTTAGGGAATAATCCTTACATACTATTGGCAGGTATCTATTTTACAACTTCTGTATTAACACTTTTTATCAGCAATACAGCAACAGCCGTATTATTAGCTCCTATTGCATTTGAATCAGCTGTTTCCTTGAATTTCAGTCCATATCCTTTCTTATTTGCTGTGGCTGTAGCAGCAAGTTTGGCGTTTGCATCGCCTTTTGCTACGCCTCCTAATGCTTTGGTAATGTCCGCAGGACGTTATAAATTTATGGACTATGTCAAATTAGGGTTGCCGTTGCAAATTATTGTCGGGATTATTATGATTTTTGTATTACCTTTAATTTTCCCGTTGAATCCATAATGTTGATTTGAGATAATAAAAATTTATTTTATCACAATGAGGCTTTCCGTAAAAGTTAGTTTGAATTAGTTGTTTCATTTTAATTCTTTGATTTTTAGTTTTTTTGGGCAGAAATATTCAAATTCCATTTTTTTTCGGATAGTTTCATTGTGATTTTTAACTATCAGTTTTGTAAATAAATTGTGCATAAAATATTAAAATATGAATACTGTAAAAAAAGGAGATCAAATTCAAGATTTTCAGGGTACTGATCAACATGGAAATGTAGTGAAACTTTCGGATTTCCAAGGTAAAAAGGTGATAGTTTTTTTCTACCCGAAAGCCAGTACGCCGGGGTGTACTGCTGAGGCATGTAGTTTAGAAAGTGGTTATGAAATTCTAAAGCAGAAAGGATACGCCTTGCTTGGAGTGAGTGCTGATTCGGTAAAGCGACAAGCCAACTTCGCTACTAAAAATAAATTAAGCTATCCACTCATCGCTGATGAAGAAAAGAAAATAATTGAGCAATTTGGCGTATGGGGTCCTAAAAAGTTTATGGGGATGGAATTTGATGGTATCCACCGAAAGACTTTCGTTTTAAATGAAAATCATGTAGTTACTCATGTGATCGACAAGGTTAAAACAAAAAATCATACAGAACAACTTCTAGAATTTTTAGAATAATTGAACTTGTTTTGAACTTTCCGTAACTTTCAGGTTAGGACAATAAGTAAATAACGATGATTATTTGCTATTTGTTCTTTAACTTATTATCTACAGTTCTGCAAAATCATTTGCAAAGCGTTTTACTTCATCCCAATTTGTATAGTCAATTTCGGTAGGGGAGCTTGTAGGTCCTTTGGTGATAAACATAATAAGCTTGATGATTATTCTATCAAAAAAACCGTATATTTTGTAGTTTAATTTTCCTGCAAACACTTTGACTACAGAAGGCTTCCATTCAATATTTTTTAGAAATTTCACAACATACGGATTTGTCGTTTCTGTACTCTTTTCGGGTTTTCGAGCTACTAAGTTTACGGATATGAACGCTGCTTTTTTTATATTCAATACAGCGTAGTTTTCATTGATAAGTTTCAGAATGTCAGTATGATGCTTCCCATACCGGATGCTCGAAGCTATCAGAATTTTATCAAAAAAATGCAAGTTGCCATCAAAGGTTTGCACTGGTATCAACTGTACCTCTTTTTGTTTTGAAGAAAGCACTTCGTGTATGCTATCGCATATTTTTTTTGTATGTCCGTCAACAGTTGCATAAATAATTCCAATTTTTTCCATAGCTCAAATTTATTTGTTCTGCCATTCTTGAATCCAGGTAACTAAAGCACTTACCCAACTGTCGTCATCGTTCAAACAAGGAATCATTTTAAACTCTTCACCACCGTTATGTAAGAAATCCTCACCCGCCTCCATTTCAATTTCCTCAAGTGTTTCGATACAGTCCGCCACAAAGGCTGGGGTTATGACAGCTAATTTTTTAGTTCCGCTCTTAGCAAGTTCTTCGACTCTGTCCGAGGTAAAAGGTTCCAGCCATTTGTCTATTCCTAAACGCGATTGAAACGCCTGGCTGTAGTTACCCTCTTGTAATCCAAGTTTTTCAACTAACAGACGCGTGGTTTCAAAGCAATGTGTTCTATAACAGTATTTTGACTCTTCTGATTCTGGTGCACAGCAATATTCGTGATCAACGATTTTTTTATGATTTTTTGTACGCACAGTTTTGTACAGATGACGTTCAGGCACACCGTGATACGAGAACAATAAATGATCAAACTCATTAGCATCCAAATAGGTTTGGGTTACTTTCGCAAGAGCATCAATATATTCGGTACGGTTGTAAAAAGCTGGGAATTTGGTGATTTTCATTCCTTTGAATTTTGTTTGTACCAGTTTTTCAGTCAGTACCTCAATGGTTTGGGTGGTTGCCATGGCATATTGTGGATAGAGAGGCAACAAAAGAACATCTGTAACTCCCTTATTTTTTAATTGATTCAAACCATATTCAATACTCGGATTTCCGTAACGCATAGCCATTTCTACGGGGATGGAGGTTTGTGTTTGCACTTTTTCCAGCAATCGTTTTGTGATAACAATGAGTGGAGAACCTTCTTCCCACCATATTTTTTTGTAGGCAGCGGCTGTTTTTTTGGGTCGTATACGCAAAATAATTCCGCGGACGATCAAACTTCTCAGCAAGTAAGGAAAGTCAATCACTCGTTCATCCATCAAGAACTCGTCTAAATATCGTTTAACATCTCCCACTTCCGTGGAATCAGGAGAACCTAAATTGACTAATAGTACACCTTTCATTTTATGTATTGTATATTGTATTTGAATAGTTAGTTTGCAAAGATAGATTTTTTCTGTACAAAAAAAAGAAATTCCCATAGTTTTTATTTTTGAAGAGTCTAAAATTATCTCTTTTTTTTGTTTAAATGTTTATAATGAGCTACTTAGAGTCCATTATTTTGTTTCTTCTAAAAATGTTACAGTTGTTTGTGTGTTTCATGAGTAGTTTGTATTATTTTTTTAGTAGCTACACTTAAAGCAGAATCTGCTTGGAGGAATCCTATTTTTGTTGTTTTTTATTTCCAAATAAAAATCGTACTTTTGCCCGTTGGAATTTGAAATAACTAATAAGCTATGGCTAAGACCAAATATATTTTTGTTACAGGAGGCGTAACGTCTTCTTTAGGAAAGGGAATCATCGCAGCATCGTTGGCTAAGTTGTTACAAGCACGTGGCTATCGGGTTACGATTCAAAAGTTTGACCCTTATATCAATGTAGATCCTGGAACACTCAACCCGTATGAACATGGAGAGTGCTTTGTTACCGAAGATGGCGCAGAAACTGACTTAGACTTAGGACATTACGAACGTTTTTTGAACGTACCTACCTCTCAAGCAAACAATGTTACAACAGGTCGTGTTTACCAAAGTGTCATTGAAAAAGAACGTCGTGGGGAATTTTTAGGCAAAACAGTTCAGGTGATTCCACATATTACCAACGAAATCAAAGAACGAATGCAACTTCTGGGAAAAACGGGCGATTTTGACATTGTCATTACCGAAATTGGTGGTACGGTTGGTGATATTGAATCTTTACCTTACATTGAGTCGGTACGACAACTGTTATGGGATTTGGGAGAGAATAACGGAATTGTGGTACACTTGACCTTAGTTCCATTTTTGGCTGCAGCGGGTGAATTGAAGACTAAACCTACACAACACAGTGTTAAAACCCTGATGGAAAGTGGTATCAAAGCTGATATATTGGTTTGTCGCACAGAGCATGAACTTTCTGACGATTTACGCTATAAATTAGCTCTGTTCTGCAATGTAAAACGAGAGGCCGTTATCCAATCAATCGATGCTTCAACCATTTATGATGTGCCGAACATGATGCTTTTAGAAGGGTTGGATAAGGTAGCACTGAAAAAGTTAGATTTACCAGCACGTAATGAACCTAATTTAGTGCAGTGGAATGCGTTTTTGCAACGCCATAAAAATCCAAAGCACCGCATCAAAATTGGTTTGGTAGGTAAATACGTTGAGTTGCAGGATTCATATAAATCAATTTTGGAATCATTTATCCATGCGGGTGCAGAAAATGAAGTTCGTGTGGATGTGGAAAGTATTCATTCTGAGTATATTGATCAAGATAATGTACACGAAAAAATAGGTCATTTAGATGGAGTTTTGGTAGCTCCAGGTTTTGGAGGTCGAGGCATCGAAGGGAAAATCATCGCGATAAAATATGTTCGAGAAAACAAAATTCCATTCTTAGGAATTTGCTTGGGTATGCAAATGGCTGTGATAGAGTATGCTCGTCACAAGGCTAATTTGATCAATGCTAACTCTACTGAGATGAACCCTGAAGCTGACTATCCTGTAATTAATTTGATGGAAAGCCAAAAAGAAATAACTCAAAAAGGGGGGACTATGCGTTTGGGAGCCTGGGACTGTAAACTTAAAAAAGGTACATTGATTTATGAAGCCTATAAAAAGGAAGCTATTTCAGAACGCCATCGCCATCGCTATGAATTTAATAATGATTATAAGGAGCAATTGGAAAACGCAGGCTTGCAATGTTCAGGCGTGAATCCCGAAACTAATTTGGTGGAAGTTATTGAACTTAAAAAAGAAGAGCATCCATGGTTTGTGGGGGTTCAATATCACCCTGAATACAAAAGTACGGTTGCTAATCCACATCCGTTGTTTATAGCTTTCGTAAAAGCATCTTTGGAAAATAAAATCAGTCGAGAGCCTCGACACTCATTTTAGGGAATCTTACTTAGGATGCGTTCCGTATGTGAATAAGATACCAAAAGAAGAGCTATTTGAAAATTACATTTTGTATCAGTTTTTGTAGCTAAACCTTTAAATAATAATTTTTTAAGCAGATAATAATCAAAAGATGGAAGAAAAAAAGATAGATTTTAAAACAATTCTTGGGTTTGGAATTATATTTTTGTTGCTCCTGTGGATGAGCTATAATAACCAACCTACAGCAGAGGAATTGGCCAAACGAGAGGCTGAAAAGGAGCGCTTGGAAGCTGAACGAAATAGTCAAAATCAACTAACTTCAACTCAAACAAAACCAGCCACTATTCCAACTGATTCGGTAGCTTTGGCTCAGTATAAGTCAACCTTGGGAGCATTTGCTTATTCAGCTTCGTTACCATCGGCATCTGAAGGGGTAACCGTTTTGGAGAATAAGGATATTAAATTGGTTATCAGTAATAAAGGAGGACAAGTGAAACAGTTGTTCTTGAAAGAGTTTACAACTTATGATGCACAGCCTTTATATTTAATTCAAGATGACAACGCCTCATTTTCATTGAATTTCACTACAACTCAAAATCAAAACTTAGACACTAAGGACCTTTATTTTGAACCGACTACTACCGAAAAAGATGGTAAAAAAGTAGTTTCCATGAAATTGAAAGTGTCTGAAAATCAGTTTTTAGAGTATGTCTACGAGTTGAAATCCGAAGGATATATGGTCGATTTTTCAGTGCGTTCACAAGGTTTATCAGAAGTACTAAACGGTGCAAAACCTGTGGCATTACAGTGGGCTATGAAATCACGCCGTATGGAAAAAAGCGTAACGTATGAAAACCGTTACACACAGATGACCGTTCAGCATGAGGGTGACAAAATAGACCGCATGAGTGAAAGTGGAGATGATGATGAGCAATTGAAAAATGTTAACTGGGTTGCATTTAAACAGCATTTGTTTTCATCGATTTTAATCTCTGATACTCCTTTAGCGGAGGGAAAATTTGTTTCCAAAAATCTGGTCAAAGATGAAGGAGTAGATGTTCAATTTACTAAGGACTACGTAGCCTCTTTACCATTGACACTTAAAGGAGGTGAACTCGGTGAATCATTACATTTCTATTTTGGCCCGAGTGATTACAATGTTTTAAAACAATATGAAAATCATGACCTTACAGATTTAATTCCATTAGGTTGGGGAATCTTCGGATGGCTCAATAAATTTTTGTTTATTCCGTTGTTTAATTTACTTACTAATTATTTTTCCGTAGGAATTGCTATTATTTTAATGACCATCATTGTACGTGTTCTTCTATCGCCAATGGTGTATAAATCGTACATATCACAGGCAAAGATGAAGGTACTACGCCCTGAAATCAATGAAATCAACGAGAAATTTAAAGAACCGATGAAACGTCAGCAAGAAACGATGGATTTATATCGTAAAGCAGGTGTAAATCCGTTAAGTGGTTGTATTCCTGCGTTATTGCAGTTACCTGTTTTCTTGGCGTTGTTCAATTTCTTTCCAACAGCATTTGGGTTGAGACAACACAGCTTCCTATGGGCAGATGACCTTTCATCCTATGATGCTGTTATGGAACTTCCGTTTTCAATTCCTTTCTATGGAAGCCATATTAGTTTATTTCCAATTTTGGCATCGGTTGCTATTTTGATTTATTCTTTAATGACAATGTCGCAAAGTATGCAACAGCAACAACCAGGGATGCCTAATATGAAATTTTTGATTTATTTGTCGCCTATAATGATGTTATTTTTCTTTAACAACTACGCGAGTGGATTGAGTTTGTACTATTTTGTATCTAACTTGCTGACTATTTTGATCATGTTGGCAATCAAATACTGGATTATTGATGAGAAAAAAATCCATGCACGTATTGAAGAAAATAAAAAACAACCTAAAAAGGAAAGTAATTTCCAACGTAAAATGCGTGAAATGATGGAACAAGCCGAAGCTCAACGCAAGGCTCAACAAAAAAAATAAGTTTAGCTTAAATCAGTAGCAACTATCAATTTCATACTTAGATTGCATATTGGTGCAAAAAATGTTTCTTAGCTTAGGTGATTTCGAAAAAAAAAGGTATATTTGTCGAGTATTTTGTAGTAGCTAATAATTAAAAAGATAAAGATATATGTACAAAATTGTATTACTACGTCACGGATTGAGTGAATGGAACAAACTAAACCTATTTACAGGTTGGCAAGATGTTGATTTAACAGAACAAGGTATTGAAGAAGCTCGTGAAGCAGGACGAATCCTCAAAAAAGAAGGGTTTAAGTTTGACATAGCTTTTACTTCGGTGTTGAAAAGAGCTATCAAAACCTTAAACTATGCTTTAGAAGAGATGGGCGATTTATGGGTGCCTACTCACAAGCATTGGCGTTTAAACGAGAAGAGCTATGGAGCATTACAAGGTTTAAACAAAGCGGAGACAGCCGAAAAATATGGTGAGGATCAAGTGCTTTTATGGAGACGTTCGTACGATGTGAAACCTCCACTCATTGAAGAAACAGATGAACGTCATCCTTCACACGATCGCCGTTATGCTGACTTGCAACCCGAAGAAAAAACAGGTGGCGAAAGTTTGAAAGATACTTACGATCGTATGTTGCCTTTCTGGTTCAGTGAAATAGCTCCTGCTATTAAATCAGGGAAAAGCGTAATTATTGCAGCACACGGAAACAGTTTGCGTTCATTGGTTCAATATTTGGACGGACTTAGTGAAGAAGCTATTTTGAAACTAAATATTCCTACAGGAGTGCCATTGGTTTACGAGTTAGATGCTGATTTAAAACCTATAAAAAGCTACTACTTAGGCGACCAAGAGGCTATTGCAGCTGCCATTAACAGCGTTGCAAACCAAGGAAAAAGTAAGTAAGAAATTAATTTAAAAGAAAAACTTTGGAATCGGGACTCTCTCTATTCCAAAGTTTTTGTTTTTGAAATAGTGTAATTTTTTTTCAACAATATAGGAAATCAATTAACTATGTTAAAATTAACTAAAATTATTAACCTGTAGATAAATCTAAGACATTTAAAACTTTCGGACAGGAGTGGTGCCAAAAAGTTTTTATCTGTAAATTTTGCTTCATTGTCGTGGAAAATAGCAGTATTTTTAAATGTTAAACTTTTTACTTAGGTATTATTTGCTGATAGCTTTAAACTTATGTTGAGATATAAAAGTGTTATCAGTTTTGGTTATTTTTTCATTACAAATCACAACTATCCGAAACTTTTATTTTAAAAGTTTCGGATAGTTGTGATTAAATCCTTTGAAATAGTGTTTTTATATGAATTTTGGGTACATCTAACCATCGTACTTAATAAATATTCATGTAAATTTTAACATTCTACATGGGAATTAACTATTGTTTTGTTAATAAAAAATAATTAGCTTTGTCCCATGCAAAATCTCTTATAGAAAATTGTCCTCCTTTTTTGAACACTAACGTAGATTTAGGAAGTCTATTTTCATTATAGGAGATAAAATACACCTAACTTAGAAAAAAATATTATGAAAAACTTGTGTAATTCACATAAAATCAGTATATTTGTACGTGCCTTAGCACAGCACAGCACAGCACAGCACAGCACAGCACAGCACAGCACAGCACAGCACAGCACAGCACAGCACAGCACTTAAACAGCCAAAATAGTGTAGTTACTACACTCTGTAATATAAATCCGCTTGATGGAGAGCAATCTCCATCAAGCGGATTTTTTATTTTCCTTAAAGGAACGTTTTCTATTAATTCCTAAAAATCCTAATTTCTAATCTCCTGATTTTCTAATTCCCTAACTTTCTGAAATTAACAAAAAAAACATAAAGCAATGGCAGAATCTAAAAACAACATCATCACACACGGACTAAGTGGAAAAGTAGGTAATATGCTCGTGTTCAGTCAGCGTAACGGAAAAACGATAGTTTCTCAAAAACCTACTAAGAAAGCGATTACCTCCGAAAAGGTAAAGGAACAAATGGCAAAATTTCAACAAGCAACTATCTATGCCAAAACGGCACTCAAAAATCCTACTGTTAAGGAAGAATATCAATCAGTAGCCGATAAAAAGCAAGGAGTAACTGCCTATAACGTAGCGGTAGCCGATATGTTACAAGCTCCAAAGATTGAGCAGATTGACCTTTCGGACTATGCGGGTCAGGTAGGCGATACCATTAAAGTTAGAGCCTATGATGATTTCAAAGTAGCATCTGTAACGGTACATATCTACAATTCCGATGGTTCGTTGGTGGAAGAAGGCAATGCAGTGGATAATGGGTTGGATTGGGTCTATACCGCTACGCAAACCAATGCAGACCTTTCAGGTGACAAAATTGTAGTACGAGCAACCGATATACCTGCCAATACCACTGAGGCAACCAAAAACTTATAAGCAAGGGTTTGAGAGGCTTCGCCCGTTCAAAGTTCAAGGTTCAGCCCTTTAACTTTAAACCTTAAACCTTGAACCTTGAACTTTGAACCTTGAACCTTGAACTTTCCTCCTCCCGAGCTTGGATACACCTTGGGTAGAGCTTGGGTGGATAAACAACAGAAGAATGGACAAATTTTTAATGAACAATGAACAATCAGTGCAATTTGTCATTTGTGATTCGTCATTCGTCATTCGTAATTATTAATTGTCTGAGATAAGGCGTAACCCGAAAAGCCTGTAAGAGAGTAGGGGAGAATTTTAAATTTTATAAACATGAAAAAGAATGTATTATTATTAATGTTGTTAGCCATGGTATTGGTAACAGGATGTAAAAAAGATGAAGAAAATTTAGGAGAAGAGTTTGTAATATACAAAACTCTTGATGAGGTTAAACAGGCGGGAGAAGAGTTTGTTCTGGTTGTAGATGCAGAAAGATATTCAGAGTTTATACTCAATGGAACCAAAATTAATATGGGAGTGACAGAAGTATATGTTGCCATAGAGAAAGGGAAAAAATATGTGTTTAAATATAAAACTATTGTTTTTAAAAATTATTGTGATGATGGCTATAACGCGGGTAGTTATCCGCTATATATGATGAAAAATGATTCATATACTGAGAGAGGTTTATATAATTATGAATACTTGTATTTTGTGAAAAGCGAATATACTAATTATAAACTTTCTGAAAAATGTAAAGAAGGTAAATGGAAAAATAGAGACCCTTACATTACAGAGGGAGAGGGATACTTTACCATCACAGGAAATGATGAAGTATTTTAACTATTCTCATCGTTGAAAAAAGTTATTAATTGATTAATTTTCAATAATTAGACAAGTGTTTTACCAATTAACTTATTGAAAATTTGTTCATTGAAAAATTGTTATTTGTTAATTCAAAAAAGGCGTAACCCGAAAAGCCTGTAACAGAGTAGGGGAGTTTTAATTTTTTTACCATAAATTATAGAGTAAAATGAAGAAATTTTTAGTAATCGCAACTTTAATAATCGGAATTATCGGTTGCAGTAAAGATGATGATTCACAAATCAATACCGAATTGGTTGGCACTTGGAGTATTGTAGATGGGGAATTGAACGGACAACGAACCTCACAACTTCCTAATTTGACTTACGAGGATAGACAATCCAGAGATTGTGCAAAACGTTCTACCTTTAAGTTCTTATCCAATGGCGATTTCAGAGGCGTGTTTTATATGCCGGAAATAGCACTCGATTATTCCAACGGAAATTATAAGTTTGTTTATAGGGGGTGTAGAAGGGCTATTGATTTAGATGATTTAGCAGAAAAAGGAAGCATCAAATACAAAGTTGTGGATAAAAAAATCATTATATACGCCAAGGATAATGATGGAAGTTCAAATGAGGTAGAATTTTTTAAAATAGAGAGTCTTTCACGGGAAACATTAAAGGTATCCTATTCGGAAGAAATGAAACAAGAGCTACGTTCCGCCTACGAACAAGGAAAACAAATAGCTCAACAATATGGTATAGACGTACCTCATAATATTGAAGTTGCTCTAAACGGATACATTATAATGGAAAAACAATAAAAGTCTTTATTTTTTAATCAAATGAAACATATATTTAATTTACTAACAATTAGTATTTTGTGGGTAGCAAACAGTTACGCTCAAGATATTATTACTACCAAAAAAGGGGAAGATATTCAAGCGAAGGTTTTGGAAATCACACTTAAAGAAATCAAATATAAAAAGTTTGACAATCCTAATAGCCCCGTTTATACGTTGTTAAAATCTGATGTATTGCTTATTCGTTATGAAAATGGTTCAAAAGATATTTTCAATGAAGAAAAGATACAAGAGGAACATAAAAATATTTCGAGTCTTATCAATGTCATAGATAGACGCTATTATATAGATGGTGTTAAAGTAAGCTCATCAGAGGTCAAAAGGCTTATCTACAAAGATGAACAAGCTAAGGCTCTTTGGAAAAAAGCCGATGGGCTTCGAGTTGGAACCATCGTTTTTACGGGATCGTAACTTTATCTTTGGTCTTGGTTATGATTTAGGTCTGAGAGACTATGACAAAGATGAAGATATTACAGTTAATCTAAATGCCTTTAAAATAGGTGTAGGGTATCGTTTTTAGCTAATGTAGTTTCTTTTGCGTGTTTTTAATTATTTGATAATAAGTGTTTTATGTAAAAGTGAAAATGTTTTCAAAAAAAAACTTTCCAAAATTTTTGGTGTTTTATAAAAAAGTATTACTTTTGCACCCGCTTTGGAAGGCCGTTAGCTATTAGCTTATGTCGTATAGCTTACAGCGCGAAGCAAAACGCTCAAAAAAATATTTTGAAAAAAAACTTTGCAAAACTTTTGGTGGTTTAGAAAAAAGTATTACTTTTGCACCCGCTTTCGAAAAGCAGTTAGCTATTAGCTTATGGCGTATAGCTTACAGCACAAAGCAAAACGCTCAAAAAAAATATTTTGAAAAAAAGTTTTCAAAAGTTTTGGTAGTTTAGAAAAAAGTATTACTTTTGCACCCGCTTTCGAAAAGTAGTTGGCTATTAGCTTATGGTATATAGCTTACAGCGCGAAGTGAAAAGTTCAAAAAAAAATATTTTGAAAAAAAATTTGGAAGTAAAGGTAAAAAGTTATTATCTTTGCACCCGCTTTGAGAGCTAATAGCTGTTAGCTAGTAGCTAAAAGCGAAGAGTAATAAAGTTCATTGAAAAAATTGTTGACAGCACAAGAATAAGATTTAAAGAATTATCCTAAGAGTCGATTACTTATTTGTTAAAGGTTACGATATTAAAGATTTTTAACGATGAAGAGTTTGATCCTGGCTCAGGATGAACGCTAGCGGCAGGCCTAACACATGCAAGTCGAGGGGTAAGGAGAGCTTGCTCTCCCTAGACCGGCGTACGGGTGCGTAACACGTGTACAATCTACCTTTTACTAAGGGATAGCCCGAAGAAATTTGGATTAATACCTTATAGTATTATTTTATGGCATCATTAAATAATTAAAGCTACGGTGGTAAAAGATGAGTACGCGTCCCATTAGCTAGTTGGAGTGGTAACGGCACACCAAGGCTACGATGGGTAGGGGTTCTGAGAGGGATGTCCCCCACACTGGTACTGAGACACGGACCAGACTCCTACGGGAGGCAGCAGTGAGGAATATTGGACAATGGTCGGAAGACTGATCCAGCCATGCCGCGTGCAGGATGACGGCCTTATGGGTTGTAAACTGCTTTTATACAGGAAGAATAAGGTCTACGAGTAGATTGATGACGGTACTGTATGAATAAGCATCGGCTAACTCCGTGCCAGCAGCCGCGGTAATACGGAGGATGCGAGCGTTATCCGGAATCATTGGGTTTAAAGGGTCCGTAGGCGGGCGTATAAGTCAGAGGTGAAAGCACTGAGCTCAACTGAGTAACTGCCTTTGAAACTGTATGTCTTGAATAGTTGTGAAGTAGCTGGAATGTGTAGTGTAGCGGTGAAATGCATAGATATTACACAGAACACCGATTGCGAAGGCATGTTACTAACGACC
>NZ_CP022380.1:0-397500 GCF_002302515.1 Capnocytophaga sp. H4358 | reverse complement strand
AGAGAAAATGTAGGTCGTGTTTTAAAAAGTATGATGGTATAAAAAATTGACAATCAGGGAGTAAATTTGTATTTTTGTTGAATGCTAATAACAATTAAACTCCACTGCCCCAATTGTCAAAGCACAAAGATAGTCAAAAATGGGAATAAAAAGAACAAAAAACAAAACTATCTTTGCAAAACCTGTAAACGCCAATTTATCGGCGACCATAATCTGACCTACAAAGGGTGGGCTTCGCATATTGCTGCGAAAATTCTCTTGCTTTTGGCAAGAAATGTAGGTATTCGTGATATTGCTGAAATTGAAAAAGTTAGCATCAAAAAAGTACTTTCGGTTTTGGTAAATTTCAATCGAGAAATCGAACCCAAACAAAACAAATACAAATCATTACAAGTTGATGAACTTTGGACTTTTGTGGGAAAAAAGAAGAATAAAAAGTGGTTGATTTATGCTTATTCTGCTGAAACAAAGGAAATTGTAGCGTGGGTATGGGGCAAACGAAACATAAAAACAGCCCAAAAACTTCGTGAGAAATTGAAGAAATTGAGTGTTAGTTTTGATGAGATTTGTACAGATAATTGGGAAGCTTTTGCGTCTGTTTTTCAAGAATATACACATAAAGTAGGTAAAAAATACACTACTGATATTGAAGGAAACAACACACTTTTGAGACATCGGATACGCCGAGCGGTGAGGAAAACTTGTTGTTTTTCAAAAAAGTTTAAAAACCATATAAAAGCTTTTGAAATTGTGTTTTTCTACATCAATTTTGGGTGGATTTGAGTATCATACTTTGGGAAACACTACCCATAGAGCAAAGATGTTTGGTTCATATTGAGAGAACGTGCTTAATTTGGCTTACAAAATTTCCTAAGCACCACAGTGGGTAAGAACTACTCAGACATATTTTGTTATTTTTCAAAATTCAAAAGCATAATGATAAAATCTGGGGATAAACACTTTGAATTTGTGGTATGAAAAGCACAAAGCGTATATCAATGAAAAAAACATTAATCCTGAAACGGGAAGATATTGGTACACTCATAAGATGCTGAGAAGATCTTATTTCACTATTAAAAGAGTACTTCCCAATATTTTCACTACTTGGAGAGTCCTAAAATCTCAAACACCACCAATGGAATTGAAAGATACTTCAGCCATATTAAAAACATTTGGATTTATAAAGAGGGCTTACCCTAAAAAGTAGAGTTAACTTTATCAAATGGTATATTTATTTTTCTATTTTAAAAATAGAGTTTTTTTAGCATAAAGGTTCATCTAATAGTTTCAATAAAAAAGAAGAGGCTGTCTGATAGTTTTGGGACAGCCTCTTTTTTAGAGTAATTATTAATTAATATGTTTTTAGTAGCCTGGTGTTTGTTCCACTTCTGGGTCGGTGTCAGTTACTCCTTTGTTTATTGGCCATAATACTTTATGAGCCTCAGTGCTTGGGTTTAGAATAGGAGCAGTAGAGCTATCGTAATTAGCTTCTGTTGAGAAAACCAGTGGTTTTCCTGATGCATCTTGTAAACGAATGATGTCAAACCAACGTTTATTTTCTGCTACAAATTCCTTATCTCTTTCCTTCAAAATAGCTAATTCATTTTCAGCAAAACTACCATTGGTGTACCCATGTGCAGTTGCGTTATAGGCCGTACCATATGCCCTTTTGCGAACTTGATTGATATATTGAGCAGGGTCTCCTCCTTTTTTGTTTTCAACTTCAGCAAGCATTAAAAGAACATCTGAGTAGCGGTAAACAGGAATATCACTTGACCAAATACGTTTTCCACTCGTGTTGATAAAGCCCATGTATTTAGTTAGCACAATGCCTCGTCCTCCGCCTGTGGCGGTTCCGTAGAAATCATAGAAAGTAGCTGTTTTTCGAGAGTCAGTAGCATCGAACTGTTCGAAAAGAGGGAAAATATATTCGTTACGGAATACACCCGCACCTGATGCAATGTTTAACGGATCATTGGTAGGGATTGGAGTTCCGTCAGCTTTGAATTTACTATTAAAATCGTTTGGATTATACATAAACTGACTAAAGTGGTTGGTCGCTTCATTTTCAAGGAAAGGCATTGAGAAAATAATCTCTGCGTTTTCTTTGTTGTTATGAGCAAATACATTGCTGAACGAAGGTAATAAACTGAAACGTCCTGAGTTTTTAACAAAATTTAATGCACTCTCAGCAGTGGCTAAATCTGTTCCTGCGGGAGTTTGATTACCTGTTGTTACTTTTGCTGACCATAAATAAACCTCAGCTTTCAGCATTTTTGTTGTATAGATACTCCATTGTGATTTTATCAAAGCAGTTGAATTTCCAAAATATGATTCTGATTTTGCAATATCCTCTTTGATGAGATCCAAAATTTCTTTTGGAGTGCTTCTTGGAGTGTACAAATCAATTCCATTTTCAGGTGTTTTGTCAAGTACTTTGGTTTCTTTGTTCATAGGAACACCTCCGTAAGTTCTGTACAACCAAAAATAATACCATGCTCTTAAACCATATGATTGAGCTAACATTAGTTGTTTGTCTGTGTCTTTCAGATAGTTAGCATTTTCAACCTGTTTAATAGCCCAGTTGATTCGCAAAATATTACCATAAAAACCAACCCAATTTGCTACACCTGTGTTAGCACTGGTTAAGTTTTGAGATTTAATTGCCGAGTAACTTACTGAGTTGGCCAGAGAGGTACTTGTGGTGATTTGAGTTCCTCCACGAGCTTCTCCTAATAACCAGTAATTTACGTAGTTACTTCGTAGTTCTCTGTGCAGCCCCAGCATATAACCTTTTGCTTGGGCTTCTGTTTTCCAAAAATTCTGACTTCCATAGTAGTCCTCTGGACCTAAATCCAAATCGTTACACGATACGGTTAATAGTAATGAGGAAGTCAATACTGTTAAATATTTAAATACTTTCATCTTGCTAAAATTTTAAAAAGTCAAGTTTAAACCAATGATTACTGTTCGCGGTAAAGGATAATTATTTGCAGTTCTTCCTAAAGCCTCAGGAGAATAGGCTTTTGATTGTGTCAAATATCCCAAGTTTTGTCCAGTTAAAGAAACTTCCAAGCCATTTAATGATAATGATTTGCATAAATCGCTATCGAAAGCATATGCTAATGAAATTTCTCGGAAAGCTAAATAACTTCCTTCGTACACGAACATGCTTGTATCACGGGTGTAATTTCTTTTTCCTAATTGGTCAGCCCATACATAACGGGGATATTTAGCATTTGGGTTTTCAGGTGTCCAAGAATCTTTGACTTCGGTTACTGTGTTGAATGAACCTTGTGCGTTTGCCATAAACCAAGGTAAACTTCCAATTTCACTTATCAATTGCTTAAATCCAAGGGCATAATCCATACGAGCTGAAAGGCGAATGTTTTCATAAGAGAATGTGGTATTGATACCTCCTGTGAATTTAGGGAATATATTTCCTACTTTGACTTTATCGAATTGGTCAATTTTTCCGTCTCCATTCACATCTTTCCAAATCACATCTCCTGGTTGAATAGGGAGGTGTTTAACCTTTGATGCTGATTTTTCGGCTTCACTGAGGGCTTCCCAAGCAGCAGGGCCATACAATTTTTTGTTATCGCTACCATACCCCCCGATAGATTCATCTATTAGGTTATTTGCTAACTGTCTAATTTCTTCTTCATTTTTGTAAATACCTAAGGCTTCATATACGTACAAGTCTCCTGGAGTTTGCCCTTCTTGATAACCGCCTACCCAAATTTTATTTCCTGTAGTTCCGTCATACACCTCAAAAGCTCCTTGTCGATTTCTCTCTAAGCCATTGTTAGGTAGTTTAATTACAGTGTTTTTGTTATGAGTTATATTTAGTCCAATGTCCCATTTCATTTTTTCTTTGTTAATGGCTTTGAAGTTGGCTTCAAACTCAATACCTCTATTTCTGAAAGCTCCGTTATTGGTTCTGATAGCTGTGATACCAGAAGAATGAGGAAGACCGATATTCGCATATTTATCCTCGGTCAAACGATCATAAAATGTAATGTTTGTTGACAAACGGTTCTCTAAGAACATTAAATCAGCCCCTACTTCAAAGGTTCTTGATTTTTCCCAACGCAACCCTGTGTTAGGTAAATCTCCTAAGTGAAAGCCTGTTTCTCCTTTGTATTTTCCTGTTCGGTAGCTACCTTGTAAATCGTAGGGTCCAATGCCTGAAGCGTTACCGTTCAAACCAAAGCTGGCTCTAAGTTTTGCAAACGAAAGTATATTTTTGAAACTGTCAGAAACAAAATCTTCTTTGGTAATTACCCATCCTCCTGAAACTCCAGGGAATGTACCCCAACGATTGTCAATCAAACTTGAATATCCATCACTGCGAAGTGTGAGAGATAAAATATATTTTCCGTCATAGTCATAATTTAAGCGACCGAAATAGGATTTGATACGATTATTACTATGGTTTGAATCAATGCGACGTTTTCCTTCTTCACTTAATGTAAGAGATAAATCCATAAAGTCGTCGGTAGGAGCTCCTTCACCTGTTGCAGAGAACCCCATGTGGTAGTTATCATAGTATTCATATCCCGCCATAGCATCTAAGTTATGAGAGCCTAATGACACTTTGTAGTTCAAAATACCGTTATAGGTCTGGCGAATCGTTCTTCCAAAAGAGGCTGAAGAGCTTCGCGTTTTGTTTATTGAGTTAGGTCTATCTAAATAGTCCTTGTCAAAAGATTCGTAAACTCCCTCGTCAAACATCACATAACCATTCAATGTGAAAGAAAGTCCTTTCAATAAATCCACTTTGAACGATTGTCCTAAGTTAAATTTATCGGTATTGTTTTTGCGAATGAATTTCCCATCGTAGATCCATGGGTTTCCGTCTTGAACATCTCTTCCCAGTACTAATTGTCCATCAACATATTCTTTCTGTGTAGGAGGAGCAGAAAGCATACGACCAAAATAACGGTCATCACCCATTCCGTTGATGTTATTATTCCAAGTAGCATGAGCAATAGAAAAACTACTGATTGATTTTAGCCAAGGTCTTAATTGATATTCAGCATTTAACGTACCATTTAAGCGTTTGTACCAGTTTTTTACAGGCAATCCTTCTTGATTAAAATATCCTAAACTTGCGTAGTATTTTCCCTTTTCGTTACCGCCAGTCATTGAGAATGTATAATCTCTTGTCAGAGCAAATGGGCGGAATGCTGTGCTTGAACGATCAAAATTAGAGAAGATAATTTCTTTTCCCGTTACGGGATCCATCATGGTTTGCCATCCTTCGCCAAGCAATGTTTGTTTTTGAGAATCTGACAATCGCTCTAATAACATCGGAGACCAAACCGCTTGTGAGTAAACATTAGGGTCAATCAATTCACCTGTTCTTGGATGGAAATGCAGGTTTCCTATTCCGTAAGGACCTACATTATTCAAAGAGTTAGCATTCGAATATCCTTTCCAAGTGCCATCCGCTAACTGATAGATACGAGAGGTGTTATAAACGGCGGTTCTTTGCCAATGTAGATAATCGCGTGCGTCCAAAAATTCATGCTGGCGATTCATATAGTCAAAGCTGTGCTTTATCCTCAAGTTCATCGAAGAAGAACCTACTTTACCGCGTTTTGTCGTTACAAGGATAACCCCGTTGTTGGCTCTTGCTCCGTAAATTGCTGTGGCTCCTGCATCTTTTAATAAATCCATTGATTCGATGTCGTTGGGGTTTAAGTCATTCAAACCTCCGCGAACTTGCCCGTCAACAATGACTAAAGGAGAACCAGAACCGTTTAGGTTTGTACCTCCACGTAGAATTAATGTTGGGATGGATCCAGGTTTACCCGAAGTTTGTGCTACTCGCAATCCTGCAACAGCCCCTGATAATGCTTGTGCAGGGTTTGAAAATGACCCCTTTTCCAATACTTCGGCCTTTACTGTGGCAATAGAGTTTGTTAATTTGGCTTTCTCACGAGTTCCTCCGTATCCCGTAACAACAACCTCTTCCAATTGGTTTGCTTCTTCTTTCATTAAAGCGTTGATAATCAATGATTTACCCCCCCCTGTAACTTTTTTCTCAACGGTTGTAAAACCTAATGAGATAAATTGAAGAATTTCTCCCTCGTTGGCTTTGATGGTATATTTTCCATCAAAATCGGTGGCAACACCACGGTTTGTGCCTTTTACAATAACCGACACGGCAGGAATTGGCATTCCATCATCTGATGAAGTTACCACCCCACTAACTTCTTTCTCCTGAGCAAAAACTCCTTGAAGAAAGAAACATAATGACATAATCAAAATGTGTTTTAGAAATTTTCCTTTCATTGCAACATTTAGTTTTTAAAGTTTTACTTAATTTTTTTAATATGTTATACATAATAACACAGAGGCAAAGATAATCTTTTTGGTCGAATAAGCAACAATTACGTTAATTTTTTTTATGATTTTCTTGATTTAAATCTTATAAATGATTCATTTTTTTGTGAAAAATATCCTCAAAATTGTTTTTTTTACAGTCTTAAATGTTAAAATTAGATGTATAGTTACATCAGATCTATTAAAAAAATGATTTATCAATAATTTTGTTTTTTTTCGTTTTTAAATCGATTTCTTGTGTAAAAATAGTTTAAACATCTCTATTTGGATTGAAACGAAAATAAACGAATTTTTTTCAAATTATCTAATTGTTTAGAAAAATAAAAGTATCATCCGAAAGGAATTGTTAGATTATGAAATAATAAAACCTTAAAATATCAATTTATAAAAATTCTAATTAGAGTATAAGTTATTTAAATACAGTTGTTTATTAGATAGCGAAAGAATACAAATAGTTGTCAGAACATAAAAAAGATATGAATCGGTTTAAACCTTGTTATTTTTTTATTGTCTAAGAGCTATATTTCGAATATTAAACCATAGGCAGTATGAAGAAAATTGTACTTTTATTATTTTTAGCAACCACTACGATTTGGGGGCAGGATTATTCTATTACAGGTAAGGTCGTTGAATATGACTCTAAAACTCCTTTAGAATACGCAACTATTGTTTTAGAACCTATTGAAAATCCAACAAAGTTGACGGGAGGCGTAACCGATGAAAAAGGAGAATTTCACATTAAAGCACCTAAAGGGATGTATACCTTGAAAGTCAAGTTTTTTTCGTTCAAAAATTATGAAGTGAAAAACTTCAACCTTAAAGAAAATACAAAGTTAGGTACCATAGCTCTACATTCAGATGTAGAGCAGTTAGAAGGAGTGGAAGTAGTTGCAGAGCGTACCACAGTTGAATTACATTTAGATAAAAAAATATACAATGTAGGTCAGGACATGACCGTTAAAGGAGGTTCAATTTCAGATGTTTTGGACAATGTGCCGTCCGTTTCGGTCGATACGGAAGGAAAGGTAAGTTTCCGTGGTAACGAAAGCGTTCAAATTCTCATTAACGGAAAACCTTCGGCCTTGTCTGGTGTGAATGATGAAGCTTTACGTCAATTACCTGCCGAATCTATAGAACGTATTGAGGTAATTTCGAATCCTTCATCACGTTACGATGCCCAAGGAACTGCAGGAATCATTAATATCATTCTTAAAAAAGGAAGTGCTATTGGACTTTTTGGGTCTGTAAGTGCATCTGTTGGAAATCCGGAGGCTTATGAATTGGGTACGAATTTGAGTTTACGAAAAGAAGATTGGACATTCTTTGGAAATCTATCCTACAGTAATCGAAAATCTCCAGGAAAAACACTTTTTAACCAAGAAAATTTGGATGCAACAGGAAAAACCGCTAACTTCCAAGATGAAAATCGACAAACATTCCGTAATCGTAAAGGGTTGAATTTCAATCTTGGAGCTGAATATCGTTTCAATGAACGTTCTTCCATTACAAATAGCGTAGTAGTGGTTTCCAATGACGGTAAAAACATTACTGACACAGACTTTTTTAACTATAACGCCAGTCGTGTTTTGACAGCGCAACGTTATAGAAATAACACTGAGAAAAGTGATGATTTACGTTTTCAATACGCAATGAATTTTGAGCATAAATTCAATGATGAAGGTCATAAATTGACCGCTGACTATCAATTCTCTAAATCAGATCAAGAAGGAAATGGACTCATTACGGAGCATAACTTAACATCGAATACCTATTTAGATGTGGAACAAACCATCAATAAAGAAAAAGTGAATAAGCATTTAGCTCAAATTGACTATGTTCTTCCGTTTGGAGCTAACAAAAAATCTCAATTTGAAGCCGGGTATCGAGGAACAATTGATGAAACTGACACGGATTATGCAGTGGGAATTTTGGACAACACAGGGAAGTTGATAGTAAACAACAATTTGAGTAATCGGTTTATTTATGACCAATACGTAAATGCGTTTTATTCACAATTCGGAATCAAAGCAGGTCAATGGAACTTTATGGGAGGTTTACGTTTTGAGCATACGAAAATACAATCACTGTTGGTCAATACTCAAGAAAACTATTCCAAAGAATATGCAGGATTATTCCCTTCGCTGTACGTAGGACGTGAGTTTGAAAACGACCAACAAATCAGTGTGAGTTATAGTCGGCGATTGCGTCGTCCGTGGTCGCGTTTTATCAACCCATTTGTGTCGCGTTCAAGTAATACCAATTTATTTGGAGGAAACCCAGACCTCGACCCAACTTATACGAATGCTTTTGAGATTTCTCACTTAAAAAAATGGGAAAAAATGACGCTAAGTTCATCCGTATATTACAACTATTCGACCCAAGTTTTTGATATGATTTCTTTGGAAACAGGCGATTTCGTTACAGTCAATGGATTGTTGGTGCCAGTGATGTTGCGTCGTCCAATAAATCTTTCGGATGAGTCTCGTACAGGAATGGAATTTACAGCAAACTATACCCCAAAAAGAAATTGGCGTTTTTCATTGAATTTCAACTTTTATCACTATAAATCAAAAGGGGAATACAGCTATACTAACTATTTGAATACCACAACCGTTCAACGATTCAATACCGAGGCTAATTCTTGGTCAAGCCGATTTACAGCACGTTTACCTATTGTGTATGGTATTGATTTTCAAACAAACGTAAATTATTCAGCCCCAAGAAAATCAGCTCAGTCAGATATAGAGGGTAGCATTTCAGCTAATTTGGCACTCAGTAAAGAACTTTTTGATAGAAAAGCAAGTGTGTCGTTGAATGTAAGCGATATTTTTAACTCACGTAAAATGATTGCCGACACCCGAACTGAACGAGTTATCTCACATTCTGAGATGCAGTGGAGACAGCGTCAAATCATGTTAAATTTCACCTATCGTTTCGGAAATATGAAACAACAACCTAAAGAACGGCGTCAACGCACTATGGACGATGCAGGTGGAGATATGGAAATGATGTAAAAACATAAAGAAAAATAACTAATCAAAGAGGTGATTCTTAACGAATTGCCTCTTTTTACGTATTAATTCATAAGTTCTAAATTTGAGATAATTGTACTCTTTTTATAATTACATTTAAAATTTCGGTTGTGTTATAAAAAGTATGATGGTAGTTTTGATTGTCAGGCTGAGCGTAGTCGAAGCCTCGTAATTACAGGGCTTCGACTACGCTCAGCCTGACAGAAATATCCACTTTATTAAAGGTATCATACTTTTTACAACACTTTCAAAATTTCATCTGTGTTAAGTGTATCGAAATATAACAAAACTTGGTGTATATAATTAAATATCTTATTTTCAGTTATTTGAATGTAAAAAATGTTTTGTTATTTTCTTTTTTATTACGAATATATATATAATATTTACGATTTAACTTTTTGTTAACAAAATTATATTTTTATATCTATACATTTGCTACGAATTGCAATTCAGTGGGTGTATAAAAAAATGTTGAACGCCTTTCGGAGATAATAATTATCTGATAATGATGAAGTCTATGCCTGTGAAAATAAACCTAATTTTGAATACGATTAACATATGAGAGCGTATAAGTTATTTTTAATATTGCTATTTCCGTTTTTTGCAATCGCACAAAATGGACGCTCTTTGGAAGTCACATCCCTTTTTGGAATGCCTGTGTATACTTCCTTTGATAAGATAGACAATGCTTTGGTCAGTCGATCATATCCTGCTTTGGTTGCCAAATTAGATAAAGGAAATGGTTTAGCTGGAGGCGGTGAATTTATTTTCAGATTCAACCGCTGGGGAATTAAATTGGGAACATTATCAGCAAATTTAAGTAGCTCCTCAAACCAAGATGGGCATTATTATAGCGGTGAAAATGAATATACTACTTTTGGTGTAACCTACGATGTTATAGCTAATGAAATCTTTACATTTACTCCCTATTTTGGTTTAGGTCATCAAGAAAGTGAAATTTATTTAGATTATGAATTTAAAAATTCAGTTACACCTACATCACTTCATATACAAGGTAAAGAAGCTGATTTTACTTTTGGAGGCAAATTTTATTTTAGAGTCTACCATTCGAATGACAAACGTTTTAAGATATACTTAAACGCTGATGTTTTCTATAAGATTTCTTATTCAAACAAGTGGCGATTTGATAATATGCTGATTAAATCTAAAGATTTTGATTTATCGACTTTAGGAGTTTTAGGAGGGGTTACTCTTCGATATGATTTTTAAGTCCAGTGCATTTAGTCTCTAAAATATGAGAGTATCATTTTCAGGACTTTTTAAATTTTTATCAGGATATACTCTTGTTCTTTCTTTTTTTGCGATTACGTTCGATATGTAATTTGGGTTTATAGAAAAAATATAAACGTAAAAATTTGGTAGATAGTAAAAAAAGTACTACTTTTGCACCTCAAATTTTTAACACAAAAAATAATTTTATGAATCATTACGAAACTGTTTTCATTTTGAATCCCGTTTTATCTGAAACACAGATAAAGGAAGCAGTAGAGAAATTCGAGAATTTCCTTACGGCAAAGGGTGTAGAGTTTGTATCAAAAGAAAATTGGGGCTTGAAAAAATTAGCTTATCCAATTCAAAACAAAAAAAGTGGTTTTTATCACTTGTTTGAGTTTAAAGCAGCTGGTGAAGTTATCAGTTCATTTGAATTAGAATTTAAACGTGACGAGCGTGTAATGCGTTTCTTAACGGTAAAATTAGACAAACACGCTATTGCGTGGGCTGAGAAAAGAAGAGCAAAGTTAAACATTAAAAAAGCGTAAGGAATGTCTATTGAGCAACAAGCAAAAGGAAAAAAAGACGGAGAAATTAAATACTTAACTCCTCTAAATATCGACACTTCAAAACAAAAAAAATACTGTCGATTCAAAAAATCAGGAATCAAATACATTGATTATAAAGATGCAGATTTCTTGTTGAAATTTGTTAATGAGCAAGGAAAATTGTTACCACGTCGCTTGACAGGGACATCTTTGAAATATCAACGTAAGGTAGCTACGGCAGTTAAAAGAGCACGTCATTTGGCCTTAATGCCTTATGTAGCTGACTTGTTGAAATAATCAAAAATAATAATAATAATCAAAAGTTGTTGGTTTTCTCAACAGCGAGAGAACCTAACTTCATAATTCGTAAAAAGGACAACAACATCATGGAAATTATCCTAAAACAAGACGTTCAAAACTTAGGTTTTAAAGACGATATCGTAACCGTTAGAAATGGATATGGTCGTAACTATCTAATCCCACAAGGATTGGCAATTTTAGCAACTCCTTCTGCAAAGAAAGTGTTAGCAGAGAACTTGAAACAACGTGCTTACAAAGAGCAACACATTATTGATGAAGCTAAAAAAACAGCTCAGGCATTGGCTGGATTGGCTGTTAAAATAGTTGCAAAAGTGGGTGCGGGAGGCAAATTATTTGGTTCTGTTAATAATGCTGATTTGGCTCAAGAATTAGCAAAGGCTGGTCATGAAGTAGATAAAAAATATGTAACTATTCCAGGAAACAGTTTAAAAAGAGCAGGAAAATACAATGCTTCTGTGCGTTTACACAGAGAAGTGATTGTGGATTTGCCTTTCGAAATCGTTGCTGAGATTGAGAAAGTTGCTGAAAAACCAGTTGAAAAAACTGAGAATGAATAGTTTAGAGACTCGTACAAATCGAGTACTTAATTAAAGATAGAAGAGGCTGTCAGGAAAATCCGACAGCCTCTTCTGTATTCTCTGTGATTTGTGCCATGTGTGATTTTAATAAAAGGTCTGAACCATTTATAAGGTTTAAAACCACATGGAAACATAGCTCCTATCTCGTTTAAGGAGTATCCCATAATCTGTGTAAGTTGAAAAGTTATTCTGAAATTTTTTGAGCCCTTAAAAGCTCAAAAAAAATTTCGGAAATAATTTTTTAACTATTTTTGACCCATAATTTAAACAGATATGATTAACAAGGAAGAATTGCTCAACAGCAAAGAATTTTAAAGTCATTTAAGACTGCTGAGGACTTGACAGGTTTCTTTAAAGAACTCCACAAAAAAGCGGTGGAACATATGCTCAATGCCGAACTCGACGTTCACTTGGACAACGAAAAACATGACAAAACAAAGATGGAAATTATCGTAACGGACACACTTCCAAGAAGATAAAAACTTCCTTTGGCGAAGAACAAATCCAAGTTCCTAGGGATAGAGACGGTAGTTTTAACCCAATGTTAGTCCCTAAACGCAAGAACGTTATCGATGGTTTGGAAAACATCATCGTATCGTTCTATGCCAAAGGAATGAGCGTGAGCGACATCGAAGAACAAATCCAAGAAATGTACGGCTTTGAAGTATCAACTTCCACAATATCAAGGATTACCAATGCGGTTACCAATGAAATGGTCGCTTGGCAGAACCGCCCGTTGGACGAGCTGTATCTGATTGTTTGGATGGACGGCATCGTTTTTAAAGTTCGTGAGAACTCAAAAGTTGTCAACAAAACCATTTACCTTGCTGTGGGCTTGAATCGAGAGGGAAAAAAGGAAGTTTTAGGAATGTGGCTCGGAAAGAATGAAAGTTCCGCCTTTTGGATGAGCGTTCTCACTGATTTAAAGGCTCGTGGAGTGGAAGATATTCTCATTACTGCCACCGATAATTTAAACGGATTTACGCAAACCATTCGCACGGTTTTTCCCCAATCACAAACGCAAATATGTGTGGTTCATCAGATTAGGAATGCTTGTAAGTATGTGGTTTACAAAGACAGAAAAGAATTTACAGCCGATATGAAACACATTTATACTGCCCCTAACAAGGAAGCTGCCAAGGTTACTTTGGAGGATTTTGCCCAAAAATGGGAGTCAAAATACGGCTATGCTATCAAATCTTGGTATGACAATTGGGACGAATTGACCGTATTTTTCGATTTTCCGTTAGAGATAAGAAAAATTATTTACACAACCAATCTTATTGAGAATCTGAATGGTAAGATTCGGAAATACACCAAAAACAAGCTGTCTTTCCCAACAGACGAAGCTGTGCAAAAGTCCGTTTTCTTGGCTTTGAGAGAAGCTACCAAAAAGTGGAGTATGCCTATCCAAAATTGGGGGATTGTCTTGAACCAATTTATGCTTATATTTGCACAAAGACTCAAACTATAAAAACTTAACCCCAACTTTTTAACTTACACACTTAGAGGGATAGTGTCCTCGTTTAATAAAATTCGTTTATCTTTCAAATTACAAAAGAGATTTCCTATTTTTCAATGACTTGCAATTTTGCAAATTTGAGGAGTATTTTCCGAATGCCTCCTGACTCAAAATCAATACTTGCTTTTCGGTCGCTTCCAATACCTTCCAAAGAGATGATTTTTCCTCTGCCAAAACGCTCGTGAAAAACAAGCATTCCTTCGGTTAAGGCGACTCCTTGGTTGGGGTTAGTACCATTACTAACAGAAGCACTGTTGATGGGTTTTAGCTTGCGTAAACGTTGTAGTTCATCTCCTGTTGGAGCATGAGAAGGGGGAGGGGTGGAGTTTGTAGGTTTTTGTAAGCGCAGTCGACTTTTATCTACTTCTCCGAAAATATCTCTGTTAATTAGCGGTTTGTATCGGTAGTTTGGATTGTTTATAGGAGCTGTTAGGTACTGTACGTATTGGTTGTTAATTTCATCAATGAATCGGCTAGGTTCTGCATCCGATAGCTTACCCCAACGGTAGCGATTTTCCGCATAGGTTAAATAAGCCTGTTTTTCCGCACGAGTAAGAGCTACATAAAACAGACGACGCTCTTCTTCTAATTCGGCACGTGAGTTTACGCTCATCGCTGAAGGGAACAAATCCTCTTCCATACCTACAATATATACGTATGGAAATTCCAGTCCTTTGGCTAAGTGAATGGTCATCAGTGCCACGCGGTCATCATCACCAGTGTCTTTATCCATGTCGGTAACCAAAGCAACATCCTCCAAATATTCGGCTAAAGAAGCTGTGCTATCGGCAACATCCTCCTGTCCCTCCACAAAATCTTTAATACCATTGAGCATTTCTTCGATATTTTCCATTTTGGCGATTCCCTCAGGCGTACCGTCTTTTTTGAGTTCTTGTAATAATCCTGTTTTTCGAGCCACCTGTTCGGCAATCTCAAAAGCATTGGATGTTTTACTAAGTGATTGAAAATTAAGTATCATAATCACAAAGTCAGTCAATCTTTGCTTTGTGGAAGCATTCATATTCAATCCGTCGATTTGGTTAATTTTGTACATAATTTCAAAAATCGACTTTTTGTAATGATTTGCGGCAAAGGTAAGTTTCTCAAGTGTTGTTCCTCCAATTCCTCGAGCAGGGAAATTGATAATTCGTACTAAAGCCTCTTCATCATTTGGATTGATAATCAAGCGTAAATATGCTAACATGTCTTTCACTTCCTTACGTTGATAGAAAGACAATCCACCGTAGATTCTGTATGGAATGTCGCGTTTTCGCAAGGCATCTTCAATAGCACGTGATTGCGAGTTGGTTCGATAAAGTACTGCAAAAGCACTATTTGGTAATTGTAGGTTCATCTTATTTTCAAAGATGGATCCCGCTACAAAACGTCCTTCATCGGAGTCGGTGGGGCTACGGTGTATTTTTATTGGTTCGCCTAATTCGTTGGCTGTCCATACCACTTTCTCAAGTTTAGTTTTGTTGTGGTCAATTACCGAATTGGCAGCTTCAACGATGTTTTTCGTTGAACGATAGTTTTGTTCCAGTCGATAGACCCGAGCGTTTTGATAGTCTTGCTGAAAGTTTAAGATGTTATTGATGTTCGCTCCACGAAAAGCATAAATACTTTGAGCATCGTCTCCTACCACACAGATATTCTGAAATCGATCTGCTAATGCCTTGACAATCAAATACTGGGAGTGATTAGTATCCTGATACTCATCCACCAAAATATATTGAAAACGATGTTGATATTTGGCCAGTACATCTGGATATAAATTTAATAACTCATTGGTTTTCAGTAGTAAATCATCAAAATCCATAGCTCCTGCTTTGAAGCAACGCTCCACATAAGCCTGATAGATTTCCCCCATACGCGGACGTTTTGACATGGCATCGGCTTCCATCAGCTCAGGATTGTTAAAGTAGGCTCTAACGGTGATTAAACTATTTTTAAATGACGAAATACGTGATTGAATTTGCTTGTATTTATAGACATCCTTGTCCAATTCCATTTCCTTGATGATCGAGTTTATCAATCGTTGTGAATCTTGGGTGTCATAAATTGTAAAATTTTGAGGATATCCTAATTTATCAGCTTCAATACGTAAAATTTTAGCAAAAACAGAGTGAAACGTCCCCATCCACAGATTTTTAGCCTCATTGCCTACGATTTCGGTAATACGTTTTTTCATTTCATTGGCTGCTTTATTGGTAAAAGTCAATGCCAATATATTGAAGGCGTCTACCCCCAGATGTATCAAATTTGCAATGCGATAGGTCAAAACTCTTGTCTTTCCAGATCCAGCTCCTGCAATAACCATCAGAGGCCCTTCCTTTTGTAATACGGGGGCTCGTTGAGCATCATTGAGTTGTGCTAAATATTTTTCCATAGTGCTGATTTTTATTTAAAGAGCTCCTTATTTTTTAGTTTCAATTTGCTTGAGATTTTCCATTTTTTTCTTTTGTAAGAAACCATAAATGTCTTCAAGATGTTCTATGATGCGACCGCCTCCAAATTCGTAAACCTTACTAACCAGTCCGTCTAAGAAATCACGATCGTGTGAAACTACTATTAGTGTGCCATCAAATTCTTTCAAAGCTTGTTTTAGGATGTCTTTAGTTCGCATATCTAAATGGTTTGTAGGTTCATCCAGAATCAGTAAATTTACAGGTTCGAGTAATAATTTAATCATCGCCAAGCGGGTACGTTCTCCGCCTGAAAGTACTTTTACCTTTTTTTCACTGGCTTCCTTGTCAAACATAAAAGCTCCGAGTATATCGCGAATTTTGGTACGAATATCACCCTTAGCAATGTCGTCAATGGTCTGGAATACAGATAATTCTTCATCAAGTAAAGATGCTTGGTTTTGAGCAAAATAACCTATTTGTACATTGTGCCCAAGTGTGAGTGTTCCTTCATGCTCAATTTCTTGCATTAAACATTTAACAAAAGTCGATTTTCCTTCGCCATTACGCCCTACTAAGGCTACTTTTTCACCTCTTTTAATAGTGAAATTGGCATGGGAGAATACTTTCTTATCTCCATATGACTTGCCTATGTCTTCGGCAATTACAGGATAATTTCCTGAGCGTGGTGATGGTGGAAATTTTAGCCTAAGAGCTGATGTATCTTCTTCATCAACTTCAATGATTTCTAGTTTTTCCAGCATTTTTACGCGTGATTGCACTTGTAGGGTTTTGGAATACGTACCTTTGAAACGTTCGATAAACTCCTTGGTTTCAGCAATCATTTTTTGTTGATCTTCAAATTGTTTCTGCTGTTGAGCTCTGCGTTCTTTGCGGAGTTCTAAATAGTGAGAATATTTAGCTTTGTAGTCATAAATACGTCCCATCGTAACTTCTATAGTCCGATTAGTAATGTTATCCACAAAAGCTCGGTCGTGTGAAATTAACACTACCGCTTTGGCACTGTTTATTAAGAAATCCTCGAACCATTCGATAGAATCAATATCTAGGTGGTTGGTAGGTTCATCTAAAAGTAATACATCGGGATTTTGCAAAAGTAATTTAGCCAATTCAATACGCATGCGCCATCCACCACTAAACTCTTCTGTTTTACGTTGAAAATCTTCACGTGTAAAACCCAGTCCAAGCAGTGTTTTTTCGATGTCAGCTTCGAAATTTGTATCCTCAATGCTATAAAACTTTTCGCTCAAAGCCGATACTTCTTCAATAAGTTTCATATACTCGTCGGACTCATAATCTGTGCGAATCGTAAGCTCGTTATTGAGTTCTTCAATACGTTTTTCCATTTCGTGCAGATGAGCAAATGCTTGAGCAGTTTCTTCAAATACGGTACGACCATCATTGGTCATCAAGTGTTGTGGCAGGTAGGCAATGGTGAAATCTTTGGGATACGATACTCCTCCTCTTGAAGGTTCACGCACACCAGCCAGTATTTTGAGTAGTGTCGATTTTCCTGCCCCATTTTTTCCCATAAGGGCTATTCTGTCCTTTGGATTGATAACAAAAGATACATCCGAAAAAAGTGTAGTGCCGCCAAATTCTACGGCTAATCCGTTTACTGAAAGCATGATTATTGAGTTGAAAACGGCAAAGATACACCATTAAATCTGATTTGCAAAAGAAGTTTTTTGAAATGCTTTCGGAGTAAAATCTTTATTTCAGAGTAGATGTTTTGATAGGTTTAGGATTCAAAATTAGGTTATAGATGTAGTGTATAACAGTTGTATTAAGCTGAAATATAGATGGTTGATACTGTAATTTTATTATATTGCAAAAAACTTCGATTTTCCTATTTGGATATTTTCCAAAAATTAGATAATCGAAGTTTTATATAGTAAAATTATTTGATTATTAGATGTGTATTACCTCGTCATAAGCAGCTGCTACGGCCTCCATAACAGCTTCACTCATCGTCGGGTGCGGGTGAATTGCTTTTAGCACTTCGTGTCCGGTGGTTTCCAATTTACGAGCCACGACTGCTTCTGCAATCATATCAGTAACACCTGCTCCAATCATATGACAACCCAACCATTCCCCATATTTCGCATCGAAAATTACTTTTACAAAACCATCTGAATTTCCTCCGGCTTTTGCTTTTCCTGATGCTGAGAATGGGAATTTTCCTACTTTTATGTCATAACCTTTCTCACGGGCTTGTTTTTCAGTAAGTCCTACTGAAGCAATTTCTGGGGTACAGTATGTACATCCCGGAACGTTGCCATAGTCAATTGGCTCTACGTGAAGACCTTTAATTTTCTCAACGCATAAAATTCCTTCCGCCGAAGCCACGTGAGCCAAGGCTTGTCCTGGAACTACATCTCCAATGGCATAGTATCCTGGAACATTGGTTTGGTAGTATTTGTCAACCAAAATTTTATCGCGGTCCGTAGCGATTCCTACATCCTCCAAACCGATATTTTCGATGTTGGTTTTGATTCCAACGGCTGAAAGTACTACATCAGCCTCAAGTACTTCTTCTCCCTTACTTGTTTTTACATGAGCTTTCACTCCTTCACCTGAGGTATCTACTTTGGTAACTTCAGCAGATGTCAATATTTTAATTCCTAATTTTTTGAAGCTACGTTCTAATTGTTTTGACACCTCTTCATCTTCCACAGGAACGATGTTTGGCATGAATTCCACAATAGTAACTTCAGTCCCCATTGAGTTATAGAAATATGCAAATTCAATTCCTATAGCACCACTTCCTACAACAATCATTTTTTTAGGTTGAGCAGGTAAAGTCAAAGCTTGGCGATATCCAATCACTTTTTTACCATCTTGTGGAAGAGCTGGTAATTCACGCGAACGAGCTCCGGTAGCAATGATAATATGGTCAGCACTGTATTCAGTTATTTTACCATCCTTGTCCTTTACTTCCACTTTTTTACCTGGCTTCACTTTTCCATATCCTTCGATGACGTCAATCTTGTTCTTTTTCATCAAGAATTGAACCCCTTTGCTCATTCCATCAGCTACATTACGACTTCGTTGTACCACTGCTGAGAAATCTTTATCGAACTCCTTAACCGAAAGTCCGTAGTCAGAAGCATGTTTCAGATATTCAAATACCTGAGCTGATTTTAATAAGGCTTTTGTTGGGATACATCCCCAGTTCAAACATACACCTCCCAAATTTTCTTTCTCAATAACAGCGGTTTTGAAACCTAACTGAGAAGCACGGATTGCGGTTACGTAACCACCAGGCCCACTTCCCAATACAATAATATCGTATTTACTCATCTTTAAAAATATTTATTTGTCAAAAATATCTATTATCAATCAAGTTACGAAGTTACGTATTTTTATTGTATTAATGATGTTTTTTTTGTTTTTTTTTATTTATTGATAGGTTAATATGCTTATTAACAATAGATTGTGCTTTTATGAAAATTAATTCTATATTTTAGTTTAGTATTGATTTTTATCGTAAATTTGCCGTTGAGTGCCTTCCTAAATTCGGAAGTGCAATAAAAATTGAATAGAAGTAAAATGAGATATAAAATATACGTATTACTTATATGTTGTATAGTCAACGTACTTTTTTCACAAGAAAAAAAAACGGATAAAGACCTTAAAGTAGGTTTAGTGTTGAGTGGGGGAGGAGCGAAAGGATTGGCTCATATTGGTGTTTTGAAAGCTATTGAAGAAGCTGGAGTTCGCATTGATTACATCGGAGGAACAAGTATGGGAGCAATAGTGGGGGCTATGTATGCTACAGGATATTCAGCAAATGAATTGGATTCTATCTTTCATCGTTTAGATTTCGATAAATTGATTTATGATAAAACATCACGCCGAGCCAAATCGTTGCATGAACGTTTTATTTATGACAGGTATGCTTTGGCACTACCTTTTAATAATTTAAAAATTGGGATTCCACGTTCAGTATCAAAAGGTCAAAATATTTATAATGAGTTTGTTAAACTCTTATATCCAATTGGAGATACGTTTGATTTTTCAAAACTATCAATTCCTTTTTTGTGCATTGCTACCGATATTGAAAAGGGAAAACAAGTAGTTTTGGAAAGTGGTTTTTTGCCTAAAGCTATTATGGCAAGTGGTGCGTTTCCTTCATTGTTTGATTTAGTTGAGATTGATGGAGATTTATTGACAGATGGCGGAGCATTAAACAATTATCCCATAGATGAAGTAAAAGCAAAGGGAATGGATATCATCATTGGAGTTGATGTGCAAAGTCCGTTTCAAACACGAGAGGAAATTAATTCCGCTTTTGGTGTATTATCACAGGTCAATGCTTTTGCAATGTATGGGAGTATGCCCGAAAAAATAGCAAAGACAGATGTTTACATAAAACCAAATATTGTTGGATTTAATGTCATATCCTTTGACAGAGGTAGTGCAATCATCAAACGAGGAGAGAAAGCTGGGTTTGACCAAATAGAAAAACTTAGAGAAATAGCTTCCCAACAAAAGGAGAAACGAACTCCTGAAAAAATAAAAAAAATAGATTCTATATATGTTAAAGCAGTTCATTTTCACGGTAATGAGCATTATTCTCGTAGCTATTTGCGAGGAAAACTTTATCTGAAAGAATTAGAGCGAAAAATCTCGTTTCAAGATTTGAATGAAGGAATAGATAACTTAATGGCTACCAATAAGTTTCATACGGTACATCACCAAATTCGTTATACCGATGAAGGAGATCATATTGATTTCTTATTGCGAGAAAATCCTGAACGCACTTTCGTCAAGTTTGGATTACATTATGATAATTTATTCAAAACAGGTTTCATAATGAATTATACCAAACACTATTTATTTCAAATCGACGATTTTTTCTCCGTAGATGTGGTTTTAGGGGATAATTTCAGGTATCAATTTGATTATTTTGTAGATAAAGGATATTACACTAGTTACGGATTTCGTTCTAAATTCAATCAATTTTATAGAAAAATACACCCCGACAGAATCTCAAAATACAGTATTGAAGGGTCTAAGCTTAACCGTTTACATTTGGATGCTTATGATTGGGTAAATCAGTTTTATTTTCAAACGTTATTAGGAAATGGGTTTGTAGCGGGTATTGGTATTGAAAACAGAGATATAAGTTTTAAAACAGAACAAGTGTTCTTCACAGAAGATTTCACACCCCTCTACAAAGAAAAATCAAACTTTGGAAGTGCTTATAGCTACATAAAGTACGATTCTTTCGACAATAGTTTTTTTCCACGTAGGGGGGTCTATTTTGACGCTATGTTTCATCTTTATTTATTAGGAAAAACTCCAGAGAAATTCAATCAATTTTCAATGACTAAAGCAAGTTTATCATTTGCAATACCTTTATTTCCTAGGCTTTCAGCAAAATTGGCTTTCGATGGAGGATTCACTTTGGGGAACGCCGAAGGAATTCACACGTTAGATTATTTCTTTGGAGGCTACAATAAAAATGCATCAAATAATTATATTCCTTTCTATGGATATGACTTTTTGAGCTTTGGAGGAAAAAATTTTCTAAAAACAGATATTACCTTAGACATTAACCATTACAGAAAACATCACATTCTGTTACACGGAAATGTCGCTAAAGTAGATAATGAGCTATTCCAAAGTTTAAATTGGCAAACTTCTCCTGATTTTTCAGGCTATGGGATTGGTTATAGCTTGCAGAGTGTGTTGGGGCCCATCGAATTGAAGTTTACCTATTCGCCTGAACTTAAAAAACCAATTTGGCTACTTAACATAGGATATTGGTTTTAGTTGATAAATTTAATAAAAAAAATCGTGTGATTTCCGTTTTTTTAGTAGATTTGTGGGTTGTTTACCAATATTGCTTTTACTAAAGAAAAATTAATCATAAACACATTGAGAATCATTACATTAACAACAGACTTTGGAGAACGAGACTACGCAGTTGCAGCCGTTAAAGGAAAGATTTATACCGAAATTCCGAATGTGGCTGTGGTTGATATTTCCCATCTTATAGCTCCGTTCGATGTGATGCAAACTCATTACATACTCAAAAATGCCTACCATCATTTTCCAAAAGGAAGTGTTCATATTATTGGAGTAGATGCTGAAGCTACACCAGAGCGTAAGCATTTGATAATGAAGTTAAGAGGTCATTATTTCATTGGTGCTGACAATGGAATTTTTCATTTGCTTTCAGAAAATGAGTCGGATGTGGAAGTGTATGAATTATTTAATACAACTACCAAAAATCAATTTCCTGTATTGCATTTCTTTCCGAAAGTAGCTAAAGATTTGTTGGAAGGAATTCCGTTACAAGTTCTGGGAAATCGAATTGAAAAATGTTTTGAAATGACTTATTTTAAGCCAGAAGTGTCCGATAACAAAACATTTATTACAGGAACCGTGATTTATATTGACCACTACGGTAATGCAGTGAGTAATATTCCAAAGTCTTTATTCCACGAGGTGGGACAAGGACGTCCTTTTGAGGTCATTTTCAACATGTATTCTTTTACTAAGATACATGAAAATTACAGCGATATTATTGATTTTTCGATACCTAAGCAACGCAGAGCCATACCCGATGGAGAGCGATTAATTTTGTTTAACAGTCTTGATTATCTGCAAGTTAGTGTATACAAAAGTAATTTACATACTGTTGGAGGGGCTTCCTCATTGCTTGGGATAGATTATCTTGACCAAGTTAGTATTCGTTTTTTGGATAAGAAAAAGTAAACAAATAATCAGATATAGAATAAAAGATATTTATTATGACTTTAATTAAATCAATTTCAGGGATTCGAGGTACCATTGGAGGTAAGCCCGAAGACAATTTAACTCCAATTGATGCAGTGAAATTTGCTGCTGCCTACGGAACATGGCTAAAAACGACTCTTAATAAAGAAAATATCCGTGTAGTATTAGGGCGCGATGCACGTATTTCAGGAGAAATGATTCAGAATTTAGTAGCGTACACCTTAGTAGGTTTAGGTATTGAGGTAATCGACACAGGATTGAGTACTACTCCTACTGTAGAGGTTGCTGTACCGATGGAAAACGCTGATGGAGGGATTATACTTACGGCAAGTCACAACCCTAAGCAATGGAATGCCCTGAAACTCCTCAATAGCAAAGGTGAATTTTTAAATGGCAAAGACGGTGAAGAAATCTTGAAAATTGCCGAAAAAAGTGATTTTACATTCTCTCAAGTTGATGATTTGGGTAAAATAACCAAAAATGACACTTACATAGATAAACATATAGAATCAGTTTTAAACCTAAAACTTGTAGATGTTTCCGCCATTAAAAGTAAGAAATTTAAAGTAGTAGTCGATGCGGTAAATTCAACAGGAGGTATAGCTATTCCTCGGCTTTTGGAGAAATTGGGAGTGGAAGTAGTAAAGCTTTACTGCGAACCAAACGGTCATTTTCCTCACAATCCTGAGCCTTTGAAAGAGCATTTGGGAGATATTTCTGCCAAAGTGATAGCTGAAAAAGCTCATTTCGGTATTGTTGTTGATCCTGATGTAGACAGATTGGCACTCATCTGTGAGGATGGAGAAATGTTCGGCGAGGAATACACCTTGGTGGCATGTGCGGATTATGTACTAAGCAAAACACCAGGAAACACGGCTTCGAATCTTTCATCATCAAGAGCCTTGCGTGACATTACAGAAAAATACGGAGCTAACTATTTTGCTTCGGCAGTCGGTGAGGTAAATGTAGTAGAAATGATGAAGAAAAACAACGTTATCATAGGTGGAGAAGGTAATGGAGGAATTATCTACCCTGAGCTACATTACGGGCGAGATGCTTTGGTTGGGGTAGCTTTATTTCTCTCTTTATTAGCTACTAGAAATATAACATCCGTAAAAGAATTACGAGAAAGCTATCCAGCGTATTTCATGAGTAAAAACAAAATCGAACTTACGCCTGAGGTAAATGTTGATATGATTTTGACAAAAATGGCTCAAAAATATGCTCACGAAAACGTGAATACGATTGATGGAGTGAAGATTGATTTTGCTGAAAGTTGGGCTCACTTACGAAAATCAAATACAGAGCCAATTATTCGTATTTATACCGAAGCTAAAAGTTTTGAAGAAGCTGATGCTCTAGCAAATCGTATAATTGCTGATATTCAGAATATTATAAAATAAAAATATTTTACACTAATGCTTTGTTAAGTTATAAGAAATCTAATATATCCAAGCAATAGAAACAGAATTGTTATAAATCTCAAGGTTCTGCAGAATTTCTTTTCATCGTTGATGGAGGATTGGGTTTACTTTTCTATCTTAAGTTCGATTAGTAAGTGCAATTTTTGACATGCCTTTTCTCTCTTTTTAGAAAGAGTGTATCCAAAGTCTGCGAAAGAAAAATCCATGAGAAAAAAAGTTGTCTGAAAAGTATAATTTTGGCAATTCAAAAAATAAGACTTTCATAATCAATGTTTTTATGAATCTAATTTTGTTAAAATAGACCTTTTCAGACAGCTTCTTCAAGGAAATGTTTTTTCTCTGTTAAATAATCATATGAGACAATATATAAATTTCTAACATAAAAAAATTGAGCTTTGATTTGAGGAGAATCTGTGTTTTGTAAAAACATAAATATTTTTTAGTTTAATCTAAAAAATGTTATACCTTTGCACTCGGTAAAACAATTTTTTTTAAAATGTACAGTACCTTAGTAACTTATTTAGAAAATATAGATCCTATTTTAGCCGCTTTTTATGCTACACTTTTTACGTGGTTGGTGACGGCATTAGGTGCATCGGTAGTATTTTTTTTCAACAAGGCAAATAAAATCGTTCTTGATGGAATGTTAGGTTTCACGGGGGGAGTGATGGTTGCTGCCAGTATATGGAGTTTACTAATTCCTGCTATTGAAATGTCTGAAGGAGAAGGTTTTATAAAAATAATTCCGGCTACGGTTGGTTTTTTGTTAGGTGCATTCTTTTTGTTTTTATTAGATAGACTTTTACCGCATTTTCACGCCAATTTCAAACAAACAGAAGGTGTTAAATCGCCTTGGCAGAAAACAACTTTGCTGATTTTAGCAATCACTTTACACAACATTCCTGAAGGATTGGCAGTAGGGGTGCTTTTTGGTGGTGTAGCAGCAAATATTCCTGAGGCATCCATTGCGGGGGCTATTACTTTGGCAATAGGAATTGGTCTACAAAATTTTCCTGAGGGGATTGCAGTTTCAATGCCTTTACGTCGTATGGGGTTAAGTCGTAGGAAAAGTTTTTTTTATGGGCAGTTATCAGCTGTGGTTGAGCCAATTGCGGGAGTTTTAGGGGCTGTGGCTGTAATGTTTTTTACTCCTATTTTGCCCTATGCCTTGGCTTTTGCTGCTGGTGCCATGATTTATGTAGTTGTTGAAGAAGTTATTCCTGAATCACAGCAGAATAAAAATACAGATGTACCAACCGTCGGTTTTTTAGGAGGGTTTATTGTCATGATGGTGTTGGACGTAGTGTTAGGTTAAAAATGAAAAAAGTACTAATCATCACATACTATTGGAAACCTGCGGGAGGCCCCGGCGTACAGCGTTGGCTTACGTTTGTGAAATATCTCCGAAATTTTGGAGTTGAACCGATTGTTTATACACCTGAAAATCCAAGCTATCCAATTGTGGATGAGAAAATTGGTGAAGATGTTCCTTCTGATATTCAAATTATTAAGCATCCTATTTGGGAACCTTATGGTTTGGCTTCATTCTTTTCAAAAAATAAAACTAAAAAAATGAGTGCTGGTATCATTCCCCGAAAAAAAATATCTTTTGTAGAGAAAATGATGCTTTGGCTCCGAGGTAATCTTTTTATTCCTGATGCGCGTAAATTTTGGGTAAAGCCTTCTGTTGCTTTTTTATCAGATTTTATTGAAAAAAATGATATTCAGACTATTATAACAACATCTCCTCCTCATAGTATTCACCTTATAGGATATAAATTGAAAAAAAAATATCCAGATTTGAAATGGATTAGTGATTTCAGGGATCCATGGACAACTATAGGTTACTATAAAGATTTGCGATTAACAAAATGGGCAGATTCAAAGCAAAAATATTGGGAAAAAACGATCTTGAATACTGCTGATACGATTCTCGTTACGAGTTTCAAAACTCAGAAAGAATTTTCAGAACTTACAAAGCGACCTATTCATGTAATTACTAATGGATATGATGACATGAACATTCAAAAAATATCTCTTTCAGAGAAATTTTTAGTATCGCATATAGGGTCGTTACTTTCCGACCGAAATCCAAAAATGTTATGGCAAGTATTTTCAGAACTAGTAACTGAAAATGAGGAATTTGCTAATGACTTTCAACTGTGCTTTGCAGGAAAATTTAGTGAAGACGTTGAACAAGAAATTCGTGCTTTTGGTTTGGGAAGATATGTAATAAACAGAGGTTATATTACTCATAATGAAGCTATTGAATTACAACGTTCTTCCCAAATTTTATTGCTTATCGAAATCGATAGCAAAGAAACAGAAAGTATCATTCCTGGGAAATTGTTTGAGTATATGGTATCGGGTCGACCCATTTTAGCCATAGGCCCAAAAGGTTGGGATGCTGTTCAAATCATTCGGGAAACTAATACAGGAAAGTCTTTTTCATATGACGAACATCAGCAATTAAAAGCAACTATTTGGGAATGGTATCAATTATTCAAAATTAGGAGTTTGAAAACTACTCCGATAGGTTTAGCTCCATATCATCGAAAAAAATTGACCCAGAAATTAGCAGACTTGATTTAGTCAAATTCAGGGTTTAGATACGTGGTTTTGTTAAACGTACGATGTATGTATAAAAACTTACAAAATAAAAATAAATGAAACTAAATATACAAGAATCAAAATATGAAAGTAGCAATTGTTATGGGAAGTAAAAGCGACTTACCTGTGATGCAGGAAGCAGTCGATATTTTAAAAGAATTTGGTATTGAAACTGTAGTTGATATTGTTTCGGCGCACAGAACTCCTGAGAAATTAATGGATTTTAGTATGAACGCCCATAAACGAGGTATAAATGTAATCATTGCAGGGGCAGGAGGAGCAGCACATCTTCCGGGAATGGTAGCTTCCATGTCACCTTTACCCGTGATTGGGGTGCCTGTAAAAAGCAGTAATTCCATTGATGGTTGGGATTCAGTTCTCTCTATTTTGCAAATGCCAGGAGGAGTTCCTGTAGCTACTGTTGCATTGAATGGGGGGAAAAATGCAGGTATTTTGGCTGCTCAGATTATTGCTGCTCAACACCCACAAACTTTAGAAAAAATTTTACAATATAAAGAAGGATTAAAACAAGCTGTTTTAAAATCCGCTGAGACATTGTAGAAATTTAATACTATACCCAATAAAACAATAGAATATTGATTGTCAATGCTTTGACTAATTAAACATCTCAGCTGAAGTTTTATTGGGTGCTGTATTTCATGATGGTTAGCAAAGATTTTATAATTTATCCCTATTTTGTTGATTTTAATATATGATTTATTACAAACTCATCGGGAGAAATGGCTTCATCGACGGAAAATTCTCCAATTTTTGTACGTCGTAAGGCAGTTAAGTATCCGCCACACTGTAAGGCTTTCCCAAAATCATTAGCCAAGGAACGGATGTACGTTCCTTTACCGCATATTACTTCAAAATGAATATTTGGAAATTCACTTGTATCTAAGTTGAATTGCTCAATAGAAACCGTTCGTGAAGGGATTTCAATAGTTTCATCTCCTTCACGTGCAAATTCATAAAGTCGTTTTCCTTTTTTTTTAAGGGCTGAAAACATAGGCGGATACTGAACAATTTCTCCTACAAATTGTTGACGAGTTTTTTCAATTAGCTCGGGAGTAATGTGTTCTATGGAAAAAGTTTGATCGATTTCCGTTTCCATATCAAAAGAAGGTGTGGTCGCTCCAAGCCGAATAGTACCCGTATATGTTTTTGTAGCTTCTTGAAACTCAGTAATTTTTTTGGTGAATTTTCCTGTACACACAATCAATAAACCCGAAGCAAGTGGGTCGAGCGTCCCTGCGTGTCCAATTTTAATCTTTTTGAGTTTGTAATTTTTGATTATAGACCACTTTATCTTATTAATAGCTTGGAACGATGACCAATGTAAAGGTTTGTCTATCAGTAATATTTTTCCGTTGGAGAATTCTTCTGGGGTAATAATCATTTTAGCTATTTTGTTCTTCGTTTCCGTAATATTTGACTCCAATTTTGATACGTTCCCTTCCGTTTTCAATACGCCATTTATTGGTATCACGTAGTGAATAGGCACATCCACAGTACTCCTGCATATAGAATTTTTCACGTTTGCTGATTTCTAACATACGAGCCGAACCACCTTTTTTCCGCCAATTGTATGTCCAATACGTAATACCGTCGTATTTGGCAGCTGCACGTTCACCACAATCATTGATTTGATCAAAGTTTTTCCATCGTGAAATCCCTAATGAACTGCTAATCACATCAAATCCGTTTTCGTAAGCATAGAGTGCGGTGCGTTCAAAACGCATATCAAAACACATCGTACAACGGATACCTCGTTCTGGTTCCATTTCCATACCCTTGGCTCGTTCATACCAATTGTCCACGTCATAATCAGCGTCAATGATTGGAATATTGCATTGTTCAGCAAATCGAATATTTTCTTCCTTACGAAGTTCATATTCTTTCAATGGATGTATGTTTGGATTGTAGAAAAAAATTGTGAAATCAATGCCCGAAGCCTGAATCGCTTCCATCACCTCGCCTGAACAAGGTGCACAACAAGAGTGTAGCAACAATTTTTTTCCATCATTTGGCAGTACTAATTTTTCTCGAATTAATGTCATAAGTGTGTTTTCTAATTAGTTTTTTGCAAATAACGCAATTTTTTTTCAAATATAAAAACCGAAACATTGAATTAGTTCAAAGACACCGAATTTATCAAGTTTCAATTGAGTAAATGGGAGAAAGCGTTTAACAAACTGATTTCTAAGACGCTTTGGGTAGTAGAGCGTACTTTTGGGAGTCAAAAGCGATGGTTTGGTGTGGGCGTCACACGGCTCAAAGGCTTAGCAAAAGTACACACGCAACATATTTTGGAAGCCATTGCCTACAATCTGAAGCGAAGTCCGAAGATGGAGATACTTCCTGTCTTTTAATGAAAAAAAGGCTCAAAAAAGGGAGATTTTGACTAAAATTGATCCAAAAAAGGGAGAAAAGACGATGAAAATCACCTATTTTCTGTTTTTAAATATGTGATTTTCTAAAAAATCGGTTCAAAGATTATTTAAAACCAGTTAGAAAAAGGAAATGGAGGGTATTGCAAAGGACTCTATATTTAGCTATGAACACCTTTAAAAACACGATGATAAATGTTAATTAACATTATTTAAAGAACTAAAAGTTGCTTTTTCGAATAGATAAAAATAACTTTGCAGTATCTTATAGCAATACATATTATTATCTAATAACTAATTTTTATCTAACATTCGATATGAAAAGAATTCGTCATGTTTTTTATGCTTTCGTTTTGTTTTTCTCGTTACAATCTGTCAATGCAGAAAACAATCACACGGTATCCGTTACAGATTCTATTCGCTCCAAAGAATATGTTTCCTTAGCTCTAAAAAAAATGGAAAACAATATCAAGGAGTTGTACGATGAATTGGAGGGGGAGTATTATGACCTGAATTATGAGGCTTTTCGTTATGCCTACATTGGCTATCAATCACTTAAAAATCAACAACGCTTGAACGAAAAGGAAATTCTTTCTATTATTGATTTTTCAAAAGATAGTAACACTAAGCGTTTTTATACCATTGATTTGGAAGAAAAACAAATCATTTTTCATACATATGTCTCGCACGGAAAAAAAAGCGGAGATAAACTATCTACCTCATTTTCAAATACTAAGGAATCTAATAAAAGTAGTATAGGTTTTTTTATAACCGGCAGTACCTACATGGGAAGTAAAGGGTTCAGTCTTCGTTTGCACGGTGATGAAAAGGGATATAATAGCAATGTGGCGACACGCGGAGTGGTTATCCATACAGCCGATTATGTTAGTGAAGATTATATCAGACGTAACGGTCGTTTGGGACGTAGTTTAGGATGCCCTGTTCTGCCTGAGCATATCTATAAAGATGTTATTGAAACTATAAAAGATAAAACCGTTGTTTTTGCATATTATAACGATAAAAAATATTTAAAATCTTCAAAATATCTCAACTTATTGAAATTGATTGACTATACGGTTTTTTAACCTATTTGTGATTCAACAAATTAAGTTTCTTCGAGAATATTAAACTTATTATGGAAGGAAATACAAAGGTACTATCTTCTGTTATCAAACAGATTATACAACAAAATAAATTGGAATATGGACTCCATAAAGTAGAAGTGCAGGAGATATGGGCTCGGATAATGGGGATTAGTATTGCCAAATACACCAAATCCGTAGAGCTGAAGGGAGATGTGTTGTACATTGAATTATCTTCTCCTGCTCTTAGTGAGGAACTTACGTACGGAAAAGAAACTATTGTCAGAAGTATTAATGAAGAGATAGGCAAAGAAGTTGTTAAAAAAATAGTCTTCAGAAGTTGATTTTTCCTGCCTACTCTATTTACGGTATGTTCTAATGTAACTGTACGTCTTTAAATAAAAAATATTTTCCTTCTTACACCATATATTATAATTTAATTTTATATTTTTGCGACCAAAAGTTAGTAGTATGGCTAAAAATATAGTGATTGTTGAGTCGCCTGCAAAGGCAAAAACTATTGAAAAGTTCTTAGGCAAGGATTTTAAAGTGGTATCAAGCTACGGGCATATTGTTGATTTGCCATCTAAAGAAATTGGGGTGGATATTGAAAACGGATTTAAACCTAAATATCTTGTTTCCAACGATAAAAAGGAGGTAGTAAAAGAATTAAAAGCACTCACACAAAAAGCTGAAACGGTTTGGTTAGCAAGTGATGAAGATCGCGAAGGAGAAGCTATTTCATGGCATTTAGCAGAAACTTTGAAATTAAATCCTGAAAAGACAAAACGTATCGTTTTTAACTCAATCACAAAAACAGCTATTGAAAAAGCAATACAAAATCCACGAAGTATTGATTATAATTTGGTTAATGCACAACAAGCTCGTCGTGTGTTAGATCGGCTTGTAGGCTATGAACTTTCTCCGGTGCTTTGGAAAAAGGTAAAAAGTGGGCTTTCTGCAGGGCGTGTACAATCCGTTTCGGTGCGGCTTATCGTGGAAAGAGAGCGTGAGATCCAAGAGTTTAAAACACATTCATCCTATAAAATCACTGCTGAATTCGCTAATTCTGAAGGGAAAACTTTCAAAGCTACTTTATCCAAATCGTTCGACACTCTCGAAGAAGCAAAGGCTTTTTTAGAAAAAAATATAGAAGCCACATTCAAAATAGCTTCATTAGAAACTAAACCAGCTAAAAAATCACCAGCTCCGCCATTTACGACTTCAACATTACAACAAGAAGCCTCACGAAAACTTTACTTTTCGGTGAGTAAAACGATGACCGTAGCTCAACGGTTGTATGAATCTGGATTTATCACTTACATGCGTACGGATAGTACTAATCTTTCCCAAGAAGCTCTATCGACAGCTCAGAATGCCATACATCAACTTTATGGTACTAAGTATAGTCAAGTGCGAAACTTTGCGACCAAAGCCAAGGGAGCTCAAGAAGCACACGAAGCGATTCGTCCAACGGACATGATGCGTACAAATATTCCCGCTGAAAGCGACCAAGCTCGACTCTATGAATTGATTTGGAAACGTACTATCGCATCTCAAATGGCTGATGCCCAATTAGAAAGAACAAATGTAAAGATCGAAGCTGATAAACATAAGGATTTGTTTGCTGCTCATGGAGAAATGATCAAATTTGACGGTTTTCTGAAAGTTTACTTAGAAAGTACCGATGAAGAGGAGGAAGAACAAGAAGGTATATTGCCTATACTAAAAACGGGAGAAAGCGTCAAAAATAATGATATCATTGCTACACAACGTTTTACACGTCCACAAGCACGGTATACAGAAGCTTCATTAGTCAAAAAATTGGAAGAGTTAGGTATCGGCCGTCCTTCCACTTACGCTCCAACCATCTCAACTATTCAAAATCGCGGTTATGTAGAACGTAGCAATTTTGAAGGAGAAGAGCGTAACTATCAGCAACTTAGATTAAGCAATGGAATCGTAAAACAAAAAACACTTTCCGAAAAAGTGGGTGCGGACAAAGGAAAATTAGTTCCTACAGACATTGGCATGGTCGTAAATGATTTCTTAGTATCCAACTTCGAAACGATTATGGATTACAATTTCACAGCTACAGTTGAGGGAAGTTTTGACCATATTGCAGAGGGAACCGAAAATTGGACAGAAATGCTACAAAATTTCTATTCCCATTTTCATCCCGTAGTGGAAGATGTAGAAAAAAACGCAGGTAGAGAGACGGGTGAACGTGTATTAGGAATTGATCCAAAATCGGGTCGTCCGCTCAGTGTGCGTCTGGGACGTTTCGGGGCAATGGCACAAATTGGAACAAGTGAAGATGAAGAAAAACCATTGTTTGCGAGTCTTCATTCGGGAATGTCAATTGAAACAATTACTTTTGAAGAAGCCTTACAATTATTTGAATTGCCTCGTAAATTAGGGATTGTTGATGGAAAAGAGGTAGATGTGAATATCGGACGTTTTGGCCCGTATGTGCGTCATGGAGATACGTTCATTTCATTAGACCGAGGCGAAGACGTATTCAGCGTCACCCTTGATAGAGCCAAGGAAGTCATTGAGAAAAAAAACAAAGCAGATGCTCCTTTTGCGATGTATGAAGGTAAGGGAGTGAGCAAAGGCGTAGGTCGATTTGGTCCTTACATTAAATGGAATGATATGTTTATTAATGTAAGTAAGAAATATGATTTCAACAATCTTTCACAGAATGATGCCGAAGAGCTGATAGAAGCCAAATTACAGAAAGAATCCGAGAAAGTTGTAAAAGAATGGGATGACGTTCGTTTGGAAAAAGCTCGTTGGGGACGCTACAATCTCATCAAAGGTAAAACCAAAATTGAACTACCGAAAGAAACGGATGTGGCAAATTTTACATTAGAACAGGCAAACGCTTTGTTAGATGCTAAAACAAAAAAGACTCCAGCAAAAGCAAAGACTGAGAAGAAAACCACAACTAAAAAAGTCACAACAACGAAGGCAACTAAAAATAAATAACTTTAATTCAAAAATTTAGCCTTTTATAATACAAACACATAATTAATAAACATATTAATGGATAAATTCGGAAATATAGTAGATGTTAACGTACCTGTTTTGTTCTGTTTTTATGCTGATTGGCATGAAACTTCTGTGCAGATGAATGGCGTACTGAAAGAAATAGTTACCCAACTTGGAAATAAAGTCAAAGTTGTTAAAATTGATGTTGATAAAAACAAAGAATTGACAAAGGCTTTAAAAATCAACGGATTACCAACGATTGTCATATTCAATCAACGTGAATTAGTTTGGCGTGGTGAAGGTTTCCACAGCAGTAATCTGCTTATTACTGAATTGGTAAAATACTTACAATAAAATTTTTTATTTTGATTTATCTTGCCCTTTGTGATAAAGTACATTTTTCCATTATTAAATTTTAGGAATGAAAATGTAGTTTAAGATAGATTTTAAAAACCTTATATATAAGCTTGTGAGAGTCATGATGAAAATAGTTTTATTATGACTCTTATTTTATACAAAATAGAATGGAAAAGGTCTGTTTAGTGTATATAACCACATTATTAAAAATGAAATAAGAAATGATTAATGGCAAAATTTGATTTATACTTTATTAATCACATCTTTGAAAGTTTTATTTGTAACTTTTTGTGTGTATTTTGACTTTTTGTTTCATAAAAATTTTGTAGTTAAAAAGAAATAGTATTTTTGCATTTCAAAATAGAACTATTATGAATACAACAGACCTACTTTCCATAGCTAATGAATTTGGTAATCCAGTGTACGTGTATGACGCTACGAAAATAACTTCTCAATATCAAAGACTTACGTCAGCTTTCAATACTATTCCAAACCTCAGAGTGAACTATGCAGTTAAAGCTCTTTCTAATATTTCTGTTTTGAGACTGCTTCGTAATTTAGGAAGTGGATTGGATACAGTCTCCATTCAGGAAGTACAATTAGGTTTATTAGCAGGTTTTTCACCTGAACAAATAATTTTCACTCCCAATGGAGTTTCATTGGAGGAAATTGAAGAAGCCACTGCTTTGGGTGTGCAAATCAATATTGATAATTTATCTATTTTAGAGCAATTTGGAAGTAAATATCCACAAATTCCTATCTGCATTCGTATCAATCCGCATGTAATGGCAGGTGGAAATTCTAATATTTCAGTCGGACATATTGATAGTAAATTTGGCATCAGTATTCATCAAATACCTCATATTCTGCGTATTGTTGAAAATACCAAAATGCAAATTAATGGAATTCACATGCATACTGGAAGTGATATTTTGGATATTGATGTATTTCTGTATGCTGCTGAAATTCTCTTTGAAACAGCAAAACATTTTGAAGGATTGGAATTTCTTGATTTTGGCAGTGGATTTAAAGTCCCTTATAAAGAGGGGGATATTCAAACTAATATTGAAGAATTAGGCGAACGACTTTCAAGCAGATTTTTAGCATTTTGCAAAGAATATGGCAAAGATTTAGCTTTAGCTTTTGAGCCAGGAAAGTTTTTAGTCAGTGAGGCAGGATTTTTTCTTGCAAAAGTAAATGTTGTGAAGCAGACTACTTCAACGGTATTTGCTGGAGTGGATACAGGATTCAATCATCTGATTCGACCGATGCTCTATGGAGCAACTCATCAAATTGAAAATATTTCCAACCCTAATGGAAAAAAACGTTTTTATTCGGTGGTAGGTTATATCTGTGAAACAGATACTTTTGCCTCTAACCGACAAATAGCTGAAATTTCCGAAGGAGATATTCTTTGTTTCAGAAATGCAGGAGCATACTGTTTTTCGATGTCAAGCAACTATAATTCGCGTTTGAAACCCGCTGAAGTTCTATGGCACGACGGAAAGGCAAAACTCATCAGACAGGCTGAAACCTTTGATGATATTTTGAGAAACCAAATTCAGATATTTTAGAATTGGTAATAATTAAACAATTTAATATTCAGTAATATCTATAACACAGATTCATGACTTTGTCAAATCTTTAAGATTTGACAAAGTTTTTTCATATAAAACAGCTTTGAGGATATTCCACTTGTACTAAAAATAATCCACAAGCAGGAACAGATTTTCCTGCTTTACTTCGATTCTTACTTTTTATAATATTTTCGAAATCGACAATGGAAATTTTTCCCAAGCCAACATCCAGCAATGTGCCCACAATAGCTCGAACCATATTTCGCAAGAAGCGATCTGCGGAAATCGTAAAAATTAAATGATGCTCTTGCTGTTGCCAAAAAGCATCGTAGATTTTACAATCATAAGTTCTCACATCTGTATTGGATTTTGAAAAACACTGAAAATCAGTATAATCAAATAATTTTTTTGTAGCTATTTCCATTTTAGGAAGATCCAAAGGAAGATTCAAATACATGCTTGACTCGTAGGCAAACACATCTTTTTTCATAGAAATATGATATTGATAGGTACGTTTTAGAGCGTCAAAACGAGCATGTGCTTGATCTGTAACACGGTGAAGTTTATGAATGGCTATATCTTTTGGAAGAAAAGCATTAAGCCTGTAAATCAATTGATTATCAAGCTCTTTTTCGATGTCAAAATGGGCAAACATTTGGTGAGCGTGTACACCACTATCTGTGCGTCCTGCCCCCACTACTTCAATAGGAGTTCTCAGTAATGTGCTTAGACTATTTTCTAATATTTCTTGCACACTAACTGAATGAGGCTGACGTTGCCAACCAAAGTAATTTTTTCCATTGTATGAAAATTCAATGAAATACCTCATTTTTGTATTTAAAAATTTGATAATAAACTTTTTACACCAATTCCTGAATCATCCAATGGGATAATTTTTCCATTAATAAGTTTGGCTCCATCGAAACAATCGTTGGCTATAAGCAAGGCTCCATCAAGGTCGGCAAAATCCATATTTGCACAGAGTTGTGCCGCAGCTGAAATAGCACAAGAAGTCTCGGTCATACACCCCATCATTGTTTTCATTCCAAGAGACTTTGCCAAATCACGCATTTTCCATGCTTCTCGCATTCCTGTACATTTCATCAATTTGATGTTTATACCTGAAAAAACGCCTTTCAATCGTGAAATATCTTCTAAACGCTGAACCGACTCATCGGCGAAAATGGGCAAGGGACTGCTCTCTGTTAAGAGAGCTATATTATCTAAGTCATCTTTTTGCATGGGCTGTTCTACCATAACGACACCTTGTTCTTGTAACCAGAAAATCGTATCCATAGCTTGGTAAACATCTGTCCATCCTTGGTTGGCATCCACCGCAAGAGGGAGATCCGTTACAGAACGTACAGCCCGTAACATTTGTTTATCATCCCTCCCTCCAAGTTTTATTTTCAATATATTGAAACGTCCCACAGCTTCCCTGGTTTTCTCACGAACCACTGTATCAGTATCAATGCCTATGGTGAATGTAGTATCAGGTATATTGTTTTTGTCTAAATGATAATACTCGTGCCAAGATTGATTGTTGATTTTTCCAACTAAATCGTGCAACGCAATATCAATAGATGCTTTGGCAGCTGTATTCTTCATAGCGAGGCTATCGACATAGTCCAGAATCTCATCTATATCTATAGGAGAAGAAAAGCTTGTGAAGTCGATTTTTTTCAAGAAATCAATCACAGAAATTTTTGTCTCACCTAAATAAGGAGGCAAAGAGGCTTCGCCATACCCACACAGCCCATCGTATTCTATTTTAGTAAGAACGACAGGTGTGGTACTACGCGAATGTCCAGAAACAGAAAACCTATGCCGAAGGCGTAAGTCATAGGGAAACCAAGACAATTTCATTATCTATATTTCTCTCGTACCGTCTCCAATACTTACATCATAAATCGAAGGAGCATAACCTATTTTTTCGGTGTATACTTTTTCAATATGCTTTTTGTAAGCATCAACACGGTCATTTTTTACCAACGCAATAGCACAGCCTCCAAAACCTGCTCCCGTCATACGAACTCCTGTAACCCCTTCAAAATTAACACTTTCTAAATAGATAGTATCCAATTCCTTCCCTGTAACTTCATAGTCTTCCATCAGTGATTTATGTGAAGCTGACATTAACTCACCAAATTTTTCTATATCACCCAATTTTAATGCTTTTTCAGATGCTTTAACACGTAAATTTTCATAAATTACGTGCTTCACTCGTTGTTGCATTTCAGGAGTAAGCAAATGCTTATTAGCTTCAAAATATTCCGCAGGGATAGAACACAAATCTTTGAAATTTTCGGTTTTATTGAATATTTCTAAAGCTGCTTCACAGGTAGCTCTACGCTCGTTATATTTGGAATCGGCTAATTTACGTTCCTTATTGGTATTGATAATCAGTAATGTATCGTCTTTTAAAACAAAAGGTGTGTAGGTATATTCTAACGTCTGACAATCCAAAATAATAGCATGGTCTTCTTTTCCCATACCAATAGCAAACTGATCCATAATACCGCAGTTTACCCCCACAAATTTATTTTCTACTTGTTGAGATATTTTAACTAATTCGACTTGATTTTTCCCTAAGTCAAATAAAGTGTTCAAAGCAAAAGTTGTTACCAATTCAATAGATGCAGATGACGACAATCCTCCTCCGTTGGGAATATTGCCATAAAACAAAAGTTCCAACCCTGATAGAGTAGCCCCCTCACGAGTGAAATAGTCAATACAACCCAATGGATAGTTTATCCAAAGAGAATCTTGTTTTGTATATCCTTTAGTGTTTACAGGAACCTGATGAACAGAATCAGGGAAGTTCAAACTCCTGAAAGTAAACATATTATCCTCTGTCTTACGTACTGCTAAATAAGTTCCATTTCCTAAAGCACAGGGCATTACCAGTCCTCCGTTGTAATCTATGTGTTCTCCTATCAGATTTACTCTTGCAGGAGCAAAAAATATTTTGTCAGCAGGTTTTCCGTATGCTTGTTCAAAGGATTCTTGAATATATGCTTTCATATTTTGTATGTGTTATTTAGTTGTTTTTGTCATTTTACGAACATCAAAGTTACAAAAATATATTGGAAAAATAAAATACATATTCTTAGATTTTTCAATCCATAATATTCATAAAATTATTTGGTAGTTTTGATACTAATCATCAGGCATTAAACCTCTTTTTTCGTTTCAAAAGTCATACATTTTGTGCTCATTAATTTCTTATGCTAGAATAAAAAATTAGTATGACTATATTAACGGTGATTTTAAAACTACAAAATAGTCGTTCCAAATGAATAATTTTCTTTTACTTTACCACGACTACAAAATAATTTTTTTTGCCTTTTTGTAACAAGATAAATTTTCCGTCTATCAAATCGTTTTCAGAGGCTACAAACCCTTCTGTTACTTTTTCTTTATTAACCGAAATAGCGTTGGCTGTAAGGTCGCGACGGGCTTCTCCACGTGATTTCAAAAAGCCTGATTGGTCAGCAAGTAACTCCACAATATTTGCACCTATAACTTCCTCTTTGGTAAGTTCTTTTTGTGGTACACCATCAAAAATTTCTAAAAACATTTTACTATTGAGTCCTTTCAAACTCTCGGAAGTGGAATTTCCAAACAGAATTTCCGAAGCCTTTACAGCGTTGTCATAATCCTCTCGAGAATGTACCATTACGGTGATTTCTTCGGCCAATTTTTTCTGTAAAATACGCAAATGCGGCGCTTCTTGATGTTGTTTTGTAAGTTCGGCAACCTCTTCTTGCGTAAGCATCGTAAAGATTTTGATGTACTTTTCGGCATCGGTATCGGAAGTGTTGAGCCAATATTGGTAAAACTTATACGGCGAAGTTTTTTCAGGGTCGAGCCAAATATTTCCTCCTTCGGATTTCCCGAATTTTGTTCCATCGGCTTTGGTAATCAGCGGACAAGTCATTGCGTAGGCTTTTCCACCGGCAATTCTTCTAATCAGTTCCGTTCCAGTGGTGATATTTCCCCATTGGTCAGAGCCTCCCATTTGTAAAGTCAAACCATTTTCTCTGTACAAGTGCAAAAAGTCGTAGCCCTGCAACAATTGATATGAAAACTCGGTAAAAGACATTCCTTCTGTGTTTTCTTTTGGGTCAAAGCGTTTTTTTACCGAATCTTTTGCCATCATATAATTCACGGTAATGTGCTTCCCAATATCACGAATGAAATTTAAGAATGAAAAATCTTTCATCCAATCGTAATTGTTGACTAAAATAGCTCTGTTTTCGGCTTTGCTTTCAAAATCAAGGAATTTTGAGAGTTGTTTTTTGATTCCTGCAATATTATGCTCTAAAACCTCGTTGGTCAAAAGGTTTCTCTCGGCAGATTTCCCCGATGGGTCGCCCACCATTCCCGTAGCACCCCCCACAAGAGCATAAGGTCTATGACCGCAATTCTGAAAATGCTTGAGCATCATTACCCCCACCAAATGCCCGATGTGGAGCGAATCCGCCGTTGGGTCAATTCCCACATACGCCGAGCGTACGCCCTCTAAAAGATGTTCTTCCGTTTCAGGCATCATATCCTGAATCATTCCACGCCATTGTAATTCCTGTATGAAGTTTTTCATTGTTTTTATTATTCTTATATAATTATCAATTATTTTAACACACTGTTATTTAGTTATTTAAATGCATAAATCAAAAATACTTAGTGAAATTAGAAATCCGCAATTTTGTATGATATACACTAGTAAATTTTTCATTTTGCAAAGATACGTTTTTTGTCCTTGCTATAGATATTGTAATAAGATATTTTTCCTTAACTAACGTTGTAAATCACTCGAATTGAACGAAAATTCGGGATAGCCTGAAAACTAATTTGAGTACGTAGAATGTATTTTTTTACGTTTTCAGCGGAATGGGTAAAAGGAATTTTCAGTAGAATGTCCTTGATATATTCATTTCGTATACGAGAAACTAAAGGGCTTTCAGGGCCTAAAATATGTATATCAGTATGTTTTTCAAATCCTTGACGTAATGATTTTCCAAACCAATCGGCTCCTTCTGTAACTTTATTAAAATCGGCATGTTTGAATGAAATTTTTATCAATCGAACCATTGGTGGATACAAAAATTCCCTGCGTTCAGCTATTTGATTGTTGAACATATCTCTAAAATTGTGTTCCAATACCTGTTTCAGTACCGGATGGTTCGGATTGTAAGTCTGAATCAATACTTTACCTTTTCTAGTACTCCGTCCTGCTCGTCCAGAAACCTGAATTAGTAATTGGAAACTACGCTCATAAGCCTTATACTCAGGAAAATGAATGAACGAATCGGCGTTCATCACTCCTACCAAACCTACATTTTCAAAATCTAATCCTTTACTAATCATTTGTGTGCCCACCAAAATTTGAGTTTGTTGTTGCTCAAATTTCGACAGTATTTTTTGATAGCCATATTTTCCGCTTGTGGTATCTTGATCCATTCGGTCAATGGTCACTTCAGGAAAAAGTTGAGCCAATTCCTTTGTGATTTGCTCTGTTCCAAATCCTTTGGTTATCAATTCATTACTTCCACAAGCAATACAATTATCAAGTATTGGAATAGCATACCCGCAATAGTGACAACGCAATTGTTTCCTACCTTGATGATACGTTAAACTAACGTCACAAGCGGGACATTGAGCTACTGTTCCGCAACTTTTACATTGTATTTCAGGAGCATAACCTCGTTGATTTTGGAATAGAATTATTTGCTGTCCTTCCGACAAGGTAGTTTGTATCTCTTGGATAAGTTTATCAGAAAAATGCCCTGTCATCTGTTTCCGAAAATGTTTATCTCTAATATCAATCAACTCAATATCAGGGTATTGAAACTCACCAAATCGTTTTAGTAAATACGCAAATCCATATTTTTTACGCTTAGCATTGTACAGGCTTTCAATTGAGGGGGTTGCCGAACCTAGTAACACCTTAGCATTCTGTATTTTAGCTAACATAATGGCTGTGTCACGAGCTTGAAAACGAGGTGCAGGATCAAATTGTTGGTAAGAAGCATCGTGTTCCTCGTCGATTATGACTAATCCTAAATTGGAAAAAGGTAGAAATACGGACGAACGAACTCCTACAATTAGCTGATTTTTAATATTTTCATTGAGTACATTATTCCAAACTTCGACCCGTTCATTAGTTGTATATTTGGAATGATATACTCCTAATTTATCTCCGAAATGCTTTTTCAAACGATTGATCAAATGTTCCGTAAGTCCAATCTCAGGTAATAAATACAATACTTGTTTGCCTTCATCTAAACATTTTTGAATCAGATGTATGTAGATTTCAGTTTTTCCAGAAGCGGTAACTCCTTGAAATAAAACAACTTGGTTAGTATTAAACTGTTCATTAATTTGCTTTAAAGCTGTTAGCTGAGCCTCGCTGAGCGATTTACTTCCAATCAATTCACCTTTGAAATTGATTCGGTCTTTTTGGATGTAATATTCCTCAAAAATTCCTTTTCCAACCACTGATTTCAAAACAGTAGCCGAAACGTTAGAATCGGAGAGCAATTTTTCTACCTTTAGAGGAAGTTTATTACGCATCATCCAATTAAAATAGGCTACTAATAATTGCTTTTGCTTTACTGACTTACCGATATCCTCAAAAACAGCTTTCATTCCTTCATCCGATTGGTATTTTTCTGCCAAACGAATGTATTTTTCTAATTTAGGTACGTATTTTTCAAATATTTTTTCAGAAATACGAATGGCTCCTTTTTCTAATAAACTTTTAACCACTTTCAAAGCTTTTCGTTTTCCTACAATTTGATTTATTTCCTTAGCAGTGAGTGCTGTTTTATAGGATAATGCCTCATAAACCATCCATTCATCATCCGAAAAAAGAGTCATTTCCAAATCAGTTTCGTCCCTCTCCACGATAGTTTCACTCTCTAACAAAAAAGCTGATGGCATGGCTGCTTTAAATACATCTCCCAACCAACACATATAGTAGTCCGAAATCCATTTCCAAAGTCGTAATTGAGAATGATTTACAATAGGGGTTTCATCCAAAATATACTCAATATCTTTGGTTTCGTATGAAGGTTCTGTAGTGTGTACACTCTCTACCAAAGCCGCATATACTTTTGATTTCCCGAAAGGTACAGCAACACGCATCCCTGGTTTTAGGAAATGAGCTTCTTCCTTAGTTACGTTGTATGTGAATAGTTTTCGCAACGGAATGGGAAGTATAACGTCAATGAAATAAGCCATTTATCGTATTTTTTTAAGTCGTAAAAGCGAAGCGTTGAGTTCAAATCCCAACAAAAGAATATTAGAATTTAACCAAATGTACAACAAAAAAATCAACAATGCTCCAATGGAACCATATAATTGATTGTATTGTGAAAAATTTTCGATGTAAATACCAAACAAATAGGTGGTTAATGCAAATAATAACACTGTCAGAATTGAACCTATGGAAAAAAACTTACTTTTTTTACCCTCCTTAGTACCAAAGAAAAACAGAATAGAAGTTGCTAAATAGATAATGACAGTTACAAAACCAATTTTTGACCATTGAATGATAGTTTCTGTACTGTAAAGTAGTCCTGTTCTCTCCAAGTATGGAACTATGTAAATGCCATAGTAAATAAACATTGCTATCACAATCAGAATCAGCAAAGCAATAATGATTGCTACCATTAAAGCAACCATATACTGACGGATGTAAGTACGTGTTATTCGTACATGGTAGGATGATTCAAAGCCTCCAAAAATAGCTACTATTCCATTTGTCATCAGTAATATAGATAATAAAAAAACTGATGAAAGTAATCCTCCTCGGCGGTTATCGGCTATGTCAAAAAAAATACTCGAAAACAGTTCATTAGTGCCAGGAGGCAATAGCCCGTCAATAAAACTCCAAACGTCAATTTGAAAAGTGTCAATCGGTACGTACGGAATCAAATTCAGTATAAACAACAAAAACGGAAAAATAGCTAAGAAAAAACTAAATGAAATAGCGCTAGCACGATAGGTCAATGCCCCCTTGACAATCCCAACAATGTAAAGCTCTAAGAAATCGTATAGAGAAAAACTATTTTGCGAAATGGTTACTCTTTTCAGTAATGCAACAAGGTTTTTCACTACAGGAATTTTAGCTAATTTTTGTTCTATTTTTTCCGACATATGTTTTTTGTTGAAGTAGGGTGATTTATCTAATTGAAGATGAGTTTTTTTAAGCGTTAATTTCGAAAGTAATTAGCTTTTCTTTTAGTCAGTAAATTTTAGGCTAAGAACTACACTTGATGACAAAAGTATAAAAAATATTTCACAATCGAAAGATTTTTGGCAGCTCGAGTAATAAGCTAATGGCAACTTGTAAATAGGTTTTAAAATTAAATTATATGAACAAAAAAAGATTTTTACGAAGTTTTTACTTCGCAAAAATCTTCAATTATCTTGTACTGCTTGAGCTTTTAACTCTCAAAAAGTGGCTATGCTGATTTTTTAGCTTTTCTTGCTTCTCTTTTCTCTTTGATAGCTTCCATAATAGCTCCTCCTACCCAGTAAGGAACTACGAAAGTCAATAGGAAAATCATCAACCAAAAACCGATAGTTGCGATGCCTAAAAACACTAAAAATCCTAAATATTGGTCAAATTCAAACATAATCTTAAAATTTCGCCAAATGTACAAATTTTTGTACATATTCAAAAATAAATTTTTTACATTTTTCTGTTTTTGAATCTAATTTAAAATACTTTTAAATTATTTTTCTACAGGTTTTCCTGCACCGCTCCACTGCATAAAACCCCCATCTAAGTGCATCAAGTTTTTAAACCCAGCCTTTTCGAGTATTGCATAGGCTTTTGAACTGCGTCCACCACTTTTGCAATATATGTAGACAGTATCCTCTTTATCGTATTGTTTTTCAAAATTTTCTAAGAAATCATCTTCAAAGAAATCTATATTAACGGCTCCTTTCAGATGTCCATCAGCAAACTCTTCTGCAGTGCGTATATCCACTAATTTGTCAGTAGCTTTTGGCTCATAGTCTTTGATTTTGATGTTTTTTTCTGAAGGAATGTTACTACAAGAAAAAAGTCCCATAGCTAAAATTAAAATTGATTTTTTCATAGGTATTCGTTTTTTATTCAATTTACATTCATTATAATTAAATTTCACCATGAATAATATGGTCACATAGTAATTAGGTATTATTCTTACTCTTGTACAAACAGAAGAATGTTACTTATGTTTTATCTTTAAGCATTGGAACAAATTGAAAATCACCGTATTCCGTTTTGTGAAATTCCGTATCTGATATACGTTCAAAAAGGGTCATTACTTGGGTTTCTATTCCAATAGGTACTACTAATCGCCCCCCTATAGCTAACTGAGATAACAACGTCATAGGCACTTCGGGAGCTCCTGCTGTCACTAAAATACGATCGAATGGAGCTTCGTTTGGTAAACCTTTATAACCATCGCCAAAATACATTTTTGGCAGACGAGACATTAATTTAGGTAATAACAACTGCGTTTGTTTGAACAATTTGTGTTGACGTTCAATCGTATAAACTCTTGCTCCTAAAAAAACTAATACACAGGACTGATAGCCACTGCCAGTACCTATCTCCAGCACCTTTTGTCCTGCCGAAACTTCTAATAATTCAGTTTGAAAAGCCACTGTGTAGGGTTGTGAAATTGTCTGTCCTTCTCCTATAGGAAAAGGCTTGTCTTGATAGGCGTGCATTTCAAAACCGCTGTCCATGAACAAATGACGTGGAATTATGCGAATAGCCTCTAAAACATCTTGGTCTTTTATTCCTTTGGTTCTGAGCAAATCAACTAACTGATTTCGCATTCCTTTATGTTTCAAGGTGTCATTTAGTTGTAACATAACAATCGTTTATCCTCAGTGAGCAAAGGTATTATTTTTTTTTCATTTTTGTAAAATTATTTAGTTCAAAAGTCATACTTTTTTTATTAACTTTGCCCTGAAAACATATCAATATAATATTTTATGAAGAGAATTAGTATCATTGTGATTCTGTTGGTCGTTTTTTCATGCAAAACGAATCCATTTACAGGTAAAAGTACGTTTAACTTTATGCCGAATAGTAATTTATTTCCATTGTCTTTTTCTCAATATTCTTCTTTTTTGAGTGAAAATAAGGTCATTACTGGAACTAAAGAAACCGAAATGGTAAAGAAAGTGGGGCAACGTATTGCGAAAGCAGCTCAAATGTGGTTGGAACATAACGGATATAAAGATTATCTAAAGGACTATCAATGGGAATATAATCTGGTACAAAGCGATCAGGTAAATGCTTGGTGTATGCCAGGAGGAAAAATTGTAGTTTACACAGGAATTTTACCTATCACACAAACCGAAACAGGCTTAGCGGTGGTTATGGGACACGAAATAGCACATGCTTTGGCTGACCATGGAGCTCGACGCATGAGTGTAGGTACAACACAACAACTTGTCGGAATGTTAGGAAACGTAGCTTTACAGAACAGTAAGTATTTAGATGAGTTTAATATGGCGTATAACGTTGGTTCTCAGGTAGGAGTAACCCTTCCTTTTAGTAGAGCCCATGAAACGGAAGCGGATGAAATAGGAATTCAAATCATGGCAATAGCAGGATATGATCCAGAAGAAGCACCAAGACTATGGGAACGCATGGATGCTAATAGTTCAGGTGGCACCATTGAGTTACTCAGTACACACCCTTCAAATGCCTCAAGGATAGCTAATCTCAAAAGTATGGTTCCTAAAGCAAGAGCCGAAGCTGCAAAATTTGGTATTAGAACGTTTCAATATAACTAAGTTACTTTCGTATTCTGAGAGTAGATTTTCAATCAATAGGCAAATTCCCTTATTTAATTAAGTTAAGTTAGAGGATTTGTGTGTTTATGACCTCAAATAAAAATAAAAATTTTACTAATGCCAAAAAAATATACGGACTTGGTATTAATGGTACTGTATACGAATATGGGTTGAGTAATATTTTGTAAAATTTGATGGGTAATTACGGAAATCAGTAATGCAAAAAACGGTTGATGTAGCTTTATTGTTTCCAAGTTGAGCGTATTAAAGGGCTGTTCAAGATGATAAAAGTTTTGTATTTTAACATTTTGGACGGTTTCTTTTTGTTTATAAGATAGAATGTTTATATTTTTGCGTTATTCTTTATCTGGAATGAAACTCATGTCATTATTATGAAAGCAGTATTATCTTTACTATTTATCCTATTTTTCTTCTTTTCTTTTTCCCAAGAGAAAACAATGACTTTAACTTTGGAGCAGTTAGTGACGATGGCAAACAGTCAATCCATAGCTTCGTTTAAGGCAAAAAATATGTACCTATCGAATTATTGGAGTTTTAAATCGTTCAAAGCAAACCGATTGCCTTCCCTTTCACTGAGTATGACGCCTTTGCGTTACAATCGAGATTTTGTAAGACGGTACGATTCCCAACAAAATATCGATGTGTACCGCCCACAACAAACCTTGTTTTCACACGGAAACCTTTCTCTAATTCAGAATTTTGATTGGTTAGGGGGAACCTTTTTTGTAGACTCAGAGTTAGGGTATCATCGTAATTTTAGCGACAATAAGTTTACACAATATTCAAGCGTACCCATTCGTATAGGATACAGACAGCAACTTTTGGGATATAACCCTTTTAAGTGGGAAAAAAGAATCGAACCCATCAAATACGAAGCTGCCCAAAAAGAGCTTCTTTACAACTTGGAACAAACAGCAGAAGAGGCTACTAATTACTTTTTTAACTTAGCGATGGCACAAGCGGAATACAAATTAGCAAAAGAAAAAATACAAAGTGCAGATACGTTATACAGCATCGGAAAAGAACGTTTTGAAATTGCTGCCATTCGCCAATCTGACCTGATGACGCTACGTTTGGATAAAATCAATGCTGAAAATGCTTTACAAACTGCTGAAATTAGTGTAAAAAGAGCAATGTTTGCGTTGGTTTCTTACTTAAACTTGGAAAAAGATACTAAAATTCTATTGAATATACCCCAAAAGGTAAAAAACATCACCATAAACCCTGAAGAAGCACTCAGTTATGCCAAGAAAAACAATCCTAACTTCCTAAAACAAAAAATACAGCTATTGGAACTACAAAAGACGGTGGATAAAACCAAGCGAGAAGCGAGATTTAATATGGGTGTTTCGGCAAGTGTAGGTTTTAATCAAGTAGCTCCGAGTTTTGACAAGGTCTATAACTCCCCCTTACAGCAGGATGTGTTTGCCATCACGCTTTCTGTTCCGATTTTGGATTGGGGTGTGAATAAAGGCAAGTACAATGTGGCAAAAAGTAATCTTTCGGTGGCGGAACTCTCTACCAAACAAGAAGAAATTAAAATTGAAGAGGAAATACTGATGACTTTGGGAGACTTTCAGGTACAACAGCAAATCATTGTTAGTGCAGAGGAAGCCTTGGAGTTGGCATCACAAGCATATCAACAGACTCAAGAACGATTTATCATTGGTAAAGCGGACATTAACAGTCTTACCCTTGCCAATGACCGACACCAACAAGCACAACGCAATTATATTTCGGCACTTCGAAACTATTGGTTGAATTATTACAAAATACGAAAATATACCCTGTTTGATTTTGAAGTAGGGGAATCCATACAAATTGATTTTGATAGTTTGAATTAAAATAATTTGTTAATAGTAAAATTAATTGTTATTTTTGACAAAATTCTGTAGTATATAATTATAAAAATGAAACAGTTTACGTACCTTATTTCCTTTCTTTTGTTGATTTCTTGTAAAAATGAATCAATACGTCCTCAAAGTGACAATCAAATTAAAATAGACCCAAACAAAAAAGAGCTGTTTTTTGACATTAAACAAGCTCAATTTTCTGAAACGATACCTCTTGAGAGTACAGAGCATTCTTTATTGGGTAATATTGATAAAATGTTAATAAAGAATAACCATATGTATATTCTTGATAAGGAGATTGCAGAGGCTATATTCGTTTTTGATGAAAAAGGAAAATTTATCTACAAAATAGATCGTTCGGGGCAAGGACCAGGAGAATATTCGTCCTTAGATGACTTTACTATCGATGAAAAAACAGGATCGTTGTTAATTTTAGATGCAGATCAGAGAAAAATTCTATATTTTGAAGGTTCTACATTCACTCACGAGAAAAAAATACCATATGATATTAGTTTTATCTCTTCCAACGGGGAAAATTTCATTGGTGTAACTAATTATTGTGACGGTGAAGGGCAAGAATGTCACCATGTGTTGTTGTTTGATAATGATTTTAATCTCATCAAAAAAGAGGAATCTTTCGTGTATGACCCTCAAAAAATAGAATGGGATTTAAGATTACCTCTATTTACATCTGCTCAAAAAAACTTTTATACAAAATCTTTTTCAAATTATATTAAACTTGTAAATGAAGGTAGCGTAAGAAATTTTGTACACATAGATTTTGGAAGTAACAATCTGCCTGAGAATGTGTTGAATTACGATAGACAAAAACTCTTAGATTATTTAAAAAAAGAAAAGAATGTTGCTTATCTAATAGATAATTTTATGATGGATGAAAATCTTGTTTACTTCAATTTCTTCTATAATCAGAAGTTGTTATCCGCTTTTGTATCTACTGAAGATTTTAGTAAGAACAGATTATTCCATAACATAATAACTATGGAAAAAGTATCTCTAACTCCTCTCTATATGCATGGTGGTTTTATCTATTTCGTAATGGACTCAATGCAAATGGAAAATCAAGTCGATACAGATTCGGAAGACAGCCATACAATGGAATCTAATCCCATTCTGTTAAAAGTTAGTAGTGAAAAAATAGTAGGTTTATTTTTTAGCAATTGATAAATAATGATTTAAAAAATGAAATTTATTAGAAATGCCTTATCTTTAATAGCTACTTTGCTTGTAATCAGTTGTAACTCGGAAAATAAATCGATTGATTTTCTGCAAGTTGACGTTAAATTAGAAGATAATACTATTCATCTTTCAGATATTTTTTCTTCGGTAGAGATTGTGCCTTTACAAACAACCGATTTATCCCTGATTACAGATGGAGCTCAGCTAAAATTTTCCGATCAGTTCATTTTTATTGAAAGTAATAAAAGTATCAAATTATTTGATTATGAGGGAAATTTTGTTAAAAATATCGACCGCAAAGGCAATGGAGCAGGGGAGTACTTGGGTATTTCAGATTTTTATGTTGATGATAATTCGAAAAAAATTGAAGTCCTTGACAAGCGTCAGAAGAAAATATTGCAGTACAACCATAATGGAGATTATTTAAGTGAAATTCCATTGAATTTTTGGGCAGTTAAATTTACTCGAGACACTAATAAAGATTTATTTGTTTACAGCGGAAACGAGAGAGATAACAATAATGCGTACAAATTCAATATATTTGATAATGAAGGGAAAAGTTATCGCTTTTATGGGATAGACGAAAAAAAGAGTAAGTTTTTACACATTTTAAACTTAGAGCACTTTTATAAAAGTGGAGATGAAATGTTGTTTTTTGAGCCTTTTAATGACACCATTTACAACTTTAAAGAAAATAAATTAAAGCCGAAATATGTCATTTCATACAACGGAAAGAACGTACCTCCATCATTTTATGAAAACAATAATTTTGGAAATATATTTGAATTTTTCCAAGAATTTAAAAAGTATGGTTACATAAACTCCACATACAACGCATTTGAAACCCAAACAAAATTATATTTTCAATGTTTCAAACAAAGTGAAAAATACCTGATTTCATACGATAAAAAAACAAGTAAGTCATTTTCTTATAACAAAATTGTAGATGATTTATTTTCAAAAGGAAAGGAATTGCCTTTTCAAGAATCGGATATCACTTTTTTTGCAGAAAACAGTACGGTAATGTTTATGGTACACCCCTCGTGGATTATTGAAAATAAGATAAATGAGCTATTTCCTAACCTAAATAACCTCAAAGAAGATGATAATCCGTTGTTGTTTATCGGAAAATTAAAATAGAAGTCATTTTTGAAGAAAAGTATTTCATCATTCGGTACTATTTTTGTGTATTTCTTTAGAGAAAATAGAGTTTGTCAAGAGCTATACAGATTAATTTTAAGATATTTTATAAATTTTAAAAATATTATGAACACAAAAAATATTTTATTTGGAATGGGACTACTGTTTTTGGGAGCTTGTGGAGACAATAAAACGGCACAAAAACAAGAAGAAAAGGAAAAAATACAACTTTTTCAAAAAGAAGAATTTGTTACAGAATTAGCTCGACTTGAAGCGGGTGAACTATTTTTCAAAAATAAAAATCCGTTTGGAGATGATATTTTATTGAAAGGAAAACAGATTGTGGGTGATACAGCTATCTTTTCAGTTAGGGAAAGTCAGCTGCTAATCAAAAATAATTATTTGATAATGAAGAGTCTAACAAATCCTGTTTTTTATATTTTCAATCTTCCTGATCTAAGACTTCAAAAGTCATTGGGTAAAAGAGGGCAAGCTCCTGATGACTTTTTGCTTCCCACAATAATTTCTTCCGTTAGTAATGATTGGCTCTGCTACTTGTTTGAAAATTCGCAGAATAAACTCTATGGTTTAGATGAAAAAGGTGATATCCAAATTATTAATAAGCCATTTGAAGAATTTAAAAAGCAAGAACTTGGTGCGACCTTACAACTTGCCAATGTAAGTGATGATGACTTTATGTACGTGACGGATAGTAAAACAGGTAAAAGTATTTTTCGCATTACACAGAAGGGAGATTCCACCAACAAAAAAGAAGTTTTTAACCTTGGATTAAATCCCACCCGAAAATCTCCTTTTGCTTACATTGGTGATTTTGCTGTAAATCCTCAAAAAAACCGAATGGTATATGCTTATAAATATTTCAAAATCATCAAATTTATGGATTTGGAAGCTCAAACTGTTCGTACAATTAATTTTGAACGAGATGGATTTAATGAAGAAAGCCCCTATAAAATAAACGGATTAGACCAAAATATAACCCACTATTGGGGAGTTTGTGCACAAGATAATTATGTTTATTTTCTCTATAGTGGACGTACTCCTGAGGATGTATGGAAAGAATCTCAGAAAGAAAACTATTATATTTTTGTTGAACAATACGATTGGAATGGCAATCCTATTTGCCGGTACAAATTAGACCAATGGGGATATTTCACCATTGATGAGAAAAACAAAAAACTATACTTGGCTTCAACAAATCACGATGACCCTTTTTTTGAGTTTCAATTGCCTTAATATAATTTAAAAATGTCTTTTAATCAACCTAAAATATCATCATTCAGTATTATTTTAGTGTTTTTGTGCATTTCTTTAGCGGGAATAGCACTTGTTCCTTTATTGCCTGTAAAGTTAGCTCCCTCTCAAAATCTCCCTGCTCTGACAGTGTCTTTTTCGATGCCCGGAAGTGCATCGCGTGTGGTGGAAATGGAAGCTACTTCAAAAATAGAAGCGATGCTTTCCCGTATTAAAGGTATTAAAAAAATTACTTCTCGTTCGGGAAATGGTTGGGGAAGCGTTTCCTTGGAAATGGATAAACACACTTCCATTGATGTTGCTCGTTTTGAGGCATCCACCGTTATAAGGCAGTTGTGGGGCGATTTACCAAGAAGTGTTTCTTACCCACAATTGCAAGTGCGTCGCCCTGATGAAAATGCGAATCGCCCTTTTCTAAATTATACTCTCAATGCATCAGCACCACCCATTACTATTCAAAATTATTGTGAAAACAGCATCAAACCCCGACTTAGTGAGATTGAAGGTATCTATAAAGTGGATGTAAACGGAGCAACTCCTATGGAATGGCAACTTCAATACGACAACGACCAACTGAACCGAATGGGAGTAAGTGTGGACGAAATCCAACGAGCCATACAGTTGCATTATAATACACAATTTTTGGGTATTGGAGAAATTGAAGATAATGGAAATGTTCGAAAATTTGCACGAGTTGTCTTAGGAGATGCTTCTGAAAAAGAAACTTTTGACGCTTCCAAAATTTCTGTCACCAATAAAGACGGAAAGATACTCTATTTGAATCAATTAGTAAATGTAAGTAGGGTGGAACAAGCTCCCCGAAGCTATTATCGTATCAACGGACTCAATTCCATCTATATTTCCATTTCGGCAGAAGAAAATGCCAATCAATTGCAGTTGAGTAACGAAATCAAAAAATTGATGGAAGATATTAGAAAAAATCTTCCGCAAGGGTATGAATTACATCAGAGTTACGACGCTACCGAATACATCAAAGATGAACTCAACAAAATTTACTTCCGAAGTGGGCTTACTATCCTGATTTTATTGGCTTTTGTATTGCTCATCTCACGAAATTTTAAATATTTGTTCCTTATCGTTAGCAGTTTGTTCATCAATCTGGCAATAGCTGTTGTGTTATATTATTTTTTCCGTTTGGAAATACAACTCTATTCGTTGGCAGGGATTACCATTTCCCTTAATTTGATGATTGACAACACCATCATAATGACCGATCATTTGCGAACCAAAAATAATCGAAAGGTTTTCTTACCTATTTTGGCTGCCACACTAACTACCATCGGAGCTCTTTGTATGATTTTCTTTTTAGACGAACGGTTGCGACTCAATCTACAAGATTTTGCGATGGTGATCGCCATCAATTTAGCGGTTTCGTTGCTCGTTGCCTTGTTTTTCGTACCTGCAATGATGGAAAGAATTAAAATCGCTAACAAAACACGAAAATCACGACAGAAATTCCGTATATCGAAGTGTTTTATTGTAAAAACAAGCCGATTTTATCAAAAAATCATTTTGCTTTTAAAGAAAGGAAAATGGGCTGTATATGTATTTTTTATTCTTTTGTTTGGACTACCTGTTTTTTTGCTTCCCGATAAAATTGATAAGGAAACTCGATGGGCGGAGCTGTACAATAATGTTTTCAATACGGCAACTTACAAAGAAAAAATAAAACCCATAACGGATAAGGTTTTTGGAGGAACCTTGCGTTTATTTGTTCAGAACGTATATGAGCGGGGATATTTTGACCGAAATCAGGAAATGGTCTTAACCATTACCTCTTCAATGCCCAACGGGACTACACTCTCACAGATGAATACTTTGGTACAGCGAATGGAAAGTTATCTTTCTACTTTTTCTGAGATAAAACAGTTTCAAACCTCTATAAATAGCCCTAACAGAGCTTCCATTTCTGTGTATTTTACCAAGGAAGCGGAACGCTCGGGATTTCCGTACAGACTGAAAAATAGTGTGATTACCAAAGCCTTGGAATTGGGTGGCGGTAGTTGGGGTGTTTTTGGGTTGGAAGACAGAGGATTTAGCAATGACGTGAAAGAAACTGCGGGAAGTTTTTCGGTAAAATTGTTGGGATATAACTACGATGAGCTGAACACTTGGGCAGACTCTCTGAAAAATAATTTACTGAAACATCGTCGTATCCAAGAAGTGACCATCGGTTCAGATATGTCTTATTACAAAGATGATTATCAAGAATTTATGTTTAACTTAGATAAAAAACAACTTGCCATTCAGAATATGTCTCCCTCTCGGTTGTTTAATTCGCTTTCGAGTATGTTTGGTAGGGACATTTGGGCAGGAAGATTGTTTGTTGATGGACAAAATGAAGATATCGTACTTCACAGTAAGCAATCCAAAACATACGATATTTGGGCATTGCAACACGCTGGAAATCATTTTGACGAACAATTTCATAAACTGAATCAATTTGCTCAAATTACCAAAGGACAAGCTCCGAAAGAAATCGCCAAAGAAAATCAACAATACCGATTGATAGTGCAGTTTAATTACATAGGTTCTTCCCAACAGGGAAATAAGGTACTTGATAATGAAATAGAAAAGCTCAACAGTAGCTTGCCTTCGGGATATAAAGCCGAAAAACAAGGTTGGAATTGGAATTGGGGAAAAGATAAAAAACAATATTGGCTATTGGGTTTGCTTATTGCGATTATCTTTTTTACTACTTCCATTTTGTTTAATTCGCTCAAACAACCTTTTATTGTTATTTTGATTATCCCTATATCATTTATTGGGGTTTTTCTTACGTTTTATAGTTTCGACTTGAATTTTGACCAAGGCGGATTTGCATCGTTTGTACTGCTTTCAGGGATTACGGTAAATGCTAATATTTACATTTTAAATGAGTATAACGGTCTTCGTAAAAAATACCCTAATCTTTCCTCAGTAAGAGCTTATTTGAAAGCGTGGAACAGTAAATATTTTTGAATACTTACCATTTTCTACTTTTTTTAGGATTTGTAAATGAGTTTCCACTTGCTGCCAGGAACGATGGGAGGATGCTCTTTTCGCTGTAGGAATTTTTATATTGTTACCGATGTTTTGTCAAAGAAAATAATCTATTTTAAAATTGAAAAGTTCACACTTTAAGGACTATTTAGTATTTCAAAAAATAAAAGATGGTAGATAAAACAAAAGACCAACAAATAACGCTGTGGATTGAAATGTATTCAGAGTCATTGCCTCCAATAGGGCTTTTTACTGGTTTCGGATAAGGAAGATGCGGCCGATATCGTGCAAAAGTTTTCTTTTTCTTCATTTGAATCTTTTCAAGAGAAAAGTAGTCCACTTACGTGGTTGTACAATATTCTTCGCAATAAAACAGCCGATTTTTATCGGAATAAGTATAAAAATCCTGTCAGTACGAGTCTTTCTGATTTTTTTGATGAAGATGGAATCTGGACAGATCAGAGCGTCTTAAACTTTTGGCAAGAAATATCAGAAAATTCCTCAGAAAAGGAAGATTTTTCACGAGTTTTGGAGGAATGTATTGAAAAATTGCCACCACGATGGAAAATTCTCGTCAAACTTTATTATTTAGAAGGGAAAAAGACGGAAGTAGTTTGTCAGGAAATGGAAATTTCAACGACTAATCTGTGGAAAATATTGCAAAGGAGTCGTTTACAGCTCAGAAAATGTTTGGAAATTAATTGGTTTGGAAATGTTTAGCAGAATTATACATTATTTTATATTGCCTTGTAGTGAAATTTCATTGCTCATTGAAAAGAAAGCAGCGGGAAAAATTTCCTTCTTTGAAAAAGTGCGTCTTTTTTCACATTTGAGGGTGTGTCGCCTTTGTGAGATGTATCACGAAAAAGTGATATTTTTGGATAAATCACTTCAAAATACAGAAATCGGTGAAAAAAAAGTTACTTTTGATGATTCTGAAATTCAGTTATTTAAGAATAAAATGAAAGAAAATATAAAAAAATAGTTCTTTTTTTGTCAGGTTTTTTAAAAGTTAACGACTATAAGGATGTACGATTAATTATACATTTTTAAAATAACTTTTTTTTGAACCAGATGAAAAAACAAATCTTCAAATTGTCGTTGTCAGATGAAAAATCACAAATAGGCTATTACGTATCTCTTTTCGGGGCTTTTAATTTTATTTTGGAAGAATTTCAAAATTCACAACAGCTGAAGCCAATGCGATAAAACCTTTGGTCGAAAATCATTTCTTAACATTTTGGGCATACATGAGTGTACAAGCCGTTTTCAAATCTTGTCGGTATCGTTGAAATTACATTGGCTTTATTGCTTTTACTCAGTCCGTTTTTTCCAAAATTGAGAAAATATGCTGCCTACGGAATGATAGTAACTTTTTTAGTAACAATTAGTTATTTGTTTACTACTCCAAATATGTGGCGAAAAGTAGAATGGCTACCAATTACAGATTTTTTTATACTGAAAGACCTTGTATTGTTGGGTTTCAGCCTAATGTTGGTAGGAAAACAAGAAAAAAAATAATTTTAAATTAGATGTCAAAATGAAAAATATAATTACTTTTATGGCGGTATTGCCTATCATGATTTTGCTTACAAGTCAATCAAAATCTCAAAGGAATCAGTGAAAATTCAAGAGTCAGTTATGAAAAAGCAGAATATGGATATCAAAACAAAGAATAACAAAAAGGATATGAAAGAAATTTATTTTGCGGGAGGTTGTTTTTGGGGAACAGAACACTTCTTTAAGCAAATTCGTGGTGTTATTGCCACTCAAGTTGGGTATGCCAACGGAAATACCCAAAGGCCAAGTTATGAAGAAGTATATACCGATAAAACGGGATTTACGGAAGCTGTGAAAGTTGTTTATGACCCGAAAGAGGTTGATTTACAATTGCTTTTGGATTTATTCTATAAAACTATCGACCCAACCAGTTTAAACAAACAAGGAAACGATATAGGAACACGTTATCGTACAGGGATTTATACTGTTGATGATTCTGATAGAAAAATAATTGAGAAATCACTTAATGAATTGGCTTCCAAATATAATCAGCCGATTGTGGTGGAGAATTTGCCTTTGAAAAATTTCTATGATGCGGAAGAAAATCATCAAAATTATTTAGATAAAAATCCGGATGGGTATTGTCACATAAATCCCAAATTGTTTCAGGTGGCAAAAGAAGCTAACTCTTTGCCTAAAAACGGTAAAAAAATGTACGAAAAACCGACCGATGACGTATTAAAGGATAAGCTTACCAAAATTCAGTATGAAGTTACACAAAAAAACGCTACGGAACGTCCTTTTCACAATGAATATTGGAATGAATTTCGCGAAGGAATTTATGTGGATATTACCACAGGTGAGCCTCTTTTCATTTCAACAGATAAATTTGAATCGGGATGCGGTTGGCCAAGTTTCTCCAAACCGATTGATAAAAAACTCATTGCGGAGAAAATAGATAAATCGCACGGAATGACCCGTGTAGAAGTCCGAAGCAAAACAGGTGACGCTCATTTAGGACACGTATTTACAGATGGACCTTTGGACAAGGGAGGATTGCGTTACTGTATCAATAGTGCTTCTCTGCGTTTCATTCCAAAGGAAGAAATGAAAAAGGAAGGGTATGGTGATTATTTGAAACTGCTGAAGAAATAAATTCTTCTTATTAGATTTGGACTTCTAATAAAAATGTTCACAAAACAACAAGAGACCATATTCAAACGGTCTCTTGTTGTCTTATAATGTAACTTCGAAGAAGCAGGTATTTATTTCGAATTTTTGTACTGTGTCATTAGTTTTCTATGAAAATCTCTTTCTGCATTTTTCAATAATACTAATTTTTGTGCAGAGATAACTTTTAAAAGTTCTTTATCTTTATCCTTGCTTATTTTTGAAATTTTATCTCCTAATTCAGTGTCTTTTTTCAAAATTTCCAAAGCCTCTTTTTCGGTCAGATTCTCTTTCTTAGAAAAACCATGTCTACGACACGTTTTGGCTTCGGTATGTAAATCGTGTAAAATTTTATTATATTTTTCGTATATAGGCCAAAACTTTTTTGCCTCTTCAGCAGTTAAACTCACTTCTTCGGTGATATATCCTATTTTTAGAGTTTTTATACGCTCATAGTTATCCTCTTTTTGAGCAAAAACAGAAAAAGTAAATAAATTAAATAACAAGAAAGTATAAATCAATTTCATAATTACCTATTTTTTTTAATATTCATCTAATCTATAATCGTATTCTGACAAGTAACTGTCAATATTTCCAAAGGATTGTATGTCCCCAACCAAAAAATTATCTAAGTGAACATCTTCAGATTCTTCAACTATCAGGTAAGATTTATCTTCGATATATATATCGCTGAAATAACCCTGAATCTCTGCCGAAGTTAAATCCGAAAAATGAACGTTATTATTTTGATTGTGAGATGTATACATCCAAACAGAAGAGAGTATGAGAGCTGTAAAAACCGATGCCACGGCATATCTGACAAATGAGAACATCCGTGTTTTCGTTTTTTTCGTTGTAGCTTTCAAAATAGCTTGTTTTGACTTCTCAAAATACTTCTCTGGAACAATAAATGTTTCTTTATTAGGTGCATACTCTTCCAATTCAACCCTATTCATCAATTTCTTTTTGAACTGGTCAAAATAATTTTCGGGCAGTTGCATTCCCGATTGAATATGTAAATTATCTTCGTTCATTTCCTCTAAGACGATAAAAAAGTAAAAAAGTTTAATGACTTTCTAAATAATTTTTAATTTTCTGTACAGCATGATGATATGAAGATTTCAACGCTCCCACTGAAGTACCCAAAATTTCAGAAATTTCCTCATATTTCAATTCTTCAAAATATTTCATATTGAATACAATTTGCTGTTTTTCAGGTAACGAAGATATAGCTTGTTGGAATTTTCGCTCAATTTCGTCGCCTTCAAAATAAGTATCAGCTTCTAAGTGCGAACTTCGGTCGTATTGCAAATCTTCGATAGTACAATTTTTCTCATTAGCTTTCTTTTTCAAAAAATCAAGAGCTTGATTGGTCGCTATGCGGTAAATCCATGAAAATAAAGAGCTATCTCCTCTGAAATTTTCAATACTTCGGAAAATTTTGATAAATGTTTCTTGTAATACATCATCAGCATCATCGTGTGAAATTACAATACGACGGATATGCCAATAAAGTCGCTTTTGGTACAAATCGACCAAAATCTCAAAAGCCTTTCCTCTTTTTTTCTCATTTTGAAGTTGTGATATGAGCTCTTTTTCGTCCAAATTTTATGTTTCAAAAGATTGCATTTCTACCAGTTTTCGATATACGCCATCTTTGGCAAGTAACTCTCCATGAGTACCTTGTTCTACGATGCGCCCCCTTTGCATTACCACGATTAAATCCGCATTTTGGATGGTTGAAAGTCGATGAGCAATGACAATTGAAGTTCGATTTTTCATCATATTTTCCAAAGCACTTTGTACCAAACGCTCACTTTCCGTATCTAATGCTGAGGTGGCTTCATCTAAAATCATAATGGGTGGATTTTTTAAAACAGCACGGGCGATACTCAACCGTTGTTTTTGCCCACCACTGAGTTTACTGCCGGAATCACCTATGTTTGTGTCAAACCCCTCGGGTAGGTCTTTGATAAATTCGTAAGCATTTGCCACTTTGGATGCGTCCAAAATAGCCTCATCGTTAGCAGTCGGATTTCCTATCAGTAAATTGTTTTTTATGCTGTCATTAAATAAGATTGAATCTTGTGAGACCACGCCGATAAGTCTGCGTAAATGACTTATTTTTAGTTGTTTGATGTCTATTCCATCGATTTCGATAGTTCCTTCATTAACATCGTAAAAGCGAGTTATAAGATTGGCGATCGTACTTTTTCCACTTCCCGATTGCCCCACCAAAGCAATGGTTTTTCCTTTGGGAATTTCTAGTGAAAAATCAGTTAAAACGTTTTGTTCTCCGTATCGGAATGTGATGTTTTTCAGTGAAATAGCTGATGAAAAATCAAAAATTTCGGTTGCATTCTCTTTTTCCTTAATTGGATTGTCATATTCCAAAATCTCGAATACGCGTTCGGCTGCGGCATTTCCTCTACGGAAATCGTACGAGGCCTTGCTAATTGCTTTGGCAGGGGTTAAAATGTTGTAAGCCAATCCCATAAAAGCGATAAACGCAGCTCCATCTAAACTTTTTTCCACCAAAACCATTGTTCCACCAAACCATAAAAGCGTAGCAATCATCAATATTCCTAAAAATTCGCTCATGGGCGAGGCTAAGTTTTGTCGGTTACCTAAATTATTTGCCAATTTAAAAAAACGATGCGTTGACTCTTCAAATCTTTTTTGGAAAGTTTTTTCGGCATTGAATGCTTTTACAACTCGCAATCCGCCGACGGTTTCTTCAATGAGTGATAAAAATTTGCCTTGTTCTTGCTGTACTTTTGTGGATTGCTTTTTTAGTGATTTTCCTATTTTGGAAATAATCCACCCTGAAAGTGGAATAAATACAAAAGTGAAAATGGTTAATTTTATACTGATACCGAGCATCATTACAATTGAAAATATAATTGTAAGAGGCTCACGTACAATGAGTTCTAATATAGATAAAAAGGAATGCTGAACTTCTCCTACATCACCAGCCACACGAGCTATGATGTCTCCTTTTCGTTGTTCTGAAAAGTAGGAAAGCGGTAGATTGGTAATTTTTTTATAGAGTTTGTTACGTAAATCTTTCAAAACGCCATTTCGCAAATGGGTAATGAAAAATACTGCTATATAGTTAAATAAATTTTTCAGTAAGAACAACAAAATTACCAAACAGATGACAATAGTGAGTGCTGATACAGAATCCTCACCTACCATATTCGAAATTTTGTAGTTTAGCCATTTTTTTCCGTAGTCCACTAAATCGGAGACGTTTCCAGAGAAAGTGGGCACTTCGTAAACCCTGCTCTCTTTCTTTCCAAACAAAATGTCCAACATAGGAATCAATGATACAAACGACAAAGCACTGAATAATGCATATAATACATTAAAAAGCACATTTAAGAAAGCGTATTTCTTATATGGGTATATATATGGTATGAATTTTTTTAAATTAGGATTCATTTTTTTTGGATTCTGAATTTTATTTTACAGGAGTATGTTTTTTAAAAAACTTTCTCATATTATATTCATCAGCTACATTTGTTAATTTTTGGTGTAGTTACGATGATTAATAACGCAATTTGAATTTAGGAAAACATTATTTACTTTTATGTGAAAGACTCAAATTTCATAAAAAAAACTCAAAAAACGCACATAAAAACACGAATTTTGAGTTTTTTATCTATCTGAAAAACATACTTATTTGTTGTGTTTTTTCACAGTTTCGTCTCTTCGAACCTTCCCGTTATCTGTGTATTCAAATTTTGGAACAAAATAAATAGCTCGTGGCACTTCCAATTTTAACATATCTTTATCAACAAACAAATCATGCGATAAAGTTGGATAATCTTTTTCATTACCTTCTATGTATAAAACCGCTTTCTCCCCAAGTTTTTCGTTAGGTTCGCTGGTTAAAAAGTACTGGTTTTTGATATATTTTTTCATTTTACGCTCCACACTTTCAGGAAATACTTTGAATCCGCCCGAATTGATTACATTATCGTAACGTCCCACCCAAATAAACTCAGTTTGAGATATTAGTTCCACAATATCATTCGTAACCACCAAATGATCCGCGATTTGAGGTGCGTTGATTACCAAACATTTTCGGTCATCTTGTGAAAAGGTAACACCTGGTAGTGCTTTGTAACTTTCTTCGTGGGTAGCGGTGTGATTCACTCTACGCATTGCAATATGTGAGATAGTTTCCGTCATTCCATATGAAGAATAAACATGTGTAGAAACATTTTGCAATTTGTTTTCCAAATCTTCATCAATGGAAGCTCCTCCCAAAATCAATTTTTTCACCCGATGTAAATCGTACAACGACTTTGAAGCTTGTAAAGGAATCATCGCTGAGAAATCATAGTCACGGTTAGTTAATGCTAAAGGCATTGACGAGGGCTGGATGATATCTAAATGCAATCCTAAAATGATAGAACGGATAATCATCATTTTTCCAGCAATGAAATCAGCTGGTAAGCAGAAAAGAGCCGTATTTTTAGGTAATAAATTTAGATATTTACCTGTAGCCAATGCTGAGTTGACCATAAACTGCTTTTTCAAATGTATTACCTTAGGAACACCTGTTGAACCAGAAGTAGTTGCTTCAATAAAGTCACGATTATCCAACCAATTTAACAAGAAATCTCCGACAGATTTCAGATGATTCTCTCCGTTTTTTACATAGTCGGTAGCCAAGATAAGCAACCGTTCTCTGTCCATTGGAAAATTGTCAATTTTGAAATCTCTATGTATGAATGTATAATCTATTTCGTTCATTATGTTTATTTTTTTATGCTATGTATTAATTAATTATCTAAAAATGTACGTAAATCTTGTAACACAAATATCTTGGAAATAAAGTGTTTATTTCCTTATGTTTTATGAAAAAATAGAGGTGCAAATATACGAAAAGGATAGGGAAGTTAAAAATAATCGTAAAAATATTTTTATCGGGTAGATTTAACCTTTAAGGCTATGTCTGTTTTTGAGCTTTTCTAGTTGATTTACAAATCAAAAACAGAACTTCGTTTGGTGTAGAATAGGTCTTTTATCCTTAATAAAGATGCTAATAACAGATAGATTCCGAACCAAGCTCCGAGTGTAGCAAACGTGCTGTATATGAAAAATATACGTACATCTTTAGCTCGTACACCTAGCTTTTCTGCTATTCGAGAGGAAACTGCAAATCCGTGTTTTTCCAAAAAAAAACGAAAATCGAACAATTTTTGTTTCATATCTGATTAATTACCTTGCAAATATAGTAAAAAATAGGTACATGATTCACTTTGTTTTTAAAATCTTTTGAGTTCCACACTTAACTACATATCAAATTCCGGTGATGAACAGGTTTCTTCTCAATCATTCGTTTGATGAGATTATTGAATATATTATCTTTCGATTGAGAACGGTTAATTCGGTATGAAAATTCAGCCAAATATCTATCCATATTGAAATCTGAAACTCGACAATAAATCGTTCTCAACCAACTTTTTACTTGGTGTATTATGGTATGTAAAATAGGGAAATTCTTCCCTTTATTACTCGGTATTTGTTTGATATTGAAATCTTTAATAGGTCTGTAACCTTTCCAATCATCAGTGGTCACTTGGGCGGATTTATCAATATGTTTATCAAAAATTGTCCGTAATGATTTGGCAGAATAATCTTCTATTTTATTAGCATAGAATCGTTTAACCTTCCCATCATCAGTTAGTTCTATGGCACAAACAATCTTTTTTTTCTTTGAATCGTAACTCCTACCTTGTTTGCCATCTTCTTTCCCTCCCACAGTAAACTCGTCCACTTGAACTTGACCATTCATTTTATGTAATTCATTGGATTTCATTGCTTCACGAACTTTGTGCATAAACAATCGAGCCGTATTTTCGGTAATTCCATAACGAACAGACATTTGTAAAGCTGATAGGTTTTTAGTGGTTGCACACATCTCAAAACAAATAAAAAAAGCCTTACGAAGCCCGAATTTTACTTTGTGAAAAAGTGTTCCTGCCGTAGGGCTTTCCGTATCAGAACAAATGTTACAAGTTCTTGAAAAATCCTTGCGGATTTGGCTTTTTGTATGCCCACATTTACGACAAACAAAGCCTTTTTCCCACTTCCAATGAGCTAAATATTCTTCACAATCTAAGTCGGTTTTGAAGCGTTCAGTGAACTCTAAAAGATTTTGACCGTTAAAAATTTCCATAACTACCTGATTTTATGAACTGCAAATATATGAAATTATATGAGGAACTCAAAAAATCTTTATTGATGTTGCACCTGTAATTTGTAATCTAAATGATATTATTCGATGAATAATTTTGAAAGTACTCATAAAAAAACCGCTTGATTCTCAATAATCAAGCGGAATATTACAAGTTTTTTTGTAAGAAAGAGTATCTTACTGTTTGGTAGTGAATAAGGTTGGTTTTATGTTCAATTGCACCCAGAACCAATTTTGCATATCGTGAGTTATGGGCGTTTTTATGGCATCAGAAGGCAAATGATGTGAGTATCCAATGTTTAAGCCAACATCTTTGCGGAATTGCTGTGTGAACATAAAGTCTAACTCGGTTCCGAGATAGCTTTTGTTATCAGCACGTTTTGCATTGCTCATAAAAATATGCGGCATGAATAGCAAATTTGATTTCTCATTGAATTTAACAATGGCTTTAGCATAGATATCGTTGAGTCCTGTGGTTCCCTGTAAATTTTGACCTAAGTAGTAAAAATCCATATGCCCGTTGAACTTGTGAGCCGTTCCGTACAGAGGATTGAAACTTTTGATTTTAGCAGAAGTGTCATCATAGTCTCTACCGCTAAGCATTTCCATTCCCAATCCTGCGGTAAACTCCTGTGTCTTATAAATTAACTCAGCCCGAAGTTGATATGCCGAAACGCTTGTTTTTTGAAATTTTCCAAATTGGTAATAAGCACTTGCTTCCAACATTAGGCTTGATATCGGGAAAATACCGTAAAAACCAGTGGTTTGCATGTTCGACACACCATCTTGTTTTCCTGATGAGTCAAAGTCTTGAAATCCATTGTTGATAAACAAAAAGCTAAGTGAATTGTCTTGCCATTTTTTGTTGGCTCTTAAAAACTGCATCGTTTTGTATGTGTTTTTTGAAGTGTTTCCAATGGCATAAGCGTTTCCTACGTTAGGTTGTCCTTCTTGGTTGAATGCCAACCCAACGTTTAGAAAATTTTTATACGAAACGACTGCTGCATCATGGAAACGACCATATTGAGACCAATCCAATCCTCCTAAGATCCGCTCATCATCATACGAAATGACTTGTCGACCTAATTTCACATTCCAATCTTCATCAATTTGCATTTTTGCCCAAGCTTCAAAAAAACCTAAATGATTTTTTAATTCTGCTTGAGGTTGTTGTGCATCGCCCCAAGTAAAAATTTGCTGTGCTGTCAAGCGAAGTTCTAACCACTCGTTTTGATAGGAAGTCCCCAATCGAGCTCGTTGGTTTACAAAAAAAGCAGGTTTCTCTTCTTTTTGAAAAAGCCTTCCCTGACCGTGCCGATATTCAGATCGAGTTCTGAAATTAGCGTCAACAGAGAAATCTTGTGCGACCAAAGTACTAAATCCCACAAGGAATAATAACGTTGTTAAGAAATGTTTTTTCATTTGCAATGGTATTAGTTTGTTTAAGTAACTTTTACATCTTATATAAGAGATTTTTTAATCTCTTATAGAGACAGCACAAATATACACACTATTTTTTATAAAATGAAAAAATAAATCTTAAAAATTACGTTTATCACAATAAATTGTTTGTTTTTTGCGTATAAATATGATATTTATCATTTCTGAGGATATAAAATAATTTTTTGATAGATTATTCCTGTCTTTCCACTTTTTTGTAGAAGTATTCAATTCCCGCTGTATTTTTCACCGTAAATGATTTTTCCGATAGCGACTCCAAGGTTTCTACCCATTTATTGTCTTTGGAGGTATAATTCATCTCCCAAGTATTACCTTTTTTGACGATTGAGAAAAATTCGGCATCCTCACTCGTTTGGTACTTACCAAAAAGTTGTGGATAAACCTTTTTACGAAATCCGCTGTTATCCTTCAAGTCGATATAATCGTAGGTTGTATTTATTTCGTATATTTTTACAGATTTGTCAGCTAAGATAACCTTTTCAATTTCCCAATACCCTTTGAGTAGCACCAATTCCTTCTCAGTGATTTTATTTTTGCAAGATGTTGATAGTGAGATTAATAATACAATTATAGTATACTGAATTGTTTTCATAAGTATGTCAAATTATTGCAACTTTATCTTTATTTAAAAAACGTTTACGTACGAATATCGGAGGTCAAATTTACAAAAAATATGCGAGAAAGTTTTGTTATTTCCTTTTTTTGTTGTTACTTTGCATTTCAAAGAACTTTAAAAATGGAAGATAAAAGCTATTTAGAAGATTTACAGCATATTAAACAAATGATGCGAAAATCTACTCAATTTCTGTCATTGAGTGGACTTTCTGGGGTGTTAGCTGGAGTGTATGCGCTCATTGGAGCCTATGTTGTTCATCTTTTGCTTGAAAAACATTATGCTTATAATCAATTTGTTATCTTAGAAAGTAAAACGTTTAAGGCTATTTTAGGAGTTGCAGCAACTGTATTGATACTCTCATTAGTAACGGCTTATATATTATCACAACGCAAAGCAAGACGTAGGGGAGAAACTTTAATCAACGCCACTTCGAAACGTGCTTTTTGGAATTTTGCCATTCCAATGCTTACAGGAGGGATACTGATTTTCTTGCTACTAAAGAATGAATATTATGGATTATTAGCACCTATGACTTTGATCTTCTATGGTTTAGCTTGTGTGAATGTCAGTAGATATACCTTTGGGGATGTTCGTTATTTGGGAATAACTGAAGTTATTTTGGGCTTGTTGGCTGTACAATTTTCAGGCTATGGATTGCTCTTTTGGGTGATTGGTTTTGGAGTATGTCATATTTTTTACGGTTTGTTAATGTATTTTAAATATGATAGGGGTAGGGTGGAGTAGTTTTCTCTTTCTTAAAACCTGTACCAAAATTACCATTTTATACTGATGAACATCTGTTTTAAAGGAAATAAAAATTAAAAATTGAAGGAACTTTTACAACATATAAATAAAGCATTCGATAATCGCACACGATTGGGGATTATGTCAATACTTATGGTCAATGAAAGTGCTGATTTCAATACCTTAAAGGAATTACTTGACGTCACAGATGGAAATTTAGCAAGTCATACAAAATCCCTTGAAAACGAGGAGTATATCGTTGTAGAGAAACGTTTTATCGGTCGTAAAACCAATACTACCTACAAAGCAACAGAAAAAGGACGAAAGGCTTTCCAAAGCCATATACTAGCCTTGGAAAAAATTATAAAAGGGACTGAAAATTAGTGAGTTCTATTTTTTTAATTTTAAACTTTGAAATTCAAAGAACTTTTAAATTTATTATTAATATAAAAATAAACGTTATGGAATCAAATCAAAAATCATTTATCGCAACATTGTTGCAATCAAGTACCGCTCGAATGGTCATGGTCGGAATTTTAATTTTGGTATTGCTAATTCCGTTAGAATTAGTAAAAAGTTTAGTTAGAGAACGCAAATACCGACAGGAGGAAGTCATAGGTGAAATCAATTCAAAATGGGGGGAGAAAGTGTTTTTCTATGGGCCTATTTTAAAGGTTCCTTACACTTCCTACGAGAAAAATACCGTTTATGACAAAAAATTAGGGACAACTGTTATAGAGCGAAAAGCCCAACAAAATGTAGCGTACTTTTTTCCTGAGACATTAAAAAATATTTCGAACGTGATGACCGAAACTAAAAAGCGTAATAATTATGAGTCGGTGGTGTTCACAGCTGAAATGGAATTCGAAGGGAAGTATGTAAAACCAGATTTCTCGTCAAAAAATATCCCTGAAGAAGATATTCACTGGGATAAAGCTACTATTTTGATTCGAACAACCAATTTATCAAGCATAAAAAATGGTGTTTCCATCAATTTATCAGGGAAATCGTATTCTTTCGAGCCTATTTATGAAGAAAGTTCTTCCAATTATGCTCAATATGATGAGTATAACGGTCATACAGGAACTTATTTCGTAGTATCTTCATTAGAAACATCTTTTTTTAACCTAAAAGAGCATTTTGATAATGGTAATTTTAATTTTTCGATAAAATATGATGGAAGTTCAAGCATTAGTATCGTCCCGATTGGAAAAATTACAGAAAGTACAGTTAAATCGAATTGGAAAGATCCGAGTTTTAAAGGCAATTTCTTGCCGTATCAAAAAGAAATTACAAATAGCGGATTTTCAGCTGATTGGAAAGTGTTACATATCAATCGTCCTTTTGCTCAACAATCTTTTGGTGTGTTACCAAGTATTGAAAAATACACTTTCGATGTAGATTTTGTAATCCCTGTGGATGAATATCAGCAAAATGAAAGGGCTAGTAAGTATGGATTTTTGGTTATAGGACTTACATTTTTAATTTTCTTTTTGATACAAACCATTAGTAAAGTAAAAATTCATATTTTTCAGTATACGATGATAGGATTAGCTTTGATCATGTTTTATACACTTTTGATTTCGATTACAGAGCATAGTAGCTTTTCAAAAGCGTATCTTATTGCATCATTAATGGTTATTTTACTCATTAGCTTATACTCGGTATCCATATTGAAAAACAGAAAGTTTCCATTTTTTATAGGATGCTCACTATCAGCTGTATATGGATTTATTTATGTGATTATTCAATTGGAGAACTACGCACTTTTAGTGGGAAGCATTGGCTTGTTTGCAATTCTCGCTATCGTGATGTACGTTTCGAGGAAAATAGAATGGTAAGAGAGTTATAATGCAATGAAGAAAGTCGGGGTGACTGGACTCGAACCAGCGACCACACGCACCCCATACGTGTACGCTACCAACTGCGCCACACCCCGATTTTTCGGTTGCAAATATACTATTTTTTATTTAAATTCCTAATCTTTCCTATAACCTGTTTACTTTATCAATACCTTTGATATGTTTCAAATCTAACATCAATTGCTTTAGAGTAGCGTTATTGTTCACTGTAATTGATAGCTTTCCGTTGAACATATTTCCCTCTGTGTCTATGTTTATGTTTGTCATTTTTACAAATTTATTACTTCCAATGGTTTGTGAAATATCAGCTACCAACCCATCACGATCTAAACCGCTAATTCGGATAGCGACTTTAAATTCTTGTTCGGCTGATTTTACCCATTTGGCAACCATGATACGGTAAGCATAGTTTGACTGCATTGAAATAGCATTCGGACAGTTTTTTTTATGTACCTTAACTCCCTCATTGATAGTAATAAACCCAAAAATAGGATCCCCAGAAATAGGGTTACAACATTTAGCAAACGTATAGTCCAAAGATTCCTCTTCTTTGCCAAAAACAATGCTATCGTAGTGTTCATTTGAACTTTCCACCTCTTCCACCACATTCTTTTTACTGGTGATTTTGCTTTTGAAAAAGTTGAAGAATGACGAACGTTTTGAAGCAAAATCTCTAAGCATCTGGTTTGTGATTTCTCCCGTACCAACTTGGTAAAAAATATCCAAACTTGTTTTGGTTTTGAAATGGCTAACTAAGTCGTTTACAACATCTTCTGTAAGGCTTACTTTCAATTGTTTCAATTTGCGTTGCAACAGTTCCCGTCCTTCGGCGGCTACCGTTTTAACCTCTTCTTTGAGAGCTGATTTGATTTTGCTTCGAGCCTTAGCTGTAGTTGCATAGTTCAGCCAGTTTTTGTTTGGTTTGGCATTTTCAGCGGTGATGATTTCTACTTGATCGCCGCTTTTCAGAACATGGCTTAGGGGAACGAGTTTGTTGTTTACCTTTGCCCCACGAGTTTTCATTCCTACCCCCGTATGGATGTAAAATGCAAAGTCAATCGGTGTAGCTCCTTTAGGTAAGGATTTGATTTCTCCATTAGGGGTAAAGACAAAAATTTCTTTGGCATAGAGGTTTAGTTTGAAATCCTCAACGAAATCCACAGCATTACCTTCACTATTTTCCAACACTTCTTGCAAACGATTAAGCCATACTTCAATCCCTGCTTCTTCCTGGTTTCCGTGCTTATATTTGAAGTGAGCAGCATATCCCTTTTCGGCAATTTCGTGCATACGCTCACTGCGTATTTGAACCTCCACCCAGCGTCCTTTAGGCCCCATTACGGTAATATGCAATGCTTCATAACCTGTTGATTTTGGTGCTGATATCCAATCGCGAAGCCTTGTTGGATTGGGGCGAAAATGATCCGTAACAATAGAGTAAATTTTCCATGCTAAAAACTTCTCTTCCTCAGGAGTGCTTTTATAAATGATACGTATGGCAAATTTATCATATATTTCTTCAAAGGTAACGCCTTGATTTTCCATCTTTTTGTAAATTGAGTAGATAGATTTCGGACGACCTTTGATACGGTATTCTATTTTTTGACTGTTTAAAGATGATTCAATGATTTGGGTAAATGATTCTATATAGCTTTTTTGCTCTTCTTTCGATTCTTCCATCTTACCGAGTATGCTGTAATAATACTCAGGGTCTGTGTACTTTAGCCCCAAATCCTCCAATTCGGTTTTAATGTTGTATAACCCGATACGATGTGCTAATGGAGCATAAATGTACAAGGTTTCAGAAGCTATTTTGGCTTGTTTGTGTTCCGCCATTGAGTCCATCGTTTGCATATTATGCAGACGATCAGCGATTTTGATGATAATTACACGCACATCATCGTTCATCGTTAAAAGCAGTTTTCTGAAATTTTCAGCCTGTAATGATATATCTTTTTCTTTACTTAGGTTGGAAATTTTAGTAAGTCCTTCAACGATATGTGCTACTGTTTTGCCAAAAAGACGTTCCATATCTTCCACAGTGTGGTCGGTATCTTCAACTACATCATGTAACAAAGCTGCAGCAATGGAAACGGCATCCAAACCAATTTGCGAAGCTACAATTTTAGCTACTGCAATCGGATGTAGAATGTAAGGCTCACCACTTTTGCGACGTTGTTCTTTATGAGCATCTACTGCCGTGTCGAAAGCTAATCGAATTAGTTTTTTGTCATCTTCCGTAAGGGTCTGATAACTAATACTTAATAGCTCTTTGTACTCCCGAGCTATTATTTTATTTTCTTCCTCCAAGTCAAAATTCCATCCCATAGCCTCAAAATGTTTTGTTTGTGAATTATCTTAAAAAATCTAAAAAATATTTCTTTTTTTCAGTGAAATTTAAGTAATTCAGAAAGAGGTATATTACTTATTTTTAGGAAAAATACGAGTTTTTGTGTCTTTCTGAATCTGTATGTGTCTGAAAAATAAATATTTAATTTTTAATACCTTGTTGAATTTTGTTCAGAATGATATTCTTATATTGGTATAAAATACACACCTTCAAAGCACAAATATAAAAAATAATTAATAAAATCCTACAATAATTATAAATTTATTTAAAGAATATCTATAAAAAGCAATAGCAAGTTAATTTTATTTAAGTGTCAATTTTTTTCACTTTTACGTACAACACAGTTTGTTACGTATATGCTCATTTTCAGTAGTTTTAAAAGTTCATATCTACAAGTAAACTAATTACCTTTGAGTGTAATCTGTCATATATTTCGCAGACAAATATCTATTTTTTTTACTCAGAAACTGACGTTTAGTCTATCGTGATGTATGCCAAATTTGCATATTTCAAATTAAAGTAGTTATTTTGTTCCTTATTCATATTAAATTATATGTCGTCAATTGAAAATTATAGAAAAGTATTTTTAACTCATTTGCAAGAAAATATCACCAAGCAAGAACCTGAAAATTTGTATGCCCCGATGCACTATATCTTAGGTTTAGGAGGGAAACGTATACGTCCTATTTTAACATTGTTAGGGGCAGATATTTTTCAAACAGATTATAAAAAGGCACTCCATGCGGCTTTAGCAGTAGAAGTTTTTCATAATTTTTCATTAGTTCACGATGATGTTATGGATAAGGCGCCTTTAAGGCGAGGACAGCAAACGGTTCATCATAAATGGGACTTAAATACAGCTATTCTTTCAGGAGATGCTATGCTTATCATAGCTTATCAGTTTTTTGAAAATTATGAACCTATTGTTTTTCAGCAACTTGCTAAGTTGTTTAGCAAGACAGCTTTGCAGGTTTGTGAAGGGCAACAATGGGATATGGATTTTGAAACACGTAACGATGTTAGTGTGGAAGAATATTTATTGATGATAAAATATAAAACCGCTGTTTTGGTGGGAGCTGCTTTACAGATGGGAGCTATAGTTGCCAAAACAACAGACGAAAATAAGCAATTGATTTATGATTTTGGGGTTCAATTAGGGATGGCATTTCAACTGCAAGATGATTACTTAGATTCTTTTGGAGACGCTTCTTTTGGAAAGAAAATTGGTGGGGATATTTTAGAAAATAAGAAGACAATGCTCTATTTGAAAGCTTTGGAACTTGCTGATAATGAGCAAAGAAATTTATTATATAATCTTTATAATACTACGGAAGAAACCCCTCAAAAGGTTGAAAAAGTAAAGAAAATATTTACGGATACAAAAACCACTGATTTCGTAAAAACTCAAATTGAATATTATACCCAACAAGCCATTCAAACTCTCGAAAAATTAGATATTCAACAAGATAAGCGAAATGAAATCAAGCAATTTGCGCTTGATTTGATGCATCGAAAAATTTAATTTAAATTACACAGATTCAGTAGGGATATCAAAACATTGTGCCCTACTGAATGATATTTACTTCACTTTCCAAATGAATCTGAAACTTGTTGTATACGGTTTGTTGTATGAATTTTGATAACTCAACAAGTTCTTGTCCTGTAGCATTACCATAGTTTACCAAAACTAAGGCCTGTTTTTGGTGTACACCTACATCACCTCTTCGGTAACCTTTTAGTCCGCAAGTTTCTATGAGCCAACCCGCAGGGATTTTTGTAGACTCTTCATTGACAACATAATGAGGCATCTGAGGGTATATTTTCTGTAATTTTTCGAAATGAATTTTGGATACAATCGGATTTTTAAAAAAACTACCACTATTGCCAATTTCTTTCGGATTAGGAAGTTTACTTTCTCTGATGGAGATGACTGCTTTTGAGATGTCTATCGGTTGTGGATTTTTAATATTTTTTTGTTCCAAAATTTCACGAATGGCTCCGTATTCTGTATGTAAAATGTGATTCTTTTTGGTCAATTTAAAAGTTACCGAAGTTATGATATAATTTCCTTTTTCTTCACACTTGAAAATAGATTCCCGATATGAAAATTTACATTCATCTTTTGAAAACTGTTTTTGAGTTATGGAGTGGATATTTATGGCTTGGCAATATGCCATAACATCTTTAATTTCAACACCATACGCTCCTATATTTTGAATTGGAGTAGCTCCTACATTTCCAGGTATGAGAGATAGATTTTCAAGACCTCCGTATCCTTTTTCCAAGCAAAATTGTACAAACTCGTGCCAATTTTCACCTGCTGCTGCGGTTATCCACACATGGTCATCTGTTTCCCTTTCAATAGAAATACCTTTGAGTTGTATCCAAAAAACTGGATTTTCAATGTTTTTTGTGAGTAACATGTTACTTCCTCCTCCAAAAATGAAAGGATTTTTGTAATTGTTAAGTGCTTTTGTAAGCCCTTTTTCCGAATGTATGGTCACAAAGGTAGTGGCTTGAGCATCAATCCTAAAGGTGTTAAACGGTTTTAAAGATACGTGGTGTTCTATAATCATATGAATTGTATTTATGCCTTATTTTCTTCCTCCTCTTCTGGTAAAATATCAATTTTTGGCTCTATAAGAGTTTCTTTATTTGCGATGGTTCTTTCTAACGAAAGCAATAAACTCGGTAGTAATAACAAATTGGTTAGCATGGCGAACAAAAGAGTTAGTGAAATCAATCCACCGAGAGCTTTTGTTCCGCCAAAACTTGATAGCATAAACACCGAAAACCCGAAAAACAATACCACTGAGGTGTAGAACATACTTACTCCTGTTTCTCGTAAAGTCGCATAAACGGATTTGCTGATTTTCCAGTTTCTTGCAACCAATTCCTGACGATATTTTGCCAAAAAATGAATGGTATCATCAACTGAAATACCGAAAACAATACTAAAAACCAATATGGTCGAGGGTTTTAGAGGTATGCCAAAATAACCCATCATTCCTGCTGTAACCAATAGTGGTAATAGGTTGGGAACCAATGAAGTGAGTATCATTTTAAACGAACGGAACATGTAGGACATGATCAGTGCAATAAGTAAAATAGCTAATCCTAACGAATAAATAAGATTTTTTGCCAAATAGGTAGTTCCTTTAGTAAACAGAAAAGCTTTTCCAGTGACTTTCACTTCATATTTTTCTTCTGGAAATATTTTTTTTGCTTTTGCGTAGATATTTTCTTCTATTTGTTGCATTTTGTCCGTACCAATATCTTTCATGAAGGTTGTGATTCGAGCCGTTTGCCCCAAGGAATCAACATAGGAACTTAGCATTTGTCCGTTACCTTTTGAATTTCTGACGTAGGACATTATGAAATTTTGTTCCTGAGAGGTTGGTAAATCGTAGTACTCTGGATTTCCGTTGTAGTAGGTTTGTTTAGCATATTTCACTAAATCAACTATTGAAATAGGTTTAGAAATTTCTGGAATATCCTCAATATATTTACATAACTCGTCAATTTTTTTTAAGTTAGGCAATCGCATTACTCCATTTTTCTGTTTGGTATCTACCGTAATTTCCAAAGGCATGATGCCTCCAAATTCTTTTTCAAAAAACAAAATATCATCGAAAAAAGGAGCTGATTTTGGCATATCTTCAATCAAACTTCCCGATATTTTCATTTGATTAATCCCTATAATACTTAGTGTTAGCAGCATTACAGCAATAGAGAATACTGCAATTCGGTGGTGCTTAACGGTTCGTTCCAACAGTTGTATAAACTTCTGAATCCAAGTGCGGTGCAAGTGTTTCAAATGTTTTTCTTTTGGAATTTTCATAAAGCTGTATATGATAGGTATAATGCACAACGAAATGAAAAAGATAGACATGATGCTGATGGCAGCAATGGTTCCGAACTCCTGTAAAAGACTACTTTCCGTAAAAATAAAAGTAGCAAAACCGATGGAAGTTGTTAGGTTAGTAAGCAAGGTCGCATTTCCTACATTTCTGATGACACGTTGGAGAGATTTGGCTTGGTTTCCATGTTTGTTAAATTCCTGTTGATATTTGTTAATCAAGAATATACAGTTTGGAATTCCAATAACGATTACCAAAGGAGGAATAAGTCCAGTCAAAATCGTAATTTCATAATTGAATAAACCAAGCAACCCGAATGACCACATAACCCCAATAGAAACTACACTCATCGAAATAAACATAGCACGATAAGAGCGGAAAAAAAGGAATAAAATAAATGATGTAATAAGCAACGCCATTCCGATAAATAACCCAATTTCATCGATAATGTTTTGAGCACTAAGTGTTCGTATGTAGGGCATACCTGAAGTACGTACTTTGATTTGCGTTTGCTGTTCAAATTTTTCTATAATAGGGATTAAGGTGTTTATAATGAAGTCTTTACGTTCTTTCGTGTTTATGATTTTTTTGTTCATATACAACGCCGTTTGTAAAGTTTCTGTTTCTGGATTGTAGACGATTCCTTTATAGAAAGGCAGTTTTTCGGAAAGTAATTGTTTGATGCTATCTACTTGATTTTGAGAGGTTATTATGCCGTCTATAAGTGGTTTCGTAGTAAAACTTTCGGTAGCTACGTCTTTTGTTAAAACTGGTAAATTCCCTATGGAAAGCACAGCTTCAACTTCCTTAAATTGTTTAAATTCATTGGCTAAACCTTTCCATTGATTTAATATTTCGGGAGTGTAACTATTTTTATTTTCAATAGCTAATAGAATAAGATTTCCTTCTTCACCAAATTTTGATAGAAATTCATGATATTCTAGGTTAATCGGATGTCCGTCAGGAAGCATATTCGCTTCCGTAAATGTAAAGCGAATGTTTTTCCATTGCAAGGCTAAAAAAAGGGTTATTAGTGCAATAGCAACGAGTATCGCAATCCGATTTCTCAGAATCAGACGTGCAACAGTAGTCCAAAATTCAGCTTTAAACCATTTTATCATGTTCTATTTTATTAATTTCGTTTATCTTTAACTTAATTGCATCATTAATGTCTATTTGGTAAATGATTTTTTTCCAATTTTATTGTTTTGATGCGTTTTTATTCTACAATTGAGCTCATGATGTTTGTTTTTTGAGTCTCGTAAATACGTAATATGTTGAAGTTTCTTATTAATTACGACTTTTTCAAATTTACCGCCCACCTTTCAAGTCCGTAGAGTATAAAAAATCCTGCCAACGCCAATGCAACAGCTGTTAGAAATTGTGAATCACCTGAAATACTTTCATAAGTGGAAGGCAAAATACTCTTTTCCCATACAGGCACTTCGTTGCCATGCGAATCAATGCGAGTTTGAAGAATCTCCTTCCAAGGCCAAATTTTATTCAGTGAGCCAATGATAACCCCTGTGAGCCCCGCAATTGTGGTATTTCGGTAATTCGCAAAAAGCCATTTCAATACTTTTGAAAAACTCAGTATTCCAATGATTGCTCCTATGCCAAAAACTCCTATAATCTTAAAATTCCAGTCATTTAAGGCTCCCAAAACGATATGATACGACCCTAAGAGTACTAAAATAAATGCTCCCGAAATACCTGGTAAAATCATCGCACAGATTGCCAATGCTCCCGAAAAAAATACGTAAATCAGTCCATCGTTGCTTCCTAAAGGTGGAACAATGGTAATTAAATAAGCCAAAATTCCGAAAAAGAGCATTGATAAAACCGTTCCAAGATTCCATTTTTTAATGTCCTTTGCCAAAAATAGTATACTTGCCAACATTAATCCGAAGAAAAATGACCATACAGCAATCGGTTGGTTTTCTAATAACCATTTTACGCCTTTTGCTAAGGATAAAATACTTATACCTATCCCCACAAGTAGTGAAAAGAAAAAATTACCGTTAATGTGTTTCCAAAAATTGACAACTCCATGGTTTTTCAGGACTTTGAAAGCTCCTAAATTTATATTGTTGATAGAACTAATCAGCTCTTCGTAAATACCTGATATAAAAGCGATTGTTCCACCTGAAACACCAGGAACTACATCCGCAGCTCCCATAGCCATTCCTTTTAGGGAAATTAGCATATAATCTAAAAAAGTTCTTCGCATTTGTTTAAACAATTAGCCTACAAAGGTACGTAAATATTTAAAAAAGTAAACAGTAGGAACGGAAAAACTTTTTAATGGACTATATCATAGAAGCTAAATGAAAATTCTAAAAATGAAATTAGAGTAGGAATCCAATTTTTAAACAAGAAAAAACATAAAAAATTTGTTTTTTTTTGCAGAAAGTATTACGTTTGCAACCGAATTAATTAATAAATGTATCATAACAGTATAATTATTAGCCTTATTATTATCATCAATAACACCTATTGATGCGAGGCTTCGTATATGTAAAACACAGAAAACCTGCATCAGAAATTAGATGCAGGTTTTTTTATTTTTAAAATTTGATTCAGAAATCATCATCAAAATATGGAATTAAATAAATACAGCAAACAAGTTACACAAGACGATACGCAACCTGCAGCACAAGCAATGCTACACGCTTTGGGGCTGACCGATGACGACCTAAAAAAACCTTTAGTAGGCATCGCAAGTACGGGTTACGAGGGAAATCCTTGTAATATGCATCTAAATGATTTAGCTTTGAAAATTAAGGGGGGCGTACAGCAATCGGGTTCTGTGGGATTGATTTTCAACACCATAGGAGTTTCAGACGGAATCTCAATGGGTACTTACGGAATGCGTTACTCTTTAGTTTCGAGAGATATTATCGCTGATTCTATCGAAACGGTAATTCAAGCAATGTGTTACGATGCACTCGTTACAGTGGTAGGGTGCGACAAAAATATGCCGGGAGCTTTAATGGCAATGCTCAGACTGAATCGACCTTCAATTTTGGTGTATGGCGGAACAATTGCCGCAGGTTGCCATAATGGGAAAAAACTCGATGTAGTTTCCGCTTTCGAGGCGTGGGGACAAAAAGTAGCAGGAACTATTGATGAAAAAGAATATAAGGAAGTAATACACAAAGCCTGTCCGGGCGAAGGAGCTTGTGGCGGAATGTACACAGCCAATACAATGGCATCGGCTATTGAAGCATTGGGAATGAGTTTGCCTTACAACTCTTCAACTCCTGCCTCAGGTGATGCCAAAAGACAAGAATGCCTCAAAGTGGGTAAAGCGTTGCGTTATCTGCAAGAAAACGACATCAAACCTCGCGATATCGTCACGCGAAAATCCATCGAAAATGCTTTCCGATTGGTGGTTGCCTTGGGAGGCTCTACCAATGCCGTATTGCACTTTTTAGCCATTGCAAAAGCAGCTCAAATCCCGATGACTATTGATGATTTTGCCAAGTTGAGCGATTCCACACCTTTTATCGCAGACCTTAAACCAAGCGGAAAGTACGTTATGGAAGATTTACACCACATTGGCGGAATCCCTGCTGTGATGAAATATTTACTCGAAAAAGGATTACTTCACGGTGATTGCCTTACAGTTACAGGTAAAACAATAGCTGAAAATCTTGCAGATGTACCATCACTTTCTGAAAACCAAAATATTATATATCCGTTAGAAAAGCCAATCAAAGAAACGGGACATATTCGTATTCTCTATGGAAATTTAGCCACCGAAGGAGCTGTAGCAAAAATTACGGGTAAAGAAGGACTTTCGTTCACCGGAAAAGCCAAAGTTTATGAAGGTGAATTTCTTGCCAATGAAGGAATTGCCAAAGGCGAAGTCACTGAAGGAACAGTTGTGGTCATTCGCTATGAAGGTCCGAAAGGAGGTCCGGGAATGCCTGAAATGTTAAAACCGACTTCTGCCATTATGGGAGCAGGTTTGGGCAAAAAAGTAGCACTCATCACCGATGGTCGATTTTCGGGAGGTTCGCACGGATTTGTAGTTGGGCACATTTCGCCCGAAGCACAAAACGGTGGCAATATTGCATTGGTACAAGATGGTGATTTGATTACCATTGATGCTGTAAAAAACACTATTGATGTACATCTCACCGAAGAAGAATTAGCTCAAAGACGAGCCAATTTCAGCCTCAAACCACTAAAAGATACTGCCAAACGAGGGGTGCTTTACAAATACGCTCGTACGGTAAGTTCCGCCTCACAAGGTTGTGTTACCGATGAATTTTAAATCATATCTGTAAAACAATGACTTATATTGCCGAAATAAAAAATATTCTATCACAAGCGAGGCAACGTGCCTATACGGCTATCAATTCGGTAATGGTTGAAGCCTATTGGCTAATTGGCAGACGAATTGTAGAAGAAGAACAAAATGGCGAAAACCGAGCTGAATACGGAAAAGAAGTATTACAAACTTTATCCATAGCGTTGACCAATGAGTTTGGGAAAGGATACAGTTACAGAACTTTGAGAGAAATACGCCAATTTTATTTGACTTTTCCTGAAATTGAAAAATGGCGAACACTGTTCGCCAAATTGAGTTGGTCTCATTTTCAACGAGTTTTAAAAGTTTCTAATGAAAAAGCACGAATGTACTATCTGACCGAAGCTGCCGAAAATATGTGGACTGTGCGAACCTTTGACAGAAACATTTCTACCTTATACTATGATAGATTATTAGCAAGTGATAATAAATTGGAAGTACAAGAAGAAATGCAAAACAACACAAAACTTCTTCAATTTGAGGAATTTATAAAGAGTCCAACGGTGTTGGAATTTTTAAAACTTCCTATAGGAAAAAGTTACACTGAAATGGAGTTAGAAAAAGCCTTGATTGATGATTTACAAGAATTTATGTTAGAACTCGGTAAAGGTTTTGCTTTCGTAGCTCGTCAGCAACATATAAAAACCGAAACTTCTGATTTTTATATCGATTTGGTATTTTATAATTATATTCTGAAATGTTTTGTTATTGTAGAATTGAAAACCAATAAATTAACGCATCAGGATATTGGTCAATTGGATATGTACGTCAGAATGTATGACGATTTGAAAAGACAAGAAAACGATAACCCCACCATAGGGCTTTTGCTTTGTACGGAAACCGATGGTGTGGTGGCAAGATACTCTATTTTGAATCAAAATTCGCAATTATTTGCCACAAAATATGTACATTACTTGCCTACAGAAGAGGAATTAGTCAGAGAAATAACACAGCAAAAATGGTTTTTTGAGCAGAAAAACGCAAAATAGTATCAAAATCAAAACATAAAATATGATGACAGGAGCAGAAGTTTTAATCAAATGTTTGTTAGCCGAAGGGGTCGATTTAGCTTTCGGTTACCCCGGCGGGGCGATAATGCCCGTTTATGACGAACTTTACAAATACCAAAATCATTTGAAACACATCCTCACTCGCCACGAGCAAGGAGCTATTCACGCTGCACAAGGCTACGCAAGAGCTACCGGAAAAGTAGGTGTGGTTTTTGCCACATCAGGACCCGGAGCAACCAACATCATCACAGGAATTGCCGATGCCCAAATCGATTCCACGCCGTTGGTGTGCATCACAGGTCAGGTAGCAAAGCACCTCTTAGGAACAGATGCCTTTCAGGAAACAGATATCATCGGAATTTCTACCCCCGTAACCAAATGGAATTTCCAAATCACGGAAGTAGAAGAAATACCCGAAGCAATTGCCAAAGCCTTTTACATTGCCCGTTCGGGAAGACCCGGACCTGTACTTATCGACATCGTAAAAAGTGCTCAGTTCGACCAAGTTGCTCAGTTCGACTATAAGAAATGTACTCGAATGCGAAGCTATAATCCTGTACCTGAAATAGATGATTCAAAATTGGCTGAAGCCGCACAAATCATCAATCAAGCACAAAAACCCTATGTTGTTTTCGGACAAGGAATCATTTTAGGTCAAGCTGAAAACGAGCTAAAATCCTTTTTAGAAAAGACCGATATCCCCGCAGCAGCGACCATTTTAGGACTTTCGGCATTGCCCACCGAACACCCCAATTATGTAGGAATGGTAGGTATGCACGGCAACTATGCACCCAATGTAATGACCAATACGTGTGACGTACTCATTGCTTTGGGAATGCGTTTTGATGACCGCGTAACGGGCGATTTAAGCAGATACGCCAAACAAGCAAAGGTGTTGCATTTTGACATTGACCCTGCGGAAATCAACAAAAACGTAAAGGTTGATGTCGCCATATTGGGCAATGTAAAAGAGGCTTTACAGAAAATACTTCCGTTAGTAGAACAGAAAAAACATACAACGTGGCGAGAGGAGTTCAAAAAATACGACAAAGAAGAATATGATTCCGTTATTAAAAACGAATTATATCCTGAAAAAGAAGGGCTAACAATGGGGGAAGTTTTAGAATTGATAAATAAATGTTCTAATCACGAAGCAGTTATCGTCTCCGATGTGGGGCAACATCAGATGATGGCTTGTCGTTATGCGAAATTTAAAAATTCACGCAGTAAAATCACTTCGGGAGGATTAGGCACAATGGGATTTGCCCTACCGGCAGCCATCGGGGCAAAAATAGGAGTTCCTGAAAAACAAGTGGTTGCAGTAATTGGCGATGGTGGTTTTCAAATGACCATTCAAGAATTGGGAACGATTTTTCAGTCGCAAATTCCTGTGAAAATTGTAGTTTTAAACAACGAATTTTTAGGAATGGTTCGTCAGTGGCAAGAACTATTTTTTGACCGCCGATATGCTTCCACCGAAATGATAAATCCTGATTTTATTAAAATTGCAGAAGGGTATCATATTCAGTCGCGATTGGTTACAAAACGTAGCGATTTGGAAGAAGCTGTTAAAGAAATGCTCAATTCCGACAAGGCTTATTTCTTGGAAGTTCGTGTCGAGAAAGAAAACAACGTTTTCCCGATGGTACCCACAGGAGCTTCAGTTTCGGAAGTGAGACTGAAATAAAAGAAGTTCAATGACAATAAAACCTTGAACCTGAAACTTTAAAACCTCAAACGTAAAATTGTAAATATGGAACAAAAAACATACACCATCACCATATATTCGGAAAATCAGCTTGGGCTACTCAACAGAGTGACGGGGATTTTCCTAAGAAGACATATTGATATGGAAAGCATCAATGTGTCGGCATCGGAAATTGACAATGTATTTCGGATGATTATTGTGACTCATACCACTCAAAAATGGGTAGAACATTTGGTTCAACAGATTGAAAAACAGATAGAAATCATCAAAGTATTTTATCATACCGATGAAGAAATCATTTCCCTTGAAAATTCACTTTTCAAAATGCCAACGGCTTCCCTTTTTGATGAAGAAACTCCCATTCAAGCTATAATTCAGCGATATAACGCTAATATTGTTGCTGTTTATAAACATTTTTATGTAATTTCAAAAACAGGCTCACGAGAGTCCATCGCAGCACTTTATCAGGAGCTGAAACCTTACGGAATTATGCAATTTTCAGGCTCGGCACGAATTGCTATTTCAAAATCGGAAATGAAAGTATCGCCCTTGCTCAACAAATATGAGGTAGATAACCAAAAATAGTAGAGTATGATGTAAGAAAACAGTTTTTTCAAGTTGAGTAAAATCAAATCTTTAATTCCAAGAACTTTGATTTTATTCGGTTTGACACCAAAAGTTATCATCATATTTTTAAGAACACAATCCATATAAATCTTTAAATTAAATCGGAAAAAACAATGAAAAATTATTTTAATACCTTAAATTTCAGAGAAAAATTAGCACAATTAGGCGTTTGCGAATTATTACAGAGAAGCGATTTCAGTCAAGGAGTTGAAGCCTTAAAAGGAAAAAAAATTGTTATCGTGGGAGCAGGAGCCCAAGGGCTTAATCAAGGGTTGAATATGCGTGATTCGGGTTTGAATGTTTCCTACGCTTTGCGTGAATGTGCCATCGCTGAAAAACGCCCTTCGTACACCAATACCATCGCTAACGGCTTTCAAGTAGGCACTTTTGAAGAGCTTGTTCCTACGGCAGACTTGGTGTGTAACTTAACCCCCGACAAGCAACATACTTCGGTGATTAACAAGATTATGCCTTTGATGAAGCAAGGAGCGACTTTATCCTACTCACACGGATTCAACATCGTGGAGGAGGGTATCGAAATCCGTAAAGATATTACCGTGATTATGGTAGCTCCAAAATCGCCAGGTTCGGAAGTGCGTGAGGAATACAAACGTGGATTTGGTGTACCGACTTTGATTGCCGTTCACCCCGAAAACGATCCTGAGAATAAAGGTTTTGAATGGGCAAAAGCCTACGCAGCAGCTTTGGGAAGCGACACTGCCGGAGTACTACGTTCGTCATTTGTAGCAGAAGTAAAATCGGATTTGATGGGCGAACAAACCATTCTGTGCGGACTTTTACAAACAGGTTCGATATTGGCTTTCAATAAGATGAAACGCGAAGGAGTTGCCCCTGAATACGCTGCCAAACTCATTCAATACGGTTGGGAATCCATTACCGAAGCCTTAAAACACGGCGGAATTACTAATATGATGAATCGCCTATCGAATCCTGCCAAAATAAGAGCATTTGCCATTTCCGAAGATTTGAAAAAGATGATGCGTCCGCTCTTTGAAAAACATATGGACAATATTTTAAGCGGACATTTTTCAAAAACGATGATGGAAGATTGGGTAAACGACGATAAAAACTTGCTTACGTGGCGTTCCGCTACGGCTGAAACCGATTTTGAGAAAACTCCTACCACTACCGAAGCTATTGAAGAGCAAATCTATTTTGACTACGGAACATTATTGGTAGCGATAGTGAAATCAGGGGTGGAGTTGGCTTTTGAAGTGATGACCGAATCAGGCATAAAAGCCGAATCAGCATATTATGAATCACTACACGAATTGCCGCTGATTGCCAACACTATAGCTCGTAAAAAATTATACGAAATGAATAAAACTATTTCCGACACCGCCGAATACGGCTGCTATCTGTTTGACCACGAATGCCGACCGCTCATTGCTACCTACATCGATGGACTAGAAAGCAATGTAATCGGACGTCATTTCACTGCCTCAAACCAAATCGACAATATTGATTTAATTCAAGTGAACAAATCCATAGCCTCACACCCCATTGAAGTAATTGGAGCACATTTAAGGGCTTATATGACTGATATGAAGCGAATAAAATAGTTTAAATTTAATCATTTATTTTCATATTTATACTTTTGTCTTGAAACATAACAATAAAAAAATAGTACGTTACACCAAAAATTCAGAACTATAAATACGTCAATCATAAGAACAATTATACCGAGAAAAAGATAAATGTTTCATCAGAGAAAAACAAAATAACCTAGGAAAATTAAGGAAATATATGGAAGTAACAACATACATACCACAAGTTCAAGAAGTACAAAAAGCAATGCTACGGATAAAATCTGTGATAAATACCACACCGCTTTCAAAAAGTGTGCGATTAAGCAATTTATTCGGAGCTGAAATTTATTTTAAAAGAGAAGATTTACAGCAGGTTCGTTCCTATAAAATACGAGGAGCGTACAACAAAATCAGCTCCCTTTCCGAGCAAGACAAACAACAAGGAATCGTCTGTGCGAGTGCCGGAAATCACGCACAAGGTGTGGCACTTTCTTGCCAAATATTAAATATCAAAGGTGATATTTATATGCCTGTAACTACTCCACAACAAAAAATTGAACAAGTACAAATGTTTGGAGGAGAGAATGTTACCATAGTTTTGGAAGGCGACACTTTTGATGATTCCAACAATGCCGCAATAAAATTTGCAACAGAAAACGCAAAAACGTTCGTCCCTCCTTTTGACGATGAAAAAGTCATTGAAGGACAAGCCACTATTGGGCTAGAAATTCTCGACCAAGCTAACGAACCGATTGATTATGTGTTTGTTCCTATAGGTGGTGGTGGACTTTCAGCAGGGCTTTCTTCCGTATTTAAAACGCTTTCTCCACAAACGAAAATCATTGGAGTTGAACCCTTAGGTGCCCCCTCAATGAAAGAAGCGTTGAAAGCAGGAAAACCTGTGGAACTCACTGAAATCGACAAGTTTGTAGATGGTGCTTCGGTAAAGAAAGTGGGCAGTTTAAATTTTGAAATCTGTAATCGATTTTTAGATGATGTTGTACTTGTACCCGAGGGGAAAGTATGTCAAACCATCTTGGATTTGTACAACCGCGATGCTATTGTGGTGGAACCTGCTGGGGCGTTATCAATTTCCGCTCTGGATTTCTATAAAGAAAAAATTAAGGGTAAAAAAGTGGTTTGTGTTATCAGCGGAAGCAATAATGACATCACTCGAACGGCAGAAATTAAGGAACGCGCCTTGCTTTATGCCAATTTAAAGCATTATTTCATCGTTCGATTTCCGCAACGTGCCGGTGCATTGAAAGAATTTGTGGTTGAAATCCTCGGAAAAACAGATGATATTACCTATTTTGAATACTCCAAAAAGCACAATCGCGAAAACGGACCTGCCGTAGTAGGCATCGAACTCAAAAATGAAGCTGACCTCCAACCACTTATCGACCGGATGAAACAGCGCAACTTCTATGGGGATTACCTAAACAACAAACCCGATTTATTTCAGTTTTTAGTGTGATATAGTTTAATAAGTATATTTAGCGTTGTTAAACTTAAAATCCCCGAATTTTGATTTTTGTAGCAAAATTCGGGGATTTTATAAATAACCTTTTGAAGTTAATAACAAAAGGATTTTTGATTTCAAATTTTATAGTTCTTTAAATACTGCATGCATTAAACGTCTCTTGTCGTTGATAACTTCCTCCAAGGAAATCATGCTCTCAGTACGAGCTACACCTTCAATTTCATCAATCATATAGATAACTTCTTTGGTGTGTTTTGGATCTCTGGTGCGAATCTTACAAAAAAGGTTGTATTTTCCGGTGGTTACGTGAGCTACGGTTACATAAGGTATTTTTTCCAATCGTTCCAAGACGAATTGTGTTTGATGATTTTTTTCCAGATAAATACCGATGTAGGAGACAAACGTATACCCAAGTCTATCATAATCAACAGTTAAAGTAGAGCCTTTAATGAGTCCTGTTTCCTCCATTTTACGTACACGTACGTGAACTGTTCCTGCGGAGATATCTAACTTTTTAGCGATATCAGTGAAAGGAGTTCGCGTATTTTCAATTAACATATCTAAAATTTGGTGGTCTATTTCATCTAACTTAAATCTGCCCATTTGTATTATAAATTAATTTCATCCGCAAAATAAATATTTTTTTTCATATTCTCAAAATATATAGCAATTTTTTTTCATATAAAATTTATTTATGCAATTTTAAAACCAAAATCACGTAAATTCAATTCTTTTTCTATATCTTTTTTAGAAACGGGTTTTGTGAAGAAATCGGATAATTTTCGTTCTTGATGTCCGTAATGATTTGATAAATCTTCAATCATAGCAATGTAAGGTTCGAAATGAATTTCGTTGTTTTTCAGAGTTTCCTTAAATAAAATTCCAATATGGTTATTATCTCCGTAAAAATCATCACGTATTAAAATATCAAAGAAAAGTTTATCATTTTCAGGAATTGTGAAATATGGTTTATAATATTTTCCGGTAACTTCATTTTGGTTGATATATGCCAAGGCTTCGAGTATGGATAGTGAGATGTATTTTCGAGTTTGTTCTCGTGCATAATCATTTTGGTAATGTCCTGATTCAAAGAGTATTGTAGGGGTTCCTAAGGAAGTATACATATCTCCTGTGCAATTGAGATTAAAGCTATCGTCAAAGCGTCCTACTTGGTTTGGAATTTTTGTTTGTAACATAGCATTCATTACCCCGATAATCTCCATTGCTTTTTTGCGAGTATGGTTTATTTCACGAGCTCCGTTGTAAGAAGGTGCTAAGAATGAGACCGTTGCGGGATTTTGAGTTTTCCCTGCACTGAAAATAGTACGTTGATCGTGTAAATTGAAACAAAAATCGGGCTGTACCAATTTATATGCTTTTCTAAGGCACTGGCTTTCGGGTTGAGACAAATCGTAAGCATCCCGATTCAAATCAATTTCATTGGCATTCATCCGATTGTAAACTTCAGCTCCATCGGGATTTAATATCGGGATAAAAAACATGCTGATATTTTCTAATTCTGAAGGGTTTTGTGTCATATAGTTCAACACATCAAACAAAGCCTTAGTCGTAGTGGATTCATTGCCATGCATTTGCGACCATATCAAAATTTTCGTTCTTCCGTTTCCTTTTTGATATAATGAAATAGAATTTCCTTGCACTGATTTTCCTAACAATATTTTGTTTTCAAAGGTATGTTTTTCTAATAAAGGCTCAATCATTAATGAAGTGATGTAACGTCCAAAAAGTTTCGGTTCTTTGTAGTTTGTATATTCCATTTGTAGATTGTTTACAAAAGTTAATTCTCCTATTTTCTCGATTGTATTTAATTTATAACCAAGCCATAGCCCTATGACAAATGTCTGAATGCCTCCAAAAATGAATGTTCCTATTATTAAGAGTAAAATAGCAGTTAATACATCGTTAGTGTCCAATGTTCTATCCAAAACTGAGACTATTACTAAGCATAACCACCCCGCAAGTAGCATTGTTAGCAATAGCAAAAACTGAAAAACGATTCCGAAAAGGATACGTATGGAATCGTATCTCTCCCATGGAAACTTTTCTCCTAATTGATATCCAACCCAATACGTAGTTACAATCGCTATGAATATAGGGAGAATCAATTGATTGTCTAATGATCGTATTCCAAAAGCAAACAAGGTCAAAAAAGCGAAATAAAACTCCAGAAATATGGCTATGAAAATATATTTAGTAGCGGGTTTTAATGACATGAGTTTAATCTTTTACTTTGGAAACAAACTTTTTCGTCCAATAGTTTTTGTGATAATATCTTTTTCAATATTCCATCCTCGAGCAGGACTATATTCTCTTCCGTATAGAATGATTTGTATGTGCAATTTATTCCATTTTTCTTCAGGGAATAAGCGTTTTGCATCTTTTTCCGTCTGTGTGACATTTTTTCCGTTCGAAAGTCCCCATCGATACATAAGTCTATGAATATGTGTATCCACAGGGAATGCAGGGACTCCGAAGGCTTGAGACATGACCACACTGGCGGTTTTATGCCCCACTGCGGGTAAGGCTTCCAGATCTTCAAAATTCTGAGGGACTTCACCATTATGTTTATCAATCAGAATATGTGAAAGTTCATAAATTCCTTTTGATTTTGCAGGAGATAATCCCACAGGTTTGATAATTTCACGTATTTCTTCTACCGAAAGTTTTATCATATCATACGGATTATCAGCTTTTTGGAAGAGTAGGGGAGTGATTGTATTCACACGAGCATCTGTGCTTTGAGCCGAAAGCAACACAGCAATTAGTAGCGTATAAGGATCTTTATGGTCAAGAGGAATCGAAACCTTCGGATATATTTCCTCCAATGTGTCGATAACAAAAGCCACTTTTTCAGTTTTTTTCATTTTGAATATTATTTTTGCAAATATACAGAACTAATTGAAAATTTTAGCTTTATGGGTGAAAAGTATAACAACTTTGTTGAACTATTTATGGTAATTTTAAACTTTTTAAACTCAAAAATTCAATAAATTTTGTATCTTTGGCGGAAAACAAGATTTTGAATATATGAAAAATAGCTATTTATTGTTTTTGGTATTGTTGTGCTTTTATTCGTGTGATAACAAACCTATTTCTCAAGAGCAAAATATTAATTACCAACATCTTACTGATTTTGTAAATCCATTCATTGGGACAGATGGCCCAGGAAATACTTATCCTGGAGCTACTGTACCTTTTGGGATGGTGCAACTTAGTCCCGATATAGGAATTCCAGGTTGGGATAGAATTGCAGGGTATTTCTATCAAGATAGTATTATTACAGGATTTTCTCATACGCACCTTTCTGGAACAGGAGCGGGTGACTTGTATGATATCTTAGTGATGCCTACGAATAGTCGCTTCGACGAGCGTATTGCTGAAAATTCCTACAAACCTTTTTCTAAATTTAGCCATCAACAAGAATATGCCACAGCAGGATATTATACCGTTGATTTACAAAGTTTTGGAATCAAAGCAGAACTTACTTCTACAGAAAGAGTAGGCATCCACCGGTATACTTTTCCAAAAGATAAAAATACTAAAATTACCATAGATTTAGGTTTTGCAATGAATTGGGATGCCCCTACCGATACACATATTAATGTAGTAAATGATTCAATAATAGAGGGTTATAGAAAATCTACTGGTTGGGCAAAAGACCAACGTATTTATTTCGTAATGCAGTTTTCTAAGCCTTTTTCAAAGTATATCCTTTTTAATGATGAAAAAGAGGTTGAAAATCCAACAAAAGGGAAAAATACGCGTATAGAGTTGCATTATTCAACTGAAAAAGATGAACAAATTGTGATTAAAACAGCTCTTTCTACAGCCGATATTACAGGAGCCTATGCCTCGATGAATACCGAGGCATTCCATTTCGATTTTGATCAATACCGTTCTGAAGCTCAACAGAAGTGGGAAAAACAGTTGAGAAAAATACAAATAGAAACTGATGATATTAATAAGAAAACAATTTTTTACACGATGATGTATCAGTCCATGCTAGCTCCTACGCTAATTAGTGACCCCAACGGAAACTATAAAGGGGCAGATGGTAATGTACAGAAAGCGAATAATTATAAACGATACGATACTTTTTCACTTTGGGATACATTTCGTGCGACACATCCTCTCTTTACAATGATTCATACTGAAAGAATGAATGATTTCATACAATCATTACTGGCTCATTATCAGGAAACAGGTAGACTACCCGTATGGTCGATGCAAGGAAATGAAACTAATATGATGATAGGATATCACGCCGTACCAGTGCTCGTTGATGCTTACTTCAAAGGATTTCCAATGGATAAAGAATTGCTTTATAAAGCTTGTTATGAAAGTGCGATGGTTGATGAGCGTCAGATTGATTTATACAAAAAATATGGTTACGTTCCTATCGATGGTCATCATGAAAATTGGTCAGTTTCAAAAACAGTGGAGTATGCTTACGATGATTGGTGTATTGCTATGTTAGCAAAAGATTTAGGTAAAGATTATGAATTATTTGCTAAAAGAGCAAAAAGTTGGAAAAATCACTACGATCCAAAATCAACTTTTCTTCGACCTAAAGACCAAAAAGGAAAATTTGTAAGCGATTTTATACCCAAAGAATACACACCATATTTTTGTGAAAGTAATGCTTGGCATTATTTCTGGTTTGTGCCTCAAAATATTCCGGAGCTAATCAAAAGTGTAGGTAGCGAAGAGCGTTTTGAACAGAAGTTGGATTCGATGTTTTCGTATTACCCACTCCCTGAGGACAAATTACCAATTTTTAGTACCGGAATGATAGGACAATACGCTCACGGCAACGAGCCGAGCCACCATGTAGGGTATTTGTATAATTATGTTAAAAAACCATCCAAAACACAGGAAATTATCCGTCAAATACTCAAAACACAATACAAAAACGAACCTGCGGGGCATTGTGGTAATGAAGATTGTGGACAGATGTCTGCTTGGTTTGTATTCAGTTCCTTAGGGTTTTATCCCGTGAATCCTGCTCAAGGAGTATATCTTTTTGGTACCCCTTATTTTCAAGAATCAAAAATACAAGTAGCTGAAAATAAATATTTTGAGATAAAAGCAACTAATTTTTCAGAAGAAAATAAATATATCAAAGCCATTTATTTGAATGGAAAACCTTATAAAAAACTGTACATCAGTCATAAAGATATTATGGCAGGTGGTGAACTTATGTTTGAAATGAGTAATATACCCAATGATGTTGGACTTGGTAGTTATGAATTGCCTGAGGTTAATAAAGTGTATTAATTTTCAAAACGTTACCTAAACGTATGATAAGAAAAACGAAATTTTGTAAATTTTGTTTGGAGTCCATACTCTACAATGTTTAGGTTGTACGAAGAAGGAGGCAATAAACTTTACAGCAACAGGAAGTTTGAAAATCCTTTTTATATAACACAATTAAATCCTAAAAATTAGGAGAGAATATGTTATCTTTTTTCTTTCTCTGTATCAAAAATTACTTTTTTCTGCTTAAAATATCCAAAAAAGAAAAATCCAACAGTTTGGATAAAACTGTTGGATTTTTTTCGTTCTTAATTTAATTTTTAGAAAAAATGAAGATTTTACAAATGATCTTTATTTAGTCTTCTTCCAATGAATCCTCAGGGATTTCCAATCCGTCAGTGTTCAAATCATCATCACTTGAAGCATCAAAATCATCATCTTCATCAAAGTTTTCCATTGAATCAGCTAAACGTGTGCTTACTTTTACCAAATAGATGGTGTCTTCAGTACGCACTTCTAATGCTTCTACAGTTTCGTTCTTTGCATTCTTAAAACGAATCACATCATCATCCCCATATCCGTCAGGATATTTTTCTACTAACATTGATAGAATTTCACTTGTAAGTTTCTTATAATCAACTATTACTCGTTTCATATTGATATTTTTCTTTTCCGAGGGCTAATGTACTTTAAATTTTAGAATTACAAAACAGAAAATCATTTTTTTTCTTGACAATTTAAATATTTTAACCTTATTTTGGAAGTGTAGTAATCTGTTTATTTTTTAGAAAACAATCGGACTACTTCTCCAATCCAAAGTACCAAACTTGTTGATAGTATGATTATTATCCAGTCTACTAATTTTAAAGGTGTCACGTTAAACATAACACCCCCAAAAGTCGTTATTAATACTTGTCCCAAAATGATGATTACAGCAATAAATAAAAAACCTTTATTATTAGCTAAGTTATTAAACGCACTTTTGCCTGTATGATGTGCTTTGGCGTTGAACATGTTCCAGAATTGCAACATCACAAAGATGGAAAAGAACAACGATAATTCATATGCTGAAAGTCCACTTTCCACTTGGTTAAAATTAAAGAAATTTACAAAGTAATCTTTTACAGAAAATTCCGTAAGAGTGTAAATATCAGTATGTTTAAAGTATTGAACAAAGCCAAAAAGTAATAAAACAAACAGAATTCCCACTCCGAATATGATTTTAGCCATCGCAGGAGTGATTATGTTTGATTTACGCTCTCTCGGCTTTTCTTTCATGACGCTACTGCTTGGAGGTAAAGAAGCTAAAGCCAAGGCAGCAAAGGTATCCATAATCAAATTAACCCAAAGCATCTGTGTCACTGTCAAAGGAGATTCTGTTCCTAAAAATGCTCCAATTAATACAATTAAACAAGCTACTACATTGATTGTCAATTGGAAAAGAATAAATCGTTGAATATTCAGATAGAGAGAACGTCCCCACATAACGGCTTTTCCAATACTAGTAAATGAGTTGTCTAGAATAGTAATATCGCTGGCTTCCTTAGCAACTGAAGTTCCATCACCCATTGAAAGACCTACTTGAGCAGCCTTAAGTGCAGGGGCATCGTTTGTACCATCTCCAGTAACGGCAACCACTTCGTTTCTTTGTTGTAATAGGTTTACCAATCGAGCTTTATCAAGGGGTCTGGCTCGTGAAATCACACGTATATCAGGTAATTTTTTACTTAATTCATCGTCAGAAAGGGTAGCAAAATCAGTTCCTGAAATATGGTTTTGATCATTGCAAGTTTCGTCCCATAAACCTATTTGACGAGCAATTTCCTTGGCAGTTCCTGGTGTGTCACCTGTAACGATTTTCACCTGAATTCCAGCTCCCATACATTCTTCAATGGCAGCAGGAACATCTTCACGAACAGGATCACTAATAGCAGTTATGCCAATGAAATTCAATCCCTTAACTGTTAATTTTCCATTTTCCGAAATGATTGAATTTTCGTTGTCAATTACTTTATAGGCAAAACCTATTGTTCGCATTGCCTGTGATTGATACTGCTCTAATTTGCTTTCAAAATCGGCACGATGAATCTCTGAAAGGAATTCATTATTAGAGTCATAACAGAAATCCATTACTATTTCAGGAGCTCCTTTGACGTACAAAATTATTTTATTTAGAACTGGTGATTTTACCAAAGTTGCCATATATTTCCTTTCCGTAGAGAATGTCAATTGATTGACAATCGGAGTATTCTCACGAATGGGAAGGTAGTTTGTACCTTGTCCATCCAACCATAGTAATAAAGCTCCTTCGGTTGGATTTCCTAACACTTGTGGTTTTTCCTTGTCTGAAAAGTCTAAATAAGCTGTGGAATTGACCGCCATTGACTCGGATATAAGTTGCTTTCCTTCTAGTTCAGATGAAAATTTATTAAAGAAAATATCATAAATTTTCATCTGATTTTGAGTCAGCGTTCCCGTTTTGTCGGTACAAATCACAGTGGTTGCTCCCATTGTTTCACAAGCGTGCATCTTTCTAACCAAGTTATTGGTTTTCATCATACTACGCATACTGTATGCCAAACTAAGGGTAACACTCATAGGCAGCCCTTCGGGAACGGCTACCACTATGATGGTAATAGCAATCATTAGGGTATTTAAAGCATATCCCCAGAAATGAATCCATTCGATTTGTGAATTAGCAGAATTCGAGAAAAATACTACAAATCTGCCAATAATCACAAGTAAAGCAATGCCATAACTCAATTTAGTAATAATCCCTGCTAATTTGTTAAGCTGTTCATTAAGAGGCGTTTTTATTGAGTTATCAATTTGTACACCTTCAAATACTTTTCCATATTCGGTGCGGTCTCCTACTTGTGAAACTTTAAAAATTCCATGTCCGTCAACTACCGATGTACCTCGGCAAACGTAGTTAGATGGGTAGGTAGCCTCCGACTCAAATTCCTCAGGATTTGTTGTTTTATAAACCATCGGTTCTCCTGTCAATGATGATTCATTGATTTGTAATGAAATAGCTTCTAATAGTTCGCCATCTGCAGGCACCTCTTCACCTGTTTCTAAAATGATAATATCTCCAACAACGATGTCATTCTTCAGCACTTGCGTAACTTTTTCATTACGAATAACTTTGTATAAAATCTCATCATTTACTTGGTTTAATATTTTAAATTGTCTATTAGCCTTTACCTCAAAATAGAAAGCTACACCTGTGGCCAAAAATACGGCAAAAAGTATCCCAATAGGTTCTAAAAAAACGTGTCCTCCTTTGTCATGGGCTATAAACTCATAACAAGATACCCCGAAAGAAGCTACCAAAGCGACTAATAAAATCATAATGATTGGGTCGGAAAACTTTTCTAAGAATTGTTTCCATAAAGGTTCTGTTTCTACTGATGTGAGAGTGTTGTTTCCAAATTTCTGACGACTCTCAAGTACCTGAGCATCGGAAAGCCCTTGATAGTGATTTTTTTGTGTCATTTCTGTATTAAATTGAGTGCAAAGATAGATTTTATATGTTAAAAAAATAGTTAATTGTATGGTGAAATTAAGAAATAAAAAAGAGGTACCCTTTTTGGGGTAACCTCTTAGCAAAAAGGTATGGAATTTTTTATAATTTATTTTTTCCTATTTTATGTCCCGCCATACCGTAATACAATATGAACAAGAAACAAGGTAAGCAAATCCAATAAGCATTTTGCATTCCGTAGCTATCTTTTAACCATCCGAAAACGTATGGAATTACAGCTCCCCCTGCAATTGCCATAGTTAAAAGAGAAGCTCCTGTTTTGGTAAAATTTCCTAATCCATCCATTGCCAAAGGCCAAATAGCAGGCCACATAAGTGAGCATCCAATTGCTATTAAAATAATTAATGAAACGGTAAGGTTCAGTTGTAATCCAAAAAAACTAAAGAAAATATCAGTTGGAGTTATACATACTAAAATGGAACCAATGATAGCTATTAAAGAACAAATTTTTAAAGCCGTAGATTGTGAAATATATTTAGGAATTAAAATTACTCCCGAAATGTACCCAATAACCATTCCTATAGGAGAAATCCATGCATATATTTCAGCATTTTCAATACTTAATGATTTTGCGAAATCAATCAGGGAAGATAATGCTACTGTTTCAACTCCTACATAAAAAAACAAGGCTAAAACTCCCAATAATAGGTAAGGAAAATCGAAGACAGAATTTTTACCGTTATCGCGAATTTGCGTAGTATCAACGGTTTCTTCTTCTCCTTGTGCTTTTACTTCAGGAAGAGGAGCAAAGAAACTTAATATCCCTAAAAATAAAAATACAGCTATCAAAATATAAAAAGGAGTATTCAGGTCTGCGATAGCTATTTTATCAACTTCTTTTCCTATAATCCAAACTAAGAATAAAGCAGGAATAGGCCACGCTAATTTATTACAAATCCCCATTATACTGATACGTTTTGCTGCACTTTCAATAGGGCCTAAAATGGTAGTGTATGGATTTACAGAGGCTTGTAAAAAGGCATTTGCTGTACCGCTTACGAAAGAGGCTATTAAAAAGAGCATAAAACTTTCAATTTTAGCCGATGGAATAAAAAGTACGAAAGCTAAAGCAAAAAGGAAGAAAGAAAAAGCCATCGTTTTTTTATAACCGATTTTTTTTATCAGTATTGAAGCTGGATACCCAAAAATCAAAAACGGAATAAAGGTAGCCGCAACAATTAAGTATCCCTGTCCTTCAGGAGTGATTTTTTTCAAAACAGGAATTAGGATTCCATTAATCCCCAAAGCGAATCCAATGGAGAAAAACATAAGCCCGATGAACGCTAACGGGACTAAGAAACTTTTTGTAGAACTGTTTGTCTGCATACTATTTTAAATTGGTTAATATTAAATGATATTTTATAAATTCAGACGCCTAAATTACAAAAAAACTTACAAACCAAAAACTTATTTCTTGATAAAAATATACTCCTAATAAAAAGCAATTTTAAATATATTGATTTATAATGAATTAATGTTTTTATTTCAATTTCTGATGCAAAATCCTATCCATAAAGTCTTGCATAAAAGCTCTTAAATCAGTAATACCTTTGTGAGTAGTTTCCTCTGGAAGAATTTCTTTTAGATTTTCTTTTAAATTTTGGTCATTTTTTGCGTAAATTCCTACTATTTCACCTTTTATATCAGCTACATATATATAATCTCCTTGTATTAGTTGATAAAAATTTCGATTGGTAACATAGGCTCTGTGAGGTTCTTCTTTAGCAAATAGACTACGACCCCAAGATCGGAAAGGTTTTTGATAACCGGCCAAATCTACGAGGGTAGGAAATATATCAATTTGCTGAGCTAATTCGTCCGAAGTTCCCGTTTGTATTAATTCCTTACTGGGACTATAAAAAATTATTGGTACATTGAAATACGAAATTTTTTGTTTGTAATAATCATAATAAGCTGTAGAAGGGTGATCTGCAACAAATACAAATATTGTGTTTTCAAACCAATCTGATTTTTTTGCGGATTCGAAAAACTTCCGTATGGAATAATCGGAATAAGCCACTGCATTTTGCATCGGCACATCTCCTTTGTTGAAAACACCTTTGTATTTTTCTGGAATTGTATAAGGTTCGTGTGATGAGAGCGTAAATACTGTTGCCAAAAAAGGAGTTTTCATTTTATCAATTTCTTTTTTAGTATATTGTAAAAAAGGCTCATCGTGTATCCCCCAACTACCATTGTGCTGACTTTCATCGTTAAATTCAGTCCTTCCAAAATAATGCTCAAATCCTATTTGTTTCGTAAATCCGCTAAATCCCATAGAGCCATTGGTAGCTCCGTGAAAGAAAGCCGTTTTATAGTTCATTTCCCTGTAGATATTTGCAATGGAGGCTATTTCTTGTTGGGAATGTGGTGAATACGCAAGTGGTGTCTCAAATGTTGGGATTCCTGCTGTAACTGCTGAAATTCCTTCCATAGAGCGACTGGCGTTTGCATATACATTAGTAAAATAAAGTCCGTTTTGAGCTAACGAGTCCAAGAAAGGCGTATAGGATTTAAACTCAGGAATTGCTTTATCTTTATTGAATGTTTCAAAATATTCATTTCCCATTCCTTCTAAAATAAACAGGACGATATTCGGCTTTTTAGTTACTTTTCGATTATATTTTTTTATAGGACGAATATTTTCAGCAATATAATCCTCCGTAGCAAAATTATAAGTTCGAAAGCTATCGCTTTTTCCTAAAGTTCGGATAATACCAAAAGGAGTGTTGAGAATCAGATTGACTTGTGAGAGGTCATTGGCAAATTTATTAGCATCGGTAATGGTAAGCGGAATAGTTCCTTTTTTGAAAGGCATACCTCGTATTCCTAACAAAAATAAAGGCGTGATAGCAAACATAAAGACTGTAGAACCAATAAAATAGCTCCATTTGTTTGAGTAAGTTTGAGGATTTATTTTATTTTTTTTGTAAAGATATATCCAAGTGAATACGCAAACTAAAAAAATAACAAAAACTGACCAATGCCTTACCAAGAATCCAAACAGAAGAGACCATTTATTATCTTCGCTAGCCGCCAACGACCATGCACTGAGCGTAAGTCGTGAGCGATTATATTCGAAAAATACAATATCTATGAAATTTAATAAGAAAGGAGGGATATTTGTCAAAAAATAGACCCAAAAAACAATTTTCTGATATTTTTTTGAAGTATTGACCCATAAAGGAAACAAACTCAATACTAAAAAGAGTAAGTTTATATAAATAATGGCAGCAGAATCGAATAGTAGCCCATAGAATGCTAATCGAAAAAATTCTGATACATTATCAACAGAAATGAGGTCTTTATTGAATAAATAAAAGCACACTCGAGCAATAAAATAAAATAAATACACCAAAAAAAGGCGATAAAACAAGATTTTATATTCTCTTAAACGGATGTTTTTCATGACAATATCTCTTTATGGGTGTCAATATCACTGAAAACAGTTAGCTCTCAAGCGATTTATGTTTTAAATTACCTATTTTAAGAAGAAAACTCACAGAGTAGGGCTGCCATATTTTCGACTTCATTTGAATTGTAACCCTCTGTTGATAAGATAAAAATCCAAAAGTACCATTGCAGCCATAGCCTCTACGATAGGTACGGCACGAGGTACAACACAAGGATCATGCCTACCTTTACCCTGTACTGGAATCAAATTTCCACGAATATCTAAAGCTTCTTGCTCTTGCATTAATGTTGCAACCGGTTTGAAAGCAACTTTAAAATAGATATCCATTCCATTGCTGATGCCTCCTTGAATGCCACCTGAACGATTGGTTTGAGTACTTCCATCTGGATTGAAAAGATCATTGTGTTGACTGCCACGTAATTTTGTTCCCTCGAAACCACTTCCATATTCAAATCCTTTTACCGCGTTAATGGAAAGCATCGCCTTGGCTAATTGTGCGTCCAATCGGTCGAACACAGGCTCACCAAGTCCTATAGGTACATTTTGAATAACGCACATAACCGTTCCTCCAACGGTATCCCCTTCTTTACGGATTTGTTTGATGTAATCTTCCATCTGTTGAGCCAATTTTGGATCGGGACAACGAACAGCATTGGTTTCCGTTAGTGATAAGTCCAAATTAGTGTAAGGTGTTTGCAAAGCTAATTCACCTACCGATGAAACAAAAGCTGTAAAACGAATTTGATGAAGTACCTGTTTAGCGATAGCTCCTGCCACTACACGACAGGCAGTTTCACGAGCAGAACTTCGGCCACCTCCTCGATAATCACGATGTCCATACTTCTGTTGATATACATAATCAGCGTGACTCGGACGGAAAATATCTTTAATATGGTTGTAATCTTGCGATTTTTGATTCGTATTCTCAATAATAAAGCCTATAGAAGTTCCAGTGGTCTTTCCTTCAAAAATTCCTGAAAGAAAACGCACTTCATCAGGTTCTTTACGTTGAGTAACAATGGAAGATTGCCCTGGCTTTCGTCGGTCTAATTCTTGTTGAATCAATTGAAAATCAATAGTTATTCCTGCAGGACACCCATCAATTACACCTCCTAATGCTGTTCCGTGTGATTCGCCAAAAGTAGTCAGTCGGAATAATTCTCCAAATGTGTTTGCGGCCATTTTTTATTTAATTTACAGAATATTCAATCATCTCTTTAATACGATAAAAATCTTAGTAGATTATCTACACGATTTTTTTCGCTCTGAGCATTTCCCGTTTTCCAGGTGGACCTGCCAATTTTTCAACCTGAAAACCACATTGCCTCATGGCTCTTTGAACACTTCCCTTAGCAGAGTAAGTCACTAGAACACCTTCGTTTTTCAAAGCCTTATGCATTTTTTCAAAGATAATTTCTTCCCATAATTCAGGTTGCACTCTTGCTCCAAAAGCATCGAAATATATTAAATCAAAACGATTTATATCATCAATTGTCTCAAATCGTTGTCTGCGTTTTTTAAGAGTAAAAGTCTCTGTTATAGGAATATTTGTTTGCCAATCCGATTGATGAATATGCTCAAAAATAGGATCCAGTTTTTCATTTCCAATAATTTGAGTATAGTTCATTTGTTGTGCTTCTTCCCACGAAAGCGGATAGGCTTCTATACCTTCATAATGTACTCGCAACCTCAGATTCTGATGCTCTATGTATGTTACCAAAGCATTCAATCCTGTGCCAAATCCTATTTCAAGAATCGAAATTTGTCTATTTTCAAATAATTGCAATCCATTTTTTATAAAAACATGCATTGCTTCTTGTAATGCTCCGTGTTTAGAATGGAAATTTTCGTTCCATTCAGGGATGTGTATGGTTGTGGAACCATCTGAAGTGGTAATAACTTGTCGATTCATCGGTTACAGCACTAATTTTTCCCAATCGTTATAATGCTTTTTATCGATAATTGTTCCTTTTTTTATAGTTATTAGCCCAGGATTGGAACGAATCATCGTTTTTAAGGTTGTTTCATCGTTGTAGTAGAACTCAAAATTCAATTCATATTCCTTTATGAGTTGCTCCGATTGGTTCAAATCATATGCTAAACCGATAACAGTATATCCCGATTTTAAAGCCTTGTCAGTGATAGTTTTGATGTTCTTAAAAGCATTTCTATCTGTTTTTTCAATTTTATAACAAATCACCAAAAGCAACTTTTCTTTGCTCATCATCTCATCAAGATAATTTTCCCCTTCTTTTTCTATATAAAAATCGTGAATTGGAGGTTCATATCCTTTATCAACTAATTTAGTTTCAAAGGATATAAATTCACCATCTACTGTAGGATAACTACCTTGCGTAGTCACTATTTTTTCTTCTCCATTCACATTGAATTTCCAAAGATAATCATAAACCGCTTTTGGAGCATTTTCAGGAATCCTCATAGCCTCAGGAATGTTCACACCAATTTTATAAGGTCTAAAATCCTTTATTGGTAAGTGATTATAAACTTGATATACAAATACAATACAACCAATCAACGAAACAAAAGTAACCACGAACGGCAGTTTTCTACCAATTGGTTGAATCATTTTTTGTTTCCAAAATAGAATTAAAGTTACGACAAGCAATAGAATATCTTTCCCAAATGATTGCCAAGGAGTAAATTTAATAGCATCACCAAAGCACCCACAATCAGTAACTTTGTCGTAATAAGCTGAATAAAAAGTTAAAAAACCAAAGAAAATGAGCATCAATAGCGTAGCCCAAAGAGTCAATTTTTTTAAATATCCCATCAGAATCATCACCCCCAAAAGTACTTCAGCAATGCATACAAAAATAGCAATCGCCAAAGCAAAAGGCATAAAAAAAGGTAAATTGAGTACTGACTCACTAAAATATTCTTCCAGTTTAAAAGAAAATCCGATGGGATCATTAAGTTTTATTAATCCGCTAACAATAAACGTGATACCTAAAAAAAGTCGTAAAATATGGATTATAATTTTCATTACAAATATTATTTTTTTAATTCTTTGAGATGGATTAAGGCGAACACAGCATAGTTTATCATATCTTGGTAATTGGCTTCAATTCCTTCGCTGACAAGGGTTTTACCTTGGTTGTTTTCAATTTGTTTTACACGCAGAAGTTTTTGTAAAATCAAATCAGTAAGCGAACTAACACGCATATCACGCCATGCTTCACCATAGTCATGGTTTTTTTTCTCCATCAACGAGCGAGTTTCTTCTACTTTGTTCTCATAGAGCTGTATAGCTTCCTGCGTTGATAAATCAGGTTGTTGTACCACCCCTTTTTCGATTTGAATAAGTGCCATTACGGAATAATTAATGATTCCAATAAACTCCGAAATTTCCCCTTCATCAATTTTCCGTACCGAATTTTCCTGTAAACTCCGAATACGTTGAGCCTTAATAAAAATTTGGTCAGTAAGTGAAGGTAATCTCAGAATACGCCACGCACTTCCGTAGTCAGTCATTTTATTGATAAAAAGTGACTTACATTCTGAAATCACCTGATTGTATTGTTCTATTGTGTTATTCATCGTTCATAAATAATTCACAAAGGTAATATTTTTATGAGAATAATCCATTTTTATATATTAAAATATTTGATTTTTGCTTTGATATGTATGGTATAAATCTATATCATTAATGTTCTATTTATTGAAGGATACGTATATACAAAAAAGTCGCCACTTCCCAGCGACGACTTTTCCTCATTAAAACAAAAAATTATGAAAAAAACTAAATTACTTTCCTTTTTCCATTTTGTCTTTCAGCTCTTGAAGAGCCTCCAAGTCACCCAAAGTTGATTTTTCAACATTTGTTGTTGTATTAACAGCAGCTTCCTTAGCTATTTTCTCTTCTTCTTCTCTGAAAATTGCTGTATGTGAAGCAACTACTCTTTTGAATTCTTTGTTAAATTCAATGATCTTGAAATCAGCAACATCTCCTTTTCCTAATTTCTTGCCGTCTTCTTTTTCTAAGTGACGTGTAGGAATGAAAGCTACGATGTCCTCGTTAAAATCAACAGTAGCACCTTTGTCTACTATTTTAGAAACGGTTCCATTGTGGACAGTTCCAACAGCGAACTCTACTTCATATTTATCCCAAGGATTTTCTGTAGTTTGTTTGTGTCCTAATGAAAGTTTACGACCTTCAACGTCTAATTCAAGAACAACAACATCTAGTTTATCTCCAACGTTTACAAACTCAGAAGGGTGTTTTATTTTCTTAGTCCAAGATAGATCAGAAATATAAATCAATCCATCAATTCCTTCTTCTAACTCAACAAACACACCGAAGTTTGTAAAGTTACGTACAGTTCCAACATGTTTAGAACCTACAGGATATTTTGAAGCGATATTTGTCCAAGGATCAGATGTTAACTGTTTGATACCTAATGACATTTTACGCTCTTCTTTGTCCAATGTGATAACCACGGCTTCAACTTCATCACCTAAGTTAACAAAGTCCTGAGCTGAACGGAGGTGCGTACTCCAAGACATTTCAGAAACATGGATAAGACCTTCAACTCCTTCAGCAACTTCAATGAAAGCACCATAGTCAGCAATTACTACTACTTTACCTTTCACCTTATCACCAACTTTCAAGTCATCGGTCAAAGCGTCCCAAGGATGTTTACTTAATTGTTTCAAACCTAATTGGATACGTGATTTATTGTCATCAAAATCAAGGATAACCACGTTCAATTTTTGGTCTAACTCAACAACTTCGCTTGGGTGGTTGATTCTTGACCAAGATAGATCAGTAATGTGAATCAATCCATCAACACCACCTAAGTCAACGAACACACCGTAAGAAGTTACATTTTTAACAACACCTTCTAAAACTTGACCTTTTTCAAGTTGTCCGATGATTTCTTTTTTCTGTTCTTCAATATCAGCTTCGATAAGAGCTTTGTGAGAAACAACTACGTTTTTGAATTCATGATTTACTTTTACTACCTTGAATTCCATAGTTTTATTCACAAATTGCTCATAATCACGAATCGGTTTAACATCAATTTGAGAACCTGGTAAGAATGCTTCGATTCCGAAAACATCTACAATCATACCACCTTTTGTTCTACTCTTAACAAAACCATTTACAATTTCGCCATTTTCGTGAGCTAAGTTTACGCGATCCCATGCTTTTATAGTACGAGCTTTACGATGTGAAAGCACTAATTGTCCTGTTCTGTCCTCACGGATATCAATCAAAACCTCAACTTTATCTCCTACTTTTAAGTTAGGATTGTAACGAAATTCGTTCAAAGAGATAACCCCTTCTGATTTAGCATTGATGTCGATGATTGCTTCTCTGTCAGTGATGCGAACTACTGTTCCTTCAACAACTTCATTGTCTTGAGTGTCAACAAAATTGTTTTTCACTAAATCTTCAAAATTTTTTAATTTGTCTTCTTGAACTCCATCAATACCTTCTTGGTATTTAGCCCAATCGAAGTTTTGCAAAAACTCCTCTTTTGTTTGTTGTTGTTCAGCCATTTGCTGATAATTAAATTTGTATTCTTATGAAAATCAAGAGATTAGCAAATTTTCACTTGAATGATTAAACATTATTTTTCTCTCTTATTCTCTTGTAAATGCTATCTAAGAGCGTGCAATATTAAATATTATTTTTCTAATAACCAAAGAAATAGTATGTTTTTTGTAAAATATTTTTTTGATATTCAGTGTAATACCACATTTCCTCAATTTTATTTGTATTATTACAAAATCAACATAGCGTCTCCGTAGGAATAAAATTTATATTTTTCTTGTACCGCTTCCTTGTATGCTTTCATAATCAAATCGTGTCCTGCAAAGGCTGAAATCATCATTAGCAGGGTTGATTTTGGTGTGTGAAAATTCGTTATCATGGCATCGGCAATGCTGAAATCGTGTGGTGGGAAAATAAATTTGTTTGTCCATCCCACATAAGGGTTTACCGTATTTTCTGATGAAACAGAGCTTTCTAAGGCTCTCATTACCGTTGTTCCAACAGCACAAACTCTATTTTTTGCACGTTTGGCTTTATTGATAATCTCAGTCTGGTCTTCTAAAATGAACATCTCTTCGCTGTCCATTTTGTGTTTTGACAAATCCTCAACTTCAACAGGACTGAAAGTTCCTAAACCTACGTGTAAAGTTACTTCTGCAAAATTTATTCCTTTGATTTCTAATCGTTTCATCAAATGTTTGGAGAAGTGTAATCCGGCCGTTGGAGCTGCAACAGCTCCTTCGTGTTTCGCGTAAATAGTTTGGTAACGCTCTTCATCTTCAGGTTCAACGGCTCTTGAAATATATTTTGGAAGTGGTGTTTGACCTAATTCTGTGAGTTTATTTCTGAATTCTTCGTAAGAACCATCATATAAAAAGCGGAGTGTACGTCCTCGGGAAGTAGTGTTATCAATTACTTCAGCAACCAAACTGTCGTCTTTTCCGAAGTACAATTTATTTCCAATACGTATTTTTCGAGCAGGGTCTACAAGCACATCCCATAAACGCTGGTCTGCATTCAATTCACGAAGTAAAAACACTTCAATTTTTGCTTTTGTTTTCTCTTTATTACCATAGAGCCGAGCAGGAAAAACTTTGGTGTTGTTCAGTACAAAAACGTCACCATCGTCAAAATAATCGATGACATCTTTAAAAAGTTTATGCTCAATCAATCCTGTTTTTCGATGTACAACCATCAAACGTGCTTCATCGCGATTTTCACTCGGATATTCAGCCAATAATTCTTTAGGTAATTCAAAATTAAAATTTGATAATTTCATTGTGTGATGTATAAAACCGTATATTTTTCCATAAAAAGTCTGCAAATATACGTTTTCAAAATAGGCTTTGTCAAGTAATTATAAGATTATTTCTCAAGTGTAATGTTAAGCGATTGAAATTTAATATTTTATCTTATTATTTTCTCTCTATTCTTTAAAACTTGATATCAAACCCGTATTTTTGCGGAATGCACGTTTTAGGTTCCTATCTGACCTGATAATCCCAATGTTTTCGTCAGATAAAGGAACAAAAACCAATGTGAGTGTTCCAAATGAAGCTATCATGATTACTGTTATCCATTTCTACAATTAGGTATCACCTTGATCTTTGTAGGATGCAAAAGTAACCACAGAACTGTAAGAGAATTTCGAGCCGATTCATACGGCAGTCAGAAATTTCTGAATGTCCCCAGCTCCTAATCTGTACTCTTCAAAAGTTAGCTTTTGTTTCCGTACGAACAAAATAGTGCTTTTTTGAAACATTTTGAGTTGTTGTGATTTAGAATCTTAAAGCAGGGATTCTAAGGAATAGTAAATTCATTTTAAATGTTTTTCCGATTTAATTCGAATCAATCTTTTTAGTCTTGTTTCAATGTATAAATTCAGTTAAGCAAAACATCTTTCGCCTATAAAATACAGCATTTTCGGATTTTAATTCGAGCTGAAGAGACCTCCATTGTTCTGAAAGACAATTATTTTTATCTTAAATCCGTAAGTAACATCGTTAAATAATTCGGATTGACTCCATTTCAATAATAAATACATATTTATTTTTTGAGTTCATTATTTATTTTCATATTTGTACTTTTGTGTTGAAACATAGTAAGCGAAGGCTTATTATGTGAAACCAAAATTGCCCCCACAAGGTCGGCGAATTTCATTTCAAGGCTGTGGATACTTCACTAAAAATTAACTCTCATATACTCCGCAGAGCGGACTTTGTCTCCAATGCCGATAGAAATCACCGAAAAACATTGAAAATCAAAATCTAATAGATAAAAAAGATATGTAGTTAAATACTGAAATTGGTTTCTTTTTTCTCAATAATTAAGAAAGTTATTTCCTTTTGACAGAATACTAACTACCATGATTTTCGTAGTCTTTGCCGTTGCTCAAATGGGTGAAAAGACAATTCAGTAGTATGCCAGAGAACAAAAAATTGCACTTCGAGTTTGAGTCTGCACGACAATCTTTTTTATGAATAACTTGTAACTTTTAGATATTCTTCTTACCTTTGAGCGATTTATTTATCAAAAAATATATGGAAACTGTAAAAAATTATATTGAAGAAAACAAAGAACGATTTATTGATGAACTGATTCAACTTCTTAAAATTCCGTCGATTAGTGCCGACTCAGCATATTCGCAAGATGTAATAAACACCGCTGAAGCTGTGAAAAATGCTTTAGAAAAAGCAGGATGTGATACAGTCGAGATATGTGACACCCCAGGTTATCCAATTGTGTATGGTGAGAAAATCATAGACCCTGCATTGCCTACTGTTTTGGTGTATGGTCACTATGACGTACAACCTGCTGATCCTATTGATTTGTGGCATTCTGATCCTTTTGAGCCAGTGATTAAAACCACTGAAAAACATCCACAAGGTGCTATTTTTGCTCGTGGAGCTTGTGATGACAAGGGGCAGATGTATATGCACGTTAAAGCCTTGGAATATATGGTGAAAACGGGCAATTTACCTTGCAATGTGAAATTTATGATTGAAGGAGAAGAAGAGGTAGGTTCTGAAAGTTTGGGTTGGTTCGTAAAACGCAATCACGAAAAACTCAAAAACGACATTATTTTGATTTCCGATACAGGGATGATTGCTAATGATACACCTTCAATCACGACAGGGCTTCGTGGTATCAGCTATGTTGAGGTAGAAGTTACTGGACCTAATCGCGATTTGCATTCAGGGCTCTATGGCGGAGCTGTAGCAAATCCGATAAATATTTTGACAAAAATGATTGCTTCTTTACATGATGAGAATAAGCGAGTTACCATACCAGGATTCTATGATAAAGTAGAAGAACTCTCACAAGAGGAACGCAATCAAATGGCAAAAGCACCTTTTTCATTGGAGAATTATAAAAAAGCCTTGGACATTGAAGATGTTTATGGAGAGGAAGGCTATTCAACTAACGAACGCAATTCCATTCGTCCTACTTTGGATGTAAATGGTATTTGGGGAGGATATATTGGTGAGGGAGCTAAGACCGTTATTCCGAGTAAGGCATATGCTAAAATATCAATGCGATTAGTACCTAATCAAAATTGGGAAGAGATTACACAACTGTTCAAAGAGCATTTTGAGAGTATTGCTCCTGCAGGAGTCAAAGTGACTGTAAAGCCACATCATGGAGGACAAGGATATGTAACGCCTACAAATTCAGTAGGGTATCAGGCGGCAGCAAAGGCCTATAAGCAATCTTTTGGTAAAGACCCAATTCCTGTGCGTTCAGGAGGAAGTATTCCGATTGTAGCTCTTTTTGAAAAAGAATTAGGTAGTAAATCTATTTTGATGGGGTTTGGTTTGGATAGTGATGCGATTCACTCGCCTAATGAACATTTTGGAGTTTTCAACTTCTTAAAAGGAATTGAAACTATACCATGGTTTTACCATTTTTTTGCGAAACCTAACGAATAGGTGTGATTTTAAAATGTTATAATTCAAAACTTTATAAGATTGTATAAAAACATCTTTGTAGGAATTGCGTGTCTATTTATTGATTTCGATTGTGGTCTGTTTTTGATATGCGATTTCTACAAGGGTGTTTCCGTTGGGTGACTTTACTATATTGATACATTCAGTAAATAAGCAATAAAAGGATTTTAAGCCTTGAAGCAGCATTGAATCCGTAATTCAATAAATCATAAAACTTAAAAATATGGCAGAGTTTATACGTATTTATAATGACAATCCGAATGAGAAAGAGATAGCTAAGGTGGTGGAGATTCTCCGCGAAGGTGGATTAGTTATTTATCCAACAGACACGGTCTATGGATTGGGATGTGACATTACTAACACCAAGGCTTTGGAAAAAATAGCTCGTTTCAAAGGAATAAAGTTGGAGAAAGCAAATTTTTCATTCGTTTGTGCCGATTTAAGCAATCTTTCTGATTATGTTAAGCAGATTGATAGTTCTACGTTTAAAATATTAAAGAAAGCTTTGCCTGGACCTTATACATTTATTCTTCCTGGCAGTAATAATCTTCCGAAAGATTTTAAGAAGAAAAAGACGGTAGGAATCCGTATTCCCGATAATAATATAGTCCGTATCATCGTTGAAAGGCTTGGAAACCCGATTGTGTCCACTTCTATCTATGATGAGGATGATTTGATTGAGTATACTACCGACCCTGAACTTATTTTTGAAAAATGGCAAAACAGGGTCGATGCCGTTATCGACGGAGGATACGGTGATAACGTGGCTTCAACCGTTATAGACTTATCTGGTGATGAACCCGTTGTAGTTCGTGAGGGCAAGGGAAGTGTAGACATTTTTTAATATCTACACTTCAATACTAACTGATTTATTACCTGTATTTTTACCTTCTTCAAAGTAAAAATCGATACGTCCCAACTGAATTCCAAAGCAACCCACTTGGTTTACTAAGGTGGTGTTCCCCTTTTTGTTTGTTACTAAAGTAGGCTCAGTTAAGAACGTATGTGTATGTCCGCCTATGATGAGGTCTATATGTGACGTTTCTTCTGCAATTTTAAGGTCGTAGATTTGATTTTTTCTATCTACGTAATCATATCCTAAATGGGAAAGACAAATTACTAAGTCACATTTTTCTTCTTCTTTGAGTTTACGCTCCATATCCAATGCGATTTCCAAAGGATCTAAATAAACAGTTTCTTTGTAATTCTGTTTGCTGACCAAATTTTCTAATTTTACACCCAGTCCGAAAACTCCAATGCGAATACCATCAATCACATACACTTTGTAAGGATTTGTGTATCCGTCCATTAGAGTATTTGAAAAATCGTAGTTTGCGATTAAGAAATCAAATTTAGCATGAGGCAATTGAGCGTACAGTCCATCAATTCCATTATCAAAATCATGGTTCCCAATGGTAGAGGCGTTGTATCCCATCATGGACATTAACTTAAATTCGAGTTCTCCTCCATAGAAATTGAAGTAAGGAGTTCCTTGAAAAATATCTCCAGCATCAAACAGTAATGTGTTTGGGTTTTCACGACGAATTTGTTCAACCAAATAAGCTCTTCGTGCTACGCCTCCACGATTTGGGTTCTTAGGAGCATTGGCAGGTTGTGGGTCGATATGGCTATGCGTATCGTTTGTGTGTAAAATAGTGATTTTCTTTATATTATCAGGCTTCATTGCTAACGACAAACCTCCCAACCCCACAAATAAGGACGAAGCTCCCACATTGCGTATAAAAACTCTTCTCTTCATAATTTCTTTTCTATGATTGCGATTCTGCTATTTACAATTTATTTTATAGTTGAAAAATTTTGTGTTCTGACCAAAGTCATCTACCGCAAAGGTATGAATTTATTGTAGAAAATTCAATAAGTACTTTTGTTTTTTTTATGTTTTCTTTTTGAAAGCGTCGTTTACGGGTTATTTTTCCTTAAATCGAATGGACACTAAAAAGTAATGCGGAATGAGAAAGTGCGTACCGAAACGTTCGGGAGCAACATCTGACTGGGCAACTTCACAGTATGAGCCAGAGCCATCAGGATTGATTTTCGGGGTAATGATAGCAAAAATAGCAGTAGCTTTATTGGTGGCAGACGTAAAAAACCATTCATTTGATGAACCAAAGAAATCCTTTAAAACGTACATATCCGATTCACTTTTCAAATCAAAATATACTTTTTTACTACCAAAGCGTTCACCTCGCAAAAATCCTTTAAATTTACCGTCTGCCATTTTAAAGAAGAATGTAAGGGGCAAAGTATTGGATTGATTTCTGAAATAATCAGACTCCGAACCATCAAATAGTGTTTCTGTTCTTACAAGGTTTCCGTTTTCATACTCTGAAATTGTAACTTCATAATGTTTGCCTTTGATAGTAGCCCCGTGAAAGGTAAGGGTTTGGATGTAGATATTTTCAAAATCTAATAAAACTTGTACCTCTTTGTTTTCACTGCCATAGACGGAAGTTACTTTTATTTTTTCCTGTCCGAAAGTAATGCTTAAAAAGGCGATGCATAGTAAAAATGTAAATCTCTTCATAAAATATCTAGGTATTGTTGTATAAAGCGTTGATAATTAAATAATAAGGTTGTGATTTTGTGAAATATAAATAACGGTAGAGTTATGCTCCACAGATTCTTAAAGCACAAATATAGTAAAAAAGGTGCCAAATCCTATAGAAAACAGAATTGTATTCGTAAAGAATTTCACTGACAATTTATATGTAACCATAATTTGTTTTGTAAAGATAGTCTACTAATGATTTACCGAAAATATTTTATTTTTTCGTTATATTGCTCAAATTAAGAAGATTATCTTCAAAAAGTGTTGTCATTTCTGGTTTGTTTTAATGTACAAATCAAATTTGAATAATCGTTTTACAAAACTTTACTAATGCTAAAATACTAATGTTATGATTGTATTGTTTTTTTATATTTCATCTGATTTATTGTTCTGTAAATCAATCAATAATAAAAAAGTTAAATCCAAATATCGACAAAAAAATGTCAAAAAAAATTGTTTTTACCACTTTTTATTGTTACTTTGCGTGTTGATTTTAAAATTTTGAGCAAAATGAATGAAGTTACCCGTTTGTTTGATATTCCGTATTATCAGCTAAAAAACTTTCCTTTGGAAGATGCTTTTGTAACAAAATACGACGGAAAATGGGAAAAAACGTCCACTGAAACCTATATTCAAAAAATAAATCAAGTTAGTCGAGGTTTGCTACGTTTAGGAGTGGAAAAAGATGATAAAATAGCAGTCATTTCATCCAATAATCGCACTGAGTGGCACGTTTTAGATATGGGTATTTTGCAAATAGGTGCTCAAAACGTACCCGTCTATCCAACTATTTCATTGGAAGATTACGAATATATCTTCAATCACGCAGAATGTAAATATTGCTTTGTTTCTGATAAACAATTGCTTGATAAAATTACCTCAATTCAAGATAAATTACCTCATTTGAAAGGGATTTACACCTTTGACACTGTTCCTTATGCACACAGTTGGAAAGAAATTTTAAACTTGGGTGTTGATGAAAGTAACCAACCCGAAGTTGAAAATTATAAAAAACAAATTCATGGAACAGATTTAGCTACCATCATATACACTTCAGGAACAACAGATCGTCCGAAAGGAGTGATGTTGTCACATAAAAACATAATTTCCAATGTGTTAAACTGTGAAGACAGGCTTCCCATAAAAGCAGGTTCTCGTTGTTTGAGTTTTTTGCCTGTATGCCATATTTTTGAACGTATGCTGACATATTTCTATCAGTATAATTTCATGCGAATTCATTTTGCTGAATCCATTGAAAAAATGGGAGAAAATATTAAGGAAGTAAAACCTCATTTGATGACAGTCGTTCCGCGTTTACTTGAAAAGGTATATGATAAGATTTATACCAAAGGTACGGAACTCTCTGGCATTAAAAAGAAATTATTTTTCTGGGCTTTGGATTTGGGCTTTGCATATAAACCTTATGGAGCGAATGGCTTTTGGTATGGTTTTAAATTGGGAATTGCTCGTAAATTGATATTCAAAAAGTGGCAGGAGGCCTTGGGGGGAGAACTGCAATTGATTGTATCGGGAAGTGCCGCATTGCAAAATCGTTTAAATCGAGTATTTTGTGCTGCAGGATTGAATATCGTTGAAGGATATGGACTTACAGAAACATCTCCCGTAATTTCTGTGAATCGAAAATCAGGTAAATATTTGAAAATAGGCACTGTAGGAAAACCTATCAACAATGTTGAGGTGAAAATTGCTGAAGACGGCGAAATTCTTTGTAAAGGAGACAACGTGATGTTAGGTTACTTTAAAGATCCTCAAATGACTGCACAGGCTATTGTTGATGGTTATTTCCATACAGGAGATATTGGGGAGTTGGACAAAGAAGGATTTTTAAAAATCACCGACCGTAAGAAAGAAATTTTCAAAACATCGGGAGGAAAGTACATTACGCCACAACGTATTGAAAGTCTTTTGAAACAATCCAGATTCATTGAACAAGCCATGGTGGTGGGTGAGGGAGAAAAGATGCCTGCGGCAATCATTCAATTGAATTTCCCTTTTGTGAAAGAATGGGCAAAACGCCGTGGAATTAATCTTGAAAGTAGCAATGAGCAAATAATAGCCAACAAAAAATTATTTGACCGAATTAGAAAAGAGGTTGAGCGGGCTAACGAGAATTTAGGGCAATGGGAGAAGATCAAAGTTTTTGGACTTACACCCGATGAGTGGAGCATTGACGCAGGGCATCTGACCCCAACTTTGAAACTAAAACGTCGTATTATTAAAGAAAAATATTCCGAACTTTATAAATCGTTTTACGCTTAGTTTAAAAGTTTAACGACCAACAAATAGAGTTTCACCTGAATTTCTAGCTGGTAAAGATTTTTGTATGCAAAGATAGTATACAATCTCAAGCCAACTACAAGAAAATATAACAACTGTACGTGAAAGAGATAACCGATATTTCCAAATTCAAAGCCTCCAAGGGAAGTGTTATTACCATCGGAACATTTGATGGGGTGCATTTGGGGCATCAAAAAATTATTCGAAAGTTGGTGGAAGAAGCTAACCAAAGAGATTGGTACTCAACCATTTTTACTTTTTTTCCACATCCGAGAATGGTAGTACAACACTGTAATGATTTGAAATTGATCTATACCTTGGAAGAGAAAAGTCAGAAGTTGTCTACGTTAGGTATAGACCAATTGATAACCCATCCGTTTGATGAAAAATTTTCACAAATGTCGGCTCGGGAATTTGTGGAGGAGTTTTTAGTTAAAACTCTGAATATGAAAAAAGTAGTGATTGGGTACGATCATCGCTTTGGGCGAAATCGAACAGCTGATATTGATGATATGCGTCAATTTGGAGTACAATACGGATTTGAAGTAGAAGAAATTTCAGCAAAGGAAATAAACGAAGTATCGGTTAGTTCTACCAAAATACGCGAAGCCTTAGCTCAAGGCGATGTGAAGAAAGCATGGGACTACCTTGGAAGCCCTTTTTTGATTACCGGACAAGTTGTTCACGGCATGAAACTTGGTAGGGAAATAGGTTTCCCCACAGCTAATATTCAGGTAGATTTTCCGTACAAGCTAATTCCCAAAGATGGTATTTACATCGTTTATAGCATCATCAGTGGCAAAAAGATATATGGCATGATGAGTATCGGAAAGAATCCAACTATACCAGGCAAAGAGCCTTCTATCGAAGTGTTTTTCTTTGATTTTGATAAAGATATATACGGAGAAACCCTACAAATCTATTTTTTACAATACCATCGCACTGAACAAAAATTTGATTCAATAGAAGCTTTAAAAGCTCAGTTGCAACAAGATGAAATTATTTCGAGGAAGTTTATCAGCACCTTAAAAGATTTCTAAATAATCGTTTTTTCGCAGAATTTGATTTTGTTGATATTATTACTTCAAGAATCCAAATTTTAGAAGTTCTGTATCTCTATTTTTTAAAATAAACTTTTGAAAAATAAGGTCAGTTAGCACAAGAATTTGTCTTCGTTGTTGAATGTTATGGTTAAATAAGCAACATTATGAAAGCAACCTATATTGTAAAAGCCTATCGTACGGCTGTTGGAAAAGCTCCTCGTGGATTGCTTCGTTTCAAGCGTCCCGACGAGTTAGCGGCTGAAACTATTGCCTATATGATTTCACAAATGACTGATTTTGATAAAACTATGATTGATGATGTCATTGTAGGGAGTGCTGTTCCCGAGGCAGAGCAAGGGCTAAATGTGGGAAGGATTATTTCCTTAATGGGTTTGCAGACCGACCAAGTGCCTGGGATGACCATTAATCGATATTGTGCATCGGGACTAGAAAGTGTTGCTATTGCAATGGCAAAAATTCAGTCTGGTATGGCAGACTGCATCATAGCGGGAGGCGTGGAAAGTATGAGTTATATCCCTTTTGGAGGATACCGTCCTTCACCCGATTATAAATCAGTTATGCAAGGGAATGAAGATTTCTATTGGGGAATGGGACTTACCGCCGAAAAAGTAGCTTGTCAGTTTAATATCTCGCGAGAAGATCAAGATATGTTCGCGTTTCAATCGCATCAAAAGGCAGTCAAAGCTCTGACCGAAAAACGATTTGAGGGTCAGATAGCACCTATTCAAGTAGAGGAAGTGCTACTTAGAAATGGGATTCGTACCGCACGAACATACACCTTTAAAACTGATGAAGGGCCACGTAGTGATACCTCATTAGAGGCATTAGCAAAACTAAAACCTGTTTTTGCAAAAGGAGGTAGTGTTACGGCAGGAAACTCTTCGCAAACAAGTGATGGAGCTGCTTTTTTGTTGCTGATGAGTGAGGAATTAGTCAAAAAACTGAATATTAATCCTATAGCTCGATTGATAACATATGCCGTTGCAGGTGTACCACCAAGTATTATGGGGATTGGGCCTGTTAAAGCTATTCCTAAGGCTTTGAAACAATCTGGGTTACAACTCATTGACATTCAAATGATTGAGTTGAATGAGGCCTTTGCGGCACAAACCTTAGCAGTAATTCGAGAATTGGATTTGAATCCTGAAATTATTAATGTGAATGGAGGAGCGATAGCTTTAGGACATCCGTTAGGGTGTACGGGAGCAAAACTCTCAGTGCAACTATTTGATGAAATGAAACGCCGTAACCAGAAGTATGGAATGGTTTCTATGTGTGTGGGTACAGGTCAGGGAGCAGCCGGAATTTTTGAGGTTTTTTAGGAGTTAAATATTTTCTGAAATATGATGGATATATTTTCTGACATAACTATTGAAAATCAGCAAGTTAATTTACATTTGCCCAATGGAATTTCTTTGTATTTAAAACGAGAAGACAAAAATCATCCGTTTGTATCAGGGAATAAACTTAGGAAGTTGAAATACAATATTTTAGAAGCTAAAAAACAGCAAAAAAATACATTACTCACTTTCGGAGGAGCTTATTCTAATCATATTGCCGCTACTGCTGCTGCAGGACAGTTGATGGGATTGAAAACCATCGGTGTGATTCGTGGGGAAGAGTTGTTCGACAAAATTCATGAAAATCCAACTCTAAGATTTGCACAGCGTTGTGGTATGGAATTTCGATTTGTAACCCGAACAGAATATCGATTAAAAGACAGCTTAGAGTTTTTAAATAATTTGTTACACAATTATGGTACAGATGTTTATGTGTTACCAGAGGGAGGGACAAACATTCTGGCTGTACAGGGTTGTCAAGAAATTTTGATTTCCGATGATGCTTCATTTGATGTAATTTGCACAGCCGTTGGTACGGGAGGAACTATGGCAGGATTGATAAACAGCAGTTTTCCACATCAGAAGGTTTTGGGGTTTCCTGCTTTGAAAGGAAAATTTTTAGAAGAAGTCATTAAAAAATATGTTTCAAAAAACAATTGGAAGCTCATACACGATTACCATTTTGGCGGATATGCAAAGATTAACGATGATTTAATACGATTTTTGAATAACTTTAACGAAAAAACGAATATTTCTTTAGACCCAATTTATGTGGGTAAAATGATTTTTGCTATTTTTGCCCTCGCAAACCAGGGGTATTTTGAACCGAATACAAAAATACTTGCGATTCACACAGGAGGTTTGCAAGGAATTGCAGGATTTAATGAGAGGAGATTAAGGAAAAGTAAAGAAATCTTGAATTATGTTTAAAAAAATACTATTTTTGTTGGCGTTTTTGTCGATTTTAGCGTCTTGTTCTTCAAGATATTACAAAAATCCGAAAAATCCCAAAAAAGTAACTCATCGAGGACAACGTCCTATGCCTAAAAATATAGACAAGAAGACTAGAGAACTTGTCAATGAGAAATTAAAGAAATACGAAAGTTCGGAGGAAATATATCACGAAATTCCACCAGCAATGCCTGTGACAACTGCTGTAACACTCAAATATATAGAGGATTACAAAGAAATTTCAATGGTAGAAATGCAACGTTATAGAATTCCAGCAAGTATTACTTTAGCTCAAGGAATCTTAGAAAGTGCTTCAGGGCAAGGACGTTTAGCACGGTATGGTAATAATCATTTCGGAATCAAGTGTCATTCTGCTTGGAAAGGTAAAACGATTACTCATGATGATGATGAAAAGGGAGAATGTTTCCGCCGTTATAAATATGCTTTTGAATCGTTTGAAGACCATTCACAGTTTCTGGTAAATCGCAGTCGCTATGCTTCGTTGTTCACTTTAGCCATCAATGATTATGAAAAATGGGCTCATGGACTCAAAAAAGCAGGATATGCCACCGATCCTCAATATGCTCAAAAGTTGATTGCTATCATTAAGCGTTATAAACTCTATGAGTATGACAATCTTGTGATCAAGGCTGATAATCAAGGGATTGCTATTACAGACGCTTTGCGTACCCAACAGACTCAAAAAGACAGCGTTAAAGCAGTTGAGCCAGTAGTTGAGCCAGTAGAGACATTTGCAAAACCATCAACTGAAGGAAGTCCAGTTTACTATGTGGTACAAGCAGGGGATACGCTTTACAAAATTTCGAGAGAACAAAAAGTACCCGTTAATCAGATTATGAAACTTAATAATTTGAATGACATTACAAGTAATAATTTACAAGTAGGTCAGGAATTGAGGTTAAATTAAATTCATGAATTTCAGACAATTAAAAGAGTATCTTGTCTATAAATTAAGTGAGAAATACGAATCGAGGGAACTACAATCCCTCTATTTTCTTTTGTTAGAATTTTATACGAATTCTTCTCGAACTGAAGTACATCTGTATCCCGATAAAGATCTTTCTGTCGATGAAAAGCAGTGTATTTTGACCGCAATTGATGAACTTTTTATTGAAAAACCCATTCAATATATTTTTGGAGAAACTTTCTTCTTCGGAAATCGTTTCTTTGTAAATGAAGGTGTACTGATTCCACGGCAGGAAACCGAGGAGTTGGTAGCTTGGATTCTTGATGAAACCTCTGAAAATCAACAATACAATATATTGGATATAGGGTGTGGCAGTGGGTGTATTTCTATTTCAATTGCTAAAGAAAGACCTGCTTCAAAGATTAGTGCCTTGGATATTTCACAAAAGGCTCTTAGTATAGCTCAAAAAAATGCAGTAGAAAATGGAGTCTCTGTCCGTTTTATACATCAAGATATTTTACAAACAGACACCCTGTTACATACATACGACATTATCGTGTCGAACCCCCCATATGTTCGCAATTTGGAAAAACAAGAAATGAAGCAAAATGTATTGGGTTATGAACCTCATTTGGCTTTGTTTGTAAGCGATGAAAATCCACTTATCTTCTACGAGAAAATAGCTGATTTGGCTCAGAAATCACTAGCCCCCAAGGGAAAACTTTTTTTTGAAATTAATCAATATTTAGGAATTGAGACTGTTAACATGTTATATGCCAAAGGCTTTTCCGAGGTTCAATTGCGTAACGATTTGCATGGCAATCCAAGGATGATAAAGGCTATGTTATAGCTTTTTTTCGTAACAGTTAATATAGTTGTTTGCGGTATGCGTCTATTGCTTTTTTTACTGAACCATTTTCTTTTAAAAGTTGTTCAGCAATGGGGTAATCTATTTGGAGTTCATCCATAACAAATCGGATACCTCTATCCACTAATTTGTGGTTGTTTAATTGCATATTGACCATTTTATTACCTTTCACCCGACCAATTTTAATCATAAGAGCGGTTGAGATCATGTTAAGTACTAACTTTTGAGAAGTACCACTTTTCATTCGAGTGCTTCCTGTGACAAATTCAGCACCTACATTTATTTCGATAGGAATATCCACCTCTTTGGAAAGCGGAGCGTTTGGATTATTGATTATACAAGCTGTGAGCAATCCATTTTTACGGGCTTCTCGTACGCCACCAATCACGTAAGGAGTACTTCCAGAAGCAGCTATACCAATTACACAATCGTTTGGAGTAGGGGAGTATGGAGTAATGTCCTTCCAAGCCTGTAAAGGATCGTCTTCAGCAAATTCGACAGCTTTTCGGATAGCGGAGTCGCCACCTGCAATAAGTCCTATTATTCGATCGTGGGGCATTCCGTAGGTTGGAGGTATTTCAGAGGCATCAAGGATTCCAAGGCGTCCGCTGGTTCCTGCTCCAATGTAAAAAAGCCGTCCGCCTTGTTCAAAACGAGGAATTAGGGCGGTCACTAATTTTTCAATTTGAGGAATGGCTAAAGCAACCATTTCGGGTACTTTTCGGTCTTCGTTATTCATGTTATGGAGCAAAGAATTGACGTCCATTTCTTCAAGATTATCATAAGCCGAAGTCTCCTCCGTAATTTTTCGATATAAACTCATTGAGGTTCCATTTTGTATGGCAAATATAGGAATAAATTTAGCAAAATAGAAAATTATGTAAAAAGAAAAAGCCACTCATAAAGAGTAGCTTTTCTAAAAAATCAGTCTATTTAATATGAACAAATTATGCTTTTGCTCCTGGAGCCCATGACGAGCATAACATTTCAGCAGATGCTTTTGCTGGATGAGCACACTGTGCAGTTTTGAAACGAACGCATGTACCACAACTGATAGCATCTTTCGCTGCTACTGTCATATCGAAGCTGTCACAAGTATATTTAGCTTCTACTTTTGTATGGTGAACACTACATACATTATTTTCCTGTAAATTTTGGCAGTTTACACAACCGTTTGTCAATCTGATAGCCATAACCTTTTATTTTTTAATTCAACATTATTTTAACTTCTAAATTCTGATGCAAAGGTACGATGAAATGAATATAGAAACAATTTAAATAACTGAAAATGAGTTATATATATTTAGATTGTTTACAGTTAAAACTTATTTATAAAAGGTATAAATTAAACTAAGTTCGAAACTCAATGTGTTTGTGATAATTAGATTTGATGCATTTTCTTTTATCTCTGATTAACGAGGATACGAACGTTGAGTTTCTAAACTATTTCACAGGCGTTCCATTGGAAATTTGATCCGCATCAGGATTTAGGAATACAAACTGTCCTGTTGTATTTTCAACCATTAAAATCATTCCTTGGCTTTCTACACCACGCAATTTTCTTGGAGCTAAGTTAACCAAAACGGTTACTTTCTTGCCGATAATATCTTGTGGATTGAAACTTGTGGCGATTCCAGAAACGATGGTGCGAACATCAATTCCTGTGTCTACTTTTAAAATTAATAATTTGTCAGCTTTAGGCATTTTTTCTGCCTCTAAAATAGTTCCGATACGGATGTCCATTTTTGCAAAATCTTCGTATGAAATCAATTCTTTTTGAGGTTCAATATTGCCTACAACTTGTGCTTTATTTGCTGATTTCGTAGCTTCCAAACGGGCTAATTGTTTTTCAATAGCATCATCTTCAATCTTTTCAAATAACAAAGCAGATTTCCCTAACGTGTGATTAGCAGGAATGATATGTTGATCTATTTCGATACTGTTCCATGTTGGTTTTGTCTGTAAATTGTTAAAGTTAAGCATGTTGCATAGTTTTTCAGCTGTAAAAGGCAAAAAAGGTTCACTTAAGACAGCTAAAGCTCCTGCAACTTGCAAAGCGATATACATTTGTGTTTTTACACGCTCAGGATTCTCTTTGATAAGTTTCCAAGGTTCTTCATCAGCGAGATATTTGTTTCCCAAACGAGCTAAATTCATTAACTCTTGTGATGCCTCACGGAAGCGATAGGATTCCAAAGAGTTAGATATTATGTTCGGGAATTCTTTTAACGTAGCTAATACCTGTAAATCTGTGTTGGAAAATTTATTTGGTGTTGGTACATTTCCGTTGTAATATTTTTGTGTTAAAACCATCACTCTATTTATGAAATTTCCGTAAATAGCTACTAATTCATTATTATTTCGTGCTTGAAAATCCTTCCAAGTGAAGTCGTTATCTTTGGTTTCAGGTGCATTGGCTGTTAAAACATAACGCAATACATCTTGCTGATTTGGAAAGTCTTGCAGATACTCATGTAGCCAAACAGCCCAGTTTTTAGATGTAGAAAGTTTATCGCCTTCTAAATTTAAAAATTCGTTGGCAGGTACGTTTTCGGGCAAAATATACGACCCTTCGGCTTTCAACATGGCAGGGAAAATGATACAATGGAATACAATATTGTCTTTACCAATGAAATGGACTAATTTTGTGTCTTTATCTTTCCAATAGGGTTTCCAGTCTTTACCTTCTCGTTCTGCCCATTCAATGGTTGAAGAGATGTAGCCGATGGGAGCATCGAACCAAACGTAAAGTACTTTACCTTCAGCACCTTCCACGGGGACCGGAATTCCCCAATCCAGGTCGCGTGTGACTGCACGTGGTTTCAACTCATCGTCTAACCAACTTTTTACTTGTCCGTAAACGTTTGGCTTCCAGTCTTTTTTATGACCTTTCAAAATCCATTCTTCGATGAATTTTTGGTATTTGTTCAAGGGTAAAAACCAGTGTTTGGTTTCACGCATGGTAGGAGTAGTACCTGTGATAGATGATTTTGGATTGATTAAGTCTGTGGCATTTAAGGAACTACCACATTTTTCACATTGATCACCATACGCCTCAGGATTGTTGCATTTTGGGCAAGTGCCTATCACAAAACGGTCGGCTAAGAATTGCTGTGCTTTTTCGTCATAGAGTTGTTGTGATACTTCCTCTATAAAATCATTTTGGTCATAGAGTTTTTTGAAAAAATCAGCCGCTGTTTTGTGGTGTATGGGTAGAGAAGTTCGGGAATAATTGTCGAATGAAATTCCGAAATCTTCAAAAGATTGTTTGATGATAGCATGATATTTGTCGATAACTTCTTGTGGAGTGATTCCCTCTTTTTTTGCTTTAATAGAGATAGCTACACCGTGCTCATCGCTTCCGCAAATGAAGGCTACATCGTTGTTTTTCAGACGTTGATAACGTGCGTAGATGTCCGAAGGAACGTATACTCCTGCTAAATGTCCGATATGAATGGGGCCATTGGTGTAGGGCAATGCCGCTGTGATTGTAATTCTTTTTGCCATGTTTCTTTTGAATATAACTATGAGTTGGCAAAGATAGTGTATATTTAAAAATAGTCAAAAAATATTTTTCTGATAAAGATCACTTAGATTCAACCCTCAAGCATATTTTTTTACATTTAATTTTCGCATTTCGTAATTGATTTCGTATTTTTGCCGAATTGAACTCATTTTAAAAAAGTTGTAAGCCTTGACTTACGAGAAAATATGCAATTTGAATTACTAAAAACAGACGAAAAAACAAAGGCTCGAGCAGGAAAAATCACCACAGACCATGGAGTGATTGAAACCCCTATATTTATGCCAGTAGGTACAGTAGCATCGGTGAAAGGGGTGCATCAGCGAGAACTCAAAGAGGACATCAATCCGGATATTATTTTAGGAAACACCTACCATCTGTATTTACGTCCGCAAACTGCGATTTTAGAAAAAGCAGGGGGCTTACATAAGTTCATGAATTGGGACAGAAATATTCTAACCGATAGCGGGGGGTATCAGGTCTATTCTTTGGCGGCTAACCGAAAAATTAAAGAAGAGGGTGTAAAATTTAAAAGTCATATTGATGGGTCATACCATTTTTTTTCACCCGAAAATGTGATAGAAATTCAGCGCAGTATTGGAGCAGATATCATTATGGCATTTGATGAATGTACTCCCTATCCTTGTGATTATCAATATGCAAAACGTTCATTGGCGATGACGCATCGTTGGCTTGACCGCTGTATTTCTCATTTGGAAAAAATACCTCCCAAATATGGCTATTCTCAGAGTTTATTCCCTATTGTACAAGGTTCGGTGTATAAAGATTTACGCCAACAATCAGCGGAATACATTGCTTCCAAAGGAGCCGACGGAAATGCGATTGGTGGATTGTCCGTAGGGGAACCTGCGGAGGAAATGTATGCAATGACCGAAGTAGTTTGTGATATTCTCCCTAAGGATAAGCCTCGCTACTTGATGGGAGTAGGAACTCCTATTAATATATTAGAAAACATATCGTTGGGGGTTGATATGTTCGATTGTGTGATGCCAACGCGTAATGCTCGGAATGGTATGCTTTTTACCTCACAAGGAGTTATTAATATCAAAAATAAAAAATGGGAAGATGATTTTTCACCCATTGATCCTGATGGACATACGTTTGTGGATGTGCAGTATACCAAAGCCTATTTGCGACATCTTTTTGCTGCCAATGAATATCTTGGTAAACAAATTGCTTCGATTCACAACTTAGGATTTTACCTTTGGTTAGTTCGAGAAGCCAGACAACGCATCTTGGCCGGTGATTTCAGCATTTGGAAAGAACAAATGATACGACAAATGAGTACCCGCTTGTAAGTATGGTTATTATTGAAATAAAATGAGTATGAAGATATTAGATTGGTACATATTAAAACGCTATTTAGCCACATTTTTTACGCTTATCATTCTTTTTATTCCTATTGGAATTGTAGTGGATTTGTCGGAAAAAGTGGATAAGATGATAAGTCGGAATGCACCTATTGACGAAATTTTGATTTATTACGCAAGTTTTACTATCTATTTTGCCAACATTTTATTTCCAATTTTCTTATTTTTATCTATCATATGGTTTACCTCCAAGTTAGCTAATAACACTGAAATTATTGCAATACTTGGTTCAGGAATTTCATTCAATCGATTTTTGAAGCCTTATCTCATCGGAGCTACAATCATTTCGATCATTGTTTTCTTTATGGGGATGTTCATAACTCCTGCAGCCAGTAAGATTTATAATGAGTTCTACGATAAATATTTAGGAAGTAAGAATACTACCAGTGTGACTGATTTGTACAACCAGTTCTCCGAAAATGACTATCTCTACGTGAGTTCATTCAACTATGAAACCAAAACAGGATATAACTTTTCAGTAGAGCATTTTGACGGAGTACACTTGAAACACAAAATTATGGCACAATCCATTAAGTGGATCGAAAATGACAGTGTAAAAACATATCGTTTAACGGATTACGTCAAAAGAACACTCACTGAACAAGGGGAGATTTTAGAAAAAAGATATGAGCTTGACACCTTGTTTGCTTTTACTATTGACGATTTGATGCCTGTTGAATATGCTGCTGAAAGCAAAAATATTTTTGAACTTGACAAATTTATTGAACGAGAAAAAATGAAGGGTTCTCCTAATATAAATCTTTATTTATTAACGAAATATCGTCGTTGGGGATTGATGTTTACGGCATTCATCCTTACGTTTATTGGAGTAGCGGTTTCTTCTGTAAAACGCAGAGGGGGAATGGGAGCAAACTTAGCGTTTGGAATCGCTATTGGATTTATATTTATATTTTTTGATCGTGTTTTTGGAACACTTGCCGAAACCTCGGGAATATCCCCATTGACAGCAGTCATCATCCCAAATGCGATTTTTTTAGCATTAGCATTATATTTACTTAGGACTATAAAGCATTAATAATTAAATAGATATGAAGTGATGAACTTTAAATTATATCGTAAAAATGATGTGGATTATTTGAACAACTTTTTTAGTATATGATTTATGCCGTTCTTTTTATATGATTTTCACCATATTTATTTGCAGAACCCCTTTTTTTTCCTTAAACTTGCAGTCTAATTTCACAAAAAATGCTTACCTTTGTAGGGTATTGATATATAAAAAAATAAAGTAATACACATAAGATAAATATGGGCTTTTTTGATTTCTTAACAGAAGAAATAGCGATAGATTTAGGAACAGCGAATACGTTAATTATCCACAATGACAAGGTCGTGGTTGATAGTCCCTCAATAGTGGCACAAGATCGAACCACCAGCAAAATCATCGCTGTGGGTAAAGAAGCACGATTGATGCAAGGAAAAACGCATCCCAATATTAAGACTATACGTCCGTTGAAGGATGGAGTTATTGCTGATTTCGACGCATCAGAACAGATGATTAGTATGCTCATACGTAGTATTCCTGCATTGAAAAAACGTTTTTTTTCACCTTCGTTGCGTATGGTAGTTTGTATTCCCTCGGGGATTACAGAGGTGGAAACCCGTGCTGTACGCGAATCTTGTGAGCGCGTGAACGGAAAAGATATTTATTTGATTCATGAACCTATGGCAGCCGCTATTGGTATTGGGTTGGATATTATGCAACCCAAAGGAAATATGATTATAGATATTGGAGGGGGAACTACAGAAATTGCTGTAATTGCCTTAGGGGGAATTGTCTGTGATAAATCAGTGAAAATTGCAGGGGATATTTTTAATTCTGATATCGTGCATTACATGCGTACGCAGCATAACTTATATGTAGGGGAAAGTACGGCTGAGAATATCAAAATCACCATTGGAGCAGCCACTGAAGATTTAGAATCTCCCCCTGATGATTTGAGTGTGCAAGGTCGTGATTTGCTAACAGGAAAGCCAAAACAGGTACAAGTATCCTACCGTGAGATGGTTAAGGCTTTGGATAAATCCATCTTGCGTATTGAGGATTCGATTATGGAAACCCTTTCGCAAACGCCTCCAGAGTTAGCAGCTGATATTTACAACACAGGAATTTATATGGCTGGTGGAGGAGCTATGCTTCGTGGTTTAGATAAGCGTATTTCTCTCAAAACTGATTTACCTGTGTATGTTGCTGAAGATCCATTGCGAGCTGTAGTTCGTGGAACGGGAATTACACTCAAAAATATCAATAAATTCAGAAGTATTCTCTTGAAATAGTAAATGAGGTTCCGTGAATCTATATTTCATATAGAGATGAAAGTTTTGTTTTTCAGCAGGAATTTATTGTTTTGAATATATCCTGCTGATATGCAAATATAAATAAAGGAAATTTGTCTGAGTTTTTGTTCTTGGTGAGCGTTCGCCATTGGAGTATAACATTGTCTCTGGCAAGTTACGTCTAATGTAAAATCAAATAAACAATCAAATAAATTTTATATTTTTACGAAATTATGCAACAAATCATTTTGTTTTTTATACGTAAGAAAAATTTTTTCATGTTTTTGTTGCTTTTTTCTTTTTCTATATCATTGATTTTCAGAGATAATTTTTATCCCCAAAGTAAATTCATCAATTCAGCAAATGCTGTTTCTGGTACATTCTATCGATTTACAAATTATTGGCGTCAGTATTTTGATCTGCGTACTCAGAATGAAATGCTTAGCGAAGAAAATAGAGAACTTCGTAGGCAATTGTTGGCAATGCAACAGTACGAAAGTCGTTATGTTTTTATGGATTCACTGCAGTTTTTTGATTCTTTGAAATATGAAGTTAGAAAGGCTAATGTAATCAGGAATAGCTTTTTACATAGTAAAAACTACATGACCATTGACAGAGGAGCGAAAGATGGTATTACCCAGGATATGGGAGTTATCTCTTCTAAAGGAATTGTTGGAATCATTGAAAATACGGGAAACCGTTTTTCGACCGTGCAAAGTGTTTTGAATACCAAATCAGCATTAAATGCTATGGTTAAGAACTCAGGACATTTTGGTTCTTTGAAATGGAACGGAGATAGAATTAATGTTGTGCAATTAGTTGATATACCAAATATTGCACCTATTCAAGAAGGAGATACTGTTATAACGGGAGGAATGTCAAACATTTTTCCAAAAGGGATTCCCGTAGGGAAAATTGTAGCTATTAACAGAAGTCAGATGGACAATTCATATGTGATTGATGTGGAACTTTTCACCGATATGGCAAAGATTGATTTTGTGTATATCATTGAAAATAAGGATAAACAAGAGATTCATAATTTAGAAAACCAGATCTCCTATGAATAATATTTTTATAAAGAATACTGTATTGTTTGTCGTGCTACTGCTATTGCAGGTTCTTATTTTTAATAATATTAGTTATTGGGGGTATGTTAATCCGATGGTCTATCTGTTGTTTATCATTTTATCTCCTTATCGAGAAAACAGAGTTCCTTTTCTGTTTGCATCTTTTCTATTAGGATTGTGTGTAGATATTTTTTCTAACACAGGAGGTTTGCATGCAGCAAGTAGTGTGTTTGTAGCCTATTTTAGGTCAGGTATTTTAACTTTGGTTTTTGGGAAAAATCTAGACTATCAAGAAATAAAATTACAACAGCATCCATTTACAAAGGTGCTTGTTTACGTAGTTTTATTGGTTATATTACACCATATTTTATTTTATTTTCTCGAAATTTTTAATTTTAATCATTTGCTTACTACTTTTGCGAGGATTGGTGTGGCTTCTTTCTTCACAACGGTTGTTTGCTTGCTGTTTATTTACATATTTAGCAATACGAAAAAATGAGAAAATATTTACTTTTTTTCGCTATAATTTTAACTGGTATTATCTTTTCATTGCGATTGATTTATCTACAGGTTATCGCCTTCAATGAAGATGCGCGTCCTGATGCGGATGTGGCGATTGAGGTGGTTTATGATTATCCAGAAAGAGGCTATATCTATGATAGAAATGGAGAGCTATTGGTATCGAATCAACCTGCTTATGATGTGATGGTTATCCCCAACGAGGTAAGACGTATTGATACCTTGGAACTATGTAATTTGCTGTCAATCAACAAAGAAGTTTTTGAAGAACGTTTGAAAAAGGCTAAAAAATATTCCTATCGAAAACCTTCCGTTTTAGTAAATCAATTATCAAAAGCTGACTATGCAGTTTTGCAAGAAAAATTGCGAAAGTTTGACGGGTTCTATATCCAGAAACGAGCCTTACGACACTATTTGACTCATAATGCAGGGAATGTTCTAGGGTATATCAGTGAGGTAAACGAATGGGAATTGAAAGAAAATTCATATTATCTTTCGGGGGAACTTATTGGTAGACAAGGTGTTGAAAAACAGTATGAGACTTTTTTACGAGGAGAAAAAGGGGTGCGTTACTTCCAAAAAGACAGACATAATCGTCAAATAAGTAGTTATAAGAATGGCGCTCTTGATACGCTTCCTGTGATGGGACAAGCATTGCAATTGACCATCGACATTCATTTACAGGCGTATGGAGAGCAGCTCATGCAAAACAAGAGAGGTGGCGTTGTCGCTATTGAGCCTCAAACGGGTGAAATCTTAGCGTTGGTTTCTGCTCCGTCATTCGACCCTAATTTATTGGTGGGACGACAACGCTCCAAAAATTATACAGCTTTATACCAAGATTCAATTGCTAAACCTTTGTATGACAGAGCTTTATTGGCTGAATATCCACCAGCTTCACCCTTTAAAGTAGTGAACGCTTTGATTGCTTTACAGGAAGGAGTGATTGATCCAAACACCCGATTCAGTTGTGGTGGTGGCTATCACTATGGAAATCGTGTGATGCGTTGTCATTGTGGTCGTTCAAGTAATGATTTGTATCACGGAATTGCATTTTCATGTAATTCCTATTTTGCCAATTCTTATAGGCGTTCGATTGAAAAATACCCTAAAACAGCTATTGGGATGGATGCTTGGGCGAATCATCTCAAAAGTTTTGGTTTAGGAGGTTTTTTGGGAAGCGATTTTCCCATTGGTCGTCCAGGAAAAGTGCCTGACGCATCCGTTTACGACAGGGCGTATGGGGTAGGTCGATGGACTAGTTCGAATAACGTTTCCAACTCAATTGGGCAAGGAGAATTGCTTACCACTCCAATTCAGTTGGCAAATGTGATGGCTATTGTGGCTAATCGTGGTTATTTTTACACACCTCACATAGTGAAGAAAATAAATGGTCAGGTAACTCCTTTTGAACAGTTTACTAAACCTAAACATACCACTATAGACGAAAAACACTTTGAACCTATTATTCAAGGGATGAATATGACCTATAATTATGGAACGGCACGAGGTACTGTCATTGAAGGGGTAGATGTAGCAGCAAAAACAGGAACAGCTGAGAACTTTATCCGAATCAATGGAGTACGCACAAAACTTGAAGATCATTCCATTTTCGTAGCATTCGCACCTTTAGAAAATCCTAAAATAGCCATAGCTGTGTTTGTTGAAAATGGTTCGTTTGGTTCACGCATCGCAGGGCCAGTAGCTTCTTTGATGATTGAAAAATATCTCAATGGTGAAGTGAAGCGTACTGACTTGGAAAAGCGTATGTTCGAACGAAGTTTGGAAAGTGAATATGCTAAGCAGTTGAAAAAAGATTAAGAATGTAAGGAGGGTTTTTATATGAAAGGTTTTCCATTTTTCAAAAGAAATCAGCGAATTGGAATCTTCCTATTGCTACTACTTATTGTATTGATACAAATCGCTTATTTTGTAGTTGATTTCAGTGAAAAAACATCTGAAAGATCTTCGCAATTGTTTGCAAACATAGAAAAACAGGTCGATTCGTTGCGTACTGTAGCGTTACGTCCCAAAAAAGATACAATCTATCCCTTTAATCCAAATTATATTACTGATTATAAGGGATATATTTTAGGAATGTCTACCGAAGAAATAGATCGATTATTGGCTTTTCGTAAGCAAGGTAAATTTGTAAATAGTACCCAAGAATTTCAAAATATTACAAAAATTTCTGATTCTCTACTGAAAAAAATAGCTCCAGCGTTCAAATTCCCTGAATGGGTAAACAACAAAAAATCAAATGATTACCAAAAGGTAAAAACTTCATTGACCTCTTCTCACAAAGAAAAACAAGATATTAATACAGCCACCAAAGAACAACTGATGGAAGTAAAAGGAGTAGGTAATGTGTTGTCAGACAGAATATTAAAATACAAAGAACGTCTACAAGGATTTGTTGAGATGGATCAATTAGCCGAGGTGTATGGTTTGGAAACAGATGTTGTTGAGCGACTCAAAATACAATTTGAAGTAAAAACACTTCCGAATATCGTTAAAAAAGATATTAACTTGATAACCCTCAGAGAATTAGCTAAAATTCCGTATCTTAAATACGAGGAAACTAAGAAGATCATTGGGTTACGAAGTGAGTTGGGAAATTTTAAAAAGTTTGATGATTTGTTGGAAATCAATGAATTTGACACATTGAAGATACGAAAACTCCAATTTTATTTGTTTATTGAGAATTAAATACTTTTATTTTTCAAATTATTTATGTAATATTGCTCACGAGAGAGGTTAGCAGTTCGTGATGCTTTACAAAAAGAGAACTGTCATATCCTGCCGAACTTTTATTACCTTGATTACACATATTTTCGACATATGTTCGGGATTTTGGTAAAGGAAGAAAATTTGTATAATCTGTACTATATTATTTGTTATCAGATTGTTGTTAGGTGATTGAGGTAAGGATCTTGGCCTTTTGATAAAATTTAAATAGCAACCATATAAAAATAAATAGCGTATGAATTTTAGTTATTCCGAAACACAAAAGATTGTAGCTGAGACGGCCAGAGATTTTTCTGAAAAATATATTCGTCCTAATGTCATGAAATGGGATGAATCGCAGGAGTTTCCCGTTGAGGTATTCAGGAAAGCAGGAGAGATGGGCTTTATGGGAATTTTAGTTCCTGAAGTTTATGGAGGTTCGGGGCTTGACTATCATCAGTATATAGCCATAGTGGAAGAAATTTCAAAGGTTGACCCATCGATAGGTTTGTCGATAGCAGCTCATAACTCACTGTGTACAAATCATATACTTTCTTTTGGAAATGAAGAACAAAAACGAAAATGGTTGCCAAAATTGGCTTCAGGTGAATGGATTGGAGCTTGGGGAATTACTGAACATAATACAGGGTCTGATGCAGGAGGAATGAGTACAACAGCTGTGAGAGACGGTGATTTTTGGGTGTTGAACGGAGCTAAAAATTTTATAACACATGGAAAATCAGGTCAAATAGCAGTTGTCATTGCACGTACTGGAGAAAAAGGAGATAAACATGGTATAACAGCTTTTGTGGTAGAACGCGGTACTCCAGGGTTTAGTTGTGGTAAGAAGGAAAATAAATTAGGAATGCGAGCCAGTGAAACGGCCGAAATTATCTTTCAAGATTGTAGAATTCCAGACTCTAATCGATTGGGAGAAGTAGGAGATGGGTTTATTCAAGCAATGAAAATTTTGGATGGGGGACGTATATCTATCGGGGCTTTGTCGTTAGGAATTGCTAAGGGAGCTTATGAAGCCTCGGTGAAATATGCCAAGGAGCGTATGCAGTTTGGACAAAGATTGATTGACTTTCAGTCTATTGCGTTTAAAATAGCCGATATGGCAACTGAAATAGAGGCTTCCGAGTTGTTGTTGCATAAAGCCGCTTATTTGAAAAATACAAATCAGAAAGTAACCCAGCAAGGAGCGATGGCAAAAATGTACGCTTCTGAGGTATGCGTGAAAGTTTCCACTGAAGCCATTCAAATTCACGGTGGTTATGGCTATACTAAGGATTTCCCTGTCGAGAAATTTTTCCGTGATTCCAAATTGTGTACTATTGGAGAAGGAACTACTGAAATTCAAAAATTGGTCATCAGTCGAAATATAGATAAAGCCTAATTCCGAATAATATACAATAAGCTAATGCCATGGTAAAAGCATTAGCTTTATCTTTTTTGTATGAAATCTTACTAAATCATGATACTTCGAACATTATGATATGTTAGTAAGATTTCTACGAAATTAAGGTGAAACCCTGTAAATATTTAATTTTTAACTCTTTGAAAAAGATGTTTTTATATAGGATATACCGCATATTTGAAAAGTAAACACTTAATTGTAAAAAAATGATTCGATTTGCAATAAAAAATGATGCTGATTTTGTAGCTCCACTGATGTTTCAGGCAATGGAAGAAATTGTTTTCAAACTCATTGGGAAAGAAGATAAAACTCAAGCAATTTCTTTCTTAAAAATACTTTTTTTGGAGGAAAGAAATCAATATTCCTACACAAATACAATTGTTTTTGAAGAAAATAGCCAAGCTATTGGCTCTTTAGTTTTTTATGATGGTGCCGATTTGCACGAACTTAGAAAGCCTGTTCTGACATTGTCTGAGCAAATTTCTGGAAGAAAAATCATTGTTGAAGACGAAACTTCCGAAGGAGAGATTTATATCGACACAGTAAGCGTAAGCCCTCAAGGACAAGGAAAAGGCATTGGTTCACAATTAATTACTTTTCTGCAAGAGTATGTTTCTAAAAACAAACTTGGAAAAATCGGGCTACTTGTTGATGAAAAAAATCCACAAGCCGAAAAGCTCTATACACGCTTAGGATTTGAATATGTGAATAAACAATCACTAGCAGGTGGAAGTTATAAACATTTGGTTTTTGAAACACATAAATAAAAATACACTTAATGCAATTCTCTATACAATCTGATTTTCAGCCTACTGGCGACCAACCTCAAGCCATTAAGCAACTCACACAAAGCATCGAAAAAGGGGAAAAATATCAGGTCTTACTCGGTGTGACTGGCTCAGGGAAAACCTTTACTGTGGCTAATGTGGTGCAGAATGTACAACGTCCAACGCTTGTTCTAGCTCATAACAAAACCCTTGCTGCTCAATTATATAGTGAATTTAAAGCGTTTTTCCCAAACAATGCGGTGGAATATTTCGTGTCGTATTACGATTATTACCAACCCGAAGCCTACATTCCCACTACGGGAACATACATCGAAAAAGATCTATCCATCAATGAAGAAATCGAAAAATTACGGCTTAGCGCTACTTCTTCCTTGCTTTCAGGACGACGCGATGTGTTGGTTGTGGCTTCCGTTTCGTGTCTGTATGGAATCGGGAATCCTATTGAATTTCAGAAGAATGTAATCACCATAAAACGAGGCGAAGTACTTCCACGAACCAAATTTATGCATCGTTTAGTGCAAAGTTTGTATGCCCGAACCACTGCCGATTTCATTCACGGAAATTTCCGAGTGAAAGGCGATGTGGTGGACGTTTACCCTGGCTATTCCGATACGCCTTTCCGCATTCATTTCTTTGGAGATGAAATCGAAGAAATTGAGGTTTTCGACCCGCAAACTAACAAAGTATTAGAACGTTACGATAGTTTGAATATCTATCCTGCCAATATGTTCGTAACCTCGCCCGATGTGTTACAAAAAGCCATTTGGAACATTCAGCAAGATTTGGTCAAACAAGTGGAATATTTCAAAGAAATTGGTAAACACCTGGAAGCAAAACGTTTGGAAGAACGCACGAATTTCGATTTAGAAATGATTCGCGAGTTGGGATATTGTTCTGGAATTGAGAATTATTCACGTTATTTAGACGGAAGAGAGCCTGGTTCGCGTCCGTTTTGCTTGTTGGATTATTTCCCTGATGATTTTCTGATGGTTATCGATGAAAGTCACGTAACTATTCCGCAAGTACACGCAATGTATGGAGGCGACCGCAGTCGGAAGGAAAATTTGGTAGAATACGGCTTTCGTTTACCCGCAGCTTTGGATAATCGTCCACTGAAATTTGAGGAATTTGAAGCCCTTCAAAATCAGGTGATTTACGTAAGTGCAACACCTGCCGATTATGAACTTCAAAAAACGCAAGGAGTTTATGTTGAGCAGATTATTCGTCCGACAGGATTGCTCGACCCTGAAATCGAAATTCGTCCGAGTGAAAACCAAATTGACGATTTGGCGGAAGAAATTCAGCTCCGCGTAGAAAAGGACGAACGTGTTTTGGTAACCACTCTCACCAAGCGAATGGCGGAAGAGCTTACTAAATATTTGACCAAAATTGGGGTACGTTGCCGATACATTCACAGCGACGTGGATACCCTTGAACGAGTGGAAATTATGCAAGATTTACGTCGTGGATTATTTGATGTTTTGGTAGGTGTAAACTTGCTTCGTGAAGGTTTGGATTTACCTGAAGTTTCGCTTGTTGCCATTTTAGATGCTGATAAAGAAGGCTTTTTGCGTTCTACACGTTCGCTGACTCAAACGGTGGGACGAGCTGCCCGAAACGTAAACGGAAAAGCCATTATGTATGCCGATAAAATTACTCAAAGTATGCAAGTAACCATTGATGATACCAACTATCGACGTGAAAAACAGATGAATTACAATTTCCGTAATGGAATCACTCCCAAGCCATTAAACAAAAAAATCGAAAATACACTTAGCAAAAGTCCAATTACTGAATTTCATTACGACCCTTCGTTTAAACATGTAGCAGAAGCCGAAACTTCGTATATGACAGAAAAAGAGCGGACAAAAAAAATAAAAGAACTCAAAAAACAAATGGAATCTGCTGCTAAAGAATTAGATTTTGTAAAAGCAGCACAATTGCGCGATAGGATTAAAGAATTGGAAACAATTTAGAATCATAAAAAACGTCCGAAAAGCTTTGCCTTTAATGGTTCATAGACAAAACTTTCCGGACGAATTTTAGTATGAGCATGCTTAAATTCCATTAGTAAGTGCAATTTTTTGGGATCGTTTTTCTCTCTTTTTTCTTTGGGCTAGCCCAAAGAAAAAAGAGAGAAAGTAAAAAAACTTTCTCCCTTCAAAAAAATGTTATTTCTTTGTCAAATAACCAAATAAGACAATGAAATATAAACATTTAACTTTGGAGCAAAGATACGAAATAAAAGCATATCTTAAATGTAATAAATCACAAAAATTTATTGCTCAGCAAATGGGCGTTTCAGAAAGCACTATCAGTAGAGAGCTTAAGAGGAACAAACTCAAAAGAGGGGGGTATAACCCTCAAAACGCTCAGGAACAAGCCAATATTCGCAAGGAAAGATTTGCCGTAAACAGGAAGTTTACCCCAAAGGTAGCAGCTTTTGTAGAAGAGAAAATAAGGCGGGAACAGTGGTCTCCTCAGCAAATCGTAGGTTACTGTAAAAAGCACGAAATAAGTATGGTAAGTACTGAAAAGATTTATCAATATATCCGAGAAGACAAGGAAAAAGGAGGAGATTTATATCAATATTTAAGACATCAGTTAAAACATCGAAAACGCCCCGTTTCAGGCAAAAAAGAAGTGATAAAAAACCGAAAACCAATTCGTTTACGCCCTGAAATCGTTTTGACTAATGAAGAATTTGGACATTTTGAGGTAGATTTAATCGTGGGGGCAGAACATAAAGGAGCGATTCTAACGATTGTAGAAAGAAAAACAAAATTTCTAATAATGAGGAAGTTAAGTGGTAAAAATGCAAAAAGTTTAGCCAAAGCAATGATATACGCTTTGCTCCCTTATAAAGATTATGTGAAAACCATTACCAGTGATAATGGATTAGAATTTTCTGAACATGAGTATATTAGCAAGAAATTAAGTTGTGATTTTTATTTTGCCAATCCGTATTGTTCTTGGGAGCGAGGATTGAGTGAAAATACCAACAAACTTGTACGACAATATATCCCTAAGGGTACTTATTTTGAGAAAATTAGCAAAGAGAAGATTAAAGAAATTCAACATAAAATTAACCGAAGACCGAGATTAACATTAGATTTTGAAGACACTATCCCTCTAAGTGTGTAAGTTAAAAAGTTGGGGTTAAGTTTTTATAGTTTGAGTCTTTGTGCAAATATAAGCATAAATTGGTTCAAGACAATCCCCCAATTTTGGATAGGCATACTCCACTTTTTGGTAGCTTCTCTCAAAGCCAAGAAAACGGACTTTTGCACAGCTTCGTCTGTTGGGAAAGACAGCTTGTTTTTGGTGTATTTCCGAATCTTACCATTCAGATTCTCAATAAGATTGGTTGTGTAAATAATTTTTCTTATCTCTAACGGAAAATCGAAAAATACGGTCAATTCGTCCCAATTGTCATACCAAGATTTGATAGCATAGCCGTATTTTGACTCCCATTTTTGGGCAAAATCTTCCAAAGCAACCTTGGCAGCTTCCTTGTTAGGGGCAGTATAGATGTGTTTCATATCGGCTGTAAATTCTTTTCTGTCTTTGTAAACCACATACTTACAAGCATTCCTAATCTGATGAACCACACATATTTGCGTTTGTGATTGGGGAAAAACCGTGCGAATGGTTTGCGTAAATCCGTTTAAATTATCGGTGGCAGTAATGAGAATATCTTCCACTCCACGAGCCTTTAAATCAGTGAGAACGCTCATCCAAAAGGCGGAACTTTCATTCTTTCCGAGCCACATTCCTAAAACTTCCTTTTTTCCCTCTCGATTCAAGCCCACAGCAAGGTAAATGGTTTTGTTGACAACTTTTGAGTTCTCACGAACTTTAAAAACGATGCCGTCCATCCAAACAATCAGATACAGCTCGTCCAACGGGCGGTTCTGCCAAGCGACCATTTCATTGGTAACCGCATTGGTAATCCTTGATATTGTGGAAGTTGATACTTCAAAGCCGTACATTTCTTGGATTTGTTCTTCGATGTCGCTCACGCTCATTCCTTTGGCATAGAACGATACGATGATGTTTTCCAAACCATCGATAACGTTCTTGCGTTTAGGGACTAACATTGGGTTAAAACTACCGTCTCTATCCCTAGGAACTTGGATTTGTTCTTCGCCAAAGGAAGTTTTTATCTTCTTGGAAGTGTGTCCGTTACGATAATTTCCATCTTTAGTTTTGTCGTGTTTTTCGTTGTCCAAGTGAACGTCGAGTTCGGCATTGAGCATATGTTCCACCGCTTTTTTGTGGAGCTCTTTAAAGAAACCTGTCAAGTCCTCAGCAGTCTTAAATGACTTGTAAAATTCTTTGCTGTTGAGCAATTCTTCCTTGTTAATCATATCTGTTTAAATTATGGGTCAAAAATAGTTAAAAAGTTATTTCCGAAATTTTTTTTGAGCTTTTAAGGGCTCAAAAAATTTCAGAATAACTTTTCAACTTACACAGATTATGGGATACTCCTATTTTGAAGAACCTAAAAATTTATTTTATAAATTCGTGGCATAAAAAATTGCACTTGGGGGTTGAATCTAAGATGTGTTAAATTTGGTCGTGCTTTAAGATTTTTTTTCCGTTTTTTCCTATTTTTGTACTCTGACTATCGGAGCAATGCAGTGTAATTGTGATTAAGATTTAACAAAAGTACTACGTTTTTTCCTGATTGTTAATTTTTTATGTCATCATACTTTTTACAGTACGACCAAATACTTTTCCGTTACCTGCAATTTTAACCAAAATACCGCTAAAACCTATGACGAATAAAGTGAAATTTTTGAGAGAACAGAAAAATTTAACGCAAAATGAACTTGCAGAAAAATCGGGAATTTCTTTGCGCACAATTCAACGGATTGAAGCGGGAAACATTCCAAAAGGTTTCACCTTGAAAACCATTGCAAAGGCTTTGGATACTCAACCCGAAAATCTATTTGAAGAAAAAGAAAAATTTGAAAGAGCGAAATTGATTAATTTTTCTGCGTTGTCAGGACTAATTTTGCCATTTGGAAACGTGATTATTCCACTGATTTTAACATACAGAACCAAAGATTTAAAAAACAAAACTATTGGAAAGGAAATTGTAGGCGTTCAAATTATCTTAACGGTGATACTTTCGGTTTCAATGATTTTAAGTCCATTTATTCAGAAAATAATTGGAGCGAAATTTCCTCTTTTTGTAGTTCCACTAATCATTCTTATTTGTGCAAAATTGTTTGTTATTATAAAAAATGGGATTAGTTTGAATCAAAAACAAGATTTATCTATTAAACTGAAAAACAATTTTTTATAACCCATTTCGTGAAATTGTCGTAAGATTGTCGCCCTTAATTTTTAATGTTTTCAAATTAAATTGCAGAAAATTGCAGAAAAATTTTGAATGAAAACGCTTATGAAAACATTTGTAAAAATCTTATTGACATTTTTGGTAATTATTGTTTTGTCCTCAATAATTGGATATTTTTATTTTGACAAAAAATTTACTCCTGAAAAAAATTATCTCAATATTAAAAATGAAAGTGGAGAAATTTTTATAAAATGGGGAAATGAAAAAAACAGCATTCTGTTACCCATTAAATTTAGTGGAAATTCCACAACTTATTTTATGCAGTTTGATACAGGAAGTCCTTCAACTATTTTCTATAAAAAAGCGGTAGAAAATATTCCGAATATAAAAATAAACACACAAAATAAAAGGGCTATTGCAAGTTTCAATTTAGGAAATTCAATAATTTCTTCCGATAAGTTTAAGGTTTTAAATTATGGAGATAAAACGGACACTCTAAAAATTATTGGAACAATTGGTTCCGATATTTTAGAGAATAGAATAACAGTTCTAAATTTTAAAGAAAATTTATTAGAATTTAATATAGATAAAATGCCAACGAACTTTGAAAATAAACTATCTGATTTCCAATTCAAAAAAAGAAAAATAATTATAAAAGGAAGTTTGAGAGGTAAAGACGAAAAATTTTTATACGATACGGGAACAAGTGCTTATGAATTGGTTACGAACAAAGAAGTTTGGCAAAAATTAAAGTTAGCAAATTCAAAAATTAAGATTGAGAAAGAAAATTCTTGGGGAAATATTTTGACAACTTACACCTCAAAATCTAATGAAGAAATATCTTTAGGAAAGAATAAAATTCATTTGAACACTGTTACTTATGTAGACGGATTTTCACAAACTCAAAGTTTACTGATGAAATTTTCTGGAATGACGGGAATGTTAGGAAATAAAATCTTCTTGAATAACAAAATTCTGATTGACGGAAAGGTAATGAAAATAGGCGTTGAATAAAAAAACGGCAGGTAGCATCGATTTAGCAAAAGTCGGGGTTAAAGGAAAGATTGAATTTCAGTTTTTAAAATTTAGTACTACAAAAATTGTCCGAAAAGTTTTTTGAGTATTCATAAGAGATTCATAGACAAAACTTTTCGGACAATTTTAGAGAATATCAAATCTTTACTGTCGCCATTGTGATGGATTTTGACGCCATTCTTTGAGAGTATGTAGCTCATCTTTAGTGATATACCCTACCTTTAACGCTTGTGTCAATAGGTTTTCGTAGTCGCTGAGCGTATATAGTTCTACTTTTTCATTTGCAAAATTGGTGTGAGCCAAATCGAATCCATAGGAGAAAATCGCAATCATTCCCAAAACATTTGCTTGACTATCCTTAAGAGCTTTAACCGCATTCAAACTACTCATCCCCGTACTGATAAGGTCTTCAATAACGATAACGTTTTGATTTGCTTCCAGAAGCCCTTCGATTTGGTTTTGTCTACCGTGTTTTTTAGGCTCAGGACGTACGTAAATAAAAGGCAAACCGAGTAGATTTGCTACTAGCATTCCAATACCAATTGCTCCGGTAGCAACTCCAGCAACCACTTCTGTTGTTGGAAATTTTTCCTTAATTTGTCCTGCCATTTGTGAGGCAACAAAATTACGAACCTCTGTGTATGAGAGAATTATACGGTTGTCACAATAAATTGGCGATTTCCAGCCCGAAGCCCATGTAAAAGAATTTTCAGAATTCAATTTAATTGCTTTTATTTGCAATAAAAATTCAGCTGTTTTTTGTGCAGTGTTACTATTTAATACCATTTTGATTATGTATGAAATTTTTGTAAACAATAAATCTATCGTTCTAACAAGTGTAGAGCAGACAAATGTAGGTGAAAATAATAAGAATGTCAAATATTTTCCTCTAAAAAAGGAAATTACTATTGAATTTCTTATTTCTGAAATAAATAAAGAAGAAGTTGATAAAATCTACCTTTATCATCCGAAAGAGGAAAAACTTTTGAAAAAATTCAAGAAAAAAGTTACGACCATAAAGGCAGGTGGAGGTATTGTAACCAATGCAAAGGGTGAAATACTTTTCATAAAACGACAAGGTAAGTGGGATTTGCCTAAAGGAAAGAAGGAAAAAGGCGAAAACATCGTTGTTTGTGCTTTGCGTGAAGTGGAAGAGGAAACAGGAGTTAAAAAATTGAAAATCATACGTTTTAATACGATTACCTATCACATATTTAAGCATGATGGAGCATATTTCATGAAAGAGACTTATTGGTATGATATGTTCACCAAATACAAAGGAAAACTAAAACCTCAAACAGAAGAAGATATTGAAAAAGTACGTTGGAAAGCTCTCTCGGAGATTCCAGAGCTGTTGAACAATTCATATCGAAGCATTCAAAAAATATTTGAAGGAATAGGGGAGAACAAGGAGTGATTTTCTTTTAAAAAAGAGTTCTTTTGCTTTGGAATAATACATAAGAAATGAAAAGAAACATATTATTAGCCTTACTTTCAGGAGTACTGTTAGCAATTTCGTGGCCTACTTATGGTTTTGCGATGCTTATATTCATAGCGTTTGTACCTTTACTGTTTGCAGAGCAACATATCCGTAAAAATTACAAGCATACCAAACGAAAATTGTTTTTCGTTAGCTATTTATCTTTTTTAGTTTGGAACGTAATTACCACGTGGTGGATTTGGCATTCTACTCAAGGCGGTGCAGTTTTTGCTATTTTAGCAAATACTTTATTGATGACCATCGTTTTTATGTTATATCACATAGTAGCCAAACGAATGGTTCGGAAAGTAGCATATATTTTTCTAGTAGCAATATGGTTGTCGTTCGAAAAATTTCATTTGTCATGGGATATCTCGTGGACATGGTTGAATCTAGGAAATGTATTTTCAGAATATCCTGCTTGGGTACAGTGGTACGAATATACAGGAACCTTTGGCGGAACCTTGTGGGTTTGGTTGGTTAATATTATTTTATTTTTATACGTAAACGCTTTTTTTGAAACAAAAAACAGAAAAATATTGGCTAAGGGTGTTGGAATTTCGGTTTTATGCTTTGCTGTCCCTGTTATTTTTTCTTATTTCACGTATATTAACTACAAAGAAGATGAAAACCCGATAGATGTTATTGTTTTACAGCCAAATGTAGATCCTTATTATGAAAAATATCAGATTTCTAATCCTGAAATCGCTAATTTATTAGTCAAGTTATCTGAAGATAAAATAGATCATAACGTCAATTTTATTGTTACTCCTGAAACTGTTTTTGGAGATAATATTGGGTTGAACCAATTGCAACAATCATGGGAGATTTCTATATTACGACAAATGGTGGCTCAATATCCGAAATTGAACATAGTTGGCGGTGTAGCAATGATTGATTTTATCCAAGATGAATCCTTACTAACTCCTCAGAGCAACTATTTGGAAAAACACAACGTTTGGTACAACGACTACAATTCAGCTTTTTTGCTAAATAAAAATGCTGATATTCCTCTTTATCATAAATCGAAATTAGTGGTTGGTGTGGAAAACTTCCCATATCAAAGTGTTTTAAAACCTATTTTTGGGGAAACGTTGATAGATTTAGGAGGAACAGTAGCTTTAAAAACTACTCAACCACATCGAAGTGTGTTTTACGGGGAGCAAACTAAAGGAAAGGCTGCTCCAATTATCTGTTATGAGTCAATTTATGGTGAATTTGTGACCGATTACGTCAAAAACGGTGCGAATTTTTTGGCTATATTGACCAATGACGCCTGGTGGCAAAACACCCAAGGACATAAGCAATTACTAAGTTATGCACGTTTGAGAGCCATCGAAACTCGCCGAAGTATCGCCCGAAGTGCCAATACAGGAATTTCAGCTTTTATTAATCAACGAGGCGATGTGCTAAATTCATTGCCCTATGATACGCAAGGTAGCTTACGAGGGACTATCAACTTGAATGAAAAAATTACATTTTACACGAAAACAGGGGATTATTTAGCTCGAATATCCTATTTTTTGAGTTTGTTTGTGTTTTTATACGCAATAGCTCGGAAAAGGGAGGTGATATTTCGTAATTAGTAAACAGCAAATAGTAAAACTTTTAAACCTTTAGCCTTTACGGTTGGAGGTTTATTTTTTTTTGTAATAAATTTTATTACATAAGAAAATTATGTATATTTGCAACATAAATATATAAGACGATGAAAAAACAAAATTCAGCACTTTATAAAGGAAGTCTGAGTACCATCATTATGAAGCTGTTACAGGACAACGGACGAATGTATGGCTATGAAATTACTCAGAAGGTAAAGCAGCTTTCGCAAGGAGAGATTGCCATAACTGAAGGTGCTTTATACCCAACTTTGCATAAACTCGAAGCCCAAGGATTACTTACACCTGAAATTGAGCAGGTAGACAACCGCATTCGTAAATACTATAAAATAACGGAGAGCGGTATCAAAGAAACCGAAAAACAGGTGTCTGAAATACAAAATTTTATAGCTTGTCTTCAGAACATTATTAATCCTCAGAGAGATACGGATTTAGTACCCGTTGTAAAACTATAATTCCAATAAAGATAAAAATATTCCACAGATACCCTGACGGATTATTTTTTAGATTTTAGATATATTCTGTTGAAGTTTGTGTTATCAGTGGAAACAAAATCGTAGAAATATATTGCAACATATCTCTGCAATAAAAAGCAATACCATATAATATGAAAACTGTAACCCCAAAACAAATCGAACGTCTGTATGAATTTACGCATCAGTGTCAGGTGAAATACTTTGACGTACAAACTGAACTGGTTGACCATTTAGCAAATGCTATCGAAACACATTGGCAAGAATTTCCTGACGACGATTTTGAAATCGTTTTAATACAAGAAGCTCAAAAGTTTGGTACTTTTGGTTTTAAGGAAATTACAGAAGAGAAAGAAAAACAACTGCGTAAACGATATAAGAACATTATTTGGAAAGAAATAATCGCTTTTTTCTCGTTCCCAAAAATTATAATGACAATAATTCTGACAATGTCATTATTTATTTTGTTAAACCTATCTTCTGACAAAGGAACCGTTGTTAATGTGCTGTTTATGAGTACCTATTTAACAATTATTTCTTTCTTCATCCAACAATATATCAGGAAGAAAAGACAGAATCAAAACGACAAAAAATGGATTTTAAAGGATATTATTTTTAATAATGGTTGGTGTGCTTCTTTTTTAGTAATCATACTTAACACACTTTCTATGGCTAATATTCATCATACTGAGTATATTGAAAATAAATATTTTATAAGTATATTTTCTTTTGTCATAGTTCTTATTTATATTTTTTCTTATTTGGTGTTATTTCATATTCCTTTCAAGAGTGAAAAATATCTTACAGAAACATATAAGGAATACAAAGTAGCAAAACTTACATCGTAAAAGTAATGCGAGTTTGTTACAAGTCAGAAAATTACAATGAAAAGTAATTCCGAATAGAAATACCCAAATAAAAACACATAAACTAAAATCGAAAAATTTTATGAAAACCATAACCCCAAAACAAATCGAACGTCTGTATGAATTTACGCGTCAGCATTACGTGGAATACTTTGACGTACAAACTGAACTGGTTGACCATCTGGCAAATGCTATCGAAACACATTGGCAAGAATTTCCTGACGACGATTTTGAAACGGCTTTGCAGAAAGAATTCCGAAAATTCGGGGTGTTTGGGTTTAATGATATTGTAGAGGAGAAAACAAAACAAATGGAAAAATTGTACAAAAAATTGCTTCGGAAGAAAAAAATTGAGTTCTTCACCTTTCCTAAAATACTACTTACTCTTTTTATATCAGCTGTAATATATACATTACTTTCCGCTTTTAATACTATGTGGATGCCTTTCTTAGGAATAATCATTGTGTTTTATATTTTCAAAGGTATCATCTATCTGAAAACTAAATCTATTTACAAAAGAAAATCAAACAAACAATGGCTTTTCAAAACCGTCTTCCTACATCAGGATAATTATCCTCTGTTGTTACACACTTCTATGCACATCATACTTTATTATTGGCTGTTCATTCAAAAGCAGCATATTCCTATCTTATTTATTGTTGTAGGCTTTACGCTTCAATTTATCTACACGTATATTATAAGCTATCATATTCCGAAAAATAGTGACTGCTACTTTCTGGAAATGTTCCCCGAATACAAATTTGAACTCTCAAACTAAGTTTCTACTATGAAAAAAGTAACCCCAAAACAAATCGAACGTCTGTATGAATTTACACGTCAGCATTACGTGGAATATTACGACGTACAAACTGAACTGGTTGACCATCTGGCAAATGCTATCGAAACACATTGGCAAGAATTTCCTGACGACGATTTTGAAACGGCCTTGCAGAAAGAATTCCGAAAATTCGGGGTGTTTGGGTTTATGGATGTGGTGGAACATAAAATCAGAGAAATGAATAAACGTTATAATAGAATACTATGGCAGAAAATTAAAGACTTTTTCACATTTCCTAAAATAATGATGACTTTGTGTATTGCGTTGGTTGTTTATACAGTTTTGTATTTCTTCAAGGATATAGCCGCTGAAATCGTTGGTAGTATGACACTTATCATTTTGTTTTTAATATATGCCTTTTTACTTTCAAAACCCAAGTTATATCAAAATAAAACTGATAAAAAATGGCTTTTTGAAAACGTCCTCTTAGGGTATAACAACTATGTGGGGGCGTTAGGATTGTTGGCTCAGCTTCATTTTTTTATTAGATATTTGGGAGAAAATATTGCTTTTATGGCTGTTTTTTCGATTTTAATTACGTTTTTAGGCATATCGGTATATTTAGTTTTTTATTATTTACCCAAAAATCGAGATAAGTATCTAATGGAATTGTATCCCGAATATAAAGATTTTATGATAACTACTTAGTATGGCATATTACAATATGTCTTTATAATAAAAATAGAATAGTATATAATATGAAAAAAGTAACCCCAAAACAAATCGAACGCTTGTACGAATTTACGCGTCAGCATTACGTGGAATACTTTGACGTACAAACTGAACTGGTTGACCATTTAGCAAATGCTATCGAAACACATTGGCAAGAATTTCCTGACGACGATTTTGAAACGGCCTTGCAGAAAGAATTCCGTAAATTTGGAGTGTTTGGGTTTATGGATGTATTAGAAGAAAAAACCAAACAAATGAGTAAACGTTATAATCGAATGTTGTGGAAAAAAACTAAAGAACTGTTTGTTATTTCCAAAATAATCTTGATATTTTGTATTGTTATCTCCATTTTTTCACTATTTACTTTGTTTGGGAACGCAAAAATTATGGTTCCCGCGTTGTCTCTTGCCATTTTTATTGCTGCTATTGTATTTATGGTTAAAAACAGACGTACGCTTAAACAAAAAGGTGATAAAAAGTGGCTTTTTGAGGATATCATTTTGCGATTGAATGATCATACTTTCTTTTTCTTCTTTCCTTGTCAGATGAGTTTACAGTTTTGGCGTGATTTTCCTGACAGTGAAATGGCATATATGATTTATTCTGCAGTATTCACGTTTCTACTTGTTTTGATGTATGTGCTAATGGTCTACTTTCCCAAACATCGTGACAAATATCTTCAGGAATTATATTCTGAGTACAAAATTCAGTATATCAAGTAATTTTAAGAATATCAAAAAGTAATGAGTAGAAAAAAACTTTATATATTCTACTGCTCTGTATGGATAGATGTATTTTTTGAAAGGAGAATCTGCAAAGATTCGATGAATCTCTGGAAACAAAAACCTTAAGTAGGGGCGTATCGCAATACGCCCTTACGATGGTATAGGAAACCGTAGGGGCGTATCGCAATACGCCCTTACGATGGTACAGGAAACTGTAAAGGCGTATTGCAATACGCCTTTATGATGGTACAAGAAACCGTAGGGGCGTATCGCAATACGCCCTTACGATGGTATAGGAAACCGTAGGGGCGTATCGCAATACGCCTTTATGATGGTACAAGAAACCGTAGGGGCGTATCGCAATACGCCTTTATGATGGTACAAGAAACCGTAGGGGCGTATCGCAATACGCCTTTATGATGGTACAAGAAACCGTAAGGGCGTATCGCAATACGCCTTTATGATGGTATAGGAAACCGTAGGAGCGTATCGCAATACGCCTTTATGATGGTACAAGAAACCGTAAGGGCGTATTGCAATACGCCCCTATGATGAAAAAATAAAAATGTTAATTTTTTTTGTTTCTCACGGAAAATGAATACCTTTGGTAGCGAAAACATCGTTTTTCAACATTGAATTTCTAACCAAAAAAACTAAAGCTATGAAGTATCATTTAGTACAAAAAGCAAATCCGCAAGATCGTAGTAAAAAGAAATTTTATGCCAATGCGATAATTTCGAGTAAAGTAGAACAAAAGGATATCGCTAAAACGATTTCATCTAAATCGTCACTTACGGCTGGTGATATTGCCAACGTAATTCAGAATCTATTAGAAGAGCTTCCGAAAGAACTACTAAAAGGGAATAGCGTAAAGCTGGGCGATTTTGGAACATTCCGCATCTCCATTAGCAGTGAAGGCGTCGAAAACGAAAAAGATTTTAATGCTTCAATGATTAAGGACGTTCGCATTATCTTCACTCCAGGTGTGGAAATGAAAAAAGCCATTGAAGGAATTTCTTTTGAAAAATCGTAAAAAGAGGGTTTAAAATTTACGGCTGTATCTTTTGTACAGCCGTATTCTTTTTACGTAGTGGTCTTAAAAGTAATGTAAGAAAAGTTATAGTTTTTTTATTAATTTCAATTTAAAATTTTAATCTGTAATTTAATAACGTTTAAAAACTGAGTTATGGTTAAGAAATACTTTTTTTTAGGAATCCTTCTACTATTTGCTGTCATTGGCGTACATGGACAAAAGGCTACAGCCGAAACACCACCTATGGGGTTTATGACTTGGAACTATTTCGCTGAGAACATTTCTGAAAGTCAACTCAAAGAAGTTGTTGATGCAATGGTAAGTACAGGATTACGTGATGCTGGGTACAATTAAAAAATGAACAAGAATAAAATTCTACTACTTATACAATTGAAATTTTTATAAAAATTATTCATTAGAATTATTTCTAAGACACATTTTAAAATACAGAAATAAAGAAAGAAATGATTTTTCATGTAACAATTTAAAATTTTTGTATACTAAAATAAATAAAACTTACGTCAAGAAAAAAAAATATTGACGTCAGGAAATTTTTAAAAATACATTTAGATATGGCGTTGTTCAATGCTGTAGTAATAATTCAAAAGGGAAAGATGTACTGCACTACATCTCTGTAATAGAAAACAATATGTAAAGAAAACTTATCTCTGAACAAATCTGCCGATGTATTGAATTTACACTTCAGTATTGGGTGGAATACCATCATTTGGCAGGTAAATTTGCCGTGCCAAAAAAAATGGAGGCAGTATTGTTTAATCAAGATTAATTTTTATCTTTGTGAACTTTAAATTTAAACACAGAATATGGCGTATTTTTATATTTTAGTTATAGCACAGTTAGTCAATGGTTTATTCTTTTGGAAAGGATACGAAAAGGCAGGTTACAAAGGATGGCAAGCCTTTGTTCCTTTTTACAATACGGTCATTTTTCTTAGGATTATAGAACGTCCATGGTGGTGGTTGTTCTTAGTGTATCTTCCTGTAATAGGGAATATTATGCTCATTGTGATGAACTATGAATGGTTGCATGTGTTTGGCTATCGCAAAAAACGTTACACGCTACTTTCGGTTTTGACTTTGGGTTTGTTTACTGCCTATGTAAGTTATACCGCTTTTTACGTAAAAAAAGACAATCAGGTTATCAAAAAGAATGTATCTTCGTGGATAAGTGCTACTCTATTTGCCGTAGTAGCAGCTTCAGGAATTCATACCTATTTCATTCAACCTTATATGATTCCGACTTCATCGCTGGAAAAAACATTGTTAGTAGGTGATTTTCTGTTTGTTAGCAAGTTCCACTACGGAGTTCGTGTACCGATGACACCACTTGCTCTACCGATGGTTCATGATTCAGTACCTGTGTTAGGAGTAAAGTCATACTTCAGCAAACCGCAACTACCTTATTTCCGTTTACCTGCCTTGCAGAAGATTGAGCGTAATGATATTACGGTTTTTAACTGGCCTACGGACACGGTGCGTTTTTTCCGCGACCCGTCAAATATTCACGTTCATAAACCTATTGATAAAAGGTCGAATTACGTGAAGCGAACTGTTGCTTTGCCTGGCGATGTGTTTGAGATTAAGGATGGAGACGTGCATATCAATGGTAAAAAAGAGATATACCCCGTAAGAGCTAAGTTACAGTCTTCCTATGTTGTTGAGGTGCAACCCAATAAAGGGGTTTTCGATAAATACAGTATGTACAAACAGTTCGGTGTGACGGATTACTTTTTCGAAATTCAGCCTAACGTATATGTTTTCTCCTCTTTAACAGAAGCAGTAGCCGAAACTCTACGTCAGAATCCAAATATTGTATCTGTGAGAAAACGAGTGGAAGAGGTCGGAAAATATAATCCATCGGTGTTTCCGCATTCCGAAAAATATCCATGGAATGAAGATCAATACGGTCCAATTACCATTCCTGCTGAGGGAGCTACAGTAGTTTTGTCAGCTGAAAATTTACCGTTGTACAAACGTATTATTGAAGAGTACGAAGGTAATAAACTTCGGATACAAGGAGAAGATGTTTATATAAACGACATAAAAACGAATTCCTATACCTTTAAACAGAATTATTACTGGATGATGGGAGATAATCGTCACAATTCCGAGGATAGCCGTTATTGGGGATTTGTACCTGAGGATCACGTGCTTGGAAAACCCGTCTTAGTTTGGATGAGTTTAGACAGAAACGCTTCGGGATTGGACAAAATCCGTTGGAATCGTTTGTTCACTACGGTCAATGGTGAAGGGGAACCTGTTTCATACAGATACTATGTGTTAGCAGCTCTTGGATTATGGTTGGCATATAGTTTATTAAGAAAGAAAAAGAAAAAATAATTTCATTAGAAAATGTTAGAAAGCGTACTTTTGCATCCTACGTATTTCCCGTCAATAGCCCAATTTTATTGGATATTGAACCGCCCCTGTGTGCTAGAAGTTTCGGACAACTACCAAAAGCAAACGCTCCGAAATCGAGCATATATTTACGGTGCTAACGGAAAGCAGGCTTTGAATTTGCCTATAAAACATGTGGGAGGAGAAACAGGCAGACAATTATTTAAAGATGTGAAGGTGGAAAACCACTTCCCTTGGCAACGATTGCATTGGAAGAGTTTGGAAACGGCATATCGCACCTCTCCCTTTTTTGAATATTATGAAGATGATTTACGCCCGATTTTTGAAAAAAATTACACCTTTTTGTTGGACGTGAATTTGGAGACTCTTGAAACGGTGTTAGCTTGTTTGCAAACCGATATTAACTTTGATAAAACCGTTATGTATGAGGCTGCTCCAAAGCATTTGAAAGACGCTCGAATTTTGACCAATGCCAAAAAGGAATTGCCTGTGGAAATGGCTGAATATCACCAAATATTTTCAGATAAACACGGTTTTATTCCGAATTTGTCTATTTTGGATTTGCTTTTCCACGAAGGGCCAAACGCCAAAGATTATTTAGCAACACAGATATATATAAACATATAATAACATTAATAAACATCGAAGATGCGTTTTCCTCAGCCATACACACTTAAACAAATAGCAACCATCATCGGAACTTCGTTTGTCGGTGATGATAATTTCCCTGTCTTAGGAATGAACGAAATTCACGTGGTTCAAGCAGGGGACATCGTTTTTGTTGACCATCCGAAATACTATGATAAAGCCTTGCAATCAAATGCCACAGTGGTACTTATTAACAAAGAAGTAGAGTGTCCTAAAGGAAAAGCTCTGCTAATTTCAGACGATCCTTTTCGGGACTTTAACAAACTGACAGAGTTTTTTAAACCTTTCCTGAAATCTACCGCTTTGGTCTCGCCAACCGCTAAGATTGGAAAAAATACAATTATCCAGCACGGTGCTTTCATAGGAAATAACGTACAGATAGGCGATAATTGTGTAATTCATTCGAATGTAAGTATCTATGACGATTGTATTATTGGCAATAACGTAACGATTCATGCGGGAACCGTGTTGGGAGCCGATGCATTTTACTATAAAAAGCGTCCCGAAGGGTTCGATAAGTTGAAATCAGGCGGTCGTGTGGTTATCGAAGATAATGTTGATTTGGGAGCTTTGTGTACTATCGACCGCGGAGTTACAGGTGATACTACTATCAGAAAAGGAACAAAAATAGATAATCAAGTTCATGTAGGACATGATACTGTTATCGGTGAAAAATGTTTAATAGCTTCCCAGACAGGAATTGCGGGTTGTGTTGTTATAGAAAATGAGGTAACCATCTGGGGGCAGGTAGGTATGACCAGTGGGATTACTATTGGAGCCAAAGCAGTTATCTTGGCTCAAAGTGGTATCTCAAAATCGTTGGAAGGAGGCTTGACTTATTTTGGATATCCAGCCGAAGAAGCTCGAAAAAAATATAAAGAAATGGGAGCCTTACGCAGACTTATAACTCAGTAAATCAAAATGGAAGCACCAATAGTACATCTTAAAAATACATTTATTCAACAACGGTCAAGCGTGGTGTTGTCAGATGTGAATTTGACCATCAACAAAGGAGAGTTGGTCTATGTAATCGGAAAAACGGGAACGGGAAAGAGTAGCTTAATTAAACTTCTTTACGGTGATTTGCCTTTGCTTAAGGGTGAGGGGTATGTGGCAGGGTTTAACCTAAAAAAAATGCAAGAGTCCGACATCCCCTTGTTAAGACGTAAGTTGGGTGTCGTGTTCCAAGACTTTAAATTACTTTCAGACCGAAATGTATTCAATAATTTGGCTTTTGTTTTAAAAGCCACAGGTTGGAAGGACTCCAATAAAATTAAACAACGTATTGAGCGTGTGTTGGCAAAAGTGAAAATGGAAGATATGATTTTAAAATTTCCACACGAATTGTCCGGAGGAGAACAACAGCGCGTGGCAATAGCCAGAGCTTTACTCAATAATCCTGAACTTATTTTAGCAGACGAACCAACTGGGAACTTAGATCCCGAAACAAGTGTTGAGATTATGCAAGTATTGAAAGAAATCAATGCTTCGGGGCGTACTATTTTAATGGCAACTCATGACTACGCCTTGATTTTAAAGTTCCCATCAAAAACTTTGAAATGCGATGAATCCAAGCTTTTTGAGGTTATCCAAAGAACTGTTTAAAAGATTTTCTGAAAAATATTAATATTGCATTTATTTTCACCACGACTCCAACTGCCTACAGCGGAAGGTGTCATGCAAATGGAAATAATAAAATCAAGACAACTCAATGAAATTTTCACTAACTATTTTTGTACTATTCATTAGTTTTTTTTCATATTCCCAAACCAAAACTGACTATATTTCACCGTTGGACATTCCGCTGTTACTCTCAGGTAACTTTGGCGAGTTACGAGGAAGTCACTTCCATGCAGGGGTCGATTTCAAAACTCAAGGCAAAGAAGGATTGAAAATCTATGCTATCGAAGATGGGTACGTTTCTCGTATTAAAGTAGGGGCATATGGTTACGGTAAGGCTTTGTATGTCACACATCCCGATGGGAATACCAGCGTGTATGCTCACTTACAGAAGTTTTCGCCTGAAATTGAAAAGTATGTAAAAAAAAGGCAATATGCACGAAAATCGTTCGAAATAGAAGCCTATCCCAAAGCTATTGAGCTACCTGTGAAAAAAGGAGAATTAATTGCTTATGGAGGAAATACAGGTAGTAGTGGCGGGCCTCATTTGCATTTTGAAATCCGTGATTCGAGTGCCAGAGCCATGAACCCCTTATTGTTTGGCTATGACATTTTAGATGAAATTCCACCCAGTGTGTATCAATTGGTAGGCTATTCTCTTGGGAGCGATTCTCAAATTGAGAAATCGCAATTGCCACGACAAATCAATATGACCAAACAATCGGACGGGTCGTACTTAGCAGATAAAATTACAGCCAGTGGTAGTATCGGTTTAGGAATACAATCTATTGATAAGCAGAACGACACTTATCACATTTGTGGAGTTTACCGTGTTACCTTGGAAATCAACGGAATTGTACATTTTCAATATGTTTTTGACAAATTGGATTTTACAGAAGCACGTTATATTAATGTTTTTTCCGATTACGAGCAGTATGTGGATAAAAAAACAAGAATCCAGTTGTTGTACAAAAAAGCCGGAAATCGTATTTCAACGATTTACCGAAATATAAAAAATAACGGACATATTGACGTTCAGGATGGTATGTCCTATTTGGCAACCATTTCAGTTGAAGACATTAAAGGTAATACCACTCGAATTGTCCTTCCTATCGAAGGGAAGCAACAGGAAATAATAGAGCCCAAACCCATTGCAGAAGGGAAATTATTGGTAGCTAAGCGTGACCAGTTCTACACTTTTGAAAATGGAAATGTTTATTTTCCTGAAAATACATTTTATGATGATTTTATGATACAAATCGATAGTAAAAATGACACGCTTTCGCTACATCATCCACGAGAAGCTGTACATAAGCAATTTACTTTGAATATTGAAAATAAGAAATTTACGGAAGAGGAAACTGCACAAGTGTTTATCGCTTACTTGAATGAGAAAAATCGACCTTCGGCAGAACGAACAACTTACAAAAATGGAGTTTTCACGGCAAAAACTCGTAATTTAGGACGATTTACCCTTATGAAAGATACCATTCCACCAACTGTAAGGCCCGTGAATTTCAAAAATAATGGATTGTTAAATGCTTCAACTTTAAAAGTGGAAATCAAGGACGATTTGAGTGGAATTGGGAGCTATTCGGCATCCCTTAATGGTGAGTGGATTTTGTTCGAGTATGACCCCAAAACACGGATGCTTACGTTTGATTTTTCGGACATAGAGGCAAAAAAAACAGATGCGTATAAGTTAGAAATGATTGTTAAAGATGGAGTAGGGAACGTCCAAAAGCTAAACGTCTCGTTCAAGAAAAAGTGACGAAGCCTATAAAAAAATAATTTTGCTACGCCTACCTTTTTTTAGGAAGACGTGATAACGGGAACATGTAAAAACTGAATTTTCGATACGAATAGAGGCGAAAAACTTTCGGAAAATTCAATCGTATATCGTTTAGAAAAACGGAAGTGATGTAAAAAGTATGATATCTTAAAAAAAGAGGATATTTCTGTCAGGCTGAGCGAAGTCGAAGCCCTGTAATGATGAGGCTTCGACTTCGCTCAGCCTGACAGTCAGAACTTCCATCATACTTTTTACAACACGACCAGAAAAACAACAACATTTTAAATATTTATAAATATGAAACAAATAATTTTTACAGAAAATGCACCCGCACCGATTGGGCCTTATAATCAAGCGATTTTGGCAGGAAACACATTGTATGTTTCAGGACAAATTCCTGTAAATCCAAAAACTAATGAAGTCGTTAAAGGCATTGAAGCAGCAACCACTCAAGTGATGGAAAACCTAAAAGCGGTTTTAGAACAAGCAGGAGCCACGTTTGAAAACGTGGTAAAGACGACCATTTTCCTTAGCGATATGGAGCAATTCGGACAAGTAAATGCTATTTACGGAAAATATTTTGACGAAAAAACAGCTCCAGCACGTGAAACAGTGCAAGTGGCAAACCTTCCTAAATATGTAGAGGTCGAAATCTCTTGCGTAGCCGTATTGTAAATTTGAGTAAATTTCTATATCCAAAAAAGCTGTCTATTTCTAGATAGCTTTTTTATTTATGTAAAATTTAACAACAAAAAAAATAAAAAATATTTGCATAGTTAAAAATAAAATTTACTTTTGCAGAAATTTTAAAATACCTATTAAGCTATGTATTGGACGTTAGAATTGGCATCTTACTTAAGCGATGCACCTTGGCCTGCAACTAAAGACGAGTTGATTGACTATGCAATTAGAACAGGAGCTCCTATGGAAGTTGTAGAAAATCTTCAATCGCTTGAAGATGAAGGGGATATGTACGAGTCTATCGAAGAGATATGGCCTGATTACCCATCTGAGGAGGACTATCTGTGGAATGAAGACGAGTATTAATGGAATTTGACAATAGAAAGAAGTCTCTTTTTTGAAAGAAGAGGCTTTTTTGTTTATTGACTTTTTGTCAGTTTTAAAACTATTGGTATATTTGTTGCCTTGTAAAAGCGTTCTGAATCCTTGCTCAAAACAGATGAACCTTTATAATTATATAAAATATTTAAGATGTTAGTATTAAGCATTTTATTAGAAAGGCCTACTAACTCTAACCACTAAATAACGTATTAGAAATGAGTATTGTAAATTCACTGATTAAAATTTTTGTAGGTGATAAAGCAAAAAGAGATTTAAAGTCTATTCAGCCTATTGTAGAAAAAATAAAAACATATGCACAACAGTTGGAAGCTATTTCTAACGATGAATTACGTGCTAAAACAATTGAATTTAAACAAAAAATTCGTGACGCTCGAGCTGAGTTTGATGCTAAAATATTTGATTTACAACAGAAAGCAAATCAAACGGATGATATAGATGAAAAAGAAGATCTATATACCGAAATTGACAGTCTAAATGCAGAGGCCTATGAAATTTCAGAAAAGACTTTGGATGAGATTTTGCCTGAGGCTTTCGCTGTAGTAAAAGAAACTGCACGGCGTTTGGCAGGTAACCCTACTCTTACGGTTACGGCGACCCCTTATGACAGGGAACTTTCGGCTACTAAATCCTACGTAACAATCGAAGGTGATAATGCTGTTTGGCAAAACTCTTGGGATGCGGCAGGTAAGCAAGTTACTTGGGATATGGTGCATTATGACGTACAGCTCATCGGAGGGATTGCTCTGCATCAAGGAAAAATTGCAGAAATGCAAACAGGAGAGGGGAAAACTCTCGTAGCTACTTTACCGGTCTATTTGAACGCTTTAACAGGAAATGGAGTACACTTGGTAACCGTGAACGATTATTTGGCACGTAGGGATAGTGCTTGGATGGGGCCACTTTTTGAGTTCCATGGAATGCGTGTGGATTGTATTGACAATCATCGACCTAATTCACAGGAGCGTCGTAATGCCTATAATGCCGACATCACCTACGGAACTAATAACGAATTTGGTTTTGATTACTTGCGTGATAATATGGCACATACATCGGAAGATTTGGTGCAACGAGTTCATAATTATGCAATTGTCGATGAGGTAGATTCGGTGTTAGTAGATGATGCTCGTACTCCGTTAATTATATCAGGGCCAACGCCTAAAGGAGAGTTGCACGAGTTTAACGAATTGAAACCCTTAGTGTCGGATTTGGTGTCGAAACAACGTCAGTATTTGACAAAGGTTCTTGCCGACGCCCGTAAGCTCATTGCGGAAGGAAACACCAAAGAGGGAGGTTTTCTATTGCTTCGTGTGTATCGAGGATTGCCCAAAAATAAAGCACTTATTAAGTTTTTGAGTGAAGAAGGAGTTAAGCAATTACTTCAAAAAACCGAAAACTTCTATATGCAGGATAATAATCGCGAAATGCCAAAAGTAGATGAGGAATTGTATTTCGTGATTGATGAAAAAAATAATCAAATAGAGCTTACTGATAAAGGTTTTGCTGATATTTCTTTTGATGGGGATAAGAATTTCTTTGTACTGCCCGACATTAGCATTGAAATAGCAAAAATAGAAAAACAAGGTTTGCCTATTGAGGAAGAGGCAGCCTTAAAGGAAAAATTATTTCAGGATTTCAATGTAAAAAGTGAGCGTATTCACTCATTGAATCAGTTATTGAAAGCCTACACGTTATTTGAAAAAGACGTTGAATATGTGGTAATTGACAACAAGGTATTGATTGTTGATGAACAAACAGGGCGTATTATGGATGGTCGCCGTTATTCCGACGGGTTGCACCAAGCTATTGAAGCAAAAGAGAACGTAAAAATTGAGGCTGCAACGCAAACGTATGCTACCATTACCTTACAGAATTATTTCCGTATGTACAACAAGCTATCGGGAATGACGGGTACTGCAATTACGGAAGCTGGGGAATTTTGGGAGATTTATAAATTAGATGTAATGGAAATCCCTACCAACAGACCTATTGCTCGTAAGGATAAAAATGATTTGATTTATAAGACCAAACGTGAAAAATATAATGCTGTAATTGAGGAAGTTGCGCGTATTTCAGAAGCAGGTCGTCCTGTACTTATTGGTACTACTTCGGTAGAGGTTTCAGAACTTTTGAGCCGTATGCTTACCATGCGTAAAATCAAGCATAATGTTTTGAATGCTAAGTTGCATAAAAAAGAGGCTGAAATTGTAGCAGAAGCTGGACAGCCTGGGGTGGTGACTATTGCAACCAACATGGCAGGTCGAGGAACTGATATTAAGTTAACTCCAGAGGTAAAGGCTGCAGGAGGTTTGGCAATTATCGGTACAGAACGCCACGATTCACGTCGTGTGGATAGACAGCTTCGCGGTCGTTCGGGACGTCAAGGAGACCCTGGAAGTTCTTTATTTTTCGTGTCATTAGAGGATAATTTGATGCGTTTGTTTGGTTCGGAACGCATTGCTAAATTTATGGATAAATTAGGACATAAAGAAGGTGATGTGATTGAGCATTCATTAATGACTAAGCGTATCGAAGCAGCACAAAAGAAAGTAGAGGAAAACAATTTTGGTATTCGTAAGCGTTTGCTTGAATATGACGATGTGATGAATGCACAACGTGAGGTAATCTACAAACGCCGTCGTCACGCTTTGGAGGGAGAACGCCTTAAAGTGGACTTGGCGAATATGATTTATGATACTTGTAAAGTTATTGTAGAGCAAAATAAAGGAGGAAATAATTTCAAAAATTTTGAATACGAACTTATTCGATTTTTCTCTTTGAAATCTCAAATTACCGAATCTGAATTCGGAAAATCGTCTGTTAATGATTTGATTAATACACTTTACAAAGAAGTATTGATTCACTATCAAGAAAAGACAGAACGCAGTGCCGAAACAGCTTTTCCTGTGATAAAAAGTGTTTACGAAAATCCATCGAATACCTATGAACGTATCGTAGTGCCATTCACGGACGGACAAAAGGCTATGAACATCGTTACCGATTTGAAGGAGGCTTACGAAAGTAATGGCAAGAAATTAATCAGTGATTTTGAGAAAAATATTACTTTAGCTATCATTGATGAGGAATGGAAAACGCATTTACGTCGTATGGATGAACTTAAACAGTCGGTACAATTGGCTGTGCATGAGCAGAAAGATCCGTTACTTATCTATAAATTTGAGGCTTTCGAGCTTTTTAGTTCAATGATAGATAAAGTAAATAAGGAAATTATTTCATTTCTGTTCCGTGCCGAATTGCCTACGCAGAATACACCAATTCAAGAGGAACAACGAGTACAACGTCAGCCTGAAAATTACCGAACATCGCGTGAAGAAGTTGGCGATGAGGTGGCAAATCAACAGCGTGAAGCTGGACAGGCTGTGTCAAGACGTTCGCAAGTGGTGGAAACCATCGTACGTGAACAACCTAAAATCAATAGAAACGAGCGTATTATGGTACAAAATATTCGTACCGGTGAACGTAAAGAAATGAAATATAAACAAGCTATTCCCCTCATTGAAAAAGGAGAGTGGATTGTAGTTCCGAGTTAGTTAAGTTACTAAATGAAATTGAAAGGCTATCTGAACAGGTAGCCTTTCTATATAATCAACATATTATGAAAATAGCAATCATCAATGGGCCTAATCTGAATTTATTAGGAAAAAGAGAGCCTGAAATCTACGGAAATGAAACTTTTGAACAATTTTTTGAAAAGTTGCAAAAGAAATATCCTTCCGTGCAACTGACTTATTATCAGAGCAATATAGAAGGAGAACTCATTGATAAAATTCATGAAATAGGCTTTGAATATGACGGAATAATCCTCAATGCAGGGGCTTATACGCATACGTCTATTGCTATTGCCGATGCTATCAAAGCAGTCACCACCCCTGTATTAGAAGTGCATATTTCCAACACCTATGCACGTGAAACTTTTCGTCATAAATCCTATATTTCGCCTGTGGCTAAGGGACTTATATTAGGTTTGGGTTTGAAAAGTTATGAACTGGCATTGATAAGTTTTCTATAAATTCGCTATTCGTTTTACGAAATTACAAATTACGAATTACGGAAAAGCCTCGCCCCCGTAATTCGTAATTTTTCATTCGTAATTAACTATCGTACTTCGTAATTAACTATCGTACTTCGTAATTAACTTCGTAATTCGTAATTTTTCATTCGTAATTAATTAACCACCGTCCAGCCTTTTGCTCTAATAGCATTAAGTTGACTTTGAGAAAAGTCTTGATAGTTGTAATTGTTAAATTTTGCCTGTTCAGATGCTGAGCGTGTGGGCAAATCATCTACAATTTTTTGTTTGCTTGCAGGGGTTAGGTTGTTGTTTATGATAGTAATATGATTTAATTTTGCATTTTTACTAATATCTAAATCAGTCAATTGATTGGAATGACAATCAAATCTTTGTAATTCGGTATTTTTGGTAATATTCAAATTTGATAGTTGATTTCCTCCACAGATTAAAAGAGTTAGATTCGTATTTTTGGTAATATCTAAACTGGTTAATTGATTAACACTACAAACAAACTGTATCAAATTTGCATTTTTGCTGACATCTAAACTGGTTAGTCGATTTCCCATACAATTTAAGTAATTTAGATTTGTATTTTTGGTAACATCTAAATCAGTAAGTGTATTGTTCCAACAATCAAGAGATTTTAAATTTGTATTTTTACTAACATCTAAGTTAGTTAATTGATTTTGACGACAAATAAGTTCCGATAAATTTGTATTTTTGGTAATATCCAAATCGTACAGTTGATTTCCACTACAGTCTAGAAATGTTAAATTTGTATTTTTGGTAATATCCAAACCGTACAGTTGATTATTTCCACTACAGTCTAGAAATGTTAAATTTGTGTTTTTAGAAACATCCAAACTTGTCAGGTTGTTATTAGTACACTTCAAAAAAGTTACTTTTCCGTAAATTGTTACTGTTTTTTCTGGAAAAGGTTGTTGTATGATTGCATTAGAAATTAAGTTATGACCAAAAGTTGTTACATTTTCGTTTGTATCTTTTTGTCCATCGTTATTAAAATCAATCCATATATCATTTCGATCTTCAGGTGCTGCGTCAATAATTAATGTAATTGAGTTACTTATAGCTTTCATTACAATGCGAGGTGTATCGTCATCTCTTACCGTTACAAAGCAAGTAGCTATTTTACCTCCATCGACAGTTGTAGCTGTGAGTTGAGCCTTTCCTACTCCTATTGCGGTTACTATTCCATTTCCGTGTACCGTAGCTATTTCAGCGTTAGAGGTTGCCCAAGTTATGGCTTGGTTAGTGGCGTTCGTTGGCAAAATCCTCACTAACAAATTATGGATACTTCCTGGTCTTAAAATTAAACTACTTGAAGATAATTCTACAGAAGTTACTTGTACAGAAGGCGTGTTACCTTCGTTAGGCATAGGAAATATTCTATCTCGGTATTCGCTCCAAAACCAATTAGGGTCGTTTTTATAGGTGTCTACATAGGCTTGTGGCACATAAATAAACGGATTTTTGTTACCGTGTCCAAAAAGTGATAAACTATATAGAGCATAAGTTCGAGGAGGAGCAGGTGCTTTTACAGTAATTGAAACCAATGATGGGGTATCTGCAAATAGTCTTGGGCCTATGTTTTCTAAAGTTGCTGGTAAAACAATGGATTGCAACGATGAGCAACCTTCAAAAGCAGACGTTTCAATACGTTTCATTCCCTCGGCTATGGTTACTTTGTTTAATGCCGTACAGTTTTGAAAAGCCTCTTCTCCAATCATGTTCACATTTCCATGAATTACTACTTCTTTTAGTCTTTTACATTGTGCAAAGGCTCTACTGCCTATTATAGTCACGTTAGCAGGAATAATCACTTTCCCATCAGCAGGAATTTTTGTGCAATCCCATCCTGTTAATACACTTCCGTTAATATTTGCTCCGTCGGATATCACCGAGGAAGCTGTTACCGTTACTTTACAGGAGGCTGTTTTAGAACCATCTTCGGTAGTAGCTGTAATATAAACAGTTCCTGAAGCAACGCCCATTACTTTTCCGCTGGCACTAACGGTAGCTATGGAGGTATTTCCACTTGTCCACGTTACGGCTTTGTTAGTGGCGTTTGTAGGTAATACATTAGCCGTTAGCTGTTGTTCTCCACCCACAGTTACTGTGGCAGTTTCGGGTTGTATGTTTATGCTTGTTACCTGAATCATTGGAATTTCCACAGTAACTTTACATGTAGCAGTTTTCCCGCCATCTTCGGTAGTAGCGGTAATATATACCGTTCCTGAAGCTACGCCTGTTACTTTTCCGTGATTATCCACTTTGGCTATTCCTGCGTTGGCAGTTGTCCAAGTTACTTTTTTATTGGTTGCATTCGTGGGGGATACCGTTGCAGTCAATTGGAGTTCGTCTCCTACTGGCAAGGTAATAGTTTCGGGTTGTATGCTTACATTTGTTACAGCTATTACGGATTCTACAGTTACTTTACAAGAAGCTTTTTTTCCTCCATCTTCGGTAGTAGCTGTGATGTATACTGTTCCTGAAGCAACGCCCGTTACTTTTCCACTGGCAGTCACCGTAGCAATGGAAGGGTCAGCACTCGTCCAAGTTACTTTTTTGTTGGTTGCATTTGTAGGGGATACCGTAGCAGATAATTGACGTTGGTTTCCTATCGCTAAGACAATGCTTTCTGGCTGTATGCTTACGTTTGTTACAGCTACTATGTTTTTTTCTACAGTTACTCTGCACGATGCTTTTTTTCCGCCATCTTCTGTTGTAGCTGTAATGCTAACTACTCCTGCTGTAATAGCCGTTACCTTTCCATTTGCATCTACCGTAGCAATGGTTTTATCAGTAGTTGTCCAAGTTATTTTTTTGTTGGTTGCATTGGTAGGTGATACGGTAGCAACCAAAGTTTTGGTGTCACCCTCTAATAAGGTGATAGTTTCATTGTCCAAACTTACGTAGGCTACTGTAATCACTTTTTTGGATACGGTTATCTTACAAGAGGCTGTTTTCTTGCTATCTTCGGTAGTAGCTGTAATGTATACCGTTCCTGAAGCTACACCTGTTACTTTCCCCAAATCGTCCACGGTAGCAATAGCGGTATTAGCACTTGTCCAAGTTACTTTTTTATTGGTAGCATTGGCAGGTAAAACGGTAGCCGTTAAACTGTAAGTATTGCCCTCCACCAACGTAATTTGCTCTTCAGAAAGGCTTACGCTCTCCACAGCAATGACTTTTGCTTCGACGGTCACTCGACAAATTGCAGTCTTTTTCCCGCTTTCTGTAGTAACCACTACGGTAGCTGTACCCACTTTATGAGCGGTTAGTAACCCTCCTTCGTTTATGGTGACAACAGCCTCATTTTCACTTGTCCAATGAATGTTTTTGTTGGTAGCATCGGCAGGCAGTACGGTGGCTGTTAAAGAATATGTATTTCCTTCCACTAACGTAATTTGCTCTTCCGATAGGCGTACGCTTTCCACTTCAATAATTTTTGCCTCAACAGTAACCTCACAGAGAGCTCTTTTCCCTCCATCTTCGCTGGTTGCCGTAATGGTCACCACTCCCGCCTTAAGAGCCGTTAGCTCTCCCATTTCATTTACCGTAGCAATCGTGCTATCCGCAGAACTCCACATAACTTTTGGGTTAGTAGCCTCAGCGGGTAATACCGTAGTGGTTAAAGAGTGCGTATTCCCCTCAGTGAGAGTTAGTTTTTCAGGGGAAATACTCACCGAAATTACATGGATAAAACGTGGGGCAACGGTTACCTTACATACGGCGGTTTTTTCTCCATCTTCGGTAGTTACTGTGATTTCAACCGTACCTGGTTTCAATGCTGTAATCAGCCCTTTGGCATCAACTGTAGCTACATCGGTGTTGCTACTTTCCCAGCTGACACTTGCGTTGGTAGCATCTTCAGGAAGAACTATTACTGACAGTTTGTGGTTGTCCCCTTCCGTCAATTCCAATTCATTTTTCTCTAACGTAACACTCGTTACGTGAATGATAGGCTCTTCTTTAATACAAGCCAAAAGTAAAACTAAAGCAACCACACTGGTCACTACCCATTTTCCAATCTTTGTATTCATAACTATCAAATTTGATTTACTATTTTAAAAATATTTCCTTATGTTTTATAGTTTTTTGAGTATGTTAATCATCAGTTTCTGTTTCAAATCGCACAACAAAATAACAGAATTTGGTAAATAACTACAATTGTTAACGTTTGTTAAATGTTAAAATATTGAACCTAAAATACTGTTTTATGCATGAACGGTCGAAAATCGTACCTGAACTGTCAATTTATTAACATTTCTTTAAGTGTTAAATTTAGAAGGATAATAAGTTAATTACGAATTGAGTATTGGATAATTAGTGGTTATGGATTAAGAGTTAGCGTAATTCGTAATTTAAAATTCGTAATTAACCTATCCTCTTGGCACAGTATTTGACCTCTTCAAAATGTTTAAAAATTGTAAATATAATGCTATGAAGTACAAATATCTTTTTTCCGGTGTTAGCATTTTGATGAGTGTAGTTTCTCATGCACAATCGATGCTTCCTAAAATGAAAATTGCAAGTCAGCAAAATGCAAATCCTATGGAATTGCAAGAGTTGCACACTGACATTTACGTTGTAGGGCAAACAGCGATTACCACTATGGAAATGGTGTTCTATAATCCTAACGATCGGGTGATGGAAGGTGAATTTGAGTTTCCTCTCGGAGCAGGACAAGTGGTTTCTCGTTTTGCCTTGGACATCAACGGAAAGTTACGTGAAGGCGTAGTAGTGGATAAAAAACAAGGACGTGTAGCCTTTGAAAATATTGTCAGACGTGGTGTTGACCCCGGTTTATTGGAAAAAACCGAAGGAAACAATTTCAAAGCACGTGTTTATCCTATACCTGCAAAGGGGTCTCGACGTATTTTGATTGCTTTTGAACAAGAATTAAGTCATAGAAATGGAAAAGATTTCTATTTTCTACCCATAAAAGGAGATTTTACGCTAAAAAAATTCAGTTTGAAAGCTGAAATTGTGTCAAGAGAAGTAAAAACAGAAGATGATGGAGTGGAATTATCATTCAAAAAATGGCGAAATTCGTATATTTCAGAATTGACAAAAACGGATTATAGGCTTAATAAAAACATCACTTTAATATTTCCAAAAATAGAAAAACAGCAGATTTTTGCTTCTACAGAAAACCAAAAAACGTACTTTTATGGAAGTATTTTACCTGAAAAAGAGATAATTAACAACAAATCGTTTCCCAAAAAGATTGGATTGCTTTGGGATATTTCGGCTTCAAGTGAGGAACGTGATTTTGATAAGGAATATCAATTGTTAGATGTCTATTTTAAAACCATAAAAAATGTTGATGTTGAGCTAATTACATTTAATATTCGTGCTAATGTTCCTAAAAAATTTAGTATTAAAAATGGAGATTGGTCAGCGTTAAATTCTTATTTGAAAAAACAAACTTATGATGGAGCTACTTATGTTAATCCATTGGAAATTAAGGATTCAAGTGATGAGTATTTGGTGTTCACGGACGGAATTTTCAATTTTGGAGAGGAAAAAGATTTGAAATTATTGACTGCTATTATCCAAAAACCTGTGTATGTAATCAATTCAAAATCAGTAGCAAATACTGATAAAATGCAATATATAAGCAATCAGACAGGTGGAAATTTTATCAATTTATCACAACAAACAGTTGAAAATTCTTTGGAAAAATTACTAAAACCAACATTTCGTTTGATTGAGGCAAAAGTGAAGTCAGGAAAAGTGTCGGATGTATATCCACAAGTAGGAAGTCCAATCACAGAGAACTATTTTTCATTTGCGGGGCAATTGCAATCGGATAAAGCAGAGTTGGAGTTTTCTTTCGGATATGGAAATAAAATCACTGAAAGTAAAATAGTTACCGTTCAGAAAAATATGGATTCTTCCGAAAAAGAATTTAAGCAGTTAGAACGTTTTTGGGCAGGGAAGAAAATCGCACAAATGAGGTCAGAAGCTGAAAATCAGGATAAAATAGATGCCGTTGGGAAAGAGTTTGGTATTGTAACTGAAGGAACATCGCTCATTGTTTTGGAACTTTTATCGGATTATGTTGCCAATAGAATCGTTCCTCCAACAGAACTGCAAAAAGATTATTTTGAAGCCGTTGCTCGGGAAGATAAATACGCTAAGGAGGAAGAAAATCGCAAAAAATCTCAGAAAAAAGACAAAATTGAGGAGGTTATTGCGATGTCAAAAGCCCAAAGTGAGTGGTGGAACACGAGTTTTCCAATTAGTGTTGAGGAAAAAAACGGAAAGGGAGAGATTCCACCCCCATCGCCACCTGCATCTGCAATTGAGGAAGTTGTGGTAATATCTGCTACTCATTCAGATAGGAGAGAAGTGGCAGTAGAAGAAATAGCTTTTATGGAAGAAGCCGAAGTAGCGTCCGAAATGAAAGAGATGGTTGCGATGACCGGTGCAGGAAGCAAAAAAATGGCTGAAAAAACAAGCGTTAGTCAAAATAAAAATATTGATATTCAGTTAAATAGTTGGAATCCTGATACGCCTTATCAAAAAGTATTAGAATATACAGACGAAAGGAAATCCTATGAAACTTACTTGAAATTAAAGCAAGAATATGGTAAAACCCCCGCTTTTTACGTCGACGTTGCCGATTATTTCTTCAAAAAAGGAAAAAGCGAAACTGCAACTTTGATACTTTCAAACTTAGCGGAACTCAACTTAGAAGAAGCTCAAATTTTGCGAGTTTTGGGATATAAATTATTAGAGTACAAAAATCCAAAATTGGCCATATTGATATTTCAAAAAGTACTGAAAATGAGAGAAGAAGAGCCTCAATCGTTCCGTGATTTAGGTTTGGCATTGGCTCAAGATAAACAGTATAATAAAGCTGTTGAAACGCTTTATAAAGTTGTTACCGAAGTATGGAATAGTCGTTTTTATGGTATCGAACTTATTGCAATGAACGAAATTAATAACATTGTTAATACGCAAAAAAATGTAAAAACGTCCTTTATAGACAAGCGATTACTGAAAAATGAACCAGTTGATGTACGTGTTGTACTTACTTGGGATACAGATAGTTCCGATATGGATTTATGGGTAACTGACCCTAAAAAGGAAAAATGCTATTATTCAAACGACCTGACGGAGTATGGAGGGAAAATATCAAATGATTTTACAGGAGGCTATGGACCAGAGGAATTTATGATAAGAAAAGCAATTGATGGTCAATATGAAATTCAGGTACAATATTACGGAAATTATTCACAAAAACAATTGTTCCCAGTAAGTCTTCGTTTAGAATTTTTCACCAATTATGGTTCCAGAAATCAGAAAAAACAAGAAGTTGTCATTCGGCTTACTAATAATAAAGAAGTTATTGATGTAGGAAAGTTTATTTATAAAAAGTAATTCATTTGGAAAAATTGTAGGGGGTATATAAGAAGAAGTTGAAAATTTCATTCAAATAAAAAGCCTCTGTTTGACCTTGGTGATGTTATAAAAAGTCTTCAAAAACTTTTATGTATTGCTATTGATAGGTTAAACAGAGGCTATTATTATGCTATCGTTTCCATCCATTGGCATCAAAGGAATTCTTTTTCCAATACCACATCATTAAAAATCCAATCAACGCACCTCCAACATGTGCGAAATGTGCGATATTACCACCGAAAATAGAGAATCCTGTAACACCTGAGAATAAATCTATTCCCACCAAAATAGGAATGAAATATTTAGCTTTTATCGGATACGGAATGAAAATCATCATGAGTTTGGCATCAGGGAACATCATCCCAAAGGCGACTAAAATCCCGTAAATTGCTCCTGAAGCTCCCACAGCTGGTGTAAAATAGGAACTCATCATATCGTTAAACGTACTTTTAGGAATAATATGCTCCCAAGCTGTGTTGTACTTACCTTCGGCTAATACATTTTTCACCATTTCGGGCGTAAAACCATTATCAGCTAAGGCTTGTAATCCTTCCTGAAAATAGTAGTAATTCACTCCTGAATGTATTAACGCTGAACCTACGCCACACGAGAAATAGAAAAACAAAAATTTTTGTTGTCCCCAAATCTTTTCTAACGGACTGCCAAATGCCCAAAGTGCATACATATTGAAAAATAAGTGCATTAGTCCGCCGTGCATGAACATATATGTTATATACTGCCACCATTTGAAATTAGGATTTTCAAAAAAGTAGATCGCAGCATTTTCTGTGAGATTTATGTTGGGAATCAAATTGTATTCGGCAATGAAAAATACAATAACATTTATGATTATTAAGTGTTTGATTATTTGTGTGATACGTTCCATGAAATATATTATAGATTAAAAATATTTATCAATTTCATTAAGTGAAAGATGGCTATACACTCGCTTTCCAAGTGGCGAAATTAAACTTTCTTTACAAGCAAACAAATTATTTAACAAAGTTTCTTGCTCCTGTTCCGTTAGGTTTTGTCCTGTTTTTATGGCTAAACTACGGCTAAGACTTTGTGCAAAAGCCTCTTTTTGAGAGTTTTCGTTTGTAGGTAGGTTTTCAAAGTGTTGCTGAATGAGTTCTTGAAATACGTTGGGAATATCGCTGTCCGAAATATGTAGAGGAACTCCATTTATTTGTATTTTATCTTCTTGAATATCAATAATAAAACCAATATTTTCAAATAATTCTTTTAATCTTTTAACCACATCAAGTTCCTCCCTTGAAAAAGATAATTCCAGAGGGAACATTAGTTGTTGACTTGCTGTACTTGTTGATTTTAAGGTTTTCAGAAAATCTTCATACAAAATCCGCTGATGCGCTCGGTTTATATTAACGATAATTAGTTCATTATGCAACGTTGTTACAAGGTATTTCTTTCCTATTGACAGTATATTTTTTCCTATTTGCGGTGACAACGGTTCTACATCAAAGAGTTTACTCTCAATTACTTGTGGTTCAAAGCTATTCAAATCAGATTCGATACCTACATACAGACTTTCCCACGAGCTTTGTTTTTTAGGGTGCGAAGAAAAGTTCTGTCCATTTCCCGAATTTCGGTTGTTTTGAGTTTCTTCTTTAAAAGGATTAAAATTAGGATCTATTTCAATTTTTGGAAAAACAGGTTCCTTATCCTTATAGCTATAAGGAATGTCGAAAGTCGTGTCTCGATTAAAATCAAGTACTGGAGCTATATTAAATTGTCCTAAACTGTGTTTTACTGCCGACTTGAGGAGAGCGTAAATGCTGTGTTCGTCCTCAAATTTTACCTCAGTTTTAGTTGGGTGAATATTGATGTCTATGGTTGAAGGGTTAACTTCCAATCGAATGAAATATTCAGCCTGTTGTTGGCTGTTAATAAGTCCTTCGTAGGCCACCGTAATAGCGTGATTTAGATATCTATTTTTTACAAAACGATTGTTTACCATTAAAAATTGCAGGGATTTCGTTTTAGCTATGTACTCAGGTTTCACCACGAAACCGCTTATTTTCAAAATGGGGGTTTCCTCCTCAATAGGTACTAATTTTTCATTTGTTTTTCCACCAAAAAGGTGTACGATACGTTGTCTAAAATTTGTGATAGGTAAGTTAAATAGTTCATTCCCATTGTTGTAAAAGTGAAAATGGATATTTGGATGAGCCAATGCTACACGATGAAATTCATCTAATATATGTCGTAATTCTACGGTGTCCGATTTGAGAAAATTTCGTCGAGCAGGGATGTTAAAAAACAAATTTTTCATTGAAATAGAAGTGCCATCAGCTGTAACACATGGTTCTTGATAAGTTATCTTGCTTCCTTCTATCCGAAGTTCTGTTCCTAATTCATCCGTAGGTCGTTTAGTGATAAGTTCCACATGAGCAATTGCCGCTATGGAGGCTAATGCCTCCCCTCGGAATCCTTTTGTTTGCAATTGGAATAAATCTTCCGCTTTTTGAATTTTGGAGGTAGCATGTCGTTCAAATGCAAGTCGGGCATCTGTTACGCTCATTCCTATGCCATTGTCAATGACTTGGATAAGAGTTTTTCCTGCATCCTTAACGATGAGTTTTATGTTAGTAGCCTTGGCGTCAATCGCATTTTCAAGTAATTCTTTCACTGCAGAGGCAGGTCGCTGAATTACTTCTCCTGCTGCAATTTGATTGGCAACGTGATCGGGTAATAAACGAATTATATCGGTCATTTTTATTTTAGGAATCGTTTTCTTGGTAGTCTGTGGGATTGTATATCTCAAGCTATATTTTTTAATCTATTCCCTATCAGGCTGATTTTTTTATATATTAGCTCCTTTTAAATATAGATAGATCAAAATCAAGTATATACAATGCTAAAAATAGTAAAATCGCTAACACAATTAGAAAAGTTTTGTTGATTTCTACGTTCTTGGTATTTCGACTGTTAGCACGGACATCTCGCCATTGAGCAGTGAAGTGATTGGTCTGTGTTTCGCGATCTTTTCGGATACGAGAGTCTAAATCATAGATGTTTCCTTTTTCTTTTCCATCATAATAGCGAGGAGTGTAATTGTATTTTTTATTTTTTGGTAAGGAGAATAATTTAAATTTCATAACAATTTATTTTTCAGATAGATATAAAATAGTACATCTTAGTTTTTACGTTTCTTTATGAAAAAGACATCAACGGGTAATGCAAAGATAGTCATTTTTTTTAGCATAAAACTATTTTTTCAGTTTTGGTTCTTAATTTTTTTTCATATTTTCGCACCAAAACCATGTACATATTATGAATTTAACCTCGGAAAACATATTACTCGTCGGGTCTTTACTACTACTTGTTAGTATCGTTGCAGGACGAACTTCTTACAAATTCGGAGTGCCTACTTTGATTTTATTTTTAGGTGTTGGGATGCTTGCCGGTAGTGATGGTATCTTGAAAATAGAGTTCAATAATCCTGGATTGGCTCAATTCATTGGAATTCTTTCTCTGAATTTTATTTTGTTTTCAGGAGGATTGGAGACTCGTTGGAAGTCTGTACAACCCATTTTGGGACAAGGGATTATGCTTTCTACAGTTGGAGTACTGCTCACCGCCGTGTTTTTAGGAGTTTTTGTGTGGTATGTTACTGATTTTACTATTTTTGAGAGTTTGCTATTAGGTTCGATTGTGTCATCGACTGATGCTGCTGCTGTATTTTCGATTTTACGATCTAAAAATCTAGAACTCAAAGAAAATTTACGTCCAACTTTGGAGTTTGAGAGCGGAAGTAACGACCCTATGGCTTACGTTTTAACAACTACTTTTTTAGGTTTGGTACAAATTCCTGATCAAGATTTATTAGGTGTAATTTTTATTTTCTTAAAGCAGATTATATTAGGTGGTATTTTAGGATTTATCTTTGGGAGACTTAGTAAAATTATTTTCAACAGAATATCTTTAGGATTTGAAGGATTATATCCTGTGTTAGCCATAGCTTTAATGTACATTACTTTTTCAGGAACCGAAGCACTTGGTGGTAATGGATTTTTAGCAATTTACGTAGCTGCGGTTTACTTAGGTAATCACAGTTTTATCCACAAAGGAAGTGTTATCAAAATGTTTGACGGATTGGCATGGTTAATGCAAATTGTGATGTTCTTGACCTTAGGTTTATTAGTTAATCCTTCTGAAACCATTCCATTGATGGGAATTGGATTGTTGATTTCTGTATTCTTGATTTTAGTCGCACGTCCATTAAGTGTGTTTTTGGGAACATTGCCTTTCAAAATGAGTTTCGCACGACGTTCTTATATTTCGTGGGTTGGACTCCGAGGAGCTGTACCTATTGTATTTGCCACGTACCCTATGTTAGCAGGTCTTGAAAAAGCAAATATCATCTTTAATATAGTATTTTTTATTTCGGTAACTTCCGTATTAATTCAAGGAACAACACTTTCAATGGTAGCCAAGTGGCTCAATTTGGCATCTGAACAACCTGCCGAAAATGAAGAAAACCCAGCCGATGCTATCAAGAGAGAACATCCTCGTGCGGTCATGCAAGAAATTTTTATTCCAGAAGATTGCTATGTGGTAGACAAAAAAATAGTAGATGTGGACTTTCCTTCCAATGCCATTATAGCAATGATAAAACGCAAAGACAAATACATAACTCCTAACGGTTCTACCCAAATTGAAGGAAATGATACCCTGATTGTTATATCTGATAACACCCAAGTTATGGATGAAGTTCGCAATGCTTTGGAGTTGGAGTCATAATTTTAATAATAACTTGAAGATTTTTTCACTCAGATAAAAGTAGAAATAAATTACCAGAGAGAGGGGATACCTATGGAAGTTCAAAAATAAATTTAAAATTCATATGAAGCAGTTATTTAAATTTTTTATATGTCTCTTTTCGATAAGTGTGTTTTCACAATCGATTGATAACAAGTTGTTTACTGTAGAAAGTAAGTATGATTTCAAGCAGACAATAAAGTTACTCAAAAAAGGATTGACCTCGGAGAATATACAAATATTTTCAGTGATTGATCATAGCAAAGCAGCTAAAAAATCGGCACTACATTTGGCTCCTACCACAGTTTTAATTATAGGGAATCCGAAAGTAGGTACCGTTTTGATGCAAGAAAATCAATTATTAGCTATTGAATTACCTTTAAAAATACTTATTAGAGAAGTCAATGGGAAAACTTTTGTAACCTATAAACGTTTAGAAACCTTATATAATGATTATACGATTGAAAAAACAAAACCTTTACTTGAAAAAATTGACCAAGCAATACTAAAAATAATAGAAAAAAGTATTTCTACATAAGTTCAATCTAATATGTGGAAAAAAAGTTTATTTTTAATATGTTGTTAAACAGTGTTTTATAAATATTTTCAAAAAAAACTCAAAAAAAAGTGATTAAAAATTTGGAGAGAATAAAAAAAGTCGTATCTTTGCAACCGTAAAACAAAAGGATAGGCGGGAGTAGCTCAGTTGGTAGAGCGTCAGCCTTCCAAGCTGAATGTCGCGAGTTCGAACCTCGTCTCCCGCTCAAAGCCGTCGAAAGACGGCTTTTTATGTATATAAAATATATGTAACCTTACTTCTCTAATTTGACTATTTTACAACTGTAAAAATACTGATGCTATGGATTTATTTTACGCTGTTGATTTGGCAGGAGTTTTTGTATTTGCTATTTCAGGAGCTTTGGCTGCTCGCGAAAAGAAAATGGATTTGTTCGGGATTTTCATCATCGCGTTCGTTACTGGACTTGGAGGGGGAACCCTACGAGACGTACTATTAGGTCGAACACCGGTTTTTTGGATGCAAGCCCCTATTTACGTAGCAATGATTTTCGGAGGAACCTTGTTTGCTATTATCTTCCGAAATAAAATTCATTATTTGCGAAAATCCTTATTATTATTTGATACTATTGGTATCGCTTTTTTTACCATTATTGGAACAGAGATAGCACTTTCCTTTTCCTATGAATTGCATCCGACCATTGTTGTGTCTATCGGAGTGATGAGTGCTTGTTTTGGTGGAGTTATTCGAGATATACTCTGTAATGATATTCCTGTAATTTTTCATAAAGAAATTTATGCAACTCCTTGTGTTGTAGGTAGTTTAATGTATTTGGGGTTGAAAGAGCTACCTTTTTTTCACGATTATATTTCTTTGATAACCATTGTTTTTATTATAGCTTTTCGAACTTATGCCATCAAAAAATCATTGGAATTGCCTAAAATAGGTTAGCTCACATATCCGAAAAACTTGAATATAACGCTGAGTACATAAATACTTTTATATCTTTTCAAAGAAAAAATATACGCTAAAAATTGTCAATTCAAAAAAAAATATTACATTTGCCTCGTCTTCAAGGAACACTATCTAAAAAGATTTTCTCAAAACGCATACTATAATATTTTTCTGAACAACCAAAGTAGCTACAATGTTTTGATAGCTATTAAAACCCATATTTCTTTAAATAATTTAAGATTCAAATGTTAGACATTACAGATTTAAAATCTATGAAGCTACCTGAATTGCAGGGAATAGCTCAAGCAATGAAAGTGCCTAAGTTTCGCAGTTTCAACAAAGAGGATTTGATTTACCAAATTCTTGATCATCAGGCAGCTAACCCTTCTCAAGAACAACAGGAAAGCGAAAAGAATGAGGTGAAAACCAAAAAGCAGACACAAAAGAAAACTCAAAGAAAGACTGTAACAAATAAAAAGAAATCAAATTCAGCCTCGACTACCACTCCAACAGTTCCTCAAAAGGAGGAAAAGATACAAGAAGAAAATACTCAAAACAACGGAAAAACTAATAAAGAACAACTTCCAAAATCCGATGCTAAGGAAAATGTTACCACTAATAATAAGGAGAATAAACAATTCCAGAAAGTAGGATTTCAGAAAAAGAATAACCAAAATACTACAAATCAATCTCAACAAACATCTCAAAATCAGCAGAAGACAGGGCAAAATCAGAATACCTATCGCAATGGAAATGGACAAAATAACAACTCTGAAAATTTTGATAAAGAGAAACGAAATCGATACCGTTCACCTGATTTTGAATTTGATAGCATCGTAGAGTGCGAAGGAGTTTTGGATATTATGCAGGACGGCTATGGATTTCTGCGTTCTTCGGACTACAACTACTTAGCATCTCCCGATGATATTTATGTCTCCCAATCACAAATCAGATTGTTTGGATTACAAACAGGAGATACCGTACTGGGTGAAGTGCGTCCCCCGAAGGAAGGTGAAAAATATTTTCCTTTGCTTAAGGTTTTGAAAATCAATGGTCTTGATCCGCAAATTGTACGTGATCGAGTACTTTTCGAGCATTTGACTCCACTTTTTCCCAATGAAAAATTTAAATTGGCAGATAAAGGAAGTACGCCTTCAACGCGTATTATTGATCTATTTTCTCCTATTGGAAAAGGGCAAAGAGCAATGATTGTAGCTCAACCTAAAACAGGTAAAACGATGTTACTTAAGGATATAGCTAATGCTATTTCAAAAAATCATCCAGAGGTGTACTTGATGGTATTGCTCATTGATGAACGTCCGGAGGAGGTTACGGATATGCAACGAAGTGTTCGTGGTGAAATCATCGCCTCAACCTTTGATAAAGAGGCTTCGGAGCATGTGAGAATAGCCAATATTGTTTTAGAAAAAGCCAAGCGATTGGTTGAATGTGGACATGATGTGGTTATTCTTTTAGATTCAATCACTCGTTTGGCACGAGCATACAATACCGTGCAACCAGCCTCAGGTAAGGTGCTTACAGGAGGTGTGGATGCTAATGCTTTGCACAAACCCAAGCGTTTTTTTGGAGCAGCTCGCAATATTGAAAATGGAGGTTCTCTGTCAATTATTGCAACCGCTCTAACCGAAACTGGATCAAAGATGGATGAGGTTATTTTCGAAGAATTCAAAGGAACAGGAAATATGGAATTGCAGTTGGATCGCCGTATTGCTAATCGTCGTATTTTCCCTGCCATCGACCTGATTTCGTCTTCAACCCGTCGTGATGATTTATTACTTGACGAAAAAACATTGCAACGTATGTGGATTCTACGTAAATACTTAGCCGATATGAATCCTTTGGAAGCTATGGAATTTATGGAAAATAGAATTAAACAAACTCGCGATAATGAGGAGTTTTTATTAACAATGAATCAGTAAAAAAAAAATAATAAAATATTTCATAATTAATTTAAAATGGAAATAAAAGTAGACGCAAACAAAGTTGATATGTTTATCGTATCAAATGGAAAGTACTTCAAGAGTGAGGCTATTCCTTACATCCGAAAACAGTTGTCTGAAATGAATGAAAATCAGTGGGTTATGCTACAGAGTTTACAGTTTAAGGACTCGCAAACAGCCTTAATCGTTTCTCTTATTGGAGGAGGTTTGGGTATCGACCGTTTCTTCATTGGCGATATTGGTTTGGGAATTGCTAAATTGCTTACTTGTGGAGGTTTAGGAATTTGGACAATTGTCGATTGGTTTTTGATCATGGATGCCACTCGTGATAAAAACTTTGAAATGTTACAAAATTTATTGCGATTTTGACCTCAAGAAACCTGTATGTTTTTGTAACGCTTCTTTCTATTGTTGGATGGATTTGGTTAGTAGTTAACTTGTTTCTTGAACAACATAGCGTTGGGGTGTCTGTTTGTTTGTCAAAACAAATCACCGATGTTCCTTGTCCTTCCTGTGGTTCAACTCGTTCGGTTCTGTCCGTTTTTAGAGGTGATTTTTTGGAAGCGATTTTTCGGTGGAACCCTTTGGGGATTGTTGTTTCACTGGCCTTGATGATTCTTCCCATATGGCTGGTCTATGACTTTTTGACAAAAAAACAGACACTGTACCAAAAATATATTACAGCAGAAAATCTATTAAAAAATCCGTATCTTTACATTCCGCTTTTTATATTTTTGGCATTGAACTGGATTTGGAATATTTATAAAGGACTATGATTGAGATATCTAATTTTAATAAAAGACTTACGGAAAGTGAAAAAGAACGAGCTTCATATAGCTACCTGATGTCAATTGTAGTGTTGCTTGTGGGGTTACCTTTGCCGATTGTAAATTTAATTTCAACTTTCTTTTTTTATATTGCTAACCGAAATAATACCTTTTTTGTTCGTTGGCACTGTATCCAGTCTTTAATTTCGCAACTCAGTGTTTTTTTCGTCAATACAGTTGGATTTTGGTGGACAATTTCCATTATTTTTGGAAGTAATGAAGTTTCTAATCTGTATATTTCTTATGTTTTAGCAGCTATTATTTTTAATATTTGGGAGTTTGTAGTCACATTTTATACAGCAACAAAAGTTAGAAAAGGCATACACATTTCGTGGTGGTTCTATGGAGATATTACGAATCTAATAGTTAAAAATAATGATAGGAAGACTGATTTTTAGAGGTTTAGCTGTTTTTGGTGTTTTTTTCATCTCTTGGTTACTATTGGCTCAAATCAACTGGATTGGGGTGTTTAATTTCCTACCCAACAATTCAAAGTACCTACATAAAATTGAGGAGAAATTGGGCGAAGTTACCTTAGCTGATTTTAAACGGTACAATTCGGAATTGGAGAATGTCTTTGTTTCAAAAACTATTGATAGTATTGTAGCAAAAATATGTACAGCTAACGGTATTGTAAAAGATTCTTTGAACGTATACATATTCAGCAATTCTGAGGTAAATGCTTTTGCTTTACCTGATAATCAAATGGTTATATATACAGGGTTGATCCAAAAAACTGAAAATCCTGAAGCCTTAGCGGGGGTCATTGCTCATGAATTGGCTCACATTCAGAAAGGTCACGTGATGCAATCGCTAAAAAAGGAAATTGGGTTAGGAGTCTTATTCACTGTACTTACAGGACAAAGCGACTATACACTAATTTCTGAAATTAGCAAAATGCTTGTTTCTTCCTCTTTCAGTCGAAAAATGGAAAAAGAAGCCGATCTTTTGGGAGTGGAATATCTCATAAATGCTCAAATAGATCCAGTACCTTTTGCCGATCTAACAAGCAATCTTAATGATATCGAATTCAAAGCACTGAAATGGATTAACTCGCATCCTATGTCGGAAGAGCGTAGTAAATATATTATGAAAGTTGTTGATAATAAGGATTTTACTTTCAGAAAGCTTGTCCATACATCTACTTGGGAGAAGATTAAAGAACAAATTAATACTGACTTATGAGAAAGATTTTCAGCGTAATTTTTTGTTTGTTATCACTTTCATTATCAGCACAAAGTAAGATAAAACAAGCTAAAAATAATTTAGGAACTCTACAGCAAACGCAGTTGGGAAGCTCCTCACAAAGTAGTGGTTACAGCACTTCATTTGGAGATTCTTCTGTAAGTTTTTGGGATATATTTTTTGAGTCTTTCCTATATGACCTCACTTTGGCATTGGCATATAATATTGCTTTTGAAACTGAAGCTGAATCCGAAGGACGTATGAGTCGAGCTACATTAAATCGGTATCCTTTTTACGGAAATTCAAAAGGTGACTACCAGTACGAAGCTCCTTGGGAAGACTTTGTGTTATGGCGATTAGAGGGCTCAAATTACTATTTTTCAGAAAAAGGACGCTTCTTTACCAATGATTTTAATGCAAAGGTTCGTATTGGAGAGCGTTTTGGCATCAATTTACAATATTTACACTTTTGGGAAAAATTGCTACAAGCTGAGGACGAAAAATTAGATATTTTTGTGCTTACGGGTGAATACTACCGAATTAGAACTCAACGGGTTTCTACTCATTGGGGAATTGGGGCAGGATATGTAGGTAACGAATTGAAACAATGGGGATTAGCTTTTGAGTTAGGAAATGAAATATTCTTTAGGCCTTTTTCCCTTCATGCTGATTTAAAGTATGTTTATTTCAAACGAAACGATGTATTTTCATTTTCTGTTGGGCCTCGATTCTATTATCGAAACTTACATATCGGAGCAAAATATCAACGAATGAATTTGGCAAGTGTGCAAACCTCAGGCTTCAGTGTAGGTTTGGGAATTGTTTTTTGATATATATTATCGTGTTTTTATGTTGATATACAGTCACTTGTATTTGAATTACTTTTTTTGTAAAATATTTGTAAGAAAAACTTTTTTATTTCAAAAATATACGTATCTTTGCAACCGCATTTGGGGGAAGATACTCAAGCGGCCAACGAGGGCAGACTGTAAATCTGCTGACTATGTCTTCGCAGGTTCGAATCCTGCTCTTCCCACTAAAAGAGATTTTCAGTTTTGAAGGTCTCTTTTTTCGTATACGATCATTTCGTTTTTTAATCATTTTATAAAATAAATAGCTATGTATAAGCAATTTATCCAGCCAATACTCTTTTCATTAGATCCTGAAAAAGCCCATCACTTAACGTTTTCACTGTTAAAAATCATCCATAAAATCCCTGGAATTCCTTCCCTGCTTCGTTCCATCTATCAAGTAGAGCATCCCGCTTTGGAGCGTGAGGTTTTTGGAATTAAATTTAAAAATCCGGTAGGACTCGCGGCGGGGTTGGATAAGGAAGCAAAACTCTACAAAGAATTGTCAAACTTAGGTTTTGGATTTGTTGAAATCGGAACAATTACTCCGAAAGGGCAACCTGGTAACCCTAAAAAACGTCTGTTTCGTTTGAAAGAAGATAAAGCCATTATAAATCGAATGGGATTCAACAATCAAGGGGTAGAAGAAGCGATACAACGCTTGAAAACGAACAAAAACGTACTCATTGGAGGCAATATAGGTAAAAATAAAATTACTCCAAATGAAAACGCAGTAAACGACTATAGCTATTGTTTTGAACGTCTTTTCCCATATGTGGATTATTTTGTGGTGAATGTAAGTTCTCCTAATACGCCTAATTTGAGGACATTACAGGAAAAAGAACCATTAAAATTGTTACTCAATACATTGCAACAATTAAATCTTGCTAAGGAAAAGCAAAAACCAATACTTCTAAAAATTGCACCTGACTTAACCGATGAGCAATTGCTCGACATTATCGATATTGTTAAAGAAACAAAAATAGCAGGAGTAATCGCTACCAATACAACTATTTCACGTGAAGGATTGCAATCAGCCAATAAAAATGAAGTAGGAGGACTTAGTGGGAAACCGCTTACCAAACGCTCTACTGAGGTCATTCGTTTTTTAAGTGAAAAAAGTGGTAGAGCCTTTCCTATCATTGGAGTTGGGGGCATTCATTCAGCAGATGATGCCATTGAAAAATTGAACGCGGGGGCGTCACTCGTGCAACTTTATACGGGCTTTATTTATGAGGGGCCTAATCTTATCAAAGAAATTAATAAAAAACTAATAGCTACCGCAGGGCAGCGTAGTTGAGTTTTAAATATCGAAGTAGAATCAGACAAGAGACTTTTCAGAATATGGAGTCTCTTTTTATATGACTCTTGAAACGGTCAAACCGTCACGAATTGGAAATAAAACGGTTTCTACACGTGGGTCTTCTTTGATTTTTTTGTTGTACTCAAGCAGAGCAAGAGTTTGTTTGTCGTTTGATTTCACATTTTGTACCACTTTTCCGCTCCAAAGTACATTGTCCGATAGAATAATCCCCCCCGAGTTCATCTTGTTGATAATCAAATCGAAATATATAGCATAATTTTGTTTGTCGGCATCAATAAAAACCAAATCAAACTTGGTTTCCAATGTAGGAATAATGTCTTTTGCTTTTCCTAAATGCTGAATGATTTGTTTGCCTTTACCACTTCGGTCAAAGAATTCTCGTTGTAGTTCTTGTAATTCTTCCTTAATATCAATGGTGTGTAAAACGCCATTTTTTTGCAGTCCTTCAGCCAAGCATAATGTAGCATATCCAGTGTAGGTACCTATTTCTAAAATTGCTGATGGACTAATAAGTTTTGATAATAAACTCAATACACGCCCTTGAAAATGACCGCTAATCATACGGGGTTGTAAAACTTGCAAATGGGTACGACGAGTCAGCTCCTGTAATAAAAGAGGTTCATTTTCTGTATGTTCAGAAGCATATTCTTCAATTTCTTTAGGTAAAAAGTGCATTTAATGATTTTTATATATTGTTGTATATCAGTAATATAAGAAGTAAAGATTGTAAAAAAATAACATTCAGTTGGCGATTGTTCAAATCTTATTTATTTTTGCAAACATACTAAAAAAATAAGAAATGCAAAACGGAATTTACGCAAAATTTAAAACTACCAAAGGTGATATTTTGGTAAAATTGACGCATGACAAAACTCCTGGAACCGTTGGGAATTTTGTAGCATTGGCAGAGGGAAAACAAAAAAACAATAGTAAACCCTTAGGTACCCCTTATTACGATGGGTTAAAATTTCACAGAGTGATAGCCGATTTTATGATTCAAGGAGGTTGTCCTTTGGGTACAGGAACAGGAAATCCTGGATATCAATTTGATGATGAATTTCGCTCAGATTTGAAACATGACAAACCAGGAATCCTATCCATGGCAAATGCAGGGCCTGGCACTAATGGAAGCCAGTTTTTTATTACACACGTACCAACACCTTGGTTGGATGGAAAACATACTGTTTTTGGTGAAGTTGTTGAAGGTCAGGGTGTTGTAGATGCTATATCTAAAGGAGATATTATCAATGCAATTGAAATCATTCGAGTAGGAGAGGAGGCTCAACAATGGGACGCCGTGCAGGTTTTTGAAACGTTCAATGCCGAAAAAGAAGAACGCATAGCAAAAGCTCGTGAAAAAGCAGAAAAAGAATTAGCTACTGAAACCGCAGGATTCGAAAAGACTAAAAGTGGATTGTTCTATAAGATTATTGAGAAAGGAACAGGAAAACAGGCTGAAGCAGGCGAAGAAGTAGCCGTACATTACACGGGGATGTTGCTCGATAAAACTGTTTTTGATTCATCATACCGTAGAAAACAACCATTGAAGTTTACTGTTGGAGTAGGACAGGTGATTGAAGGATGGGACGAAGGAATTCTATTGCTTCAAGAAGGAGATAAAGCTCGTTTGGTAATTCCATCTGATTTGGCATATGGAAGTCGTGGTGCAGGAGGAGTAATTCCACCAAATGCTCCGTTGATTTTTGATGTGGAATTGGTAAAAGTGTACTGATAATAAACTATTAGAAATGAAGTTAGTCCAATTTAGATAAGCATTATTTGGGCTAACTTCATTTTGTATATGTTTATTAATATTAAACACGGAATAAAATACTCTTATTTAAAAAACTAACTTCAAATCCAATGTCCTTTTGAAATCCTGTAATAGAGGGTTTAATTCCACCAAACGGGCAAATTTTTCGTCTGGGGTTACGCGTATTTTATGTATAATTTCCTCATTTTCAATGATGTTTAATGAGATGTCATAATTACTAAGTGATTTGCGTAGAAAACCCAATAACTTAGCTTCTTCACGATGAACCTCATCACGAATCGTTTTGTTTGGAACTTGTAAATCAAGAACAGTTCCATGCAGAGTCGGTTCTCCCATTTCTAAAGTGGATGCTTGAATGCGTTCTCCTTGGGCTTTTAAGGTTTCAACGTATGCATTAAAGCTATCAAAAAACTCTTTTTCAGTGAATTTTTCACGAGGTAAAGAGGCTTCGTCGATTTCTTCTTCCTTGAAATTTCGCAATACCTCTTGCTTGACTACAACACTTTTGATGGAGTAGTTCGACACTACCTCCTTCCTTGCTTCGGCACTGATGGAAGGAATCTGTTCCTGTACAGGAAGTGTTGTTGATTTATTAGTTATCTGCTTGGATACTACACTATTATCCTCTTCGGGAGTGTTTCCATTGAAAATATGAGCTGGGATTATGAAGCGTCCATCATTTTTTTTTTATCTCCTTCAAAGGTCAATGAAGCCAATTGCATTAGAGCAATCTCAACCAAAAGTCGCTGATTTTTACTAGTTCTATATTTTAAATCACAATCGTTGGCGATAGTAATGGCTTCCATCAGAAAAGGAACACTTGCCTGTTGTGTCTGTTGTGCGTATTTTCGTTTGGTTTCTTCTCCCATTTCCATTAGTGAAATCGTAGACATGTTTTTACATACCATTAAATCTCTGAAATGACTCGCAAGTCCTGAGATGAAATGATGTCCGTCAAAGCCTTGTGCTATGATATTGTTGAAAGTTACCAATAAATCAGGCAGTTTGTTCTTTAAAATAAGATCTGTTACGTTAAAGTATGTTTCATAGTCCAAAACGTTCAAAATCTCAGAAGTTGCCTGACGCGTTATTCTATCTCCCGAGAAACTTACTACTCGGTCAAAAATAGAAAGAGCATCACGCATGGCTCCATCCGCCTTTTGAGCGATTATTTGAAGAGCCTCATCTTCAGCCTCAATCCCTTGTTCTCCAGCTATATATTTTAAATATTCACGAGCGTCGTTTACTGTAATTCTTTTGAAATCAAATATTTGGCATCGAGAAAGAATTGTGGGAATGATTTTGTGTTTTTCCGTGGTTGCTAAGATGAAAATAGCGTGTTTTGGAGGCTCTTCTAAAGTTTTTAAAAACGCGTTAAAAGCAGCAGTCGAAAGCATATGCACCTCGTCGATGATATACACTTTATATTTTCCCACTTGTGGCGGGATACGCACTTGCTCTATCAGTTTACGGATGTCGTCCACGCTGTTGTTTGAAGCTGCGTCCAACTCAAAAATATTGAACGCAAAATCGTTATCATCTTGAGTACCGGAATATTGTTCGTTAATTTTCTTTGCTAAAATTCTGGCACAAGTTGTCTTTCCCACTCCACGAGGCCCTGTGAATAGAAGTGCCTGTGCTAAATGATTATTTTCAATAGCATTGGTCAACGTATCGGTAATGGCTTGTTGCCCCACCACATCGCGAAACGTTTGCGGACGATATTTTCTGGCTGATACTATAAAATTGTTCATGCGTAATATTTTTCATTTGGCTTTGCACCTCCGTTCCCTTATCAAAGCCTTAAAGTGTAGGTGTTTTTGCCTAATATCCTAATATTTTTAGCATATCTTCCGCTTTTTGTTGTTCCATAAACAGGCGGGAAGAGATTTTTCCTTCTTCGTCTTTGTCAATAAGTATGATTTTAGGTTGTGGAATCAGACAGTGTTGCAACCCACCTACACCTCCAATAGTGTCTTGATAAGCTCCTGTATTGAAAAAACCAATGTATAACGGTTTGTTTTTGTTATACTTAGGTAAATAAATAGCGTTCATGTTTTGTTCACTATTGTAGTAGTCATCACCATCGCAGGTCAATCCTCCCAACAGAACGCGTTCGTATTCGTCATTCCATCGATTGATAGGCAGTAGCACAAAACGTTTGTTAATAGCCCATGAATCAGGCAAGGTTGTGATAAATGAAGAATTTATCATATTCCATTTTTCACGGTCGTTTTGTTGCTTTTGGTACATGATTTCATAAATTGCCCCTCCAGCTTCTCCCACTGTGAAACTTCCAAATTCGGTAAAAATGTTTGGTACAGGCACTTTTTCCTGGTCACAAGCAATTTTTATCTGACGAATGATTTCATCGACCATATATGCGTAGTCGTACTCAAAAGCTAATGAACTTTTGATAGGGAAACCGCCTCCAATGTTCAGGCTGTCTAACTCAGGAGCTACTTTCTTCAATTGAATATACACTTTCAAACATTTCAGAAGCTCGTTCCAATAGTAAGCATTATCCTTGATCCCTGTATTAATGAAAAAATGTAACATTTTTAATGTAACTTTTTCATTATCTTTTATCTCACGGTTGTAAAAAGGAACAATGTTTTTGTAGCCGATTCCCAAACGACTGGTGTAGAACTCAGAACGAGGATCTTCCTCTGAGGCAATACGAATGCCTATATTGTATTTTCCGTTGATTTTCTTATCGAAAAGATTGATTTCCTCGTAGTTGTCTATGATTGGCATACACCTGTCAAATCCACGATTTACTAAGTCAGCGATGCCATCAATGTATCCATTGCGTTTGAACCCATTGCAAATGATATGGTTTTCTTTTGTGATTCGTCCTTCCTGAATCAAGTTGTTGATGATGTCTATATCAAAAGCCGAAGAAGTTTCCATGTGGATATCGTTCTTCAAAGCTTCGACCATAACATGCTTGAAATGAGAACTTTTTGTGCAATAGCAATAGTTGTAATTTCCTTTATATTTATGTTTTTTTATCGCTTTTTGAAACCACGATTTGGCTCGTTGGATATTTTCTGAAATTCGAGGCAAATACATAAATTTTAACGGAGCTCCGTATGTACGAACCAGCTCCATTAAGTCAATATCGTGAAAACGAAGTTCGTCTCCTTCTAATCTGAATTCTTCTTGTGGAAAATAGTAAGTTTGGTCTATTAAGTCGATGTATTTATTTTTCATTTATATTGATTTTTTATATTAGGTTAAAAAAAATTTTTTGATTAAATAACTATTTTTTTCGGCGTGTTAAAATCAAAAAAAGGAATAAAATCAGTATAGAAAATTAAATACGCAAAGGCAATAATCTTTTTCTTCGAGGTTGTTCTTGTGATTTCTCAACAAACCTCAATCGGAAAAATATCAAAATATCTTTTCCTTTGAAAATAGAATCTAAAATATTTTTTCTTTCAATGCGAAGAATATTCATTATTTGTAAAAGGTGCTTTCTTAATTATCAATTACTTACCTATAAAAACGCATATAACATGCACACACGTTGCAAAATTATATATTTTATTGGAATAAACATATATTTTTTTGAAATTAATATCAACAAATTGTTCATAAAAATAGAACACAAAAATATTTTAACTTTAAATAAGGGACAAAAAATCTTAACCTATTGATATGGCAACAGTTGCTTTTCGTTGTTAAAATCCTGTTGAAAACATATTCGTTTTTCATTATTATATTTAAAAATTATGCCTTTATTTTGCATTCGAGAAATAGATATACCATGACTCCGTATATATTTTTCTTTTATTTTATCTACTTGAAAATTAACTATTTAACTTAATAATAAATAATCATTCCCTAAGTAAAATTAAGGAAAAAACTAAACAATCATTATGAACGAAGAACAAAACATTTGGTGGCTCAATGAAGAATCCGAACAGATTTTAAACAGAGGGTATTTGTTAAAAGGAGAAACCGTTGAAGGAGCAATTGATCGCATCACTCATGCAGCGGCTCGTAGGCTTTACAAACCTGAATTACAACCTGCCTTTAAAGAGATGATTACCAAAGGATGGATTAGTTTTTCATCACCCATTTGGGCAAATATGGGAACGGAACGTGGTTTGCCAATTTCGTGTTTCAATGTACATGTACCTGATAGTATTGAGGGGATTACGCACAAATTAGGTGAGGTAATCATGCAGACTAAAATCGGAGGTGGAACATCGGGCTATTTCGGGGAGTTGCGTCATCGTGGTTCTGCTGTTACCGACAATGGAAAATCAAGCGGCGCAGTGAGTTTCATGAAGCTTTTTGATTCGGCTATGGATGTGGTTTCGCAAGGAGGCGTTCGCCGTGGAGCTTTCGCTGCTTATTTAGATATTGACCACCCTGATGCAGAGGAGTTTTTGCAAATTAAAGATGTTAATTTTCCGATTCAGAATCTGTTTTTTGGTATTTGTGTTCCAGATTATTGGATGCAAGAAATGATTGATGGCGACCTTGAGAAACGCAAATTATGGGCAAGAGTATTGGAATCACGTCAACAGAAAGGACTCCCATACATTTTCTTTACGGACAATGTGAACAGAAATCGTCCTCAGGTCTACAAAGATCATAATATGCTCATCCGATCAAGTAATTTATGTAGTGAAATTATGTTGCCATCCAGCTTTGATGAATCGTTCATTTGCTGTTTGTCATCAATGAATTTGGAATTATTTGACGAATGGAAAGATACTAAAGCTGTGAAATTAGCTATTTTCTTCTTAGATGCTGTTTTGTCGGAATTCATTGAAAAAACAGAAGGAAATTACTACTTACAGGCAGCGAGAAATTTTGCCATCCGCCACCGAGCGCTGGGATTAGGTGTATTAGGGTATCATTCTTATTTACAGAAAAATATGATTCCGTTTGAAAGTTTTGAAGCAACACAATTTAATGCTCGTGCTTTCAAACATATTAAGGAAGAGGCGGATAAAGCTACCAGAGAATTGGCACATATCTATGGTGAGCCTGAGCTTTTGAAAGGCTATGGGCGTAGAAATACTACCACTATGGCAATCGCTCCTACTACATCAAGTTCTGCCATTTTAGGACAAGTTTCGCCGGGGATTGAGCCTTATTCAAGTAATTACTACAAAGTAGGATTGGCAAAAGGAAATTTTATGCGTAAAAATAAATACCTAACTGCCTTGCTTGATGAAAAGGGATTGAATAATGAAGATATTTGGAGAAGTATTCGCTTAAATCACGGTTCGGTTCAGCATTTGCAAGAACTAACCCAGCATGAGAAAAATGTATTTAAAACTTTCAAGGAAATATCTCCAATGGAAATCATTACCCAAGCAGCTCAGCGTCAGGCTTATATTGACCAAACACAAAGTTTGAACTTGAACATTCCTGCTATTATGCCAATCAAAGATGTGAATAAGGTGCTGATTGAGGCATGGAAACTGGGTGTGAAAACATTGTACTACCAACGAAGTCAATCGGTTGCTAAGGAGATGATGATGAATTTTGTGAATTGCAGTAGTTGTGAGGCATAATACGAATAATGAAAATATAAATGGAATACTAACAATGAATAAACTTACTTTTTTTCTGATTTTCTGTTCCATAATGGTGTTTTCACAAGAGAAATCTGTGGAAGATATATCCTCAAAAAAAATAGATCGAGGGATGATAAATCCTTTTAGGAGAATGTATCAGGAGTTTGCTACTCCAAATCAGTATAGAACGGCTTCTGGGGCTCCAGGAGTGGCCTATTATCAACAACAGGCTGATTACGTGATGAAAATAGAAATAGATGATCAAACACAAAAATTGTATGGTGAACAGACTATTACTTATCATAACAATTCTCCCGAGACATTAGATTATTTGTGGTTACAGTTGGATCAAAACAAGCGTTTGCCAGAAGCTCCAACCAAAAAACGAAATAGCAAATTTATGGACGTGGCTTATGAACCTCAACGATTTGCTGAAACTTTTATGGCAGTACCTTTTGAGGGAGGTTACCATATTGAATGGGTCAAGGATGCTACTGGTAAAGAGTTGGCGTACACCATCAATGAAACGATGATGCGAGTGGATTTAAAACAACCTTTGGCATCGGGAACTAAAGTTTCTTTTTCAGTGAAATGGTGGTATCAGATCAATAATTATCAAAAAAATGGAGGAAGAGCTGGTTATGAATATTTTCCAAAAGATGATAATTGCTTATATGTAATCGCCCAGTTTTTTCCACGTATGGCGGTCTATAACGATGTCGAAGGTTGGCAAAATGAACAGTTTTGGGGCAATGCCGAATTCGCCTTGAATTTTGGAAATTATGATGTTTCCATTACAGTTCCTGCAGATCATATTGTCGAAGCCACAGGTGAATTGCAAAACCGGAAAGAGGTATTCTCCCCTAAGATGTTAGAGCGATATGCCTTGGCTGAGAGATCATTTGAGAAACCTGTCGTAATTGTGACCCAAGCCGAAGCTGAGGCTAAAGAAAACAAAAAAGAAACTGCAAAAAAGACATGGCGTTTCAAAGCATCAAACGTGCGTGATTTTGCGTTTTCAAGTTCTCGTAAATTTATTTACGATGCTATGGCAGTAAAAATAGGTAATAAGAAGGTAATGGCTTTATCACTTTATCCGAAGGAAGCAAATCCCTTATGGGAACAGTATTCAACTAAGGTGGTAGCTCATACGCTCAAAACATACTCAAAATTTACGTTTGACTATCCGTATCCGAAAGCAGTGTCTATTAGTGCTGAAGATCAAGGAATGGAATATCCAATGATTTGTTGGAACTATGGTCGTCCAAATTCAGAAGGATCCACCTCAATGGATACTAAATTTGGAATGATAAGTGTAATCACTCATGAGGTGGGACATAACTTTTTTCCCATGGTTGTAAATTCAGACGAGCGTCAATGGGGGTGGATGGATGAAGGAATGAATACCTATTTGCAATACTTTGCTGAACAGTCCTACGGGGAGCAATATCCTGAGGACATTGCTCCTTATAAAAGGTATCCAAGCAAACGTGGATTTGCCAAACAGATTGTGAAATATATGTCAGGTGACCCAACTTACTTGGAGCCAGTAATGTCTAATCCAGAGGAAGTTACTAGATTAGGAGAGAATGCGTATGGCAAACCAGCTGCAGGATTTGCTCTTTTGCGAGAAGTAATTATGGGACCTGAATTGTTTGATTTTGCTTTTAAAACATATGCTAATCGTTGGAAATTCAAACACCCTATACCCGAAGATTTTTTTAGAACTATGAGTGATGCTTCAGGTGTTGAATTAGACTGGTTTTGGAGAACATGGTTTTATTCTACTGAGTATGTCGATTTGGGTATTAAATCTGTAAAACTGTACCAAGTATCGGATACGCCAAACGACAAATTGAAGGCAATGTTAAAAGAGCGAAACATGAAAATTACGGACTTACAGCCTTTAGTACATGTTGTTTCCAAAGGAGATGCTGCTTATAAAAAAGAGAATTTCGACAAACATCCATATGAATTATCAATTCCCTTAGGAGATTATGTTGCCGATAATCGGTCGTTGGAGCAACAGTCAATGGCTCCGCAACCTACATATTTTTACGAAGTAACGTTCGAAAAAAAAGGAGGTGTTCCAATGCCTATTTTATTGCAGGTTAATTATGCTGATGGTGCTTCGGAAATGATGAAATTTCCAGTACAAGTGTGGCGATTGAATAATAGGGAGTTCACGTACATCATAACATCTAATGAACGTATAACTTCATTTATGATTGATCCTGAAGAACTTACAGCAGATATTAATACTCTAAATAACCATCATACTACTGAAGAACTATAAAATAAGGATTACACTGATTTTCAACATACTAAAAGAAGCTGTCCGAAGAGGGTAGCTTCTTTGTTTTCATAGAAAAGGCATAAATTACATTTTACCAAGAAAAATCTATTTTTCACTTTGAAGTAACATTTTTCAGATACATATTTTGAACCAAAAACGGATTTTCTTTTTGCTTCCTTTTCTGATCCAAATGAAAATAATTGTACTTCACATACGCATCAATATGCTTATTTTCAGCTATTTCATAATTCTCTGCCGTATCCTGTATCTACACAAGACCTCTTTACTTTGTTTGTTGTGAGCTTGTTCAAAACCGTCCAAATGTTTTTTTAAGTGGTGGTATCGGCAGTTGTTTGATGAATACTTAAATAAGTAATAAATTGATTTTCAGTAGAAATATCAACATTATATCCAGCTTTTAGCTGACCATTTTGCATATGGTCATGATTGTTCACTTATTTTAATTTTAAAATTATGGAGTTCACGAATCTTCGATTTCATCCGCATAAAAGTTGCATCAGGGTCTGTTTTGCTGTACGAATTTCTATCTCCCATTGTTTCAAGGTGCTGCTCGTAGCTTTCCAATTTCGGAAGATGCTCATTCTGAAGTTTTTGGGTTTATTTTTCTTGTTTTTTAGTAGGTTCTTTTAGCTTTTTGTTGATTTCGGATAATTTTTCACGAAGTGTTTTAGAATCAAAGGTCGTAACGGATAGGCTTTTGGAGCTTTTAATGAGACAAATATACAACACAAACACTTAATAATTAATTGTTTAAATGTTTATTTCTCATTTTTATCCTACAAAGGTTTTTACTGTCCAAAACCGATGAGTTACATAAAAAACGTCCAAAAATCAAAAACTTTTGGACGGGAGTGATTTAATAAATATTTTTCGAGGGATACTCTAATTTTCCCTTTTTTACTCTTTTCAACATCTTCAAAGAACATTCTCAAACTAACAGTCGGCTAAACTAACAGCCACAGCTAACCCTCCTTCCGAAGTTTCTTTATATTTATGATTCATATCCTTGGCAGTTTCCCACATAGTGCTAATTACTTTATCAATAGGGACTTTCGCATTTTTGGGGTCTGTTTCGATAGCGAGTTCAGCCGCGTTAATTGCTTTGATAGCTCCCATAGCATTTCTTTCAATACAAGGCACTTGCACCAAACCTCCGATGGGATCACATGTAAGTCCTAAATGGTGTTCCATGGCAATTTCAGCAGCTATAAGCACCTGGTCTGGCGTACCTCCCATCAACTCACATAAAGCTCCTGCCGCCATTGCTGATGAAACGCCAATTTCAGCTTGACAACCACCCATCGCAGCAGAAATAGTAGCTCCCTTTTTAAATAAACTACCTATTTCACCCGCTACTAACAAAAATTGCTTGATTTGCTCATTGGAAGCCTCATGATTTTCAATAGTTAAATAATAGAGCAATACAGCGGGAATTACACCCGCACTTCCGTTAGTTGGAGCTGTAACCACGCGACCCAATGAGGCATTTACTTCATTGACAGCCAGTGAAAAACAGCTTACCCATTTCAATATTTCACGGAATTTAACATTCGTTTTTTTGATAGAAAGCAACCAATCTTGTGGATTGTGATATGTTACCACCCCAATCAAATTTTTATGAATATCATAAGCACGACGACGAACGTTTAGCCCTCCAGGCAGTATCCCCTCAGTGTGGCAACCTATGTAGGCACATTCAAGCATTGTATTCCAAATACGCAATAGTTCGCTATCAATTTCGGCTTCTGAACGTATAGATTTTTCATTTTCGAAAACAATTTCTGAGATTTTTTTGTTTTCTCTATGACAATATTCTAGCAATTCGGTAGCTTTTTCAATTGGAAAAGGAAAATTTCGGACAACTTTTCCTGTATTATTGTCGCTTTCTTCGTTTTCTTTGATAATAAAACCTCCTCCTATAGAATAAAAAGTAGAATTATATTCAAAATCATTGCCTTTTGCGATAAAAGAAATTCCATTGGCATGGAAAGGTAAGAAGTTTTTGTTAAAAACAATATTTTCTGAAGGAATGAATTTAATAATTGACTCATTCCCTAAGCAAAGTTCCTGATTCCTATTGATGGCATTGATGATGACTTCTAAACTTTCAATAGGGACATACTCAGGGTCAGCACCACTAAGCCCTAACATCACAGCTAAGTCCGTAGCATGCCCTTTTCCAGTTAAGGACAATGAACCATATAAATCTACTCGAACTTCAAAGGTTTTATGTAAAAAATTTTTGTCTTTCAATTCTTTAACAAATGCCTCAGAAGCTCTCCAAGGGCCTAAGGTATGTGAACTTGAGGGGCCTATCCCTATTTTTAACATATCGAATACGCTGATTCTTTCCATTGTATTTGCTGTCATAGTAAATTTACCGCAAATATAGTAATTTAGGCTGTTCTGTAGTTAAAATTTTCTGGAAATATTTTACCGAATTACGGTCAATTTTTGCCACAGAGGCTCATCGGGTAGGGGAGCGATGATTTCGATTTTTTCCTTTTTTACAGGATGAATAAAACTCAATTTTCGAGCGTGTAAATGAATACTACCGTCTGCATTTGAACGTCTGGCTCCGTATTTTAAATCACCCTTAATAAAGCAATCTACAGCAGCTAATTGTGCTCTAATTTGATGATGTCTTCCTGTAATTAATTGAATTTCCAACAGATAGTAATTGGTTAGTTTTTCTAACACTTTGTAATGTAAAATAGACTTTTTACTATCTTTAACTTCTTTTGAATGGGCTGTGGATTTATTTTTCTCCGAGTTTCGCGTAAGCCAATGAACTAAGGTTCCCTCGCTTTCGGTCGGACAGTTATCAGTCATTGTCCAATATGTTTTTTCAACAGCGGTCTTATTGGCAAATAGGATATTGAGCCTTGAAAGAGCCTTTGAAGTTTTTGCAAAAACAACAATTCCTGTAGTAGGTCTATCTAAACGATGTACCACACCAAGGAAAACCTCTCCTGGTTTATGGTATTTCTCTTTGAGATATGATTTCACAATTTCACTGAGTGGAGTGTCGCCAGTTTTATCACCTTGAACGATGTCTCCTGCTCGTTTATTGATGATGATTAAATGATTGTCTTCGTAGAGAACGTCTAAATTTTTTTCGTTTGAAATTACTTTCATATTTTCGTTTTTTAGTCAAATACATAAATCGGAAGTCGTCATAGAACAAACCTCCCAAAAGTAATGCTATAGCAATGGTAAGAGCGTATAGATTCATCTTCATCTTAACGAAGAAAAAACCTCCGGATAATCCTCCTAAAAAGAAAAAGGTAATGATAAATAATCGAAGTTTAATAGTTGATTTTAAGTTTTTTAGCTGATTTTTGTGTTTATTTTTACTCAGATAAATCCACTGTGAAAGTTCGATACCCAAGTCTGTGAAAAGTCCCGTTAGGTGGGTAGTTCGTACCACTGAATTTGATATTTTCGTAACGAAAGAGTTTTGTACACCCATTGCAAACAGCAGAATAAAGGCTGTCACATCATTCGAAAAATCAGTGATAAAATAGTTGAGAGCCATCGCTGTAAATAACAAAAAGCACTCAACAATGGTTGGAGCTAAAAAAATATTGTGTTTTTTGTAAAAATTTGCTGTTTCTATTAAGTAACCCGATGTAAATGAACCCATTAGAAATGAAAGAATATATAATAAATAGAGGGTTCCTTTCCAAAATTCCATAATAAAAACGTCGTACATAAAGAGTGCAAAATGCCCCGTTACGTTAGTTGTCAATTTCCCTAAAAATAGAAATCCAACAACATTTACGACCCCTGCAACGAAAGATAATACTACCGCTATTTGCAGATTATTTTTTTGAGTCCTTTTCTTTCCCTGATGTCGAAACATTTTATAAGCCTTAAAAATCAATAACCTCAATAAATCATACAAGGGCGTATAGACTACGCCCCTGCATGTATTTACCTTTTGTAAAAAGATATAGTGTCATTGACTATTAAAAAAAGTGACGTCTAAAGGCCTCCATAGCTTGATATTTTGCCAAACCAAGTTTGTGAAGACGGTTAGCCGTATCAGAATTTCGCTCTTCTGCTCTTTGCCAGAATTCACGCATGTCACTTCCCATATACATAGCTCCGTCTTTTTGTGATTGGTGGAAGAAAATCGCCTGACGTTTGCGAAGCACTTGGTCACGTGTCATAGGAACAATCATTTCCATTTCGTGAACATCCCACTCATGCCATGCACCGCGGTAAAGCCACACCCAACAATCTTTCATATAATCTTCATTTTTCAAACGTTCCAAAGCAGCAAAAATTCCATCCAAGCACACTTTATGTGTTCCATGAGGATCGGCTAAATCACCTGCTGCATATATTTGATGAGGTTTTACTTCACGAATCAAGTCTTCTATTATTTTGATGTCTGCCTCACCAATTGGTTGTTTTTCAACCGCTTGAGTTTCATAGAAAGGTAAGTTCAAGAAATGCAAATTTTCATCGGGAACATTGTAATAACGCGTAGCTCCATAGCACTCATGACGACGGATGTTTCCTTTAAGTTTCCAAACATCCAAGGTCTCTTTATCTCCTTGTTTTTTATTTTTAAGGATTTGCATTACTTTTTCAAGATGTGATACATCCGTTTTTCCTAGTAACATATCATGAGCTACTTCTACAAAACGTAACGCTTCAGTGTCAGCAACTGCCGTGCTTCCCGAAGTTTGGTAAGCAATATGTACCTCGTGTCCTTGTTCTACCAATCGGTCAAAAGTACCTCCCATTGAAATTACATCATCGTCGGGGTGAGGGCTGAAAATAATAACTCTTTTTTTGTGAGGATGTTCTCTCTCAGGTCGATACGAATCATCGGCATTAGGTTTTCCGCCTGGCCAACCTGTGATGGCTCTTTGAATACGATTAAAAATACGGATATTTAGGTCGTAAGCCGAAGTGTCCTCTAACAAGACTCCTAATCCATTTTCAAGATAATCTTCCTCACGAAGTCCTAAAATGGTTTTATCTAAACGTTCGCACAACCAAACTACCGCACGTGCAATTTCTTCTTCGTTTTTATTATTGAAATCATAATCTCCTACTAACCAAGGAGTTTTATTGCGAATCAATTCACTTGCAGCCGTTTCATCAATCACAAAAGTTGTATTTTTGTGTTCTTGTAAAAATGTAGCGGGAATTTGTGATGAAACTTCTCCTTCAATAGTTTTTGCAATGATAGAAGCCTTAGAAGCTCCCCAAGCCAAAAGCACTACGCGACGAGCCGCTAAAACTGTTCCAACTCCCATCGTAATGGCTTTACTAGGTACATTTTTATATCCACCGAAAGCGTGTGCTGCATCCGTTTTTGTTACTTTGTTCAAAGTGACCATACGCGTGATGGAATTTACGTTTGAACCAGGTTCGTTAAATCCGATATGTCCAGTACGTCCGATTCCTAAAAGTTGGAAATCAATTCCACCTGCTTGTTTTATTTTTTCTTCATAAGCGTAGCAGTAGTCACGAACTTCTTCCTTGCCTAATGTTCCGCTTGGGATGTTGATGTTTTCAGGAAGTATGTCCACATGGTTGAATAAGTTTTTGTGCATAAAATGCCAGTAACTTTGAATATCTTCCTTTTGCATTGGGAAATACTCATCCAAGTTGAACGTAATTACATTTTTAAAGCTAAGACCTTCCTCTTTATGCATACGAATTAACTCCTGATAAACCTTTACAGGAGAAGAGCCAGTCGCTAAACCGAGTACGCAATTCTTTCCTTCAGCTTGTTTTGTTCTAATCAATTCAGCTATTTCTTTGGCTACGGCAATAGAAGCCGAATTTGCATCCGAAAAAATAACATTGTGTATTTTTTCATAGCGAGTTTCCTCGAACAATCCAGCAGGCTGGTGTTTGATGGATTGCGTGTTTTTTTGAATGGTTGTACTCATTTTATTCTTTTTTTGGTTGTTTCTTTACTTTATTTAGGTAATAAGTTATAATAATCTTTTGATTTTTTAAGTATGGATTAAAGGATACAAGACTCTCTTTGATTCAATCACTGTATGATCCGTAATATCTACTTATTTCCGAAATTAGAATACTCTCATGTGAGAAGAATAATTAGTTAATAACTTTCTTCTTCATTTGGAAAACTTATGTTTTTCACATCTTCGACATAGCGAGAAACCGCTGAATTAATATCTTCATATAAATTAGCGTATCTACGTAGAAAACGAGGATGAAACCCTTGAGTCATTCCAAGTACGTCGTGTAGTACAAGTACTTGGCCATCCACATGGCTTCCTGCTCCGATACCAATTACTGGAATTGAGACAGATTTAGCAACCTCTTCCGCTAATTTTGCAGGAACTTTTTCCAAAACAATAGCAAAGCATCCCATTTTTTGCAGTAAAAGAGCATCTTGTTTTAGTTTTTCAGCTTCAGCATCTTCTTTTGCTCGAACAGTGTATGAACCAAATTTGTAAATTGATTGTGGTGTCAATCCCAGATGCCCCATAACAGGGATTCCTGCATTTAAAATACGCTTTATACTCTCCTTAATTTCCTTACCGCCTTCCAATTTTACTGCGTGTCCACCGCTTTCTTTCATTATGCGGATGGCAGAGCGTAGAGCTTCCTTAGGGTCGGACTGATATGAACCAAAAGGCAAATCGACTACTACTAAGGCACGGTTCGCACCACGAACCACTGATGAAGCGTGGTAAATCATTTGGTCTAACGTAATTGGTAAAGTCGTTTCATGTCCTGCCATTACGTTACTTGCCGAATCTCCCACCAAAATAACATCTATTCCAGCTCCATCAATGAGTTTACTGAACGTATAGTCATACGCCGTAAGCATTGAGATTTTTTCACCTCTTGATTTCATATCAATCAGTGACTTGGTTGTTACACGTTTATATTCTTTTTTTGCTACTGACATATTCAAATTGTTGATTTATAATCGCCTATTTTCTGTGTATAGTTTGCGTTCTGTCAGGACCTACCGAAACTAAGGTAATTGGTACTTCGAGTTCCTTCTCTAAGAAATCAATATAATTTAGCAACTCCTGTGGCAATTTATTATGATCTTTGATTGTCGTTAAATCCTGAGCCCATCCTTTCATCTCTGTGTAGATAGGCGTAACATTTTGTTCCTCAATATTGTATGGTAAGTGTTTGATTTCTTGTCCTTTATACAGATATGCAGTACATACTTTCAAAGTGTCAAATCCACTTAGTACATCGGCTTTCATCATCATCAGCTGTGTAACTCCATTTATTTGAACAGCGTATCGTAATGCAACCAAATCCAACCAACCACAACGACGTTTTCGCCCAGTGGTAGCTCCAAACTCTTTACCCACACGTCCCATTGTTTCACCTGTTTCATCAAACAATTCGGTAGGGAAAGGTCCACTACCTACACGTGTGGTATAAGCTTTGAAAATTCCTAACACATCTCCAATCTGCGTTGGAGCAACCCCCAAACCAGTACAAGCTCCAGCAGCCGTAGTATTTGACGAGGTTACGAAAGGATACGTGCCAAAATCAATATCCAACAGCGAACCTTGAGCTCCTTCAGCCAAGATTTTTTTATTATTTCTGATAGCTTGGTGTATATATTCCTCACTGTCAATAAACTGTAAACTTTTTAGAACCTCTATAGCTTCAAAAAACTCAGCCTCTAACTCAGCTAAGTTGTACTGAATTTCAACATTGTAGTGAGAAATCATTTCTTCGTGTTTGTCGGTCAAATTGCGGTAACGTTCTTTGAAGTCATCCAATTCGATGTCCCCCACACGAAGTCCATTTCTTCCAGTTTTGTCCATATAAGTAGGTCCAATGCCTTTGAGTGTAGAACCAATTTTTGCTTTTCCTTTTGAAGTTTCAGAAGCAGCATCTAACAATCGGTGAGTAGGTAAAATAAGATGTGCTTTACGAGAGATTAATAATCTTTTTTTCAGATCAATATCGAATTTTTTGAGTGCTTCGATTTCTTTTTTGAAGATGATAGGATCAATAACTACCCCATTTCCAACGATGTTTATTGCACTTTCATGGAAAATTCCAGACGGTATGGTGTGCAAGACGTGTTTGATGCCGTTAAATTCAAGAGTATGTCCTGCATTAGGTCCTCCTTGAAAACGAGCTATGATATCATATTCTTGAGTGAGAACATCTACAATTTTTCCTTTTCCTTCGTCGCCCCATTGAAGCCCAAGAAGTAAATTTACTGCCATTTTTTAGCGATTTTATGATTTGGTTATTTGTTTTTCTTTCCGTAAAAATATAGCGAATGGTTCGTAATTTCGATATTAAAAACCTCTTCAATTGTTTTTTTGATAGATTGGATTCTCGGATCACAAAATTCAAACACTTCGCCTGTATCGGTTAAAATTACATGATCGTGCTGACGGTCAAAGTATGATTTCTCGTAGTGAGCTTGGTTTTGTCCAAACTGGTGTTTACGTACCAAACCACATTCCAAAAGCAACTCAATAGTATTGTAGAGCGTAGCACGACTTACTCGATATTTTTTGTTTTTCATGCTGATATACAGCGTTTCAATATCGAAATGTTCACCACTTTCGTAAATTTCTTTCACGATAGCGAAACGTTCAGGTGTTTTTCGATGTCCATTTTCCTCTAAGTAGGCGGTGAAAACCTTACGAACAATTTCCAGATTTTCCTCTGTGGTATTAGCCATATCTTTTCAAGTGTTAATTATAAGGGACAAAGTTACAATTTTTTTTGCTATTAAACAATTATGGTTTGATATTATTTATACCTTAGATTCAATCCCCAAGTGCAATTTTTTATGCCATCAATTTATAAAATAAATTTTTAGGTTCTTCAAAATCTAGTGTTATTACTTACTTTTATAGTTTTTAAAGTTAAGGTGTTCGTGATGTGCTATCTAAAAAAGAATCATCCTTCGGTCAATTTTTTGTTCTTTAGAAAATATTTTCTGCGAATATTGGCTTGTTCTTGAGTGTTTTGAGGGTTATAGACACCTCTTTTGAGCCTATTCCTCTTAAGCTCCTACTGATGGTGCCTTTCTGATACACCTAATTGCTTGGTAACAAATTTTTGTGATTTATTACATTTAATGTATACTTTTATTTCGTATCTTTGCTCCAAAATTAAGTGTTTATACTTCATTGTTTTATGTGATGTTTCTTAAATTACATTAGTATTTAAATTCCATCGGTAAGTGTGATTTGTTGATGATAGTTGTTTATTCATATACAAATGACTACCTTTGTCCGCTTGTTATACAGTAGAATAGTTTTTATTTAACTTCACCTATGGTACTACGTACCTATATTTCAAAAGTATATTTAAAGTAAAATAGTATCAATAAAAATTTAAACATGCGATTACATCGAAATCTTACAGAGGCTGTCATCGAAGGATTGGGGTTTATTTTTAACGAGCAACAGTATGCCGATAAAGTAGTTGAAAGACAACTGAAAAAAGATAAACGCTGGGGGGCTCGTGATCGTGCTTTCATAGCCGAAACGATGTATGACATTGTACGATGGAAACGTCTGTATGCTGAAATTGCAGAGGTAAAAGCACCGTTTTCTTCACATGATTTATTTCGGATGTTTGCTGTATGGGCAGTTCTTAAAGGTGTTCATTTACCCGATTGGTCGTGTTTTGAGAACACACCCCAACGTCGTATTAAAGGCAAATTTGATGAACTTTCAAAAATACGTAAATTTAAAGATTCCGTTCCCGACTGGCTTGATGCTTTGGGAGAAGCGGAGTTAGGTTCAGATATTTGGAGCAAAGAGCTCACTGCCCTCAATGAATTAGCTCCTGTTGTATTACGAGTGAATACTCTAAAAATTGCTCCTGCACAGCTCAAAAACCTATTAAGAAATGAAGGTATTGAAACAAGACTTCTAAAATCCTATCCTGAAGCCTTAGAGTTGATTCAGAGAGCTAACATATTCACTACCAAGGCTTTTTCAAGTGGTATGTTTGAGGTGCAAGACGCTTCGTCACAGAGAGTAGCTCCTTTCTTGGAGGTACTTCCCTCAATGCGAGTGATTGACACATGTGCCGGTGCTGGTGGAAAAACCCTACACTTGGCATCGCTGATGAAAAATAAAGGGCAAATTATTGCAATGGATATTTATGAGAACAAATTGCAAGAACTCAAACGTCGAGCCCGTCGTAATGAGGTATTTAATATAGAAACCAAAGTTATTGATAATAAACACCTTAAACGAATGCAAAACACAGCCGACCGCGTATTGATTGATGCACCTTGTAGTGGATTGGGAGTGCTTAAACGTAATCCAGATGCTAAATGGAAATTACAACCTAAATTTTTAAATAAAATTAGGGAAACACAACAGCAGATTTTGCAAGATTACAGCAAGATGGTAAAGCCTGGAGGAAAAATGGTTTACGCAACCTGCTCCATACTTCCTTCGGAAAATCAAAAACAAGTAGAAACTTTTTTAGAGTCTGAGGCAGGTAAAAACTTTATATTTGAAACTGAAGAAAATATTTTTGCACACCAAACAGGCTACGACGGATTTTATATGGCTCGAATGCGGAAAAAGTAAAATTTTTTTCATAACTTTGCGTGATAGAGACTCAATTTATTATTTTTGTACGAGCTATTAGGTTTTAACAATAAATAGAAATTCCTCAGAAAAGATATAAAATGGATTTTTCCCTAAGAATAGTTGTAGTGTTTTGAATATTTTGATAAAAAACACTAGAAAATAAGTACCTTAGTAGGACTATTAAATCATTTAAAATTAAAACATCTAAATAATTTTGGAGAGCTTAGAATATAACACAGAACGTACCCCTTTAATCATTCCTGAATATGGTCGACATATCCAGAAAATGATTGAGAAGGCAATTCATATCGAAGACCGAGAAGAACGCAACAATACCGCCAAAGGAATTATTGCAGTAATGGGAAATCTAAATCCACATTTAAGAGATGTGCCTGACTTCCAACATAAATTATGGGATCAACTTTTCATCATGTCTGGATTTCAGCTGGATGTAGATTCTCCTTTTGAACGTCCAACAGAAGCTGTTTTAGTACGACACCCTGACAGATTGAACTACCCCCAAAGTCATCCAAAATATCGTTTTTACGGTAACAATATCAAAAAAATGATTGATGTTTGTGTGCGTTGGGAAGAAAGTGATTTAAAAACAGCATTGAAATTCTCAATAGCGAATCATATGAAAAAAAGTTACTTAAATTGGAATAAAGAAACTGTTGAGGACGAAGTAATCTTCCAACATCTGTATGAATTAAGCAATGGGCAGATTGATTTAAAGCAAGATAAAGAAGATTTAACAACCAGTCAGGAATTGATTAAAACAAAACAGAATCTGACCAGAAAAAATACATCTCAAAACAATAAAAAAGGAGCTACAAATCATAAAAAAACAAAATAAGTATGGGAATTTTTAAAATTGAAGGGGGGCATCAGCTTAAGGGTGAAATTACTCCACAAGGTGCTAAGAATGAAGCACTACAGATTTTATGTGCTGTACTGCTCACCGATGAAAAAGTGACCATTCACAATATACCAGATATTTTAGACATCAATAAATTGATGTCATTACTTGAAAACTTAGGAGTGAAAACTCAAAAATTAGGAAAAGGATCATATAGTTTCCAAGCCGATGAAATCAATATCAACTACTTGGAATCCATGGCATTTCACTCTGAAGGACAAAGTTTACGAGGGTCTATAATGATTGTTGGGCCTCTTTTAACACGTTTTGGTGTGGCATATATTCCGCAACCAGGAGGTGACAAAATAGGTCGAAGACGTTTAGATACCCACTTTGAAGGGTTTATAAAATTAGGAGCTGACTTCAAATATGATTCTGACAATCACATATATAGCGTAAAAGCAAATGGACTCACAGGAATGGATATGCTATTAGACGAGGCTTCGGTTACGGGAACGTCGAATATAATTATGGCAGCAGTCTTAGCTAAAGGAACTACCACGATTTACAATGCCGCTTGTGAACCCTACGTACAACAACTGTGTCGTATGTTAAACAATATGGGGGCTGACATTCAAGGTATTGGTTCTAATTTTATTACTATCAACGGAGTAGAAAAACTATCGGGATGCACACATACCATACTACCGGACATGATTGAAATAGGTAGCTGGATTGGACTTGCAGCTATGACTCAAAGCGAAATTACAATTAAAAACGTAGGCTGGGAGCATTTAGGATTGATTCCCAACGTATTTCGTAAGTTAGGTATTAAATTAGAGCGCCAAGGTGATGATATTTATATTCCTGCCCACAAAGATGGGTATGAAATTCAAAGTTATATTGATGGCTCTATTCTGACAGTTGCTGATGCTCCTTGGCCTGGATTTACGCCTGATTTACTGAGTATCGTTTTAGTAGTTGCTACCCAAGCTCGTGGGGAGGTACTTATTCACCAAAAAATGTTCGAAAGTCGCTTGTTTTTCATTGATAAACTTATTGATATGGGGGCAAAAATTATTCTGTGTGACCCGCATCGGGCTACTGTCATAGGTAACGATTTCAAATCACCCTTACGAGCCACATTGATGACTTCACCCGACATACGTGCTGGAATTGCCTTGCTTATCGCAGCACTTTCTGCCAAAGGAACATCAATTATCTATAACATTGAACAAATTGACCGAGGTTACGAAGATATCGATGAACGATTACGTTCCTTAGGAGCTAAAATCATACGTGTAAACTAAAATATAAAAGGATGCTCATTATAGGAATTGCAGGAGGAACGGGATGTGGAAAAACAACCGTTGTAAATCAAATTGTTAGTGAATTATCCCAAGAAGTAAGTGTCATTTCACAGGATTCTTACTATCGGGAAATGAGTCATTTGCCTTATACCGAAAGGGTAAAAACAAACTTTGATCACCCCGATTCTATCGATTTTGATTTACTAAAACAACATTTGATATCTCTAAAATCAGGAATACCAGTGGAAAGTCCCGTCTATTCTTTCGTTGAACACAACAGAACAGGCGAAACGGTACTGATAAAACCAACTAAAGTAGTCATTGTAGAGGGAATTTTAATTTTTTCACGTGCTGATATCCGTGAGTTGTTCGATATTAAGATTTATGTACATGCCGACCCTGATGAACGACTTATCCGACGTATTAAACGTGACATTACCGAACGAGGACGCGATGTAGAAGAGGTGTTGAACCGCTATCAAACCACTCTCAAACCGATGCACTTGAAGTTTATTGAACCAGTAAAAGAATATGCAGACATTATAATACCTAATAATAGACGTAATTTCGTAGCTATTGACATCATTAAAACCATTGTACATAATCGCATCTTAGCAAATTAAATGAAAAAAACTATTTTTCAATACATTTCATTTCTCAAAGGATATAGACTGTATGTCTTTATCCTGTTTTGTTTTTTCTTTTGGATGGCTTTTTTTGATTCTAATTCTTTACTCACACACCGTGAATTGAATAAGGAAATTCATAAATTGAATCGACAAAAACAGTTTCTACAAAAGGAAATTGAAAAAGATAAAGAAATGTTATTGATTTTAGATACCGATGAAGGTCGTGAACGTTTGGGACGAGAAGAGTACTACCTGAAACACGACAATGAGGATGTTTATATTATTGAGCATGACACTATTGATTAATAAAATATTACGAAGTTATTTTACATATAGTCTATGAATTTTGGTATTATCATCCCCGCTCATAACGAAGCTAATTACATTGTACAAACTTTGGAATCATTGTTTAGTCAAACGCTATTACCAACACAAATTATCGTAGTAGATGACGCTTCAACGGATGAATCCCCATTAATTTTAGATAAAATACGTCGGAAAAATCCTATTTTAGAAGTTATTCGCAAAGAAAATACAGGAAAACACCTTCCTGGTAGCAAAGTAGTACAAACCTTCAATACAGGACTACCTTTTTTGCGCAAAGATATTGATATAATTTGCAAGTTTGATGCAGATTTAGTGTTTCCTACAGATTATTTAGCTACTCTACAACGACATTTCCTTGAAAACTCACAATTAGGCATGTGCGGAGGATTTTGTTATATTGAAAAAAACGGCACTTGGGAATTAGAAAATCTGACCAACAGGGATCATTTACGAGGAGCTTTAAAAGCATATCGGAAAGATTGTTTTTCGAACATAGGTGGACTGCCTCCTGCTATGGGTTGGGACACTATCGACGAGTTACTTGCTCGTTATTTCGGATGGGAAGTATGTACTGATTCATCACTGAAAGTCAAACATTTAAAACCTACAGGAACGAGTTACACTCTCCAAGCTCGTCTGCTACAAGGCGGTGTTTTCTATCGCCTCCGCTATGGATTTTGGTTATCACTCTTAGCTTCTGCTAAATTAGCATCGAAAAAAAGAAAATGGCAACTTTTTAAAGATTATCTACAAGGTTATTTTAATGCTAAACGTGAAAAACAGCCATATTTGGTAACCTACAAACAAGGTCAGTGGATTCGCAACTATCGATGGAAAGGGGTTTGGAAACAATTATTGAAAATCAAATCATAAAATTGTACAAAATCTCTCTAAACGTTGTATTTATTTATGTTTTTAATCTCTTATTTGATTTTTTTTCATCTTTTGTTGTAAACACATACTTTTTTTGTAATTTTGTCGCCTGAAAAATTATTACTTTACTATATGACACAAATCAAAAACATCGCAATCATTGCCCACGTTGACCACGGAAAAACCACTTTGGTAGATAAAATACTACACCACTGTGCGTTGTTCAGAGAAAATCAAGAGTCGGGAGAATTGATTTTGGACAACAACGACATTGAACGCGAACGCGGAATTACTATTCTTTCTAAAAATGTTTCCGTGAATTATAAAGGAACAAAAATCAATATCATAGACACCCCAGGACACGCCGATTTCGGTGGTGAGGTGGAACGTGTGCTTAATATGGCGGACGGAGTTCTTCTTTTGGTAGATGCTTTTGAAGGTCCAATGCCACAAACGCGTTTCGTGCTTCAAAAAGCTATCGAAATGAAACTCAAACCTATCGTGGTTGTAAACAAAGTAGATAAGGAGAATTGTACCCCTGATGAAGTTCACGAAAAAGTGTTCGACCTAATGTTTGAACTCGGTGCCGAAGAATGGCAGTTGGATTTCCCTACCGTGTATGGTTCTGCCAAAAATAATTGGATGTCAGAAGATTGGAAAAACCAAACCGATTCTATCGACCCGCTTTTGGATATGGTTATCAAACATATTCCATCGCCCAAAGTAGAGGAAGGAACCACACAAATGCTTATCACTTCATTAGACTATTCTTCTTTTACAGGTCGAATTGCTATCGGGCGTTTGCAACGTGGTGTGCTAAAAAGCGGAATGAATGTTTCGTTGGTAAAACGCGACGGAACTATCACAAAATCAAAAATTAAAGAGCTACATACTTTTGACGGATTAGGACGTAAAAAAATCGACGAAGTACAAGCGGGTGACATCTGTGCCATCGCAGGGCTAGAAGGTTTTGACATCGGCGACACCATTGCCGATTTTGAAAATCCGGAAGCCTTGCCTACCATCGCCATTGATGAGCCTACAATGAGTATGTTATTCACTATCAACGATTCTCCTTTCTTCGGAAAAGAAGGAAAATTCGTAACTTCACGCCATATTAAGGAGCGTTTGGAGAAAGAATTGGAGAAAAATCTTGCTCTTCGCGTAGAGCCTACCGATAGTGCCGACAAATTTATGGTTTTCGGACGTGGTGTATTGCATCTTTCAGTACTTATCGAAACGATGCGTCGTGAAGGTTATGAATTACAAATCGGTCAGCCACAGGTAATTATAAAAGAAATCGACGGCGTGAAATGTGAACCCGTTGAAGAATTGACTATCGACCTACCTGAAAACCTATCAGGAAGAGCTGTAGAGTTTGTAACTCTCCGTAAAGGTGAAATGTTGTCAATGACCCCGAAAGGCGAACGAATGGTTATTGAGTTCATCATTCCATCACGAGGGATTATAGGTCTTCGTAATCAGATACTTACCGCTACTGCCGGAGAAGCTATTATGGCACATCGCTTCTTGGAATACCAACCTTACAAAGGCGAAATACCAGGGCGTATCAATGGTTCGTTAATTTCTATGGAAAACGGAAAAGCTATCCCATATTCTATTGATAAACTGCAAGATAGAGGGAAATTCTTCATCGACCCGAACGAAGATGTGTACGAAGGACAAGTAATAGGTGAAAATTCACGTGGTGATGATATGGTGGTAAACGTTACTAAAACCAAGAAACTCACTAACATACGTTCAGCGGGTGCGGACGACAAAATGCGTATTGCTCCTGCTATTAAATTCTCTTTGGAAGAAGCTTTGGAATATATTCAAAAGGATGAATACGTGGAAGTTACGCCAAAATCAATACGTTTGCGTAAAATCTACCTAAACGAAAACGACCGTAAACGCTACGAAAAAGAGTTTAAATAATTGTAAGATTTCCTTTTAAAGAAGTAACAAAAAAGCCGAAAAGTATTACACTTTCGGCTTTTTTATCAATATGATATGACTATTTTTGTCTGAAGTAAATATCAATTGGAACTCCTCTAAAATCGAAGTTTTCGCGTAATTTATTCTCAATGAATCGTTTGTAAGGTTCTTTTACATACTGAGGCAAATTGGCAAAAAACACAAATTGAGGCATTGGTGTAGGTAATTGCATACAATATTTAATTTTGATATACTTACCTTTGATGGCAGGTGGTGGATAACTTTCAATCAGAGGTAACATAATTTCGTTTAGCTTTGAGGTTTGAACACGCTTTGAACGATTTTTATAAACTTCCACAGCCTGTTCAATAGCTTTGAAAATACGCTGTTTGCTCAGTGCTGAGATGAAAATAATGGGTACATCAGTGAATGGAGCAATTTCTTTACGTATGATTGCTTCATACTCTTTCATCGTATTATTTTGTTTTTCAACCAAATCCCATTTATTTACCAAAATAACGATTCCTTTTCGGTTCCGTTCCGCTAACCAAAAAATATTAGAGTCTTGACCTTCAAACCCACGTGTTGCGTCAATCATCAGTATACACACATCGGCATGTTCTATGGCTCGAATAGAACGCATTACGGAATAAAATTCCAAATCTTCCTTTACTTTTGATTTGCGACGGATACCCGCTGTATCAACCAAATTAAATTTGAATCCAAATCGGTTGTACTCTGTGTCAATTGCATCGCGTGTGGTACCTGCAATGTCTGTAACTATATATCTATCCTCTCCAATCAATGCATTGATAAATGATGATTTTCCTGCATTAGGTCGTCCAACCACTGCAAAACGGGGTAATTGCTCTGTTTCTTCATTACCTTCTTTAATAGGAAGTACCTTTACCAGGTCGTCCAATAACTCACCACTGCCACTTCCATTTAAACTGGATAGTGTATACACATTTTCAAAACCAAAGGCATAAAATTCGTGTGAATCAGCCACTCGATTGTTGCTATCTACTTTATTTACAGCTACAAAAATCGGCTTTTTTGACTTTCGAAGCAAATCAGCCACTGTTTCATCCATTCCTGTAACGCCATCTTCCACGTTCACCATGAAAATAATGGCATCAGCCTCATCAATGGCTAAAGTAACTTGTTTATCTATTTCTTTTTCAAAATAATCGTCGCTCCCTAAAACATATCCTCCTGTATCAATAACAGAAAATTCAACTCCATTCCAATCCGTTTTCCCGTAATGACGATCACGTGTAACTCCACTCACAGCATCAACAATCGCCTCACGGCGTTTTATTAGTCGATTAAAAAAAGTAGATTTCCCTACATTTGGGCGACCCACAATGGCAACTATTGCACTCATAATTTTGCTTATTTTTTGTGCAAAGATATAAAAATAATTAGGAAACGCAATTGGGTGGGCAAACGGAAAAGGTTCTCAAATTTGATTATCACATAAAGAAATGTAGCGTAATAAAGTGGGGGAGGAGTAGCAATAAAAAAGGCTACCCCAAAAAGTTTGCGGATAGCCTTTCTACGATTTCAATTGTTTTTACTTCTTTTTCCAAGCATTTATATTTTCTTGTATAGCCTTTACATAACCATCATTTCCTGCTTTTTGAGCTCTTTCCAAAGCTATTTCAGCAGTTTTGATAGCATTTTTATAATCTTTTTTGGCTGCTTGGATATCAGATTTTAGTTTTTGTACCCAATAAGCTGTAGGGTTAAGTTCCACCGCTTTTGATGACCATTCCAAAGCCTTGTCTAAATCTATATTTTCTTCAAAATAGAACATAGCAGCTCTGTGATAATCACTTGCTGTTGGACCGTTCATTGTTTTTCCTATACTTTCGATTACGGCTTGTCGGGTATTCACTTTGATAGGGACTTTTACTAAGATATTATCCCATGCAAGGGTAAGCATGGCATCATTATTACGAATTTCATCAAAACCAATCGTAAAAGTTTCTACTTTGGGGTTTATAGTTAATGGTTTGACAACAGATTCTGCAATTACCTTTCCTTGATCGAAATTTTTACCTGGAGCTCCCCATAATTCTGAGTCAGCATATAAAAATACTTTCCATTGGTTGGTGTCAGGCACAGAATAAAGAGCATATTTTCCAGCTTTGACTTCTGTATTTCCAAAAGTTATTGGAGTAGAAAACTCAATAACCGTAGCAGCATTAGCTCCAGTACGCCAAATTTTTCCGTATGGAACCAAATCTCCGAAAATAACCCTGTTTTTCACTGACGGACGAGCGTAAGTTATCTGTACTTCCGTAAGTCCAATAGTCTGATTTATTGATGATTTAGGACTCGCGTTTGGTGTTTTTAACTGAGCCATACCCAGTTGAAATGTCAATAAAACAACGATAGAAATAGCTATTTTCTTCATACTAAACTAAGATTTAATTATATTATTCCACAAAAATATATATTTTTTTGAATTTGAACTAATTTTTATAACTGTATTTTTATTTGATATTATTTAATATTATTTGTTTGGAATTAGTAATTAAGTATAGATAGTTCATTGTTTAGTTTAAGCATTAATAATTTTAAACTGTAAATCATCATATATAATTGTTTTGTGTAACATTTGGTTTTTCTTCTAAATCGGGCTAAATAATGCCGAATTCTGCTGTTGTAACTTTCAACAGTATAAGTTTCCTTTTAGTTTGCAGATGCTTTTCAGCAGGGATAAACTCTTTGTAGCTTTTCCAATAATCCGTACAATACACCTTTGATAATTCCATTTTTTATTTTGTTTTTGCTTTTACAAATTGGACAATCCATCTCTTATTTTTCTGCCAAGTGTACAAAAACTATATTTAATAGCCAAATAAAGTAAAACGTGCTAAACAATATTTTTAGAGCTGATAATTTGAAAAGAAGCTGTCCGAAAAGGACAGCCTCTTTTGTTTTCTGAGTTTAAATTTTATTTTAGACTACCTACCATATCTTCTGGTTTTACCCACGCATCAAAATCCTCAGGGGTTACGTATCCCAAACGAACGGCTTCCTGTTTCAGAGTAGTTCCGTTTCGGTGTGCTGTTTGAGCAATTTCAGCAGCTTTGTAATATCCTATTTTTGTATTTAAAGCGGTAACCAACATTAAAGAATTATCGACTAACTCTTTGATACGTCTGTGATTAGGTTCAATTCCTTGTGCACAATGTTCGTCAAATGACACACAAGCATCTCCTAATAATTCTGCTGAACGCAGGAAGTTTGAAGCCATCAAAGGCTTGAAGACATTCAACTCGTAGTGACCTTGAGCTCCTCCAACGGAAATAGCAACGTCATTACCCATAACTTGAGCAGCAACCATTGTAAGTGCTTCACACTGTGTAGGGTTTACTTTTCCTGGCATGATAGAACTACCAGGTTCATTTTCAGGGATTAATATTTCTCCAATTCCTGAACGAGGCCCAGAAGCCAACATACGAATATCATTTGCAATTTTATTCAAAGAAACCGCTAATTGTTTCAAAGCTCCATGAGCTTCCACAATTGCATCATGCGATGCTAAAGCCTCAAATTTGTTAGGAGCTGTAACAAATGGATGTCCTGTGAATTTAGCAATGTATTCAGCTACTTTCACGTCGTATCCTTTTGGAGTATTGAGACCTGTTCCTACAGCAGTTCCACCTAAGGCTAATTCAGAAAGATGAGCCAATGTATTTTTAAGGGCTTTAAGTCCATAATCCAATTGAGCTGCATATCCTGAAATTTCTTGTCCTAAGGTAAGTGGTGTGGCGTCCATAAGGTGAGTACGTCCAATTTTTACTACATCTTTGAAGGCTTCAGCTTTAGCTTTTAAGGTGTTGCGAAGTTGTTCTACGCCAGGGATAGTTTTTTCAACCACCATTTTATAACAAGCAATATGCATTCCTGTTGGGAAAGTATCGTTTGAAGATTGCGATTTGTTTACGTCATCATTTGCTTTTAAAACAGGATCACCTTCGCCTATTTTCCCGCCTGAAAGTACTTGTGCACGGTTCGCAATTACTTCGTTTACGTTCATATTTGACTGCGTTCCGGAACCCGTTTGCCAAATTACAAGCGGAAATTGGTCATCTAATTTTCCTTCTAAAATTTCATCACAAACTTGTGCAATGGCATCTCTCTTTTCAATAGGAAGTACACCTAGATCGCAATTTGCATAAGCAGCAGCTTTTTTTAGATAAGCGAAACCGCGAACAATTTCAATAGGCATTGAAGCAGGTGCACCGATTTTAAAATTGTTGCGTGAGCGTTCGGTTTGAGCTCCCCAATATTTGTCGGCAGGAACTTTTACTTCACCCATTGTGTCTTTTTCAATTCTGTAATTCATTGTATTCTTTTATTTTATATTAAACGATTTTTTGGTTCTAAAACTCTACAAAGTTACTAAATTAAAAATAAAAAGAAGAAATTTTTTAAGATTTTTTTATGTAGCTTTTATCATATACATATTTACACTTTTCTGTTTGATATTCGCTCTCAGTGAGCAAAACTGTTTTATATCGAAGTGTTTCCTGTTTGATTATTTTCTGTTCAACATATTTTATCAAAGCATTGTAAGAGAAAAATATATTTGATACTTTTGTCGAAAACTAACGTAGAAATGAGAATAAAATTGATAAAAACATTGTTATTTTTTACATTTACAGCAATACTCACTGTTGGATGTAAAAAGGAAGTAGAGGAAACGCCTTACTTTACCCTTAAAGATTCCATAGAAGTTTCTAGAGAAGCGTCTTTTGAGTTTATTGAAGTACAAACAAATGTATCGAATTGGCGAATTGTAGTGCCAACGGAAGCTGCTTCATGGCTAACAGCCGTAAAGGAAAAAGGAGGGTTTAAAATTGCAACAGTCTCAAATAAGGGAGGAGAGCGTTCAGCAACTTTACAATTAATAGGAGAACGAGTAACTTACAATTTTTTGGTAACCCAGCTTGGTATATATCCAAATCCGGATAGCATAGAAAATGATTTGAAGTTGAAAATAGTTACAGGTTCTGCGTCTTCTTTTCAGAAGGGTTCCGAGATTGAAAAGGTCTTTGATGGAAATTTCAAAGGGGGTTCAGATGCTGAGATATATCATTCGGCGTGGGACAACAGAGCTTCTAATTATTTTCCGATTACCATCGAATTAGCATTGGAAAGTGCAAAGGACGTGGATTATATGATGTATTACCCGAGAACCAATAGCTCGAATGGTCATTTTAAAGAGGTAGAAATTTGGGTTAGTACGGAGAAGAAATACGAATATACAAAAGTTAAAGATGTTGATTTTGGTGGTACAGGGGCTGTGAGTCGAGTGAACTTCGGTGCAACCATTGTAGGAGCAAAGTCGTTTAAGCTCGTTGTTAAATCGGGACAAGGCAATGGGGCAGGATTTGCATCTGCTGCAGAAATTGAATTCTATGCTAAAAGAACCAGTAATTTTGATGCTCTTTCCATATTTAAAGATATAACTTGTTCGGAACTTAAAGAAGGAATTACCGAGCAAGAGATTCAAAGTATTAGCAATACATTTTATAAGAATATTGCTATGCAAATTAAAAACAATCAATATCAGTCAGAATTTCGCATACATGAATATAGAGCTTGGGCTGATCCAAATGTAATAAAGGCTAAAAATCGTATGCAATATGCCTATAGTAATCTTGATAATCCAACGGGAATTTCCGTGAACGAAGGAGAAGATTTGGTTGTTTTTGTAGGAGAAACCAAGGGTCAAAAGCTACAAATTAAAATAATGAACTTGGATAAACCAGGGGGAGATGGTTTTGACCAAGCTTCATATCATCCCTTGTATGAAGGTGTTAACAAAATAAAAGCAGGTTCAAAGGGACTTATCTATTTACAGTACCAAACTCCTAACTATGCAACAGCACCCAGAATTAAAATACATTTTGCAACAGGGAATGTCAATGGATACTACGATAAAACAAAACATACTGCGGTTAATGATTGGAATCGTTTGATAAGCGCGGCAACTAATAAGTATTTTGATGTAATTGGAGAACATGCTCATTTGTGCTATCCGACCGAAAGTTACAAGGCATACGCAACTTCTAAAGGAAAGGAATTGATTGATATTTATGATGAAATTGTGCGTCAAACCCATATTTTTGCAGGAACTATAGGCGAGAGAGCCATGACCAATAGAGCTTATTTTCAAGTGATGTATCACTCTTACATGTATTGTACGGCATATAGGACTTCCTATCACGAAAGTACTATGTCAACGGTTTGTAATCCCGATGTTTTGAAAACAGGGAATAACATTTGGGGGGTAGCACACGAAATTGGACATGCTCATCAAGTACCTCCTGTTTTTCAGTGGATTGGTATGACCGAAGTTTCCGTAAATATGAACCCTATGAATATCCAAACCGCTTGGAATTCTCCAACACGTTTGGAAGTAGAATCCATGCAAGGCGAGGGTGGTTATAATAACCGTTATGAAAAGGCTTACAACATAGGTTTGATTCCAGATGTGCCAAATTGTGAAATTCCAGATGTATTCTGCCGTTTAATACCTTTCTGGCAATTAAATTTATACTTTTCAAGAGTGAAAAATGATCCTACTTTTTACGCACGATTCTATGAGAAAATGCGAACAATTGATTTAAAACCGACCTTGAAAGATGGAGAATATCAAGTAGATTTCACCAAAATAGCCTCTGAAATGGCGGGAATGAATCTTATTTCTTTTTTTGAAAAATGGGGATTCTATAAACCTGTTGATAAATCAATTAAAGATTATGCTACCCGACAATTGACTGTGACGCAAGAGTATGTTGATCAAATCAGAAAAGAAATCAATGTTTTAGGACTTCCTCCAATAACGGATAAGATAGAATATATTTGCGATAGCAATTGGACATATTTCAGAGACCAATCCTCCGTTATTAAAGGGACAGCTACCAGAAGAGGGACGACAGTGACCACCATTGGATATAAAAATGTGGTTGCTTATGAAGTTTACAGTAATAACGATTTGATTTATGCGACCAACAAAAATTCATTCGATTTTAAAAATACAGCGGCAACAAATGTAATAGTTTATGCAATTGCCTATGACGGCACAAGAACCGAGGTTACTTTTTAAATCAATCACACACCATCAGTTGTAAACTCCTATCTTGTAAAATTAAAATTCAGTATTCTTGATTTTTCTGCACAAATAATTTTTTATTTTCGAAAGAAATATTTACTTTTGCGAAATACTAAATAAAAAAACATGAGCGTATTAGTTAATAAAAATTCAAAAATAATTGTACAAGGATTCACTGGAAGCGAGGGAACTTTCCATGCTGAACAGATGATTGAGTACGGAACAAACGTAGTGGGAGGTATCACTCCTAACAAAGGTGGGCAGGTACATTTAGGAAAACCTGTTTTCAATACAGTGAGAGAAGCTGTTAAAGAAACGGGAGCAGATGTTTCAATCATTTTCGTTCCACCTGCATTTGCTGCTGATGCCATTATGGAAGCTGCCGATGCAGGAATCAAAGTGATTATTACTATCACAGAGGGGATTCCTGTTGCAGATATGATTAAAGTATCGGACTATATTAAAGATAAAGACTGTCGTTTAATTGGGCCAAACTGTCCTGGGGTTATCACTCCTGAAGAAGCTAAAGTAGGCATTATGCCCGGGTTCATTTTCAAAAAAGGAAAAGTAGGAATCGTTTCAAAATCAGGAACTTTAACCTATGAAGCAGCAGATCAAATCGTACGTCAAGGTTTAGGGATTACCACGGCTATTGGTATTGGAGGTGACCCAATTATCGGAACAACCACTAAGGAAGCTGTTGAACTTTTAATGAACGACCCTGAAACAGAGTGTATCGTAATGATTGGAGAAATTGGAGGACAGTTGGAATCGGAAGCAGCCCGTTGGATTAAAGCTAACGGAAATAAAAAACCTGTTGTAGGGTTCATCGCTGGAGAAACCGCTCCAAAAGGAAGAACAATGGGACATGCAGGAGCTATTGTAGGAGGTGCTGATGACACTGCTGAAGCTAAAAAACGTATTTTAAAAGAATGCGGTATTCATGTTGTAGACTCACCAGCTAAAATTGGGGAGAAAGTAGCTGAAGTATTGAAAAAATAAATTCTCAGAAGATAGTGTGAATGAATAGGCTGTCCTATAAAAAACGGATAGCCTTTTTGATTTATAAATTTTTTCTGTAAGGTCTGAGAAGTTAATGAAAATCTATGGTTTCGTGATATAATTTTTATATTTTGAAAATCAATGATTTAATAAAATATTTCTTCAAAAAAATATTTTTTTCAGTTTATAATAAAATATTTTTTTGAAGAAATATTTTTTTTGAGTACTTTTGTCGCTAAAATTATACTGTAATGAAAAAGCATCCTTCTGAGGAAGGAAGAAAAATAAAAATCGTAAGAATATGAAATTCATTGTATCAAGTTCGTACTTATTGAAGAAATTACAAGTCATAGGTGGAGTTATTAATAGCAATAACACCATGCCGATACTTGATAATTTTCTGTTTGAACTAAGTCCTAATCTTTTGACTGTTTCAGCATCGGATTTGGAAACCACCGTAAAAGGTACTTTGGAAGTGGAGTCTGATTCAGAAGGAAGTATTGCCGTTCCTGCTAAATTATTGATTGAATCACTAAAAGCATTTCCTGAACAACCTCTTACTTTCATTGTGAAAGAAGGAAACCAGATTGAAATCAGCACAACAAATGGTAATTATCAGTTGACTTATTTCAGCGCCGAAGATTTTCCTAAACCAATTAGTTTACCAGAAGCAAGTAAAGTAAGTTTATTAGGAGATATCTTAGCTACCGCTATTCAGAAAACCATTTTTGCTGTCGGAAATGATGATTTGCGTCCGACAATGAGTGGTGTATTCTTTGAATTTAATGATGAGGGCTTGACTTTTGTGGCAACGGATGCTCACAAATTGGTAAAATACCAACGTACGGATATCAAAGCAACGGAAAGTTCCGATTTTATTATGCCTAAAAAACCTCTAAACTTGTTAAAAGGAATTTTAGCAGGAAGCGAATCGGAGGTTACGATTGAATATAACGAAAGTAATGCAAAATTCTCTTTTGATGATATGGAAATTATCTGCCGATTGATTGATGGAAAATATCCAAATTATGATGCAGTAATTCCGAAAGAGAATCCTAATAAATTAACTGTAAACAGATTACAGTTTTTAGGTTCAGCACGTCGGGTTTCTATTTTTTCCAACAAAACCACACATCAAATTCGATTGAAAGTTGCAGGGTCTGATCTGCAAATTTCAGCTGAAGATGTTGATTATAGTAACCGAGCTGAAGAACGTTTCGCATGTGACTACCAAGGGGATGATATAGAAATTGGATTTAATTCCCGTTTTTTGATTGAAATGTTGAATAATTTAGAATCGGACGAGGTGATGCTCGAAATGTCGTATCCTAATAGGGCAGGAATTTTGACTCCTCTTGATGGGTTGGATGTAGGAGAGAAAGTGCTTATGTTGGCAATGCCTATTATGCTAAATCAACAAGCACAATAAAAATAAATAAATTCTAAAAGCTGTCTGTAAAGGCAGCTTTTTATATGTTATTTGATAAATAACCTAGATTTGGAAAACGTTTTCGAGAAAAAAGAAGAAAAAAATATCTTATATTTAAGAAAAAAACTGTAACTTTACGTCCCAAAAAATAGAATAGAAAATAAAAAATAAATAAGACAATGTCAGTAAAAAAAATAGCAGTATTGACTTCAGGGGGAGACGCTCCTGGAATGAATGCAGCCATTCGTGCTGTAGTGCGTACGTGTGCATATCACAACGTAGAAGTATTAGGTGTGTATCGTGGCTATCAGGGAATGATAGAGGGCGATTTTGTTGAGTTGAATGCTCGTAGCGTTCGTGATACTATTAACAAAGGAGGAACATTTTTGAAATCAGCTCGTTCTAAAGAGTTTAGAACTCCCGAGGGACGTAAAAAAGCTTATGAAAATTTAAAAAAATCAGGAGCAGATGCGTTAATTGTTATCGGTGGGGATGGTTCTTTTACAGGAGCGTTGTTGTTCAATGAAGAATTTAATTTTCCAGTGATGGGAATTCCTGGAACCATTGATAACGACATCTATGGAACTAGCCATACGTTGGGGTACGATACAGCTTTAAATACAGCTGTTGAGGCTATTGATAAAATCCGCGATACGGCAAGTTCCCATGATCGTATGTTTTTTATTGAGGTGATGGGACGCGATGCAGGGTTTATAGCACTGAATACAGGTATTGGAGTAGGGGCTGAACGAATCTTAATCCCAGAGGAAAATACTACAGCCGAAGAATTGTTAGCTGATATAGAGAAAGGATATGCTAAAGGAAAAACTTCGAATATCATTATTGTTGCTGAAGGGGACAAATCGGGGAAAAATGTATTCCAATTGAAAGAATACGTGGAGAGCAAACACCCTGGATTTGATATCCGTGTGGCAATCTTAGGGCATATGCAACGTGGAGGAGCTCCTTCGTGCTATGATCGTGTTCTTGCCAGTCGTATGGGAGTGAAAGCCGTAGAAACTCTTTTAGAAGGAAAATCAAACTATATGGTTGGAGTAAATAACGATGTTATAGATTTAACACCGCTCGAAAAAGCCATCAAAGGTGGAAGCAAGTTAGATATGGAACTTGTTCGCGTAGCAGAGATTATGAGCGTATAATACAAAATCATTGCCCTTGAAAAGTTGTTTTCAATTTTTGAGTTTTAAGTAATCAAAAAACACAAATATTATGGAAATCACAAGTTTATGGCAATTGGAACCAAACGGGATTTATACCTAAACTGATTATTCACTTTGAAAATAGAAGGAAAAAGTAGAACTTTTCAAGGGCAAGATTTTTACGAGTTATACGAAGAGAGGTTGATGTTCAGGAATGTTGGGTAGTTCATTCTACTGAAAAAGCCATTTTTGTGTATGTTTTGGAAGATAACAAATATGGACTACTTAAACCTATTTTTGAAGGCGATGTTTTTTATTTCGGTGATTTTCCCGAATTTAGAAATAGAAGCAGACACAGTTTTTGAAATCTAATAAGAATGACTATACCTAAAGAGTTAAAAGAGGCGATAAGTCACTTATCGTCAGCAGAAAAAGATAAACTCATTTTCAGATTATTAAAAAAAGATTTGGTCTTAGCAAATCGGCTTTTGTTTGAGTTGGTTAGTGAGGAATCTGTCGAGGAAAAACGCCAAAAAACACAAGAAAAAATAGAGAAAATTATCGAGCGAAGAGCTAAATATGTTTATTCGTCTGGAGTGCTTAATATGGAAGTTCGTGAGTTAAGCGGTATGATTAACGAACACGTAAGCATAACCAAAGATAAATTCGGAGAAATTTCGTTGAATTTATCAATGATTTGTAAAATTCTCGAAACTCATAAAAAAGATATTTTGGAACAAAATTTTAAAAAAGCTCAAAAATTTTGTACGGCAGTTATTGCCCGAGCATTTAAATTGCTGATTTTGATAAAGAAAATGCACGAAGATTATTTTATGGAGTTTCAAGAAGATTTACAAAAATTCGGAGAGCTGATTGCCGATAATCCGTATTTGATAAAATCGGCAATTCACAACGGATTGGATGTTCGTTGGCTCATTTCAGGAGAAATTCCTGATGATATTTCCAAAATACATAGAGAGATTAGAGATAAGGGTCTTCTGTAAAAAAAGAAACAAAAGAAAACCATCAATAGATAACCCGTTGCCATTCAGGAGTTGCTTTAAGTAATAGTGGATACTATCTCATTGCTCCTAAAAATGGAATAGAGTAAAAAAACAAGCAGAACAAAATAGGATATAAAGGTTTTTTTTGTGAAAATTTAACATTTAAAAATCGTATATTTGCAAGGATTAAAATAGTAGAAAAAGTGAGTAAAGATATCGTCACGCCCCAAGAATGGATCGCAAATTGGCAATCAAATAGGCGATTGACACGTAAGGTGATAGAAGCGTTTCCCGAAAAAGAATTATTTGATTTTTCAATCGGTGGAATGCGTCCGTTTGCAAATATCGTTGATGAGTTGCTTTATGTAGTTAATTTATCAATTAAACAAATTTCTGAAAATCAAGTTATTGAATTTTGTGATTTTGTAGGATATGCCGGAAAAACCAAAGCTGAAATTTTAGCCCATTGGGACAAAACCACCGCTTTGATTGAAAAATTTGGCAAGGAAACATCACAAGAAAAATATCGTGAGATTTTCAATATGTTTGGAATGTATAATTATGCTCTGATTGAAAATTTAATCTATCTACTTGAAAATGAAATACATCATCGAGGACAAGGCTATGTTTATCTGCGGGCTTTGGGCATAGAGCCACCCGCCTTTTATGGTGAGTATTAGGAATTAATTATCAATTGTTGAAAAACATTTTCAAAATTAGAAAAACTATAAAAAATGAAATACAAAGGCTATCAGCCAAAAGCCAATAGCTAATTGCAGAAAAAATAATTTAATAACAAATAAAAAAATAATTATGTCAACATTAAAAATTGGAATCAACGGATTCGGACGCATTGGACGTCTTGTGTTTAGAGCGGTTTACGAAAGACCAAATGTAGAAATCGTAGGGATTAACGACCTTCAAGATGTAGAATACATCGCTTATCTTTTAAAATATGATTCAGTTCACGGAACTTTCAAAGGAAACGTAGAAGTAAAAGACGGAAACTTGGTAGTTGACGGAAAAGTGGTTCGTATCACTGCTGAAAAAGACCCAGCAAACTTGAAATGGAATGAAGTTGGAGCTACTGTAGTTGCTGAATGTACAGGTATTTTTACTACATTGGAAAAAGCTCAAGCTCACATCAATGCAGGTGCTAAAAAAGTAGTTATTTCTGCTCCATCTGCTGATGCTCCAATGTTCGTAATGGGAGTTAACCACAAATCAGTAAAACCAACTGACAACATCGTTTCTAACGCTTCTTGTACAACAAACTGTTTGGCTCCTATCGCTAAAGTTATCAACGATGCTTTCGGAATTGAAGAGGCTTTGATGACAACAGTTCATGCTACAACAGCTACACAATTAACTGTTGATGGTCCTTCTAAAAAAGACTGGAGAGGTGGTCGTTCAGCACTTATCAACATCATTCCTTCATCAACAGGAGCTGCTAAAGCGGTAGGAAAAGTTATTCCTGAATTGAACGGAAAATTAACAGGTATGGCGTTCCGCGTTCCAACAGCTGACGTTTCAGTAGTGGATTTAACAGTTCGTACTAAAAAAGATACTTCACTTGAAGAAATCAACGCTGCAATGAAAAAAGCATCAGAAGGAGAGTTGAAAGGTATCTTAGGATATACTAACGAACTTGTTGTTTCTCAAGATTTTGTAGGAGATAAAAGAACTTCAATCTACGATGAGAAAGCAGGTATTGCATTAAGCAAAAACTTCTTCAAAGTAGTTTCTTGGTACGATAACGAAGCAGGATACTCTAACAAATTGGTTGATTTGGCAGAGCACGTAGCTTCTTTATAATAGTATATTTCAAGGCTGTTTGGCGGAGTCAAACAGCCTTAATTTTTTAATTACTCAATAAATAAATTAGAAAAATATGATTTTAATTGTTGATAGTGGAGCTACCAAGGCGGATTGGACGGCACTAAATGACAAAGGAGAGCAATTGTTTTTTACACAAACTTTGGGCTTGAACCCAGAAGTTTTGACAGAGGAACTCATTATTGAGCGTATTACGACTAATAATGACTTATTCTCAAACAAAGATAAAGTTACAGGATTGTATTTTTATGGTGCAGGTTGCGGTACAGAGCGTATGACTTCGTTTATGGCTCGTACTTTGCAAACTATTTTCAGAACAGCCAAAATTGATGTAAAAGAAGATACTTTTGCTGCGGTTTATGCAACTACGCGTCCTGAAGATAAGGCTATTGTTTGTATTCTTGGTACGGGGGCTAATTGCTCCTACTGGAATGGAGAAAAATTAGTTCAAGCAGTTGATTCTCTAGGATATATTCTGATGGATGAATCCAGCGGAAACTTCTACGGAAAGCGTCTGGTTACAGATTACTTTTTCAATAAAATGCCCAAAGAATTAGCTCAAAAATTTGAGAAAGAGTATGATTTAAACTCAGATGTTATCAAAAATCACTTGTATAAACTTCCGAATCCAAATAGTTATTTAGCAACGTTTGCAAAGTTCATTGTAGAAAATAAGGAACACGACTATTGTCGAAATATTGTTCGCAATGGAGTACAGCTGTTTGTTGATCATTGGATTTCGCAATACGAGGCTCGTTATGAAGTGCCAATTAATTTTGTAGGAAGCATTGCTTTTTATTTGCAAGATATTCTAAAAGAGGTGCTTACAGAAAATAATTTGAAGTTAGGTAACGTATTACGTAAACCTATTGATGGGTTGGTGGCTTTTCATGTTAATAAAGTGAAATAGTCAAAATCAAATTATGGAATAAAGGCTTCAACATTTTTTATGCTGAAGTCTTTATTTTATTGCTAAAAAAAACGTTACCCTTTTACTCTTATAAAAATATGTTTTATATTTGCGCCAAATATAGAAGTATTATGTTAAAAATTAAACTTTTTGTTGTTTTTTTGTTGTTTATTGGGTCGTTTCATGTGTCTATAGCACAGACTGAAATGGATGTACAACAAATATCTTCAGTAAATGTAGATAACTTATCCGATGAGCAAATTAGAGCTTATTGGAAAAAGGCTCAAGATCAAGGTTATTCTTTAGAACAGCTTATTGTAGGAGTACGAACTCGAGGAATGTCTGAAAATCAAGCAAATAAGTTGAGACAACGTATTTTGCAGTTATCCACATCAACGCCTTCTTCTAACCAGAAACAAATATCACAGCGAGTTGATTCAGAAGCAATTGGGTTTACTGGTCAAGAAAATAAAGACTCATTAGCGGTTAAAAATGATAAGAATAGTATTTTTGGAATGAATTTTTTCAAAAATCCTAAAATTTCGTTTACGCCAAATAGCAATATGGTAACTCCTGAAACTTATCAAGTAGGGGTAGGAGATGAATTGCTGATTGAAGTTTGGGGAGCTACAGAAACTTCATTTAAACAGGTTGTTGATAATCAAGGTAATATATCTGTTAATGGTGTAGGGAAAATTAATGTGTTAGGCTTGCCATTAAATCAAGTTAAAGCGAAAGTAAATTCTCAGTTAAAGCGTATTTATTCTGGAATTTCTGCTTCTGAAGGTAGCTATAACAAAATATATACAGGTGTAACTATCACTCAGGTGCGTACCGTGAGTGTTAATATTATTGGAGAGGTTGTTGTCCCTGGGACATATTCGCTAAGTGCTTTGTCTACAGTTCTTAATGCTCTATATGCTTGTGGTGGTCCCACTGAAAGTGGTTCATTTCGAGAGATTAAATTAATCAGAGGAGGAAAACAAGTTGCTATTTTTGATGTTTATGATTTCCTGATTAAAGGGTCGGAAAAAGGCAATTTGACATTGCAAGACCAAGATGTAATCATTGTACCTCCTTACATAAATCGTATTTGGGTTGAGGGTCGTGTAAAAAGAGAAGGAGCTTATGAAACGAAGGAAGGAGAGACTTTAGCAAACTTAGTTACCTTTTTTGGAGGATTCGAATCAGATGCATTTGTAAATACATTGGTTGTTGAACGTATTAAAGATGCTAAACGAGAAGTTCGTGAAGTTATGTTCGAAAACATAGCAAATTTTAAAATGCAAAATGGAGATAAATTAAACATCCATCCAATCACAGATGAATACGAAAACCGATTGAGTATTGGAGGAGCTGTTTACCAACCTGGTACGTATGAGTTTAAAGAGGGAATGACAGCTTTTGATTTATTAAATCGAGCCAATGGACTTAAAAGAGAAGCTTCGTTAGAAAGAGGTTTGATTTTCAGAACTTTGAATAGAGTTGATTATCAAACCATCAATTTTTCCGTGAAGGATTTGATTGAACAGAAGCACAATATAGCTCTTAAAGATAACGATAGTATTCATATCTTTTTTAAGGATTCTTTACAAATGAGTCGTTTTGTAAAAGTAGAAGGAGCTGTTAATAAACCTAAAGATCTTCCTTTTATGGAGAATATGACTATAAAGGATGTTATTGTACTTACGGGAGGATTGGCACAAGGAGCTGATGCGTCAACGATTGACGTTTTTCGTGAAACATACGATCAAAATTTTAAAAAATTAAGTCAAGAGTTTAAAGTAACAGAAGACGATTCGGACTTTATATTACAACCCAACGACATCGTTTCAGTGCGTTATCTTAAAGGTTATACTCCTATGCAATCCGTAAAAATAGAAGGAGAGGTACTTTATCCTGGTGTGTATAGCATACAAAGCAAAGATGAGCGCATTTCAGATTTAATTGCGAGAGCGGGGGGATTTTCACCTCATGCGTATATTGAGGGAGCTACTTTAATTCGTAAGAAATTAGATGAGAGTGAAGTCAAGCAAGAGCAGTTTTTGGATGAGTTGATATCTATTGGTAGCATTGGTGATCAAGATAAATCTTTAAAAAAGATAGAAAAAAAAGTTTCTGAATATCGTATAGGAATTAATTTACAAAAAATATTAGAAAAAAAGCATAGTAAATATGACTTGGTTCTTAATGAATCCGATGTGCTGTTGATTCCCTCTGAAAAACAAACTGTTGAAATTCGAGGTGAAGTGTTAGCACCTTCACTGGTTCGCTATCAAAAAGGGATGACACTTCGTGATTATGTGAACAGAGCAGGAGGGTTTTCTGATAGAGCTAAAAAACGTTCCGTGTATGTGATGTATGCTAATGGTGATATTCGTTCTACAGATATTTCCTTGATTTTCAATAATTATCCAGAAATTAAGCCGGGAGCGATTATTATTGTTCCTTCAAAACCTGAACGTCAACGACTTTCACCAGGAGAAACCATCGGAATTATTTCAGCCATAACCACTATGGGGGTATTGATTTATAACGTTATAACAAAATAAAATGGAAAGTAGTAAACAAAAAAAAGAAGATGAAATAGATTTATTGGAGTTAATCCGAAAGCTTTGGGATGCTCGTAAGTATATCTTAAAAGTTACAATCTTATTTTTCATCATAGGAATCTTAGTTGCTTTGTTTTCGTCAAAGGAATATACCGCAACTACACTGATGATTCCTCAAACTACTGATGGTAAATCAATTGGAGGAGGATTAGGTGGGTTTGCGGCTATAGCTGGAATTAGCTTAGGCGGAGCTTCCTCAGAGGAGGTTCCCATTACAGTTTACCCAAAAGTGGTTCAAAGTGTTCCGTTTAAAAAGAAATTAGTACAAACTCCTTTGAATTTTGAAAACATTTCAGAAAAGATTACCTATAAAACTTATTGTGAGGATCATGTAAAACCTGGTATATTGGATTATGTAAAAAAATATACTATAGGTTTACCTGGGTTGTTGTTTGGAAGCAAAGAAGAAGAAAACACTTCAGAGGAACAAAAGACCGTATTACAACTATCTCAAAAGGAGCGAGAAATTTTAAATAGCGTTGATAGTCAATTATCAATTACAATCAATGAAAAAGAGGGTACGATTATGCTATCTTACTCAATGTCGGAGGCCTTAGCAGCAGCTCAGATGTTACAAAGTGCTCAGAATTTATTACAAGAGAGTATTACTGAATTTAAGACTCAAAAAGCAGTTGAAGAATTAGATTTTATTAAGGAACGCTATCAAGAAGCTGAGAAAGATTTCAAGAGTAAACAATTTGCTTTGGCTCAGTTTCAGGATAAAAATAGAAATCTTTTTAGTTCGTTACCTCAAACTCGTTTACAGCAATTACAAACAGATTATAATTTGGCTTTCAGCGTATACTCTGAATTGGCTAAACAATTAGAAAGCAAAAAGATAAAAGTAAAAGAAGACCAACCTATTTTCACTATTATTGAACCTGTGAGTGTTCCTAATGAGCGTTCAAAACCAAAACGACCAATGATAGTTGCTATTTGGACATTTTTAGGTATAGTGATTGGTATAGGAGGTGTTTTTATAAAAGATTTTATCAAACAGATTAAACAAAAGAAAGAAGCTTAGTAAGGCTTCTTTTTTTGTTGATTGAATGTGTCAAATAGTTTGGTATGAGTTGGCAAAACCAATAATTTACTACAAGAATGCATAAATAATCACTCTTTCTCAAATTTTGTTACTGTTTTATGGTAAAAGTTTACTCTTCACTGATTCATTTAATCTATTGAATTTCAAGGGGATTGAATGTTAAAGTTTATTTGCCTAAATTCTAAAGATTTTTTACCTTTACCCCCAATCAAAATAGTTGCCTTATGGAGGAACTCATACTCACGTTAATAAATCAAACCTCACAAAATATATTTCTAACAGGAAAAGCAGGAACAGGAAAAACTACATTACTGCACAAAATCATTAAAACTACACATAAAAATACTATTGTGGTTGCTCCCACAGGCATAGCAGCTTTGAATGCAGGTGGAGTTACCATTCACTCTATGTTTCAGTTGCCTTTTGCGTCATTTTTACCAACATTGTCCAATCCACCTGTGGTTTATGCTAATTCGCGTTTTGAAAATCGGATGACATTGCGTAAGCACTTTAAAATGAGAAGAAATAAACAACAGTTATTTCATCATTTGGAGCTATTGGTTATTGACGAGGTGAGTATGCTACGTGCCGATGTTTTGGATGCTATGGATTTTATGTTGCAAAATATTCGAAAAGACAAACGTCCTTTTGGAGGGGTACAAGTTTTGTTTATTGGAGATTTATTGCAGCTACCACCCGTAGTCAAAAACGAAGAATGGGAGGTTTTGAAAACATACTACAGTGGGATATTTTTCTTTCAGTCCAAAGTTATTACTGAAAATCCGTTATTATACGTAGAGTTGGATAAAATATATCGACAGTCGGATGATGATTTTATTTCCATACTAAATAATCTTCGAGATAATAAATTGAATTTCAGTAATATGGAATTATTACAAGGTTATGTAAATCCTAATTTTAGATCGGATAGACGAAATGAATATATCACTTTGACGACTCACAATGCCAAAGCTGATGCTATTAACAATCATGAAATGAGAGAGTTACATAGTAAAGAATATATGTTTGAGGCAGAGATTGTAGGTGATTTTCCTGAATATATGTATCCTATAGATAAATATATTTACCTAAAAGAAGGAGCGAGGGTTATGTTCATTAAAAACGACTTATCACCTGAAAAATTGTTTTTTAATGGAAAAATGGGGACAGTGATGAGGCTTTCGGATGGTGAGATTGAAGTTCTTTTAGATGGAGGAAAAACCATTAATGTTGAAAAACATGAATGGGAAAATATCCGCTATCAGATTAATGAGCAAACCAAAGAAATTGAAGAAGAGCGACTTGGAACGTTCTCACAATATCCATTGAGGTTAGCTTGGGCAATTACTGTACATAAAAGTCAGGGGCTTACTTTCGAAAAGGCAATTTTAGATTTAGACCATGTGTTTGCCCCAGGACAATTGTATGTAGCTTTTTCTCGATTGCGTTCCATGGAGGGAATGGTATTGCTTTCTCAAGTTAGTAAATATGGTATCGAAAATAGTGAGGAAGTGGTTCAGTATGCAGTAAATAAAGCTAGTCCAGAACAACTTTCTCAAGCATGTGTCAGTGGTGAAAAAGCGTACTTAGAGAATGCCGTTTTACAATGTTTTCAATGGGATAATTTGCTAGGAAATTGGAACTTACACAAAGGTAGCTATGTAGGAGATATGGGAAATAAGAATCTTTATAAAGACTGGGCATTAGAACAGATGAATCAGGTCGTTGAAATGGTTATACTGACCGAAAAATTTACCAAACAGTTGAAACATATCTTACATACTGACTATGATTTTAACTTCCTCTATGAGCGTTTTGAAAAGGCATATCTCTATTTTTTTCCACGATTAGAGGTTCTTTGGTATGAAGTCTTACGAGTGCAAAAAGAGATTGAAACTCATAAAAAAGTGAAACAATTTCGCGAGGAACTTATTGATTTGGAGAGTGTAACTTCGGAAGTAATACGTAGCCTATTTAAAACAAGACAAATGATGCAATTGGCTAAAAATCAACAGCCATTTAATAATTCTTCCATCAATCTTTCGCCGTTGGTAAGGATTCGTGAAAATTTAATATTAAAAGCAAAAGAACAGCTGAAAGAAAAACGACTTTTTGTGGAGGAGCAATCACATCAGGCAACAAAAATTGCTACCAAAGAAAAAGAATCGACCTATGATATCACCTATCAATTATGGAAAGAAATGCTTTCTGTTGAGGCAGTTGCAGAAAAACGCATGTTTACCACAGCAACTATCTATCGACATCTTATGAAGTTAATGGAAATGGATAAGGTGCAAATTTCAGAATTGCTATCCGAACAGGCTCTAGACGAACTGACAACTGTTTTTGAACAGGAAGAAGATTTGAGCTTAGGATATATCTATGACCTTTTGAACGAAAGATACACTTGGGATGAATTACGCCTTTTTAAAAGTTATTTTTTGAAAAATATGAGTTCAGAATGAATAAACAGACTCTGCAAGAATCCCATCCTTATGGTTTATAAACTATAAGTGCATTTAGTCAGTATTTTAAACGGCATCAGGAAACAAAAAGTTCTATTTGATGTAATTATATAAAAGGATTTTTAGAGTAATTTTTTAGTGGTACTGCTTCAAAAAACTATTCTAAAAATTCCAAAAATTCAAAACAAAACGTATATTTGCACATTATTTATCAAACGGAGAGAGCTATACTCTTTATTTTCAAACAACTATATGACACAGCAAAAAGATGAAATGTCTTTTTTAGACCATTTGGAGGAACTACGGTGGCACCTAATCCGCTCCACTGTAGCCGTTTTGGTCATTGCCGTAGTGGCGTTCTTCTTGAAAGATTTTATTTTCGATACTATTATTTTTGGACCTCGAAAAGGTGATTTTATTACCTACGAAATGTTTTGTAAATTGGGACAATTTTTTAATTATGAGAGTGATTTCTGCATGGAAAAACTGCCTTTTAGCATCCAAAATAGAACAATGGCAGGACAATTTTCAGTGCATTTATGGACATCTATTTGGGCAGGAGTTATTCTTGGTTTTCCTTATATTTTGTATGAAATTTGGAGATTTATAAGTCCAGGGCTATATGAAAATGAGCGAAAAATAGCGAGTGGTTTCATTTTTATAGCGTCCTTGTTGTTTTTTATGGGAGTGTTGTTTGGTTATTACATGATTGCACCTCTTTCTATAAATTTTTTAGGAACATATACTGTTAGTCAAGAAGTTGCAAACCAAATTGATCTAAATTCTTACATTTCGGTAGTCCGATCATCCGTAATTTCGTGCGGTTTAGTATTTGAATTACCTATTATCATTTACTTTTTAACCAAATTAGGACTCATAACCCCGACTTTTATGAGGAAATATCGTCGACATGCACTTGTTTTGGTACTTATTTTAGCTGCAATCATCACACCTCCCGATGTAGCGAGTCAAATTATTGTAGCTATCCCCATTATGTTACTTTATGAAATTAGTATATTCATTTCAGTCTACGTTTTGAAAAAGGAACAAAAACGTAAGGCAAAAGTGGAATAAAATCCTATAAATGAAACATTATCATATTTTCAAAACATAATTTAATATTTTAAGGTTCAATGAATTGTAAAACCTACCTAAAGCAATTACCTAACGTGAAAACGTTAAAACAGATTTGTCGTGGCAGAGCTGTGATGGATTGGATTATTTGTGGATATGAGTTTGAAACCTACCACACCTTCTACAAGAGTAAGCAAGAGGAGTATGACGGCACCGAGGCTCAATGGGGCTTAGGGTTTGAGGATGAAGATGGAATCTCCCTGTCGTTCTATTTTCTTGACAAGGCGTGTCTGATTGTGCCGTCAGCGAGTTCGGAAGATAGTAAAGATGCTAACAGTCAGTTGTTTGAAAAAAAAATACCGAAGATTTTTCATCCTTATTTTCGTAAAAATTTTTCGAATTCTGATATTCCGTTCGTGTTGTGGTCATTGGATGGAGAAACGTGGAATGCTGAGGAAAATTTTGAAATTGAAGAAATTATTTCTAAATTTGACCAAATCACTACTAATCCTGCCGTCTATAAGCAATGGGCATTTGATTTCTTTGGTGATGAAACTTATTTCAAGGAAGATGCTTCCGAGCAGACCATTACGGACATTTATGAAGGTAAGATACTCACCGAAGCAATGGTATATAGTTTAGTGAGCGAAGTGCATGATTGGGTGGATTTGGAGGCTGAATTGGATGAAATGCCATACCGATTTGAGTTTTAAATCCTAACCATTTTTTATACCAAAATTCAAGCAGGAAAGTTTATCTTTTGGTATAGTTTACTCCGAATTTAAAGCAAAATTACCCAAAACGAGGGGTTTGTTAGCTTTGGTACTATTTGGAGTGTATTGTTCTAACAGATACCATTAGTATTGCTCGAAAAATTAAATTTATTGCATATTTTTTACATACGATGAAGTTAATAGTCAATGATATTATCAAAATCTATAAAGGAAGAAAAGTTGTTAAAGGCGTTTCTTTGGAGGTAAATCAAGGAGAAATTGTTGGGCTTTTAGGGCCTAATGGAGCGGGTAAAACAACATCTTTCTATATGATTGTGGGGTTGATTAAACCCAATGGAGGAACTATTTATCTTGATAGAGAGAATATTACTGACTATCCGATGTATAAAAGAGCTCAGCGAGGTATTGGGTACTTGGCACAAGAAGCCTCCGTTTTTCGTAAATTAAGTATTGAGGACAATATCAAAAGTGTGTTGCAATTGACCAAGTTATCTAAAAAAGAACAACAGATGAAAACCGATTCATTGATTGAAGAGTTTGGTTTGGGACATATTCGCAAAAACCGAGGTGATTTATTATCAGGAGGTGAGCGACGTCGTACTGAAATTGCACGAGCATTAGCAACAAGTCCAAAATTTATTCTATTGGATGAACCTTTTGCAGGAGTTGATCCTGTGGCTGTAGAAGATATTCAACGTATTGTTGCACAGCTTAAAAATAAAAATATTGGTATCCTAATCACCGACCATAACGTACAGGAAACTTTAGCGATTACTGATCGTACTTATCTTATGTTTGAGGGAGGAATTCTCAAAGCGGGAGTTCCTGAAGAGTTGGCAGAAGATCAAATGGTTAGAAAAGTTTATCTAGGACAAAATTTTGAATTGAGAAGAAAAAAGTTATTTTAGTAAGGAGTTCCCACTTGTATTTTTTTGAACTATTAGCGTTGTTGAAATAGTTAGGAATACAATGTTTATGTCTTCTTCATTTTCAATACTCGAAAGAGTTACTCCATAGGTCGTTTGTAAAATGTGATTAATCCAAATTAATTATGTTTCTGATTATTAGTAGATTGATGTATCATTTAACTTACTCTTAATTAGTTATACGTTGATTCGGTATATTTTTTCTGGGAAAAGCAATAGCAAGAATCTGATTTTTAGGGGTTTATTTTTTGTAAAATTAGAGCCTTTGTCCAAAATGTTTATGTGGAATGGGTAATCGAGTGTCAAATAAGTTCTAAAAATTTAAGACGAATTTGGTTTGTGTGTATTATTTTAAATATGAAATAGTTATATTAGAATGTTCTGCAAATCATATTTTCAAAATAGACTTGTATAAAATAGTAAAGAAGTATTACAAATGAATTATATAGAATATGATTTCAAAATAGAACCTCAGGGAGTTGCTTCTGAGATTCTGGTGGCTGAGTTAGCAGAATGGGGTTTTGAGAGTTTTGTTGATACCGAACGAGGGATTTTGGCCTATATTCAAGAAAGTTTGTGGAATGAACATATTTTAGATGAGATTTATATTTTAAAATCGGAGGAATTTCTCATAACTTATTCATTCCGAACTATTGAGCAAGTAAATTGGAATGAAGAGTGGGAAAAGAATTTTGATCCCATTTCAGTAGATGGTTTGTGTACGGTTCGGGCTCCTTTTCATCCAAAAACAGACACTAAATATGATATTATTATCGAACCCAAAATGAGTTTTGGAACAGGACATCATGAAACGACTTATATGATGTTGCAGTTTTTATTACAGACCGATTTTAGCGGAAAATCGGTACTTGATATGGGTTGTGGTACCAGTGTTTTGGCGATTATGAGTGAAAAACGAGGTGCGACCAAAATTACGGCAATAGATATTGACGATTGGTGTGTTGAAAATTCAATAGAGAATATACAACGAAATGATTGTAAGTGTATTGAAGTGAAGTTAGGTGATGCTTCTTTATTAAAAAACGAGCATTTTGATGTGGTAATAGCTAATATCAATCGAAATATTTTATTAAATGATCTCTCGTTGTACGCAGCGACTCTATCGCAAAATGGAATGGTGCTTCTCAGTGGATTTTACAAAAGTGATATGCCAGTAATCCTTGAGGAATGCAGTAAACATGGTCTTTCATTTGTTGAAAATTTAGAACGTAATGAATGGGTAGCAGTAAAATGTGTCAAAAAAGATTAATTTTTGTAATATGCTAATTTTCAATCATAAAGAGCAAACCCAAACTGAAACCGAAACGCTTGTTGAGGAATTATTGGATAGGGAATATCATCTTGTTTTATACAACGATGATGTAAACACCTTCGATCATGTGATTGATACATTGGTACGAGTTTGTGATCATACCTATGAACAAGCCGAACAATGTGCTATTATAGTGCATTACAAAGGAAAATGTGATGTAAAATCAGGAACCTACAAGACCTTAGAACCGATGTGTACTGCACTTTTAAATGCCGATTTAAGTGCTGAAATTGAGTGATTTGTATATTCTTGTCAAAAACTGATCGAATTAAACGAAAAATTGAAATGAATCACTATATATCTAACGATACATTATTTTTAGAAAATATTGAAAATCTCTTAATTGAGGATGTAAAACTCAAATTATCGGAGGAGGCAAAAATAAATATCCAAAAAAGCCAAGATTTTTTGAGTAGATGGTCTCTTGAGCATCAAAAACAAAATATTCCTAACGAAAATCCTGATTTTCAGTGTCGTTTATTGAAATCCTATGCCTGTGGTGTAGGTACTGCCATTCCTGATGAGGTGGTAAAATTGATGTTATTTTTAAAAATACAGTCTTTTTGCTACGGATTCAGCGGTATACGTCTAGAAATTATTGAACGATTTTTGGATTTTTTTAATTACAATGTATTGCCGGTTGTTTATTCAAAAGATACACCAGATGATCGTATTTCATTGGCTCACTTGTCTTTACCGCTTATTGGCGAGGGTGAGGTACGCATTAAAGGAAAGATTTTTTCCTCCTGTGAGCTGGAAGAAAAATTTGGTTGGAAACCGTTGCATCTGAAAGAAAAAGAAGCCGAAATCTTGTTAGGAGGTACACAATTGACAACTGCTTATGGAGCTTTTAATATGATCAAAGCTCTTAAATTGTGTGAGTTATCGGATTTTATAGCTTCGGTTTCTTCACAAGTTTTCGGAGTGAGTGACTTGTTCTTCTCAGAACAAGTCCAAATCGTTCGTCCACATAAAGGGCAAATTCAAACAGCAGAATCGCTACGCAAATTTCTGAAAAACAATGAAATAAATGTGGAACGTTCAGAGTTTGATACAGCTCCCGAGGCTTTTCGTGCTATTCCACAGGTGCATGGGGCTGTCAAAGATACGGTAGCCCATGTTCGAAAAGTTATTAAAACCGAAATTAATTCTGTAACGGATAATTTGTTGGTTTTTTCTAAAGAAAACCAACTGATTTCCAGTGGAAATTCACATACTTTACCCTTGTCATTAGGTTTAGATTTTCTTGCTATAGCATTGACAAGTTTGGGAAATATGTCAGAGAGACGTATTTTTCATCTTATTTCATCAAGAGAAGATGAAAAGGAGGATTTTTTCTTAGATTTATCTGTTTTTCAACGTATAACAGAGAGTATTTTAGCTGAAAATAAGCGGTTATCTACCCCTGTAAGTGTTGAGAGCCCTATTTTTACCGAAAAGACGACTGATATTAAAGGAATGGGAGGTAGTTCGGCTGTAAAATGCTTGCAGGTTATTGAAAATATTGAACAAATATTAGCTGTTGAGTTATTAGTCGCGGTACTATGGTCAATAAATCAAAAAATGACCTTCACATCTTCTGTTTTGAATGAGTATATTGACTATTTGGAGTTACGAGCTGAAAAAATATCCCTGAAAAAAAGTATCGAAAAAACCATACAATTTTTTAAAATAGAGAAGAATGAAAACTAAATGGTTGTGTTATAAAAAGTATGATGGTAGTTTTGATTGTCAGGCTGAGCGTAGTCGAAGCCTCGTAATTACAGGGCTTCGACTACGCTCAGCCTGACAGAAATATCCACTTTATTAAAAGTATCATACTTTTTACAACACTTCCAACTAAATTATTGAATTTAAACGCTTTGTAACTGAAAAACGTATCTCAGTATCGTGCTCAATATGAGTAATTTACTATCGGAAATGAAAAATAAAAACATTAAAACTTAAAAATAAATAATAGATGAATAAATGTTTGTTGGTTCTTTTAGCGGGTTTTCTGCTTTTTCAAAGTTGCAAAAATAACCCCAATCCAAAGGAATTAATTGATGAAATCAAATCACGTGAAGTATTTGAAAATAACGAAACAATCTCATTTTCAGATACAACACAACTGTCCTTTGAGAGAATAGCCATAAAAGATAAAGAGGTTTTGGCGGAATTGAAAAGTTTTTATTCCCAAAATGGCTACAATACACGTTGGCTTTACGAAAAAAAACCGACTCCGTTGTTTTATGGTTACATGAAAGTATTAGAAAAATCAGAAAATTACGGGCTGAATCCAGAAACGTATCGCCATAAGGCACTGAAATATTTGGTGGATAGTCTTTATTCCAAAACGATTGATTTTACGGAACTTGAACAAGCCGATAGAGAAATAACGGCTTCTTTTTTATTGTTAACGAAGCATTTAGGTAGCGGACGTGTATCTAAATTATCACATGGTCAACACATTTGGAAGCCAACCAAACGCAACCGAAACGATGTTGAAATTCTATTGAAATTGGAAGATACGGACGATTTGGTAACGGTGGTTGATGCCCTACATCCGAGTCATCTTCTCTACAAGCGAATGAGTGAAAAATACGCTGAATTGAGAGCTGATACTCAGCCGGATTCAATCATTAAAGTTGCTTTTGAGAATCCAAAGTTATTTGTTGATGGGTATAAGCATTCGGCAGTGGAGGCTATGCGGCATAATTTAAAACAGAAAGGTTATGAAGTCACTCCGTTGGTTTCGACAAATGTGGTTGATACCGTTTTGTTAAATGCCCTCAAAAAGTTTCAGGAAACCAAAGACATTACCCCTGATGGTGTTCCAGGGAAGACAACTCTCTATCACTTAAATATGACCAAGGCTCAAAAAGTGGAACTTCTAAAACTTAATATGGAGCGTATGCGTTGGTTAAACAATGATTTGGGTGATGATTATCTCATTGTGAATATTCCTGATTTTAAGTTATTTGTATATCATAAAGATTCAATGATTCATCAAATGAATGTGGTAGTAGGCAGGGAATATACCGCAACTCCTGTGTTCGTTGATTCAATTCGTCATGTGGAATTTCGACCTACTTGGACGGTACCACAGAGCATTATTCACAATGAAATGATTCCGCAAATGGTATCAGAAAATGATGCCGAAAAATACCAAAAACGGGGTTATACCATCTATGAAAATGGTGAAAAGGTTGATCCTAATAGTGTAGATTGGACAAACCCTGAAATCAGAAAACGTAAATTTCGTTTTGTAGAAGCTCCATCAGCTCGCAACTCGTTAGGGTTGGTAAAGTTTATATTAACCAACGATATGAGTATTTATTTACATGACACTCCTTCAACACGATTGTTTTCACGTGAAGAAAGAGCTTTTAGCCATGGTTGTGTGCGTGTGGAACAACCTGCCGAATTGGCGTATTTACTGCTTAAGAATCAAGATGAATGGACTCGTGAGAAGGTAGACCAAGCAATGCAATCGGGGCCCAATCAAAATCGTATTACTCTAAAAAACAGATACTTAATCAGTTTGTTGTATATTACCGCTTGGGTTGATGAAAATAATCAGCTTATTATCAAAAATGATATTTATGGTTTTGACCAACAGCAACTTAAAGAGTTGAAAGTATATGAATAGACTTAAAATTTCGTAGTATGGCAATCCGATTTACAGTTATTCGAGAAAATATAAAAATTGCTTTAGAGTCAATCAAAAGCCAGTTGTTGCGTACAATTCTTACGGTGCTAATCATTGCTATCGGTATAACGGCATTAGTCGGGATTTTGAGTGTTATCACAGCACTCCGCAACACTTTGGAAGGTAACTTTTCAAAAATGGGATCCAATACATTTTCTATTACACGCTATCAGTATACCCAACGAGTTCAAGGTAGCGGAGCTAATGAGAAGATAAATCCGCCCATTAGTTACCAAAATGCAATAGCGTTCAGAGAACAATTACAAAATCCGTTTGCACAAATCAGTATTTCATTGTTTTCATCTGCTTCGGTTGAAGTTAAATACGAAAATCAAAAAACCGATCCTTCATCAAAAGTGATTGGAGTGGATGAGTTCTATATTAAAAATTCGGGCTTAGAACTTGACAGTGGTCGGGATTTCAGTAAGTTAGATATTGAGAATAATGCAGAAGTTTGTATTATTGGAGCTGATTTTACAAAAAAATTATTAAAAGATGTCAATCCTATTGGTAAGGTTATTTCTATTAAAGGACATAAATTTACAATTATTGGCGTATTGGAGTCAAAAGGTTCTACATTTGGAAATAATGAAGATATGCAAGTGTTGATTCCATTAGGGATTGCTCGTTCGGTTTTTACGCTCCAAAATCCGAATTTTGCAATAAAAGTAAAGGTAAATGATAAAGGTAAGCTAGATGTCGTTATGGATGATGCACTTATTGTTATGCGTAACATTCGAAGCCTTAGACCATTGGATGAAGATAATTTTGGTATGGAACGCAGTGATGATTTATTGCATCGTATTGAAAGTATCACACAAGGCATTGGAATTGCAGGGTTTGTGATTGGATTGATTACTATTTTAGGATCGTCGATTGCTTTGTTGAATATTATGCTCGTTTCTGTAACTGAACGTACCAAAGAAATTGGTATTCGCAAGGCTTTAGGAGCTCATCGTAAGGCAATTACAATGCAATTTTTCACCGAAACAGTTATCATTGCACAATTGGGAGCCATGGCAGGAATTGTTTTAGGCATAACATTAGGTTACTTCATTTCACTCGTAGCAGATTTTGATTTTATAATTCCATGGGGAGTCATTTTTGTGGCCATTTTGATAGCCTTTGTAGTAGCCATTATTTCAGGGTTATACCCTGCGATGAAGGCTTCCAAGTTAGATCCTGTTGAAGCTCTTCGTTATGAATAATTCTTTTTTGATTTTTGATGGTGATTGCCTTTTTTGTAATCGGATAGCTTATCATTTAGCAAAATCCGACAAGCGGGATAGTTTTAAATTTGTGTCAAGCACCTCTGAAACGGGACAGTATTTTATCGTGAAATATCAATTGCAAAAGTTTGTAGATAAAACAGTTATAGTTCGAGTAGGGGAGGTGTTTTATATGAAATCAAAAGCCATTTATATGTTTTTGAAGGAAAGCAATATGTATCCATTGCTTCGATTTCTTATTTGGATAACTCCTACATTTATAGCTGATTTTGTGTATGACATTATTGGAAAACATCGTAGGAAACTCATTAAAAAAGAATGCCCCATACTGCCTCCTGAAATTCGTAAAAAGTTTTTGAATTAATTTGGTTCAAGGCTCTACGAGTTGCGTGTTTTCGGTATTTTTCTCATTCTTAGAAAGAAACATTTTTCATCTTCTCGATATCTATTTAATAACGGGAGTAAAATAAAAGAAATTCCTCCGAAAAAGAGAGTCATAAAGAACTGTGCTGTCCATACAATCCAACCAAAAGCGGTACCTGACACTAAAGGTATGCCAAAAAGTAGTAAAATTTCTGCTATAAAAAAGGGATATGAACCAAAGCCACCATTAGTAAAAGCTATGGCAAAACTGCCTACTACAAAGGATGTTAGTACCGTTCCTATGCTAACGTAGGAGGTCTCAGGTAGAGCAAGAAACGGAAGATAGAACATCAAAACGTACATTGTCCAAATGAAAATTGTATGCAATAAAAAAGCTCCTCGTCGCCGTAGTTTAAGTATGGAAAAAATACCTTCTTTAAGTCCTGCTACAAAATTGCGTACCTTTAAAGCAATGAAATGTGTTGATTTATAGACCCATATAGAAAATAATACTCCAAGAACTAATACAATTCCTAAAAGAAAAATCAATTTTTGGAAAGGAATTATAGACAGTAAAAACTCGCTAATTAAATTAAATTGAAGTAGAAAAGCAGTCAACGTGAACGATAGTAATAGGATTAGATCAACTACTCGTTCCGAAATTATGGTTCCTATACTTTTGTCAAAAGGAACACCATCATAACGATTTACTACCAAAGCTCTTGATATTTCCCCAGATCTTGGGATAGTAACGTTTACTAAATATCCGATAAAAACTGCCATTATCCGATTATAGCTACGAGTTTTGTATCCCATAGGGTTGAGTAATAATTCCCATCGTAAAGCACGTGAGACATTGCTCAAAAAACCGAGTAAAACTGATAATATAATATAAAAATAATCCGCTTTTAAGAATTTTTCTTTGATTTCATTCAGCTGCTCATCAGTGAATTGGCTGTAGGCATACCAGCACAGAAAAACACCTAAAAATAGCGGAAGGATAGTTTTTATTAACTTCATTATCAGTATTTTATGTTTTATTTATTCTATTTTATTTGTCTTTTCATTGGGGAAAATAATCCAAGGTTTAAAGGTCTTAGCTTCCTCAAAATCTAAAATTCCGTAGGAAATGATGATAATGATATCGCCTCGCTGTACCTTCCGAGCTGCAGGCCCGTTAAGAATTACCTCTCCCGAACCTCGTTTTCCTTTAATAATATAGGTCTCTAAACGTTCACCATTGTTTACGTTTACGATTGCAACTTTCTCTCCTTCAATCATATTGGCCGCTTCCATCAAATCTTCATCGATTGTGATGCTTCCTACATAATTTAGGTCAGCTCCAGTAACTGTAACTCGGTGAATTTTAGATTTTAATACTTCTATTTGCATTTTGTAAATCATTAAAAATCGGGCAAAGATACTAAAAAAAGAAATAATTAAAGTTTTCCATAAAAATTTTATCACAAATTTGAATTCGTATGATTGTTATTCCTTTTAAAGAGTAGGGGACAGCGATTATTCTTGTTAGATAGAACCTCTTCGATGAAAAATACATTGGATAATACAACCTCAGCAAAAAAATATTGACCAAAATAAAAAATAAAAATCCGTTAATGGAAGTCGTTTTTTCAGGATTTATTTTATAAAGCTGACTGCGAATATATCTGTAAAATTTTACAGTTTAAATAATTGGTAATAAGTAATTTATATATCAATATATAAATAATAACTTTAATATATATAAAAATATGTTTTTGAAGAAGTATTAATATAATTCAAACATCTGTAAATCAATTATTTAAAAATAAACATCAAAATAACTGCCAAAATGTCATATATTAATAAATTGTTACTAATATTAAAGTATTAATTTATAAATTAATATATAAGTGTTTTATAATCATTATTTTATATATAAAAAATTTTATTTCATTTTTTCATCTTATTTTATTAGGAAAAATAGTATATATTTCAAATGATTTTTATGAGGTAAAAAATAAACTTACGTTCGTAAAAACCATTTTTGGACGCTGAATTAGTATGGAAAATAACTTCTTACTATGTTATCTAGGAAAGAAAAAGCGAATAAAAAAAGGGAAGTAGATTTCTAATCTTGATATTTTCCTATTGTAGCAGTTCTGATGAGCAGACATCATCTGAGAATAGGAATTTTGTAAGATGAAACGTGAGGTGTTTATCACAGCATGACATATTTAGGAAAGCATAAAAAATTGATGTCAAGTGTTTGACCTGATGTAATACCACCTACAATTTGTTTTTACATGTACAGACTTTAGTACCAATAACACGAGAGAAAAGAGGTAGCACAGTAAATTGTCACCATCCCAATGAATTTAAGTGCAAAAAAAGATTTGTTTACAAAAGTAAATTAATTTTCGAAAACCTCAAAGCTATTATCGTCATAAAAAAAGATAATCTTCTTCAATTGTTTTTTATTGTTTACTTTTGTAACAAGTGTGTTTTCTACAACTTTGGAGATTGGTGAAATCTGTTGATAAGAAATTTCGCTTTCAGGTTCTTTTACTTTTGCTACGTTTTGAGGTGGGTTTTGTTTTCTTTTAGTAGTAGCAGATTGTTCGGGTTCATCACCAAAAAGATTTGTTTGCATAATAGACTTTTTTTCTTCAATTTTAGTTACAGAATTTTCTTTAGAAGGGAAATTACCTTTTCCTTGTGTTATCCAGTGAAAATTAACTTCAGGAAACTGCTCTATGAGCTTCATTATGAACTCTAAACTAGGTTTATTACGTTCAGACAATAAATGCGAAATACTTGATCGTTGTATGTCAAGTATATCAGCTAAAGAAGAAGCATTAAGGTCATAGTGTTCCATAATTTCTTGTAACCTTTTAACGAAATCAGGGGTGTTTATCATTGTAAAATCTTTTTTAAATTAAAGATGGCACAAATGTAAACTATTTTTTTGAAACATACAAACATTAAAAGTAATAAACAAAGTTTATTGCGAGTACCTTAATTTACAATTGTAACATAAAACTATCGATTGTATTTATGTATACGAATGTAAACAATGAATTAGATTTATTTAATAAGTACAATTTTGATAATTAATTTTCTTTCACAACTATCCTAAACTTTTTTCATAAAAATTGCCTGAGAATGCCTTATATTTGTAAAAATCTAACTCCCGTCCGAAAGTTTTTAATTTTGGGACGGGAGTATGTTTTTGTGTAAAATCTTTGCAAAATCCCAAAAAAAGGTGTACATTCGTCCGAAAAAATATAATGAAACAGATACATAAAAAAACTTTCGGAACATACGCAGGTAAAAACGTAACACTCATCACGTTAGAGAATAGTAAAGGTATGGAAGTCTCCATTATGAACTACGGAGGTATCATCACTTCTATAAAATATCCTGTGAATGGAAAAAAAATAGAAACAGTCTTAGGATTTGATACTTTTGAAGAATACTTAAGTGAGGCTTATCGCAAGGAATATCCTTATTTCGGGGCTATTATTGGACGAAATGCAGGGCGTATTAAAGGAGGAAAAACAACGCTTAATGGTAAAGAACTTCAGTTGACGGTGAACCATGGAGCAGCTCAATTGCACGGTGGTTTTCAAGGATTCGATAGTAAAGTTTGGGAAATTGTTGAAGTTGGTGATAGCCAGAATTTATTCGTAGTCTTAAAATACACTTCACCAGATGGAGAAGAAGGCTTTCCAGGCGAAGTCGTAGTAACCGTTACTTATTCACTCAACGATGATAATGAACTTCGTGTGGATTATCATGGAAAAACGGATAAACCAACTATTTTAAACCTGACACAGCATACGTATTTTAACTTTAATAGTGATTCAAAAAATATATTGAACCATCTTTTACAGGTCAATGGAAATCGCTACTCGCCATTGAATCCCGACTATTCTCCAACTGGTGAATTGCTTCTTGTAGAAAATACACATTTAGATTATAGAAAACCAGTAACTGTACATCCAGATATAGACAATGCTTTTCCTCGTCAAGTATCTGAAAATGAAGTTGTAGGTTCGTTGATATGTGAAGAAAGTAACATCCGAATGGACGTAAGAACCAATCAGCCTGTACTGCATATTTATGGAGGATACTACGTGCCAGAGCTACATCCAGAAGGCAGAAAATCAACAGGACAAAACGCAGGAATATGCTTTGAATGTCAAGGATTTGCTGATGCTCTGAACTATCCGCAGTTTCCGTCAACGCAATTGAATCCTGAGGATGAATATTCCTATTTTGCAACATTCCACTTTTTTGAAAATAAATAGGTCAAAATGCTACCTATATTTTACATATTTTTAAAATGAATTTACAACAACGAGACGAACGCCATCTATGGCATCCTTACACTCAACATAAAACAGCCATGTATCCCATCGGTATTGTTAAAGGAAAAGATGCCTTACTTTGGGATGAAAACGGTAAACAATATATAGATGCTATCGCCAGTTGGTGGGTAAATGTATTCGGACATGCTAATCCTCATTTAGCCGAGGCAGCTTTCAAACAACTCTCGCAACTGGAACATGTGCTCTTTGGTGGATTTACTCACGAACCAGCTGTAAAACTCGCCGAAAAACTAATTGAATTATTGCCTGAAAATCAACAAAAAATATTCTTTTCTGATAATGGTTCAACGGCAGTAGAAGTAGCTATAAAGATGGCTATTCAATATTTTTTTAACAAAGGACAAAAAAAGCATGTTATTGTAGCCTTTGAAAACGCATTTCATGGTGACACCTTCGGAGCAATGGCAGCTTCAGGGATTTCTTTTTTTACCGAATCTTTTAAAAATCAGTTACTTGAAGTGGTTCGTATTCCAATTCCTGAAAAAGGAAAAGAACAGGATTCGGAGAGAAAATTAGCTGAAGTCATAAAGAAATACAATCCTGCGGCTTTCATTTTTGAACCTTTAGTACAGGGAGCTGCGGGTATGCGAATGTATGCACCTGAAGCATTGGATAGATTAATTCAAATAGCTAAAAATGAAAAAGTTATCACAATAGCTGATGAAGTAATGACAGGATTTGGCAGAACAGGAAAAATATTTGCCTGTGATTATTTGAATGAAAAGCCAGATATCATTTGTTTGTCCAAAGCCTTAACAGGAGGTACGATTCCACTTGCAGTAACTTCAACTACTCAAGCTATTTTTGATGCTTTTTGTAGTGATGATGTTAATAAAGCATTTTTTCACGGGCATACCTATATGGCAAATCCTACAGGTTGTGCTATTGCTTTGGAAACCATTCGAATTTTGCAAACTAATGATTGTAGCCAAAACATACAGCGAATATCAGATTTGCATAAACAGTTTATAAATAAAATGAAAAGCAGCTCAAAGACAAGCGGTTGGCGTAGTTTGGGAGTAATTTTAGCTTTTGAAGTGAACACTAATGCAGGAAATGAATACTATGGCAGTATACGCAATCAGCTATATGATTTTTTTATTTCTAAAGGAATTATCTTGCGTCCTGTTGGAAATACAGTATATGTATTTCCTTCCTATGTTATTACAAATCAGCAGTTAACGCAGGTCTACGATGCTATTGAAGAAGCCATTGAAAAATTTGGAATTGAATAAATAGGGAAATACATATTTAGCACTTGTTTGAAACTATCAGTTTCGGTGGTTATTTTTCAATTTTCATTAATTTGTAATCACTCCCGTCCGAAAGTTTCTAATTTTCGGATAGATATTTTGCTATAATACTTTGATATTGTGCGTTTTATCTTCGGTAATATTGACCATTTCAGGCAGTCCAAATTGGTCGTTCTAAATGGGGAAATTTTGAGTTCGCCTAATGCTATATCCTTTATTTATCAATAAACCTTTGGTAAAGCCAAATATTCTTGTAAATTTGTGGCATATTATTTTTACGTAGAATATAAATTTCAATATATAACGACATGTATTTCAAGAAAATATTAATCGCTATTTCAATTATTGGTTTAATTATTTTAGGTTTCTTTTCCTACTCAATTTACAATCTTATTTTAGCTCCTAACACCAATTTTGAGGAGCGTGAAATTGAAATATTCATTCCAACAGGAGCTTATTTTAGCGATGTTACGCATGTGCTAAATCCATATTTGTCTGATATAGAATCATTTATACAGGTAGCCAAGCAGAAAAAATATGTTGATAACATCAAGGCGGGTCGTTATATCATCAAAAAAGGAAGTAGTAATAATGACATAATCAATGTATTACGCAGTAAAAATAGACCTATAAAATTGACTTTCAACAACCAAGAGACGTTAGAAAATTTAGCAGGACGGGTTGCACAGCAAATTGAAGCGGATAGCATTTCGCTGTTGAATGCTTTCTTAGATCCCCAATTTTTGACTGAAAATGAATTTACATCGAAAGATGTGTTAGGAATGTACTTACCCAACACGTATGAATTTTTTTGGAATACTTCAGCTACGCAGTTTAGAGATCGTATGCTCAAGGAGTACCGTCGTTTTTGGAATTCAGACAGAATAGAAAAAGCTAAAAATCAAAATCTTACGCCAAAGCAAGTGAGTGTTTTAGCTTCGATTGTGCAAAAAGAAACAGCGCAAGTATCGGAACAGAGTAGGGTAGCGGGGGTTTATATCAACCGTTTAAGAAATAATATGCTCCTTCAAGCCGATCCTACGGTTATTTATGCCATCAAGGAACACACTGGTAAGCATGATACTATCATAAAAAGGGTGTTAAATCGTGATTTGACAATCGACTCTCCGTATAACACCTATAAGCACGCAGGACTGCCACCAGCTCCTATTGCCATGTCGGATATTTCAGCAATTGAAGCTGTATTAAGCCCTGAAAATCATGATTTTTTCTATTTCGTAGCAGATGTTGAAAAACCTGGGTTTCACAAGTTTGCGTCTACCTACTCGCAGCATCTGATTAACAGTCGAGCTTATCACGAGTGGATTAATGCACAAGGAATTAGAAGATAAACGGATGAAGCATACCTCAAATTCTTTGCTTATATCATAAAATTATATTACCTTTGAGGTCGCTATATTTTCAGAATTATGACACGAAAAAATAAAATACAAACAACAATTCATTTATCGAAAGAAGATATTTTAACAGACTATAGAACAGCAGTAATTAGCCGTGAATGTAGTCTTCTGGGTAGGAGAGAAGTCCTTACCGGAAAGGCCAAATTTGGTATTTTCGGAGACGGAAAAGAAGTACCTCAGTTGGCAATGGCTAGAGCGTTCCAAGATGGTGATTTCAGAAGTGGGTACTACCGTGATCAAACTTTTATGATGGCTATTGGAGCATTTACTATTGAAAACTTCTTTGCAGGACTCTATGCTAATCCTGATATCGAAGCAGATCCAACCAGTGCAGGACGGCAAATGGGAGGGCATTTTGCCACTCACAGTTTGGACGAGAACGGCAATTGGAAAAATTTATTACAACAGAAAAATAGTAGTAGCGACATTTCTCCCACTGCTGGACAAATGCCACGTTTACTTGGATTAGCTCAGGCTTCAAAAATATTCAGGGAAGTACCCCAAACAGAAAAAGAAAAATTTTCAAACAACGGAAATGAAGTAGCTTGGGGAACTATCGGAAATGCCAGTACCAGTGAAGGTCATTTTTTTGAGACCCTCAACGCTGCAGGGGTGTTGCAAGTACCTATGGTAATTTCGGTTTGGGATGACAACTATGGAATTTCGGTACCTGCTAAATATCAAACTACTAAAGAGAATATTTCCGAAATATTGAAAGGATTCCAGCGTGATGAGAATAACAATGGTTATGAAATTTTCGTTGTGAACGGATGGGATTATCCTGCTTTGTTGGAAATTTTTGAAAAAGCTGGAAAAATTGCTCGTGAAGAACATGTCCCTGTACTGATTCACGTTCGGGAACTCACACAACCTCAAGGACATTCAACCTCTGGATCGCACGAACGTTACAAAAGTACTGAGCGACTGGAGTGGGAACGTGAATTTGACTGTAATCTGAAAATGCGTCAGTGGATTGTTGAGAGTGGCATTGCTACCGAAGAAGAAGTAGCATCCATTGATGCTGAGGCTAAGAAAATGGTTCGGGATGGGAAAAAACGAGCTTGGGAAGCTTATCAAAATCCTATTTTCAGGGAAAGAAACAGTTTAATTGAGATTATAGAATTATCTGTAAATGAATCATTTAAAAATTATAATGCTGTTCAAAGCATAAAAAACCATTTAGCTTCTATTTCTACCATTTCACGCCGAGATGTAGCAAGTGCCGCACGTAGAGTATTGCGATATGTTGCCACTGAAACGACAACTAACGCAGAAACCTTACGTAGTTGGATCAATGATTATTTTGCTGAAAATCAACCGAAATATAGCAGCCATTTGTATATTGAAAATGGAAAAAATCCAACATTGGTCACAGAGGTAAAACCTATCTACAAAGAAAATGCTGAACTGGTTGATGCTAGGGTAGTGCTACGCGAAAATTTTGACGGATTATTTGCTAAATATCCGAATTTACTCATTTTTGGGGAAGATACAGGAAACATCGGTGATGTAAATCAAGGATTGGAAGGTTTGCAAAAGAAATATGGAGAGCTGAGAGTTGCTGATACTGGTATTCGTGAAGCTACCATTATTGGACAGGGTATTGGTTTGGCTATGAGAGGGTTACGTCCAATTGCCGAGATTCAATATCTAGACTATATTTTATATGGATTACAAACGATGAGCGATGATTTAGCTACGGTACATTATCGAACCTTAGGTCGGCAGATGGCTCCGCTGATTGTCAGAACTCGTGGACACCGTTTGGAAGGAATTTGGCATGCAGGTTCGCATATGGGAGCTCTGTTGCATTTATTGCGTGGCGTACATATTCTGGTACCTCGAAATATGACCAAAGCGGCAGGTTTTTATAATACCTTATTAGAGTGTAACCAACCTGCAGTAGTCATCGAATGCCTGAATGGATATCGACTTAAAGAGCAGTTACCGAGTAACTTAACAGAATTTAAAACTCCTGTAGGAGTAGTAGAAACGGTACGTGAAGGAAAAGATATTACGATAGTTTCCTATGGTTCAACATTACGAATCGTCTGTCAGGTTGCTGAAGAGTTGTCTGAATTTGGAATTGACGCGGAAGTTATTGATATTCAGTCTTTATTGCCGTTTGATTTGAATCATGATATTGTAAAAAGCATAGCTAAAACGAATCGTTTGCTAATTATTGATGAAGATGTTCCAGGCGGAGCTTCGGCATACATCATGCAAAAAATATTAGAAGAGCAAAATGCGTATCAGTATTTGGATTCTGCACCTCAAACTCTTTGCTCAAAAGATCATCGACCTGCTTATGCTAGTGATGGAGATTATTTTTCAAAACCGAATGCAGAAGACATCTTCGAAAAAATTTATGAAATCATGAGAGAGTCAAATCCTGCAAAATTTCCAAAAATTCTTTAGTTCAGTAGGAAATTTAAAATAACGTTATTAAAATCTCCAAGGTTTATCATAAGGTAGAATTTAGGAGATTTTTCTTAATTTTAAAAATTCTATTTTACATAATGTAAATTATAATACAAAAATATGAAAAGAAAAAAATATTACAAAACAACGATAATCAGATAAAATTATATAAAATGAACTCGTCTTGACTTTTTATTTTGCTTAAATTACTATCTCAAAGTACCAAAAATATGAAAATCATTAAGTTAAATCTTCTTTTTATGGATTTTTAACGAAAGAATCATTATATTTACTTTTCAATGATTATTTTTTTCAAATAAGTCGAGATACCTTCAATGTTTAAAAAGAAATGTCACTTAAATTCCATTAGTAAGTACAATTTTTTGGGATCGTTTTTCTCTTTTTTCTTTGGGCTGGCTCAAAGAGCAAAATTCTTACAAAAACTTCAATCAATTTCAATGATTTTTATACGGAACTGCGGAGGAATCAGGTCTAAAATTTGTCCGATTACTGGTTTATTTGTACCTTTGCTTCGTTTGGATGGTACTATAATTGATAAAATTCGGGATTTTTTTAATATACAGTATTCTCAAGTAACTTTTATTTAGAAAGTTTCGGACGGTTATGAAAGTATTTATAAAAGAAAACATATACAAATGACAATCAATTGCAAAGGAATTTTAGTTTCATTAGAACGTCCGAAAGTGATGGGAATTTTGAATGCTACACCCGATTCATTCTATGAAAACAGTCGGATTACAGAAACAGAGGTGTTGAAAAAAGCTACGCAAATGCTGGTAGATGGTGCTGACTTTTTGGATGTTGGTGGATATAGCTCACGTCCAAATGCGGATGAAGTTTTAGAAATTACTGAATCACAACGCGTTGTTCCAATCATTCGTAGTCTAGTCAAAGAGTTTCCAAATTTGCCAATTTCCGTGGACACATTTCGTAGTGAAATCGCACGACAATGTTTGCTTGAAGGTGCGGCAATGGTAAATGACATTTCAGCAGGACAGTTGGATGAAAAGATGTGGGATGTTGTGGCTGAATTCCAAGTTCCTTACATTGCAATGCACTTGCGAGGTACTCCACAAACTATGAATCAATTTACTGATTATGAAAATATTGTCACTGAAATGATTCATTATTTTTCCAAAATAAAAGCTAAAGCACAGCTGTGGGGTATCAATGATTGCATCATTGATCCTGGTTTCGGTTTTTCAAAAACCTTAGATCAAAACTACGAAGTTTTACAAAAAATGGAATTATTCCAATCGTTGGACTCACCTATTCTGGTAGGATTTTCAAGAAAATCAATGCTATATAATCTTTTGGGAGTCGATTCTTCTAAGGCTTTGAATGCAACCACGGTAGTTAATACAATAGCTCTGATGAAAGGAGCTTCTATTTTGAGAGTTCACGATGTTAAGGAAGCGGTAGAATGTGTAAATATATTTAATAAAACATCTGAAAATGAATAGATTAATTATTTTAATACTTGCTCTTTTACTTTGGTCGTGTAACGAACGTAGCGTACAGTTACCCCAACTTTCACAGGCTCAACTTCCTACCGAGGTTACGGATTATTCACCCATCTATATCTTTTTTAATGAAAATTCTGGATTAGCCGACTTGAACAGAAAGAACATGATTTCAACAACCCATTGGGTATTTAACATTGATAAGCGATTGCCTCTGTCTGAAGTAGGAAAAACAATGTTAACAATGCAGAAAAAACGGGCTACGATGAGTTTTCACAGTAATCCTGATGCAAAAAACTATTTCACTATAGCCGATATGCATGATCATAAGTATAAATTTTTAGAGTTTACTACTACCCAATTTGAGGTAATTACTGAAATACAAAATCAAGATAAAATATTAAAAATAAGTGATTTAAAAAACATAAAACACCTTATAGAAACACTAAAATCTAATCCAAGTGAAACAATTTGCATGGATGGGAGTATATCGTTTCAAGATTTTGTTGTATTTTTACAGAAGATACAAGAAGTAGGTCTTTTTTTTAAGACAATAACCATTCTTGATATTGATAAAGTCAAATAAAGAAAGGTAAAAAAGGTTCTACTAAAAACCTAATCAGAAAGTAAAAAGGATATGAAATTATTTGAGATTTTAGATTTTTCAATAGCCGATGCTATTGATATTCTTTTAGTTGCGATGTTGCTTTACTATGTGTATCGGCTTATTCGTGGTACAGTGGCAATTAATATTTTTTTGGGAATTGTCATCATCTATTTAATTTGGAAAATAACGGAAGCCTTACAGATGCAATTGCTCAGTAGTATTTTAGGTCAATTCATTGGTGTGGGGGTTTTTGCTCTAATTGTTGTTTTTCAGCAAGAAATACGAAAATTCTTACTTACCATAGGTTCAACAAATATTACAGCACGAAACAAATTTCAAAAGTTTTTTGGCTTTTTGCGTCTGACAAAAAAAGAATCCGCATTGGATGTGAAAGGATTGATTGCCGTATGCCGAAAATTAGGGGCTAACAATACTGGAGCGTTAATTGTACTGGAACGGAACATGTCATTAGAATTCGTTCGAGAGACGGGCGATAAAATGAATATCGAATTTTCGCAACCCATAATTGAAAGTATCTTCTTTAAAAACAGTCCTTTACATGATGGTGCTATCATCATAAAGGGAAATTTTATAGTAGCAACCCGTGTCATTCTGCCTGTAGCAGGAGAAAATAAATTGCCTAAACATTTCGGATTACGACACCGAGCGGCTGTATCTATTTCGGAAAAAACGGATGCTTCAGCATTAATCGTTTCAGAAGAAACAGGACGTATTTCGTACGTAAAAGGAGGAGATTTTATCAAATATAAAAATGATGAAGAACTCTTCCTTTTGATTAATAAGGACTTAGGATAAAATCAAAATTTTCAGATTTGATACTTTGAATTTTTGATAACTAACCTCTGAGGATTGAATCTCTACTCCTGTTACTTTAAATATTTAAAATAATATACTGATTTACAACAACTTAGATTCATGTTTTTATTAATCCATAATTTAGGTTAGGAATTACTTGGATTTTGTTAATTAAGATTGCTCTATGAAAGAAGATTTTTTGCAGTACCTTTGGAAACATAAAATAGTTCCTCAAGTTTCTACGCTCACTTCTGGTCAAAATCTTGTTATACATTCTTTTGGAACACCAAACAGACTTTCAGGGGCTGATTTTTTTAATGCTCAATTACAAATTGATGAACAACTATGGGCAGGAAATGTGGAGTTACACGTAAAATCATCCTATTGGTATGCCCATCGACATGAGCAAGATCCTGCTTATCAAAACGTTATTCTACATGTGGTTTGGGAACATGATGTGGAAGTTTTTGATTGCAATCAACGTCCTATTCCTACTTTAGAACTTCGACACGTTATTGATCAAAATATCGTAAAACGATACGAAATCTTATTTTCTAAATCTCATACATTCATAAATTGTGATAAAAACTATAAAAAAGTACAAGAATATATCTCTTTTTCATGGAATGAGCGTCTTTTTGTTGAAAGATTAGAGCAAAAATCCTTTTTAATTGATAAATTATTGACAGAATCACATTCAGATTGGGAGAAGGTATTGTTCTTAATGCTTTTAAAAAGTTTTGGAGGGACTGTTAATGGAGAAAATTTCCTAAATATTGGGAAAACAATTGACTTTTCCATTATTCGGAAAGAGAAAAATAACCCGCTGTATGTAGAAGCTCTACTTTTTGGACAAAGTCAATTACTTTCAAAACCTACTGAAGGTACATATTTCCAAACACTATTGGCTAATTATGACTACCTAAAACGAAAATATAATCTGAAAAACAATAATTTGCATCTTGAATTTTCCAAACTCCGACCACAAGGTTTTCCAACCATTAGGCTTTCGCAATTGGGACAAGTATATGAAAAAAACGAAGGATTATTCTCAAAAATAATAGAAACTAAAAACATACAACAGCTCAAAACTGTACTTACTGTCGAAACATCGCCTTTCTGGGAAACACACTATACCTTTGGAAAAACGTCTAAAAAAGTAAAAAAGAAAATCAGCAATTCGTTGATTGAACTGATTTGGATAAACGTCATATTGCCTGTTAAATATATATACTTCAAATATTTAGGTAAAGACATTTCTGAAGAACTTATGGAAAGTCTACGGCAAATGAAACCTGAAAAAAATACGATTATTGACCATTTTGAAAATATAGGAGCATATCCAACTTCAGCATTTGATACTCAAATTTTATTACAACAATATAACCAATACTGCAAAGAGAAAAAATGCTTGAATTGTGCAGTAGGGATATCTTTATTAAAAGAAGAAAAATAGAGAATCTACTATTCTTCTGTTATAAAATTAATGATTGTCAATAAATATTTTACTAATATTTTTTATATCTTTGTAACTTTAAAACATAATAAATGAAACTAAAAGCAGGAGTTTTAGGAGCTGGACATTTAGGAAAAATACACCTACGATTGTTGAATCAATCTGAGAAATATGAATTAATGGGGTTTTATGACCCTGATAAAGAAAACGCTCAAAAGGTAAGTCAAGAGTTTGGTTATCACTGTTTTGATAGTATTGATTCGCTGATTGAATCTTGTGATATGGTCGATGTGGTTACCCCTACTTTGAATCATTTCGAATGTGCTGAGCGAATCATTACGAGGGGTAAGCACCTGTTTATAGAAAAACCAATAGCTAACACGGTTGAAGAAGCGGAACACATTATCGCTTTGGCAAAAAAACATAATGTTAAAGGTCAAGTCGGGCATGTAGAACGGTTCAATCCTGCTTTTTTAGCAGTGAAAAACAGTATTAACAATCCAATGTTTATTGAAGCACATCGTTTAGCTGAATTTAACCCTCGTGGTACAGATGTTCCCGTTGTGTTGGATTTAATGATTCACGACATTGATGTAATTCTAAGCATTGTACAATCAAAAGTAAAACATATTTCTGCAAGTGGAGCTTTAGTTATCAGTCAATCACCAGACATAGCCAACGCTCGTATTGAATTTGAAAATGGTTGTGTTGCAAATCTTACGGCAAGTCGTATTTCAATGAAAAATATGCGAAAATCACGATTTTTCCAGAAAGACGCCTATATATCAGTTGATTTTTTAGAGAAAAAGGTCGAAGTAGTCAAAATGAAAGACGCTCCCGAAATAGCAGGTGATTTCGATATGATTTTGCAAAATGCAGAGGGTGAAAAGAAACAAATATATTTTGAAGTCCCTGAAATTAAGGGAAATAATGCTATTCTAAACGAATTGGAAGTATTTGCCGATGCTATAAATAATAATACTACACCTGTTGTAACCCTAGAACAAGGTACGGAGGCTTTGCGAATAGCCAAACAAATCATCGAAAAATTGTAGATATGAATATTGCTGAGAATCTGAAAGGACTACAACAATCAATCCCTGAATGGGTTACGCTAGTTGCGGTCTCTAAATTCAAACCAATTGAAGATTTGCAAATAGCCTACGATGCTGGGCAGCGTATTTTTGGGGAAAGTAAAATTCAAGAAATGACCCAAAAAGAGGCTCTTATGCCAAAAGATGTACAATGGCATTTTATCGGGCATGTACAACGCAACAAAGTAAAATATATGGCACCTTATGTGAGCCTGATTCATGGTGTTGATAGCTTAAAACTGCTTGAAGAAATTAACAAACAAGCACTTAAACACAATAGAATTATTGATTGTCTGTTACAAATTCACATAGCTCAGGAGGAAAGTAAGTTTGGATTTGATCCTCAGGAAATTTTTAACCTTTTGGAAAATCCTACATTTGATAAATTACAAAATATACGTATAAAAGGTATCATGGGAATGGCTACCTTTACAGAAGATAAAAAACAAATAGCTTCTGAATTTCAATCACTTAAATCTGTTTTTGACTTACTAAAAAACAAACAACATCCTCTTTTGAATGTTGAAATTTTATCCATGGGGATGAGTGATGACTATCCAATAGCCATTGAGTGTGGGAGCACCATGATTCGTGTGGGGAGCAAAATTTTTGGATCTCGATAGAAAACTTTTACTCAGAAAATACTACTTCAGAAGTTACAAAATAGATTGATACATAAAAAACTGTCTACAGAAAATTTTCACTTCTATAGACAGTTTTTATTATTTTGTATGATATTGGATTATAAGTTTTTAACCAATAATTCTTTAATTTCAGGAGATGATGGTCTCGGTGCGTCTGCAGATATTATTTTACCTTCTTTATCTAATAGAATGAATCTTGGGATAGACGAAACGGAATAATCTTGTATAAAATTTTGCCCCTCTGTTGTCATTTCAGCATACAATTGGATACCTTGTAATTTGTTTTCTTTCATATATCCCAACCATTTATCTTTATCTTGGTCAATAGAAATGCTCACAAAAGCAATATCTTTCCCATGAAATTCTTTCTCAAGAGCTTGTAATGCAGGAATTTCATTGAGACAAGGCTTACACCAAGTTGCCCAAATATCGATATAGACTAATTTCCCCTTCAAATCATCCAATGAAGTCTTTCCTCCTTTAAAATTTTCGTATTCAAATTTTGGAGAAATAACTCCTGCTTTTAAACTTTTCAATTTTTCCAATTCGGCATAAAGTTGCTCAGCATGTTTCAAATAATCTTCTTTGGTAACATTATCTTTTATAACCTTGTAAATGAATTCATTAGTTTCAGAACCATTCTGTGGATTCAAGGTAAAAACCAATTGCTCAGCAAACACACTTCTAATTTTAGCCGGTTTCACAGCTTGAATTTCTTCAGCCATAGCTTTCCAATCAGGCTCTTGGTTCATCATGTATTTCCCGAAGAAATTTTCCATAACCAATGATTTGTATGTTTCAAACAACTCAAAATCAGTTTCGTTGGTGTAATCTACTTTATCTAATTCGGCTTTAAACTCAGCAGGCATCTCAATTTGTCTTCCACTGAATTGAGACTTAACACGTGGGTACAATGCTTTCAATTGCAAGTCAAAATAATGGTTTGATTTCTCTTCCAACTTAACAAATTCTTTTGGAAGCCCTTTATAGTTTGCTAAAAATTCATCATTTTGTTTTTTGATATCAGCAACTGTCGTTTTGAATCCATCCAGCTCCTCACTCAAGATTGTTTCTAAATTTTGTCGAGTTTCATTTATTTTTTTGTTTTTCTCACGTAAAAAGACTTGTATGATGGTGTCTTTTCCTGAGAAAGTTACTTTTTCAAGACTGATATTAATCCCTAATTCGTCTCCTTTTTGCAAATACAAAGGAACCATAGCCGTTTGTTGAACTAACAAATTGTAGTAGTTCGTACTGATTGTTAAAGTATCGGCAAACGTTCCATCAGATTTTACATTCAACGTATGACGTTCTGTTCCACCGATAAGTTCTACTGGCATTCCCATATAGCCATCTATTTTTCCTGAGAGAATTACATGGTCAGCCTTCTTTCCACACGCTACAAATCCGAGAGTAGCGAATGATACAATAAATAATTTTTTCATTTTCTGTATGTTACAATTAATATTAAAAAATCGGTGCAAGATACAATATTTTTCCGATGTATCTTATTTCTTTCCTAAGAAATTTTACTCCGAATCCGTATTAGAAAAATAAGCATTAAGAAACTCATTACCATAGAAGAAATAAAAAGTTGATATACAACAACGGTTATTGCATTATGAGATTATAGCTTATTAATAGTTACCTTCCTCTAATCTCCCTAAAATTATTTCTTTTCCTGCTACAGATTCTGTAAAAATTAAATAACGATTACCTCCTTCTTTAATTTTGTATTTTTTCTTGATTTCTTCCACTGAAAGAGGATAATTTTTGGAGATAATATTATATTTAGCTCCTTTTTCGATATTTTTTGCAGAAATTACTTCTGATTTAAGCGTACGACCTGGAAAATTAGGTGTTTTTATATCAGATGTATATAGATGTGTATTTGGGTGTAGCTTTTCTAGTCCAAAATGAACAGCTATATGACTAAAAGCTCCCGATTTGAGCAAAGCATTATTCGGAATATAGATAAAATTCTTCACTTTTGAGAAAGCAACATTTTTTTCATACTTTTCATCGAAGAAAAATGTAAAAATGGGATCTTCATTGCCTAAGTTTATACATCTACACTCTGTTTTTGCTTCTATCTTATACCTATTTTGTGTGATAAAAATTTCTTTAACTTCGTTTTTTACTGCAATAATATCTATTCGCTCCACGAAAGGAAGCGTTTGTATCAAATAGGTCAAGTCAATCAACGGGGAGAGCTTTACTAATATTTTATCGGAAATATTCCACAACTGTGGTTGCAACTCCAAAAGATTGGGAGAAAGATCTTCCAGCAAAAATTTCTTCTTGTTATGAATATCTCGACGAGCGGGATCAATATAAATAACATCATATTTTTGTTGGTTTTCAGCCAGAAAATCAGTTGCATTTTGCAGATGAAAATTTGCATTCCTACCTAATATTTGCCAATTGTGTTTAACCAAGGACAGAAGTTCTGGATTTTGTTCTACCAAATGCACTTCTTCAAATCTTTTTGATAGGAAAAAGGCATCAATTCCCAGCCCACAGGTGAGGTCTAAAAATCGTTTTCCTCTAAGATTCAAGGATTTAAATTCGGCTGTTTGTTGCGATGAAGCTTGTTCCAAATTCAGCTGTGGAGGAAAAATAATATTCTCATGGAGCAAAAAAGTAAATTTTCGCGAAGCCACGTTTCGTCCCACTATTTGCTGAGCTAATTCTTTATTGGTAACAGATTCAAAGATAGGCTTTTTGAGTAGTAGTTCTGAGATATTTATATCCTGATTAGTAAGAATGAAATTTTGAACTTTAGGATCTAAAATATTCATATATAACAAATTATACACAAACTTTATCCGATTTAGGAATGTTCTATTTTTAGGTTAATAATACTGTCAAATACTATTGTTTCTAATCAGAGTTCCTGCATTTTAGTAGCTAATGTTTCAATAAATTTTGAAATCGGATTTTTGACCATCATTGCCATCATTGGATTAAAACTTCCTTCAAATAGTAATTGAACTTCACTTTGATATTCAGCTATTTGAACAATGTTAGTAATCAGCGTAAAAGGTATTTTATCTCCTACAGCTCCCATAACAATTTGTGTATAAGGTGTTTTGCTTTTTTTCTGCAAAGCAATTTCAGGCATTCCTTTCAAAGCAAAAACAAATGAATTTTCATCAATAACTTCAAATTTACTGATAGATTCAGGCATTAATTTTTTAAAGTTACGAAGATCTTCCAACATCGTAAACAGTTCTTGAGGGTTTTTGGAAACCACTACTTTTGGGCTTTCTAAATTCATTTTATGACTTTTATAAATAGATATATATAAAACAAGATTTACAAAAAAAGTACTTTCATTGTAAATCTTATTATCATATTGAAAAACAATGTTTTACAAAAAGTTTCTTAAGTAATATCTTACCTAAGTTGTTCATAATCCCAGAAAAACTTGCTCTATTTTTCTCTGTAAGATTTTACCGCCTCCACAAAAGCTTTTGCGTTTTCAACAGGAATATTTGGCAGAATTCCGTGTCCTAAATTGACGATGTAGTTGTCTTTCCCAAAATCGTCAATCATTTGATGTACCATTCTTTTGATTTCCGAAGGCGGAGAGAGCAATCGTGAAGGGTCAAAATTTCCTTGCAACGTAATTTTACCTCCCGTAAGTTCTCGAGCTATTTTCGGAGTACACGTCCAATCCACACCAAGTGCGGAAGCTTTGGATTTTGCCATTTCAGGAAGGGCAAACCAACAACCTTTTCCAAAAACAATCACTTTGGTAAGTGGTGCTAACGCTTCCACAATCTGATTGATATATTTCCACGAAAACTCTTGATAATCAACGGGAGAAAGCACTCCCCCCCAACTATCAAAAATTTGTACCGCATCAACTCCTGCTTTAACTTTTTCTTTCAGATACAAAATGGTCGTGTCCGTAATTTTTTGTAACAATTTGTGTGCTGTTTGTGAATCTGTAAAACATAACTCCTTGGCAATGTTGAAGTCACGTGAACCCTTCCCTTCTACGGCATAACAGAAAATCGTCCAAGGAGACCCTGCAAACCCAATAAGAGGCACACGATTACCAAGCATTTGTTTGGTAAGCTTAATGCCCTCCATCACGTATCCTAAAGTTTCCTGAATATCGGGAACTATCACATTTTCAACATCTTTGGCAGAACGAATCGGATTAGGCAGCCAAGGTCCTACTCCTGATTTCATTTCCACTTCAATATTCATCGCTTGTGGAACAACCAAAATATCTGAAAATAAAATAGCAGCATCAGTTCCTACAATATCAATAGGTTGCACTGTAATTTCCGCAGCTAATTCAGGAACTCGGCAACGCGTAAAGAAATCATATTTATCGCGTAAAGCCCTAAATTCTGGCAAATATCTACCCGCTTGACGCATCATCCAAACCGGCGGACGCTCCACAGTTTCGCCATTCAAGGCTCTTAAAAATAAATCGTTTTGTAACATATTTAGGCAATAGGCAATAGGCAATAGGCAATAGGCTTTCCAAAATATTAAGATTTCAAATCCCAAAATCCAAGTATTTGAAAACTTAGCACTTGTATCTTGGTCTTGTTAACTTAAAACTATTGCCTATTACCTAATTACTTCTCCCTCAAAAAATTAAATTCCGTTAATAATTGCGATAAAATCATCGGCTTTGAGTGATGCTCCTCCAATAAGTCCGCCATCAACGTCTGCTTTTGCAAAAATTTCTTTGGCATTATCAGGTTTTACGCTACCTCCGTAAAGAATTGAAACGCTGTCAGCTACTTCTTTCCCGTATTTATCAGCAAGTGTCTTACGAATAAATGCGTGCATTTCCTGAGCTTGTTCAGGTGAAGCGGTTTCACCCGTTCCGATTGCCCAAACAGGTTCGTAGGCTAAAACGATATTTTTCCACGCATCAGCAGACAAGTGGAACAATCCATTTTTAATCTGATTTTCAACTACTTTAAAATGATTATTTGCTTTTCTATCTGCCAATTCTTCTCCGATACAAAATACCATTCGGATATTGTGTTTCAAGGCTGTGTCTGCCTTTTTAGCCAAAGACTCGTCAGTTTCGTTAAAATAAGCACGACGCTCCGAATGTCCTAAAATTACAGTTTTTACACCTATGCTTTTTAACATTTCAGCTGAAATTTCACCTGTGTAAGCTCCGTTTTCAGCAAAATGCATATTTTGAGCAATCACTTCAACAGCAGTTCCTTTTGCTGCTTCAGTTGCGGGAATTAAATTCACAAAAGTAGGAGCTACCATCACTTCTGCTTCTGTTTTAGGTAATTTTTTTAATAAATCAGCTATCAATTCTGTTGATTTTTTCAGGTCATTGTTCATTTTCCAATTTCCTGCTACAATTTTTTTTCTCATATCTTGTATTTTTACGATAAATAACTAATGTAAAATTAGCCACAAAAATACAATTTTTTATGAAATACATCAAGACATCCCGAAATTTATTTTGAAGCGGGAATGAATTGATATATTTGAAGAGAAATAAAAAAGCTACCCTTTTTGGATAGCTTTATCTTATAGACGATTTTAGGTATTTAATCTTTCATACGTTCAACATACGTACCTTTTTCGGTCTCTACCTTAATGCGGTCACCCTCATTAATAAAAAGAGGTACGTTTACGATAGCTCCTGTTTCAACTGTAGCTGGTTTTGTCGCGTTTGTTGCTGTATTTCCCTTTACACCCGGTTCTACATGAGTCACTGTAAGAATTACGTTTGCAGGCATTTCTACTGACAATGGAGATTCATCCTCAGCATTAAAAATAATCATTACAATTTCACCTTCTTTCAACAAATCAGGGCTTTCTAACATGTCTTTTCGAATATGTACTTGGTTGTAATCTTCGGTGTTCATAAACACAAAATTATCTCCCTCCTCATACAGATATTGGAATGAACGTGTCTCAACACGTACATCTTCAATTTTGTGTCCTGCTGAAAAGGTGTTATCCAAAATTTTTCCCGTAGTAACGCTTTTCAATTTCGTACGAACAAAAGCTGGTCCTTTTCCAGGTTTAACATGTAAAAACTCAATGATTTTGTAAATGTCATGATTGAAACGAATGCACAATCCTTTTTTGATGTCTGCTGTTGTTGCCATTTATTTTAGTTCTTGTTTCTATAAATTTTTAATATTTTTTAAAGTGTTGATACTCCCATGTATCCTTTCATAATCCCTCGTGATGAATTTCGGATAAAATCTAAAATTTCATCTCGTTCAGGAGTAGCCTCCATTTCAGCTTCCACGATGGATAAGGCTTGTCCGATGTTGTATTTTTTTTGGAAGATAATTCGGTAAATATTTTGGATTTCACGTATTTTTTCAGCGGTAAATCCTCGTCTGTGTAGCCCTACTGAATTAATACCAACATAGGACAACGGTTCACGAGCTGCCTTCACGTATGGAGGTACATCCTTTCGAACTAACGACCCTCCTGTTACAAAAGCATGATTACCGATGTTTGCAAATTGTTGAACAGCTACCATACCTGCCAGAACCACAAAATCGCCAACAGTAGTGTGTCCGGCCAATGTTGTGTTATTTGAAAAAATGCAATGATTTCCTACAAAACAGTCATGAGCAATATGGCTGTATGCCATAATCCAACAATTTTCACCTACCACTGTTTTCATTTTATCAGAAGTTCCTCGATTGATAGTCACACATTCGCGGATGGTAGTCCCATCACCGATGATGGCTACAGTTTCTTCATTCTGAAATTTTTTATCTTGTGGGATAGCCGAAATTACAGCACCAGGAAAGATCGAACAGTTTTTTCCGATACGAGCTCCTTCCATAATGGTTACATTTGAACCTATCCAAGTACCTTCACCAATTTCTACGTTATTATGAATAGTCGTAAAAGGTTCTATAACAACATTTTGAGCTATTTTTGCCCCTGGATGTACGTATGCTAAGGGTTGATTCATCGCTTTGAGATTAAGATTCTTTAACTTTAACAATTTGAGCCATTAGCTCTGCTTCGGTCGCTAATTTTCCATTTACATAAGCATATCCTTGCATATGACAAATACCTCTTCGGATTGGGGTAAGCAATTCCAACTTGAAAATTAAGGTATCTCCTGGCATTACTTGTATTTTGAACTTCACATTGTCAATTTTCATAAAATAAGTTAAGTAATTTTCAGGATCTGGCACAGTACTCAGAATTAAGACCCCACCAGCTTGAGCCATTGCCTCAATTTGCAATACTCCTGGCATGACAGGAGCTCCAGGGAAATGCCCTACAAAAAAAGGTTCATTCATTGTTACATTTTTCAAACCAACTACGTGCTTATCTGAAAGTTCATAAATTTTATCGACCAATAAAAACGGAGGACGATGTGGTAATAATTTTGATATATCATTGATATTCAGTAAAGGAGGTTGGTTGATATCAATTGTAGGAACATTGTTTCTACGTTCATTTTTGATAATTTTGGACATTTTCTTTGCAAACTGTGTGTTCGTAAAGTGTCCTGGCTTAGTAGCTATAACTTTTCCTCGGATGCGTGTCCCAACCAAAGCTAAATCACCAATAACATCTAATAGTTTGTGACGTGCTGCTTCATTGGAATAGTGCAAGGTTAAATTGTTCAAGATTCCATTTGGAGTCACAGAAATGTCCTCTCTATTAAAAACCTTTTTCAACTTTTCGATGGTCTCTTCTGAAATCTCTTTGTCTACATACACAATGGCATTGTTCAAATCACCACCTTTGATAAGCCCGTGATCAATAAGCATCTCCAATTCGTGCAAGAAACTGAAAGTACGTGCATTAGCGATAGTATCTTTAAATTCAGACAATCGATACAAATAAGCGTTCTGGGTTCCCAAAATTTTTGTACCGAAATCAACCATGGTTGTAACCTGATATTCATCGGCAGGAATTAAGGTTATTTCACTTCCTGTTTCTTCATTTACGTATGAAATAACTTCTTTGACAACATATTCCTGGCGAGGAGCATCTTGAGCTTCAATACCCGCTTTTTCAATGGCTTCCACAAAAAGACGAGACGAACCGTCCATAATAGGGGGTTCAGAAGCGTTTAGCTCAATGACAACATTATCCAAATCCATCCCTACTAAGGCTGCTAAAACGTGTTCACAGGTTTGAATTCGTACACCTTTTTTCTCTAAAACAGTACCTCTTTCGGTATTGGTTACGTAATTTACATCGGCTTCAATGACAGGATTTCCTTCCAAATCAACACGAACAAACGTAAATCCATTATCAATAGGAGCAGGTTTTAACGTCATTTTTACGTTTTGCCCTGTATGCAATCCAACTCCTTCTAAAAAAACTTCCTTAGATAAAGTATTTTGGTTTACCATACTTTCTTTATGTCTTATTTAATTTTACTTTCTAGTTGTTCTATTTTTTTTAAAATATCGGGGAGTTTTCGGAAAACCACGTACGCTTTATTGTACTCCGCATAGCTCAACGCGGGGGTTCCTTGCAAGGTTTCCTCATCCTTAACATTACGACCAATTCCTGTTTGAGCTTGAATTTTTACGTGATTTCCTATAGTCAAATGCCCAGCAATGCCCACTTGTCCGCCAATCATGCAACTCTCCCCTATCTTGGTTGAACCTGCTACCCCTGTTTGCGCGGCTATGACTGTGTTCTTTCCAATCTCAACATTATGAGCGATTTGCACTAAATTATCTATTTTTACTCCTTTTCCAATAACAGTAGATCCTAAAGTAGCTCTATCAACTGTTGCTCCTGCACCAATATCAACATAGTCTTTAATGATAACATTACCTATCTGTGGTACTTTGTTGTAGAATCCTTCTTGAACAGGGGCAAATCCGAATCCATCAGCACCCAAAACCACTCCGGCGTGTAGAGTGCAATGCTTTCCAATAACTGTTTCTGAGTAGATTTTACAACCAGCAAAAATAGTGGTATTATCATCAATAGTTACATTATCACCAATATAGGTGTTAGGATATATTTTTACATTGTTTCCAATTTGTACATTTTCCCCAATATAAACAAACGCACCTACATAAATATTTTCTCCCAAAGTTGCTGATGATGAAATGAATGAAGGATTTTCAATGCCCACTTTGTTAAGTTTAATTTGGTTGTAATATTCCAATAATTTTGAAAAAGCGGAATAGGCATCTTCTACTTTCACCAGCGTCACTTCAAGCGGACTATCTGGGTAAAATGACTTATTAACTATAGCAATAGATGCTTTGGTAGTATATATGTGGTGTTTGTATTTTGGATTTGCCAAAAAAGTGATACTCCCCTCCTCGCCTTCTTCAATTTTTGCAAGTTTATAAACTTCAACATTCGGATTTCCTTCAACCTCCCCGTTCAGTATATTGGCTATTTGTAAAGCTGTAAATTTCACCTTGATTTATATAATTAATTGACTATTAATTTTATACAAAGAAAAAGAACCGAAGAATTAGGATTCTTCCTCTTTAAAACACACGGTTTTCGCAACAAAAGTATAAAAATTATTTAAAAAAACAGCGTTTTAAAGAAACTTATTTACAAGTTTTCTTCCCGAGTGAAAATAAAACTAATAGGCTTTATAGTATGGTTCTAAAAAAATTTCTTCTTTGTTATGAGGCGTAGTCATGTATTCAAAATTACGACTTCTTTTGTTCTAAATGTATATTTTTTTCTGAATATCTATTCAAAAATATTTTTTACTACATATTTTTTCCTTACCTTTGTGTTTAGTTTTTTCCTCAGTGGACAACCGAAAAGATAAATACTAACTTAAAATAATAAAAATAAAAGGATAATATGATGAAGATGGAAAACCAACTTCCGTTGGAATATGTGATGCGAGAGCCTTTGAAAAAAGCAAGACGTTCGCCTGTGATTTTTATGCTACATGGATACGGAAGCAATGAAAAAGATCTATTCTCTTTTGCAGATGAATTGCCTGAAGAATATGCAATCATTTCTATTCGAGCACCTTATGAGCTATCTACGTTTGGCTATGCTTGGTTTTCGCTTTATTTTGATATTGAAAATACCCCACATGCTGATAACGAAGAAGCGATAAAATCACGTGATTTAATAATGCATTTCATTGAAGAGGCATGTAAATTACATAAATTGGATGCGAAAAATGTAACTTTAATCGGATTTAGCCAAGGGAGTATTTTGAGTATGGCTATTGCAATTTCTTATCCCCGAAAAATACGCAATGTTATTGCATTGAGCGGGTATTTGAACATGGATATTCTCAAAGAAAGTTATAAAAAACAAAAGCATTTTCCAATAAATTTCTACGTATCACATGGAACTAGTGATCAGGTAATTCCAATTGATTGGGCGAGAAAAATCCCTGAATTTTTAAAGAAAATCAAAGCTGATTTTGTGTATGAAGAATTTCCTGTGGGACATGGTGTGGCTCCACAAAATTTCTATTCATTCCGAGAATGGTTGAAAAAGCGAAGTGCTGCTGATAATTAACGGAATTAACTTACAAATAACATATTAAAACAAAAGATGCGAGGTGTTTTTAAATCTAAATACGACATTTTAAAGCAAAAAGCTTACGTAATTATCTACGGAACAAATACCCCTTTGGGGAAGCTTTTTGATATAGTACTGCTCATTCTCATTTTTTTGAGTGTGATCATGGTGATGTTGGAAAGTGTGAAAGATATTGACCATCAAGCACATGGCGTTTTAGTATTTTTGGAATGGGTAATCACCGTTTTTTTTACTTTGGAGTATATTTTACGAATTATCTCTAATAAAAAGCCTTTGCAATATATTTTTAGTTTTTATGGGATCATTGATTTGATTTCGATTCTCCCAATGTACTTGTCGTTTTTTATTCCAGGCTCAAAAGCACTTTCGGTAGTAAGGGCATTACGTTTGTTACGGGTGTTCCGTATTTTGGATCTGGTCAGCTTTACCAATCAGGGAAATGAGTTAAAAATGGCTTTGCGTACTAGTAGGAATAAGATTATTGTGTTTATTTATTTCGTATTAGTAATTTGTGTGTTATTGGGTTCAGTAATGTATGTTATTGAAAGTGAGGAAAGTGGTTTTACAAGTATCCCTAAAAGTATTTATTGGTGTATTGTAACTTTAACTACGGTAGGGTATGGCGACATTGCTCCTACCACCATTCTGGGACAAATGATAGCTTCGTTTGTAATGATTTTGGGGTATGGTGTCATTGCTGTTCCAACAGGGATTGTAACGGCTGAGTTTTCACGTACTAGGACTAAATTCAGAGCTACTATTTCTGAACAGAAAACCGATCAAGTTCAAAAAAAATGCCAATCTTGTGGACACACAAATCATCAGAGACAGGCGAAATTCTGTTGCCAATGTGGAACTTCGTTGAAAAATGCCGATGTTTAAAGAAAAGAAACTTATCACAGTTGTAGGGCCTACAGCCGTTGGAAAAACACGTTTAGCAATTACCTTGGCTAAACATTTTAACACTGAAATCATTTCGTGTGATTCTCGACAATTCTTCAAAGAGATGTCTATCGGGACGGCCGTTCCTAATTCATTTGAGTTGGAACAGGCTCCGCACCATTTCATCCAACATAAGAGTATCCACGAGCCTTATTCTGTAGGTGATTTTGAGCGTGATGCTATTGAACTACTCAATCAATTATTTGAAAAGCAAAATATTGTGATCATGGTTGGTGGCAGTGGCTTGTATGTCAATGCTGTTACACAAGGACTAGACGATTTTCCCGAAGTTTCGTCGACAATTCGTGAGGAACTCAATCAGAATTATGCACAGCAAGGAATTGGCTACTTGCAAGAGCTCCTTAAAAAATTAGACTTTCAGCAATATCAGAAAATGGATATTCAGAATCCACAACGAATGATACGTTCTCTAGAAGTTTGCTTGGCAAGTGGAAAACCATACTCTTCATTTTTGAAACAAACGGAAATAAAACGTAATTTTTCAGTCATCGAAATAGGGTTGACTGCCGACAGAGATATTGTTTATGATCGTATTAACCAACGCGTGGAATTAATGCTTGAACAAGGACTGCTATGTGAAGCTCAGGATTTATATCCGTACAAGCATCTAAACGCTTTGCAAACTGTAGGTTATCGTGAGTTGTTCGATTTTTTTGATCGTAAATGCTCTTTTGATTTTGCAGTTGAAGAGATTAAAAAAAATACCCGTCGATTTGCTAAACGACAATACACATGGTTTCGGAAAAATACAAATGTACAATGGTTTGATTATAAGGTAGATATAAGAGATGTTTTTGAATATTTACTTAACTATTAATTCAACAATGTATTTTCAAAATTGCTGAAATTTTTAAATTTAAACGTTATTTTACTGTTTTTCAGATAGAAATGTGAAAACTAAAATCGTCAAGTTATTTCATATTTGAGTTTAAATAGAATAAAGAGCCGATGTACAATATGATAGCAAAATTTTTAAAAGAAAAAAATATAGAAATCAGCTTGAAACGCTATGGCATTGATGCTCTTAATGCTATGGCATTAGGGCTTTTTGGATCGTTAATTATTGGTTTAATTCTCAAAAATATAGGAACTTGGACAGGTTTTGATTGGTTAGTTGGTGCAGGAAATCAAGCACAATCAGCAATGGGAGCTGCTATTGGTGTTTGCGTAGCTCATAGGTTATCGGCTTCAATTTTAGTTATTGGAGCTACTGCTGTGGTCGGATTGTCAGCTGCTTCGTTAGGTGGCCCTATGGGATGTTTTGTAGCTGTACTTTTTGCAGTAGAATTCGGAAAATTAGTTGATAAAACAACTAAAATTGATATTATAGTTACGCCCCTCACTACGATATGTATAGGGTTGGGAATATCACAACTTATTGGAGAGCCTATACAGTTGGTAATGAATAAAATAGCAGAGTTCATCACATGGTCAGTAGCTTTACATCCTGTAATAATGGGAGTTATAATTTCGGTGGTTATGGGAGTAATTTTAACCTTACCGATTTCGAGTGCAGCAGTAGCTATTTCTTTATCTCTCAGTGGCTTAGCTGCAGGGGCTGCTACTGTAGGATGTTGTGCTCAAATGGTAGGATTCGCCGTGATGGGCTATAAAGAAAATCGAATGGGTGGATTATTGAGTATAGGATTGGGAACGAGTATGTTACAGATGCCTAATATTATTCGAAATTGGAAAATATGGCTTCCTCCCATCATAACAAGTGCCATTTTAGGCCCTGTTGCTATACTTGTTTTTGGTATGCAAAACGTACCCTCAGGTGCAGGGATGGGTACAAGTGGGTTGGTAGGACAAATTGGCACTTTTGATGCAATGGGAAGTGGTTGGCAAGTAATTTTAGCTGTAGTGTTACTGCATTTCCTATTTCCTGCTTTAATATGTTGGTTATTAAGTGTTTGGTTTCGTAAAAAAGGATGGATCAAAGAGGGAGATTTATTGTTAAGATAGGAAAAAGAGACTTTTGGGTTAATAATAAATATCCAAAAATCTCTCTTTTCTATTAAGAATATTCGTTTTTTTATGCCTGATGCGTTTTCTTAAGTAAATCGTTGACTGTTTTCACAGGGTTAAATGTGATAAGTGGTACTTCAACAAAAATAGTAATCCAATTTGCCATCGAACCATTCCATAATCCAGGGCGTTCAAGGGCTTTTAGTGGTTTCCCCATATAGGTTTTGTTTGTAATAAAAGCTTGTTTGGGGTCCACGAACTGATGTAAGTCGAACTTTTCTCCTTTAAAGTTTTTTGTGCCACAAACCAAATCTACTGGATTAAAATGCGTAGCTTGTTGGAAAATTTCTTTCTGTTGCGGATTATTCAGGTCAACTTGAGCTGATTCAATAATTTGTAAACTTAAATTTCCATCCGAATTTCTAACCCAGAAAGGGCCACCTCCTGGCTCACCTTCGTTTTTTACCATTCCACATACACGAATCGGTCGGTTGAGTTGCTCTTCTATAAATTCTAAAGCGTAATGACGTTTAAATTTATACAGATAATCAGGCACATAGATATTTATTTCCTTTAAGAAATTTAGAATTTTAGTTACTTCTTTCTTCTTAACTTTGTTATTTTCAATACGCTTTAGAATGTGAAAGACATCGGACTGCACTTCCCGAAGTTTTCCTGCCAAAGCCTCTTTGTAGAAAACCGTTTCGTCTGTGTATTTTTTAACTACCACATTGTCAATATTTTTAATGAAAATAACATCAGCATCTACCTCATTGAGGTTGTCTAGTAATGCTCCATGCCCTGATGGACGGAATAATAGGTTTCCATTTTCATCTCTGAAATATTCATTGCTTTCCGTTACAGAAACCGTGTCTGTATTTGGTTTTTGGTAAGAAAAATTGACATCAAATTTGATATTATAGCGTTCTTCTAAATTGGGTTTGATGTCGCTCAGTTCTTTATTGAAAGCATCGGTATGCTGTTCGGTAATTGTAAAGTGAAGATGAGCTAATTCCTCACCTGAAGCATACATCACAGATTCCCTAAAATGCTCCTCAAAGGCGGTAGCTATTTTTTCAGAATGTTTATGAAAAGGAAGTAATCCTTTTGGAAGATTACCATAGTTCAATCCGTTTTCTCCAAGTAAGGTTGAAACTAAAATATGTTTTTGATTATCTTCGTTTTGGGAATGAAATTCTGGGATATTTTTTGCAATATAATCCATCAGAATGGGATAAAATGCAAATTTTTCCAATCCATTGAAAAAAACTTCCATTTCTTTATCACCTTTTCTTTTGATGTAGGCTTTAAAAGATTCTTTTTCAGGATCAAAATTATCTTTAAAAGCAAAAAGTGATTTAAACATTCGTGTAGCAGCTCCTGATGCGGGAACAAATTTTAAAATTGAAATACCTTTTTTCTTTTTTTGGTAAATAGCGGCATATTTAGCGGTTTCTTCCTTCGAAAAAGAGATAATTCCATTACCGATAGTGGCTGCAGATTCTAATTCAATTGGAGGGACACCCTCTTTAAAAAGTGCTATCTGTTTGTGAAGCATCTCCTCCGTAATTCCCTTTTGAGTTAATAGCTGTTGATCTTTTTGGGTAAGTTTGGTCATATTTTTAATTTTTTAATATTATTTTTTGTAAACGAATTATTTTATTTTTCTTCTTTCTGACAGAAGAATAAAAATAACCTCCTACAAAGTTACAAAAAATATTTAAAAATATTCAGAATCTGCTTGATTTTTTTTGAGAATTTACTCTTTGGGCAATGACAAAAAATACGTCAGATTATATATAATTTGTTGTAAATACAACCGTAGTTATAGTACTTCCACGGATTTTACTTTCTAAAGTTGAATTCTTACAATTAGCGATAAAGCGTTAAATTACCTCGATATAGCTCTGTTCCAAACCAATTGAGTCTCAGGATATACCAATAATCTCCTGAAGGCATTTTTTTTCCTTTGTAAGTACCATCCCAAGTTTCATTTCTACGCAGAATTTTCAATGTTCGTCCGTGTCGATCAATTATGTCTAACCTAAGTTTAGGATATCCACTTGCATTGCGAACTCCCCAAGTGTCGTTCACTCCATCTCCGTCGGGAGTAAAATAGTTCGGAAGTTCTATGTCTACGAATAAAGCCTCAAATTGCGATTCGAAATAACATCCCAAATCGTCCTCTATTCGTACATTTACTTTTTTTATACTATTCCCGTTAGCATCCGTATATCCAATATCTGTGGATTTGAAATAGTAAATATATTCATCGGAAGGAACTCCGTTGTAATATATGGTATGATTACCACTACCTCCATTCACATTAAACTCAATTGCCGAAAGTAATTTTGTAGGTTGTACTTGTGTAATATTTAAACTCGTAACTTTTTCAAAATCAATATTTTTAACTATCGAACATCCATCGTAATGTATCGTAATTTGTTGATTTGTTTCATTCGATAGATTTCTTTGGTGGATATATGCTCTGTTTTTTGAAAGCTTATCAAACGTTTGTGTGGCAATGCTTTCCCCAAGGCTGTAACTGAGTTTGTTTACGTCTAAATTTGTCGAAACGAAATCTAATATTAAATAAGAAATACTTTCATTATCTTCACAGGCTTGTTCTTGTGAGACAATAAAGTCTAAATTTGCAGCAGCTGTTACTGTAAAACTACGGGTTACGACACACGAAAGAGCATCTGTGACGCTCAACAAATAGTTTGCAGGGATTAAATGATCAAATGTTATGACACCTTCGGTCATGACAGACCTATTTTCAGTGTTTCCTGTGTTTTGATTAGTTAAAATTATCGTGTAAGAGGCTGTTCCTCCTTTAATTTGGAATGAGAACGATGCATCATTCTGCTCAAAGCAGGTTTCATTTGTAACCTTTTCCGATTCCAAATTGAGGTTTACATCCTTTATTATTACATTTGGAACTTCGATTGTACAGTCGGATGCTAATCGTTCTTTTTTACGAATATATACAGTATAATTTCCGTTTTTGGTAATCTCGAATGATGGATTTTCTTGATAATTCGTAGGATTAGTTCCCGATAAGGCTACAGCAAATTCGTAATTACCTGAAATTCCTAATACATTGATTTTTCCTGGATTACAGGAAATATTTTCAGTACTAACTGTAGGATTTATGGGAGAGGTATGCACTCTAAAAAAGTAGGGAGCGGTACATCCGTTTGTGAAAGTTAGGAGTACTTTATAAATACCCTCTTCCGCAATGGCTATGCTTTTTCCAATATGTATTTGTTGCCAATTTGAGTCTGTTGGTGGACAATTTTCAGTAATTTTTAGAGTTTCTCCTGTGTGTTTTTGCCATTCGATACTTGTTACATTCGAAACGGTGTTTAAATCAAAAGTAATGGATGCCGTCGCCCCACAAATAAATACTTGCGGAAAAGATATCTTAGAGGCTTCGCACTTGAAATTAGTAGTGGTATATGGAACAATAGGGTTGTATTCCTGTCGAATAGTAGTATTCATATCATATATTTCCTTACGAGGGAGACATCCCTTTTTAGTTTTAGCGACGGTGTATTGTCCGCCTTGTGTAATGATTAGTTTTTGTGAATTGCTAACCACTTGTCCACTACCATTTGTCCATACATATGAATCGTAACCACTCTCAGCAGTTAGTGTTTTATTTTCACCACAGAATAATTCTGTTTGTTGCATAGGAGTACATCCGCTTATATCAACATAAAAAATAGTTTCTTCAGGCACACCGATATTGCATGGATTTATTTCTGAATAACTTCCTAAATCGTTAATGATTTCGCTATTTTTCATTCCTTTATAAATGGAATAGGCTTTATTAACGACAGTTTCTGAACAAATCGTAGAAAAATCATTACAATTATTGCTCAATTTCACAGCAAAACGTATCTTCTGTTTAGCACTTCCTTCGGTAACTAAAGCGTTAGGAACGGTGAATATGAGTTGAGTTTCTCCGTTAGTTGTTGTGGTTAAAGAATAAGTGACTCCCACAGGAATCTCTACAGGAATGGTCGTATCAAAGGTTACATTTTTGGGCAATATATCCGTAATAGAATAGTCAATAGCATCGTCATTCCCTACATTTTGAAACTCCAATCCATAGTAAACGGTTGTTCCTAAGGGAATTATTTGTTTGTTTAGTACATTTTGGGAAACGTCTTCCACGGTTTTAAGCAAATTCATCTTCGGTTCGATAACTTCTACCTCGAAAGCACTGAAAAATACGTCAAATTTATCTCCTGTGGTCGAAGCCTTGAAATTTGCGGAAGTTTGGTTGTTACCAATCACTGAATTATTTGAATTTTCAATAGAAAAAAGGTCAATATCCCAACCCAAACTATTAGTTGAAGCAGGGCGACGGTCGTTCATATAACTATTTTCATAGCTTATTGAACTATTAAAAAAATTATTTGTAGGATTAACATCATTGGACAATCCCATGTAAGAGCCATTGGGTCGTAAGATTGAGAGTCTATCACCCTTGATCTGTTTATCGCCTTCCAAAGCAGCTATTCCAAAACGAGCTTTTACGGGTAACGGAGCAGGTAAGGTTTTAAATCCAGAAAAGGTGAAGGTCATCTCCATAGGTATGTTGTTGTTGGTTTCTATACTTGCGTATCCATCAAAAGTTGAGATATTTTTAGTAGTTTGTGAAGGATCTTCGTAGATGATTACCAAAAGCCATCCTGCCGAAGTACCTCCAAATTTTTCTGTCAGCAAAGTTTCCGTAGCTCTGACGTTCGCTACTACGTACTCCCCTATCGGATTTTCATCTGTTAAAATGTGAGTAATGTCTTTGTAGCATACATAAGGATTGTAGGCGATGGTTTGTGTAGCCGTAAAACTGTCGTAGATATAAGTATCAGCCTCTAAATCAATGTATGTTTCTTTTGAAGGAATTTTGATTTTTATGTTATTTTTTGTGCTATCTTTCGTATCATACATTCCTCCCCAATAAAGTCCCGCGTATTTCACCTTAGAGCAAGTGCTGGACAAATTCAAAGAAGCGGCACTCGAACTGAAAGTTGTAGCATCGTTATCCACATCAATATATGACATTCGTAATCTATCATTAGTTTCATCTCCATGATACGCCATATTTGAAGGTTGATTATTAACCACATTATTCCCAATCATGCGAAGCCCTCCTCTTAAGTTTTCTTGTTTACGCAACTTAAAAGGAATTATTTCTTGAGCAAAAATCGCTGAATTTATTGTTAATAATAACAGTAGTATGCCTCTCTTAATTGTCATTTTGTTATTTTACTGTATTAAATGTTTTGAAGTTAAGTACAAAGGTATAAAAAATATTAAATTCTCTAAATATAAAGTTAGATGTTTTACATAAACTAAAAAACACCCTCACGAAAAAAGTGAAAGGTGTTTCCAAGAGTAATTTAAACAATATTTTTTTAGTACGCGAACAATGGTCTTTCTTCCATAAAATCATAAACGCGTTCGGCGATAGCTTCCAAAGCCTCATCGTTAGTGTGATTTGTAATTGCTTCATCAATGAAACCAGCGATTGTTTCCATATCGGCTTCTTTCAATCCACGAGTGGTGATTGCTGCTACTCCCACACGAATACCACTGGTAACAAAAGGAGAACGTGTATCAAAAGGTACCATATTTTTATTCACTGTGATGTCGGCTTTTCCAAGAGCCTCTTCCGCTTCCTTACCACTGATGTTTTTATTTCTTAAATCTATGAGCATCATGTGGTTATCAGTTCCCTTAGAGATAATATCATACCCTTTTTCAATCAAAAGAGAAGCTAATTTTTTCGCGTTTTTCTGAACTTGGATAGCATAATGTAGAAATTCATCGCTCAATGCTTCGCCAAAAGCAACCGCCTTAGCAGCGATTATATGTTCCAGTGGTCCTCCTTGGTTTCCAGGGAAAACAGCACTATCAATCAACGATGACATCATTCTTATCTCTCCTTTTGGAGTTTTCAATCCGAACGGATTCTCAAAATCTTTTCCCATTAGGATAAGTCCCCCACGAGGCCCACGCAAGGTCTTATGCGTAGTTGTTGTTACAATATGGCAGTGTGGTATCGGGTCGTTTAGTAATCCTTTGGCAATCAATCCTGCAGGATGCGAAATATCTGCAAAGAGAATAGCACCTACTTTATCTGCGATTTCACGAAATTTTTTGAAATCAATGTCTCGAGAGTAGGCGGATGCACCAGCAATGATGAGTCGTGGACGCTCTTTTTCTGCAATTTCAAGAATTTTGTCATAGTTTAGAAGCCCCGTTTCTTTTTCCACTCCATAGAACACAGGTGTGTACAATTTTCCTGAAAAGTTCACGGGTGATCCGTGTGTTAGATGTCCGCCATGTGAAAGGTCGAATCCTAAAATTTTATCTCCTGGTTTTAAGCAAGCTGCATATACCGCAGTATTAGCTTGTGAACCACTATGTGGTTGAACATTAGCATATTCAGCTCCGAAAAGAGTCTTTGCACGATCAATGGCTATTTGCTCAATTTCATCAACCACCTCACAACCACCGTAGTATCTACGTCCTGGGTAGCCTTCTGCATATTTATTCGTCAAAATGGATCCAGCAGCTTCTAATACTTGATCACTGACAAAATTTTCAGAGGCAATTAGCTCAATCCCATGGATTTGTCTTGCTTCCTCATCATCAATAAGGTCAAAAATTTCGTTATCACGTTGCATATTTCCTGTTGTTTTTAATTTTTTCCCAAATGTACGTATTTTAAAAATATAAAGGAATCATCTGCTCAAAAAAGTTTTTAACATATGTATCTATCTGTTTGATTTATAAATAAATATAATGTTAATATCTATACCTTAAAAAATATTTTGAAAGAAAATTTTTATATCTATTTATAAAATAATACCTTTGTTAGCTGTTTTTAAATGCGTTATAAAGCCCATACAGATTATTTTCATCCCCTAAATGAAGGAAGTATAGGACGAAAAATTTGCTTACTTTACCCAATATTTAAAACAAATCGGTTTGTAACTGCGTTTTCACATGTGTGTGCTAATAAGAACTAAAAATTAAACTTAAATTAATTATCTGAATGATACAATCAATGACAGGCTTCGGCAAAAGTACCATTTCTCTTGCTGATAAACATATCAACATAGAAATTAAATCACTCAATAGCAAGAGTATAGATATCAGTACTCGCATTCCATTAGCTTATCGTGAGAAGGAGTTGGAGTTTCGTAAAATAATCGCCGAGCAACTGCAACGAGGCAAAGTTGATTTTAACATCTCTATGGAAAATACCAGTATGCAAACCTCAGTGAAAATCAATGAAAATGCAGTGAAGGCGTACATGGGACAGATGAAAAATATCGTAGATGGCGATCCTGTGGAATTATTGAAAATGGCGGTTCGTATGCCTGATGCTTTACAAACGACTTCTGAGAGTATTTCGGAAGATGATTTTCAATTGATTGTCAATTTATTACATACAGCGATAGATGACTTACAGAAATTCAGAATTGAGGAAGGTAAAGTTTTAGAAGCGGATTTTATATTGCGAATCCATAATATTCAATCGCTACTTCAAGAGGTGGAGAAGTTAGATCCTGAGCGGTTAATTTTAGTGCGTGAACGGTTAGAAAAAGCGGTGGCTGAAGTCCAAAATGTAGACGAAAATCGATTTGAACAGGAATTAATTTTTTATTTAGAAAAATTCGATATTACTGAAGAAAAAATACGTCTTAAAAACCACTTGGATTATTTTATAGAAACGCTAAACTCTTCTGAATCAAATGGACGAAAATTGAGTTTTATAGCACAAGAAATTGGTCGAGAAATCAACACTTTGGGATCGAAGGCTAATTTTTCTCCAATGCAACAAATAGTGGTGCAGATGAAAGATGAATTGGAAAAAATCAAAGAACAAGTATTAAACGTATTATAGTATTGGTAATGAATAAATTAATTATATTTTCAGCACCTTCCGGAAGTGGAAAAAGTACCATTGTTCGTCATTTATTGGGGAAGGAATCTCTCAACTTAGCTTTCTCAATATCAGCTACTTCAAGAGCTCCACGAGGAGAAGAACAACATGGTAAAGAATATTACTTCCTTTCGGTGGAAGAGTTCAGAAAACGCATTGAGAATAATGATTTTCTAGAATGGGAGGAGGTTTATGCAGGGAATTTTTATGGTACTCTAAAATCAGAAGTAGAACGATTGTGGGGGTTAGGCAAAACAGTTGTTTTTGATATTGATGTTGTTGGAGGATTGCGAATCAAAGAGCAGTTTCCGGAGCAAAGTTTAGCTATTTTTGTGAAACCGCCGAGTATTAAAGAACTGGAAAAACGTCTTCGAGCAAGACAAACAGAAACTGAAGAAAAGATTAAAATGCGATTAGGTAAGGCAGCTATTGAATTGGAAGCTGCTCCAAAATTTGATGTAATTATTGAGAATGATATATTAGAGAAAGCTCTACAAGATACTGAAAATGTGATTGTTAATTTCATAAATAAGCAATGATTGAGTTTTTTTACCAAAAAAAACTCAATCATTAAACGAATGCATTTCCTTTTACAAAGCCTTTTTTGTTAGATTATAGTGCGTTTAAAAACCAAAAATATTGTTATTCTACATATATGCGTTTAATGCGTCGCGAAAGAGAGGTAATCAGTTCGTACGAAATCGTCTGTGCATTTTCTGCCAATATTTCGGCAGTATATTTTTCATCAAAGACAGTAACTTCTTCGCCTTCCTGACAGTCGATATCAGTGACATCAACCATTAGCATATCCATACAAACATTCCCCAAAATAGGAGCTTTTTTGCCTTTGATGTACACAAAACCAATCCCTTTTCCATAGATTCGATTCAATCCATCGGCGTGTCCTACGGCAATAGTTGCTGAACGTGTGACTTTATCTGCTTGAAAACCAAAATTATAACCAACATATCCTCCCACAGGAATTTCATTGATTTGTGAGATAAAACTCTTTAGAATGGTTATCGGACGAAAATCGGACTGATATTCACTATCATTAGCAAAACCATACATTCCAATACCACTTCGAACCATATCAAAATGAGCATGTGGATAATTTAATATTCCGGAAGTATTACAAGTGTGGAAAAGTATTTTATGAGAGAAGTGTTTTTTTATAACATTTTGAAATTCAATAAATAAACTTATTTGCTTTTCCATAAATTCAGAAGCATTTTTATCTTCCGAAGCGAATAAATGAGAAAATGCTGTCTTTACGAAAATTGTCTTTTGCCTACCCAAAATTTGACATACATCCGTTATTTGATCCAACAAAAAGCCCAAACGATTCATGCCAGAATTACATTTCAAATGTACGGGATATGCTGTTTTTCCTTTATTTTCAACAAACTCAATAAAATGAGATAAAATTCGTTTTGAGTACAGCGTAGGTTCTAATTCATACTTTATAATTTCTTCAAAATCTGATATTTGAGGATGAAGCACCAAAATAGGTTTTCTTATTCCTGCTTCACGTAATTCCACACCTTCGCTAACACAAGCAACTGCAAAGTAATCAACTAAATTTTTCCTTTGTAAAAAGGAAGCAATTTCACAGTGATTATTTCCATAAGAAAACGCTTTAACAACAGCCATAAACAAAGTGTTTTCATTCAGTTTACTTCTTAGAAAACGAACATTATGCTCCAAATTATCTAATCGAATTATCAGATGAGTCGAACCTATTTGAGATGTGTTATATGTCATTTTTATGTATTTACTGCAAAAGAAATACATTTCCATTTTTTGTGCAAATACTTTATTATTTAATTTCTTATGTTTTTTTTAAAGTATTGAATGATAATTATTTAATTCTATTTTCAAAGTGTACTTATCAAGTGTTTGTTTTGTTTTTTTAAATAACATAAGAATTACAAAGGGTTAAAGTTTTATTAAAAAGAAGTACATCACTTTTTTGTGATATAAATTTGACTACTTTTGCACGTGAAAAATATACTATTTTAATAACAAAAAGTCAAAAGATTATGGGATTTTTAAAAGAATTTAAAGAATTTGCTGTAAAGGGCAATGTAGTTGATTTAGCAGTCGGTGTTATTATCGGGGGTGCTTTCGGAGCTATTGTAACTTCATTGGTATCTGATGTTATTACTCCTCTGTTATTGACTCCTGCACTGGAAGCCACTGGAGCTAAAAACTTGGAGGGATTAGTATGGAACGGGGTTGCCTATGGTAAGTTCTTAGCAGCTGTGATTAACTTTTTGTGTATTGCTTTTGTTTTGTTTATGTTGATCAAAGGTATTAACAAAATGAAAAAAGAAAAAACAGTTGAACCTGAAGCTCCTGCTGCACCAGCTGGTCCAACACAAGAGGAATTACTTGCTGAAATCAGAGATTTATTAAAAAAATAAAAAAGTCTGTATAGCATCTTCGTGCTATGGTGTATTTCAATTAATAGATTTAAAAATTAGTATAAAACTGCTTGAATATAATATTTTTCAAGCAGTTTTTTTATGTAGATAGCCCTACTTGTGATATACTGTAAGTGTCAAGGAGCTGTCCGAAAATATGGTACTTTTTTGTATATTTGCAAAAATAAAATGAAATGAATAACTTTCATGCGACCTCCTTCAAACAATGGAAGCAACAGGTTCAGTTTGAGTTAGAAGGAGCTGACTACAATAAAACTTTAGTGTTTAAAACGCTTCAAGAGGTGGATATATTACCTATCTACACTTCTGAAAATAATCACCTTTATTATGACATAAATGATAAAAAAACTGAAATTATGATTCCAGTGGAATGTTTTAGTGTCATTCCTGTAGTTAAAAAAATTAATTTCTTTAAAAAACATCATTTTTCAAATTTCTTTTTATCAATACATCCTCATATCGACATAGCTGATTTACTAAACACTTTACCCAAAGAGAATAGGTATTTCATTAATAATAAGCATATTACAGATGAAGTCATCAATAAACTGAAAAAATGCATTGAGGAATGTAAATTGGATATAGTCGTCTGTAACGACTATATTCATCGCTATATAGAAAAAGGCATGTGGTTTAGAAGTCAATTTAATGATTTTGAGTGTTTTACAAAAACATTCAATATTAAAAAGCCTGTTTTATTCGTGGATACAACACTCTACCAAAATGCAGGAGCTTCCATAATACAACAGATTGCTTATGGATTTTCTCATGCTTTGGAATACAGCAAACATATAGAAAAAACACTGAACATCAATAGATTAACAATCTACTTTAAAATAGCTGTTGGAAGTCATTTTCTGTTAGAAATAGCTAAATTGAGGGCTTTTCATCAAATCGCGATGAGTATTTTTGATGTATTTCCGTTTAAAATAGAGTGTATGTTTATGGTAGAGCCATCTGATAGGGAACTTTCTTTATCAACTTCGAATTACAATGAACAATACATTAAAATGGCACACGAAAGTGCTATTTTGGGAGGAGCTGATTTTTTATTTCCGAAATATCCTATCATATACCATAAAAAAAAGGAATATCAGCAAGAGTTTAAAAGTATCATGACGGCTTCTGATTCTTTAGGAAATAAAGCTTCTATCATAAATAAAAGTGACTGTTTTCAATCTTTATCGTATCAATTTGCTAAAAAATCATTATTATTATTACAAAATATTGAAAAAAATGGAGGATTATTGGAAGTATTCAAAAATGGTAGCTTACAAAAAAGTATTCGCGAAAAAGCCTTAGAAGAACAAGAGCAATTTGATGCTTTAGTTATCTCAAATAATATTGATTTTAAAGATATTGCTCAAAAAGAGCTATGGGAAACATATCCTTTTTTAAAACGAAACAATACCAAAACTTCTGTTGAACCATTAATACCCAAACGTTTATGGGAACATCTAGAAAAGAAACACCTAAGCAAGTAGCCACCAGATTTGATACTATTTCACTAAAAGGCTACTCCCCCACTCTCTCAAAGACAGAAATTATGCCAGGTTTCCCTCCGTACGTGCGAGGGTATCGTACTATGGGCAATATTTGGCAAAATCCTGTATACGAACCAATTATGTTCTGGGGTAGTTATGAAATTGATGAAATATTTAAACAAGAAATCATGTTTTTGTTTTATGATATTTCCGAATTAATCAAAGCTACTGATGTGAAAAAGAAATCACTTTTTATCTATAAAAAGTCTGATTTTGAATCTATTATGTATCATCAGAAAGATATACAATACCTCTATGTGGTTTGCATAGGAAAGAATTATGAATTAAATAATTTGAATTTTTTAAACAATTTAGATAAAGAATTACTTGATAAAGTACGTTTTTTCTTCAATTTTAGTCAAACAAGTATGAAAGTAATTGAGAAAATAAGACAAATACGAGCTTTAAGTCATCTTTTCGTTAGTGAAAATAATTTAAACTTTTATTTACCTATAGTTTGTTATGTAAACAGTGTAACAGAGCAAATCTATTCCTTATCTGCTCACTGTGATTATATTATTTATAACGCAAAAAATAATCAATTTAACACGAGTTACAATACGTTTCTGATTGAAAACTCAATGATTTCAAAAACAATAGACCCTTTTTGGAACAATGATGAGTCGATTCAATTTTGAGAGTAAACTAAGCATTAGAACGGATAGTTGATACCTATGTTGAATATAATATTTTTGAAACTTACATCCGTAAACCAACGCTCTGACATTGCTTTGGCAGGATTGTAAATTTTGTTTCCTAAATCCAAGCGGAAAACAAAAAATCCGAAATCGTAACGAAGTCCAACTCCTGAACTCACTCCAACATCTTTTAGAGAAGAAATATCCTTGAATTTATTTTGTTCAAATGAGGTGTTATCAAGCACGTTCCAGATATTACCTGCATCGGCGAACAGAGCCCCTTTAAAAGCTCCTGAAATTGGAAATCGATACTCTAAATTGAGGGTTAATTTCATATTAGCTTCGTTAAAGTCCAATAAGGAACCGCTTTGTCCTGGGCCTAAGCTATATGCTCTCCAACCTCGATTGTCACTTGAACCTCCTGCAAAATAACTTTGGGTGAAAGGAATATTTTTTGAATTGCCATACGGAACTGCTAAACCAAAGAAACTTCTGAAAGCTAGATAGTTACCTCTTCCTAATGGAAAATGCTTAATATAGTCCAATTCCATTTTTACGTACTGAGCAAACTCTACATCTAAGAATTTTGTACTCTTGTTATTTGAATCAACTACTTTATAGGCATTTGATAACAAACTTAAAAAACTACCAGCCGACTCTAATTTCACTCGAAATTGGTAAAAATCTTCTTGATTAAACTGAAAATTATTATTCAGTATAAAAGTGTAACTTGTTGATAGGATAAAGTCATCATATGTGAGTCGATTAGCTCTTTCTAACACACTGATAGTAGAACGCAAATCGGTTTCCGTAATGTTTGGAATTCCTCCCCAAAGAGCTAACCCCATAAATTGATTGGTTCCTTCTGGAATTGTTAAATCACCATTGTTATCTAATAATGAGCTATCTACTGAATATTTTTTAGATATTTCGTTCAATCGGCTGTAAGTGGAACGATAGACATTGAAAAAGTTGTCTACGTTCAAATTATGTATATATTGCAAATTGAACAAATCAAGTATAACGCGATTTTTTTTCGGATTCCAAGTATAGCGAAGAGCTCCCGAAAGAGTTTGTTTGTCTAATCCAATATTTTTTTGCTTACTAACACCAAACTGAAACATCGTCTGTGGTGTCATTGAGTAAGGTATGATGTTCGTGGTATTAAACAAAAACACAATCTCTGGAAAGATAAGACGAACATCGGCTCCTAATTCCGACATATTAAACCATGGTTCTCCTTGGTCTCTATCGAATTGAGAAGCAATAGTTCCTTGTAAATTCAATTCTAATACCTCACTTCTTCTGAACAGATTTCGTGCAGAAACTGAGGTTCCTAACGAAATACCAAATTGTTCAATTTCAGAGCGTTTTAATTCATTAGTAAGTCGCAATGAAAATTTGTCCATCGGCAAGAGATAGATATTAGCGTCCAATTTAGTTTGTAAAGAATCATTTTCAGCATATTTTAAGTCAATATTCGGATATTTGAATATACGCAAGTTATTGATTTGCTTGTAAGTAAGACTTCTATTTTCATCCGAATAAATAGCTCCTTTTTTAAAGGCTGTTGCCATCTCTAAAATACGAGGTCTGTAACGTAGTTTATTCTTGTAAAATACTGTTACATTCTTATAATCAATAGAATCTAATTCTGATTTATCACTTCCCATTTCATAATCGGTGAAAATACGAATTTTATTGAAACGATGTACTCGATAGGGTTTCACTGTTACTTCATCGCCATCACGCTCAATCAAATCGTCAATGACGGTAACCACATCCATTTTTTGGTCGTTATTAGTAGCTATGGTATCTCGTGTGATTTCAAAATTAATAGAACTCTGTTGAAAAGTATAGAAACCATTATTGCGAAACAAATTCGTTAAACGGCTACGTTCTGCATTAAAATCTGCTAATAAATATGGTTTTTGTGATTTCAGCAGACTCTCATGCCGATGTAAGTGATACACCGAATCAACTTGAGAAGAACTAATTGAGGTTTTCAAATCATCAATAAAATACTGCTCACCTGTTTTTATAATATAAGAAACATCTGCGAGTTGTTTTTTTCGTTTCGTATCCTTTAAAAATACACTATCTCGTACAGTGGCATTGAAATAACCGATACTTCTATAATAAGCCTTCAAATAGTTTACGGTTGATTTTGTTTTTGAGTTATCTAAAATCACAGGAGCTTCACCAATTTTTTTCAATTGATTGTGAATTCCCGATACAAAAAAAGATTTTTGTAAGCGTCCCACTTGCTTTTGTGATAGTAATCTATCCAAGGTTTTATGTGTTTTGGGATGCTCTTCCAGCCAATCTACAAAATCTTGTTCAGGGTTTTCTTTGGCTAAGTTATAGATATACAATCCCAAAGGCATCCCTAACAAACTCCCATTTGGTTTTTGTAATATAAAATTGTCTATCTTTGCATCTTCAGTCTTTACATCATTGACTAAAACTTTAGTTTTATCCAGTAAATAGGCATTGTCAGGTACTCTCTTTGTAGCGTTACAAGCTGATAATAAAATTGTTATGCAAAAAATAGATGCTATTTTTAAAGTAATTAATCTCACGAAATATCTTTTTTAGGGTCAAAAATACATTTTTTTTATGGTAACTAAAAATCAAATTAAACTAATTCAGAGTTTACAACAAAAAAAATATCGTTCAAAACACCAAATGTTTGTTGTTGAAGGTCGGAAAAGCATCCTAGAGTTTTTGATACAAAACTTTCAAGTGGAATCCATTTTTGCTACGGATTATTTCTCAGAATTATTGCCAAAATCAAAAACCATACTGACTACCAAAGATGTCTTAGAAAAGATGAGTAGTTTTAAAAACCCAGACGAAGGAGTAGCTATCTTCAAAATACCACTCCCCCAACCTATTGTTGATGAAGGTATTATCGTCGCTACTGACGATATTCGCGACCCTGGAAATTTAGGTACCATTATCCGTCTGTGTGATTGGTTTGGAGTGCAGCATTTGGTATGTAGCTACCAAACGGTTGATTGCTACAATCCTAAAGTAGTACAAGCCTCCATGGGGTCATTAGGACGTGTAAATATACACTACGAAGATTTACATATTTTTCTAAAAAACAGTAAGTTACCAATTTTAGCAACTGCCATGGATGGTGAAAATATATACCAAACCTCATTTCCAAAAGAGGGAATTTTGGTTTTAGGAAACGAAGCTAATGGAATTTCTAAATTGAATTTGGAAATTGCTCATCAAATTTTAACAATTCCAAAATTTGGCAGTTTACAACAAGCAGAAAGTCTTAACGTAGCTACCGCTACCGCTATTTTATTAAGTGAATTGAAACGAAATTCTTAATTTTTTGTAAAATTTAAAAATATCTCCTATTTCGATTATGATTGAATCAAAAATAATAATTACATTTGCAGTATAAACAAAAAAAGAAAAAAATTATGGCAAATCAAACAGACAATACGCCTCCTATTTTTGTAGATCCAAATTCAACAGAAATGCCAAATAAAACAGAATCTTTTTATGGAGATGAAGGCGAAGAACCTAAAAAATCAAGTGGAATTGTCTCAAAAGTTATTATTGGAATTTTAGTGGTTTTGGCTGGTGGTTTAGGTTATTTTTCTTATAACTTGAATGAGGAAAAAAAGAGAAATGAAGCAGAACTTAATCAACAAAAAGAACAGATTATCAAAGAATTAAGTGTTCTCAAAACAAGTTATGATAAAGCGGTGGAGGACAATAAAGCGGTAAATCAAGATTTGGTAGATGCTCGTGACAAAATTACGCTTTATATTGATTCTTTACAAAAAATGAAAGTTTCTATATCTTCATTGGTAAAGTATAAAAACCAAGTAATTACTTTGAAAAAAGAGCGGGAGCGTTTGCTATCTATCAACGATTCACTACGTCGTTCTAATGCTTTAATGAAACAACAACGTGACAGTATTTCTGTAGCCTTGCAAAATGTATCTTCTTATTTAGATTCACTTGTCCAGCAAAATACAAAACTCAAAGAAGTTGTTGAAAGTGGTGAAGATTTGCAAATCAGCAAATTAACTACTGAAGGAGTTAAAGTGCGTTCAAGTGGTAAGTTGGTTCAGACAGCTCGTGCAAGAGCCACTGACAGAATCAAAATATGTTTCACAGTCGTAGCTAATAAAATAGCAAAAAGTGGTGGCAGAACATTTTACGTTCAAGTGATTTCTCCTGACGGAGTTACTTTAGGAAAAAACAGTACCGAGTCCAATGAACAAACTACCGTTAATTATAGCCTTGCAACCAAGTTTATCTATGATAATAGAAATATTGATGTTTGTGATTTCTTATCAGCTCCTAAAAATGATTTTGATAAGGGTAAGTACCGAGTGGTTGTTTTTGACGACAAATTAAGTGCTGTTGGAGAAACAGAGTTCATATTGAAATAACATATTACTTATAAAATTTAAAATTAATATTTGAAAAAGGTTATTTCTTAAGGGAGTAGCCTTTTTTGTAAGAACTGTAATTCATGGAAATCTATAATGTCATCGGACTGATGTCTGGCACTTCGTTAGATGGATTAGATATTGCTTATTGTCAATTTTCGTACAACGGACAGTGGCGTTTTAAAATACTTAAAACCAAGCATGTAGTATATGAAGATAAACAAAAAAATGAATTAAAAGAGGCTGTAAAGCTATCTGCAATTGATTTATTAGCTTTACACCATTCCTACGGGCAATGGCTTGGCGAACAAGTCAAACAGTTCATAGATGAAGAGCAATTAATCGTAGATTTTATCGCAAGTCATGGACATACGGTTCATCATCAACCACAGCGAGGTATTTCTTGTCAAATTGGTTGTGGACAATATCTGAGTAATATTTCTGGTTTACCTGTTGTCAATGATTTTCGTTCCGGAGATTTGGCTCTAGGTGGGCAAGGAGCCCCGTTGGTACCTATTGGGGACAGATATTTATTCGGGGAATACGATTTTTGCTTAAATTTGGGTGGTATTTCAAATATTTCATTCGAAGATAATGGTCTACGTATTGCTTACGACATTGGGATTGCGAATATGTTATTGAATTATCTTTCGCAAAAAATTGGCAAACCATATGATAAAAACGGAGAAATAGCTCGTCATGGAACCGTAAATAAAGTAATTTTTGAACAATTAAATTCGCTAGAATATTACAAATTAACTTATCCAAAATCAACAGGTTACGAATGGTTTCAAGCTAAAATACGTCCTGTAATAGACAGTTCTGATGATAGTATTGAAAATCTACTATGTACCTCGGTTCATCATATTGCGTATTCTATATGCCAAGAGGTAACCTCTTATTCAAAAAACACTGATAATCAACGTTTATTAGTTACAGGAGGAGGTGCTCTAAACACCTTTTTGATAGAAACCATGCGTGACTATATGAACAAATCTGTTCTAATTGTGATTCCTGAACGTGCTATTATCGACTATAAAGAAGCTTTGATTTTTGGCTTTTTGGGAGTTCTAAGAAAACGACATGAAATTAACATTCTCCGTTCAGTAACAGGAGCTACAGATGATTCTTGTGGAGGCGTTTTCTACTTTCCAAATAAGAAATAAAATTTAACCCGTAAAGCCTTATCCCATCAAATAGAATATAATCATAACCACACCAGAAGCCCCTAATGCTAAAGGTAATATATTTTTACTATATTTAATATTTTTCCGTTTTTTCAAATATATCCAAAAACTTACAAGGATCATGGCTCCAAGCGCACTCATTTTATACTCCCAAGCTATTTGGCTTTTATAGATGAAAAAATAGTAAAATATCAACAAAATAAACGGAAATGAATTTAATAATTTTTTGTTTGCCATAACGTTGATTTTATGTCATCACAAAGATATTATTTTATTTTATATTCTCAAAATAAAACAAAACAACTCCGAACACAAAAAATGTATTCGGAGTTGTTTATTGTACTTATTTTTTAGCTTCTGAAAACGTTTATTTTCTTTCGTACATCGTTTTGCGAAGCTCTTGAATGTTTTTATCGTCCATATATTCGTCAAAAGTCATATAGCGGTCGATAACTCCGTTGGGAGTAAGCTCAATAATTCGGTTTGCAACGGTTTGAGCAAATTCGTGGTCGTGTGTGGTAAACAAAACATTCCCTTTAAAATTCTTCAACGAATTGTTGAAAGCCGTGATACTCTCCAAATCCAAATGGTTCGTTGGTTCGTTAAGCATCAGTACGTTAGCACGAAGCATCATCATACGGCTAAGCATACAACGTACCTTTTCTCCTCCCGATAACACCGATGATTTTTTCAAGGCTTCCTCACCGCTGAACAACATTTTGCCCAAAAATCCACGTATATAGACTTCCTCGCGTTCCTCTTCCGTTTTTGCCCACTGACGAAGCCAATCCACCAGCGAATAATCGTTATTGAAATATTCCGAATTGTCCACAGGAAGATACGATTGCGATGTGGTTACTCCCCATTGGAATTTTCCGCTATCGGGTTGTTGTTTTTCATTCAGAATTTGATAAAAAGCCGTTGTAGCTCGTGAATCTTTTGAAATGACAGCCACTTTATCGTCTTTTGCCAAGTTAATATCCACATTTTGAAACAAAATTTCACCATCGATAGACGCTGAGAGGTTTTCCACGTGCAAAATTTGGTCACCTGCTTCTCGTTCTTTGTCAAAAATAATAGCAGGATAACGACGCGATGAAGGTCGGATTTCTTCGATATTCAATTTTTCCAACATCTTTTTACGAGAAGTTGCCTGTTTTGATTTTGCCACGTTGGCACTAAAACGAGCGATAAATTCTTGCAACTCTTTGGCTTTTTCCTCTGCCTTTTTGTTTTGTTGTGCACGTTGACGGGCAGCTAATTGACTACTTTCGTACCAGAAGGTATAGTTTCCGGAATAATGGTTAATTTTCCCGAAATCAATGTCAGAAATGTGCGTACACACCGCATCCAAGAAGTGACGGTCGTGCGAAACGACAATTACCGTGTTATCGTAATTTGCCAAGAAGTTTTCCAGCCAACCGATAGTTTCAAAATCGAGGTCGTTGGTAGGCTCGTCCATAATAAGCACGTCAGGATTTCCGAAAAGAGCCTGAGCCAAAAGTACACGAACCTTTAACTTTCCGTCCATTTCGCTCATTAAAGTGTAATGATCGCTTTCTGAAATACCAAGGTTAGAAAGTAAAGTAGCGGCATCACTTTCAGCGTTCCACCCATTCATTTCGTCAAATTGATGTTGCAACTCACCAATACGGTCGGCTTTTTCATCCGTATAGTCGGCATACAGTGCATCCATCTCCTGCTTAATCGCAGAAAGCACTTTATTTCCAAGAATAACGGTTTCCAAAACCGTAAATTCATCATAAGCATAGTGGTCTTGCTCCAAAACGGACATTCGTTTGCCAGGTTCAAGGATAACACGCCCACTGGTAGGCTCTATTTTTCCAGAAAGGATTTTTAAAAAAGTGGATTTTCCTGCTCCGTTTGCTCCGATAATCCCGTAGCAATTGCCCTGTGTAAAGGTTACATTTACCTCATCGAACAAAACTCTTTTCCCAAACTGAACCGATAAATTTGAAACTGTTAGCATTGTCTTTAAAAATTAAATCGGGTGCAAAGATATTACTAAAAATTGAATCTTTACTTGAAAAATGATATAAAATTTCGTGTTTTTCCATCGTTGAGATATGGTGCTTCCTGCAAAAAAATAATTAGAATTTATAAAAAATAACCTACCAATATATCTTTCATATCCTAAATTCAAAATATATTCACAGCTTATATTTTTATTTTTTCTATAAAAACACAAAATGTATATTATTAAAGAGGAATTTATTGTGCAAAAATAGTAAATAAATTATCTCTTAACAAGTTTATTTTCTTTTGACTCAAAGAAGTCGTACGAAAACTATGAGTCGTGTTGTTTTCTTCGGTAATGTTTAATGTCCAAGCATTATTTGTGAAAATTTCTTTCAGATGTGGAGTTTCTAGTTCAAACGAAAAACGTGATTCAAATTTGTCTTTCTTTTTTTCGATAAACATAAATTCTTTATTTGTCAAAGAAAAATTATTTCCATTTACAACTATTTGACAATTAATGATTTTGTGTATAGGTTTATCAGTATGAAAGCTAATATTTACTCGAGTATTTCCCTCTAAAGTTTGTTTACTTTTGAATGTAAAATCCATGAAGGCTTTTTCTTCGTTTCCTGTTAATTCAATGGGTTTTATAAAGTATAAAATTCCTTGTTCAGCAAAGAAAGATGCGTACAAATTTTTCCCTCCTTTACCCAAAGAGGAACAGCTAACCATCAGAATTACAGAAAAAAAGGCAAGAATGATTTTTTTTCTTTGCATAGCTTTATTGGTTTATGAGTATTTTTTTATCAATGTTATTTTTCTCGGCTTCTTTTCGAAAAGACTCTTCTTCTTGTCCCGACACGATAATACAAAAAGTATTATTTTGGAGTTTTCTCAAATAAATAGCTGTGTAGGTTTTGTCACATCTGTAAGCAATGTATTTTACGTCTGTCGTTTCTTGAGTTTGCAGAATTTCACAATTTTCCGGAGTATCAATAAGTTTTTTTTCATCAAAAACAATTCCCGTAGGAATAGTTAAATATATTTTATTTGTACCAGATTCAATAGTTCGGAAAATAGGTAATTGTTCCTCTTTAAAATATGTTGAAAGCACTTGTCTATGTATTTCGTTATCAGGAACATTTTTAACGATGCGTTGATTGAATTCCAACGAATATTGAGCTATTCCAAAGAGATCGATAGATGATTTATTAGTTGATTTACAACCAATAAATATTAAAAATAAACCTACGAAAATCTTTTTCATTTCTTAAATAACTTTGAATTAATAAAAATAAAAAACTACCTGAAATCTTTCAGATAGTTTTAATGATTTTTTTTCGGCGATTACTCTCCTGTAACGATTGTTTCAAAAGTAACGATAAGCCCTAAAATGTTTTTTTGTTTAATATCAACAGTTGAAATTTTTGTGATACCTGCATTTTTAGCCGCTGTTTTGATACTTGCGTCAGCATCGAAGAAAAGTACTCCCAAATATCCAGTAGCTGTAGATGTTCCTGTTTTACTACCTACTGAATTACTTGTAGCGTTTACTGGTAATGTTAAAGAACAACTTGTTAAAGCTAATGCAAGTACTGAAGCTGTGATAAATTTTTTAAGCATAATTATTAAAATTTTAATAGTGAATCTTACTCTTTTGGATTTTCAGTTCCTCCCTGTTTTTAGTTTTCAGCTCTACGTGGGGGCAAATATATAAAAACAAATCAGAAACTTCAAAAAAAATTAACAAATTTAAGGTAATAACTTAACAAAGAATAGGATTATTAGTTAGTGTAAAATTTCACTACCCTACGAATGGCTCGTTCACAAACTGGACAAAATCCTTTAGGTACGTTTGATTTCATTCGGCAATCTTGTACTGGACTAAAAATTCCTTTCGAAACATAACCACCTCCCTCAAAAACGCCTATAACATCTCTATATTCAGCTGTTCGAGGTGTAGGAACAGGTGTTTTTTCGTGAACCATATCCTTCCATTTCTTATCAAAATTAATCATTGAAGTAATGTTTTCCTCCCACGGCTCTACATTGAGATTATAGTAGGAATCAAACGCTGTAGAAGTATAATATTCATCCGCTAAGCCTACTAATCCGTGTCCAAACTCGTGAACAAATACTTTATCAGACAAATCATGATCGGACGTAGCTAAATTCAAGTGATTGTAAAATCCACCTCCTCCGTAGGTTTTTATATTTACCAAAATGTATATCTGATCATACGGTACAAGTGAAGCCGCATCAGCTATAGCTGTCATATTATTGGTTGTTAAATATCGTTCCATATCAAATGTATAAAACGATGCATCGAAAGCCGTTTTTTTAAAAATATGTTTACCAGGAATGTCTGTTCCTGATTCTTGCGAAGGAACTCCTATCGCATAAACATTAAAATCTTTTTTGAGAACATCAAATGGCGGGATAGTAAACATATAATCGGTCATGCGTTTTGCATCAGCATAGAATTTTTGCATTTCATCGGCTGTATATCCCTCTGCCAATATCACCAAATCAACCTTTTTAGATGGCTCACCGTTTTTGAGGATTTCTATCACAGGGTGTGTTGCTACTTTCTCTTTTTTGATGAAATAATCGGTACGTTTTATGGTTTTTTCAAGAATTTTATCGAAATTCCCTTCAGAATTTCGCTTATCAATATGTAATTTTAAGTTTTTTACAGGAAAAGGCACTTGAATAGCATGTGAGAATATTTTTTTTTCCGTTTTTGCAGCTTCTACGTGTAACCATTCACTAAAAAGAGAGTTAAACCCTTTTGAAAAAACTACTTTTTTAGTATCAATATCAATTAATTGTAATCGAAATGTTCCATAATTTGGGAATATTAGATTCTTTTTTGAGCCTCCCCAAAAAGGTTCTTGTTTGAGTTGCGTGACGATTACATCTAAGTTTTCTGCATCACCAATTAATTGAAAATCAATACGAAGACTTTTACTAAAGTCAAATACACTTTTGGATTGTGAATAGGATTGCACAAAAAATAAAAATCCGAAAATAAATAAAAAACGTCTCATCTAATAAAACTTTAATATATTTGTACCTCTATCTTTAGAAAAGAGCATGTCGAGATTTTTTAATGCGTTGTGCCACTCCTCTCTAAAGAGGAGCTGATAGTTCGCAGAAAAAAGATTTTTAAACAAACTCTTTTTTAAAGAAAACACCGTGTCAAATGTACTAATTAATTTCAAAAAAATCAAAAATATGACGAAACATATCGCTGTAATTCGAATGTCTGCTATGGGTGATGTTGCCATTAGTGTTCCTGTGCTTACTGCCTTTGCAGAGCAATATCCACAGGTAGAACTTACTGTGGTTACACGTCCTCTTTTTGCTCCGATATTTTCACATATACCTAATTGTAAGATATTTACTCCTGATCTGAAAGGAAAGCACAAAGGCGTTGTTGGTCTGTTTCGTCTGTACAAGGATTTAAAAAATCAAGGGATTAACGTTGTTGCAGACATACATAATGTATTAAGAACCAATATATTAAAATTATTCTTCTGCCTATCTGGAACTCCTTTTGAACAGATTAAAAAGGGTAGAAAAGAGAAGAAAAACTTAATACGAAGTAAAAACAAAATTTTTAAACAGTTAAAACCTTCTTATGAACGTTATGCAGACGTATTTGCAACCTTAGGCATGCCCATTTCGTTAGAGAAAAAATATTTTGCTCCTCAACCTAAATTGTCAAATTCTGTAAAAAATATACTTTCTAATGGAAAAAGAATAGGAATAGCACCTTTTGCGGCTCATTTAGGAAAGCAATATCCATTTGAAAGAATGAAAAAAGTGATTTTTGAGTTATCACAAGGCTATCCAAATGGTAAAATATACGTTTTTGGTGGGGGAAATCATGAAAAAGAAAAAATAAACGAGCTTATCGAACTAAAAAATGTAGAAAATACAGTTGGAAAATATAATTTTTCAGAAGAATTACAACTAATCTCCCGACTTGATGTGATGGTTGCAATGGATAGTGGCAATGCACACCTGTCGGCTATGTACGGTGTACCCACCATTACACTTTGGGGTGTAACTCACCCTTATGCAGGATTTTATCCGTATCAACAACCAGTTGAAAATGCCCTTTTAGCAGATAGAAAACTCTATCCACTTCTCCCAACATCCATCTATGGGAATAAACATCCGAAAGGCTATGAAAACGCCATCGCGACCATACAAATTGAAGATATTTTGAGAAAAGTAAAAGAGATTCTTGAGGAATAAAGGCTATATATTGGACTGATAAATATGGTTATATTCATTTGCTTACTCTGATATTTTTACTTTTATCAGTTCTGTATTCCCTTGATCGTCATCTGTAATAAGCACCAATTCAGAATCCTTTGCTGAAGTCGAAATGACCGCAACCGACTCTACTTTCAAGTTTTTTTCCAAGTTAGATATATTTCTAAATTTCAGCACTTTAGGTTTTTCAAAATCAGAAAAATCTAACAATCCGATAAGACTTCCCATGATTTCCCCATCATTGTAAGCATCATCCGTAGCTTCTACTGAAGCTGTGAAAACGAATGTTTGGTCTCTCAAAATAGTAGCTCCCGAAAAACCTGCTTCTACCCCTTCAATGGAAGGCAAAGGTACTCGTACGTAACTCAGATTTGGTTTTTCTTGAGTTTTTAAACTCTCCAAAAAATTCTGATAAAAGACTTTAATGATAACATTATTACTTCTGTTAAACAGGTACAAAAAACCATTAGCAAAGGCTGTAGCTTCGATGTTAAGTTCTTCATTTTTCAGTAAATCACTATTTCTAATAAGGTCATAAAAATCTGAAATTGAGTATTTTTCGACGATGATATTTTTATCTAAAAGCACTCGAAAAAACATATCACGCTGAGGAGACTTGGATCCCGAACCAAAAATTACTAATTCCTTTTCCGAAATTACTTCTAAAGTTTCGAAATCCATTTTTCTTTTCTTTTTAATACGATTTCCTTTGAAGTTTTCTTGATTTTCTTCATATAAAAGAATCTTTTTATCTAACTTAAAATCAGAATTAATAACGTATAAGTAGGGAGAGTCGTCACCTATGGCATATATTTTATTATTTATATATGCTACTCCCGAACCACTCGGGAAGTCAACTATTGTTTGGATGTTTTCTATGGAAATATTCATGTTTTTGGGTGTAAATGTACAGTTTATAAAAAAAAGAAATAAACTCAAAACTATTCGCATAATTCTAATTATTAATGTAAAACAAATCAATTTAAGGCTCTTAGGTTCTATTCCTAGATTCAGCTTACAAGAAGTAATGCTTTCGGAAATTACAAACAAGAATAGTTATCGATAGTATCAATTACTTTTTTCATCCGTTGCTCGTGGTTTCCTTCTAAAAGTATATACGATTTTTTATGTTGGTTGAGCATTTGTTTGAATTGCTGAAACATATATTCCCTTTCGTTGGGTTTGTCACGTAAATCATCGGGCAACCAAGGAACATCAATATAGGTTAGAAAAATGAAATCATATTGATTATCAATGGCATACTTCTCAATTAAAGGATCACATTTTCCGTAATAAATATAGGAATAGGTCATCAATTCAAACAAGTTAGTATCACAAAAAATAAATTCGTTTGCTTTTTTGATCAATTCATTTTCCATAACCATCTGTCCTTTTGCAATAGGAAGTAAATCCTCCCAATCACAAACTTCTCGTTTTTCGTCCCATTTTTGTTGTAAATATGTACGCATAAACTCAGGTACCCATTCCGTTTGGTACTTTTGAGCCAAAGCCTGACTGATAGTTGTTTTCCCCGTTGATTCAGGCCCTACGAATGTAACTCGACAGATGTTCGTTGCTGTTTGTTTAAGTTTTTTTTCCATTCAATGTATCCAAAAATAGCTATTACTGTGAATAATAAATACTGAAACGAAGTGAAAAACAGCCCTTTATATGCGTAAACAGGAACAGAAATTACATCGCCAATTATCCAAAAAATCCAGTTTTCTAACTTGCGTTTCGCCATGAGCCACATTCCTACTAAAAATATCGCCGTAGTAAAAATATCTACGCACTCTACCCAACTAAAATACTGAAAACCCATGACAATATTTTTTGTTGAAAATCCATTTTGGATATAGGGTTTTAGGTAATACACCGTTGTGACTAGTACGAAACTGAATAGAGCTAACAGAGAACAAACAAGTACATCATACCGAGTAGTTTTAGAAACATCCACATGAATGTGATCTTTACTGCTTTTTGTCCACAGTATCCATCCGTAAATACTCATTATGGTATAGTAAAAATTGATAAGCATATCTCCCCATAGAGTAAAAACAGCAAGTAAGTACGTGAATATCAATGTGCTAATAATCCCAGTAGGATATACCCAAATATTTCCTCTTTTGGCAAACCACACGCTGAGAAATCCAAAAATTACCCCAATAATCTCTAATACAATCAAATGGGTATCAATACCTTTATACTGAGAAAAAAACCAATCAAAAATGAGGTTCATAGTCATGTCTGTCGGTCTTAACTATTTTCATATACATCAGTCCTATATCTACGAGTTCCATCGCTTCTTTAATTTCTACCATAAGTACCCTCATCACCTGATCATAGTCTCCATAAACTTGTGTACTTAACGGATTTTCAAGTATTGTTAATCCTGAAGCTCGTAGTTTCTTGATAAAATGAATTATTGGTTGTTCAAAATCGTTCTGTAGTGGACTGAATGTTAGTTCTACTGATATTTTCATTTTTTTCTCTTCTGTTTATGACTTTGTTATATTATAAATCTTTCTGATTGCTAAATATTTTTTCACTTACTGAGACTCTCGGCTTCGTATAGTTTTCTCGTATAATTCTTCATAGATAGGTATAATTTTTCGTTCATCGAAACGAGAGGCTGATATCTTAGCTTGTTGTTTAAACCGTTGTAAGCGTTCTTCATCTTCCAAAATATAAATAGCGTTCTTACTCATATCATCGACATTACCAATTGGACTTAAGAATCCTGAAAAACCGTTTTCATTCACCTCATGTAACCCACCTGCATTGGAGGAAATTACAGGTACGCCCGATACCATTGCTTCTAATGCTGAAAGTCCAAAACTCTCTGATTCTGAGGGAAGTAAAAATAAATCGGACATACATAAAATACGGTCTATGTCAAGTGTGTTTCCTAAAAAAAGTACTTTGTCTTTAATTCCGAGTTGTTTACATTGATACTCCGCATGTTCCTTTTCAGGGCCGTCTCCCACCATGATAAGTTTGGCTGGTATTTTTCGCTGGATACGATAGAAAACATTTACCACGTCCGAAATACGTTTCACAGGGCGAAAGTTGCTAATATGCGTGATGATACGCTCTTCTTTTTTTGCCATAATAGAGCGTTTACACGGGATAATATTAGTTTCTTTTTCTACACTAATAAAATTCGGAATCACAACTATATCTTTTTCTATCTCAAAAAGTCGTAATGTATCTTGCTTCAAACTTTCTGAAACTGAAGTTACTACATCCGAAGCATTAATACTAAATGTAACAGCGTGTTTATAGTTTGGATGATTTCCTACTAAGGTAATGTCTGTACCATGAAGCGTGGTGACCATCGGAATATCAATACCTTCTTTTTTAAGCATCTGCTTTGCCATATATCCTGCGTAAGCATGCGGAATAGCATAATGTACATGTAAAATATCTATATTATAATTTTTAATTACATAAGCCATTTTGCTTGACAATGCTAATTCGTACGGTTGATAAAGAAACAACGGATACTCCTCCACATGCACTTCGTGAAAGTGAATATTTGCCTCTAAAAAATCCAAACGCACAGGAGAACTGTACGTTATAAAATGCACTTGATGTCCTTTACGAGCCAATACTAATCCCAATTCAGTAGCTACTACCCCACTCCCTCCAAAGGTTGGGTAACATACGATTGCTATATTCATTTTGAATGTTTTTATTCCAAAGCGTAAAAGTAGAAAAAAATGTCGATATAGCAGAAATTTTTCTTAGTATTTTATTTTTCCGTATGGCTAAAAGCAAAGTATCTAGGTTTCTTATTAGTTTCTTCAAGTGTAATTTAAAAAATTGGTAGTGTTTCCCAAAGTATGATACTCAAATCCACCCAAAATTGATGTAGAAAAACACAATTTCAAAGGCTTTTATATGGTTTTCAAACTTTTTTGAAAAACAACAAGTTTTCCTCACCGCTCGGCGTATCCGATGTCTCAAAAGTGTGTTGTTTCCTTCAATATCAGTAGTGTATTTTTTACCTACTTTATGTGTATATTCTTGAAAAACAGACGCAAAAGCTTCCCAATTGTCTGTACAAATCTCATCAAAACTAACGCCCAATTTCTTCAATTTCTCACGAAGTTTTTGGGCTGTTTTTATGTTTCGTTTGCCCCATACCCACGCTACAATTTCCTTTGTTTCAGCAGAATAAGCATAAATCAACCACTTTTTATTCTTCTTTTTTCCCACAAAAGTCCAAAGTTCATCAACTTGTAACGATTTGTATTTGTTTTGTTTGGGTTTGATTTCTCGATTGAAATTTACCAAAACCGAAAGTACTTTTTTGATGCTAACTTTTTCAATTTCAGCAATATCACGAATACCTACATTTCTTGCCAAAAGCAAGAGAATTTTCGCAGCAATATGCGAAGCCCAACCTTTGTAGGTCAGATTATGATCGCCGATAAATTGGCGTTTACAGGTTTTGCAAAGATAGTTTTGTTTTTTGTTCTTTTTATTCCCATTTTTGACTATCTTTGTGCTTTGACAATTGGGGCAATGGAGTTTAATTGTTATTAGCATTCAACAAAAATACAACTTTATTCCCTGATTGTCAAATTTTTATACCATCATACTTTTTAAAACACGACCAAAAAATTAAATGTAAGTTTAGAAGTCTTGTCTTTCTTTCGAGAGTTTATGTTTTCATAATTTCTAAATTCCATAAAATATTCAAAATTTCGGTAACCAAATGAATTTCAACCTTAGAAGTATTCAGTTGTTCTGTAGATAGAGATTTATAGAAAAATCCTCTTGTGAAAAAAAAGAGGATGAGTTTTTTTGTTACACAAAAAAGGGATATTTTTGTCGCCCAATTTAATATAGTTTTAAGCAATGAAAAAGAATATTTTTTGTTTTATTTTAGGAGGAATGACTTTCTTCTTAGGGACGGCTCAAACTCAAAATCCTTCCCCTGATTTGTACACAGCAAATAACAAAGGGAAATTTTTTATTTTTTGGGGAGGAAATCGCGGTTATTATTCCAAATCTGACATTCAATTTAAAGGAGAAAATTATGATTTCACAATTAAGGATGTAGCTGCCATTGACCGTCCAAAAGGTTGGCACATTGATTATATCAATCCACTTCGGATGACTATTCCTCAAACCAATGCTCGTATTGGGTACTTTATAAATAATAATTATGCCATTTCAGCAGGGGTTGACCACATGAAGTATGTTATGAAACAAGATCAAACTGTAAAAATGAATGGGTACATTAGAAACTCAGGTACAATTCATGACGGCGTTTATAACAATGTTGATAAACAACTTACAGAGGATTTTCTTACATTTGAACATACAGACGGACTGAATTATGTAACAATTGAAGCCTCTCGTGTTGATGATATTTCACGTTGGTTTGGTATTCGCAACACTGATTTTTTTCAAGCAAATCTGACCGAAGGAATTGGCATAGGAGCATTGTACCCTCGTTCCAATACCAAATTGATGAACAAGGAGCGTTATGATCAATTCCATATTGCAGGGGTTGGAGTAAGTGCTAAAGCAGGATTACATTTAGTGTTTTTTAAACATTTTATGATTATTGGAGAGTTAAAAGGAGGATACATCAACATGTACGATATTCGAACAACTTATGATATAGCCGATAAAGCTAATCAGACCTTTTATTTCTTTGAAACAATCATTGCTTTTGGAGGAATATTCAGATTGTAGTTTCCCGAAAAGAAAAAAGTTGTCCGAAAAATAAGAATCATAAAGATTCTACTTTCGGACAACTTCAATTATTATAGCAGAAAATTACAAGGTGTTTACATTATTCAAATCCTCAAACGCTTTTTTCAAACGAGCTACAAACGTTTTTTCGCCTTCTCTAAGCCATACGCGTGGATCGTAATATTTTTTATTAGGTACTTCCTCACCTTCTGGATTTCCAATTTGGCTCATTAGATAATCCTTTTTAGCTAAAACGTAGTCTCTAACTCCTTCTGTAAAAGCATATTGCAAGTCAGTGTCAATATTCATTTTAATTACTCCGTAAGAAATTGCCTCACGAATTTCCTCTACTGATGAACCAGAACCTCCGTGGAAAACGAAATCAACTGTGTTGTGAGGAACATTATAATTTTTAGAGATGTATTCTTGAGAGTTTTTCAAAATTTTTGGTGTCAATTTTACGTTTCCTGGTTTGTAAACTCCATGAACATTTCCGAAAGCAGCTGCTATGGTAAACTGTGGGCTTACTTTCAATAACTCTTCGTAGGCAAAAGCTACCTCTTCAGGTTGCGTATAAAGTTTTGAAGATTCTACATCCGAGTTATCCACACCGTCCTCTTCACCACCTGTAATTCCTAATTCAATTTCCAATGTCATACCCATCTTACTCATTCTTTCAAGGTATTTTTTGCAAATTTCGATATTTTCATTCAGAGGCTCTTCCGAAAGATCAATCATATGCGAACTGAATAAAGGTTTACCCGTTTCTGCAAAGTGCTTTTCAGAAGCATCCAACAACCCATCAATCCAAGGGAGTAATTTTTTAGCACAATGGTCCGTGTGAAGAATAACGCTAACTCCGTAAATTTCCGCTAATTGGTGAATATGTTTTGCTCCTGCAACTGCACCAGCAATGGCTGCTTTTTGGTTTTCATTTGACAAACTTTTTCCTGCCATAAAAATAGCTCCTCCATTTGAAAACTGGATGATTACAGGTGCATTCATTTCTTTTGCTGTTTCCATTACAGCGTTAATTGTACTTGAGTTTACCACATTGACAGCTGGTAAAGCAAATCCTTTTTCTTTGGCATATTGAAAAACTTCTTGTACTTGTTTTCCAACGATTACGCCTGGTTTAATGTTATGTGCCATCTGTTATATAAAAAATTAATATTATAGTACTATTTTCAAAAATCGTAACAAAGATATGAATTTTTGATTATATAATCAAACACAAATTCTATTTTCCTTTTTAAGCAGATTTATAAAAATAAACATGTCTAATTTTTTGTGTAAAATTCATTTTCTCTAACGTATTCAATACCAAAGGAATTTATAGAGCCTAGTATGCGTTTTGTACGCAAGTATCGGTTGGTATTAAAAGCGTCGTACAAAGGGTCATGTGGATAAAAACTTGCTATTTTGACATAATCCGAAGCATGTATGAATCTACCGTTTCCGAGATATATTCCTACGTGAGTTACACGCTCTTGAGGTTGTGACTCATCGGCTTTTGTTCCGAAAAATACCAAATCACCCACTTGAAGTTTAGAAAAATCACCCTTTTCATCGACCAATTTTCCTGTTTTTACTTGTTGTGATGAATCTCGTAAAAGGATTACCCCATGCATAAAGTAAATCAATTTGGTAAATCCACTACAGTCCAATCCTTTGGAAGAAGTACCTCCCCAAACATACGGAATACCCGCCATTTGTTGAGCTAATGACGCAATGCTTTGTTCTGTTAACTTTATATTATTCAGCCATTTATCAAAATGCACAGCATCATTCTTTTTGATGTATGCTTCTCTTCCATCAGGATATATTACTTTGAAAAAATTTCCTTTACGACCTTTCACTTCTAATATATTTCCCATCACTAAATCTGAAATAATAGCCGATTTCAATGAATTTTCTTTATAAGAATGGGTGTAGAGACTGGTAACGATAATTTTCCTCTTTTGATTATATTCTTTTAGTTCCGAGTGCGTCATTTCAACAATAGATTCTGAAATCCAACCTACATACCCCTCAGAGGTTTTGATTTTTCGCCAACCTTTATCTCTATTCAAAACCATTACTGGCATTCCTAATAGCACTTCAGTAACTATTTCGCTACGATGATTACTTTCAGCATGTATTTTCCCTACAGAATTATAGACTACACCCCATGTTTTCCCTTCAATAGGTTCGCAGTTTTCTGAAGAATTTTGTGCCGTAAGAAAACTAAATTTTATAGCACATATCATGCAGAATAGTATTATTTGTTTATTCATTTTCAGTTGTTTCGGATAATTGTCAAAATTACTGGTTAAAACCTACATTTTCAAAATATAGATAGGCATCGTATTCCCTAAAAAGGACATAGTATAGAAAATTTAATGTTTTATATAGCCTCTTCGTAGTTATTTTTTACTTTTTTGACTGTAATAAATTCGTCAGATGAGCAAACGTACTCATTGAATTATCTCCATAATGAATAGCTTGTTTAAAGGCGTATTCAGATGATTTTAAGTCATTTATAATGGTACATATTTCTCCCATACGTCTCCAATAATGAAAATTGTCATCTTCAATAAGCAGTGCTTTATTGATATATTTCAAAGCCTTTTCATAGTTTTTCTGTTTGTAATAAAAATCGGATAACGTAACCCATGCTTTGCTCAATTGAGGGTCTTCATGAACGGCTTTCAGATAGTAGCGTTCAGCCATTAAGCAATCGTTCATTTTTTCATAGCAACGTCCTATATGTAAATAAGTTAAAGGAGAAGCATCGTCCAATGTGAGTGTAATTTTGTAATTTTCAATAGCTTGGATATAGTCTTGCATCTTTTCCAATACCTTAGCTTTTTCGAAATATGCTCCTGTAAAAGTGTCATCACTTGCGATAGCAAAATTGAAGCAATTTAAGGCTTCCGTAAAATTTTCTTTGATAAGATGTTGTTTTCCAAGGTAATGCCAAGCTACTTCACAATATGGATTTCTGTCTAAGTAAGCATTTAAAAAAGAAATTGCTTCATCATTTTCTTCCAAGATATCATAGCAGAATAGCAGTTGCTGCAATGACATATAATCTTCAATATCCTCCATTAAACATTTTCTAAAGTATTTTTTGGCCTTTTCATAATTTTCAATGAATAAGTATTCCATAGCTATTAAAGCATAAATATCCACCAAATCATCTGTCAGAGGCAAGGCGAATTTCAAGAGTTCAATAGCTTTTTCATGGTCATTAAGTTTGGAATAAAGATTCGCTTTCTGCACATAAACCTCTGAATTATAAGGTTCTACTGCTTCGAGTTCGGCAAGTAAATGCGATGCTTGTTGCAAATTATCTTCAAAAATCATTACTTCAATCTCAAAGAGTTTTAACGAACTTGCTGACGGGTGTTGATTTCGACCAATTTGCAAAGCATGTTTTGCCTTAGTCATCTTACCTAATTCTAAATAATATTCTACAATTTCTTCAAATTCATCAACATCAAAGAAAGAAATATGATTTTTTTTCAACATTGACTCGAATTTTGATACAGAATAGTTTTCTTCTTCTGAGAAATGATGCATAAAATACTGCTTTATTTTAAATTTTATGGGTAAAGGTAAGAAAGTTAGTCTGAATAGTCAATTTTTTAGAGAATTATTTATTAACAGAAGTTTACAACGAGAATATACAACCAAGAGTTAATAATAATAATACATCTTGTGATTTACTAACATTAAATTCAAAAAGAGGTGCTTAAAAAGTTGGATTTTTGCTCTAACTTTCTAAGCACCTCGTGTTTACTAAGAATTTAAAATTCCGGATTATTATTTTTCTTTCGTTTCGTTACCTCCGATTGGTTTTGCATCTTCAGGATTTTCACCTTTCAAATAAGTAGGTAGATTCAACCCTGCCATATTGAACAAGTCATTTAAAGGAGGAACAGTTTTCATCATCCCTGATACGAAATTAGCTGTTGAATTAGCTCCATTTTCGTTATTACCTGAATCCCAAACGGTAATTTTATCAATTTTGATATTTTTAACCGCTTCCACTTGTGTTTTAACCAATTCAGGAAGTTTTTCAATTAATAGTAATTGGAAAGCTTTTGTAGGATCACCACCAGCAGCTCCAACCACATCTCTATATCCTTCAGCTTGTTTGGTTAAAATTTCGAACAAACCCTTAGCTTCGGCTTCCATTTTAGCATAAATCGCATCGGCCTCCCCTTTAGCTTTCTCACGAATGCGTTCAGCTTCAGCTTGAGCTTCTATAATAGCTTGTTGTTTAGCAATTTCCGTTGGAACGATGATATTTGCAATTTGCGTTGAGCGTTCTCTTTCCGAACGGGCTAACTCTGCTTTTTGTTCTGCTACATATGCTTCCTCTAAGGCTTTTGCTTGTTGCACTTTCTCTGCAGTAATTGCAATACGTAACGATTCAGCTTCTTTTTCACGTCGCAACGCTTCTGAGTTTGCAATGGCAATTTTAGCTTCATTTTCCCCTTTTATGGCTACCGCATTTGCTTCTGAAATTTTAATACGACTATCTCTTTGAGCTTCAGCTCTACCTATTGATTCAAACTTTTCAGCCTCGGCAATACCAATTGATTCATCTTTTTTGGCCTCTGCAATGCTGATTTCTTTATCTTTTTGGGTGATAGCGATTCTTACGTCTCTATCTCTATGGGTTTCAGCAATTTGAGTATCTTTTTCTCGGTCGGCAATTGCTTTTCCTGTTTCCCCTATTTTTTCTTGTTCAGCAACACTAATTTTTGCCTCGTTGATGGCTTTTGCAGCAGCTTCTTTCCCTAATGCTTCAATATATCCCGACTCATCTTTGATGTCCGTAACGTTTACGTTTATGAGCTTCAAACCTATCTTTTTAAGCTCACTATCAATATTTTTAGAAATATTATCTAAGAATTTATCACGGTCTGAATTGATTTCTTCGATAGTCATGGTAGCAATTACCAAACGCAACTGACCAAATAAAATATCTTTTGCTAACTCTTGAATTTGCTCGGGCAACAATCCTAACAAACGTTCCGCAGCAGCATTCATATTTTCGGTTTCAGTTGAGATTGCAATCGTAAAACGACAAGGTACATCCACGCGAATATTCTGACGTGAAAGAGCGTTCGTTAAATTCGCTTCGATGGAAAGTGGACGTAAGTCTAAATACGCAAAGTCTTGAATCACAGGCCAAACGAAAGCTCCTCCTCCGTGGATACACTTGGCTGAACTACCTCCTGTTTTTCCATAAATCACGAGAATTTTATCAGACGGACAACGTTTGTAACGTGCCACTAATGACGAAATTGTCACGAAAATGACAATTGCAAAAATTACAATTAGCGTAATGGGAGTTAATGTTTCCATAATGGTATAGTTTATTTGTTCATTATTACGATTTTATGACTTCCATTTTTGTATTATCATTACTTTATTATAGCAAATTCAATATTTATTATCGATTTCAGCCGTGGGAGAATTCTTTACTATAAATTTTAAAATATTATTTTTCAGTATCTCCTTTTAGCTTTAAGAAATTCGCCATAAATAATAATAATCTCTAAAAAAGAGATTATTAAATTTTGAATGACATCAAAAAATATCACATTCTTACATAATCTCATATTTTATTGCGAAAACGAAAAGTCGAAAGCCGAAAATCAAATACTTTTGATATTTTAAATTGAAAAATCTTCATGGGTCCGATTCCCCTAAGCCTTCTTTTAATTTCGTTAGTAAGGGCTATTTTCAAGCCCTTACCTCATAAACTATTTATTATCAGTTATTCTATAGCGAAAAATGTTTTGAATGTGAGATAACTTTTGGAAAATCAATTATTTATTGTTTAATACTTTCGAATAGAGCATTCATTTTTTCTTTTTCCTCTTCAGCGAGAGCTGCATCTACTAAAATTCGTCCGCTGTGTTCATCGGTGATGATTTTTTTACGAGTAGCTATCTCAACCTGTACCTGTGGAGGAATCGTAAAAAATGAACCTCCCGAAGCTCCACGCTCCACAGGAACTACAGCCAAGCGGTTTACAACGCTACCTCTAATGCGTTGGTACGCTTTTAGTAGACGTTCTTCAATTTGTTCCGCAAATTCAACTGCTTTTTCACGTAGAATAGCCTCTTCTTTCTCTGTTTCAGCTAAAATGGAATTTAATTCTTCTTTTTTATGTTTCAGGTGAGTTTCCCGCTCTGATTTTTTGTTCTCGATTTGTTTGATACTTTCTTTTTTCAAATCCACTTGAGCCTTGAACTCTTTGATGCGTTTTTCGGCTAATTGAATTTCTAATTCTTGATATTCAATTTCTTTTGTGATTGAGTTGTATTCACGGTTGTTGCGTACGTTTTTCTGTTGAGCAACATATTTTTTTATCAAAATTTTAGCCTCTTCAATTACATTTTTCTTTTGGGTAATGCCCGATTGTAATTGCTCTAACTCTTCTTTGAATTTTACTAAGCGACTTTTGAGACCCTCCACTTCGTCTTCTAAATCAGAAACTTCTAACGGAAGTTGCCCACGAACGTTCTGTAACTCATCAATTTGTGAGTCGATTAGTTGTAAATCATACAACATTCTTAGTTTTTCTTCTACTGTAATCTCGGCTTTTTTTGTCATATCTATTTAGTAATACTTGATGGGATTTGTGTTTATCTTGGATAAAATAATGGCAAAGTTAGGAATTTTTTTTGTAAGATAATCAAATAAAAGTAATTTTGTGTATTGTTCACTTTCAAAATGTCCTATATCGGCCAGTAATAGTTGTTTTTCTGCTTTGAAGAAATCGTGATATTTGAAATCGGCACTTACAAAAGCATCAACTTTTGCAGCTTTTGCAGCATCGATGGCAAACGCTCCGCTACCTCCTAAAACGGCTACTTTTTGAATCATTTTGCCCGTTAGTTCGCTATAGCGTACACAACTTGTTTGCATTTTATCTTTTAAGTGGTAAAGAAAATCGTTTTCGGTCATCGGTTTTGAAAACTCGGCAACAACTCCCAATCCAATATGTTGATGAGCATTTTCCAATACATATACTTCATAGGCAATTTCCTCGTACGGATGGCTTTGACGCAAAGCATTTAGTACCTTGCTTTGTAGATGTTTTGGGAAGATAACCCCAATTTGGGTTTCATCTTCTTTGTGTAGTATATTTCGCTCTCCAACAGTCGGGTTTGAGGAATCATTGCCTTGAAACGTACCTTTTCCTTCTAAATTGAAACTACAATGGCTGTAATTTCCAATATTTCCAGCACCTGCGTCAAATAAAGCTTCTCGCACGATATCGGATTGATTTTTAGGAACATATGTTATTAATTTACGTATTGTATGCTTTTGTGGAATCAATATACGAGTGTTTCGTAGTCCTAAAGCTTCACAAATAGCTTCATTTACTCCAAAAAGAGTATTATCCAAAGCTGTGTGCATACTATAAATAGCAATATTATGTTGAATAGATTTGATGACCACACGTTCAACATACGTTTTTCCTGTCAAACTTTTTAGCCCATTAAAAATGATTGGATGAAAGCTAACTATAAAGTTACATTCTCTGCTAATAGCTTCATCAACAACCTCTTCGGTAGTATCTAAGGTTATCAAAACCCCTGTAACATTCATTTCAGCATCCCCTACCAATAATCCGACATTGTCAAAATTTTCGGCATAGTCAAGAGGGGCTAACTGTTCCAACCGTTGGATGATATGCTTTACTTTCATAATTTTTATATAGATAATAGGACTGTCCAAAAAATTAATACTGAATATAAATCAGATTTTACCAACTTATTTTTATTATGTTATAAAAGACTGATAAAATCTGACTTTTCGGACAGTTTTTAGACATGTTTAAAAATTTCACACATTGTATAAAGGCGAAGTTTTAAAGGTAAGAAACAATGTCTTTCATAAATTTACAAATTGTCACATAGAAACTTAGGAAAAGTTCTCTACTATCAGAAGTCAAACACCTTAGTATGAGTAACTATACGTTGAAACGGAAATGCATTATGTCTCCATCTTTAACGATGTATTCTTTTCCTTCTACACGCATTTTTCCTGCTTCTTTGACCTTACTTTCGCTTCCATAATGTATAAAATCATCGTAGGCAATTACTTCAGCACGAATAAATCCGCGTTCAAAATCAGAGTGAATCACACCCGCTGCCTGTGGTGCAGTATCCCCTTTATGGATAGTCCACGCTCTTACTTCTTTCACTCCTGCCGTGAAATAGGTTTGTAAATTTAGTAATTTGTATGCTGCACGGATAAGTTTTGACGCTCCTGGTTCGTCCAATCCTAAATCTTCCAAAAACATTTGACGTTCTTCATAACTTTCTAGCTCTGTGATATCAGCTTCAGTAGCCACAGCTAATACGATTACTTCTGCATTTTCGTTTTTAATAGCATCACGAACCTGTTCCACATATGCATTTCCAGATTTAGCAGAGGCTTCATCTACATTACATACGTATAGTATCGGTTTGGCAGTCAAAAGCTGAAACGAATCCATCAATTCTCGTTCATCATCAGACACCTGTACAGCACGAGCTGAATTTCCAGATTCTAATGTTGTTTTGATACGATTTAACAATTCTTGTTCTTTCGCAGCTTTTTTGTCACCGGCTTTAGCGGCTCGGTTTACTTTATCAAGGCGTTTTTCTACAGTTTCTAAATCTTTGAGTTGTAGCTCTACATCAATGGTGCCTTTATCGCGGATTGGATTTACACTTCCATCTACGTGAACGATGTTGTCGTTCTCAAAGCAACGCAACACGTGAATGATAGCATTACACTCACGAATATTTCCTAAAAACTGATTTCCTAAGCCCTCGCCCTTACTAGCTCCTTTCACTAACCCTGCAATATCTACAATTTCAACTGTAGCGGGTTGCACACGCTCAGGATTTACGAGTTCTTCCAATTTCTGCAAACGTGGGTCGGGAACATTCACCACACCTAAGTTAGGTTCGATGGTGCAAAATGGAAAATTTGCACTCTGTGCTTTTGCATTTGATAAACAATTAAATAAGGTGGATTTGCCTACGTTTGGTAATCCTACAATTCCTGCTTTCATCTGTGTTATATTTAATTAGGGGTAAGTGAATAGTTAATGTTTCTATACACTGCTACTAAACGCTTTTTTTCAAGTTTGCAAAAGTAATAAAAAATATGGTACAACAAAACAATAAAATTTTAACATTTTATATACGTGTGAATCAAGGGAATATAAAAGACAAAAAAATTACTCTTTCAGTAATTCAAATGAAATATTGACATTAGCTCTAATTTCAATCACACCAACAGCTATTGTACTGTTCATAACATCGTTTTTTGCAAACATAGCAACGTTTTCAAAACGCGGTGCATTGGAATTCAATTCGCTTATAAACAACGCTTTACCAATGTTTTGTTCTAAACTAACGGCATAAAATAACGCTTTTTGACGTGCATTGTAAATTGCTAATGATTGTGCTTCACGTATGAATTTTTCTCTATCTTTAACATCAAACGTTACGCTGTTTATTTCATTAACTCCTGCTTCAAATAAACATTCCATCAACCATTCGTACTTAGAAATATCTTCCAATTTAATATTTATGCCTTGGGAGATGTAATATTTATTTATATGTTTCTCATAATTATAATGTTTTCTCAAGGATACATGACTAGTTTGGAAGTTAGATTTGGGTAATTCATCGGCTAAAGTGTGTAGAACTTTGGCTACGGCTTCTTCGTTTACTTTTTTTAGATGTTTTACATTATCTCCTTCATTTTCAACGTTTAAAGATATATATACAATATCAGGAGATGCAGTCACAACACCTTCACCCACAACGGTTACGCTTGGAACAGATTGTGCTATCATAGTCAAAGGAATAAAAAATAATATTAGCAAAAATGATTTCATATTTGTATGTTTCAAATTATTTGTTTCACGTAAGAAATATTCTATTTTGATACGGATTGTATTTGCTACATCAATCGTTTTCTAAACACAAACAATAAGACGATAGGTACTAACATACCTATAATCAATAGAGGTTGAGTTGTAATCAAATGAGGTTTGAGTATTAATGCATAAAGTAATCCACCAACAGCGCCTCCAAAATGAGCTGAATGACCGATGTTTCCTGACCTTGTTTTCATACCATAGATGGAATAAAGCAAATACCCAATTCCAAAAATATAGGCAGGCATTGGGATGAAAAACACAAAAATCAACATATTGGGAGCAAACAAGATGGAGGCATACAAAATTCCCGTAACCGCTCCACTGGCACCAACGGCAGAGTAATAAGGTTCATTTTTATGAAAATACAAAGTAAAAATATTACCCAAGAGTAGCGCGAGAAGATATGTTATCACAAATGACAATACTCCCACATTGTAAATAACTACATTGGCAAAGAAAAAAAGTGTTAGCATATTGAAAATCAAATGTTGCCAATCGGCATGTAGGAATCCACTGGAAAACATCCGAACATATTCTCCTCGTTGAACATCACGGACATTGAATTTGTATTTTTCAAAAAGAGTATAGTTCTTAAACCCTTGCATTGAGAAGAGGGCGTTTGCTCCTATGATAATAAAAGTGATTAAATGTAAATCTCGCATATTGATTTTGATTTTTTCGGTCAAATATAACTATATTTGCGGAAATTTCCACATCTGATGAATTTATTGATATTTATTTTGGCATTTCCCTTAATATGGTTAGTCTCTGTTTTGCCATTCCGATTATTGTACGTTTTGTCTGATTTTTTTTACATTGTTATATATAAAATTCTGAAATTCAGGGTTAAAGTAGTTCGTAAGAATTTATCCATTGCCTTTCCTTTTAAGAGCGAATCGGAACGATTATCCATAGAAAAAAAATTCTACAAACATTTCTGTGATATATTTTTAGAAATGGTAAAATCTTACGGAATGTCGGAAAAAGAGATGAAAAAACGGATGATTTATTCCAATCTGGAAATTCTCAAAAAATACGAAACTGAAAATCGAAGCATTATTTTCATATGTGGACATTATGCGAGTTACGAGTGGTTGTTGTCGTTGGCGTATTCTTTAAAACATACGTCATATGCGCTTTATAGTCCGTTGAGCAACAAGTACTTCGATAAACTAATCCAGAAAATCCGCATGAAACATAAAAGTTTTTTGATGTCGCGTTACAAGGCTTCTGCGGAAATGAAACGACATAAAGACGAAGGGCTTATTTGCTGTTACGGATTTGCCGCTGACCAGGTTCCTAACAGTTCCAAAAGCTATCGTCGTCCGTTTTTAGGATTACGGGTACCAGTCTTCACAGGAGCGGAACGCATTAGTAAACAGTTAAATACGGTAGTCGTATTCGCTAACATTGAGAAAATAAAACGAGGGTACTATCGGACTACTTTTGAAGTTCTTTCCGAAAATCCGATCGAAATGCCTGATTATCAAATTACAGATATGTTTTTTGAACGTCTCAACAAACAGATTTATTCACAACCTGAATACTATCTGTGGACTCATAACCGTTTCAAACGCATGTAAAATTGTTCTCGAATCATCCCTTTATAGCAAAAGAAAACATCTTTTTATCACCCAAAAAACCTTCTAAAATATCGTTTGCAAGTACTTGTCCTACGTTAGCAGGGGTTCCCGTAAAAATCAAATCCCCTTTGCGTAGCGTGAAATACTTTGAACATTCGGAAACTATTTGGTCAAAGTTCCATAGCATTTGATTTGAACTACCCTGTTGTACCGTTTGTCCGTTTTTCTCTAATCGAAATGAAATGTTAGTCAAATCCAGTGTTGATTTTTGTACAAAATCTCCTATAATAGCAGAACCGTCAAAAGATTTGGCTTTTTCCCAGGATAGTCCGTCCTTTTTTAGAGATGATTGTATGTCTCGAGCCGTAAAATCAATCCCCAAACCAATTTCATCATAGTACTTGTGAGCGAATTTTTCGGAAATAAATTTACCATTCTGATTAATTTTCAATATCAACTCTACTTCGTGATGCAAATTGGAAGTGAACTCAGGAATATAATAGGGTAATTCGGTGTTATGAATCGCCGTGTCGGGTTTCATAAACAATACTATTGATTCGGGATGTTTTCCGTCAAATTCTTTAATATGGTCAATATAGTTTTTACCTACACAAATGATTTTCATAATTTTATGTATATTTAATTGTTTTCAAGTATTCGTAAATCTGTTATGTTTTCAATGGGCTTATCGTTATAAACTACCGTCCAACCGACCGAGCGTGTCAAGAAAATAATGTTTGATAGTTCGGATATTAATCGGTTTTTCGCGTTGCTTTTCAGCGTTGAATTTGCTACTTTTTTCTCTAATTCAGTTTGTATTTTTTTCTGAATTTTGTTTACATCATCTGCATTAAAAGGATTTACTTGACTTTGACTTATGTCGTAATATTTTAAATTTGGATATATTTTTATTTCCTCTTCAGGAATATATTTGATATTCACTATCTTATTTACTTCATCGATGTCGTAAGTAATTTTTGTAAGATCATATGCTACTGTTACATCGGCATTGACTACAATTAGTATTTTTTTGTCGAATGAAAATAAATCTAAAAAATATTTCTGACTATCTGTATATGAAATTACCTCTGAAAAATGACCTTCAGTAACGATAAGTTTGCTGACATTCGCAATTTGGGTCTGAATTAATGCTGTGTCGGCTTCCAAAACTGCCTTTTCTTCTTTTTTATCGAAAATGTATTTCAATCCTAAAAGAAGTACTACCGCAGTGAGCATACCTATGAAAAATCGTTTCATCCTATGAATTAAATTTACGTAACTTAATGGCTGTCAGTACTTTTTTAGTGTATAAAGGAAAATCAGCATTTAGAATCCATCCGAAATAGCCAGGTTCTTCGGCTAAAATATCTTCCACACGTCGCCCTTTGTGTTTTCCAAATGAAAAAATTTCTTCATTTTTATCGTTCATCACGATAAAACCTGCAAAATCAACACTTTGCTTACGTGTTGTAAATTCACTGATTTTTTTAATATCGGTTCCCAAATCATCATATCGTTCAAGTTGAGATTTGAAAATCTCGTACGTGGCATTGGTATCGGCTTCTGCTGAGTGGGCATCATCTAAAATTTTATCACAGTAAAACTTATAGGCGGCACTCAAGGTTCGTTGTTCCATTTTGTGAAAAATGGTTTGTACATCGACTGTAACGCGGTTTCCTAAATCAAAATCTATTTCGGCACGTAACATTTCTTCTGCCAGAAGAGGAATATCGAATCGATCTGAATTAAATCCGGCTAAATCAGAATCTTTAATCATGTTGTGGATTGTTTTTGCTAACTCTTTGAAAGTAGGTTCATTAGCAACTCTTTCATCGGTAATTCCATGGATATCACTTGCTTCTTTTGGAATAGGCACTGTCGGATTTACCAACCAGGTTTTACTTTCTTTATTCCCGTTTGGAAAAACTTTTAAAATAGAAATCTCTACGATACGATCTTTGGTAATATCTGTTCCTGTGGTTTCTAAATCAAAAAAACAAATAGGTTTTGATAATTTTAATTTCATATTCTTTTATTTGATGTGTCTTATCTTATTATAAAGTTTCAAACAGTTGAATTACATTGTATTATATATTTTAATGCAAATTTCTTATTTGGAATGCTCGACAAAGATACGACAGAAAAACAAATTATGATTCATTTAATCAAAATAAAACAGATTTTGCCTCAAATTAGTCTTCATGATTTTTTTGTATGACTTACGCTTATAATAGAATTACAGAAAAACTTTTTTTCAATATTTTTTATATCTTTGTGGAATTATTAATCAATTTTTTTTCATATTATGACAAAAAAAATAAATCAAAAAAAATTCGCTATTGTTGCCGTTTCGCTTATTTTTGCAACTTCTTGTAAAAATAATACCGAAACGATGAAAAAGACAGAATATCCAGATATTCAGCCACCTGTGGCGAAGAAAGTTCCTCACAAATTGGAAAAATTTGGTGATGTGCGTACCGATGATTATTTTTGGTTGAATCAACGTGAGAATCAAGAAGTTATTGACTATCTGAATGCCGAAAATGAGTATTATCAAAAAATGACGGCTCACACTAAAGATTTTCAAAACTCGCTTTTCGAGGAAATGAAATCTCGAATTAAAGAAGATGATTCGTCTGTGCCATATTTCCGAAATGGATATTGGTACATTACTCGCTATGAAATGGGAAAAGATTACCCTATTTATGCACGTAAAAAAGGAACTTTGGACGCTCCGGAAGAAATTATGTTCGATTGTAACGAAATGGCAAAAGGACACGCTTATTTCCAACTTGCGGGAATTTCTGTAAGTGATGATAATAAATGGGCAGCTTTTGGTGTGGATACCGTTTCTCGTCGTCAATACGTGTTGCAAATCAAGAACTTAGAAACGGGTGAAATTCTTTCTGAAAAAATTGAAAACACCACAGGTTCAGCGGCTTGGGCAAGTGATAACAAAACGTTATTTTATACCCAAAAAGACCCACAAACGCTTCGTTCCGATAAAATTTATCGTCACGAATTGGGTACAGATACCAAAAAAGACGTACTTGTTTTCCATGAAAAAGACGATACTTTCTATACCTATGTATATCGTGAAAAATCAAGAAAATACATCGTTATTGGTTCAGGAAGTACGCTTACATCGGAATATCAAATCCTAAAAGCGGATAATCCAACGGGCGATTTTAAAGTATTTCAGAAACGTACACGAGGTTTGGAGTACGATATTTCACACTATGGTGATGCTTTCTACATCGTTACCAATAAAGACAATGCAACGAACTTTAAGTTGATGAAAACCGCTGAAAATGCGACTTCTGCCGAGAATTGGAAAGAACTTATTCCGCATCGTGAGGACGTGTTTTTGGAAGGAATCGAAATTTTCAAGAATTTCTTAGTGGTGGAAGAAACGTTCAATGGTTTAAATAGGATTGAAATTCGTCCTTGGAGTGGTGGGCAGTCGTATTATTTGCCTTTTGAAAGTGAAACTTATACGGCATATACTACACAAAATGTTGATTTTGATACAGATGTGTTGCGTTACGGATATCAGTCGATGGCAACACCTGCTTCGGTGATTGACTTTAATATGGTTACCAAAGCAAAAACGGTGCTAAAAGAGCAACAAGTTTTGGGTGGAAATTTCGACAAAAATAACTACGTAGAAGAACGAATTTGGGCAACGGCACAAGATGGAACAAAAATTCCGATGTCGATGGTTTATCGTAAGGGAATGAAAAAAGACGGCAAAAATCCGTTGTTGTTGTACGCTTATGGTTCGTATGGACATACAGTAAGTCCGTATTTTTCCTCTTCTCGATTGAGTTTGCTTGATAGAGGTTTCATTTATGTGATTGCTCACATTCGTGGAGGACAATATTTGGGCAGAAAATGGTACGAAAACGGTAAAATGTTACACAAAAAGAATACATTTACCGATTTTGTTGATTGTTCTAAACACTTGATAGCTGAAAAATACACTTCAAACGAGCATTTGTATGCCGAAGGAGGTTCTGCAGGAGGTTTATTGATGGGAGCTGTGGTAAATATGGCTCCAGAGCTTTATAACGGTGTGATTGCGGCAGTTCCGTTTGTTGATGTGATAACCACGATGCTTGATGATACAATCCCTTTAACAACAGGAGAATATGATGAGTGGGGAAATCCGAATGAAAAAGAGTATTATGATTATATGCTTTCTTATTCGCCTTATGACCAGGTAAAAGCACAGAATTATCCGAATATGTATGTTTCCACGGGATTACACGATTCGCAAGTACAATATTGGGAACCAGCTAAATGGGTGGCTAAATTACGTCAGATGAAAACCAATAATAATTTGCTTTTCCTCGACACGAATATGGATGCAGGGCACGGCGGAGCCTCTGGTCGTTTTGAAGCTCTGAAAGAAACTGCTAAAGAATACGCTTTTATGTTGGATTTAGAAGGAATAACTAAATAATCTCATAAAAACAAGAAAAATAAGAAAAGGCTATCCGAAAAGGACAGCCTCTTCTGAATAAATTTTCCTTAGAAGAGCATCTTCCAAAAATAGGGAGATGCTTTTTCTTTGGAAATTCGCTTGATAACCAAATTTCCCTTTCTGCTACTTTGTACAACTATTCTCTTTATTTCATTCATTTTCAAATATATTTTTCCTTTGTCTATAAATCTCATCAACCAAATTCGCCATCATCATGGGTGGAACGCTCATTCCAAGTACGTACTGCACGAATGAATACGTGGAAGTTACGCCAAAATCATTACGTTTGCGTAAAATCTACCTAAACGAAAACGACCGCAAACGCTACGAAAAAGAGTTTAAATAATTGTAAGATTTCCTCTAAAAAAAGTGATAAAAAAGCCGAAAGTGTAATACTTTCGGCTTTTATGTTAATATACCCTTATGTATTGGATTTTCCGATGATTTTTTTCCCAATTTCTGTTAGGATTTCTCTCAAATCTTCTGCAAAAATGAATTTTACATCTCGGTTATTTTCCAATAGTTTTGCGTTAAGCTCTTTTTCGGCTTTGGTAACAATTACGATTTTATCAATGAGTTTTAAATTTTCGTTATTCAACTCATCGGCTTTGTCAATTTGAGCAATTATCTGTGTTCCTACACCTCCTGAATAATCTTTTACCTGAATGGCTATTGCATACTGATATTGAGAGGTAAGGCTTGGTAATTTAACTAAAATATCCGTGCCGTGCTGAGCTTCTGCTCTTCCGCCGATACGTTGTACCTCGTAAAAAGGAAATAATTCTCTTAATCCATACTCTAAGGCATATTCCCATTCTTCACGCGTAAATTGCTCGTTGAGTTTTTGGTATAGTTGATTGCTAAATTCGGTTTGGTTAAACACTGCTACTACCGAAGATTCAAATCGGTCTTGATAGGTTTGCGTTTGTTTTAATTTTTCATCATCAGTAGTAATAATTTTCTCTACATCTTCCTTATAGTGATTAATATTCCAAAAACGAGACGGATTTTTAAGTGTAGAGCGGATATTTCCTGAAACATTTGAGCTATGCCTTGAAAAAGATTTGATACGTTTGGCAGGGAAAATATGCCCATAATCGCCGTATTGGTCAGAAATTTGAAAGTCATATCCAGTGTCCCAATCAGCAGTAGCTTCAATCACAGCAACTTCACCCCAATTAGGAAGCTGAGGCACCAACAAAATATCTCCTTTTTTTACACGCTGGAACATCGGTAAATTGCGTTTAGTACCAGCATCAATACGTTCGGGGTGGCGAAGGTCTTGGTTTTGGTCATAACCCCAACCTTGTCGTAACCTACCCTGCTCTAATTCTTCTTTAAAGAAAGAAATGTGTCTTGTGTCAATTCGGTAACACCAATAATTTTTCTTATTTTCCATTATTTTAATTATTAAACATTTTCGTAGCGATGTAAGCACAAGCTTGTGCATCTGCCAATGCGTTATGATGATTATTAAGTTCGAATCCTAAATAACTTGAAACGGTATGTAACTGATGATTTGGAAGTTCAGGAAAAAGCTTTTTTGCTTCTCGATACGTACAAAAAAACGGATTTTGATGAACGGGAAGTTGATAAGCTGACAAAACTGCTCTCAAGCAGCTTTCATCAAAACTACTATTATGTGCAACGAAAGGCAAGTTTTTTATCCGATTGGCAATCCTTTCCCAAACTTCGGGAAACTCAGCCGATTGCAGCGTATCCCAATAATGAATTCCGTGAATATCGGTCGCCCATTGGCAGTAAAAATTGGGAATTGGTTTTATCAGTTGGTAAAATTCACCTACAATTTGGGCGTTTTCTACAAAAACCAACCCCATACTACATACGCTACTTCGGTGCTGATTAGCTGTTTCAAAATCAATGGCAACAAATGATTTCATCACACATTATTTTGTTTTGCTATTTGCTGAAATTTAGTAATGTACATATCCATTTCGTTGACAATCTCCGCAATGAGTTCTTCCCTTTTGCGTGGGTGTTTTAAACGTTCAAACTCAGATGAGTTGAGTTTCCAAAAATCCAAATTGTTACGGTCAGCGAGTTTGTAGCCAAACCAATTGGCAGTTTCTTTAAAATTGGTAGAGGTCTGTTGAACGACATCTAAAATAACTTCGTTTTTTTCGTTAGGTTGCGATTTTATAAATCCGTAGTAATAAGAATTTTCCAGCTCTACGCAGAAATTAAGCGTTTTTCCTTCCTTGGTGGAATAAACTGGAAACCAAAAACCAAACCAACGATGGCGGTTTCTGGCTCTTGCATAAAATTCATTTACATCTTGAGTAAAGTCTTTTGGAATAATTTCATATCCTTTATTTTTGAGTTGTTTTTGCAATTCGTTCCAAAAATAATTTTGCAATTCGTATTTATTAAAACCCTCATTTTCAATAAATAAATCACATTCTCGTAAGAGCTCCTCAATTCTTTTTACGTTGATTGATGTAGCTTCGCTGGTGTACAAATCGCTTTTCAGAATGGAAATAATTCCGAAGACTTCTTCACAAAGTTGCGAGTAAAATTTGGGCAATTTGCTTTGTTTGTCTTTGTCGGTACTAAAATCATTCATCAGTTGAATGAGTTTGGAAACACGCTCAAAAATCTTGTCGGTATTCTCCGGTGAGGTGTGCATTTGAATGTATCCGAGCTGAAAAATTAAATCTTTAAGCTCGTCAATATTGCTTTCAGAGTTTGAAAGAGTGATTTCTCCGTCTTGAATAATATCTTTTAATTTTTCCAAGAAATCGTGATAAACCTCTTGTTTTTTTTCAAAAACTTTTAGGTTTCGTTCTCTTTTTTCTTCATTGGCAGTTTGCCCTTGTAGCAAAAATACCGTGATAATTGCCGTAATTACCACCCCGATTAACGCCCCGTAAAACTGTGAAGGCAGCGATTCCATTTCAAAAATTTTAAATAAAATAGCTCCTCCTAAAAATAATATACTGAATCCAATAATTCCGTATATCCAAAGGTTTTTATTGTTCATATTCTATTCTTTTTATCTTGATTTATAAAATGTTATTTAATAAAAGTAGCAGATAAATTTATCTGCTACTTTTAAGGTTTGTTTAGCTTCGTTTACTCCACGTTCTACCTGCATTTTTAGAGTAATACAATCCTTTGCTTGTAGTTGCCAACAATTCCGAACCATTATCTTTTAATGATTCTATTTCACCCGCAGAAGACCCCGTGTAGCGAGCACTCCAAGTTCTGCCTCCGTTGGTAGAGTAGTAAATTCCTTTGGAGGTTACCGCCAAAAGTTCATCGCCATACGGACACAAATCAAAAAAATCTCCTGCGGAAGACCCCGTGTAACGAGAACTCCAAGTTCTGCCGTCATTGGTAGAATATTCAATACTTCCTTTTCCCTCGTTGATACGAAGCATTTCGCTTCCATAATGAATCATTTTTGCCATTTTATATTTGATTTTATTTGGTTACTAATTCGGTTATTTTATGGGTTTTATGATACCTTCTTCATCATAATATTTCAAATATTCTGATGTTTTGTACCATTCGATACTCTCGGCAGGAACGTAAATCGCCTCTAATAAAGACCTATGAAAAACGTCGTGTTCCAACTCCGTACGATTACCTTTAAAGATGATTGTTTTCAAATTATGACAAACGTCAAAAGCACCGCCCCCAATAAGAGTAACATTTTCAGGAATTGTAACTGCTGTTAGTTTAATACAATTATCGAAAGCATCCTCTCCTATATATTTCAATTTGTCCGAAAACTTAATGGTTTCAAGATTTTCCAAACCCTGAAAAGCATCTTCTCCTATTTTGGTTATTTTACTCAACACAACATCTCCCGCCATATCTACATAAGTAGATTCTGTGTTTAGCCATTTTTCTAACACCAATCCGTCTGAACTCAATTGATAATCCGACTGGGCGTGTATTTCAGTTTTAGGTGTTAAATTTTTAACAGGTGTTGCATCTTTAACATAAGTAGATTCTGTATTTAGTTGTTTTTCTGAGACTAATCCGTCTGAACTCAATTGATACTCCGACTGAGCGTGTATTTCAGTTTTAGGCGTTGTCTCTCCAACAGATGTTTCATCTTGAACTGGTATTGCATTCAGGTAGCTATATCCGAAAACCAATAAAAATGTAGTTAAAAAAGTGAATACTAATCGTTTTGTTTTTCCGTTTTCTATCATTTGCTTTGTTTTTTCCTGATTGGCATTGTGGCTTTCCAAAGCGGCTTTAAAAAGTACTGTACCCCCGATAATACTCAAAAGCACCGCTTTGTTTTTAGCATATTCTTGACGATATTTTTCTTCCTCTTCTTGATATTTTTTGTCTGCTTTCCTTTGCTCTTCCTTGGTTAAAGGGACATCTGTCCATTTCCCATCTTTTTTTACTTTTTTGGTTGTTTGCCGTTTATTACCATAGTGTCCAAAGAGTAGCATAATATGTATAACTAAAATTATTGTTAGTATTTTTGTTAAAGCTGAATAAATTCCATATTTTGTATTAAGGTTTATAAGGAATGACCAAACGATACTTGTGGTAAAACAAGAAGCAGAAAGGGCTAAAAGACAAAATTTTATAATTGTATTTTTATCAAATAATAAGTCACTCAAAAAAAACAGTATTAGTAATATGCAAGACAGTATAACCAAAGCAAAGTCCCACATATTTGCAAAAACAACCATTTTACCTTCTTTGCTTCTTTTTACAGCTTTTTGGTAAAACGATATAATGGGTATAACTACTAAAAAAGCTAAAATAAGTAACAGAATTGTCGCTAAATTCATTTTATATTATTTTAAAACTCCCCTACTCTATTACAGGCTTTTCGGGTTACGCCTTTTTAAATGAACAAATAATAATTTTTCAATGAACGATTATTCATTATCTTAAAGCACTAAATAGGTTTTCAACCTCTAAAAATACGTCTCAGAAACGTATAAAATACCCTTCGGAAATATATTTTATACACTGAAACAACGTATTTAATACTATTTGAAAGCCTATTAAATACATTGATAAAAAGCATTCAATACCCTGATGATATCTATTAAATATAGTTATAAAACCTATTTAATAGCTTGTTTGCTATATTCTATACATTTTTAGCATCCCCCTACCCCTTTAAAGGGGGAATTTAGAAAACTCGGTCGTGTTATAAAAAGTATGATGAAAGTTCCGATTGTCAGGCTGAGCAAAATCCGTGAAGACGGAGTATGTGACGAAGCCTTGTAATTACAGGGCTTCGACTACGCTCAGCCTGACAAAAACACTTCTTTTTTTTAAGGTATCATAATTTTTACATTACCTCTGAAAACTCAACTATTTATTCAATATCCTTTTGTTCCATTGAATAACTTTTGTGGCTTACTTTAAAAGGGAATTGTTATGCGTCTGTTTTCTTTCGTCCGCCTTTAAAGAACTGTTTTAATTGCTCATATAGGGTTTTAATACCTGGAACGTTTTGTCCGCTTAAAAATTTGACATTTCGGTAAAAGGTTATCGAATTGAAATAATTGTCATTATCGAGCAATACTTTGGTATCCGAAAGTTGTTCTGTAATAGTTTTAAGACGAATAAGGCGAGTTTCAATTTGCTGACGAGCTTGATAATCGCGGTCAAATTCCTCCTTATCCAAAAAAGAAGGCACAAACTGAGGATATTGCTCCATAAACTCTTTGCACTTATTTACAAAAAGTTTGTTTTGCTCAGCAATGCTTCCGTACTGTCTACGTTCATCAGGAGTAAGGTTAAATGTTTTTCCTTTTAGCACATTTTCAATGTTTTGCAAGGCTTCATCTAACTTTTGTAATTCTTCGGCAGTAAAAACTACACTGGCTAAATTTTTGTCTGTCATCGTATTAAAGTTTTATAGTTAAAATTTCTATTTTCCCAATTTACACAAAAATGCAAAAAACCGATTACGAGCCATATGCCCATAATCGGTCTGTTTGCTATATATTGTTAGCAAATTTGTATTATGTTGTAAAAAATAAGTTATGAAATGTTGTATATATGCAGAAAAAGTATATACACACACGAAGGAGCTTTTAGTTAAAGCATAAGAAAGGCGTTGCGTTGCGTTGCGTTGCGTTGCGTTGCGTTGCGTTGCGTTGCGTTGCGTTGCGTTGCGTTGCGTTGCGTTGCGTTGCGTTTTCCATATCAATTTGCAATGCAAATATACAGAAATTCAATGAGTTATGCAAGTATTTTGTAATGAAATTCATAAAGTTTTGAGTAGTTAAATGCTTTGTATCAGGTTGCAAATATATGCTAATTTTTCATATCTGAATAGATTTAAATGTTAAAATATTTTGTGATTTTCACATAACACCCAAATAAGTATTTTTTTAAGTTTAATAAAAGTCAATTCATTGTACAAAGGTGAAAAGATAAAAAAAAAAAACTACCATACAAAAAAAAGGAGTATCCCATAATCTGTGTAAGTTGAAAAGTTATTCTGAAATTTTTTGAGCCCTTAAAAGCTCAAAAAAAATTTCGGAAATAACTTTTTAACTATTTTTGACCCATAATTTAAACAGATATGATTAACAAGGAAGAATTGCTCAACAGCAAAGAATTTTACAAGTCATTTAAGACTGCTGAGGACTTGACAGGTTTCTTTAAAGAGCTCCACAAAAAAGCGGTGGAACATATGCTCAATGCCGAACTCGACGTTCACTTGGACAACGAAAAACACGACAAAACTAAAGATGGAAATTATCGTAACGGACACACTTCCAAGAAGATAAAAACTTCCTTTGGCGAAGAACAAATCCAAGTTCCTAGGGATAGAGACGGTAGTTTTAACCCAATGTTAGTCCTAAACGCAAGAACGTTATCGATGGTTTGGAAAACATCATCGTATCGTTCTATGCCAAAGGAATGAGCGTGAGCGACATCGAAGAACAAATCCAAGAAATGTACGGCTTTGAAGTATCAACTTCCACAATATCAAGGATTACCAATGCGGTTACCAATGAAATGGTCTCTTGGCAAACCGCCCATTGGACGAGCTGTATCTCATTGTTTGGATGGACGGCATCGTTTTTAAAGTTCGTGAGAACTCAAAAGTTGTCAACAAAACCATTTACCTTGCTGTGGGCTTGAATCGAGAGGGAAAAAAGGAAGTTTTAGGAATGTGGCTCGGAAAGAATGAAAGTTCCGCCTTTTGGATGAGCGTTCTCACTGATTTAAAGGCTCGTGGAGTGGAAGATATTCTCATTACTGCCACCGATAATTTAAACGGATTTACGCAAACCATTCGCACGGTTTTTCCCCAATCACAAACGCAAATATGTGTGGTTCATCAGATTAGGAATGCTTGTAAGTATGTGGTTTACAAAGACAGAAAAGAATTTACAGCCGATATGAAACACATTTATACTGCCCCTAACAAGGAAGCTGCCAAGGTTGCTTTGGAAGATTTTGCCCAAAAATGGGAGTCAAAATACGGCTATGCTATCAAATCTTGGTATGACAATTGGGACGAATTGACCGTATTTTTCGATTTTCCGTTAGAGATAAGAAAAATTATTTACACAACCAATCTTATTGAGAATCTGAATGGTAAGATTCGGAAATACACCAAAAACAAGCTGTCTTTCCCAACAGACGAAGCTGTGCAAAAGTCCGTTTTCTTGGCTTTGAGAGAAGCTACCAAAAAGTGGAGTATGCCTATCCAAAATTGGGGGATTGTCTTGAACCAATTTATGCTTATATTTGCACAAAGACTCAAACTATAAAAACTTAACCCCAACTTTTTAACTTACACACTTAGAGGGATAGTGTCCAAAAAAAGTTGCCCAATATTGTGGACAACTTTCTTTAACTTCGTTTGAGACAATCAATGACTACTCTCCTAATAAAGATTTAATTCTTTGGAAATTGCTGTGATCCCCTAAGGCACCATAGATACTTTTCAATTGCTCTAAAATATCCTTAGTATTACCTTGTTTTTTTACATAATCTTCCAAAACATCTGCTCCTTTTTTGAAGAAATCATCTTTTTTCACTCTCAATTCTTCGTATTTTTTAACATCTGCTTTTGAGTTACCCAAAGCATTCATCTCCTCAATCAAGGCATTACCCTGAGTAATGTATGATGTTGAGATGTTTAACGCAGCTGCTGCATAGTCTGGTTTTAGTCTTAATGCTTCCTCAAATGATTTACGAGCTTCAACTACATTATTTTGTTGTAAATTGATTACTCCTATGTTGTAATGCAAATCAGGATTATTAGGTTCAATTCTGATAGCTTCTTGCATCAATTCTTTAAATTTATCTTTATTATCCAATTGGAAATAAATCATCGCCTCTTGTACCACGATGTTGGCATCGTTTGGAAATCTCTTACGAGCTTCTTCAAAAGCTTGTAATGCTTCATCGTTTTTACCTTGCTCTACATAAATGTAAGCGATATTTTTTACGATTTCAGCGCGTTTTGATGGGGTTTTCTCGGTTCTTGGATTCGTGTGCGTTCCTCCTTTAACCATCAAATCTCGTTGATTTTTGCTTCCAAATAACTGTTCCTCTCCTGACTGCTTGTCTTTTGCGTAGTAAAGAACCTCTGAACCATCGTAGTTCATGTCTTTTAACTCTTTGTAATATTGCAAAGCCAAATCATAATCTTTATCTTGGACAGCCATTGAAGCCGCATAATACAGGTTTACAGTATCCCTTGGGCTAAATCGGTATACCTGTTCAAAAGCTGTAGTAGCAGTTTTGAAATCTTGCTTTGTGTACGCTTCTTGCCCTTTATTCGATGCAATTTTAGCGGCTACTTCACTTAAAGCAGGTAGTTGAGCTGTAAATTTCCCTTTTCCTCCCTCTATTTCTCTCACTTTGGCAAATGCTTGTGAAGCATCTTTCAATGAGGCAAGTAAATTAGCATTTTTCTTTGCATTTTCCAAACCTACTGTCCCTTCTAAAAAATAGTATTGAGCCGCAAAATCACCACTTGAGGCTATGCTTTTCACCTGAGAAAGCATCGTTTTTGCTCCTGCTAAATCTCCTTTTTTGATTAGCTTTTCAACTTCTCTGAGTTCTTTTTTCTGTCCAAATGCAGTTGCCGAAACTAATAAAGCAGCTGCTATCACTAATGGTTTTTTCATTTGTTTCTGGTAATTAATTCTACAATATTTTTTTGTTTCTATTCTGTACTCTCAATTTCTGTACCATTTTCTTGATTTTCATCCGTTGAAGATTCCTGCTCATCCTCCTTCATAACTTTCGCAACAGCTGCTATAGAGTCATTTCCTTTAATATTGATGAGCCTAACCCCTTGTGTTGCACGTCCCATAATTCGTAAATCGTCTATTGGTAAACGGATAGCTATTCCGGATTTGTTAATAATCATCAAATCTTCACCACTAAGTACACTCTTAATAGCCACTAAGTTACCTGTTTTTTCAGTGATTGAAATGGTTTTTACTCCTTTTCCTCCTCGATTGGTAATTCGGTAAACTGCTTCTCCAGTTTCAGGTTCATCAATGTAAGAACGTTTTCCGTAGCCGTTTTCTGAAACCACCAAAACGGTTTCTTCCTGCGGATTTTCAATAGCGATCATTCCAACTACTTCGTCTGTTTCCACGTCCAAATCAATACCTCGAACCCCTTGTGAGTTACGTCCTACTGCACGTACTTTTTCCTCTTCGAAACGAATAGCTCGTCCTGATTTCACTGCCAACATTAGTTGACTTTTTCCTGAAGTAAGTTTTGCTTCTAACAACTCATCACCATCTTTAATGGTAATAGCGTTTATTCCATTTTGACGTGGACGGGAGTACTCCTCCAATAACGTTTTCTTGACGATTCCTTGTTTTGTCGCCATAATCAAAAAGTTGTTATTGATGTATTCCTCATCTTTCAAATCTTTTACGCTGATAAAGGCTTTAACCTTATCATCTTGTTCAATATTGATAAGATTTTGAATGGCTCTTCCTTTCGATGTTTTTGTTCCTTCAGGAATTTCATACACGCGCATCCAAAAACATTTTCCTTTTTGGGTAAAGAACAACATGTATTGGTGATTCGAGCTTACGAACAGATGTTCTAAGAAATCTTGGTCACGCGTATTGGACGCTTTCTGCCCCACACCTCCCCTATTTTGGGTTTTGTATTCGTTCAACGATGTACGTTTAATGTATCCAGCATGTGTAATTGTGATGACCATTGTTTCATCAGGAATCATATCCTCAACACTAAACTCTCCTCCTGCATATTCAATTTGTGAACGACGTTCATCACCATATTTTGCCTTCACCTCAAGCAATTCTTCTTTGATAATTTCAGTACGACGCTCTTTCCGTGCGATGATGTCTTCCAAATCTTTAATAAGAGCCATAACCTCCTCATATTCAATACGCAACTTATCTTGCTCCAGACCTGTTAGCTGACGCAAACGCATCTCAACAATGGCTCGTGATTGAATCTCAGATAATTCAAAACGCTCCATCAATCTGGTACGAGCTTCGTTCGCATTTTCCGACGAACGGATAATGGCAATTACCTCGTCAATGTTATCAGAAGCAATGATTAATCCTTCTAAAATATGTGCTCTTTCCTGTGCTTTTTTCAGTTCGAACTGAGTTCTGCGATAAACCACATCATAGCGGTGTTCCACAAAATAGTGAATTAAATCCTTCAAATTTAACAATTGTGGACGACCGTCAACTAAAGCAATGTTATTTACACTGAACGATGTTTGAAGAGCAGTATGTTTGAATAAATTATTTAATACTACATTAGCTACAGCATCTCGTTTCAAAACATAAACAACACGCATTCCTCCCCTTCCAGACGATTCGTCTCGCACCTCAGAAATTCCTTCAATTCTCTTCTCATTGATCAAATCCACCGTTTTTTTAATCATTTCAGCTTTATTGACCTGATATGGAATTTCGGTAACTATGATGCATTCCTTTCCATTTACTTCTTCGATATTAGTTTTCGCACGTACAACAACTCGACCACGTCCCGTTTTGAATGCCTCTCGAACGCCTTCATAACCATAAATGATACCTCCTGTAGGGAAATCAGGAGCTTTGACATATTTTATTAGCTCTTCAATATCTATTTCAGGATTTTCAATGTAGGCTACCGTTCCATCAATGACTTCCGTCAAATTATGAGGAGCCATATTAGTTGCCATACCTACAGCAATTCCCGAAGATCCATTAACTAATAAACTGGGGATACGCGTTGGCAAAACCTTGGGTTCCAACAAAGTATCATCGAAGTTATACTGATGGTCGACCGTGTCTTTGTCAATATCAACCAACATATCTTCGGAAATTTTACGCATACGAGCCTCTGTGTAACGCATTGCCGCAGGAGGATCGCCATCAACCGAACCGTAGTTTCCTTTTCCATCAACAAGCATGTAACGTAAGCTCCAATCTTGAGCCATACGTACCATAGTATCATATACTGAGGAATCTCCATGGGGGTGGTACTTACCAAGAACTTCTCCCACAATCCTTGCTGATTTTTTGTGTTGACTATTGCTAAAAACTCCTAATTCATTCATCCCGAACAACACCCTACGATGCACTGGCTTCAAACCATCACGCACATCGGGCAATGCTCGCGAAACAATTACCGACATTGAGTAGTCAATGTAAGCGGATTTCATCTCATCACCAATGTCCACTGGAATGAGTTTTTCTCCTTCTGCCATATTATTTCTTACTATTTTTTATGTTTTGTATTCAATTAACGTGCTAATGTACGAAGAATATTTGTACTGGGCTAATAAAAAAAGATTTTTTTTGTTATATGAAAAATGTACATAAATTAAACAACTTATAATCAATCATATATAAAATATATTTTTTGACATCTTTTTTAGAAAACAAGATGTTAAAAAATAATATTAGCTTTCAATTCTGTTTTTTTGAAATGAAACTTTCTTTTTTTCCACTTTTTGTTGTACCTTTGTTACCTTGTAACTTTGTGAACAAAAAGAATGAGTAAAATAGAATCTTTTAAGGAGCATATCCTTTCGGGATATACCTGTAAGGGCGACTACATTACATTAGGAGGTGCGATATTCGATGGAGAACCCATTGAAAATCTGTTAGTTAATTTACCTCTAAAAACTTTGAATCGTCATGGACTCATCGCAGGTGCGACTGGTACAGGAAAAACCAAAACTTTGCAGGTCATTGCAGAGAATTTATCCAAAAATGGTGTTCCTGTACTTTTAATGGACTTGAAGGGTGATTTAAGCGGATTGGCAGAAGCAGGTGAAGAAAAATCTTTCATTACAGAGCGTCATAGAAAGATAGGGCTTCCTTTTGAAAATCAATCGTTCCCTGTGGAGCTTTTAACCATTTCAGAACAAAAAGGGGTTCGTTTACGTGCTACAGTTTCTGAGTTCGGGTCGGTATTACTTTCCCGTATTTTAGATTTGAGCGATGTACAAGAAGGCGTGTTAGCTGTTATCTTTAAGTATTGTGATGATCACAATTACCCGCTGTTGGACTTAAAAGATTTGAAAAAAATACTCCAATTTGCTACAGAAGAAGGTAAAACTGATTTTGAAAAAGAATACGGAGCTATAGCTAAAACATCAACAAGTGCTATTCTCCGAAAAATAGTGGAATTGGAACACCAAGGAGGAGAATTATTCTTCGGCGAACGTAGTTTTGAACCCTCTGATTTACTAAGAACTAACAACAAAGGTGAAGGGTATGTAAATATTATCCGATTGACAGACATTCAAGATCGTCCAAAGATGTTTTCTACTTTCATGCTCAGTTTGTTAGCAGAAATCTACTCAACTTTCCCAGAGGAAGGAGACCTTAAAAAACCTAAATTGGTGATTTTTATTGATGAAGCTCACTTAATTTTCAGTGAAGCATCAAAAACCTTGTTGAATCAATTAGAAAATATCGTTAAATTAATCCGTTCCAAAGGCGTCGGTTTGATTTTCTGCACACAAAATCCAACAGATGTACCTGATGCTGTACTTTCGCAATTAGGAATGAAAGTGCAACACGCTCTGAGAGCCTTCACTGCCAAAGATCGAAAAGCCATCAAATTAACAGCTGAAAATTACCCAATCACAGAATACTACAACACTGCAGAAGTACTGACCTCTTTAGGAACAGGAGAAGCTTTCGTGACAGTTTTGAACGAAAAAGGAATCCCTACCCCTTTGGTTGCTACCATGCTTAGAGCCCCGATGAGTCGTATGGATATTCTTTCTGATACCGAAATAAATAGTTTAGTAAATCGGTCGGAATTAGCTAAAAAATACAACGAAACCATTGACCGAGAAAGTGCTTACGAGTTATTAAACAAAAAAATAGCTGAAATTCAAGCCAGTGCAACCAAAGAAAAAGAACGTGAGTTAGCTGAAAAACAGCAATCGCGTCAATCACAATCCCCTACAACACGCAAAATATCTCGAACAACTCGCTCAACCGCTCAAAATCCGCTGTTGAAAATGGTGACAAGTGCTACTTTTGTGCGTGGAGTGTTGGGAATACTAAATAAAGTTATTAAAAAATAATAGGAAGTGTTGTAAAAAGTATGATACCTTTAATAAAGTGGATATTTCTGTCAGGCTGAGCGTAGTCGAAGCCTTGTAATTACAGGGCTTCGACTACGCTCAGCCTGACAATCAGAACTAACATCATACTTTTTATAACACTACCAAATAATACATAAAATCAATAGTTAGAACATGAGAAAAATAATTGGATTAACGTTTATTGCTTTATCAATAATAGCTTGTAATTCTGAGAATAAAACCTATTTAATAACCAAAGAAAGCGTAGGTGTATTACAAAAAAATGTAGCTGTACAGAAATTAGATTCTATTTATGCTAAGGATTCGTTAGTGAACAGTACCTATGAAGGAGAACTCCGATATGCGAACACTGAGCGTATTCTAATCTTTGAAAAAGGAGGAAAAGAATTACTGGAAATTACACCTGCTATTAGTGGAAAAACAAATGAAAAAGTCGTGGAAAGCGTACGTATATTAGATCCGCGTTTTACTACAGAAAAAGGAATCTCTTTGGCAAGTACTTACAAAGATATTAAATCAAAATACACTGATTTTGAAATAGAACAGACCTTTAAAAGTATTTTAATTACCCCGAAAGGTGAAAACGTTTATTTTACGTTTGATAAATCGGCTTTAAAAAATAAAAATTTTGGACTTTCATCTGATGTAACCAAAGATGACATCGAGGAAGATGCTAAAATCGACCGAATGGTGGTAGATTGGAGCATATATTAATATAAAAATCGATGAAAAAAACATTGACGATTACAGTTATTGGAGGAGGAAACGTAGCTTTTCATTTGGTTGATACTTTCCTGAAATTAACAGATGTGGAAGTGAAGCAACTTTACAATAGAAGTTGCTTCACTTCTGATTTTGATAAATTTGAAATTAAGAAAACGACTCATATCGCCGAATTAAAACCCACTGATTTGACCATCATTGCTGTGAAAGACGATGCGATTGCTGATGTTTCAGCACGGTTGCCTTACACCAACTCATTAGTGGTTCATACTTCAGGAAATACGGACATTGACTTACTGAATGAAAAAAACAGAAAAGGTGTTTTTTATCCATTACAATCGTTTTCAAAAGCTAAACCCGTAGATTTTAGGAAAATTCCATTATGCTTAGAAGCTAAAAAAGCAGAAGATTTGAACATTTTACGCCATTTAGCTGAATCTATTTCTGAAAATATCTATGAAATTAATAGTTTTCAACGAAAAATACTCCATATTTCAGCAGTTTTTGTAAATAATTTTACTAACCATCTGGTAGGGATTGGTCAAAAACTGTGCGATGAACATAAAATTCCCTTCGAAATACTCAAACCTTTATTAACCGAGACCTTTGAAAAGTTACAAAATATTTCAGCCATAGAAGCCCAAACGGGACCTGCCCGACGCGATGACCAACAAACAATCAAAAATCACATGGCTATGCTAAATGGAGTTGAAAAAGAGATATACAAAACAATTACAAATTCAATATTAACCACATATGGAAAAGAAAAGTTATAAAGAATTTTTAAAAGACGTAACCACATTTGTTTTTGATGTGGATGGCGTACTAACCAATGCTCAAGTATTAGTAACCAATGAAGGAGAATTACTTCGAAGCATGAGCGTTAAGGATGGTTTCGTAATGAAATACGCTATTGAAAAAGGATATAACATTTGCATCATTACGGGCGGAAATAACCAAGGAACTAAAAAACGTTTTGAAGATTTGGGAATTACGGATGTATTCATGAAAAGACACCAAAAATTAGATACTTTTCTTGAATACCAAAAAAACAAAGGCTTAAAAAAGGAACAAATTCTTTATATGGGAGACGATTTACCGGACATTCCTCCAATGAAACACGCTGGATTAGCTACCTGTCCACAAGATGCTGCTCCTGAAGTAAAAGCCGTAGCCGACTATATTTCCCACTTGGAAGGGGGTAAAGGTTGTGTTCGGGATGTAATCACACAGGTACTCAAAGTACGCGGTGATTGGGAGTTTTAAGATTTTCAATATTTTCTTATATTTGCACCCGTTTTCAAAAACGGGTTGCAATACTGGTAAGGAACGATTTCCATTACAATCATTGTATGTAATAAAAAACTAAACCTAAAAATACGCATCTTAATACATCCTATTTCAGGGTCAAGTTATTTGAATATAGCGTTGAGAAAAAAAAATGTACATATCCGCTTGTTGAACTTTTTGCTACTCGTTAGTATGCTTAAAGTCGCTTTTCCTGTAGGGGAATTTTTTCACGAACACCATGAGCATCATTCGGCGGAAGAAATCTGTACACACGCTACCAACAAAAAGTGTCAGCATGAAGCTCACTTCTCGGACTCGCACCAGCATCCAATCGACTGTATTTTCTTTCAATTGCACAACTTTTTTGTGCAACCTTACTTTATTTATACGTTACTTGAACAAAACAATTCTACACGTTTTGTAGATCAAGAAAAAAACTACATAGCGTATCATTTATACACTTCAACCAGAGCTCCACCGAGTGTTGTACTCTCTTAAAATGAACATCTTTTTCGAAGATGTATTCTAAATAATGTTCTGAGGAAGAATTCTTCCTTACAGAATCATTACACTATTTTTTCAAACAAACATATCAAAAGATTTATATGCGAAATATTCTTTATCTTTTGACTTTCAGCTGTATGGCTATTGGTTTCGGACAAGAAAAATTACATCTGAAAGTTGAAGATAGTAAAGAAAAACAACCTTTGGTAGGTGCTGTAATTCATTTTTTAGGAAAACATTACGTCACTAACCTTGAAGGAGAAGTTGCTATACTTAACTTAAAAAAAGGAACATTCCCTATTAGAGTTACGTATTTAGGATTTGAGGAGTATCAAGGTAAAGTGACCTTTCCTACAACTAATTCGCTAGTGGTTATATCCATGATAGAAAGCCTGAATGAACTCTCGGAGGTTATCATATCTTCCTCTTATCAGGGAGTACATCGCAATACAGTCACGGGAGTATTGACCAAGAATGATTTAGAAAAACAATCTGGAGAGTCACTTGCCAAAATGCTCAGTTCTGTGCAAGGTGTTTCGATGATACAAAGCGGAGCTACCATCGCAAAACCCGTAATCCATGGGCTACATAGCAATCGCGTACTGATACTTAATAATGGTATTCGGCAAGAAGGACAGCAATGGGGAGCAGATCATGCTCCTGAAATTGATCCTTCAATGGCAAATCGGATAACTGTTGTTAAGGGTGCGGATGCTGTTCGTTATGGTTCGGATGCTTTGGGAGGAGTTATTTTGCTATCCTCAAGTAAACTTCCGTATGGAGATAATCTGCATGGAGAAGTATCTCCTTCGTTTTCATCTAACGGACGACGAACAACAACTTCTGCAAAGTTAGAAGGAACTGTTCCAAAGGTTCCGCTATGGGCGTGGCGAGTACAGGGAACATTAAAACGTGCTGGGGATATTAAAACCGCTGATTATTATCTTAATAATACAGGAGTTCGTGAAGAAAATTTTTCTCTGGAAACAGGATGGGAGAAGGAACTATGGGGAATAGAGGCTTTTTATAGTCAATATAATAATGAGTCTGGTGTATTCTATGGTTCTCACATTGGAAACTTAGAAGATTTGCAAACGCGTTTTCAAGTGGGTCGTCCTTTGACTACTTATCCATTTTCCTATGAGGTAAATGCTCCAAAACAAAAGGTAAGACATCATTTGGCAAAGGCAAAAGCTTATGTTTTTCTTCCTTTTGGAGGTAAATTAACAGCTCAGTATGCTTTCCAAGATAATATCCGACATGAATACAGTGTCCGGCGATTGGAACGCAGTCGTATTCCTGCTTTGGACATGCACTTAGCAACTCACTCGCTTGATATTTCTTGGGAAAACATGTACGGGAAGTGGAAAAGTCAGTTAGGATTAACTGCTTTAAGTCAAGAGAATTATAACAAACCAGGTACGGGAATTACCCCCGTCATTCCTAATTTTGCTTCTGTTGGATATGGAGCTTTTGCTATTCAAAAGTATGTTGAAAAGCGTTGGGAAGCAGAAACAGGAGTTCGGTATGATTATAAAACATTGAATGCTGATGGTTACGGATTGTTCGGACAACGTTATGGAGGGAATCGTACATTTAATAACTTGACGTATCTTATAGGAGGAAGTTATAAACCAACTGACTTTTGGTCTGTAACATCTAATATAGGAGTTGCTTGGCGTTCCCCTCATGTTAGTGAGCTTTACAGTAATGGGCTTCATCACGGAGCAGGAACTTTTGATATTGGAGATGGTTCACTTACATCCGAAAGAGGTGGAAAGTGGATTACTTCGGTAAAATATCAAAAAGAAAAATTCTCTGCCGAAGTTGATTTGTTTGTTCAGTTAATTCAAAATTACATCTATGATGCTCCAACAGGAAAAACGCGAACTTTATTTTCGGGAGTATTTCCTATCTTTCAATATCAGCAATCCGATGCTTTTTTCAGAGGAGCTGATTTGGAAATTGGGTACCAATTTTTACCTTCATGGAAATATCGTTTAAAGACTTCGGTAGTTTACGCTAATGAAATTAAAACAAGCCGATACTTTCCGTTTATTCCTTCAGAGCGTTTTTCACAAGAAGTTTCATTTGAGTTACCTGACACAGGCATTTGGAAAAATGTATATTTTTCTGCAAAACATCAATTTGTTAATAAACAAACTCGTTTTGACCCATCACAAGAATTGGTAAGCTCTACGCCTGATGCTTATAACCTATTTGATATTGGTTTTGGCGTTAAACTACCTTTAGGAAATCAATCGCTTGATGTACATATGTCTGCTGAAAATATATTGAACCAACTATATAAAGAATACACGAATAGATTTCGATACTATGCACATGATTTAGGTAGAAATATTCAATTACGTATAGTATATTCTTTTTAGTAAGATATAACTAAAAGCAAAAAATGTACAAGAGAAAATTTATTATATGAAATAAATTATTTCCCTAAAGGGATGAAACATTTCCCCAAAGAGATGAAACATTTCCCTAAAGGGATGAAGTATTTCCCTAAAGGGATGAAGCATTTCCCTAAAGGGACGAAGCATTTCCCTAAAGGAATGAAGCATTTCCCTAAAGGGATGAAGTATTTCCCTAAAGGGATGAAGTATTTATATAATGATTTAATATGTTTTATATATTGAAAAAATAAATTTTTATATAGATAACAGTTTATTTAAAGTAAAAAGACAAAAAAAATAATTTAATAACAAATAAAAAAAGATTAAATAATGAAAAATATATTTAGAATAAGTTTTTTAGCAACTATTTTAATTATTATGTCATCTTGTACAAAAGATGAACAACTTCAAAAACCTGATTTAGAAAAAGAGTTTGATATAACGGAACATTTCATAGCAGGTACCATTGGTGATAAGAATAAATCGGTATATGTGATAAACTTTTTAGAAAAAGGGAAAGCCGTATTTTTAAATTCCTCACAAGAGTTAATTGGTAATTACACTCTCACAAAAGACAGTCTTATTTTTGAGATAAAAAGTGATTCAAATTATCGAATTGCAAAATTTGCTCTGAATGATAAGAAACAAGTTACTTCAGCATACTATCGAGCTTTGAAAAAAGTTTACCCTGCTACTGCAACTTTAGTTTCTATTCCTGAAGAAAACCAATTGGTCGGAAAAGTTTTTAAAGGAGAAGAGTATAAGTTTGGGGAATCTTTCCGTCCTGTTTTTCATTACAAGTTTGATGAAAAAGGTACTCATTATGGTTCCGGAGTTGATGTAAATGCTGTTACACCTAATAAGAAACTAGAACTTATTAATAATTGTGTTTTCCGATTTAAAGATACAGGAATTTCAGAAATAGGATATTTTGTAGGAAATACTCTTACAGTTTTCAGATATCAAGGACTATACTATTTCGGAGAATATGAACTACAAAAATAATTATTTATTAACCCTAAAAATCAATTTAAAATGAAGAAAATAAAAAATATACTATCAGTAACAACTTTAATTGCTTTACAAATACTTTTTGTTAGTTGCCAAAAAGACAATAAAGATTTACCCGTAGCCGAACCAAAAGTAGAAAACCTTGAAATAGGTTACGAAAATGGTAAGAAAGCATATACAGAAAGTGATCTACATTTGGAAGCTAACATCACAGCTGAAGGAACAATTAAAAGTGTTCGAGTACAAATCACTCCAAAAGAAGCAGGAGGTTCTTGGTTTGTAGACAGAACTTATACAAAAGGATTTACAGGAAATAAAGAAGTAAATTTACACGAACATTATGACGTTCCTAAAAGAGCAAAAGAAGGAACATATGATGTAGTTATCATCGTAACGGATGCAAAAGGAAATAAAACCGTTGTAGAAGATGTTTTGACCATCGAACGTGATCCTTCTTTGCCGATAGTTACTGAAAAAAGTAGTTCATATGATAATGACGTGCTGAATATTAAGGCAAAGGTTTCTGCACCTAATAAATTAGCCAGTATTCATGTACGAGTGAGAGGTATTGAAGAAACCTACACAGATGAAGATTTGGTAGGAAAGACTTCGTATGATCTTAATAAGGATATTAATGTATCATCACTTGCCAAAGGTCACTATCACTTTTTTGTAACTATTACTGATCAAGTAGGAAAAAAGTTTACATACGAAGATCATTTTGATAAAAAATAGTCACATTTTAAAAACTTCGTCAAAATACGCTGAAAGTTTTGGCGAAGTTTTACAAACAAAAAGAGAAAAGATATTCAATTAGAAATATCTTGAAAAAAGAAAATAACATAATATAATACAAAAATAATGAAACACTTTTTAAAGTTTAGCATAGCATCGTTTCTGGTTATAGTAGGAACGTCTTGCTCAAAAAATGCCCCAGAACCTCATCCAGAAGGAGAACACGAGGCAACAGCTAAGATGGAAGTTATTTTTACTGAAGGACACACCCATCATGGAAATAAATTTTATGGAGATGAAGAAATAAAGGAGCTGAAATATCTAAAAAAAATACAAAAGATAACCTTTATCCTTGAGGAAAATAAATTGAATATGGAAGGAGCGCCAGTACGATTAAAAAAAGGAAAACACTATGGCGTTGAAATAATACATTACAATGCTGAAGGAAAACGTATCAACAGTGAATTTATTTCGGATACAGAAGCTCGTATCCATCAACATTTTTTTATGATGGAAGAAGCTAAAACTACAGATGGACGCCCTACTCCAACAATGAATCAGGTGTTAGAATATACTTATCGTGACACTAATCCTGAAGACAAATACATCAATGAAAAGGGAGTAAAACTATTGAAAAGAACGTGGGACGCTAAAAATCCAACAGAAAATGATCCAATAGGTTTAAAGGGATTTTTTTATGTTAAGGAAAACTACATGACTTTTATGTTGAGAATCACGTTAGCTCATTTCACGGGCATTGGTAAAACAAAACTCAAAGAGGATGGAAGCTTGTATGCTTTTAATGAATTACCGAGCGGTAGTCGATTCTATGAAGCGGACGTAAATGTAAGAATTCCTGTCCGTATTTACACCGAAGAACAGTCTCCTGATTCAGTTTTCAAGGCAGATGCTGCCAAAGAATTTGGCGTTACGGAAGATGAAATTCAGAAAGATTTAGACCATATTGCAAGGCACAAACACGAAGAGGGGCATTCCCACCGAGGAATTCACTTATAAAATGGTTTTAAACAGATAAAAAATAGGCTGTCCGAAAAGGACAGCCTATTTGCTTTGTTTATATCTTCTTCAATTGTTGTTGCATCATTTTGATTTGCTCCGTCATCATGTTTTGCTTGTCGAGCTTTTTAGCCTCGGTTAGTAATTCTTGAGCTTCTCGTTTTCTGCGTTTCTGCATCATAATTCCCGCCAAACTTAATTTTGCCATGGCTACATCATAACTCATATTCAATCCTAATTGTAAGGCTTTTCGGAAATATTTTTCAGCCTGAGAAAGATTGATTTGGGAGTAAATAATCCCATGTAAATAATGGTAGTAACCTTGTTGTTTTCTGATTAAAGCTGTCTCAGGGTCTACAATCTTGCTTAGCCATTTTTGAGTTCCTTGAAAGTCTTGCTTACGCAATCTGAAAAACGCCAATAGTAAAAACTCATTACGGAAGTAGAGCAACACAGGAATTGCAGCTAAAAAAATTAAAGCGATACCATTCCCAATATTTCCTTGCGTAAACTGATAGATAGCATAAGCGAAAATTAATACGGCCAAAATTATTTTGACATATCGATGTTGTATGTATTTCATTATAAATATTTTTTTAAGGTTTGCAAAAGTAGTAATTTATTGTGGTATAATAAAATTTATTTCCCATCTCTATCGACTTTGATTCGCTCCGAACGATTTGCCAGTTCCCATGCCAAAGCAAAAATGAGTTTGGTTCGTTGAGTCATTGCAGGAAAGTCAATTTTATCAATGGTATCTGTAGGTTGATGATAATCAGGATGTACACCATTGAAAAAGAAGACAGAAGGGATTCCGTTTTTAGCAAAATTGTAGTGATCAGAGCGATAGTAAATCTGCCAAGGGTCGTTACGGTCATCGTACTTATAATCTAAGTTCAATTGAGTATATTTTTTGTTTACAGCCTCATTAATTTTATGTAAATCAGAGCTAAGTCTGTCAGCACCGATTACATAAATGTAATTGTTATCGGTATGCAAATCATCGACACGTCCAATCATATCAATATTAATATTAGCCACAGTATTTTCAAGCGGATACAATGGATTTTTAGCGTAATAGCTTGAACCAAAAAGCCCAATTTCTTCGGCAGTAACTAACAAAAAGAGTATGGAACGTTTGGGAGCGTGTCCTTTTTTCTTAGCCTCATTAAATACCCTTGCAATTTCCATCACAGCAACCGTTCCAGAACCATTGTCGTCAGCTCCGTTAAAAATATTACCTTTTTGTGTTCCTATGTGGTCATAATGTGCTGATACAACGATGATTTCCTCAGGTTTTTCGCTTCCTTCAATGAATGCCCAAATGTTATCGGAATCCCCAAAACGATTTTTAATAAATGATTTCGGTACGGTTTGAAACCATCCTTTTGCTTTGGGTGGATAGTTAATACCTTCTTTTTCAAAGTATTTTACAATATAGTCGGCAGCCTTCTTCTGCCCCTCACTACCCGTCATACGCCCTTCCATTTCATCAGAAGCAATGACTTCCAAGGTTTCACGTAAGCGTCGTTCTGAGATTTCATTGATTTGACTGTCAATTGATAATTTGCTCAAATTATTCGAAATTTCCTTTTGAGCAGTACACCCGAATGCTAAAATCGAAATAAATGCGATGCACGTTTTTTTCATTTTTTATAGATTTTTTTGTAAGGGACAAAAGTAACGATTCTTATGCTGAAAATCAAACTTTTTGTTTATGAACGAAAAAATAGTAATTTTGTGGGTTGAACCTACAGTTGAGCAATAACGTTTCGATATCAAAATGAAATCAAGAATTATTTTTAAAATTATATTAGGATACGTACTGTTAATCAGTGTTTCGTTCATCACGGGATACATTATTTACAATCAAATTCAAAAGCTAACTTTTTTGGAAGAAGAAGGCATTTATGAACGACGTAAAGTTCTAAAAATAAGCAAAATACTCACTTTAATGAACGAAACTGAAAGTGCTGGAAAAATTGCTATCCGAACCGATGATGAAGAGGCTTTGAACTTTTTTTTAGACCGAAATTATGCCTTGCAAGACTCCATCATAAAATTTAAAAAAGAAGTTAAAAACAGTTCGTATGTTTCTTTGTTTGATTCAGTGCAAATTTTATTGGAATTAAAAAGCGAAAATTTGCAAGAACTTAAAATTTTACAAAGCAGTGATAGTTCATCCGTAATCATCCGCAATGCTATTGAAAAATTATCAAGTTTGGAACCCACATTGGGATATTTCCTATTGAACGACAATGCAATAGCCAAAAAAAAACGGACAGCATCGAAGTCACAACAAACCTTATCAACAGGAACCTCTTACGCCTCTATCATTCAGAAATATAAAAACATTAAAATTCCTCCAACACGCAGTCAGCAAAAATTTGACAACACGGTGTTAGAAACCTTACAGTTACTCAACAAAGTACATGAAGAAACCATCAAATATAAAGATCAACAAAGTGAAAAAATTCATACACTTTGGCATACTGACAATCTTTTATCGGATAAATTACATCAGTTACTTTCTGATATTGAAGATAATATACTCAAAAGTGCTCAAGAGTTCAACGAACAACGACAGGCTGTTTTTGAAAAAAGCCGTTCTTTTTTAACAATATCATACGTTATAGCTCTTTTACTAATGGTGGTATTTTCATTCATCGTTATCAATGATTTTTGGAAAATACAACGTATACGTCAGAAATTAGAGGTAGCAAACTTAAAAAATAAACGACTTTTAAAAAGCCGCGAACAACTCATCTCAATGGTAAGTCATGATCTTCGTACTCCGTTGAGTTCCATTATAGGATACACTGAATTACTTGATAATCAAAGTACAAATGAAAAAACAAAAAATTATCTGTCAAATATCAAACATGCCTCTGATTATATCACTAAATTGGTAGATGAATTATTAGACTATTCCAAAATTGAAGCAGGGAAAATTAGCTTAGAAAAAGTCCCATTGAACGTTTCAGAACTCATTGAAGAAGTTGCGACAAATATATATTCCATCCATAAATCAAAGCCTGTTGAACTAATATTTAATTTTTCTGAAAACGTTCAATATCAATGGTTTTCAAGCGACCCTTATCGTATTAAACAAATCCTTTACAACTTGATTTCAAATGCTTTCAAATTTACTGATAAAGGAAAAATACGCATTACAACCACTGAAAAACAGATAGATAACAGCAAATTCGAAATTTCAATTTCAGTATCGGATACAGGAATAGGTATCAAAAAAGAACAACAAGCACATATTTTCGACGAATTTACACAAGCCAATCAAGAGGTATCAAAACAATATGGCGGATCTGGTTTAGGATTACATATTTCTCAAAATTGGCACAACTCTTAAAAGGAAATATCACGCTCGAAAGTCAAGAAAACAAAGGAAGTACATTCACATTGACGTTCGTTACCAGTAAAATTTCAGAACAACCTTTACAAGCAGACACTGTTGTTGAAATGTCTGAAAAAGCAATTGATGATATCAACATTGTTATTATTGACGATGACACGAATATTTTGTCACTTATGAAAGAACTTTGCAAACAGAAAAATATTGGGGTTTTTGTGTTTGACAACAGTAAAGACGCCATTACTAACATGGAAACCCTAAATTTTGACTTGGTAATTACAGATATTCAATTACCAGAAATGAATGGGTTTCACTTTGTTACACTTTTCAATGAAAAGTACGGTAAGAGCATCCCTGTACTTGCCATTACAGGACGTAAAGATGTGCCAAATGACTTCTATGTACAAAGTGGATTCTCAGGAGTGTTACACAAACCTTTTTCACCTACCCAGTTCTACGAAAAGCTGCAAGAGTTCTTTCCAAGGATAAACACACAAACATCTCCATCTATCCTTACAAATGATAAAACATACAAAATCAATTCATTAGAAGATTTTATGGGAGATGATAAAGAGCAAATTATTACCATCTACAAAAATTTTTGTAAGGATACTTTTGAAAATATAGCGACTCTAAAATCTTGTTCCGATACTCAGGATTACGAAAAAATACGAGCCATTGCTCACAAAATGTTGAGTATGTTCGGACAAATCCAAGCGACTCGCGAGGTGATATTGCTACGACAATTGGAAGAAATTTCCGAAGAAAATCCTGCAGAAATAAATCTCAAAATACAGGAAATAGAACGTTTATTTATTCATGATTGTAAACCTGCTATTGACCAATATTGCAAACAGTTGTTGCAAGATTCATAAAAAGATAAAAGCATAATTGTATAATTCGAGCCAAAATTTTATTTTTGCACATCGAACATCCAGATATTCCCTACAAGGAATGAAGTTAATACGCATATCGAAATGAATATTTTACTAAAATCAGCCGTTGTCATTGACCCAAAGAGTGTTTTTCACCAAAAAACAAATGATATCCTAATTACTAACGGAGTTATTACCCGAATAGCTCCTAACTTATCTACTGAAAAAGTGGATACTGTCATCGAAAATGTATATGTTTCATCGGGATGGGCAGACAGCAGTGTTTGTTTTGGAGAGCCAGGCTATGAGGAGCGTGAAACTTTAACAAACGGAATGCAAACAGCTGCAAAAAGTGGTTTTACACATGTGCTAATAAACCCTGCAACAAATCCTATAACTGATACAAAGTCAGCTGTTTTATATCTGAAAAATGAAACAAAAAACGAGTTAACTACAGCACATCCCATCGGTGCTTTAACACAAGGAAGCAAAGGAGAAGTACTCGCCGAATTGTTCGATATGAAAAACGGAGGGGCGGTAGCATTTGGGGACTACAAAAAAGCTATTAGTAATAACAATCTATTGAAAATAGCGTTGCAATACACACAAGTCTTTGACGGAATTGTAATTTCATTTCCGAATGACAGCAAAATAATGGGAAAAGGTGTTGTGAATGAACACATTTCAGCCACTAAACTTGGTTTAAAAGGCATTCCTGCATTGGCAGAGGAATTATGTGTGGCTCGTGACTTAGCAGTATTAGAGTATGCGGGTGGAAAATTACATATACCGACGATATCATCCAAAAAATCAGTGGTAATGATTCGGGAAGCTAAGTCCAAAGGATTAAACGTAACTTGCAGTGTAGCAATTCATAACATTCATTTTGATGATAGTGTACTGACGAGTTTTGACACGAACTTTAAGGTGTTACCTCCATTGCGAGATATGGAAACGGTAGTCGCTTTGCGAGAAGCTCTCAACGATGGAACTATCGATTTTATAACCTCAGACCATTTTCCATTAGACATTGAATGTAAATTTAAAGAGTTTGATCATGCTTCCTATGGAACAATTGGCTTGGAGACGATTTTCGGAATTTTAAATCAATACGTCCCTTTAGAAAAAGCTGTTAAACTACTTACCGCTGCTCGTCAACGATTTGGAATTGAAACCCAGCCCATTGCAGAAAACCAACAAGCTGACATCACAATATTTAGAACAGATGAAACTTATCTATTTGAAAATAAGCATATTTTATCAAGTTCTCATAATTCCGCTTTCTTAGGAGAAACCCTTCAAGGAAAAGTTATTGGATGTATTGCTAATGGCAAAGCAGTGATCAACGAGGTTAATTAGATTCCTTATTGTTACAATAATGACCTAAATTAGCATGAACAATCCAGAAGTTTTACATACACCCATTGCTTATCTGAAAGGAGTTGGTTCACAACGAGCTGATTTATTGTCAAGTGAACTAGGAATATTTCAATTTCAGGATTTACTTAATTTATTTCCTTATCGGTATATAGACCGTACTAAATTCTACAAAATCAACGAACTTTACGTTAATAATACTACTGAAGTACAAATAATTGGAAAAATTGTACATATAAAAACAGTAAGCTCAAACGCCTCAAAAAATGCAGATCGTTTGGTGGCAACCTTTGTGGACGACACAGGAAGCATTGAATTAGTTTGGTTCAAGGGTGTAAAATGGATTCGGGACTCCCTGAAAATCAATGAGCCTTACGTAATTTTCGGGAAAACAAATGTTTTCAATGGAGCGTTTTCGATGCCACATCCTGAAATGGACTTGATAACCGATTATAACAAAACTATGGGAAACAGTATTCAACCTGTCTACCCTTCTACCGAAAAATTAGTAAAGCGAGGCATAACAAACAAGGTCATCCGTCAACTGATTTTACATATTTTTGAACAAGTAGGTGATGTTTTTTACGAAAATTTACCCGAAAATATCCTTAACTCCTTGAATTTAATATCCAAAAAAGAGGCTCTACACAATATTCACTTTCCAAAAAACCAAGAATTACTAAGTAGGGCTACCTTACGACTCAAGTTTGAAGAACTATTTTACATTCAAATACAACTGGTTCAGAAAAATTTTCTACATAAACAAAAAATAAAAGGATTTCCATTTGAAAAAGTAGGAAAATATTTTATGGACTTCTATAATAACCATCTACCATTTCCTCTCACCAACGCACAGAAGAGAGTTTTAAAAGAAATTCGAAAAGATATGGGTTCCTACTCACAGATGAATAGACTGTTGCAAGGTGATGTAGGATCAGGAAAAACCATTGTTGCCCTAATGTCAATGTTGTTAGCTGTGGATAATGGTTTTCAAGCGTGTTTAGTAGCCCCAACTGAAATTTTAGCAAATCAACACTATCTGGGAATCAGCGAATTATTAAAGAAAACGAACATTAAAGTAGCTCTATTGACAGGTTCGTCGAAAACTTCAGAGCGTAAAACCATAACCGAAACATTGAGAAACGGCGAACTCTCTATATTAATAGGTACACATGCTATTTTTGAAGATAAGGTAATTTTCAATAACTTAGGATTAGCAATCATCGATGAGCAACATCGTTTTGGAGTGGCACAACGTTCCAAAGTATGGCAAAAAAATTACATACCTCCTCATATTTTGGTAATGACAGCTACTCCAATTCCACGTACATTAGCTATGAGTGTATATGGTGATTTAGACATATCCGTAATTGATGAACTCCCACCAGGACGAAAGCCGATTAAAACTATACACTACTATGAAAATAAACGGGCTGAAGTGTACGAATTCATCAAAAAGGAAATCGATAAAGGACGACAGGTTTACATTGTTTATCCTCTTATTGAAGAATCAGAATCTGTTGATTTTAAAAATCTTACAGAAGGATATGAACTAATTTCATCCATATTTCCTTTACCAAAATACAAAGTTTCTATCGTCCATGGAAAATTGAAGCCTTCTGAAAAGGATGCAGAAATGGAGCGTTTCGTTCGAGGTGAAACTCAATTAATGGTAGCAACAACAGTAATCGAAGTGGGGGTAAATGTACCAAACGCTTCCGTAATGGTCATTGAAAGTGCGGAGCGTTTTGGACTATCGCAGTTACATCAGCTACGTGGACGTGTCGGACGTGGTAGCGAACATAGTTTTTGTATTTTAATGACAGGAGAAAAGTTAAGTAGTGATTCTAAAACACGTATGCAAACGATGGTGAACACCAATGATGGATTTGAAATTGCCGAAGTAGATCTACGATTACGAGGGCCAGGTGATTTGATGGGGACTCAACAAAGTGGTGTACTTAACCTAAAAATCGCAGACATTGTAAAGGATCAATCCATCTTGAAAGCTTCTCGTTATCAAGCAATCGATTTACTCAGGAGCGACCCTTACATTCAAAAAAACGAAAATAGAATGGTAGCATACACGCTGACACAATTACACAAGTACAAAAATATTTGGACGCATATCAGTTAGAATAATAGTTTTAAAATAGACAATGTGATGAAAGTCAATGTGGTAAAAAAGCAGTATTTTTTACCACATTGACTTTTTTTAAGAATATCCAATCTTGAAGATATAACAAAAAAAGGAGAACTTCTCTTTGAAATTCTCCTTTTTTCGAATAATATGAACACTTACTTGGAAGTCAAACGAACATCTACACGTCTGTTTTTTGCTTTACACTCAGGTGTGTCATTTTCAGGACAAATAGGATGTTCTGAACCATAACCTGCAGAACTAAGTTGTGAAGGATTTACCCCCAAAGCTATCAATTTAGCTTTTACAACCTCAGCTCTTTTAGCTGATAGTTCTATATTTTTTTCATTATTTCCTGAATTGTCAGTGTACCCACCTATACGAAGTCCTGCTTTATGGAAAGTATTGAAAATCATAGCGATATTTTTCAATTGCTCTTCCGATTCTTCGATAAGTTCATCACTTCCTGATTTAAAAAAAACACGATCCAACGTAATCCAGTTTTGTTTTGAGTCTCTTTCTACATCGAAATTTTCATCCAATAAAAGATTTACGATTTTTCTCTCTGAAGAATTTATTCCTACATTTATTGCTGAAATTTCAGACAACTGCAAAGGAGTGATTTCCCCTACGTTGTATTTGTAATTTCCGTAAGCATCTAACAAGCCTTCGTCCAAATTACTTGTAGTAACATCTTGCTTATTTTCGATTTCAGTTACAGGAACATTTTTTTCCATAACTTTATTTTCAGCTACTACAGTAGTAGTGTGTCCCCCCAGTATAGGAGCAATAACCAAACCTACCAGACAGGTTAGTTTTATTAAAATATTCATCGAAGGTCCTGAGGTATCTTTGAAAGGGTCTCCTACAGTATCTCCCGTAACGGCTGCTTTATGAGCATCTGAACCTTTTTTCTCAATTTTCCCATTGATTTCAACACCTGCTTCGAATGATTTTTTAGCGTTATCCCAAGCTCCTCCAGCATTATTTTGGAAAATAGCCCAAAGCACCCCTGAAACAGCTACTCCTGCCATATATGCCCCTAAGGCCTCTGCCCCCATTACAAATCCTATAACGATAGGCGTGATAATTGTAATAGCTCCAGGAAGCATCATTTCACGAAGAGCTGCTTTGGTTGATATATCCACGCATTTTCCGTATTCAGGTGTTCCTGTTCCTTCCATAATTCCTGGAATTTCACGGAACTGACGGCGAACTTCTTGTACCATATCCATTGCAGCCTTTCCTACTGATTGCATAGCTAAAGCGGAGAATACTACTGGAATCATACCTCCAATAAACAAAGCTGCCAATACATCTGCCTTAAATATATTAATTCCGTCGATTCCTGTAAAAGTTACGTAAGCTGCAAACAACGCCAATGCCGTAAGTGCAGCTGAAGCAATAGCAAATCCTTTACCAACCGCAGCTGTAGTATTTCCTACTGAGTCTAAAATATCAGTGCGTTGGCGTACTTCTTTTGGTAATTCACTCATTTCAGCAATACCTCCTGCATTGTCTGCAATAGGCCCAAAAGCATCAATAGCCAACTGCATAGCCGTAGTAGCCATCATTGCTGAGGCTGCAATCGCAACACCATAGAAACCGGCTAATTCATATGACCCCCAAATTGCCACAGCAAACAATAGCACTGATGAAAAAGTAGATTTCATACCCGTAGCCAAACCTGCGATGATGTTGGTAGCCGCTCCAGTTGAAGAGTTTTGAACTATATTCAAAACAGGTTTTTTACCTAATGCCGTAAAATGTTCAGTAAAGGCAGAAATCAACAATCCTACAGCCAAACCTACTACGGTTGCAAAAAACACATTACTACTTGCAATTTCCTTAACCCCTTCTCCAAAGAATTTCATTTGAATAGTATCTGGAAGCATTATATCAATCAAAAACCAACAAGATATGAGGGTCAATGCTAATGCTACATAGTTCCCCATGTTCAACGATTGCTGTACTTGTTTTTCTTTCGCCTCATTATTTTTAATACTTACGAAGAATGTTCCAATGATAGAAGCTATGATTCCAACTCCTGCAATCACAAGAGGGAGTAAAATAGGCCCTAATCCATTGAAATTATCAGTATAAGCTATGCCAGTAGCTTCTGAAATATCCTTGATAATGTAGTTACCAAGTACCATTGAAGCCAAAACAGTTGCAACATAGGAACCAAAGAGGTCAGCTCCCATACCTGCCACATCACCTACGTTATCACCTACGTTATCAGCAATAGTAGCTGGGTTTCGAGGATCATCTTCGGGAATTCCAGCCTCTACTTTACCCACAAGGTCAGCCCCTACGTCCGCCGCTTTAGTGTAGATACCTCCACCCACACGAGCAAATAACGCAATAGACTCAGCTCCTAATGAAAATCCAGCTAAAGCCTCTAAAACGATAGTCATTTCATTGTAGAAATTACCTCCTTCGGTGATGAATATGTTTATAAAAATCAAGAAGAACAAACTAAGCCCCAAAACAGCTAAACCTGCTACTCCTAAGCCCATTACTGTTCCTCCGCCGAAAGAAATTTTTAATGCTTTTGGCAAACTGGTACGAGCAGCTTCTGTAGTGCGTACGTTGGATTTAGTAGCTATTCGCATACCTATGTTTCCCGCTAAAGCAGAAAATAACGCTCCAAAAACAAAAGCAACCACAATGAGCCAGTGCGAAGTTTCAACCATTCGGGAAACCACAAAAAGAGCTACAGATGCAATGATAACGAAAATAGCCAAAATACGATACTCCGCATTCAAGAAAGCCATTGCTCCTTCTTGAATTTTTTCAGAAATACTTTTCATTCGTTCCGTGCCTGTGGTTTGCTTGTTAATCCACAATGACTTGGAAATCATAAACAACAGCCCTACAATTGCCAGAGCTAAAGGAAGATAAATTATGTATTTTTCCATATAAAAATAAATTACTAAAAAATTGATTGTTTATGGGGGTAAAAATACTATTTTAAAATCAAATTGAAAAGAAAATCTTAAATTTTAACATTATCTCGAAAGTATATAGAAAGCATTTCAGAATCTTTTATCTAACATCTACCAGTGTAAATCTTATCTAATAATTTGATTATTAATAAATTCTTATTTTAATTTTCAATAAATATATTCACTTATATTAGCAAAAAGACATGAAAATAGAAGATTATAAAGCAAAGATTGGAAAATAATTTTCAAAAAAAACATACATTCATTTTGAAATTTTCATTATGTAACTTGATACAAGCTATTATAAAAATACAAATATCAAATAATTCTATGAAATGAAAGTAAATAAAGAAAAGGCTATTAGGAAAAAACCTAACAACCTTTTCGTTCAATGAGTATGGATAATTTTAATTTGCTGCAAACAAACGAGCGAAGAAACTTTTACGTTTCGATAGTTCACCTCGTTCTTCACTGAAAATATCATCAGAAATTTCTTCAGTGGTAATGCTCTTATCGCCTCCTTCATGTTCAAAACGAATGTCTTTATTATTTTCATCCATGATGTCCATAATAAATTCTATGTATGATTTGCCATGCTTTTCTAGGAATCCTTTGAAGTAACGGTTACTCAATTCCATACCTCCGATCTTCTCTAACTTTAATAAAGTCTGATAAAGAGGCTCTATATGTTCCTTAATCACATGTTCAGGTACAGATCTTCGTCTTGCCATGATGCTAACAACCTCACCTAAGATATTTCTTCCTACCTCAAAATCTGTAATCACCCAATAGTATTTTCCTGTTTTGGTCAAATTTTTGATAATAGCGTGAAAATTTCTACCCGCATTAATATTATCCCAAGTGATTTTAAAAATGATTTTAGGCATATCAGGATGGCGAATAATGTTGTGTGGTTTACCCAACAGCTCAGAAGGAGTATATTCGCAAACATCCAAAAACGTTTGATTCACATCGGTAATAGTACCGAATTTATCAGTGGTGCTGACAATCGTCCTTGTTTTATCCCAAGCAATCTCCTCATTAACAGGAGTTGGTCTATTTACTTGCTCTGACATAATTTTTTCTTTTATAATCCGATACAAATGTACAAAAATATATTCAGAATATAAAAAATTAAATTACTAAAAAACGAAAGAGAAAAATATTTTTTTGTTGCAACATATTTTTTTGAATTATTCAACTGATTATCAGTAAACAAAAAAAACTATCTAAAAAGTTTTTTTAGATAGTTTTTATAATTTTACGCATTGATGTAAGCTCTTAACATCCAAATCGTTTTCTCTTGCTCAGGAATAAATCCACCTACCAAACCTATGGTTCCTTCATCTTCTGCTTCATTACAAGTTTCTAACAAACCTCGTTCAAACTTCAATAATTCAGCTAAGTTATTGATAACCAATTTAACTGCCTCAACATCATCGGAAACATCTTTTCCAACAGTAATTGTTGAATGTTTAACGTATGCCTCCAATGTATGTAAAGGTGTAAATCCTAAGGTTAAAATGCGCTCTGCAATCTCATCGATTTGGGATTGCACTCCATCATAGAGTTCCTCAAATTTCTCGTGAAGTACAAAAAAATTCTTTCCTTTGATATTCCAATGCAAACCTCTCAAATTTTGATAATAAGTTTGGAAATTTGCTAATAAAACGTTCAATTCATTGGCTACTTTTTCTGCTTTTGACTTTTCAAGTCCTAATACATTATAATTCATAATCCTTTTTATTTACATTTTGATTTCTTTTGCAAAGGTAGTGTTATTTATTTTTGAAAACATACTTTCTCTATTGATTTTTTTTATATTGATATAGAGGAACCCATATTAGATAATATGTGATTTGATTGTTTCTATTGCTTTTTGTACTCCTGAAGATGCTTTCTGTGCTATTACTGTCAGCTGTTTATTAGACTGAATCTGTGGAAATGGATCTACATAGTACACGGGAGTTTTTGGTTGCGTATAGTGTATCAATCCTGCGGCGGGATAGACTTGCAGTGAGGTTCCTACAATCAGGAAAATATCAGCAGTTTCCACCTGCTCAATCGCTTTTGTTATTAAAGGAACATCTTCTCCAAACCAAACAATATGCGGACGCAATTGCACTCCCGATGGACTCAAATCTCCGAGAAGAATATCATCCTGACAGTCGAAAATCTCTGCATCATTATCTACGCCTCTTGATTTTAATAGTTCTCCATGGAGATGTATGACATTGGAACTTCCTGCTCGTTCGTGCAAATCATCTACGTTTTGTGTAATAATTACAACATCATACTCATTTTCTAACTGAACTAACAACTGATGTGCTTTGTTAGGTTTAACCTCTTTAAGCTGTCGTCTACGTTGGTTATAAAACTCCAATACCAATGAAGGATTTTTAGAAAAACCCTCGGGAGATGCTACTTCCATCACATCATGTCCTTCCCATAAACCATTGGCATCACGAAACGTTCTGATACCGCTTTCCTCGCTGATACCTGCTCCTGTGAGTACGACAATTTTCTTCTTCATTATAAAAATTACTGATTTTTTTCTTTTACCTTATTGATGTATTCCTTCAATTCCTTGCCGTATTTTGCGGCTGTAATCTCTGGGGTAAGTGAATTATATACTGAATCTAAGTATTTTACGTTCGTATCAGGCACATCTGTCAGTACAATATAGGGAGCAACGTGTGAATCGCCATGGGTTATCGCAAAATTCAACGCATACAAATGTCTTCTTAACTGATTCTTTTCTATGATTTTAGCTAATGAATCTGCCTTTGGTTGATATCCCTCCTTAATTGATTTTAATTGTATCTCCAACAATTCCAAGTTACGTATATTAAATTTACGAATGTTCTTTGAATACTCTTCCCATAATTTTTGACTTTCCGAACCTTCAATTTTAGCATGAATGTCAAAAAGTTCATGTTTACTATTAATTGTAATGGTAGTTGGTTCTCCAAAAAAGGCCAAACGATCACCAAAAGTCTGGTCTTGGTTTTTTCCTAAATCTAAAAAAATATAAAATATTTCAGGAGATAATATTTCTTTTTTAAATGTAAATTCTCCGCTTCCTTTGGCTTCGACAGAATCTATATTTACGAGTTTCTCACCATCAAATTGTTGTAAGAAAATTGTTCCCTTTTTGAGTCCTTCAACATTTCCTTGAACAATCATTGTTTTTTCGTTACCTCCTGAATTTGAGCAACCTATAGCTAACAGCACACTAATTAAAAAGATTATTTTTTTCATATACATATAAAAATTTAAACACTTATTATCAACTCATAACACCTTGTGTAACAGACACATACTCCATCAAGAAAGCAGAAAGCATTGCAGCGTACGTCCCTACAATATATCCTAAAACAGCTAAAAGTACGCCTACCGTTGCCAACGAAGGATGAAATGCTGATGCCACTACAGGAGCCGAAGCAGCCCCTCCTATATTTGCTTTACTTCCCACAGCCAAGAAAAAAAGTGGAGCTCGAATAATTTTCGCTACAATGAACATCAACCCTACATGAACCGCCATCCAAATTATTCCAACAAGAAGCAATCCTAAGTTATCAAAAATTTTAGTCAGATCCATTTTCATACCGATGGTTGCCACCAGAATATAGATGAATACGCTACCAAACTTACTTGCTCCTGCTCCTTCGTAATTCTTTGCTTTTGTGAAAGATAATGCTAAACCAATTAAAGTAGCAAAGGTTATCATCCAAAAGAATTTATCTCCAAAAAAAGAAAGAGCACTGGTTTTATCTCCAATCACATGAAATTTATTTTTTAAAAAATCGGTAAGAAAATCAGCTCCAAAATGCGAAAGACCTACTCCTCCAAAAGTAATTCCTAACATGATTTTGTAGTCAGTCAACATTGGTATTTTCTTTGTTTTCTCACTAAAAGTGATTACTTTTTGTTTTAACTCTTCAATAGACGAATTATCGGCCTTGAGCCATTTATCTATTTTTTGAGAACGAGCAATGAAAAACAATAGAAAAGCCATCCAAATGTTAGCCACTACAATATCCACAAGCACCATAGCTCCGTATTTTTCAGGATTATATTGGTATATTTCAAGCATAGCAGCCTGATTAGCACCACCTCCAATCCAACTCCCTGCCAAGGTGGACAATCCTCTCCAAACAGCATCAAAACCCGCACCACCAACAGCCTCTGGCATGATCAATGACACTATCAAAATAGCGATAGGCCCTCCAATAACAACTCCTATCGTTCCTGCAAAAAACATAACGAGAGCCTTAGAACCCAAACGAAAAACTGATTTTAAATCAACACTTAGGGTCATCAAGATTAAAGCCGCAGGTAACAGATATCGACTTGAAACAAAATAAAGATTCGAATTCTTGCTGGAAATGATTCCTACAGAATTAACTATAGCGGGAAGCATGTAACACATCAATAAGGCTGGAAAAATAGTATAAAATATTTTCCAAAACCTTGTTTTTAAAGAAGATGTGTAAAAAACTATTCCCAAACATACCATTAGCACACCTAAAACAATAGCGTCATTTTGAAAAGGTAATTCCATCGGCTTTTTATTTTTGTGGCGAAGATACCATTTTTTTGGTTTTTGACAAACTTTCTCACAACTATCCAGAAGTAAAGTCTCTTTTACGATGTTTTTTGAGCAAAATCCTGTAAAAACTGAGCTGTAAAACTTTTCGTATCTTTAGCTACTTCTTCGGGAGTTCCAAAGGCTACTAATTGACCGCCACCTTTACCACCCTCATAACCAATATCAATGATATAATCAACTTTCTTGATAACATCTATGTTGTGTTCAATAACCAAAACGGTATTTCCTTTATCAACCAATTTATCAAGAACTTGCAAAAGCACGTTTACATCCTCAAAATGCAATCCTGTGGTAGGTTCATCTAATATATAGAAGGTGTTTCCAGTATCTTTTTTGGATAGTTCGGTTGCTAATTTTACTCGCTGAGCCTCACCTCCGGAGAGGGTAGTTGATTGCTGTCCTAAGGTGATATATCCCAAGCCAACCTCTTCAATGGTTTTTAGTTTTCGGTAAATTTTGGGAATATTTTCAAAGAAAATGACGGCTTCGGCAATGGTCATATCCAATACATCGGCTATGGATTTCCCTTTGTAACGTACTTCTAAAGTTTCGCGATTGAAACGCTTTCCTTTACAAGTCTCGCACTCAACATATACGTCGGGAAGAAAATTCATTTCAATAACTTTAAGTCCTGATCCTTCACAGGTTTCACAACGTCCTCCTTTAACGTTAAAACTAAAACGCCCTGGTTTATAACCACGAATCATCGCTTCGGGGGTTTGTGTGAAGAGAGTACGTATTTCACTAAAAACTCCTGTGTAAGTCGCTGGATTGGAACGAGGTGTGCGTCCAATGGGCGACTGATCAATGGCAATTACCTTATCAATATGTTCCAAGCCTTCTATTTTTTTGTAAGGCATCGGTTTTTTTACGGCATTGAAAAAATGAGCGTTCAAAATCGGGTAAAGTGTTTCATTAATTAGGGTTGATTTACCACTTCCCGAAACTCCTGTAACACCAATCATCATCCCCAAAGGAAAAGTTACCGTAATATTTTTTAAGTTATTCCCTGAACATCCACTTAAAATCAATGACTTGCCATTTCCTTTACGTCGTTTTTCTGGGATATGAATTTGTTTTCGGCGACTGATATAATCGGCAGTGGTGGTTTTGGCATCCATCATCTGCTGAGGAGTTCCTTCAAAAATGATCTGTCCGCCGTCTTTTCCTGCTTTTGGCCCAATATCAACCACATAGTCGGCTTCTAAAATCATCTCTTCGTCATGCTCAACCACAATGACTGAGTTTCCAATGTCGCGTAGAGATTTTAATGAATTAATTAGCCGCTGATTATCTCGCTGATGTAGGCCGATGCTTGGCTCGTCCAAAATGTACAAAACTCCCGTAAGTTGCGACCCTATTTGTGTTGCTAAACGAATGCGTTGCGATTCTCCTCCTGACAAGGATTTGGAACTGCGATTGAGTGACAAATAGGTCAAACCGACATCTACTAAAAACTGTAACCTATTTGAAATTTCCTTAATGATTTCTGAGGCTATCTGCAACTGCCTTTTAGTTAATTTTTTAGGAAGATTCTCGAACCATGCCAACAACTCTAAAATGTCCATTGCCGACAGTTCAGCTATGTTTTTTTCGTTCACTTTAAAGAATAAAGCCTCCTTTCGGATACGCGTTCCGTTACACTCTCCACAGGGGAGTGTATCCATAAATTCAAATGCCCAACGTTTAATCGAAACGGAATCTGAATTTTCATACTGATCGGCGATGAATTTCACAATCCCCTCAAAATCAAACTCAAACTCACGAGTGATCCCCAACACATCTGACTTTATAGCATATTTATCCTTTCCACCATTAAGGATAATATCCATCGCCTCTTGAGGTAAACTCTCGACAGCATCGGACATTTTGGCTCCAAATTTCTGTAAAATGAGTTCTAATTGCTTAAAAATCCACGTATTTTTTTGTTCCCCAATAGCGACAATAGCTCCATTTTTTATGGATATTTTTGGATCGGGGATAATTTTTCGTTGATTTACCTCATGCACTTCACCCAAACCATTGCAATGTGGACACATTCCCTTAGGAGAATTGAACGAAAAAGTATTCGGCTCGGGCATGGGATAGGAAACTCCCGTTGTAGGACACATCAAATTACGGCTAAAGTACTGTATTTTATTATCTTGATGTTCTAAAACCATCAATACGCCATCTCCGTAGTGCATGGCAGTCTTTATGGTTTCTTGGAGTCTTTTCTCGGTAGTTTCATCATTGCTTATGGAAAGCCTATCTATCACGATTTCAATATCATGAGTTTTGTAACGATCGAGTTTCATTCCCTTTTGAAGGTCAAGAATCTCGCCATTAACACGCACCTTTACGAATCCTTGTTTGGCGATTTGCTCAAAAAGTTCACGATAATGCCCTTTTCGGGATTGTACCACAGGAGATAAAATACTGATTTTTTTTCCTTTATAATGTTCAATAATCAGTTCCTGAATCTGAGCGTCACTATAGCTAACCATTTTTTCACCCGTAGCATAGCTATACGCATCAGAAGCTCTGGCGAAAAGTAATCGCAGAAAATCATATATCTCAGTGATTGTTCCAACAGTGGAACGTGGTGATTTTGAAGTAGTTTTCTGTTCAATGGCAATCACAGGCGAAAGTCCATCAATCTTATCAACATCGGGACGTTCCAACCCTCCCAAAAACTGACGCGCATATGCAGAAAAGGTTTCGATATACCTACGTTGTCCCTCCGCATAAATAGTATCAAACGCCAATGAGGATTTCCCACTACCTGAAAGTCCTGTAATGACAACTAATTGCTCACGAGGAATGCTGATGTCTATATTTTTAAGGTTATGCACCCTCGCTCCTTTTACTTCTATTTTATCTTCCATTCACCGAAAAAGTTAAGGGGACAAAGATAGTGATTTTTTCTGTTATGACAGATGGTAAAATTCTTAATATTTGGCTGTTTTTTTCATATACAACTCTTAGATTATAGATGTATAAAAACATTTTTTTTGAAAACTATCTCGGAAAGTTAAAAGCATAAAGCAGTCACTATATTTCTATATTAAACTTATTGTTTAACACAAATTTTAACATGTTATTTTTGTTTAACACAAATAAACAACTAACTTTGCATTAGGCTAAAAATAGATAGTATTGCGAAGTTTTTTTAGATTTGCTTATTAGCTATTAAGATAACAATTCTAAAAAGTTATGCCAAATTAAGCAGAAGAGAAGCTACTGAAACTTCAGAAATTAATTAACATTTACCAAGAGGAGCTGATTATTTACTTGAATCATCGTAAACTATATGTTTTGAAAGTTCACAATTTTCATCTCCTCTTTTTTGGAAAAACACAATGAGTATGAGATATTTACTATTCCTATCCCTTTTATTGTTATTCGGTTGCCAATCAACATCGGAGGGCAATGAACCTAATTCACGAGAATTTTATAACACGGTGGATATTTCAAAGAAAGAAGATATTCAATATCATTCTTTTACGTTAGACACACTGAAAATGAACCCCGAAGGGACATCCTATGTCGGAAAATTTTTGATGTGGAAAGATACACTCTATTTCGTAGACGAACGCTTTTCCTATATTTTTCAATTTACGAATGAAGGAGAGTTTATACAGCGACACGCGGGAAAAGGAAAAGGACCTAATGAAGTACTTAACATTGATTATCTGACATTTGGTGAAAACGAATTTGTAACTCTTAACGGCAATAATAATTCTTTTGATGTGTTTGACACACGATTTGAAAAAAAGGATTTTATGCGTATCGATGAAAGTATCACAAGAAGTTATGAAGAAATGTTAAACAATCCCATCCCTTCATTAAATGATGTGTATGAATATGATTATGCTTTACCAAAAATACTAAAGAAATGGGGAAAAGAACGTATCTCTATCATAATAACAGCCTCTCATCCTAAATTCAATGGCTATTTCGATTCTGATTTATATTACAACCAAGCTCGTTGCTTCGGAATTGTTAATTTAAAAACAGGAAAATTAGAAAAAATTTTAGGCAGACGTTCTCCCATATATCTATCCCAACAAAATATTCCGAATTTCGATCATTTAAACTATGACACCTACGAGGAATCAGATGAGGTATATCTTAATTTTTGGGCAGATTCTGATATTTATCTTTACAGTAAACAAAAGAATAAAATCAAAGGAAAGTTTGGAAAGGCAGGACGGGATATGAAAACAGATTATCGCCGTACCAACACGTTTGAAGATGCTGAAAACAATTGGAAAAGCGATTATGCAACGTATGGTTACTACACGTTTTTAAAATATTTCCCTGAAAAACAGCTGATTTTCAGAGGTTATTCTAAAGGTAAAGGTGCAACAAACCATGGATTGCAAATTTACAAAAACCATCAATTGATTGCAGATTTAGACGTACCTAAAGGATTTGAAATTATCGGACATTCCAACGGTATGTTCTACGGCGTCACGCCACAAGACCCTGATATAGATTTTTTAACGGTTTATAAAATTAAATTTTCGCAATGAGCTACAGATATTTTTTTATTGTATCATTTTTATTAGCCTACTTTGAGGAAAAAATAGTTGTATTTCAGAAAGTATGATAAATTAAATTAATGAAATTCAGAAATTTATAAATAAATGTAACTTATTACTGTTAGATTTTTTCTTTTTATCAAATGTTTGTTCAGATTATATCATAAAATATTGATTATGAAGTATATTTATGTCATATCCGCCGTTTTATTGTTATTCGGTTGCCAATCAACATCGGAGAGCAATGAACCTAATTCACGAGAATTTTATAATACGGTGGATATTTCAAAGAAAGAAGATATTCAATATCATTCTTTTACGTTAGACACACTGAAAATGAACCCCGAAGGAACATCCTATGTCGGAAAATTTTTGATGTGGAAAGATACACTCTATTTCGTAGACGAACGCTTTTCCTATATTTTTCAATTTACGAATGAAGGAGAGTTCGTACAGCGACACGCAGGGAAAGGAAGAGGACCTAATGAAGTATTTTACATTGATTATCTGACATTTGGTGAAAACGAATTCGCTACGATGAATGGAAACAATTGGGCGATTGACATATTCGACACTCAATTTCAAAAAAAGAATTTTTTTAGGATAGACAACAACAGCACAAGAACCTACGAAGAATTATGGCACGAACCCATGGTTACATTGGCAGATTCGTACAGTTTTGACTGCGTTAGACCTAATACCTTCAAACGATGGGATGAGGACAGAGTGGTTTGTTCTATTTTTTCAAAACACGCATTCTTGAATGGATACAGCACTTCAGAAAAGTCAGAATTATACTATAACTACGCACGTTGTTTCGGAATCATAAATTTAAGAACAGGAAAGTTTGAGAAAATTTTAGGCAGACACTCTCCCGTATATTTATCTCAACAAAACATCCCTAATTTTCAATATTTAAACTATGATACCTATGAAAAAATAGATGATGTATATATCAATTTTTGGCCTGATCCTGACATTTATCTTTACAATAAAAAAGAGGATAAAATCAAAGGAAAATTTGGAAAGGCAGGACGGGACATGAAAACAGATTATCGCCGTACCAACACCTCTGAGGAAGGTCATAGGAATTGGAAAAGCGATTATGCAACGTATGGTTACTATACGTTTTTAAAATATTTTCCTGAAAAACAGCTGATTTTCAGAGGTTATTCCAAAGGTAAAGGTGCAACAAACCATGGATTGCAAATTTACAAAAACCATCAATTGATTGCAGATTTAGACGTACCTAAAGGATTTGAAATTATCGGATATTCCAACGGTATGTTCTACGGCGTCACGCCACAAGACCCTGATGTAGATTTTTTAATGGTTTATAAAATTAAATTTTCGCAATGAGCTACAGATATTTTTTTACTGTCTTATTTTTATTAATCTCCTGTCAAGAGAAAAAAACAAAAACAGGCTCTGTAAAACAGGCTTCAAGCTCTGTTGAATATGAGGTATCGGCGGGTGTTTTAGAACCAAAAAGAAATCGGATTAAAATTCAAAACGTCAAAAAAGGAGAGCGTTTGGTTCAAAGATTCATTCTTTCAAACACAGGAACTGAAATGGTTCGCATTTTAAGAAATGATGCTTCATGCAATTGTACAGAAGTGCTAATTTCCAAAAAAGGGAAGTGTTGTAAAAAGTATGATACCTTTAATAAAGTGGATATTTCTGTCAGGCTGAGCGTAGTCGAAGCCTCGTAATTACAGGGCTTCGACTACGCTCAGCCTGACAATCAAAACTACCATCATACTTTTTATAACACAACCCAAAAAAGAAATTCAAACAACTGATACGATTTCTGTTCAAATGATTGTTGAAACCTCTGACAAAGAAGTAGGTAACCACAATGTTAATACGGTTTTAACTACTAACGGAAAGCAGAAATTTTATAATTTAGAGATTGATTTTACTGTCGTAACCAATGATTAATATGAAACTTATTTTTATTATTTTACTTTTTTCTTCTCCTCTATTCTCTCAGAATAAATATGAAGGACATGTATTGGATGTTAAAACCAATGCCCCGATTTATGGGGTGTATATTTCCGTGAATGATAAGGTAGTAGCCTCTACCGATGACAATGGTTTTTTCAGTTTTGAAGGAGATGAAATCACTACCAACGACCGCATTTGTTTCAGTCATATTTCCTACAAAACACTATGCCTTTTTGGAAATGAAATTGGTCATCAATACCATTTAGAACTTGGTGTGAATGAACTAAGTGAAGTAAATATTTATCAGGGAGGTGAAAAAGTTTGGAATGTGTTGGAAAAGGTTAAGGACTTTGAAAAGAAAAAATCCTACTACGTAACTCCTGATTTTTGGGCAAAATCACATGGAACAGCCCGATTTTACAACAAAAAAGGTACGCTTGTGGGGTATTCTGAAATTGTAGGGCAAACTATGTTGCTTGGTGACGTGCGAAAAAATCCTTTTTGTATCGGTTTCAACATCCCACAGCAAATACGCCGTAGCCCCGAAAAAATGCTTTTAGAAACAGATAAAACGCTTAAAAACAATGGTATACTTTTTAAATCTCCTTTGTACTTCTATGGATTTTCCATGTTAAAATTAACACACCCGCTATTTGAAAAAAACACCTCTAAGTTTGTTTTTGAAAAGGTTGATGATGAGTATCTTACTGAAAATGCTCATACAATTTTGGAATACAAGCAAGTGAAAGAAATATCGACCATTATGGGAAAATGTTCTAACATGAGCGGAAAAATATGGTTAGATGAAAATAATAAAATATTCAAAGAAACCGCTTCCTTTGATGAAGATAATGTCTCTCGGCATATTTTAACCGTTGAATATGTAATCATTGGGGAACATCACTACCCTTCCAAAATTTCATACCACAAATTTGCTTTGACAAGAGAAGTGATTAGTCAAAAAACACACATACAACTGACGCACATCACTCCTGTGAAAAATGAATATGACGGCAGACACGGCTTCTTAAGTGAAATGTATCTGTATCCATCGTTGAAATATGATTCCAAATTTTGGAAGAAATACCCCATCGAAAACACCATAACCTATGATGAATTAAAGAAAATGGCTGAAGGCATGTCGTTAGATGCCTTTTTTAGGAAAGCAACTGATTCCCCCGAAAATTTATTCAACAAACAAGGCGAAAATTACAAATACATAATAGACAGAGTCATCCCTACTATGGAATATTTCAAAAAAGGCAATGTGGTAAAAAATGGTGCTTTTTTAATTGATAAAAAATGCTTATATTTCGCACATTGATTGGAAGAGGAAACAAGCTCTGCTGAGGAATAAGCGAGAAAAAGCGAATAGCTTTTACGAAGGTTACGAACATAGTTCATTGTCAGCAATACAATCAATGTTCAAAACGATAGTTTTAGGGGTGAGTTTTTCTCACCCTTTTTTATTAAAACTATCGGATGAACCCTATGGCTAAAAAAACCTTATCCCCCTTGATTTTTAAAATATAAATACCATTTTATAAAGTTCTTTTTAGCCTCAAAACGAAGTCCTCTATGCAAGGTTAATTTCTCTTTCAAATGCGTAAAATAGGCTTCTAAACGATTGGTAGTATAAGGGATTTCACTATCTTTCAGATATGCAAACATATTGGGTAAGGCATTGATAATATGATAAGTAGCTAAGTGTAGATTTTTATGTTTAAACCACTGAAATCCAGTTTCTTCATTCATTGATTTTTCTTCTATAAAATATTGATTTTCAACATACCACTGGTAAAATCCATTTACCCAGTCGTTAGCCTGTTCATTGGTTTTTAGATGCGTAATTTCTTTGGATAAACACAAAAGCTGTTGGCTAATAAAATGTTTTGGGCTACCACTTAAATAGTTCTTAATCTGTCGTTTAATATGCACTAAACATCTTTGGATAATCACCTCTGGAAATACCTTTTTTACCGCTCCTAAAATAGATTTATGCCCATCGCAGGTTACACTGTAAACTGCCACATTCAGCTTCTTTAAGTTTTCCAAATCTTCCTTTATATCACGAAGTTTTTCCTTGTTGGTTTGGCGGTAAAGTTGCACATATCGAATGTCATAATCGTAGTAGAGTATCAGGCATAATCCATTGGAAAAGTAGGTGCCATCAATCAAGAGATGAACCTTTGTCTTGCTTTTGATGCTGAGGGTAGGAACTTGTGAAAGGTAATGTTTAAAGAGGTTTTGAAGGGTAGATTGGCTCATTGTGCTATCCCTCGAAAGGGTTTTATAGACTTGCCTTTCCATTATCCATTTTCTGAACCAAATGAATTGATTTTTTCTTTTTACACCAATGTTTTTAATCGTAAAATTTGCCTGACAATCTCCACATTGAAAGCGTTGTTTTCCATTTCTTTTTCCTTTTTTGATGATGTGATTAGAACCACAAACTGGACATTTTTTATTCGTTTTGGACATAAAATAAGAGTTATAATGAAACCACTTTCATTATAACTCTTATAAGTCTATAAAAGACAATGCTTTACAAGGTTTTTAAGCACCATTTTTTGTTATATTGTCTCAAAAAAATTAGAGATAGAGATATGAAATAGAATATTAATATTACAAATCCCTATCTTGGGCGTAATAATCGTACATCGCCACTTGCGAACGAACTTTTAAATCGTCATTTCGGCGGTAGGCATTATCTTGTTTTTGTGAGATAATACGTGCTTTCACATTGTCCGACCATCCAATTTCAAAGGTGTCCATCAATTCTTTTTTGATAGCAGCATCATAAATTGGGCAACCGACCTCCACTCGGTGGGAAATATTACGAGTCATAAAATCAGCCGAAGAAATATAAACCTTCGGATTGCCATTATTTCCGAAAATAAATAGTCGAGGATGCTCCAAAAACTTGTCGACAATACTGATAACTTCAATGTTTTCACTCATTCCTGAAACTCCTGGAATCAAACAGCAAATACCACGAACAATCATCTGAATTTTAACCCCTGCCCTACTCGCTTCATAAAGTTTATCAATCATTTTATAGCTGGTTAAGCTATTCATTTTCAATTTTATGAATGCTTCTTTACCGTTCTTAGCATTGGTAATTTCTTGCTCAATGAGTTTAGTAAGTATTTTCTTTGTATAGTGTGGCGACACAATCAAATGTTTATAGCGTTGGATGATATAATTCGTATCAAAGAAATTAAACACTTTATTAACCTCCTTAAGAATATCTTGATTGGCGGTAAACAGGGTGTAATCGGTATAGATTCGTGCGGTAGATTCATTGAAATTTCCTGTACTAATGAATCCATATCGTTTGAGCTCCTTCCCTTCTTCACGTTCAATAACACATATTTTACTGTGGACTTTCAACCCTCGAACCCCAAAAATAAGTTTTACACCTTCCGCTTTTAACAATTCTGCATATTTTATGTTTGATTCCTCATCAAAACGAGCTTGTAGCTCAATTTGTACGGTTACTTTTTTACCATTCTTAACCGCATTTATTAATGAGTTCACCACTTGTGAATTTTTTGCCAAGCGATAAACGGTAATTTTTACGGATTTCACTTTGGGGTCCAAAGCCGCTTCTCGCAAAAACCAAACAATATTGGAAAAAGTATGATAAGGTGTGAATTGCAAATAATCTTTTTCGGCTATCTTTTTGAGTAAACTTTCTCCTGACGAGAGTCCTTTTACGGGCAGTGGCTGAATGGGCTCATAGGTCAAATCATAGCGTCCCATACTTGGAAAATTCATATAGTCACGTCGGTTGTGATATCTTCCTCCTGGTATGATGCTATCAGTGTCCACAATATCCATCTTCTCAAACAGAAATGCCAAAGTATCCTTGTCTATTCCTTTATCATAAACGAAACGGACTGGCTCTCCACTGCGTCGCCCTTCTACACTTGACGAAATTTTTTCAACAAAACTTTTACTTAAATCATCATCAATATCAAGCTCTGCATCTCGGGTGATTTTAATCATATGTGCCGTAAGTGATTCATAACTGAAGATGTAAAAAATTTGATGCATACAAAAGCGTATGATGTCATCAATCATAATAATATAATGCTTTCCATCCACTTTAGGCAACTCCACAAAACGATCAATAGTAGTAGGTAACTCAATGAGTGCATACTGTATTTTCTCTTTATATGCTTTCGAAGAAAAGAATTTTTGAATACCTTTGGTTTGTCCCTCTTCTTTCAAAATCATTTTGATTGCTAAATACGCCACATCATCCTTCAACTCAGGAAACGCTTCCAGATCATTTAGAATGATAGTAAACAAAGCTGGACGCACTTTGGAAAGAAAATAACTAGTCACAAACTTCTCATGTTCAGGAAGTAGCGTTTTTTCATTCACAATAAAAATCTGTTCTTTTTCCAATTCTTTAGTTACTGAACCTATAATGTTCAGACTCTGTTCCTGCAATTGGATAACCTCTTTGGTGATTTCTTCAAGCAATTCTTTAGCGTGGATGTCACTACTATCGTTCATCACAATACGCTTAATCGTAGCATAACGCACTTTGAAAAATTCATCTAAATTATTTGAAAATATTCCTGCAAAACGCAAACGCTCCAATAGCGGAACGCTTTCATCTGCTGCCTCTTGCAATACTCTCTCGTTGAATTTCAACCAACTAAGTTCCCTGTTTATGTATTTATTCTTTGCCATATTGATGTAATAAGAAAAACTAAAGATGTCTTTTTTGTCAAAATCCGCACTGTAAAGTACACGATTAAATAGAAATCTTTTTTAACATTTAATCCACCTTTAAGAAGCGTTTCTCAACTGCTTTTAGTACAACTCTTTTTGGACTGCACTGCCACAAAATTACGAAAAAATATTTAACATTCATAGAATTCATTTCACAAAACAAAAAAAGAACCCGAATTTCAATCTTCTCGGAATTTTATTTATATTTGCGTGAAATTAGTGTACATGATGAAGAAAATAATATATATCTGTACGTTGCTTTTCAGCGTTTTAACTTCGGCTCAAGAGTTAAATGCTGTGGTAACGGTAAACACCCAACAGGTGAACCTCTCCAATAGAAATGTTTTCAAAACATTGGAAAAATCTTTGCATGAATTTATCAATAATACTACATGGACAAGCATAAAAACACATGATAATGAACGTATTAGATGCAATTTTACTTTCGTAATTACCAAGTATGAGAACAATCAGATGGAGGGAAGTTTGCTTGTGCAGTCATCTCGCCCTGTCTTCAATACGGCATATCAATCGCCCGTAGTGAATTTGCAAGACAAAGATGTATCTTTCAGTTATCAAGAGTTTGAAACACTGTCTTTTACCAATAATTCGTTTGAATCGAACTTAACCTCCATCGTGGCATATTATGCTTATTTAATCTTAGGTTTTGATGCCAATACATTCGTGGAATCAGGAGGACACCCCTATTTTGTACAAGCTCAAAGCGTTGTAACAAATGCTCAAAGTAGTGGCTATGCAGGTTGGACAGACAATGGGGATAACAATCGTTGGATGCTCATAAAAGAATTATTATCAGAGAATTACACAAATTATCATAAAATTTGGTACACCTATCATCGTTTGGGATTAGACATAATGAATATGGATGAGAAAAAAGCAAAGGAGGAAATAAAAAATGCGTTGCTACAAATTGAAAAAATCCCAAGCCTACGACTTAATTCCTACGCTGTGAACATACTATTTGGGGCAAAAACGGACGAGATTGTATCCATCTATTCAGGAGGAACCATGTTCAGCACCAAAACTTTGAAAGAATCACTGCTGAAAGTAGCTCCCTCACAGGCAATTAAATGGAATATGATTAAATAGTTGCAAATTCTGACTATCCAAAACGTAATTCATAATTTCAAATTCTCACGAAAAAAAATAAAAACATGCTAAAAGCACTATCTATAAAAAATTTCGCTTTAATTGATGATTTACACATCAATTTCCCTGAAGGGTTCATCATCATCACAGGAGAAACAGGAGCTGGGAAATCCATACTATTAGACGCACTTTCATTGGTGCTTGGGAAACGAGCCGACATGTCAGCACTCCGAAATAAAGAAGAAAAATGCGTTATTGAAGCCGAATTTTCATTGGAAAAATACAACTTTCTGACTCTTTTTAGTGACTTAGAAATTGACTACGAACCGCAAACCATCATCCGTAGAGAAATTCTACCCTCGAACAAATCAAGAGCGTTCATTAACGATTCACCCGTGACCTTAGATACTCTTAGCCGATTGGGAGAGGTGTTAGTCGACATACATTCGCAACATCAAACACTTTCTATTGGAAATTTAGATTTTCAGTTCGATATCATTGACGCTATTGCTGGTAACAAACACCTAATCTCGGAATATGTATCCCTGTGGGAAAAACTCAAAAAAAACCAGAAAAAACTTCAGGAATTCATTGATTTCCAAAAGAATGCAAATAAAGAATACGACTATAATTTTCATCTACTAAAAGAATTAAAATCCGCTCCTCTGCAAAAAGGTATCCAAGAGGAATTGGAAGAAACCTATGAAGAGGCATCTAATAGCGAGGAAATAAAAGAATACATAAAAGAAAGTTTACAATTGTTGAGCGACGAAAATGTAGGTATCGTAAACCAACTGCGTGAATTAAAACGTGTTTTCACAAAACTCACCGACTACAAACAACAGTATCGTGATATTTTCGAACGCATTGAATCAGCCTTCATTGAATTGGATGACTTACAAAATGAGGTCTTTGACATCGACGAAAACATCGAAACTGACCCAGAAACTTTGGAAAAAGTATCACAGCAATTACACTTGATTTACGACCTACAAAAAAAGCACAAGGTCTCAACTGTGGATGAACTTATTGCCATTCAAACCCAATTGGAAGAAGCCGTTTCCCAAACTGAAAACATAGAAAGTTCAATTGAAGAACAACGTAATATTGTTGAAAATCAACAAATTGAAACTATCGAAAAGGCATCGGAACTGCACGAAACACGCAAAAAGGTCATTCCAGAATTAGATACCAAACTAACTAATTTCATGCATGAACTTGGGATGCCAAATGCACGTTTTCAGATAGAGTTACAGTCCACACAAACGTATCAAAACAACGGAATGGATCAGCTAACTTTTTTATTTTCAGCTAATAAAGGTGGAAATTTTGGAACTTTAAAAAAAGTAGCTTCTGGCGGAGAATTGTCGCGAATTATGCTTGCGGTGAAAGCTATTATGGCAGAACATACAGCATTACCAACCATTATGTTTGACGAAATTGATACAGGCGTTTCAGGCGAAATATCTCTAAAAATGGGGGAAATAATGAAAAATATGAGTAAAAATCGACAAGTTTTTGCCATAACACACCTGCCACAAGTAGCTGCCAAAGGTCATTATCATTTTAAAGTTTTTAAGGAAGATATTGAAGGAAAAACTACCACTCAACTAAAACAACTTTCAGAAAATGAGAGAATTATTGAACTTTCGGAAATGTTAGAAGGAAAAAACAGTGGTGAATCGGCAAAAAATCATGCAATAGAATTACTAAAAAAAGGTTAATAACATATTAAAAATCAGAACTCTATGGAACTATTTAATTCAATGGACATATTCCTAAAAACATTTTGGTATATCGCTATTCCAACATCAGTTATCTTTTTAATCCAAACAGTAATGACTTTCATCGGTATGGGAAGCTCAGATGGCATTGATGCGGACTTTGATGGAGATTTTGAAGGAGAAGATACCCCATTCCAGTTATTTTCATTCCGAAATTTGATTAACTTTCTCTTAGGTTTCAGCTGGACTGGAATTTCATTTTACCAACTTATTGAAAATAAGATTCTTCTAACTTTATTAGGAGTCGTTATCGGCTGTCTATTCATTTACCTATTCTTTTTGGTCATAAGAGCATTAATGAAACTCACCGAAGATAACTCATTTAAAATCAATGAAATAATAAACAAAACTGCAGAAGTTTATTTAACCATTCCACCTCATAAATCGGGCAAAGGGAAAATAACTCTCAGCGTAAAAGGTTCATTCCGAGAGCTTGAAGCAATGACTGACGGTGATAAGATTCCGTCAAATTCTATCGTAAAAATCGTTGGAATCGAAAACACTGTGGCCATTGTGGAAAAAGTCTAAAAGTGCTAAAACATGTAAAAAGGAAAAATACGATAATTAACCGATAAATGGCGATTTGTCCTATTTTTCAACGATATAACTTAATAAAATTAACTTTTTTAAAACAATCACTTAAATTAGTTACATGACTGAGAACACCAAAAATATGCAATCACAAAAACAAGTCAATCTACAGTCCTACAAAGAGTTAAAACGCTCAAGACTTGATAATAGTGTTCATTATAACATCATCAAGTATACAAAAAAATATATGGATGACTACTACCTTGATGGGATTATCGGACTGATTCCTGTGGTTGGAGATTTTTTTACTCAGTTCTTTAGTTTTTCATTTTTGTATGTATCAATATTCAAAATTCGATCTTATCGATTAACGGTCGCTATTCTTTTCAACTCTCTTTTGGACGTGTTGATTGGGCTTATTCCCTATTTGGGTATGGTATTAGATTTTGTTCATCGTTCGCACAAAGAAAATTTCGATTTAGTCATCGGCTTTGTGAACGATGACAAAGAAATCATCAAAAAAGTAAACCGTCGTGCCTTGTGGACAACTATTGGCGTTATTGTGCTTATTGTACTAATTATCATAATGATTGGCTTTGTGCTATCTCTTGTTAAGGATTTATTCGACTGGATTTTTGGGTAGCTAAAAAGGTTGCCAAATTGCTTTGACAACCTTTTGATTTGTTTAATATATATAACTATTGCTCTGCCATGAATGGGATAAAAATTATTCCCATTCAATGGTTGCAGGTGGTTTTGAGCTAATGTCATACACTACTCGGTTGACGCCTTTCACCTTGTTAATAATTGCATTTGATATTTTTTGTAGGAAAGTGTACGGCAAATCAACCCAATCAGCGGTCATTCCGTCTACACTTTCTACAGCACGCAAAGCAACAACCTTTTCGTACGTACGCTCATCTCCCATAACACCTACACTATTGATTGGCAACAAGATGGCTCCTGCTTGCCATACTTTATCATAGAGATTATGTTCTTTGAGACCGTTAATAAAAATGGCATCTACTTCTTGTAAAATTTGCACTTTTTCAGCGGTAACATCCCCCAAAATACGAATCGCCAATCCTGGACCAGGGAACGGATGTCTGCCTAACAATTCCTCATCAATACCTAAGGTTTTCCCCACACGGCGTACCTCATCTTTGAAGAGCATACGCAAAGGCTCTACTACTTTTAATTTCATAAAATCAGGTAATCCTCCTACATTGTGATGTGATTTTATGGTCGCTGAAGGGCCTTTCACCGATAACGATTCAATAACATCAGGGTAAATCGTCCCCTGCCCTAACCATTTCGCATCTTCAATTTTATGTGACTCATCATCAAACACTTCGATGAAAACACGCCCTATGGTTTTTCTCTTGTCTTCAGGGTCTGACTTTCCTGTCAAAGCAGTCAAAAAACGTTCCGAAGCATCTACTCCTTTTACGTTTAATCCCATCCCTTCATATTGTTTCAGAACATTCTCAAACTCGTTTTTACGAAGTAACCCATTGTTTACAAAAATACAATGAAGTTGATTTCCGATAGCTTTGTTAAGCAGTACTGCTGCCACAGTTGAATCAACGCCTCCTGAAAGCCCTAAAACCACTTTTTCATCACCAACTTGCTCTTTAAGAGACTGTATGGTCATTTCCACGAAATTATCTGGTGTCCATGTTGGAGTAATTTTTGCTATTTTCGTAAGGAAATTTTCTAACAATTTTTTTCCATCAATTGAATGTGATACTTCAGGGTGAAACTGAATAGCATAGGTTTGTTCCCCATCAATCCGATAAGCAGCATTAACCACATCATTAGTACTCGCCAAACACACACCTCGAGTAGGCAATTCTTTAATTGTATCACTGTGACTCATCCACACCTGGCTATCTATTGCAATACCGTCAAATAAGGGTTCATTTTCCTTAATGAACGAAAGATTTGCACGTCCATATTCACGAATATTTGACGGAGCTACGTTTCCTCCATTGAAATGAGCCAAATATTGAGCTCCGTAACAAACAGCTAATAACGGTTTTTTACCTTTGATTTTTGACAAATCGGGTAATAATGCGTCTTCACTTCGCACCGAATAAGGTGACCCTGAAAGAATTACCGCTGAAAAATCATCTAAATTTTCAGGTAAATGATTGAATGGATGTAACTCACAAAAAAAATTCAGTTCACGTACTCTACGAGCAATCAACTGAGTGTACTGCGAACCGAAATCTAAAATTAAAACACTGTTATTCATTGATTTATGTAATGTATAGTCTAAAAAATAATCCGAATCTCAGGCAGAATTACAAAAAAATGTAAATCGCCGAATATTATGGGTAATAAATGCAAAAAAGACCGCCTGAAAAGTTAATCTCCGTGCTATCCTATCATTCCGATTAAAAGGAGGAACCCTATGAACCTTGTGAATAAAGGTTTCCAAGAAATTAAAGATGGCAAAATGGTGTAAGACAAAACTTTTCGGACAGCCCTCTAAATAAAAAGTGCAACAAAAAATTATTTAAAAAATGAATGTGAAACCACGTCTCTACGTTCGTCATTTCTTTTGTTGTATTTTCTCAATTGCCCCAACCAATAGAACAGGAACACAAACCCAATGAGGATAAATGTCCAAGTCATAAAATTGGCTCCCCACCAACTTTCAAGTTCCAACGTACGCAAAAAATCCAATGGAGCAAACAGAATTTCCTCAAAAAAATATTGGATAGCTTCAAAAAATGCTTTCATATACAGATATGTTTTTTTAAGTATAACTAATTCGGTACAAATATATTAATTCTTTTTTGATAAATAAACTTTTTCATCTTTTTTTAATGGATTCTTATGGTAAAAATAGACAGGTTCGGCATTTGAAACAGCTGTTATTAAAAACATATCTCCTTGATAATAAGAAGATAATATCATTGCTTCCCAATCTGATTTTTCGACAACTTCAATTTCATATGGCTTGAGTAACAAAACGTTATTTTCTCTGCTATATCGAGTAACGTCTCCGAAAAGTGATGCTGTGTAAAAATCCTTATTTTGGCGATAAACATCTAACAAATTTCCGAACATTATTGAAATTCCATCTTTCATTATAAGTACTTTATCAGCAAAAGCAAGAGCCTCACGGCTATCGTGCGTAGCAACAATACAGCTGATATTTTTATCTTTTAAATAAGCAAATAACGTCCGTTGTAGTTTATTACGGCGAAAAGTGTCGATTTGGCTGAAAGGCTCATCAAGTATCAGCAATTCAGGTTCTTGTGCCAAAGCCATCGCCAAACCAATGCGCTGCTTTTCACCTCCGCTGAGCAAATGTGCCTTTCTGTCCGAAAAACGTTCCATTTCCACAAGCGAAAGTAACTCGCTTACACGTTGTTTTTTATAATCTAAATCAATGTTAGACAAGAATTTACCAATATTCTCTGCCACAGTATGATACGGACTCAAACCAAAATCCTGTGCTAAATACTTCATTTTTTCATAGCCTGGAACCAACTGACGTGAAGGACCTACCACCTTATTCTCGTTGAAAAAAATGGTTCCTTCTTGTAAATCAAAAAGTCCGTAAATAGCTTTCAACAGTGTACTTTTACCACTGCCACTTTCGCCCATAACGGACAGATGTTCACCTTGTTGCAATTCAAACGAAATATCGCGAAAACCAGCATTGAAGCCGTCGTAGGTATATGATATATTATTAACTTTGAGCATCTTTCAAAAAAAAGCAAATATATAATAAATAACCAAAACTACAATACTTACAGAAAATCAACTATTTAGAAGTAAATTTTCTATTGCAATGAAAAATATTTTGAAAAAAGTTAGAAGAAAATTTTTTCTATTTAAAATTTATTTCTACATTTGTAGTGTAAAATCTAAACTTGTAGAAAATGAAAAAATTATCAAATACAGAAGAACAGCTTATGGAATATTTATGGCAGAAACAAACTGCCTATATGAAAGATTTATTGGAGGCTTATCCTGACCCAAAACCGGCAAGTACAACTATCGCTACACTTCTTAAACGAATGATTGACAAGCAGATGGTTGGGTATCATCAGCGGGGAAATTCACGTGAGTATTATCCGAAAGTTTCTAAAAACAGCTATTTTTCCCGAAAGATGAAAACCATTATCAGTGATTATTTTGGAAATTCAGCTTTTCAGTTTGCTTCCTTTTTTGCAAAGGAAATTTCGATGACTCCCGAGCAATGGGAAGAATTAAAAAAGATAGTAGATTCAAACCTTAAAAAGGAATAAAATGATACCGTATCTTATCAAAACGCTATTATGTGGTATGTGTTTTTACACATTGTATCACTTGTTGCTATCACGAGAAAAAATGCTGATATTCAATCGGTTTTTCTTGCTTTTAGCTTTGATAGCTTCGTTTGTTTTTCCGCTGATTACCATTGAAATGCCTTTTCAACCCGTATTTGAAAAAACATTCGAGCAAACAGCCGTTACACAAGAAATTAACAATTCCTCGATTTACGCAAATCCAACAACAGAGCAACTCATTACAGAAACTAAAGACTTTACAAATCTGATTATCATATTATTATATGGTTCGGTCGCATTTCTGATGCTATTTCGATTCTTACGTAACTTGCTTAAAATCTTCAATAAAATCAAAAAGCATCCTAAACAACCTTATCAAGGAGCTTATTTGGTGATTTTGGAAGAAGAATGTGCACCCCATTCATTTTGGAATTACATTTTTATCAATAAAAAAGACGCCTATGAACAAAAAGTTTTATTACACGAACTGACCCACATTCGGCAAAAACATTCTTTGGATTTACTTTTTGTCGAGTTTTTGAAAATCGTGTTTTGGTTTCACCCTGTGGTGCATTTGTTTGGGAAAGCTATCCGAATCAATCACGAGTTTTTAGCCGATGCTTGTGTGGTTTCTAAACACACAAATATTGCAGAATATCAAATGCTTATACTCAAAAGAGCTGCTTCTGCAAATGTCCCATTTTATAATTATTTCAATTTTTACAACACAAAAAAACGTTTGATTATGTTACAAACAAAAGTAAATCATTTTCGTAATTTATGCAAAATGGCGTTGCTTATTCCAACAAGTGTTCTATTCCTTGTGGTTTTCGCCCAAAAAAGCTACGCCCAAGAAGTGGAAAAGCAAAAAGAAGTTTCTCCCTTACAAGCATCTACCAAATATAAAATAATAAAAGTGCAAGGTGTAGGTCTTCCTAACGGAAAAGGAGAAAAAACGACTGTTGTTTTGACAGATGAAGCAGGTAATGAAATTGTGGAGCAAATTACCAATAATGAAGATAGACAAGCTTTTACGAAGAAGTATGGCTTACAATTACCGCCTCCGCCACCACCTCCGCCGTCTGCTATCAGAGTAAAAAAAGCTGAGGAATTACCACCGCCTCCTGCTCCTCCAACACCGGTTGGCAAAATGAAAAAAAGTACGGAATTACCGCCTCCGCCACCACCTCCGGTGCCTGTCAAAGAAAAGTAATGTCGTTTTTCTGTGAATGAAAACAAAAAAGCAAGTTTTTAAGACTTGCTTTTTTATTGTAAAGTCATTGTATAAACTTTAAGCTATCATAAAATACACTTCTATAAGCAGATTCAACCCAATTAAAGTGTAAATAATTGTCATAACACCTATACCAAGACTAATGAAACCTTTAGTTTTTCGTTTTTTAGTCAGTAAAAAGTAGGACTCCGCCATCAAATACAAAGAAGAAATACCGCTCCACAGAAAAAGACATAAAAACAAAAACTTTTCCATTTTGATGCCATCCATTTTTGAAAAGACATATCTTATGATGAAAAACACCAAAAAGAAACCTAAAAAACGGACAAGAAAATGTATTATGTTCGATTTCATTTATTTTCTGTTAAAAAGAACTTTTGAACTGCTCTAAAAAACGGACATCGTTCTCATAAAACATACGAATATCTCCAATTTGATAAAGCAACATCGCTATACGTTCTACTCCCATTCCGAAAGCAAAACCGCTGTACTCTTCACTATTTATATTGCAGTTTTTCAATACATTAGGGTCAACCATTCCACAACCCATAATTTCGAGCCAACCCGTTCCTTTGGTGATGCGATAATCAATTTCATTATTCAAACCCCAATAAATATCCACTTCCGCAGAAGGCTCTGTAAACGGAAAATACGACGGACGCAAACGAATTTTAGACTTCCCGAACATTTCTTTAGTGAAATAAAGCAATGTTTGTTTCAAATCGGCAAAAGATACGTCTTTGTCGATGTAAAGTCCTTCTACCTGATGGAACAAACAGTGTGAACGTGCCGAAATAGCTTCATTTCTGAATACACGTCCTGGAGAAATGGTACGAATTGGCGGTTGGTGGCTTTCCATATACCGAACCTGTACCGAACTAGTATGCGTACGGAGCAAAATATCAGGATTGGTTTGAATGAAAAACGTATCTTGCATATCACGAGCAGGGTGATATTCAGGTAAATTCAATGCCGTGAAATTATGCCAATCGTCTTCAATTTCAGGTCCTTCGGAAACGTTAAACCCAATGTTAGAAAAAATTTCAATAATTTGATTCTTCACTAATGAAATTGGATGACGTGCCCCGATTTGAATTGGAGTAGCGGGACGGGACAAATCGCCACAAACACCTTGGCTTTCGTTTTGTTGTTCCAAATTGTCATGCAGAGCCTGTACTTTGGATTCTACCTTGGATTTAAGTTCATTTAGAATCTGTCCGAATGATTTTTTCTCTTCATTAGGAACATTTTTAAACACTGCAAAAAAGTCATTTAAAACACCTTTTTTTCCTAAATACTGGATACGAAATTGTTCTACCTCTTCCTTTGTTGCTCCAACAAAGGCTTCCACTTGAGCGATATGCTCTTTAATTTTATCAATCATTATCCGTTAAGATTTTCTCTCTGTTAGGTGGCAAAAGTAATGTTTTTTTACCAAATTCGAAAATAGTCATATAGAAATTTTACTTCGACAGATTCTATTTGCAAAGGCTCTTGATAAACCATATTAGTAACACTTGAGAACTGATCGTCATTTAAAGTAGCAGTCAGTCAATCTTTACAAATGAACCTACAATAAAAATATTTTCATTCGTTTGTTTTTAATAAGCATCATCTCATCAGTAATTCAAAATATTAATTATCAAATAAATACATAATTTAATACAGGTACATAAACGAATTCACTTATATATTTCAATATCATTTTGTACATTTGCAGGAAGTTAAAATTTACACAAAACTTATTTCAAAATTTATTCAATATCTTAATCTGATTGTAAATGAAAAACATCACCTACATAGGTTACTTGTCATTTTTACTATTAAGTTGCCAAAGTTCGAACGTAATCGGTCGTTACTCAGAGGAACAAGTTGTTTTATTAGAACTTGAAAATACAAAAATTATTACCCCAAAAACAGAAACTATCAAGAAAATAGACTTAAATCCTTTTCTTGGGAAAAAACAATTTGAGTTTGGAAACTTAGTAAACGAAGTAAAAATTATCCCGTTGGAAACCAATAACAAAAGTCTGGTTGACGGTATTTATAAAATCATAACTACGGAGGAATATATTTATATAATGGATAATTTCAAAGACGGAGGAATTCTGATTTTTGATAGAAATGGAAAATTCATAAAACGATTTTCTCACGGACAAGGGCCTGGAGAACTTTCCCGATTGTACGATATTGATTACGATTTTAAAAATGATGAATTAGTAGCCTATCAACATTCTTTTTTGTTGTTTTTTGATAAAGTGGGAAATTTTCTTCGGCAGAAGAGACTCCCTTTAGGGTTTAACAATTTAGTAGTAACTGATGATGGTTATATTTTTAAAACCCTTTCAAAACGAGGAGATCCTCATTTAGAGGATAAAAGAGATTACACCTTATTGCTAGCGAGTAAAAATTTTAAATTGAATTTTGTTGCCCTTCCTGAACGAAAAAAAATAAAGGCTCTATCGGCTTACACTTATCTTTACAAAAATGGCGATTTAATCAGTTTAACAGGACAAATGACTGATACCATCTACAAATATAACTCCAAAACAAATGAATTAACCTCCGAATTTGTGTTAAATTACGATAAAAAAGTCCCTCGTAAGTATCTTTATGGAGAAACTTTTGAAACGTTTACAAAAGCTACCCGAAATAACGACTACTATTTTAACATAGGAGAATACTTTGAAACTTTTTCGCAAAATGTTTTCTTTTTACATAATAACTATACTGAACTGAAAACCGTTGTATATCGTGATAAAAAAACGGGAAATATGGTGGGAGGTAATAACGCTAATCTTAAACCAAAAGAAATCCCTCCAATAGCTTTTCCCAAAGCCGTGTACAAGGATTATTTTGTTTCTACCTACATTCCAAGTTCAGAAGATTATGAAATCTTAAAAGATAGTAAAACCATCTCAGCAGAAGACAAAGAAAAAATAAAACATTCAAAAGATGATGACAATCCCGTGTTGGTATATTTTAAATTGGAAGAGTTTTAGTTTTTCCTTATTGAGAAGTTTGTTTATAATACTTATCTTCGTTAAACATAATATTTAACTGTTTAGAAAAAGAATCTTTTTAAAATAAACGCCGTATGAAACAAATATGCTTTTTAGTTTGTGTACTTCTTTTTAATAGTTGTCAAAACACACCTGAAAAAACTCGCTATACCCAAGAACAAATAGCTTCCCTACAATTGGAAGAAACAAAAATATTGACCCCTAAAATGGACTCTATCAAGAAAATAGACTTAAATCCTTTTCTTGGAAAAAAACACTTTGAGTTTGGAAATTTAGTAAGCGACGTAAAAATTATCCCGTTGGAAACCAATAACAAAAGTTTAATTGGTGGTATTTATAAAATCATAACTACGGAGGAATATATTTATATAATGGATAAATTCAAAGGTAGGAATATCATCATTTTTGACAAAAGCGGAAAATTTATAAAACGATTTTCTCACGGACAAGGGCCTGGAGAACTTTCCCGATTGTACGATATTGATTACGATTTTAAAAATGATGAATTAGTAGCCTTTCAACATTCTTTTCTGTTGTTTTTTGACAAACAAGGGAAGTTTCTTAGACAGGAACGACTCCCTTTAGGGTTTAACAATCTAATAGTAACTGATGATGGTTATATTTTTAAAACCTTATCACAACAGGGAGGAAACACACATTTGGAAGAGAAAGAAAAATACACATTATTAGTAACGGATAAAAAATTTGAGTTGAATTTTGTTTCCTTACCTGTAGACCAAGAAACAAGAGCTCTTTCCGCTTACACTTACTTACATAAAAATGATAATTTGTTTAAAATTACAGGTGAATTTACAGATTCTATCTACAGTTATGAACCAAAAACAAACAAATTAACAACAGAATTTGTATTAGATTACGATAGAAAATTACCTCTAAAATATGTTTACGGGAAAACATTCGAAGAGTTTGACCGCATCACTCAAAATAACAACTATTACTTCAATATAGGCGACTATTTTGAAACTTTTTCCCAAAATATTTTCTTTTTAGAAAATTATTATATAGGATCACAAACTGTCATTTACAGGGATAAAAAAACAGGAAATATGGTCGGAGGTACTGATGCTAATTATGATCCAAAAGAAATTCCTCCGATTGCTTTTCCGAAAGCGGTGTATAAGGATTATTTTGTGTCCACATACATTCCTGGTTCCAAAGACTATGATTTTTTAAAAGATAGTAAAATCATCTCAGCAGAAGATAAAGAAAAAATAAAACTATTGGAAGATGATGACAATCCCGTGTTGGTATATTTTAAATTGAGAGAGTTTTAGGATATGAAAAACAAATTTCTACAATTGTTTTTAACTTGGAAAAATAGTACCCGTTTATTATTTAGATGAAATTGTATTAGTCGCCAGAGAATTAAAGAACAAACCCTAAATACAAACTTAAAACGCTGTATTTAGGGTTAATCATAAAATTTTTGATAGGAAACTTTAAGCGTATTTCATAACAAAAACTAAACAAGTAAGAGTCATAAAAACTTCAATAAAACCTTAATCAAGTAATGATTTCTAATTAGGCCTCATGTGTCTAATGCTTAAAATGGCGTATTCCTGTGAAAACCATTGCCATCTGGTGACTATTGCAATAATCAATACTCAACTGGTCTTTAATCGACCCTCCAGGCTGAATAACATCTGTAATTCCTGCTTTATTAGCAATTTCGACACAGTCAGGAAAAGGGAAAAAAGCATCACTCGCCATTACGGCTCCGTTTAAATCGAATTTAAATTGCTTCGCTTTTTCTATGGCCTGCATCAAAGCATCCACTCTACTTGTTTGTCCAGTACCACTTGCCAACAACTGTTTATTTTTTGCCAAAACAATGGTATTTGATTTGGTATGCTTACATATTTTTGAAGCGAAGAACAAATCTTCCAACGCTCCATCTGTTGGCCTCTGTTCAGTTGCGTATTTCACATCAGCCAAACTATCTGTACTAAGGTCCTTATCTTGTACCAAATAGCCGTTCAAACACGAGCGAACAGAAGTTTCTGGCAGTGTTATATCTTTCTGCACTAATATAATACGATTTTTTTTCTGTTCCAAAATTTCCAAAGCATCATCGCTATAAGAAGGAGCAATGATCACCTCAAAAAACAACGAATTCATGTCATTTGCTGTTGCAGAATCTATTTTGGTGTTTGAAATCAATATGCCTCCAAACGCCGACACTGGGTCACCTGCCAAAGCTGCCGCGTATGCCTCTTGAATGCTTTTACGAGTAGCAACACCACAAGCATTGTTATGCTTCAAAATAGCAAAAGTAGGATCCTCATGTTTGAATTCCAAAATCAGATTCACAGCTGCATCTACATCTAATAAATTATTGTAAGACAATTCTTTACCATGTAACTTTTCGAATAAAGCATCAAAATCACCATAGAAAAATCCTTTCTGATGTGGGTTTTCGCCGTAGCGAAGTACCTGCCCTTGATTTTCACTGATTTTAAGTACAGGAATTTCTTCTGTTTGGTTGAAATAATTGAAAATAGCTGTGTCGTAATGAGAAGATACCTGGAAAGCCTTTGCTGCAAAATTTTTGCGTTGCTCCAAGGTGGTGGCTCCGTGTGAGTTTAGTAAAATATCCAATAAGTCAGGATACTGCTCCACCGAAGCTACACATAATACGTCTTTAAAATTTTTAGCTGCCGCACGAATCAGAGAAATACCTCCAATATCTATCTTTTCAATAATATCACTTTCAATTGCACCACTAGCAACGGTTTTTTCAAATGGATACAAATCTACAATAACAATATCTATTTGAGGAATTGCATACTGAATCATCTCAGCAACATCACTGTCATTATCCTGACGATTAAGAATACCGCCAAAAATCTTAGGGTGTAGTGTTTTTACTCTTCCTCCAAAAATCGAAGGGTAATCCGTTACTGTTTCTACGGGAATCACCTCTACGCCTAAATTTCTGATGAAAGATTCTGTACCACCAGTTGAATACATAGTTATCCCTAAACTATTCATTTTATGAATAATAGGTTCTAATCCTGTTTTGTCGAAAACAGAAATCAAAGCAGATTTAGCTTGTTTTGTGGGTTTCATTAAAAAAAATGTCTTATATTTGGGTGCAAAAATAGTATTTTTACACAAGATAATAAAGCATCTCTATCAAAAAATTATGTTTATATACCTACAGCTACTAAAAGAAAGTTTCCGTTTTGCAACCAAGTCATTACGAGATAATAAGCTACGTACTTTTTTATCTTTATTAGGTGTTAGTGTTGGAATATTTCTGATTATTTTAGTACTTTCAGCAGTGGATTCATTAAATCGAAACATTCAAGAAAATCTTGCAGGATTGGATAAAAACTCTATGTATGTATCGAAGTTTTCATTTGGCCCTACAGATGTTCCTCGTTGGCAACGGCTTAATTTTCCACAGGTTACATATCAGGAGTATGAGTTTTTAAAAAAAGATATTCCCAATGTGGAAGCCATGTCTTATGCAATTTTTGGAGTAAGTTCTTCCATAAAATACGAAGGAAAAACCATTGAAAATGTTCCTGCAAGAGCAGATACTTCGGAAATATCAGAAATTGAAGATATTAAAGTTGAGAAAGGACGATTGATGACTGAATCCGAATCAAGAGTAGGAGCTCCGGTTATCGTTTTGGGACATCAGATAGCCCAACAACTTTTTGAAAACGAAGATCCTATAGGAAAAGAAGTTCGTTATTTAAGCAAAAAGATGGTGGTTATTGGCGTTTTGAAAAAATACGGCTCAGTGAGTGATAATGACGAAAAAGTATTTTTGCTTTCTACTTTTGTTAGAAGTTTTATGAACACAGGCACACAAGGGGTTCCCAGCGGAATTGCCATAAAACCTAAAAAAGGAGTTAATATGCAAGAATTTGAAGATATTCTTGTACAGCGTTTTAGAAAATACAGGGGCTTGAAACCCGAAGAAATCAATAATTTTTTTCTGAATAAAATGTCCTCTTTTACAGATATGATTGACCAAACTATAGGCATGATGAATTTGGTAGGGTGGATTGTTGGTGGATTTTCGATTTTGGTGGGTGGTTTCGGAATTGCTAATATAATGTTTGTAAGCGTTCGAGAAAGAACAAGCCTTATCGGGATACAAAAATCGTTGGGAGCTAAAAAGCATTTCATTCTGTTTCAGTTTTTGTTTGAAGCTGTACTTTTAGCATTGATTGGAGGTTTTTTAGGATTGCTTTTTGTATGGCTTGGAACGATTCTCGCTTCTCAACTAACCGATGAACTCACTTTTGTGTTATCAGTTCAAAATGTAATTATTGGTTTGGGGGTGTCGTTTCTTGTCGGACTGATTTCAGGAATCATTCCCGCGTTGAATGCCTCGCAGTTGAACCCTGTGGAAGCTATCAGAACAGGAATGTAAGTCACTGAATAAAAGTAATTTAAAATGGATAGAAAGCATCTTCGATATAGTTGATACTGCATCCAGTTTGGTTCTTTACTATTGAAATGATATCAAATTGCACTTCCGTATCCAAATCGTTTTTTAAAACATACTGATTTGCTGCTTTAACCACTAAGTTAATTTTCGATTTGTTGACAAAACTCTCTGGTTCTCCATAGGCAACGGAGGTTCTGGCTTTAACCTCTGTTATATGTAAAATATTGTTTTTCAGAGATATAATATCTATTTCAGCGTGAGCATAAATGAAATTCTGAGCCAAAATGGTGTGTCCGTTTTCGATGAGAAAATCAACCGCTATTTGCTCGGCTTCCTTTCCAAAATCATTGTGTTGTGCCATAGTTATTTTTGATCTTTTGGTGAGGTTCTCTGAATCATTCGTTTAGAAATAATATTAAATCTCCATAGTAGCCATACAGCAGCAACAGTTAGTCCGAAAAGTAAACCTATCCAAATCCCCATGGTACCTAACTCAGTCTTCAGTCCTAAGTAGTAGCATACAGGAAAACTCAATATCCAGTAGGCAACAAAAGTAATATACATAGGCACTTTAACATCTTGTAGTCCTCGCAATGCCCCCAAAGCGGTCACTTGTAATCCGTCAGAAATTTGAAAAATAGCTGCAATCAGCAAGAGCTTAGCCGCCTCACCAATAACGAAAGCATTCTCCGTTAATTTTTCTAAATTATCCATCTCTAAATATAAGGTCGGCAACCAAGTTCTAAAAACAGTTAACAATAATGCAAAAAAAGATTGAGTGAACAGTACCAATACGAATACGGATAAACCTATGCGACGTAAATTAAAAAAATCCTTAGTGCCTAATTGATTTCCGACACGTATCATGGCCGTTACTCCCAAACCGTTAGCAACCATAAAAGTCATTGATGCTAAATTTAACGCTATTTGATTGGCTGAAAGCTCTTTCTCTCCCAAGATACCACTCATCCAAATAGCAGCCGTAAAAATGCCTACCTCAAAAATCATTTGTAACCCAGAAGGAATCCCTATATTGATTATTTTCTTTATATTTTTTCTATCAAACGTATTCCACTGTAAACCAACAACATACTCTTTTGTCTGTTTTATCTTTTTTAACATCCACCAAAGTAATATGGGCATTAAAAATCGTGAAACAAGTGTCCCAACTCCTGCTCCTATAACTCCTAAGGCAGGCATCCCAAGTTTTCCATAAATGAATATATAATTGAAAATTATATTAATAATATTACCTATAAGAGTGACATACATGGCATATTTAGTCAGGGACAGACCATCAGCAAATTGCTTGTATGCCATAAAAAATCCAAGTGGAATAAGAGAAAAAGCCACCAAAAAAGTGTAAGGAACAGCAAGTTTAACCACATTCTCAGGTTGTCCTGTTAAATACATCAAAGGCTCAGCGAAAAACAAGAGTAAAAATAGGAAAAAACACAAAACACTATTGAGTAAAATACCGTGTTTTAGAATCGATTTTACTTCCTCTTTATCACCTTCTCCATCAGCTTTCGCAACTAAGGGCGTAAGTGCTGTGGAGAAACCTATCCCAAAAGACATAGCAATGAAAATAGCACTATTTCCCAATGCCACTGCAGCCAACTCTGTAACGCCCACTTTACCGACCATTACATTGTCGATAAATCCAACAAAAACGTGCCCTAACATCCCTAATATAACAGGGTAAGCAATGATTAAATTCTGTTTAAATTCTTTTGTGTAGTTCAAAAGTTTATGGAATATCACAATCTCTATTTTTTTAACAAGGGACAAAGATACAGAAACTATTTTTATCAACCACGAAAAAAATGTTCTTATGAGTTCGCTATTTCAACAAAAACCTATATCTTTGGCTGAAAATATTTCGAATCAATGAAAAAGAAAATTGCAGTAGTAATGGGAGGATACTCAGGGGAATGCGGTGTTTCTCTCAAAAGTGGGCAACTGATTTTACAGAATTTGGATAAGGAAAAATACGAAGTTTTTGAGGTACATATTCTCAACGAAGGTTGGTTTTTGATAGACAAATCGGGAGGCAAATCATTTTCTATCAACAAGGGAGATTTTTCGGCTACTAAGGACGGTGAAAAAATAACCTTTGACCTTGTCGTCAATACAATCCATGGTACTCCTGGCGAAGATGGACAGCTCCAAGCCTATTGGAAACTGATAGGAATTCCCTACACAGGTTGCGATTTTTATCAATCGGCATTGACATTCAACAAACGCGATACTCTCTCCGTTTTGGCTAAATTCAACATCCCGAAAGCAAAATCAATCTATGCATCGAAAAAAGATAAATTAGATTTCAATCTGATTTCTAAGGAATTAGGACTACCTTTATTTGTAAAAGCAAATCGATCAGGGAGCAGTTTAGGGGTTTCCAAAGTGCGTACCTCCGCTGAATTTGAAGAGGCTTTACTCAATGCTTTTCAGGTAGATGATGAAATCTTGATTGAATCTTTTCTTAGTGGACGCGAAATATCTGTAGGTGTGATGCGTCTAAATGGAAAAACCACCGTTATGGGACATACCGAAATTATCTCTGAAAATGATTTCTTTGATTATGAGGCGAAATATCTTGGAAAATCAAAGGAAATTACCCCTGCTCTACTCAGCAATGAACTTATAGAACGCATTGATGGACTGACTATAAAAATATATGATATTCTGAATATGAAAGGGTTCTCACGGATTGATTATATCATCATGGATAATATTCCTCATTTTATTGAAATAAACACCAACCCTGGACTATCACCACAGAGTATTTTCCCACAGCAGGTAGCTCACAAAGGATTAAATTTTTCAGACTTATTAGACTCAGAGATTAATTCTGCCTTAAGTAACTGATTAACAAAATATTTCTCTTAGTAACCGAATAAAAATATACTTAAAACGATAACATATAAAGAGCATGAAAAGAGCATTATTCCCTGGATCATTTGACCCGATCACCTTAGGGCATTACGACATTGTTTGCCGTGCGTTGGATCTATTTGATGAGATTGTCGTTGCTATTGGAGTGAATAACGATAAAAATTATATGTTCTCAATAGAGGAACGTAAAACCTTTATCGAAAAAGCCTTTGCCGACAAACCTAAGGTTAAAGTGACTACTTATCAAGGACTTACGGTAGATTATTGTAAAGAAATTGGAGCTTCGTTCATTTTGCGAGGGCTGAGAAATCCAGCTGACTTTGAATTTGAAAAAGCTATAGCTCATACTAATCGTAAGTTATCGAAAATCGAAACCGTTTTTCTACTTACAGCTTCAAGCACGTCCTACATTTCATCATCTATAGTTCGGGATGTGATTCGGAACAATGGAGATTACACCGTTTTAGTACCTAGCAGCGTAGTTGTTAATCCAAAATAGCATTTTCTAACGCTATCCCATTTTTTCTGCAACTTCCTCTAATACAGCCAAAATCTCCGAAAGAGAATCCAAAGTTACCATCTTTTGACGGTATTCTTTGAAATTAGGAATTCCACGAAAGTAGTTGGCATAATGGCGACGCATTTCTAACACTCCTTGCCGTTCGCCTTTCCATTCCGACGCCCATGTAAGATGTTTCTTTACAGCTTGTACTCGATCGATAATAGTAGGAGCTGACAAATTTTTGCCTGTACTAAAATAATGCTTTATCTCATTGAAAATCCAAGGATAACCGATTGCTGCACGACCTATCATGATGCCATCAACTCCAAATTTTTGGCGGTACTCGAGTGCTTTTTCGGGGCTGTCGATATCTCCATTTCCAAAAATAGGAATCTTTACTCGTGAATTCTCTTTAATTCGAGCAATATGAGTCCAATCGGAGTGTCCTTTGTAGAGTTGTGAACGTGTACGAGCATGAATTGAAATTGCCTGAACTCCAACATCTTGCAATCGTTCCACAACTTCATCTATGTTGATAGAGGCTTCATCCCACCCCAAACGAGTTTTCACCGTCACAGGCAATTTTGTACTATTAACAACCGCTTTTGTAAGACGTACCATCAGGTCAATATCCTTCAAAACCCCTGCCCCTGCTCCTTTTGAAACAACTTTTTTCACAGGGCAACCGAAGTTGATATCCAACACATCGGGTTGAACAGCTTCTACAATTTTAGCAGAAAGAGCCATCGCCTCTTCGTCACCTCCAAAAATTTGAATACCTACGGGACGCTCATAGTCAAAAATATCCAATTTTTGTCTGCTTTTAATCGCATCACGAATCAATCCTTCAGAAGAAATGAATTCGCTGTAAAGCATATCTGCTCCGTGAATTTTACATAACCTACGGAATGGTGGATCACTAACATCCTCCATTGGAGCTAACAACAACGGAAATTCGCCTAACTCTATATTGCCAATTTTTACCATAATCCTCTATTTTGTCAATCGTTGTCGTACCACTTCATACAAAAATACTCCACAAGCCACCGAAACATTCAACGAACTTATATCGCCCAACATGGGAAGTTTTGCCTTTTCATCTGACAATTTTAACAATGCTGGTGATACTCCTACATCTTCTGCTCCCATAATGATTGCTAATGGCTCGGTCATTGTGACATCATAGATTTGCTGATCTGTTTTCTCAGTAGCTACAACTGTTTTAATGCCACTTCCTTGTAGGTAATAAATCGCATCACGGAGGTTATCAACCTTACATATAGGCACTTTGAATACTGCTCCTGCAGAAGTTTTGACCGTATCCGCCGTAACAGAAACGCTTCCTCTCTTAGGAATGATAATCCCTGAAACCCCTGTACATTCAGCAGTTCGGATAATAGCTCCAAAATTACGGACATCAGACAGATGGTCTAATACCAAAAATAATGGTGTTACTCCACTTTCAATGGTATTAATAACTAAATTCTCAAAATCGTGATATTCCACAGGTGACACATTAGCTACCACTCCTTGGTGATTTTTTTTCGTCAAACGATTTAGTTTTTCTACGGGAACATACGAAATCATAATCTGTTCCTTCTGCAATAAAACTTGCAACTCTTGAAACAAACTACCTTTTAAACCCTTCTGTACGAAAACCTTATCAACGGTTTTTCCTGCTGTAATAGCTTCAATCACGGCACGAATGCCAAATATTTGATAGTCTTTGTCCATCATTGTGTATTGAGAGATTTTTAATTGTTTAAGATTCAAGATTCAAGGTTTAAGGTTTAAGGTTTAAGGTTCGTTATCGTAATTCGCAATTCGTAATTATTAATTATTCGTTCATTAAAATTGAAAATAGATAAAAGGCTGAAAATCCGAAGAGTAGGCCTGATAACACATAATCACTGTTACAACAGCAATCCCAGCTTTCACAACGATATGACTCTCAGAAAAAATATGCTCTATTTCATCCTTCCAACGATTTGGTAACCAATGAACTATATAGCCTATAAGCATAACCGTAAACACGGATTTATAATGCCACAGTACGTCAAAAGCCATCCCCCATTGCATATCATTAGCTACTTGGCTAAACCATTCTCCAATAGATTGCATATCCTTCCCACGAAAGAAAACCCGTGTGAAAGTAATAAAAGCAAAAGTAAATCCTATTTTCCAAACAGTTGCTAACCAATGGGTAGATTGCTCGTACGGACTTACCTTTCTCCAATATTTGTATGCCACTACACCCAATCCATTCAAACCTCCCCAAATTACGTACTTCCACGAAGCTCCGTGCCACAACCCCCCGATGAGCATTGTGAGCATTATGTTGATGTTTGTAATTACGTGTCGTTCAAAACTCTTACTGTAAAAGGACAATAAGGAGCCTCCTATAAGCAAGACTCCCATAATGATTGAAAACCAAAAGCTATTCATGGCAACCACCACTCCCACAATGAAAATTAAGGAGATGATAAACGTTCCTACGGAACTTTTTCGGTTTCCTCCTAAAGGAATATACAAATAATCACGCAACCATGTGGACAATGAAATGTGCCAACGTTTCCAGAAATCTCCACAGTTAATAGCCTTGTAAGGCGAATTAAAGTTTACCGGAAGCTGGAAACCCATAAGCAATGCTACTCCTATGGCTATGTCCGTATAACCCGAAAAGTCACCATAAATTTGGAGAGAATAACCTATAATTGCCATTATATTCGTAAAACCTGAATACATGGTTGGATTGTCAAAAACCTGATCCAAAAAATGCAAAGCTATGAAATCGGCAAAAATCATTTTTTTAACAAGACCTTTGAGAATCAAATAAATCCCTCTGTTGAACGCTTCATTGGTGATAACTGTTTTCTTTGTAATTTGAGGTACAAAATTTTCAGCTCTCACGATTGGCCCTGCTACTAATTGTGGAAAAAAACTGACATACAAGCCAAAATCAAGAATGTATTTTAACGGAGCTATTTTCTTTCGGTAAATATCAACGGTATAACTAATTGTTTGAAAGGTATAAAACGAAATTCCGACAGGCAAAATAATGGTACTGACACGGAAGTAACCCTCTGAATCAAAGCCATTTGCCCAATATGCCAGATAGTTAAACACCTCATATTGAGTATTGAAAAGTGTATTATGAGTATCGGTTAAGAAATATGCATACTTGAAATAAGATAAAACGAATAAATTCAAGATTATACTGATGGTAACAGCTATTTTTCGTTTGCGTTCTTCTGTCTGCTGATAGATATAATTTCCTAAATAAAAATCAGTTATGGTACTAAAAACCAACAACAGAACAAATAAACCACTGGCTTTGAAGTAGAAATACATACTTGCGAAGAGCAAAAACAGATTTCTCATTCGTCTTCGGCGGTAAATCACGGTGAAAATAGCATAGACAATAGCAAAAAATATCCAAAAATCAATTCGGACAAAATTTAACGGATGATTTTCATCAAATGTAAATATATTTTGAATAAAATCCATACTAAAATCTATTCAATTGCTAAAATATTCTCATACAAAGAGTTGAAGAATAATTCAGAGATGCGTTGCGTTCCCTTAGGTTTCAAATGTACATAGTCGGACGATGCCAAATTTTCCGATACCCAAATCGGCATTGAGTTTTCACCTCCCATAGCCTCGTAAATACTCCAAAAGGCAACGCCATTTTCTAAGCACTTTTTCTTCATTTCCTCATTCAACTTTGGTAAAAACGGATAAGTCACCATTTTCCCATTTTCGGAAGTAGACATATCACTGGGCCCTATAACTATAAAAATAGCATCCGGATTACTGCGTTTCACCCATTTTATATTTTGAATAAGAGAGTGTGCATAGTCCGTAACCTGTTTATCTTTGCGAATATACGGAATAGTGTTTCCTCCATATTGAAAGATGAATATATCCGCTTTTCGGTCGGCTGACATTTGTTCGAAATTCTCTCGGTTCAATCGAGTAAACACACGTCCAGCCTCGCCACGCATAGCGACATTGTCCATACTAACACCTGTATCCCTATCCAAAGTAATTCCATAAAAATCAGGACTAAACTTGCCTTCTAACTCCACTCTGATTTCCTTTGGAGTATTCGCAAAATTCAGTTGAAAATTATGATATTTTCCATCTGTTTTGAGAAAATCCTCCTTCAACAGTTTCCCATTTTCATAGACAGTAATCTTAACTTCGTGGGTATTGTTTCCGTAATGTAAACCAAACTTAGTGTAAGTTTGTAAGCGTTTGTACACATTTCCAAAAGGTTTGACCACAAAGTGTGCTTTTTTGACGCTGGTGGTGTCTGCATCATAACTTGTAAATCTTGAAAAAGTAGCAAACAAACCGTATTTTTCGTGGGGTACTTTTGATTTTCGATTTCGGTCAAACGAGGCAAAGCGCAACCAATTTTCACTCGTACTTATGTTTACACTGGTTTGTGAGTAAACAACCTTAATTGGAATAAAACCTGGCCCTCCTCCACCAAAAGCATTTTGAAATCGATTGCGAACGTATTTAGTAATGCGATCACCTTCAATCTGTGAATCACCATAATGTATAATCCGACAGCTGGATTTATTTAATTTTTCGCGTAGTAGTGTAATAAAATCAGTGACATTATCAGGATAATACATCTTGCCTTCAACATTAGTAATGAGTTCTGGCTTCTCTTTTTTCGGAGTAGTCAAATCACTCGTAGTTTTGGTTTTCACCGCAAGGACTTCTGTATCTTCAACAGAAACAACGCTCTCAATAATATCCTTGGCTTTGCTATTATCACTACGATTGTTGCGAATTAAAATATCTGACGTGGGATATTTAATCATTGTATTTCCTAACACAATTCCTTCTTTTACAGACCCTTGTAACGTCAAATAGCGTTCACTAAAAAAAGTAATCACAAAGAGTGTCATAAGCACTCCTAGTATGAATATGACTATTTTTTTGGGATTCATGTTGTTTCCTTTTTTATTCAAGCCACGAAAATACAATTTTTTAAGAAATTACAAGCAGTTTCTATTTTTTTTTTGAAAAATATTATCGTAAAACGTTTTTTCATCTAAGAAAAACAAACCGTGCTGAAGCAAAAAACCTCCGATAACAATTTTAGCGATATTCTAATTTCACTGAATTATTTCCTTATTTTAAAAATCTAAAAATGAAAATACCATAAAAAAGACCTTCCTAAAAAAGAAGGTCTCTTTATTATCTTAAGAAGCATTGATATTAATATGTATAAATGAAAAAATCTTAAATAAATGATTATCAGATATGATTCTAATCACACGATCTTTTCCTTCTCATGATTGAACTGTTGAGAAACCTATGCTACAAGTGAAACTTCATGCTTATGACTAATAGGATATCTGTTCAACTATTTCAAGTCCATATCCTGACATTCCAACATAATGAGATTGTTTTGAATTTGTCAATAAACGAAGTTTACGAATATTTAAATCGTGCAGAATTTGTGATCCCATACCAATGTCTTTAGTATCTGCAGATGTTACAGGAGCATAGCTACCACTCTGTTTTTCTTTAATTTCAGTGATACGTTTCAGTAAATTCTGTGAATAACCTTCTTTGTTGATAACAATCACTGCCCCTTTCCCTTCTTCGTTGATTTTCTTGAAAATTCGTTCTAAGGGATTCTCTTTTTCAGAAGCTAGTACTTCCAAAATATCATTACTAATGAATGAGGCGTGTACTCGAGTCAAAATAGCTTCATCCGATTCCCAAGTACCTTTGGTAAATGCCAAATGAATTTGTTTGTTTGTTGTTTGTTCGTAAGCACGTAAACGAAATTCACCATAAGGTGTTTGGAGGTGAAAATCCTCTTTTTTCACAATTAAGGTATCTTTTCGCATACGATACGCTATCAAATCTTCAATAGAAATGAGTTTCAAATCAAATTTTTTAGCTACTTCTGCCAATTGAGGCAATCGTGCCATCGTTCCATCCTCATTGAGGATTTCTACCAAAATCCCAGCAGGTTGCATTCCTGCTAACCGAGCCAAATCAATAGCAGCTTCCGTGTGTCCCGTTCTGCGAAGTACGCCTCCTTCCTTAGCTCGAAGTGGGAAAATATGTCCTGGTCGTCCCAAATCAAATGGTCTTGTTTCAGGATTTACGAGTGACAAAATTGTTTTGGCTCTGTCGTGTGTTGAAATACCTGTGGTACAACCATGTCCTTTTAAATCGACCGATACAGTAAATTGAGTTTGGTGGAGTACGGTGTTATTTTGTACCATCATCGGTAGATCCAATTCCTCACAACGTTTTTCGGTAAGTGGAGCACATACCAATCCACGTCCATGAGTGACCATAAAATTAATCATCTCCGGTGTTGCTTTTTCAGCTGCTGCGATAAAATCTCCTTCATTTTCACGATTTTCATCATCCACAACGATGATGACTTTCCCTTTTTTTATGTCTTCAATAGCTTCTTCTATTGTGTTTAATTGAATTTTGCCCATTGTTTGTTTTATAGTTAAAGTGCAAAGATATGATTTTTTTAAACAATAAATAAGATTAGTTCGTATCTTCTTCGGTGTTCTCAAAAAAACTGAACACACTACCACCATATTTTTTGTCATATGAAAAATGAGGTAAGGTTTCCAATTCTACGTGTTTGGAGTGTTCGATGATGAGAATCCCATTTTCATTTAAGAGATTTTTGTTAAAAACAAGCTGTATAATTTCGTTAAACTTATCTTGTTGAAAATCATACGGAGGATCTGCAAAAATTACGTCAAAAGTTTGAGTTGTTTTTTGCAAAAAAGTGTAAACGTCTGATTTTATAGCATTTATACCAAATTTTAATTCATCACTTATTTTATTAATAAACTGTATACAACCGCTGTGACTGTCCACCGAAATAAGGTGTTCACATCCTCTACTGGCAAATTCGTAGCTGATATTTCCTGTTCCTGAAAACAAATCCAACACAGATATTTCATTAAAATAATATAAATTATTCAGTATGTTGAACAAAGCTTCTTTAGCAAAGTCAGTAGTTGGACGAACGGGGAGTTTTTGCGGAGCCACCAATCGTTTGCCTTTGTTTTTTCCTGAAATGATTCTCATTTGTAATCTAAAACTAAAAATTTGTGCAAAGATAAGCTCTTTTCGTCTAAAAGAAAAAACAAGGTTATTCTTTACTATCAAACATTTTATAATTAACAGTTTACATTAAAAAAACGAAATTTATAACCTCATAATTCGTTTATTTGAACCATTTTTTAATCTTGAAACGTTAGTAAAAAACATAAAGCTCCCGTAAATTAAGTTCCAAACCACACAAAAACATACAATAGCTCTAAAAGTACTATTTCATGCGTTTTATCAACGAAAAAAACTTTGAAATTTGGATTATAACAAAAAAACATTACCTTTGCCTAATTAACTTTTTTAAAAAATAACAACTAATATGAAAAAAATGTTTTTACTTTTGGGGCTATTAGCCTCGTTTACAGTTGCTTCTGCACAGAACGATTTAGGAGTTGGCAACTTACAGCTGAACGCGGGATTTGGGCTTTCAAGTTGGGGGACTCCTGTTTATTTAGGGGTTGATTATGGAGTTGCAGAAGATTGGACTGTAGGAGGTGAGATTTCCTATCGCTCAACCAACTACGGAGTTGCAGATAGAAATGTTAAGTATACCAATGTAGGTGTGGTTGGTAATGTTAATTATCATTTTAATCGTTTGTTCCAATTACCTTCACAATTTGATTTATATGCAGGAGGAAGTTTGGGATATTATTCTTGGACAAATAATTACAAAGTGGAGGGCTTCAATCATCACTACACATCAGGATTTGGATTTGCACTTCAATTGGGAGGACGTTATTTCTTTACTAACAATTTTGGTGTGAACCTTGAATTAGGAGGAGGCACTGTTTCGGGAGGAAAATTAGGAATCACGTATAAGTTCTAATCTTAAATTTATTTATCAAACAAATTGACTTATTTAATGACAATAAAACTTTAAATAAGTCAATTTTTATTTCTAATGAATTATGTATATAGAAAATGCTTACCACGGAAAAAGCCCTAAATGGCTTTATCTCATTTATTCCTTAGGTTTCCTTGGGTTTATGGGACTGAATTTTTTAGTATTGCTTTTTTTTGACTATCAAACGTTGATGCAAAATCAAATTGAGAAAAAAGGCGAGTTGCGTTACTTTGCCGAAGATTTGATGTCAGGTTTTGTGTTGTTTTTAGTAGCATTATTAGTTTGGGTACGCTACGTTCATAGGCAACCTTTACGTGCATTTCATACCTCACGGCCTCGTGTGGATTGGAAGCGATTTTTCTTTGCTTTTACTCTTTGGGGCGGTATCTTGGTGTTGACTACTTTTATTGATTATTGGATGAACCCACAGGATTATGTGTGGAATTTTCAAGCAGATAAATTTTTTATACTATTGTTATTATCGGTTTTATTAATTCCTATTCAAGCTGGTTTTGAAGAGTATTTTTTCAGAGGGTATTTGATGCAAGGGATAGGTATTGCTGTTAAAAACCGCTGGATACCGCTATTGGTAACTTCTATTTTGTTCGGACTAATGCACAGCGCAAATCCAGAAATTGAAAAATTAGGTTATGGATTTATTTTCTACTATATAGGAATAGGATTATTTTTAGGTATGATAACCTTATTTGATGAGGGATTGGAGTTGGCATTAGGATTCCATATAGCTAATAACCTCATTACGGGATTATTAGTAACTACCAATTGGGGAGTTTTTAGGCTCCCTGCTCTGTTTGTTAATACGGCTGACCCAACGGATGGAGCTTATTATCAGTTATTGTTTTTGGGAGTTTTTATTTTACTTTGTTTCTACATGTTTTCAAAAAAATATGGCTGGAATCTGAAAGATTGGAAACAAAAACTCTTTGGAAAAGTAATGTCTGAAAAAGAGTTTTTTAATAAAATAACCCCTGAAACACATGCCCAATCAGAAAGAGAGATAGTGAAATAAAGGCAGCTCACTCTTAAATTCTCACAATAGTTTTTAAGGGTAGAAACAGGAAAATATTTACATTAGAATTCCGTTTTTAAAACAAAACCCCGATTTTCAGCTTTTTGCCGAATTTCGGGGTTTGTTTATAGCAGATATTCAAAATATGGTTGTGTTATAAAAAGTATGATGGTAGTTTTGATTGTCAGGCTGAGCGTAGTCGAAGCCCTGTAATTACGAGGCTTCGACTACGCTCAGCCTGACAGAAATATCCACTTTATTAAAGGTATCATACTTTTTACAACACTTTCCAAAATATTTATCTGATAATACAACAGTTTGTAGGTTTTCTAAAAAATACAAATTTGATAGCACTACTATGGGAATACACCTCTTTCTTTGTACACCTGTTCTAATTTTTCTAATGCTACTATATAGGCTGCCGTTCTGTAGTCGGTTTTATATCTTTCTGCACAAGAAACTACGTTGTCAAATGCTGTTTCAATTTTATCGTTAAGTTTTTCCAAAACTTCTTCGATTTTCCAAATCTCAGCCCGTTTGTTTTGTAACCACTCAAAGTAAGAACCAATAACTCCTCCACTATTACAAAGGATGTCAGGAATTATGTGGATACCCTTTTTCAAAATAATTTCTTCAGCTGCAGCATCTGTTGGTCCATTGGCTCCCTCAGCAATAAGCGTAGCTTTGATTTCATTGGCATTATCTACTGTGATTTGATTTCCTAATGCTGCAGGAATCAAAATATCACAAGGTGTTTTCCAGAACTCGGCATTCTCAATTTTTTGAGCTTTTTCGAAACCTCCAACGCCTCCTTTGTTAGTTTTTGCGTATGCCGACAATTCCTCGGGATCAATACCATTTGCGTTAGCAATAGAACCTGTATGGTCTTGTACTGCAATCAATTTAGCACCTTCTTTATGCAAGAAATGAGCCGCCCAATATCCTACGTTACCAAAACCTTGAACAATATAGGTCTTGCCATTCAAATCAACGTTGTTTTTCTTAGCCCACTTTTTAATAGCCGTTACAACTCCAAATCCAGTAGCACGATCTCTTCCTGCTAAACCTCCTGAAACCACAGGTTTTCCTGTAACCACGTGTAGATTTACAGATCGATTTGCAGGTGATTTTGCTGAGGCATAGGTATCTGAAATCCAAGCCATTATCTGAGCATTAGTATTTACGTCTGGAGCTGGAATATCATAATCAGGACCAATGTTATCACCTAAAGCATAAGTAAAACGACGTGTAATACGCTCTAACTCACCTTTTGAATATTTTGAAGGGTCAATCTGAATCCCTCCTTTTCCACCTCCGTACGGAAGTCCAGCAATTGCAGATTTCCAAGTCATCCAAGTTGCCAGAGCCTTAGCTGCATCAATATCCACGGTTGGATGATAGCGCAACCCTCCTTTGTAAGGCCCCAATGCATTATTGTGCTGTACGCGATAACCTGTAAAAACTTCTATAGAACCATCGTCCATCTTCACAGGAAAGTGAACTACGATTTCATTTTGGGTAGAAGCTAAAATCTTGCGAACCCCAGGATCCAAATTCATTTTATCAGCGGCCTTGTTGAACTCGTGCATCACGTTTTCATACATTCCTGTTCTTTTCTTTTCTGTTTCGTTACTCATATTTTTTATATTTATAATAAAAATGAGCGTAAAAGTATGTACTAAAATTGAATTATCCAAAAAAAAGATAAGTGTTTTTATATGAATTAGCAAAAAACGAAATTTTTAGAAAGATAAAGAAAGTAACTATTTTTAGATTATGTAAGAAGTTATTTAACTTTTTTCAAAATAAGTTGATTTTTATTTCATAATATTGCTTTATTGATGAGTAAAATAAAATGTAAAAAAGTTTTTCTAAAATAGATTTTCTCTCTAATCTGACCTTTCTGTATATACCTCAAAACTCCTTTCAGTTTTTTTTTCTTACTCGGTTATTTTCTTTAGCCAAGGAGAATGTATGAGTTTCTGTCACGCAATTACTTTAGAAAAATCGCTCTTTTGAAAATTTTAAAACTTTCTTCAATAAAAAGTAAAAAAATCGCTTGTTACCCCTAAAAACTTTATATAATTGCAATTTATTTTGAGTTAAAAAAGTCGTTTTCAGATTTTATCCTAAATTTTGAGTCTGTTTGTAGTAAAATGAAAAATATTCTATTGACATGGAGAAGTTTATAGATTTTCCGAAAATATCTGAAAGAAAAAAGAAGCTACCCGATTCGTAAATTTTGAATTTCAGGGCAACTTCTTTTTATTTTGCTCATAAACTATAATAATTACTCTGTTACAATTTCAAAATGTTTTAACCGGATTTGAAAAGGAGTATCAGTGTTATTAATAAAACGAACGTATTTCACATTGTGGACATTTTCTGAACTATTCCAACGACTATTGCGGAGGCTTCCTGAAATATCTTTCCAATCAATTCCATTAGTAGAAATCTGTATTCTTCCTTTCTCAAAATGCTTAGCATCTCCAAGATCTACTGAAATAGTTTTAACTGAAGCTACTTTTTCTAGTTCAATACCTAAAAAATCATCTTTTTTCACTGAAATATACTCCAATGCTGGAGAAATACGTACTCCCCCACCCTTTTGAAGTAATGGCTGATATTTTATTTGTTGAATATTAGTTATCAGTTTATTTGGATTGAAATTTAAAGTCAAAGCTAATTGTTCTCCAGTTTCTTGATTATATTTTCCTACTGAATATTTCAATATTTCAGCAATCAAAGGCTCTACAACCAAAGTCGCCACACGCACCCCAGGTTGGTATGGATTCTGATTATAGGTTTGATCAATATTAAATTGTTGTTTCTGTAAATTTTGTAATCTTGCATATCCTGCTTTGAATTTTGCATACCCTTTTTGATGTAGAGCTTCATATAACTCAATAGCTTGTTTTCCTTGCTGTCCCACAACTTCTAATTGTAGTAACCATGGGCGTAGTTCTTCTATTAAAAGAGGATTTTCTTTTGTACTTAATAATTGTTTTGCTGCCGAAATGATATTGTCAAACTCTTTTTGTACACGTTCTATTTGTGGATTTTTTTCCCTTGTTAGATTTTTCAAAAACTCTTTAGCAACGGGAGCAAATTCAACAGATTCTACTCTTCTGTACTGATGTCCGTTAACTCCTAAATCGGAACTATGCTTAGCAAACGTAAGTAAAGCTTTTTTGTTTTGAGGCATTAATCTTGCCATAGCTTTATGCCAAGCTCGTTCAGAATCGTAGGTTGCTACGTTCCAGGTGTAATCAGCTACGCCGTAAATTGCAATCATCGAAGCCTCAGGATGTTCCATCGGATTGGATACAAAACCTGACATATCGTCTTTGATATCATTCGTATTTCCATAGGCAGCTCCTAAAAGCATATGATTTCGCACATAGTCTGACACTGGGAAGTTCCACCAAATGTAGGCTTTACGTTTTATTTTAGCATTTATCCATTCCATGGTGGCTTTGTCGATATCTGCAACGACTGTGTTACCTGTCCACATTATGTGAATAGATGGATGTAGTACTTCTCCTAAAGTTTCTAAATATCTTTTCTCAGGATTTGACCAACCTTTGTTATATTCAGTAGGACACATTATTAAAGGATTAACGTCTTTTTTCTTTTCTACAAACTCGGTATGTAAAAAGTTTAACAATTCGGCTTGTTTCTGTGGATTTGTACCTTCACCTGAAATATCATCAAAAAAAACTGCAAAAGCTCGTACACCTAACTGATACATATCCTCAAATTTACGCAAAAGATGCTGACGGTCAGTATCATTCCATTGGATGTCCTTACCTGGGTGTATAGCCCATACGAAATCCACGTAGTTTTTATTAGCTTCCTGTACCAGCTCTTGCAATTGTTCAGCTTCTTTTGTAGGATAAGGTTTTCGCCAGTTGGGTGAGCTGTGATATGGATCGTCCTTCGGGCCATAGATATAGGTGTTAAGTTTATTCTCACCGTAAAATTCTATTTGGCGCAATCGTTTTTCGTGACTCCAAGGAGTTCCATAGAATCCTTCAACTACCCCACGATATTCCAAATCAGGATAGTCAATAATTTCTCCCAAAGGAATCTCCGAGTTTTTACTAAGCTGTTGAAAGGTACGGAGACCATAGTAGACTCCTCGTGGGTCATTCCCTACGATGTACACTTTATTTTTCTCAATACGCAGGTAGTAACCTTCTTTCTTATTGGGTGCTTTATGAGCATGTTTTTTAAACGTTTTATCGTCTTTTTCACTGAGAATAATTCGGAAAGGAATGGATTTTTTAGTAGAAATTTTCTTTCCTGTAAAAATCATTTTCTTGGGTATTGGATTCAGGAGTGAGTCATTAGCACTCATCTGCGTTACAGATAGCAACAGACATGCTAAAAAAAGAATTTTTGTTTTCATCATCATATAATTTTAATTAAGTTGAGTCTTTATTGAGTTGAAATATAATTGTTTATAATAAAAAATTTTTTTTAAGGCGTAGAATTAGAAACCTGTATTATTTTTCCATTAAAAAACGTATATCCCTGTAAAGCAAATTCACTGATATAAATTGCCATCTCTTCGGCTGTGACGTTTGCTTGATAATTAGGAAAGGCCTCTGCTAACATTTCTGTTTGCACTGCTCCCAATGCTAATACGTTGAAAATGATTTCTTTTTCCTTATATTCCTCTGCTAAAAGTTCGGATAAAGTTATTAAGGCTCCTTTCGATGAGGAATAGGCTGATAGTTCTGCAAATTTCATACTTCCTTGTACTCCTCCCATGCTACTGATATTCACAATATGAGCTTTTTTCACCATAAAAGGAATTATCTTTTGGATGAGCATCGCCACACCAAAAACATTTACTTTATACACTTCCATAAAATCAGTAGTAGTAAGCTCTTCGAAAGGTTTTTTGATTAATTTTCCAGCATTATTGATTAAAATATCTACTTTTCCCCATTCCTCTCGAACAAAATCAACCACTTTTTCTAAATCTTCCTCCAATGTAATATCAAAAGGAAAAAAATGAATGTTTTTATGATTCAATTTCAGCAAAGGAAGTGTATTTCGAGATAATGCCAACACCTGATGCCCTTGATCTGCCATTTGTTTGGCTATCTCTAAGCCGATTCCTCTACTTGTGCCTGTGACGATTACGTTTTTCATGCTTATTTACTTTTTTTGTCGTGCAAAAATAAGAATAAAAGAGAGATAAATCAACTGAAAATACTGTTTTTCATTTGACAACATTGCTTTTTTTCATAGATTTGCAAACATAATATTGCTTTGGAATAAAATTGATTGAACATTCTGTTTAAGAATAGAATATTTCCTTTAATTTTAACTTGTAATAGCATAAAAAATATATTCTTAAAGAGAGAAAATTGGTATTTAGATCACTTTTTGGGGAAATATCATTTTAAATAGTAAAATATGTATCAAAAACTTTAAGAATGATTTATTTGTGGTAAAATTTCAATATTTTTAGAATCTAATTTGTGTAAGTTTTAAAGAAAAATAGAAAAATCAAATGAAAAAAAGATTAATTATGCTTGTTGCAGGGCTTATAGCTAATACTATGGATGCACAACAACCGCTAACACCTGAAAAACTATGGGAATTAGGGCGTGTGGGAACGATGGGATTAACTCAAGACAAAAATTTTGTGCTTTTTAGTGTTGCATACCCTAATGTTAAGGAAAATTCGTTTCGTCGTGAATTGTTCAAATTGTCGGTCAAAGGAGGTGTTCCGATTCCTATTTCAGAGGAGGAACTCAAACGTGAAACTACGAAATTTAATGCAACTAAAGACAAAAAGTTAGTTCATAAACCCGTAAAAATCAATAAAGTATTTGCTTCCGATTTTTATAATGACTTAGACAAATCAACTGGACAGAATTATAAAAGTTTAGATCATCGCCATTGGGACAAATGGATGGACGGGGCATACAATCATGTTTTCATTGAGAATATGATTGATGGAAAACAAGTCGACATTATGGAAGGGCTACCCTACTATTGTCCGCAAGAACCTTTTGGAGGAACGAGTGACTACATTTGGAGCAACGATGGAAAGAAAGTACTTTATGTAACTAAGGCTAAAGTAGGTACAGACTATGTAGTAAGCACTAACACAGATATTTACGAATATGATCTTGCTACACAAAAAACAAAAAACTTGAGCGAAGGGATGATGGGGTATGACACACATCCATTATACAGCTCAAAGGATGTTTTAGCTTGGTTGAGTATGAAAAACGAAGGCAACGAAGCTGACAAAAATGATTTGGTCATTCTTGAAAATGGACAAAAACGTAACATCACAGCTCACTGGGACAATACGGTAGCAGATTACATATGGAGTAATGATGGCAAAAAAATATATTTTACGGCTGTAGTAAAAGGGACTACACAATTATTTGAAATCAATCCGTTTGAGAAGCATCCGATGCCTAAACAACTCACCAAAGGCATGTTCGACATCACAGGAATCGTAGGTCAGTCAGCTAACTTATTGGTAGTTACTCGTACCGATATGAATCGTGCTGCAGAGATATATACTATTGATTTACAAGTGAATAAAAAGAAAAAAAATATAAAAAATTTCTTAGAAGTTAATCAATTGACTCACGTAAACGACGATGCTTACAAACAAATTGCCAAATGTGAGGTGAAAGAACGTATTGTAAAAACTACTGATGGTAAAGACATGCTTACATGGGTAATCTATCCTCCTAATTTTGACCCAAATAAAAAATACCCAACTTTACTTTACTGTCAAGGAGGGCCACAATCAGCTCTTAGTCAGTTCTATAGTTTTCGTTGGAACTTTCAATTGATGGCATCTCAGGGGTACATTGTCGTAGCACCAAATCGCCGTGGAATGCCTGGACATGGCGTAGAGTGGAATGCTCAAATCAGTGGTGATTGGGGTGGACAAGTGATGCGTGATTACCTTTCAGCAATCGACGATGTTGCTAAAGAAAAATATGTGGATAACAATCGATTAGGAGCTATTGGAGCAAGCTATGGTGGATATTCGGTATTCTATTTAGCAGGTATTCATAACAAACGTTTCAAATCGTTTATCGCTCATTGTGGAGTATTTAATTTACAAAGTATGTACGGTACTACCGAAGAAATTTTCTTTACTAATAACGAATTAGGCGGAGCATATTGGGAAAAAGACAATCCAAAAGTACAAAAATCTTATACCGAATTTAATCCTATTGAAAAAGTAGCCAATTGGGACACTCCTATTTTGATTATCCATGGAGGTAAAGATTATAGAGTTCCAAAAGAGCAAGGTTTTCAAGCCTTTACGGCAGCTCAACTATTAGGAATCAAAAGTGAATTACTGTATTTTCCCGACGAAACTCACTGGGTTTTACGACCTCAGAATGGAATCTTTTGGCAACGTAATTTTTTCAGATGGTTAGATGAAACATTGAAAAACTAATGGTCATAACAATATTTTCAATTATAGCACAATACTGAAAAATAGTTGGTGAAAGCTTTTGAAACATAGTCTAACATAGGTTTAGGCAGAAGAAGCTCCCCTTTTCGGAAAACCTCTAAAACTATCGTTTTACACATTAATCCTATTACTGAAAAGTTGATCTCCGCCAGAGTTTTTTCCTCTTCGGACTAACAAGCGTAATATAATAATTAATTTGTAAAAAAACACCAACTATTTTTCAGTACATTACCTAAAATTGTCGGTATAATAATAAATAAGAAAAGGAGACTGCCTTTTTTGGACAATCTCCTTCTTTACTTTCTTAATTTTATTTGTGTCCGAAAGGGCATTCCATTTTTTTATGAGCCACGGGACCTAAGTTTAGTGCTGGATGTTCGTATTTCAATACTTCTTCCATTGTAAGACCAAGTGCATCAGCTACTCCTTTTGCGTAAGCTGGGTCAGCGTGATAGCAATTGCGGATGTGTCTTATTTGAATAAATTTTTGAGCAGGGCCGATGGCTCTTGCTGTATTTTCAAACAAGGCTTTTTTCTGCTCGTCATTCATCAATTGGAATAATTTGCGTGGTTGTGTGAAGTAATCATCATCATCTTCACGAAAATCGTAATTGTACGCATCTCCATCAATTCTCAATGCAGGTTCTTGGAACTCTTTTTGCTCTTGCCACACACCAAAGCTATTCGGCTCGTAATGTTTGGTAGAACCATAATTTCCGTCTACTCGCATAGCTCCATCTCTGTGATATCCGTGTACAGGACATTTAGGAGCGTTTACTGGAATTTGGTTATGATTTACTCCCAAACGATAGCGATGTGAGTCTCCGTAAGAGAACAAGCGACCTTGCAACATTCTATCAGGAGAGAAACCAATTCCAGGAACCACATTAGCAGGGCTGAAAGCAGATTGCTCTACTTCGGCAAAGTAATTTTCAGGGTTTCTGTTAAGTTCAAATTCTCCAACAGGGATTAAAGGGAAATCTTTTTTGTACCAAACTTTGGTCAAATCGAACGGATTATAGTCCAAATTACGAGCTTGTTCTTCGGTCATAATTTGTACGAACATTTTCCATTTCGGGAAGTTGCCATTTTCGATGGCTTCGTACAAATCTTTTTGATGCGACTCTCTGTCCATTCCCACTAATTTAGCAGCTTCTTCATCGGTTAGATTTTCGATGCCTTGTTGTGAAATTAAGTGGAATTTCACCCAATGACGTACACCTTCTTTATTGATGAAAGAAAACGTGTGGCTACCAAATCCGTGCATTGTTCTGTATGATTTTGGAATACCACGGTCACTCATCACGATAGTTACTTGGTGAAGAGCCTCAGGAAGAAGTGTCCAGAAATCCCAGTTGTTATCCGCAGAACGCATATTGGTACGTGGGTCGCGTTTTACGGCGTGATTCAAATCGGGGAATTTCAAAGGGTCGCGAAGAAAGAACACAGGCGTGTTGTTGCCCACCAAATCCCAGTTTCCTTCATCAGTGTAGAATTTCATTGCAAAACCGCGGATATCACGCTCAGCATCAGCCGCTCCACGCTCTCCAGCAACGGTAGAAAAACGTACGAACATTGGCGTTTCTTTCCCGATTTCAGCAAAAATAGATGCTTTTGTGTACTTGGTAATGTCGTGAGTTACTCTAAAAGTTCCGTAAGCTCCTGAACCTTTGGCGTGCATTACACGCTCAGGAATTACTTGGCGGTCAAAATGAGCCAATTTTTCTAAAAACCAGATGTCTTGCAAAAGAGCTGGTCCTCTTTTACCCGCAGTCATTGTGTCTTGATTATTCGCTACGGGAGCTCCCGTTGTAGTTGTCAGTTTATTGTTCATCTTTATTAGTTTTTACTGTTTATAATGCAAAGGTATAATTATAAAACATGCAAAAAGCAATAGCTTTTGCGATATTTTTTATATTGTCATAAGTAAAATTTATAACTATTGATAATGAGAAGAATCATGTGATATTCACATTATAATCTATTCAACTTCTAAGATAAAGATTTATACAAAAATAAGACTGTACGAAATCTTTCCATACAGTCTTTTTACTATTTTCTATTATGCGGAGATTATGATTCTGCTTCTTTCATAGTGTGGTAAACATTTTGAACGTCTTCATCTTCTTCAATTTTTTCAAGAAGTTTTTCCACATCAGCTTGTTCCTCAGGACTGAGTTCTTTGGTTACCTGCGGAATACGTTCAAAACCTGAGGATAGAATCTCAATACCACGTCCTTCCAACTCTTTTTGAATAGCCCCGAAACTCTCAAAAGGAGCATAAATATGAATCCCATCTTCATCTTGAAAAACTTCCTCAGCTCCGAAATCAATCATCTCAAGTTCAAGTTCTTCTACATCTAAGCCTTCAGCATTGATTCGGAAATTACAAGTATGGTCAAACATAAACTCTACAGAGCCAGATGTTCCTAAAGCTCCATTACATTTATTGAAATAACTTCGGATGTTTGCCACTGTTCGGTTATTATTATCTGTGGCAGTTTCAATTAGAATAGCGATTCCATGAGGTGCGTACCCCTCAAAAATAACTTCTTTATAGTTTGCAGTATCTTTTTCAGAAGCTTTTTTGATGGCACGTTCCACGTTTTCTTTCGGCATATTTGCTGCTTTGGCATTCTGGATTACGGCTCTTAACCGAGAGTTAGACTCAGGGTGAGGCCCTCCTTCTTTCACAGCCATTACGATGTCCTTACCTATGCGTGTGAAAGTTTTTGCCATTGCTGCCCAACGCTTAAATTTTCTAGCTTTTCTGAATTCAAATGCTCTTCCCATAAATAATTGATATTCTTTACTTTATGTTTATATTTTAAATATAAATATGTTATTAAAATTAATCTTTTTTTGCCACAATATCAATACCGCCTTTAACTGTTTGTCCCAATTGGACATTGATTTGAGTATCTAACGGTAGATATAAATCCACACGTGAACCGAATTTAATAAATCCAGCATCAGCTCCTTGAATAGCTATATCGCCCTCTTTAGCATAGTTTACAATACGCTTCGCCAAAGCTCCTGCAATTTGACGATATAATATTTTCCCAAAAGTATGATTTTCAACAACAACGGTTGTTCTTTCGTTTTCTTCGGATGCCTTCGGATGCCAAGCAACTAAATATTTTCCAGGATGGTATTTGCTAAATACAACCTCTCCGCCTATAGCATAACGAGTTACATGCACATTTATTGGCGACATAAAAATTGATACTTGTAAACGTTCATCTTTGAAATATTCTTTTTCGAATACTTTTTCAATAACTACCACTTTTCCATCAACGGGAGCGATGATGTGATTTTCATTTCTTTGCGTATTTCGCTTTGGATTTCTAAAAAATTGTAATACCAAAATCAAAAAAATAAGTGCAATACCTTGAATGAGTTTCTGTAACCAAAAAATATCTACGAAATAATGTGCCAGTAAAGCGATTCCTGCAGTTACTATAAATGTTCCTAAAATAATTTTAAAACCTTCTCTGTGAAACATATTTATAATGTGTTGATTATTAAAAATTTGAATTGATTATTCGCAAAAAAAAATAAATCCGTATTTTGATATGGCAAATATATAAATAAAAATGAAAACTAATGTATATTTAATCACTACATAATAACGAATTTATTAAGATTCAAACAATTTCTAACTTCCTATGATGAAGATTGTCGGACGTTTTTGCAAAGAAATATTCATCTTTTTCCATTGCGTGACGGTCTGTGTTTTGATATATTCGGTCGGTAATGTGATTTCAGTTGCTATGCACAACATCGTATCATTTTGCAAAGTTTCTACCAAATCGGATAACATTTTATCATTCCGATAAGGAGTTTCAATAAAAATTTGTGTTTGTTTATATTCCTTAACTTTTCGTTCCAATGCCTTGATTGTTCGTCTTCGTTCAGATTTTTCTATGGGCAGATAACCATTAAATGCAAAATTTTGCCCATTCAAACCGCTTGACATCATGGCTAATAAAATCGATGATGGACCTACCAAAGGAATCACTCGTATGTTCTTTTGGTGTGCTAATTTCACAATCTCAGCACCAGGATCAGCAATACCCGGGCAACCAGCTTCGGAAATAACACCAACAGAAAAACCTGACATACAAGGATTTATAAAAGAATAAATATCATTTTCGAAGGTATGCTTATCAATGGTAAACAGCACCAATTCCTGCTGTGGCTTCTCAGGTGTAATTTGTTTGATAAATTTACGAGCCGATTTTTCATTTTCTACAATAAAATGAGTCAACTCCTTAACTATATTTGTTATCATCGGAGGTAATACATTACCTATTAAGCTATCTCCCAACAAATTAGGAATGAGATAAACGTTTCCTAAGTTACTCATTACGGATGCTTTGAATTTAACTTTTCAGCAATCACCTCACAAGCCTCGTCAATCATCGTAAAAACAGTTCTAAATCCATTTTTATCTCCATAGTAAGGATCAGGGACTTCTTTCTTTTTCATGGAATCTAACACATCTAATAAAAATGACACTTTTTCTTTATGTTTCTCATTTTCAGCTATGTTACACACATTTGTATAATTACTTCTATCCATTACAAAAATATAGTCAAAGTCTTCAAAATCTGTTTTTTTGAATTGTCGTCCTTTGAGATTTGCAATGTCAATACCATTTTTTCGAGCTACTTCTATCGAACGAGAATCAGGAGCATCCCCAACATGGTAGTTTGATGTTCCTGCCGAATCCACTTCAAATTTTGCAGGATCCAACTTAGCTCGTAAAACTCCCTCCGCCAACGGAGAACGACAAATGTTGCCTAAGCATACCATTAATATTCTTGTTTTCATTTCCTTAGGATAATAATAATATATAAAAAGAAAAAACTAATTCAATATCAATGAATTAGTTTGAAAATTTTGAGGTTAATTCTTCAACATATCGCTTGAATTCACGGTCTGTTTCCGTTAGATTTTCAACCGTTTTACAAGCATGCAATACGGTTGCATGGTCACGTTGCCCAATTTGTGAACCGATAGCTGTCAATGAATTTTTTGTATATTTTTTTGCGAAAAACATCGCCAACTGACGTGCTTGTACTACGTTTCGTTTACGAGTTTTTGACTGCAATTCCTCCAAACCCACATTAAAATAATCGGAAACGATTTGTTGTATGTGGTCGATGGTAATTTCCTTTCGGTGATTTCGTATGGAGCGTTCGATGATGCTTTGTGCTAATTCAATCGAAAATTCCTTGCGATTAAAGGCTGCTTGAGCAATAAGTGAATTACTTACACCTTCCAATTCTCGCACATTAGTTCTAACATTTTCAGCTAGATATGAAATAATTTCATCTTCTACTTCTGCACCGTCCGTGTAGAATTTATTTTTTAAAATTTTATAGCGAGTCTCATAGTCTGGAGTTTGTAACTCAGCAGACAGCCCCCATTTGAAACGCGACAATAAACGTTGTTCAATATCCTGCATGTCAACTGGAGCTTTGTCCGATGTCAAAATAATTTGCTTATTGTTTTGTTGTAAATGATTGAATATGTGGAAAAACGCATCTTGTGTCTTTAATTTAGATGACAAAAACTGAACATCATCGACAATCAACACATCAATGAGTTGATAGAAATGAATGAAATCATTAAGTGATGTTTTGTCCTTATCTTTTGACATGGTAGCGTTTACGAACTGTTGGGTAAATTTTTCTGCTGACACATAAAGTACTTTCTTTTTAGGATGTTTTTCCTTGATATCCACCCCAATAGCGTGTGCTAAATGTGTTTTTCCCAACCCTACTCCACCAAAAATAAACAGTGGATTAAACGCCGTTCCTCCAGGCTTATTGGCTACTGCCATCCCAGCTGAACGTGCCAATCGGTTCGAATTTCCCTCAACAAAATTATCAAAATTTTGGTTCAAATTGAGCTGTGGGTCTATAGTAATTTCGCGAATACCCGGAATTACAAACGGATTTCGAAGTTCAGGATCTTTATTTTGGATAGGTAAAGTAAGTGATTGCCTTGCTAATTCTGGACGGTTAGTACTCGGCAATTGTTCTCTGGTTAGAGAGTTGATTACATAAGTCAAACGGGCTTTTTCTCCGAGAGAAAAAGTCATGGCAGACTTCAAAAGAGAAATATAATTTTGCTCTAAGTACTCATAGAAAAATTTAGTAGGAACACCTATTTTTAAAGAATTATTTTCCAAACTAATAGGTACAATGGGAGCGAACCAAGTGTTAAATGGTTGCTCTTCAATATTGTCTCTGATGAAATCAAGACATCTCCCCCACGCTTTTTCGGCTAAATCTTTCAT